>NZ_JACNMO010000004.1 GCF_020622345.1 Roseobacter weihaiensis | reverse complement strand
GTGCAGCGATGACATCAGGTCATCAATCAGACTGCGAAGAGAAGCGTGACCCGGATGAGCGACAAACGCCACGATTGAAAAAGGAAAACAAGCTTGACCGAAAAGCCCAATTAGAGAAGCTGCCGTTGGAATTGAGCGCTCAATGACCGGTTTGGGCCGATTCTGTGGAAAAACAACGTGTTGCAGGCGCAGAAAGTGGAGCGCAGAACGCGGTTCGAGCGCCTTTATTGTCAGGCCTTGCGCGTTTGCTGCGGTGCAGCAAAGATCTTGGCCAGTTTGCGGAGGTTTTGGGCGGTTGCGGCGAGAAGGAATTCGTCGTTTTCGCCGCATGGGCCACGTAATCGGAGCCGTCCTAACCCCAAGATGCGTTTGAGGTGCGCGAAGAGCATTTCCACCTTCTTTCTAAGCTTGGCTGATATCTTGTACTGCCGTGTCTTTCTGATGGCGCGGGCGACATCTCTGGCGTCTTCATGTTCTTCGCGGGTGACCTTGCGGGCATCGGCTTTTGGACAGCATTTAGCTTTTGATGGGCACGCCAGACAGGTATGTTTGAGGGCCTGGTATTTGGCGACACCTTTACCCGTCGGGCCGCGATTAGGATCGGAGTAGTTCCGACGGAACTGCTTAAGCGCTTCGCCCTCTGGGCAGATGTACTGATTGTTCTCAGCATCCCATTCGAAGTCAGCCCTGGACCATGTGCCGTCGGTACGACCAGCCTTGTCGATGACGGGGATGTGCGGTGCGATCTTGCGCTTCACCAGCCAATCCAGCATGGGGCCGGAACCGTAGGCGGTGTCGGCAATCAGGCGCTCGGGATGCAAATCGAACTTGGCCCTCACCCGGTCCAGCATGGTCTTGGTTGACCCCACTTCGGCCTGTCGGATTGATCTGGTCGCCTCGACATCCATTGCCCGGCAGGCGATTTGCACAGCAAATCTGCCGAGAGGGGACAATCACAGAATGATCGGTGTCGATCAGATAGTTGTTCGAATAGGCGAAGATCGCAGGTCCTGTGCGCGCGGCAGTCTCTTACCGGCAGTGCATTGCGCAGCAATGTCACGAGAGGCATTGGCTGGCGGGATCAGAGAACGAGGTGAACTTGGGTTGCACTTCACTGGCGGCACCAAAAGCCGCTTCATCCAAGGTATCTAGATACTCACGCACTGCGCGGGGTGCGGCGTCCACATCAATGCGGCGGCTATCCCATTCTTCTTTGGCTGCTGAGAACTGTTTGTTGGCATCAGCTTCGATAAGGCTGGCGTCAACGGCCATGCGTTGACCGCTCACCAGCCCCTCCGTGATACACCGCGCAACGGTTGTCTCGAACAGATGGCGCAGCAGTTCGCTCTCGCGAAAGCGCCCGTGTCGGTTCTTCGAGAAGGTCGAATGGTCCGGAATGCGTTCGTTCAGATCGAGGCGGCAGAACCAGCGATAGGCCAGGTTAAGATGCACTTCTTCGCACAGTCGCCGTTCAGATCGGATGCCAAAGCAATACCCCACCAGCAGCATCCGGATCAGCAGTTCGGGGTCGATGGACGGGCGGCCCGTGTGACTGTGGAAGTCCGCCAAATGTGAGCGGATGCTGCTCAGGTCAACGAACCGGTCAATCGATCTCAACAGGTGATCTTGTGGGACATGATCTTCCAGCGAGAACTCGTAGAACAGTGCTGCCTGTGCTTGCTGCCTTGGTCCCAACATCGCCAACCCTCCCTGTACGACGAATTGAATCGGCTACTTGGGTCTCGATCAAGTATGAGTTTTTCAACAGAATAGGCCCAAAGTCACTGATGCTGCGCTGTAAACCAATGGCCGCTTTCTTTTCCAGGGCTACATTGATGTGGAGGAGCGTTCGGTAAGCAGGAAACGGGCTAGATTACTCCGATCATCAGCGATGTCTCGACGAACTCCTCAGCTGTCGCCGAATTCAACCTACGTAGATATCAAGCGTGATCGACATCCAGACAAGCGATAGATACAGATCAAGATCGGCCAATCCGGTGCTGTCCATAGAGCGGCAGACTCCATCCGCCTCGCACTCCTTGGCCTATCTTGCTGGCGACTTTTCTTGTGCAGTCGTCTCCATCCGCAACAAAGAACGGGAAGAGTTTTCATACCAGCTCAAGGAGCACCGCTTTTGCTACAACCTGTCAGGCGGAACTCGGGAAACCATAATTATCAATAACGGTCGACAAGATTTCCGCGGGGCGGATGAGCCGGGCATGCTGACCGTCTTGCCATCAGGATCGGACCGCCGATCAGTCCTGTTTGGATCGGATCTTCGGATTTTACGGTTTGAGATGTGCGCTGACAGTTTTGCCGCGCGTGCCCAGCGTGCCTTCAGATCACAAAAACAGTTGCCGATCATGCCGATGGACAACAGCTGTCATTCTCGCCTCGCCCAATTGGCAAAGGAAATGGCGCGGAGCCTCGTTTGCGGAGCGGAAACGATCCACTTCGAATTTCTTGCAGAGACGCTTGTTCACAGCGTCCTCACTGCAAGCGGCCACCGTAAGAAACCCGACAGCGTTTGGGGCTTGCAACCTAGAGCGCTGACGAGAGTTGTGGACTATGTCTATGCGCATCTGGATCGGCGCATACGTTTGAACGAACTCGCGGCTGAAGCGGGGCTGGCCCCTTCGCCCTTCATTCGTGCCTTGCGCGCAAGCACTGGTCGGACGCCGGGCCAGCTTGTGCGTGACATCCGGATGGATCGCGCAAAATCCATGCTCCGGGACGATCAGCACTCTGTTTCACAGATCTTTGTCGCACTGGGATATGCGACCCACAGCCAGTTCAGTGCCGCTTTCCGCAAAGCCGTTGCTGTGACACCCTCTGACTATCGCAAGAGATATCGGACCTGATCGGTCAATTTTTGAACAGTCCAAATCGCTGACAACTCTTATCTGGATTTCCGAAGAGGTTGCGCGGCACCCTGAACGGTGAGCCCGTTCGAGAATGAAGGGTTCCCCCGCAGCCACGAGTTTTGGATTGCGAAGGGACACGGAATGGCTGCATCTGCACACCAGTTACGCATCGATCTTACCGTCAACGGCACTGTGCACGGCATAGATATCGATCCACGCACGACGTTGTTGGATCTTTTGCGTGAGACGCTGGATCTGACCGGAACCAAGAAAGGCTGCAATCACGGGCAGTGTGGAGCCTGCACCGTGCACGTCAATGGTAAACGGGTCCTGGCCTGTCTGACGCTGGCAGCTCTGTGCGACGGGGCTGATGTACGTACGATCGAAGGCGTTGGTACGCCCGAAAAACTGCACCCGCTCCAGGATGCATTCATCGCCCATGATGGTTTTCAGTGTGGATACTGCACCTCGGGTCAGATCATGTCGGCTTTGGCGGCACTGGAAGAGCCATGGGGGCCGGACGATGCAGCAATCAAAGAGGCCATGAGCGGCAATATCTGCCGCTGCGGTGCCTATCCAAACATTGTTGCGGCAGTTCAGGAGGTCCGCAAGAGCGCGGAAGGCGGCCGAAATGCATGAGTTTACCCTGATCCGCGCCGAAACTGACGAAGCAGCAGTCTCCGCACTGACCGCACATCCAGATGCCAGGTTGATTGCAGGCGGCACCAATCTGGTCGATCTGATGAAAGAGGGAGTTGAGACCCCAACGCATTTGATTGACATCAACGGTCTTGGGGATCTCGACCGCATCGAGGCTCGCGCCGATGGCAGCATCATGATCGGAGCGCTGAGCAGTAACTCCAGCGTGGCATGGAACGCTGACATCCAGTCACGTTTCCCCATGATCTCCGATGCAATCCTTGCCGGAGCCACAACGCAGCTTCGCAACATGGCGACGATGGGTGGCAACCTTCTGCAGAAGAACCGCTGTTTCTACTATCCTGACCACAACGCGCGCTGCAACAAGCGCGAGCCAGGCAGCGGCTGCGATGCGATGGATGGGGTGAACCGCATGTGTGCGGTGCTTGGCACAAGTGATCAGTGCATCGCGGCACACCCGTCGGATGTGTGCGTCGCCCTGCGCGCGCTTGATGCCATCGTGCATGTGAAAGGGGTCGAGGGTCACCGGGCAATCGAATTTGCCGATTTTCACAAGCTGCCCGGCGGCACGCCACATGTTGAGTTTGATCTTGCTCATAACGAGTTGATCACGGGCATCGAAGTGCCCGGACTGCCTTTCGCCGCCAATTCAACCTACCTCAAACTGCGTGATCGAACGAGCTATGCCTTTGCCCTTGTATCCATTGCGGCGGCACTAAAGCTGGACGGCGACACGGTGGATGACGTGCGACTTGCCGTGGGCAGTGTCGGTACGGTGCCTTGGCGTAGCGCGGGCGCCGAAGACGCGATGCGCGGCGCACCGGCGACGGCAGCGACATTCTCCAAAGCGGCCGAGATCTTCTTTGAAGGTGCAAAACCCAGGGCGGGCAACGGCTTTAAGATCGAACTTGCAAAGCGTGCCATCGTTCGGGTCATGGAAACACTGAAGGAGCAAGCGGCATGAACGTCAACAGCACGGTCATTGGAAAGCCAATCTCCCGGGTCGATGGACGATTGAAAACGACTGGCGCGGCGCGGTACGCGGCCGATCATCGCCCAGTCGAGGGGCGGCCTCTACACGCCGTCCTGGTCAAAAGCAGTATCGCCTCAGGTCGCATCACCGGATTTGATCTGTCTGCCTTGCAAAGCATGTCCGGGTTTGTCCGCTTTGTCAGCCATCTCGATGGCGCATTGATCCGTACGATCAAGAACCCGGTGGATGGAGCCTTTGCCGCAGGCGAAGAATACACGCCCTTCGAAAATGATCGGGTCCACTTTGTCGGTCAACATATTGGCCTCGTTGTGGCGCAGACGCTTGAGGTCGCAGAAGCGGCAGCAAAGGCAGTTGTGGTGGACTACGAGACTTCGGCTGCAAGAATTGAATTTGCTGATCCAACCGCAGAGGTGCGACAGCCAGATTTATACAACACGGGCGAAGAGCTTCAGGTGTCGCGCGGGCATGTCGAGGCCGGGCTGGTCGAGGCGGTGGAGATCGTCAAAGCAACCTACACCACGCCGATCGAGCATCATAATCCCATCGAGCCGTCGGCAACACTCGCGGTCTGGGATGGAGATCACCTGACGATCTACGACGCTACCCAAGGCAGCGTTAACGACAAGAACTATGTAGCATTCGGCATGTCCGTAGACCCCAAAAACGTCCGGGTTCTTAACCCGTTCATCGGGGGCGGTTTCGGCTGTAAGGGCTTTACCTGGCCACACACTTTGATCGCAGCTGCCGCTGCACGTGCAGTCGAACAACCCGTGCTGTTGGTTCTGAGCCGAAAGGACATGTACACCTCCTGCGGGCACAGACCGTACACGGAGCAAGAGGTGACGCTGGCCGCAGATGCTGACGGGGTTTTGACCGCAACGCGGCACCGTACCCAGAGCTATCGCTCGCTCGTCGGGGATCATGTCGAACCCTGTGGGATGACAACCGCGATGCTTTATCAATGCGACAATCTGGAGGTTACTCACAGTGTCCGCGTTTTGAATCGTCCTTCCGGAACGCCTTTGCGCAGCCCTGGTGAGGCACCCGGCACGTTCGCTTTGGAAAGTGCCATGGACGAGCTGGCAGAAAAGCTTGGCATGGATCCGGTCGACCTGCGCCGCCGCAATCACACCGACATCGATCAACGAAATGGCCGCAAGTGGTCATCGAAGCACTTGCTCGAATGCTATGATCGTGGTGCCGAAAAAATCGGCTGGGGGCGACGCAAGGCACCCGGACAGTGGCGTGATGGCAACGATCTTGTCGGGCTTGGGATGGCGACAGCCTGTTATCCGGGGTACCGCATGCCAACGCAGACCCGTCTGACGCTGGACCGCGATGGCACTCTGCATGTGGGTGTAGCGGTGCAGGACATTGGCACCGGGCTTTACACCGTCCTGGCACAGATGGTGGCCGAACGGTTTGGCACATCCCCCGAAAATGTCCGCGTGTTGATCGGTGACAGCGACCTGCCGCCGGGGCCTCTTGCTGGTGGGTCCATGACCACGGCGAGCGTCGCTGCCGCGGTGGATGATGGCTGCCGTGCCCTTTCTGAAAAACTGCGCGCCCGGCTGGTTGATATGGGGCATACCCCTGGCAATGAACCGCTGGTGATCGATGGCGGAGCGTTACGCAGCGGTCCACTCTCGGTTCCAGCAGCCGAAGTGATACCGACCGATGTGCATGAGATTGTCGCGGAAGGGGGCTCCGATGACACCTACGGATTCACAGGCGGCGTTGAAACCGACAAAAGCTTCTACTCCTTCGGTGCTATTTTCGCCGAGGTTCGGATCGACCGGGATTTCGGCATCATTCGTGTGCCCAAGATGACTGGCGTCTTTGATGTTGGCCGGGTGATCAACGCCAAGACCGCGCGCAGCCAGATGCTGGGCGGCATGACATTCGGCATCGGCATGGCATTGATGGAAGAAACCTTCATCGATGACAAAACCGGCCGGTTCGTAAACCCGAGCTTGGGCGAATACTATGTCCCGGTGAATGCCGATGTGAATGAGTTCGACGTCGAGATGCTGGATATCCCCGACTACGATTTCAACCCGTTTGGCGCGCGCGGCCTTGGCGAAATCAGCAACGTAGGCGCCTCCGCAGCCATCGCGAATGCAGTTTACAATGCAACTGGCATTCGAGTGCGTCACCTTCCCATACGTCTTGATGACCTCTTGGAGGACCTACCCAGATGACCAACTCCACAGCACGGCCCGACTTTGTCACTCCCGCACATGATATCACTATTCAGGTCGCAACCGGCTTTCTCGAAACGCTTGGCCGTGGTGACATGGAGAGCCTGATGACGCTCTGGCATGATAAGGGAAGGTTGGAGTTTCCGTTCTCCCCCAATGCTCAGGCGCCTGTTGTCGGGATCGACAATCTGCGGTCTTACTTTCTGGGCACCAAAGGCTACAAAAAGCCGCGCGGCTTTCCCATCAAGGCAATATATCCAGGTGCTGACCCCGAATGGGTAATCATCGAGTTTCATGGTGATCTGACGAATACTCGGACGGGAAAGGAGTACTCGAACGAGTATGTTGTCGTCGTGCAAGTCAAAGACAGCAAGGTGATCTTGTTTCGAGAGTTTTTCGATTCACTCAAACGCGCGAACGAGGAAGGCTGACCGGACAGCCCGGAGTTGGAAGGGCGGCGATGATAGAGGCTCTTTTCCAACCGGCAGCAGGCCAATCCTTCGGCTACCTTTGGAAGTGGACCGCGAGCGTTGGAGGAGCTTCCGCGTCGGTGCCTCTCTACTGTCGCTCCGAATCCGTCGTGATTGGGACGTCTGCAACGACGGAACTATCTCAACAGGCGCTGCCCCAGTGCAGCTTGCCTTCCGTGTGCCGCCAGCGGCGATCATCGAGTGGCACGAAACGCTCCGTGCCTACGGCGTCGAGATACTCAGAGGGCCGACCGAGATACCTGACTGGCGGCACGAGACCCTCTTCTTCCGAGACCCCGAGGGCAACATCCTGGAACTCTACGCTGAGATATGACAACGGATCCGCACGCTTCCGATGGGCGGGACTGGGTCGGATATGGCCGCTCGGGGTTCGACCCGAACTGGCCGGGCGGCGCTTTCGTCGCAGTACAGTTCGTGCTGAATTATGAGGAGGGCGGCGAGCGCAACGTCCTCGATGGTGATGACTCGTCCGAGGCGAGGCTGTCTGAGCTCGTCGGAGCTGAGCCGAGACCGGGACGACGCAACCGCAGCATGGAAACCCTGTTCGAGTACGGATCGCGGGCGGGCTTCTGGCGACTCTGGCGACTGTTCTGCGACGCACGCATCCCGGTGGTTTTCGGGGTCTCCGAGGCGCCAAGACGCAATCCCGAGGCCGTGCAAGCTATGCAGGAGGCAGGCTGGGAAGTCGCCTGTCATGGCATGCGATGGCTTCGCAACGACGGCGTGCCGGAAGAAACGGAACGAGCCGACATCCGAGCCGCTATAAAGCTCCACGAAGACCTCATAGGGAAACGCCCGTTGGGCTGGTACACTGGGGCGCAGTCGGAGCGGACGATGGACCTCGTGATGGAGGCAGGAGGGTTCCGCTATCTTTCGGACGGCTACGCCGACGACCTCCCCTACTGGATCAACGGGCCGGGCGGGCGACAACTCGTGATTCCCTATGCTTTCGACACGAACGACATCCTCTACGAAGAAGGACGGAGCGGAGCGCCCAAGATGATGTCGGTTGGCCTGCACTGCCGCATCACCGGGCGTCCTGGTCGCGCCGTTGGACTTCGTGCTTTTCTCGATCATCTGGCGTCGCGCGACAGGGTCTGGATCGCCCGCCGGATCGACATCGCAGATCACTGGCACAAGCATCACGTGGATTAACTTGGATATCAGCGTTCCTCTCGCTCCAATCGCCAGCCCACGGGATCTTCAACCCATCGGTTTATATCGGACTCCCGCCATCCTGCACCGTGGATGCTGATCCTGAGTTGGGCGGGGAAGGTGCCCTCGGCGATCTTGCGGTAGATGGTGGACCGGGACAGGCCGGTTCGGTCGATGACTGTGTTCAGGCGGATGATGCCGTCTGGGTCTGACATGCGGTGACTGGCTCCTGCTGGTTGTTTCTGGGTAGTTCTGAACCAGTCAGCCCAAGCTACCTTGACCGCGTGCCACTTTCAGCTCTTTTTCCAGTTCGGGTGTCACGTTCAATACGTGGAAACCGCCGAGGTGTTCGTGGAAAAGCATGGTGCCTGACGGCAACTCAGACCGCGCCATCAATGGTCAAGGTCACCCGGTCGCCTGCAAACCAGGTCTTACCGAATTCAACGGGACAGCCCTGCCCATCCGCGTTCAGACTGGTGCTATAAACGAGCGGAGCCCCCTCTTCGAGATGCAGGTGCAAAGCCTGCGTCGCAGTCGCAGGGCGCGCGCTGATGCGGGTCGAAACGCGGGTGTAGTCCGACACCCCGCATAAACGAAACGCTTCCGTCACACCCGTTCGCTCTGTGAGTGCGGCGGCGATCCCCGGTAACCGCTCTGCCGGGAAATGACTGGAAAAGAGTGCGATCGGCGTGCCATTCGCCAGAGACACGCCGTGACAGATACAAAGCTGACTGCCCCGGGACACCATGAGCGTGTCCCCCTCGGACGCTGTGGCCGGACGCTCTTCGATCTGAAAAATACGCTTTTGCGGCGCCTGACCGCCTGCGGCGATGTTCTGATGGAACCGCACGCGCTTGCCGATGGGGTATTCGGTCGGCGCAGCGGTCACGAATACCCCCGCACCGCGTCGGGTCCGGACCAGACCTTCCGTGGCCAGTGCGCGGATGGCGTGGCGCACGGTATGACGGTTCACCCCAAAGCGTTCAGCCAGCTGCGCCTCGGTCGGCAGCTTGTCCCCGACCTCATAGATCCGGTCTGCGATATCACCGCGCAAGGACCGGGCAATCGCTTGCCAGAGCGGTGTTTTTGGCCTGCCCGTCATGCATTTGCCGCCGTGCTGCCACAACCCGACATCAACGGGCACCGGATCGGATTCACCCAAAGGCCCAAAAAAACTGCTGGCACAGGTCCCCCCTTTTCGGCATAATAAGTCTAGTTGTATAGTATCTTTGGAAGTTGTCTAGATGCTGGATGAGACCCTTACCGTATACGACCGCAAAAGCTGGCTCAGCCTGCTGGCCACCGCACGTGCAGGCCGTGCAAAGGCGCTTCTTGACCCACTGGAAATCCCGGTTGATTTCACCTGGCTGCGCCGTCCCGAGATCGGCAGCGTCATGATCCGCGGGCGCGCGGGCGGCACCGGGGCGCCGTTCAATCTGGGCGAGGCAACGGTCACCCGCTGCAGCCTGAAACTGGCGGGCGACACGGTCGGGCATGGGTATGTGCAAGGGCGCGCAAAAGCCGATGCACAAACCGCAGCGCTCATCGATGCGCTGATGCAGACCCCCGCCGCCGAAACACTCACGCCCCGTCTCCCTGACGTCCTGAGATCGGAGCAGAAGGAGCGCCGCCACAAACGCGCCAGCAAGGCGGCAGCGACAAAGGTCGATTTCTTTACCATGGCACCGGGGGAGGGCTGATGCAGACGCCGTCGCTGCAGGGGGGATTTGCCGAGCCGGCGCGCGAGGCGGCTATGGTCTTTCGCGACATTATGACCGCGATGGCCCGGCCCGGCCAGATCGAAACGGTGGCCCCGGGGCTGGGCATTGCGCCGCTTTCTGATGCGGCCGCCGCGGTGGTGCTGACCCTGTGCGACGCGGATACCAAGCTCTACCTGACCCCCCGGCATGACACGGAAGCGCTGCGGCGCTGGATCGCCTTTCACACCGGCGTACCGCTGACGGGCCCGCAAGAGGCGGATTTTGCGCTTGGCGCCTGGGATGATCTGACGCCATTGAACCGGTTCCGGCCCGGCACAGCGGATTATCCTGACCAATCCGCGACGCTGATCGTGGAATGCGAGGCACTCGACCCGCAGGGCGCGATGCTCAGCGGTCCCGGCATCCAGTCCACCACAGAGCTGTCCTTGCCCGAGGTCAAAGCCTTTCGCCGGAATGCCCAGCAGTTTCCTCTGGGACTCGATTTCATCTTTACCGCAGGGGTGCAGCTCGCAGCCCCGCCCCGCAGCACAAAGGTGACCTGATGTATGTGACGGTAAAGGGTGGGGAGCGTGCGATTGAAAACGCACATGCGTGGCTTGGCGAAGAGCGGCGCGGTGATCCGCAGATCGCCGCAGTAAGCCCGGCGCAAATCCGCGAACAACTGAGCCTTGCAGTGCACCGGGTGATGGCCGAAGGCTCGCTTTACGATTCCGACCTGGCCGCGCTTGCAATCAAACAAGCGCGCGGCGATCTGATCGAGGCGATTTTCCTGATCCGCGCCTATCGCACCACCCTGCCCCGCCTTGGGCCCAGCGTGCCAGTGGACACGGCACGGATGCACTGCGAAAGACGCATTTCTGCGACCTTCAGGGAGGTGCCGGGCGGGCAGGTTCTGGGGCCGACATTTGACTACACACACTGGCTTGTCGACTTCCAGCTGGCCGCGGATGGCGAAGCGCCCCCGGCCCCCACCGCCGACCCTGTCCCCGAGGCAACACCGCATGTGACCGGGTTTCTCAACCGCGAAGGGTTGATCGAAGAAGCCCCGCCAAGTGATGCCGCACCGCCAGACCTGACCCGTGAACCGCTGGAGTTTCCCGCCCTGCGGCTACAGGCGCTGACCCGTTCAGACGAAGGGTTTTCGCTGGGCATGGCCTATTCCACCCAGCGCGGTCATGCCCGCACCCACGCCTTTGTGGGAGAGCTGCGCATCGGGGCGGTCACGGTGGAAATGGAAATCCCCGAACTTGGCTTTGCCATTGAGATTGCCGAGATCACCCTGACCGAATCCGAGACGGTCAACCAGTTTCAGGGCTCCAAGACGAAGCCTGCGCAGTTTACCCGCGGCTATGCTCTGGTCTTTGGGCAGTCGGAGCGAAAATCGATCTCGATGGCTCTGGTGGACCGGGCCCTGCGGTGGGAGGAATTGGGCGAGGACAACCTCGGCGCACCGGCACAGAATGCTGAATTTGTGCTGTCACATGCCGACAGCATCCAAGCCACGGGCTTCCTGGAGCACATCAAGCTGCCCCATTACGTCGACTTTCAGTCCGAACTTGAGCTCCTGCGCAAACTGCGCCGTGCGGCAGGCGCAGCCCCCCGACAGGAGGCCGCGGAATGAGCGCGTCAGTTGTGATCTTTGACATTGGTGGGGTGCTCGTGGACTGGCAACCACATCTGGCCTGGGCGCCTGAAATGGGCTCGGAGGCGGCCGCGCATGCCTTCATTGAGCGCACGGGCTTCAGAGAGCGCAATGCGCGGGCAGATAAGGGGGCGCGCTTTGCCGATCTGGCAGCCGAGATCGAGAATGCCGAGGATCGCCACCACTTTGCCCAATATGTCGCACGCTACACCCGCACTGTTCAGAACGCGGTGCCCGGCACTTGGGCGCTGCTGGACCGGCTGATCGCCAGGGGCGTCCCGATCCATGCCATCACCAACTGGTCGGCAGAGACATGGCCCGAAGGGCTCAAGGTACACCGCCGGCTGGGCGACGTCTTTGGCACGACCATCGTCTCTGGGGCGCATGGCCTGATGAAACCTGACCCGCGCATTTTTCAGCTGCTCTGCGACAGCGCTGATGTGCGACCTGAAGACTGCGTATTCATCGATGATAGCCCGCGCAATGTCGAGGGCGCACGCGCAGTGGGTATGGATGCGATCCACTTTACCGGCGCGGAGGGGTTGGCGCGGGCCCTGCACCAGAGGGGGCTCCTGTGACCGAGGAGGCCTATAACTTTGCCTATCTGAACGAGCAGACCAAACGGATGATCCGCCGTGCGATCCTGAAAGGGCTGGCGACCCCCGGCTATCAGGTGCCCTTCGCCTCGCGCGAGATGCCAATGCCCTACGGGTGGGGCACGGGCGGCGTGCAGGTCTCTGCCGCGACCCTGACGCCCGAGGATACCTTCAAGGTGATCGATCAGGGCGCGGACGATACTACCAACGCGGTCTCCATCCGCAAGTTCGTTGAGCGCACCGCAGGCATCGCCACGACAACCAAGACATCGGATGCCAAGGTCATCCAGACCCGCCACCGCATTCCCGAAGCGCCACTGACCGAAGACCAGATCCTTATCTATCAGGTGCCGATCCCGGAGCCTCTGCGTTTTCTGGAGCCGCGCGAGACCGAGACCCGCAAGATGCACAGCCGTGAGGATTACGGGCTGATGCATGTGAAGCTCTATGAAGATATCGCCCAACATGGCCATATCGCGACCCCCTACGCCTACCCGGTCAGGGTGGAGGGGCGCTACCTGATGGACCCCTCGCCAATCCCGAAATTCGACACCCCCAAGATGGAGATGGCAGCGATCCAGCTCTTTGGCGCAGGGCGCGAGCAGCGCATCTACGCCCTGCCACCCTATACTAAGGTCACGCCTCTCGACTTTGAGGATCCCTTTGATCCCTCCAAAGCGCCGCATCCCTGCGGGCTCTGCGGGGCCGAGGACGCCTATCTGGATGAGGTCATCACCGATGATACGGGCCGGCGGATGTTCGTCTGCTCCGACACGGACTATTGCGAAACGCGGCGCGAGGCCGGGCACCGCGGAAAGGACGCCGCATGAGCCTGCTTCTCTCTGTCCAGGACCTCCGGAAAACCTATGGGCGCCTGATCGGCTGCACGAATATCTGCTTTGATCTTTTTGTCGGCGAGGTCATCGGCCCCGTGGGCGAAAGCGGCTCGGGCAAGACGACCCTGCTCAATTGCCTGTCGGGCCATCTGCCGCCCGATCAGGGCCAAGTGATCTTTGACACCCGAAGCGATGGGCCGCGCAACACCGTGACGATGAGCGAGCCGGCGCGGCGGATGCTTGCGCGCACGGATTGGGCCTTTGTGCAGCAGCATGCCCGCGACGGGCTGCGCATGAATGTCAGCGCCGGCGGCAACGTGGGCGAGCGGCTGATGGCGTTGGGCGCGCGTCACTACGGCGATATCCGCCTGCAGGCCGAGGATTGGCTGACCCGTGTCGAGATCGATGCCTCTCGCATCGATGACCGCCCCGCCACTTTTTCGGGCGGCATGCAACAGCGGCTGCAGATTGCGCGCAATCTGATTACCGGCCCAAGGCTGGTGTTCAGGGATGAACCGACCGGCGGGCTGCATGTCTCGGTGCAGGCGCGGCTTTTGGATATGCTGCGCGGGTTGGTCCGGGACATGGGGTTGTTGGCCATGATCGTCACGCATGATCTGGCGGTGGTTCGATTGCTGGCCGACCGTCTGATGGTGATAAAAGACGGTCGCGTGATCGAAACCGGGCTCACCGATCAGGTGCTGGACGACCCACAGGCCGCCCATACGCAGCTTTTGGTCAGCTCGGTCTTGCAGGTGTGATGATGATCCGGATCGAAAACGTCTCCAAATCCTTTACCCTGCACAGTCAGGGCGGCACTGAAATTCCGGTCTTGCAAGGGACCACCCTTGGTGTGGCGCCGGGCGAATGTGTAGCGCTGACCGGGCCATCTGGCGTGGGCAAATCCACCCTGATGCGCATGATCTATGGCAGTTCTCTGGCAGCCTGCGGCAGCATCTGCATGGGCGGGGTTGACGTGGCCAAGGCCGCGTCGCGGGATATCCTGACCCTGCGCCGCCATACGCTTGGGTATGTCAGCCAGTTCCTGCGAGTTGTGCCGCGGGTGCCGACGCTTGACGTTGTGGCTGAGCCGCTTTTGGCTGTCGGTCATCATCCGGTCGCGGCACGGCACCGGGCCGAACACTTGCTCGCACGGCTCAACATCCCGAAAAGACTCTGGGGTCTGTCGCCCACAACTTTCTCCGGGGGTGAGCAGCAACGCGTGAGGATTGCCCGCGACTTTGCCTATGACTACCCCGCCTTGCTGCTGGATGAACCCACCGCCAGCCTCGATCCGGCCAACCGCGCCGTCGTGCTGGCGCCGATCCACGAGGCCAAGGCGCCCGGTGCCGCCATCGTCGGTATTTTCCATAATGTCCCCACCCGCGCGAAGGTTTGCACCCGCGCGGTCGATCTCTCCGCCTTCATTCCCCGCGAGGCGGCATGACGGCCGGGCGGGTCATCGCTGTCGTCGGGCCGTCAGGTGTCGGCAAAGACAGTGTCATTGCGGCGCTCGGCGCGACCGTGCCCGCGCTTGAGATCGTGCGCCGGGTCATCACACGCCCACGTGACATGGGCGGTGAAGACTATGACACGGTGGATGCGGCGACCTTTGCGCAAATGGTCAAGGGGAAGGCCTTCTGTCTGCATTGGACCGCGCACGGGCTTTCCTACGGTATCCCCGAAGCCATCCGTCAGGAAGCAGATCGCGGCCAGTCCTTTCTGGTCAACCTGTCGCGCGGCGTGCTGGTTGAGGCCGGACAGGTTTTTGAGACGCTGACCGTGTTGCAGTTGACCGCGCGGCCTGAGACACTGACCGACCGGCTGCGCCACCGGGGCCGCGAAACACCGCAGGGCATCGCTGACAGGCGCGCGCGGGCGGGTGCCGCGATCCCCCCCGGTCTTTCCATGATCCAAATCTCCAACGATGGCGCGCTGGAGGAGACCGTTGCCGCTGCCCGCGCCGCCCTGGCCCGCGAGGCGGTCTGGTAATGAACCCCTTTGCGCCCTTGAGGCATCCCGCCACCCGGCATATCCTGCAAATTGCGAGTACCGCCCCATGAATTCGGCTCTTTCCCCAACCCCCGCCCCACAGATCAGCGACGGTGACCCTACGCCCTCTTTCTGTCTGGCCAATGCCCGCGTGGTACTGCACGACAGGGTCATCACCGGGCAGATCACCGTTCAGGGCAGCACCATTGCCGCACTTGAGGAAACCGCTTGCGTGCCATACGGGGCAACCGATTGTGCCGGTGATTTGCTGGTACCGGGGCTGGTTGAACTCCACACCGACAATCTGGAGCGGCATATCGAGCCGCGCCCACGCGTTGAATGGCCGCACGCGCCTGCGCTGATCGCCCATGACGCCGAGCTTGCCTCGACCGGGATCACCACCGTCTTTGACGCGATGCGCGTGGGCTCGATCCCCACGAGCAAGGGCCGGAATCGGAAATATGCCCGTGCACTGGCCTCTGAACTGCTGGGCCTGCGCGCAACCGGGGCGCTCAAGATCAGCCACTACCTGCATCTGCGGGCCGAGATCTGCTCTGAAACCTTGCTGGACGAACTGGCGGAGTTCGGCCCGCAGGACCGCATCGGCCTGGTCAGCCTGATGGACCACACGCCCGGCCAGCGGCAGTTCCGCGATATGGACAAGCTGCGGGCCTATAGCATGGGCAAAAACAACATGAGCGAGGCGGATTTCATCGACCATGTCGCCACTCTGCAAGGCCTGCAGCATCGGTTTGGGGCCGCTCATGAGGCCGGTGCCGTGGCCGAGGCCGCCCGTCTGGGAGCGGTGCTGGCGAGCCACGATGACACCACCGCGCAACAGGTGGCGGTCTCTGCGGGCTACGGCATCCGGCTGGCGGAGTTTCCAACCACGCTTGAGGCGGCAAAAGCCTGCCGGGACGCGGGCATCGCGATCATTATGGGCGCGCCCAATGTCATTCGGGGCGGGTCACATTCCAACAACGTCTCGGCGCTGGAACTGGCAGAACAGGGCCTGCTGGATATCGTCTCGTCCGACTATGTGCCAGCCGCACTGCTGTTGTCAGCTTTGAAACTGGCAGAGCTGTGGGATGACCTGCCACGTGCCATGCGCTGTGTTTCCGAAACCCCGGCAAGCGCGGTTGGGCTTAAGGATCGCGGTCAGCTGTCGACAGGCTACCGCGCCGATATCGTGCGCGTCCGGCGCATTTCGGATACCCACCATCTGCAAGGCGTATGGAGCGCGGGACGGCGGGTCGCCTGAATGGAGCCCTCAGACAGCCATGGACAAGAGGCAGGTCTCTGCCGCCGCCTCTTCTGCGACAGCTTCTGACAGCGGCCAGGTCACAAGGATGATCGCGCAGCCCGTGATACCTTCCGCCGCGATCTGTTCATGCAGGTCGCGCAGTTGGCCTGAAAAGACCCGTTCGGAGGGTTTGGAGACATCGACCGCGAGGGTGAACGCGGTGTCTTCCGGCACACCGCGCCGCAACAACGCATCCTGAATCGCCTTGGATTGCCGCGTGGCCATGTAAAACGCCGTGCTGGTGCCGGGGCCGGTCAGATCGACGCTTTCGGGCAGGACACCGCCGTGGGCCCCGGTGGCGGTGGCAAGCACCAGCTTGTTTGAAATTCCCCGTTCTGTCAGGCTGATGCCGGCACTCGCCGCGGCGGCACAGGCTGCCGTGACGCCGGGTACGATCTCGACCCGCACCCCGGCGGCCTTGGCCGCGGCAATTTCCTCGCCGCCGCGCCCGAAGATGCCGGGATCCCCGGATTTCAGCCGCACCACGTTACGCCCCTTGCGGGCCTCCTCAACAATCAACATGTTGATCCGGTCTTGCGGCCAGGCACAGGCTCCCACGACCTTGCCCACATAGACACGTTCCGCGTCCCGGCGGGCCAGTTCCAACACCTCCACGTCCACAAGCCGGTCGTAAAAGACCACATCCGCTTCTTGCAACCGGGCGATGGCGCGCAAGGTCAGCAGGTCCCTGGCCCCCGGCCCGGCCCCGATCAGCGTCACCGATCCGTCGCGCGCGGCATCCGGCGCGGCCCCGACCTTGATGGCGGCCTTGATGGAGCGGGCGGCCTCCCGTTCCGCCCCCCCTGCCCAGAGCTGCCGGGGCTGCTCTGCAAAGACCCAGCGCCAGAACGCCCGGCGCTGCGCGCGCGGGACACGCTGGGCCACCGCCCGGCGCATGCGCCCCGCAAAAGCGGCCAGCCCGCCGAGGTTGGCGGGCAGGATCTCCTCCACCCTGGTCTTGATCTGCCGGGCAAGCACCGGGGCCGTGCCTTCGGTGCCGATGGCGACCACCACCGGATCGCGATCCACCAGCGACGGCGTCGTCAGATCACAGAGCGCGGGCTGGTCCACCACATTCACCGGGCAGCGCCCCTCGCCTGCCAGCGCATGCAGGCTGGCATCGATGCCCGGACAGCCCGTGGCAATAAAGCCCATGGCAGCCCCTTCAAAGAGCGCAGGTGTCATCGGCCCTCGGTGCCATGTGCCTCGCCCGCTGCGGATCACATCCGCAAGCTCCGGGTCAAGCTCCGGGGCTGCGATCACGATCTGTGCGTCGGTTTTGAGGATCAGCCGGGCTTTTTGCGCGGCTTGCTCGCTCCCGCCGGCAATCACGACTCGGCGACCGCTGGTGCGGATGAACATGGGAAAGCTTTTCATTAGAGACCCCTTTTCAGGAAACGATATGCTGGCGGGCGGTGGTGGGATGCAGGCAGGATCATTCGGCTGCTTCCTTCACATCGCGGCTCGCCAGCAGCGCGGCGATCTCTGGCTTGCAGGAGCCACAATTGGTCCCTGCCCCCAGGGCCTGCCCGATTGCCGCGACACTCATCAAGCCATCCTGTTCGATGGCGGTCAGTATCGTGTTCACGCCAACCCCCAGACAGGCGCAGAGCACCGGGCCGGGATCGGGGTGATCGGCGGGCGTCATGCCGGTCAGCACCTGCGGCACGCTCTGGCCCGATCGGTCGGCCAGATAGTCCCGCATCACCGCCACCGGCTGGCGCGAGATAAAGAGCGCCGCCAAAAGCCGCCCGCCGTCGTGAAAGGCAAAGCGGTGATCGCCGCGGCTGGTATCGGCAAAAGACTGCACCTCAGCGTCCGCCAGACCAAAGAGCCTGCGTGCTTCCGCCTCCCAGTTCTGCGGCTTTGTGGCCCCGGCCAGCTCTGCCCGCCACCCGGCCGTGGTGCGTGCGCGCGCCCAATACTCCGCCTTGGGGGACAGCGGTTTGGAGGATACCGCAAAACCATACCATGCCGCCTCAAAACGCGATGCTGCGACCACGGCAGCCTTGCTCTCGGGCTGCCCCGACACCGGGTCGGTGACCGCGGCCACAAGCGTGTCCACCCGCGCGCAGGGGGCTGTTTCCCCGGTCCAGTGGATCGGGGCAAAGAGCTCTCCGGGACGCTGCGCTGTCGTCACACGGGCCCGCAAGAGCGCGCTGCCTTGCGGGCTTTTGAGGCGGATGATCTCGGCCGTGCCGACCCCGAGGATTTTGGCATCCTCCGGGTGGATATCCACGTAAGGCTCGGCCAGATGCGCCGACAGACGCGGCGACAGCGCCGTCCGGGTCATCGTATGCCACTGATCCCGGATGCGACCGGTATTGAGACGGAAGGGATAGCGCCGGCCCGTTTCCGCAACAGGGGCCCGCCAGCGCAGCGGCAGCATCCGCGCCTTGCCATCGGCGTGATAGAACCCGCCCCGCGCAAAGAACCGCTCTGCGGTTTTTTGTGTGCTGACCGGCCAGCGGACGGGCTCCATGGCGTCATAGGTCGGATCGTCCATGTCTTTCAGCCCGGTGATATCGAAATCGCGCCCAAAGCGGGCCGCGATCCCCGAGAGCGTGGCGTATTCGCGGAAAATCTCTGCCGGGGATTGATAGTCGAAGGCGGCAGGCCACCCCATCCGGCGCCCCACCTCGGCCAGGATCGCCCAATCGTCGCGCGCCTCCCCCGGAGGGGACAGCACGGCACGCTGGCGGCTGATGGTCCGGTCTGAATTGGTGACCGTCCCGCTTTTTTCCGCCCAGGCGGTTGCGGGCAGGACCACATCTGCCAGCCGCGCGGTATCGGTTTGCGCGGTGATGTCGCTGACAACCGTGAAGTCGCATCCCGCAATCGCCTTGGTCACCGCATCCGCATCCGGCATCGAAACCGCAGGATTGGTGTGGATGATCCAGAGCGCCTTGATCCGGTCCTTGCCCACTGCCTCAAAGAGGTCGACCGCCTTGAGGCCTGCGACGGCCGGCAGGGTGCCCGCGCCCCAGAACGCCTGCACGGCGGCCCGGTGCCGGGCGTTCTCCAGATCCAGATGGCAGGCCAGCATGTTGGCCAGCCCCCCGACCTCGCGCCCGCCCATCGCGTTGGGCTGACCGGTCACCGAAAGCGGCCCGCACCCCGGTTTGCCGATCCGGCCGGTTGCCAGATGACAGTTCAGGATGGCATTGACCTTGTCCGAGCCGGCGCTGGACTGGTTGACGCCCTGGCTGAAGATCGTCACGACCTTGTCATGTCGCATCCACAGATCACAAAACCGGGTGATTTGCGCGCGCGACAGATCCGTGACGCGGACGTCATCGGCATAGGCGGCCTCCAGCGCGGCGTCGAACCCCGAAACATGTTCGAGATAACGCGCATCTACGCAGCCGCCCTCATAAATCTGGGTGAGCAGGTAGTTGAACAGGGCCACGTCGCTGCCCGGCGCCAGGGCGAGATGCAAATCCGCCTGATCGCAACTGGCAGTCCGGCGCGGGTCGATCACGACAATCCTGGTGCCCCGGTTCTGACGCGCCGCCAGCAGCCGCTGGTAGAGCACCGGGTGGCACCACGCGAGGTTCGAGCCCACAAGGACCACCAAATCCGCCGCGTCGATGTCCTCATAGGTGCCCGGCACGGTGTCAGTACCAAAGGCGCGTTTTTGCCCTGCAACCGTCGAGGCCATGCAGAGCCTTGAATTTGTGTCGATATTGGCCGAGCCGATGAACCCTTTCATCAACTTGTTGGCAACGTAGTAATCTTCGGTCAGCAATTGCCCCGAAACATAAAAGGCCACGCTGTCCGGTCCGTGGTCCTTGATGGTGCGTCCAAAGCGGTCCGCCACCGTTGCCAGCGCCGCCTCCCAGGAGGCTTTCTGCCCGTTCACCTGCGGATGCAGCAGGCGCTCACCCAGACCCACGGTCTCTCCCAGAGCGGTCCCCTTGGAGCACAGCCTGCCGAAATTCGCCGGATGATCGGGATCGCCGCGCACCGCGACATTGCCCTGACCATCGGGACGCAGCAGCACCCCGCATCCGACGCCGCAATAGGGGCAGGTCGACTTGGTCTCGGGCAGGTCGCTGCCGTCCATCACGCGGCACTCCGCTTGCCCAGGGCGGTGCCATCCAGCAGGATGCGCCCGGCCTCAAGACGCACCGGGTAGATGTCGATCCGACCCTCTTCGCCGACCGCCGCGCCGGTGGTGAGGTCAAAGACCCAGTTGTGCAGCGGACAGGTGACCTTCTGGCCGTGTACGATCCCTTCGGAGAGCGGCCCCCCCTTGTGCGGGCAGCTGTTCGAGGCCGCGTGGACCTCTGCCACATCGGTCCGAAAGAGCCCGACACACCCCAGCGGCGTCTTGACGATCCTTGCCCCCCGCAAGGGGATATCGTTGATGTGGCCAACGTCCATCCAGGTCATTCCGCCGCCTCCAGCGTCAGATCCGCAATCGGGGCAAAGCGCTCGGCCTCCTTGGCCTGCTCGGCCCAGGGGTCCTTGCGATAGATGGACTGCGACAGCTCGAACCGCGCCACCAGCGCCTTGCGGTTTTCCAGATCTTCCATCACCTGCGCCTGCACCCAGTCCAGCCCTACCTTGGCGAGCCATTTATAGATCCGGTCGAGGTATTTGCCGCCCTCCCGGTAGGCCTGCGTCACGGCGATCACGACCGCGATCGCCTCTTCTTCGGTCTCGACCTGTCCCAGCAATTGCGTCTCTTTCACATCCATGCCGGCGGCCCCGCCGATACCGATCTGAAAGCCGCTATCGACACAGACGATGCCAATGTCCTTGCAGGTCGCCTCGGCACAGTTGCGCGGGCAGCCACTGACCCCCAGCTTGAGCTTGTGCGGTGTCCACGACCCCCAGAGGATCTTTTCCAGCTTGATGCCGAGCCCGGTGGAGTCCTGCGTGCCAAAGCGGCAATGATCCGTGCCAACACAGGTTTTCACCGTCCGCAGCCCCTTGGAATAGGCATGACCCGAGACCAGCCCCGCCTTGTTCAGATCAGACCAGATATAGGGCAGGTCCTCCCCCCTCACGCCCAGCAGGTCGATGCGCTGGCCGCCCGTGACCTTGACAGTCGGCACATTGTATTTATCCGCCGCATCCGCAATCGCCCGCAGCTCGTCGGGGTTGGTGATGCCGCCCCACATGCGCGGCACCACCGAAAACGTCCCGTCTTTCTGGATGTTGGCGTGTTTGCGTTCGTTGACAAAACGGCTTTGCGGGTCGTCCTGATACTCCACCGGCCAATCCGCCAGAAGATAGTAGTTCACCGCCGGGCGGCAGACATGGCAGCCGTTGGGGGTGCGCCAGCCCAGCTCCTGCCAGACCGCGGCCTGAGACTTCAGCGCTTGCGATTTGATCAGCCGCCGCACGTCTTCGTGGCTCAGTTCAGTACAGCCGCAGACGGTTTGCACGGCGGGCATCTGGAAATCGTCGCCCAGCGTGACCTGCAAGATCTGTTCCACCAGCCCCGTGCAGGTGCCACAGGAGGCGCTGGCCTTGGTGGTCGCGCGCACCGCCCCCAGATCGGTAGCGCCAGCGGCGATGGCGTCGGTGATGGTGGATTTGCAAATGCCGTTGCACCCGCAGATTTCCGCCTCAGGCGGCAAGGCTGCAACGGCTGACAACGGGTCCGCGGTGGACCCTCCCTGATAGGCTGGGCCGAAGATCAGCGTCTCCCGCATCTCGGTAATATCGGTGGCGTCCTTGATCAGCCCGAAGAACCAGTTGCCGTCGCCTGTGTCGCCGTACATGACCGCGCCGACCAGCCGGTCATTCTCGATCACAAGGCGCTTGTAGACACCACGCGACGGATCGCGAAAGACGATGTCCTCGCGTCCCTCGCCTTCGGCAAAGTCTCCGGCGGAGAAGAGGTCACAGCCCGTCACTTTCAGCTTGGTGGAGAGGCTCTTTTGCACGAAGGCCGCCTCTTTCCCCAGCAAGGTCTGCGCCGCGACCCTCGCCTGATCGTAAAGCGGCGCGACGAGGCCAAAGACCGCACCGTCATGCTCCACACATTCGCCCACGGCGAGGACATCCTCGACCGAGGTCAGCATCCGGTCGTCCACATGGATGCCGCGCCCCACAGCCAGCCCGGCCTCCTGCGCCAGAGCCACATTGGGCCGGATGCCCACCGCCATGACCAGCAGGTCGCAGGGCAATTCGGTACCATCATCCAGCATCAGTGCGCGGACCTTGCCATCCTCGCCGAGGATTTCCTTGGAATTGGCCCCACAGAGGATGGTGATGCCCTTGGCCTCCAGCGACTTGCGCAAAAGGTAGCCTGCCGCCTCGTCCAACTGCCGCTCCATCAGGTGGCCCATGATATGCACCACGGTGACCTCGACGCCACGCGCGGCCATGCCGGCCGCCGCCTCCAGCCCCAAGAGCCCGCCCCCGATCACGACAACCTTGTTGCCCGCCCCCAGCGCCATCATCGCCTGGGTGTCCTCCAAATCGCGGTAGGCGATGACGCCGTCCAGATCATGGCCCGGTAGCGGGATCATAAAGGGGGTAGAGCCGGTGCCAAAGAGCAGCTTGTCATAGGCCAGCACATCGCCGTTTTCAGCGGTCACGGTCTTGGCGGCGGTATCGATGGCCGCCACCCGCTCGCCAAAGCGGCAGGTGACGGCAGCCTCATCGTACCAAGCGTCGTCATGGGTGACGATTTCTTCATATGTCTTCTCGCCCGACAGCACCGGAGAGAGCATGATGCGATTGTAGTTTCCGCGCGGCTCTGCGTTGAAGAGCGTAATGTCGTAGGCATCGTGCGCGTCTTCCGTCAGGTGTTCCAGCACCCGCCCGGAGGCCATGCCGGCCCCGATGACGATCAGTTTCTGTTGCATCACGTTCACTCCGCTGCAACCGCACGGGGCGCGGTTGTGGGTTTCGGTTTGGGCTTGGCGCCGTGCTCGTATTCCTCAAGAAAATCAAGCACCTCCTGCCGGTAGGTGTAGTAGTCCGGGTGCTCCAGCAGCGCCTTGCGGGTTCTTGGACGCGGCAGGTCCACCTTGGTGATCTTGCCGATGGTGGCCTGCGGGCCATTGGTCATCATGACCACACGATCCGCCAGCAGGATCGCCTCGTCCACATCATGGGTGACGCAGATCGCGGTGACCTTGGTGCGCGACCAAACCTCCATCAGCACCTCCTGCAACTCCCAGCGGGTCAGGCTGTCGAGCATCCCAAAGGGCTCGTCCAGCAGCAGAAGTTTGGGGCTGAGTGCAAAGGCGCGGGCAATGCCCACCCGCTGCTTCATCCCGTTGGACAGGTCTGCGGCGGGCTTGTCCATCGCGTCCGCGAGGCCCACGCGTTCGAGGTAGTATTCGACCACATCCTGGCGTTCTGCCTGGCTGGCGCGCGGATAGACCTTGTCCACCCCGATGGCCACGTTCTGCTTGGCCGTGAGCCAAGGGAAGAGGTTGGGGGACTGGAACACGACGGCGCGTTCGGGATCGGCCCCTTCGACGTGGCGCCCGTCGAGCTTGATCGCCCCTTTGGAAATCTCATTCAGCCCCGCGGCCATGGTCAGCACGGTGGATTTGCCGCAGCCCGAGTGCCCAATGAGGGAGATGAACTCCCCCTTATCGATCTTGAGGTCGAAATCCTCGACCACGGTCAGCGGTCCTTTGGGTGTCGGGTAGACCTTGTGGAGCTGGCTGAAGTCCAGAAACCGGTTTTCGATCAGGCCGGACTGTGCCACCGCCACCGCCGTGGGCACCCCGTGGATCGGGGTCACATCGGGCAGGATGCGCGTGCCCTCCACCTTGGCCTCGATGCCGACGTCCACGAGGTACTTGGTGATCTTCGCGCGCAGGGCCTTGAAGGTGGCGTCATGGTTCATGGCCCCCCGGTCACGCGGGCGCGAAATGGAGACAGCGAACTCCTCTCCCAACGTCCCGTCCGGGTTCAGCGCGATGATGCGGTCGGCCAGAATGATCGCCTCATCCACATCATTGGTGATCAGCACACAGGTCTTGCGGTCCGCCTCCCAGATATGTTCAATCTCATCGGCCAGATTGGCGCGGGTCAGCGCATCGAGCGCCGAGAGCGGCTCATCGAGCAGCAGCACTTCGGGGTTCATCGCCAGCGCGCGGGCCACGTTGACCCGCTGGCGCATCCCGCCCGACAATTCCGCCGGGCGGCGCATTGCGGCATGGCTGAGGCCCACCATCTTGACGTATTTCGCAACTTTCGCCGCCTTGTCGCCGCGCGAGAGGTTGGGAAACACCGTATCCACCGCCAGCCCGACATTTCCGTTCACCGTCAGCCAGGGCATCAGCGAGTAGTTCTGAAAGATGACGCCCCGCTCGGGTCCCGGCCCGGTGATCGGCACCCCCTTGAAGGTGACGCGGCCCTGGCTGGGGGTATCAAGACCCGCCAGCATGTTGATGAGCGTGGTCTTGCCCGTCCCGGAAAAGCCCAGCAGGACAAGGAATTCCCCCTCCCGGACCTCAAGGTCGATGTCCCGCAGAACCGGTGTGTCGCCAAAGCTTTTCGAGACGTTGCTGAATTGAAGGATGCTCATACCGCTCACCGATTGTTCGAGAAGGTAAAGAGCGATTGCAGCGCGTACATCACCCGGTCGAGCAGGAAGCCGATGATCCCGATGGTGAAGACCGCCACCATGATCCGCGCGAGGCTGGAGGAGGAGCCGTTCTGGAACTCATCCCAGACGAATTTGCCAAGGCCGGGGTTCTGCGCCAGCATCTCTGCGGCGATCAGGACCATCCAGCCGACCCCGAGGCTCAGGCGCAACCCGGTGAAGATCAGCGGCAGCGCCGAGGGCAGCACCAGCTTGGTGATCTTGGTCCAGGTGTTCATCTTGAGAACCTTGGAGACATTCACCAGGTCCTTGTCGATGCTGGCCACGCCCAGCGCGGTGTTGATGAGTGTCGGCCAGAGCGAACAGAGCGTCACCGTAATGGCCGAGACGAGGAAGGATTTGGCAAAAAACCCGTCGTTGGTGACATAGACGGCCGAGACGACCATGGTCACAATCGGCAGCCATGCCAGGGGCGATACGGGTTTGAAAATCTGGATCAGCGGGTTCAGCGCGGCGTTGGCCGTGGGCGACAGTCCCGCCGCGATCCCCAGCGGCACGGCGATGACTGTCGCGATCAGGAACCCGAAAAACACTGTTTTGATCGAGGTCCAGATCTGTGTGTAATAGCTCGGCGCGCCGGTATAAGCGACGTTCTTGACCTCATCCGCGCGACCGTCCTCAATCAGACGCTGGTTGCGCTTGTCGACCATTTCCTGAAACTTGGCCTCCTTGGCGGCCTTGTTTTGCGCGTCGTGGTGCAGGTTGCCCATCTCGGACCAGACCTGCGCGGGACCGGGGATTGCCCCCAGTGAGGTCTGCACCTGCGGCGCCAGCGTGCCCCACATCAGCAAAAACGCCCCCATGGCAATAAGCGGGACCGCCGCCAGCCGCCACAGGTCCTTGAGCTGGGAGCGGGGGTTGTCCCCGGCAGCGGCCCGCAGGATCGGTGTCAGCCAGGCCAGGCCCAGCACCTGAAACCATTTGTCGGCAGTATTGATCCGGGAAAACAGCCGCTGGCGTCTGGCGTCGCGGTCCGGGTCTGGTGCATTGATCGGGTCGATGGCGGTCATGATGTGGCTTTCCGTTTTGCTGCGGCGCGACAGCGCCGGATGGCTTTTGAGGATGTCAGTCAGGCTCGATGTTCCGCACTGCAGATCTTTGGGAGAATTTGCGGCGACCCGAGGAAGTCGCCGCAAACCGCGGTAAGATGTCAGCCCTGCACTTCGGTGCCGACAACGATCTGACCGCTCTTCAGGCCAATGGGCAGGCTTTCGAGGTAGGCGTTGGGTGCGCTGCCATCGTAGGGGATGCCATCGATGATATCGGCGGCGGGCGTCGGCTCCTTGAAGCCATTGCTGTCCCAGGGAAAGTCCGCCTCATTGGCGAGCCCTTCGTCCACCAGCAAACGGGCCGCCTCAAGATAGATCGCGGGCTTGTAGACCTTGGCGGCCATGTCAAAATACCACTGGTCGTCCTTGGTCTCGTCGATCTGCCCCCAGCGACGCATCTGCGTCAGGTACCAGATCGCGTCCGAGTAGAAGGGATATGTGGCGTAGTAGCGAAAGAAGACGTTGAAGTCGGGGATATCGCGCTTGTCGCCCTTCTCGAACTCGAAGAACCCGGTCATGGAGTTGGCAATCACGTCATAGTCCGCGCCCACATATTCCGGACGGCTGAGGATTTCGACCGCTTCCGGCCGATTGGCGTTGTCGTTCTCGTCCAGCCAGATCGCGGCGCGAATGAGGGCCTTGGTCAGGGCCACGGTGGTATTGGGGTATTGCTCTGCAAACGCCGCCGTGATGCCGAAAACCTTCTCCGGGTTGTTCTTCCAGAGCTGGTAGTCGGTAATGACCGGCACGCCGATCCCCTTGAAGACCGCTTGCTGGTTCCAAGGCTCACCCACCGCATAACCGGAGATCGTGCCCGCCTCGAGAGTTGCCGGCATTTGCGGCGGCGGCGTCACGCTCAGGAACACGTCCGCCGCGATCTGGCCCGTGACATTCTCGGGGCTGTAAAAACCAGGGTTCAGCCCGCCCGCCGCCAGCCAGTAGCGCAATTCGTAATTGTGGGTGGAGACCGGAAAGACCATGCCCATGTTGAAAGGCTTGCCTTGCGCGCGGAACTGCTCGACCGCAGGCACCAGCGCTTCGGCAGAGATCGGGTGTTGCGGGCGGCCATCGTCCATTTTGGGGATGTTCGGCTTCATGATGTCCCAGACCTCGTTCGAGACGGTGATGCCGTTGCCGTTGAGGTCCATGGAGAAGGGCGTGATGATATGGGCCTCGGTGCCATATCCCATCGTTGCGGCCAGCGGCTGACCCGCCAGCATATGGGCTCCGTCGAGCTGCCCGCTGATCACACCGTCCAGAAGCACTTTCCAGTTGGCCTGCGCTTCGAGGGTGACAAACAGCCCCTCGTCCAGAAAATAGCCGTTTTCATAAGCCACCGCGAGCGGGGCCATATCGGTCAGCTTGATGAATCCGAACGTCAGTTCGTCCTTTTCAAGCTCCAGCGATTGCGCATTTGCCGCGCCGGTCAGCGCCAACGACGCAGTCAGTCCTAACAATAATGTTTTCATGTAATGGATCCCTCTTTAGGTCCGATGTCCGGACGACCGGACAAACAAAAAAAGCCGCTGACCGTCTTCGCCATAGCAAGCGAAGGGTCGAGCGACTTTGCTCAGTAAGTCCCTGTCTTAGGGAATGTGTCAGAGGTGGGCGCCATTGCCTGCCAATGACTATATCGTTACCGACCGACCGGCGCGCGCCAAGAAAAAAGTGACCCATGCAGCTAGATTATGCTGCACTGCCGCATCAATCCTGCCGCAGTTGCACAATTTCTGAGCGCTTTTCGGGCTCAGGCTCAAAAATCTGACCATCGAAAAACTGATCGCGGCACAGAATCACACGTCCGCCCTCCGAGGCAACGGCGGTGTCCTCGCCCAAGGCTCCCTCAAGTTTGGAGGATGCGCCCGGCAAATCCGCCCCCGCCCCGGCCAGGGCCGCCCTGAAAAGATCAGAGCGAAAGACAGCCCGGGCAGCCTGACGTGCGGCGGCTGTATCCGTCCCCATCCGGGCCGCCATATGGTGGCCGATCCACTCCGCCTGACTGCGCCACGGGAAATTCGCGGCCCCTCGTGCAAACTCCACAAACCGCGGCGTGCTGCGTTCTTCACCCGAGGCACTGATCACCAGATGCCCTGACAGGGATCTGTCAATCACCTCGGGCGGCAGGTCGAGGTATTCAGGGCGGCTCAAAACCTCTGCGGCCAGCAGTGCTGAGCCGTCCTCAGCCAGCCAGCGTCCCGCCCGCCAGACCGCCCGGATCAGCCGGTTCAGCAACGATTGTTCAGTTTCCGCCCAGTCCTTGCGCACCGCCAGCACTTTTTCAGGGGCAAAGGCCCAGATCGCCGTCCCCGGCAGGAGCAGCGCGCCAACCCCCTTGTCCACGGCCCGCGACCCCCAGGGCTCACCCACACAAAAGGCGTCGATTTCGCCTGCCGCGATGGCCTCCGACATCAGCGGTGGCGGCACGGTGTGGATCATGATGTTGTCGCTTTGCGGATGGTTGATGCCGGACAGCCAGTATCGCACCAGTTCCGTATGCATCGAAAACGGGAACGGCACGCCGATGCGCAGCGGCTTGTCGCACAGCTCCAGCAGCGCCCGTCCGGCCGCATGGGCATCCCTGAAATCGAAAGCATAGCCCGCAGCGCGCATCCGCTTCTCAAGCGCAAGATCAACCCCGATGACGTTGCCGTTGACCGACAGCACCGAGACTGCCGCCAGCGATGTGCCGCCGCCGCCCAGCCCCATCGCGGTTGCAACCGGCACGGTCGAGAGCATATGCGCCGCGTCGACCTGACCAAAGCTGAGCATATCCCGCAGGCTCGACCAGGATGGCGCGCGCCGCAGATCAAGCGAGATGCCCTCTTGCGCGGCAAACCCCATTTCCTCGGCCGTGATAAGCGGGGCCGCGTCCACCAGCGGAATGAAGCCCACAGGAATGGCAGCGCGCTTCATGACAATATACCCGCCGCGGTCACCAGGGCCGCGGCCACATCGGCGACGCGTTTGCCCTGATCCATCGCCGCCTTGCGCAGGATGGTGTAGGCTTCTTCTTCTTCCACGCCGCGCGCTTTCATGATCATCCCCTTGGCCCGGTCGATGAGCTTGCGCTCCTCCAGCGCCCGCTTCATCTCTGCCAGCTCCGTGCGCATCCGCTGAAACATGCGGAACCGCGCGATGGCAGCATCAAGGACCGGTTTGACACGGGCAGGTTGCATCCCGTTGACCACATAGGCGGATACCCCTGCCTCAATCGCCGCCTCGGACATGCCGGATTCTGACTGATCGACGAACATCGCGACAGGCCGGTCCATCGGGCCCGACGCCAAAGCAAGCTCTTCCAATGTGTCCCGGGATGGGTTGGCAATATCGATCAGGACGATGTCCGGCTGATACGCCTTTATCTGTCGTGCAAGGCGGGTGGGTTCCGAAATGACATGGATATCGTAGGCCCCGGCCTTGTCGAGGCCTTCAACAATTTCCAAAGCGCGGTCGCGGTCTGCCTCGACCACGATGATTGATAATTTCTCCGACATCACGCTTTACGTGTCAAAAACGGTTGCGCCTTGTAAAGGAGACGGCCTGCCTTTCTGATGCACGGCCCCTTCGTGCCAGCCACATGCCCAAGAAATAGGCGAATGATCCCAGCGGCTGCGACCGGGCTTTGCCGGTCAAGCGGCAGAACGGGCATCCCCGTTTTGCGGGTTTTGGCCCGGGGGCGTTCCGAATAACCTTACGTCACGATCCCGGCGTTCGCGCGACGCTCTGCCCGCCTTTGCGACATGCAAATCGGAAAAAAGAGCCCAAAGCCACCGCCCGCACGCTGAAGTTGCAGCCGGCCACAGATCATCCGATTCGAACCTGCTGCGCCAAAAGTGCTTTTAGACCAACAATTTAGGTTAACGAAATGGGGCAGCGTTTCCGGTCGGGGATTAATTATCGCCTGTCACGCGGTAACTTAACGAATGTGAAAACAATCGATGACATTAAGGCAGAAATGCAGCAGCAGTGTGGCTTGAAAATGATCAAAAAGCTCCCTATTCAATCCAATGAATATTAAGTTTTAAAGGTATAACTATGGTAAAGTATTATGCACTGGCCGGTGCGGTCGCACTCATCAGCACGACAGCAGCGCAAGCCAGCATCGTCTCAGGTCAATTCAGCGGCACCATCGCGGCCCCGACCACGACAACCTCTCCCGGTATGGTTCACAGCGGTGACGGGGAAAGCGTGTTTCGCTGGGGCACCCCTTCGGGACCGGCAACCGAGGTCGAGGTCGGCAACTCCGCGTCATTGGCCGTATCAACCACAAATTTCTCCCATAACGTTCTGCGCAACGGTGACTTCCAGTTGGGGACGATCACCTGGGACAACCAATCGAACTGGCATCCCGGCGGCACCTGGTCGAGCGTGATGACCTTGAACCTCGATTTCGATACACCGAATGATCTGGGCTCCATTTCGCATGACCTGACGTTCTCTTCGGTGAACACAACTGACAATTACGCCGATACGGACCGCAATGAGCAAACCGGCAATAACCCGGATGATCTTGGGGGTATCGTGCTCTCCAGCAGCGCGTTCAATGTACCACTGGATCTCGGCGAAGGACTTACCCTGGAGAGCGTGTTTTTCCAGCTGGACGACGCCGGAACGCCAGGAACACCCTGGAATGGCACCGGTCCATTTCTGAGCTTTAACGGCGCGGCAAGCCAGTACGATCCTGCGACGGGGTTGTGGCGGATGCGCGAAGGTGGGACAGCTGTGATTGGTGTCTACGGTACAATTTCGACAGTGCCGTTGCCGGCAGGGATGTGGCTTCTGCTCGCCGGTTTGGGTGGCATAGCAACCTTTGGTCGGCGCGCGCGCCATCAAGCAGGTTCGTAACCTGTAACTGTGGGGCTAGGTCACCTTTTCTCTTGAATACTTCTGGTCATTGGAAGGCGCCGCGAACGGCGGCGCAATAGCCCGGTAGATCTTCAAGAGAGGTGAAAGACAAGCCCAAGTGAAACATCCGTCCCGCCTGGGCGCAAGTCTGGGAGATTGAGAAGGGGGCGTATGTAAAAGACTAGTCGAAAGGCAAGACCATGAGATTTCTTACCCTGACACAGACCAGCCTGCTGGCCGTGACAAGCGCGATGTTATCGTTTTCCGCACCACAGGAAGCACAGGCAAAACAATGGAACATGTGTAATTGGGAAAGAATTCCCGAGAATGTGTTGCAGCGAATTACAGCTCGATCTGATTACGACGAAATCTTGCGCCGGATGTTCGATTCCTGCCCGGACGACGCTCTTTCTTTGGTAGATCGGCCGACAGCGTCGATTGCCGATACCGGTACTGAGCGGCTGAATAGCGGCGATGATCGCAACCGCAACTTTAGCCGTTTAGGTAATGCAAGTGCCGCAAGTATTGGCGGCGGCGGCACCAGCGGCGGCGGCAGCACCAGTGGCGGTGGCAGCACCAGCGGCGGCGGCGGTGGCGGCACCAGCGGCGGTGGCAGCACCAGCGGCGGCGGCACCAGCGGCGGTGGCGGCACAAGCGGCGGTGGCGGCACCAGCGGCGGCGGCACCAGCGGCGGTGGCAGCACCAGCGGCGGCGGCGGCACCAGTGGCGGTGGCAGTACCAGTGGCGGTGGCAGCACCAGCGGCGGCGGCACCAGCGGCGGTGGCGGCACAAGCGGCGGTGGCGGCACCAGCGGCGGCGGCACCAGTGGCGGTGGCAGTACCAGTGGCGGTGGCGACTTTGGCCTCCCCGGCTAAGAGGCTTCCAAGACAGAATAATTCATACAAGATCGCTCCAGACGGAAAACAGGCGCCTTCGCAGCGCCTGTTTTGGTTTTTGAAGCCCTCTGATTGGCTAAGCTGCCAACCTAACGTGACGCCGTCGGGCGATCATTAATGACCCCACCAGCCAGAATTGCATGCCATTTGGACAGCACCTTTGGGTTCTGCACCTTCAGAAAGGTATAGCCGGTCTCGTGCCATGGCAGGATTCTATTTGTCAGATTGTCGAGTATGACATCTCCTGTCGTGGTTCTGAGCACCAAAACAGCATGGCTGTTGAGCCTCTTATCCAAAACGGTTGCGATCAGGAGGTTTTCCGACTTCACACCACGCTCGACAAGCATCTTTTTCTTTAACAGAACAAGATCTTCACAGTCGCCGCCATAGCGCGTTGGCAATGCCCAGTGCTCCTCTTTTCCATACTGTCGCTGATCTTCAATTTCGCGCACCTGTCGATTGACCTGTCTGTTGACCTTCGTGGCCAGATCAAACGTTGCACCGGGGCTAAGTTGCGTCTTGCCCGACGCAGTACAAACCCATGTATAGCGCGCACAGATTCCGTCGAACCCCGCCGGCGCTGTAACTGACCGCTTTGCCACAAGGTGTGCCCCCTGAGCGCCTGCCGCAGATGCCGACGGTACTGTGAGCAGGCTCGCGCACATCCCGACCGCAAGCATCCGAAAGACACCAGCACGGCAAAAAGAAGCCCAAGACCAGAGACCAGCCAGCCAATTCGGGCGCCCGGCGCTCTTGCCAACCTGTGCATCTTGTTTTCCTGTGGACTTCTTACCGCTCGACATCAATGCGCCTCCTGTTCGTGTTTTAACGAAGCTTAATATCCCGGCGAAATTGGGCGCCGCCGTGGTGGCAATGCGATTAATGAATGGACACAACGCTGAAACTCGAAATGAAAGACAGAGCAGTGCACGATTGCTGCCTCAATTATCCCTGAAATGAGGCAAACTGCACGTAATTGAGGGCGCAGACACCGGCTCCGCTGTTGAGGTGCCTTCCGAAAAACTTTCCGGCATTTGAGTGAGATCGGCACAGCCACGTAGCCGAATCGCCTCTGTTCAGGGGCGCGACCTCCCCCTGCAACCCTCCCTACTGGCGCGATGATCGCATCGCCGAACGACATGGACGGCCCTGCAGTGTTGGCTTTCAGAACAACCTGAAAGCTTCAGTCCAGCCAAAGGTCAACGCCACAAGGCCCTGCGTCACAATTTCTAAGGTGCCATGACCTTCCATTTTCAACAAGCGATCCAACACCCATCTGAAAGAAGCTTAAAGAAAGATGACAGGCAAAAAACCCCTCCCGATTGCCTGTGGGAGACAAGCACAGCTGCTCGGGCCAAAGGCAGATCACCAAAGCCCGCCTGCCGCCGAAATCTCGAAAGAGAACCTTGGCAAGGCAGGGAAAACGGCATGTCACACTTTAACGTATTCCCGGTGTATCTCTTAACATCCCGCCCTCCTGCGACCTTGAAGGGCATCCAGACCGCCTTGCCCGATGACGACAGACCTGATCCCGCGCAAAAGCCTAGTCAGCCAGCGCCGAATGCGCGCCAAGAAAATACTGCGCAAAAATCGGGACGGAAGCGGCTCCGAGGGAGCGGGCCGGTACCCCGATGCGTCCTTCAAGAAGGCGGGGCAGGATCAGACCGCGGCTGTCCTCATGCAGCAGGTCGTCCCGAATCTGAGTGACCAGACGGCGCCTGACCGATGCGGGGAAGAACCCGTCGACGATGACCGCCTCAAAATCAATGACCGCGCAGACCGATACACAGGCCTGTGCGATGCCGTAAGCGGTCTCATCGATCCAGACATCGACCTCTTTTGCAAAACCGTTCCAATCCTGCGGTTGCGTCCACAATGCTCTGGGGTCATGTCCGGATCGGACCAACATCGCCTCAAGCGAATGAATGGAGGCGATATCCAGCAATTGCCGGGTCCGCCCGTGCCGGTCGCCCACCCGCAACGGACCAAAGGCCGCAGCGTTGCCCCGCGCCCCGTTGTAGACGGATTGGTTGAGCACGACGCCACCGCCGATAAAGGTCGAGACAAAGAAATAGGCGTAATCCTGCAATTCCCTGCCCTGACCATAGACCTGTTCCGCCCAGCAGGCACTGGTGCCATCGTTCACCATGAAGACAGGCAGATCGGTAAAGCGCGCAACCTCCTGTTCAAAAGACACATCTTTCCATGACAGGAAATCGGACGGGGTATTGCCATCCGATGCGCCCCACTTCCAGATCTCGAAAGGGGCTGCGATCCCGATGCCACAGAGCTTTGCCGCCCGCTTTTGGCCGATCGCGCGCAAGGCCGCGTCAAAGCTTTTGCGCATAAAGTCAAAGATCGTCTGCGGCAGGGCAATATCGTATTGCAGATGATCCTGAAACAGCCTGTTCCCGCAGAGGTCGGTGACAATGACCTCGCTGCTGCGGCGCCCCAGTTTATACCCAATGGATGCCGCACCTTTCGGGTTCAGCGTCATCGGCACGGAAGGTTTCCCGACCTTGCCCTTGACCGGCTTGCCTTTGACAACAAGACTGTCGCGTTCCAGTTTCCTCAGGATCACGGAAACGGTTTGGGCGGACAGATGCGTCCGACGGGCAATCTCGCTGCCGGACAAATGACCATTGCGTTGCAGCACCGAGAGGATCAGGCGTTCGTTATGGTCGCGGAGCTCTTTCTGGTTCACACCATTTCTGAGCGACTTGATGGCAGCGGCCTTGTTCATTGCATGTCCAACGGGTTTTCAAGTCACACCAAACTGCATGAGCTCAATTAATAAATCAAGTTTACTTATAAATTGACAGTCCCCGAGAATCAGAGCACCTTTTCGCGACGCGCATGCTCGATCAGAGCTTGCCTGCATGAATTGGGAGGTTCACATGAAGAAACTTATCACCGGCACCGCCTTGGCCCTGATTGCATCCGCCAGCAGCGTCGCGGCGGATGACCCTTCGGTCTCGGCCTGCCTGATCACCAAGACGGATACCAACCCGTTCTTCGTCAAGATGCGCGAAGGTGCGGCGGCAAAGGCCGAAGAGCTGGGCATCACCCTGAACTCTTATGCCGGCAAGGTCGACGGCGATCATGAAACCCAAGTTGCTGCGATCGAGACCTGCATTGCAAACGGGGCAAACGGCATTCTGCTGACCGCCTCGGATACGTCCTCCATCGTCCCGGCTGTACAGCAGGCGCGGGATGCGGGCCTCCTCGTCATCGCGCTGGACACACCGCTTGAACCGATCGAGTCCGCTGACATGACCTTTGCCACAGACAACTTCCTGGCCGGGGAGCTGATCGGAAAATGGGCGGCGGCGACCCTTGGGGATGAGGCCGCAAACGCCAAAATCGGCATGCTGGATTTGGCTGTCAGCCAGCCTTCGGTTGGGGTCCTGCGCGACCAGGGGTTCATGACGGGTTTTGGCATCGACGTGAAAGATCCCGGCCGCTGGGGCGACGAGGACGATCCCCGCATCGTGGGGCATGACGTGACCGCCGGGAATGAGGAAGGCGGGCGCCGCGCCATGGAAAACCTGCTGGCCAAGGACCCGATGATCAATGTGGTCTACACCATCAACGAACCGGCGGCGGCAGGGGCCTATGAGGCGCTGCGGGCCATTGGACGCGAAAACGACGTGCTGATCGTCTCTGTCGACGGCGGTTGCCCAGGCGTGCAGAACGTGGCCGATGGCGTGATCGGCGCCACATCGCAGCAATATCCGCTGCTGATGGCGTCCAAGGGCATCGAGGCTATCGCGGCCTGGGCCAAGGATGGCACAAAGCCGCAAGCGACGGATGGCAAGGCTTTCTTTGACACAGGCGTGGCGCTGGTGACCGATACGCCCGTTGACGGCGTGGACAGCATCAGTGTTGAGGAAGGCATGAACCTCTGCTGGGGCTGACCCCCGCAGGTCTGTGACCATCCCCGTGACCAAGCGAGGGGCGCGTTCTGGCCCGCCCCTCGTCTATCTGCCGCCCCAAGCGCTTGCACGCCTGCCCAGGGAGACCCCCAATGTCCGGATCAGACGACTACGAAGCCGCAGCCGCAACAGCCGCCGGGGAGGTTGCCGCCTTCGACGACAGTCGCAAGGGGGTCGTGAGCCGCTTTCACCACGCACTCCATACCACACCGGCGCTGGTGCCGCTGATTGTCCTGCTGGCCTCCATCGCGATTTTCGGCGTGCTGCTGGGGTCGCGGTTTTTCTCGCCCTTCGCGCTGACGCTGATCCTGCAACAGGTCCAGATCGTGGGGATCGTGGCCGCCGCACAAAGCCTTGTGATCCTGACTGCCGGCATCGATCTCAGTGTCGGGGCCATTGCGGTGATCTCTTCGGTGGTGATGGGGCAATTCACCTTTCGCTACGGCATCCCCGTTGAGGTCGCGATTGCCTGCGGCCTGACCTTCGGCACCCTGATTGGCGCGCTGAACGGTTGGCTGGTGGCGGTGATGAAACTGCCGCCCTTCATCGTCACCCTGGGCATGTGGCAGATCGTGTTGGCCGCCAATTACCTCTATTCCGCGAACGAGACCATCCGAAGCCAGGATATCGCCGAGCAGGCCCCCCTGCTCCAACTGATGGGCGCAAAGTTCAGTCTGGGCGGCGCAGTCTTCACCTTTGGGGTGATCTTCCTGCTGCTTCTGGTGCTGGTGCTCGCCTATGTGCTCAAACACACCGCCTGGGGGCGACACGTCTATGCGGTGGGGGACGACCCCGAAGCGGCAGAGCTGTCTGGGGTGGATGTGAAAAAAACCCTGATCTCGGTCTATGCGCTCGCCGGGCTGATCTGTGCCTTTGCCGGCTGGGCGCTGATCGGGCGGATCGGATCCGTCTCGCCCACCTCGGGGCAGCTTCTGAACATCGAAAGCATCACCGCGGTGGTGATCGGGGGCATCTCGCTCTTTGGCGGACGCGGCTCGATTGTGGGGACGTTTTTCGGGGCGTTGATCGTGGGCGTCTTTACCCTTGGACTGCGGCTTCTGGGCGCGGATGCGCAATGGACGTTCCTGCTGATCGGGCTGCTCATCATTGCGGCGGTGGCCGTGGATCAATGGATCAGAAAGGTCGCGGCCTGATGGAACCGATTTTGAAAGGACGCGGGCTGGTCAAACGCTACGGCAAGGTCACCGCACTGGACCGCTGCGATTTTGACCTGATGCCGGGCGAGGTTCTGGCCGTGATTGGCGACAACGGTGCGGGCAAGAGCTCTCTCATCAAGGCTGTCTCGGGCGCTGTGATCCCTGATGAGGGTACCGTTGAGCTTGAGGGCCGGGAGGTGCGCTTTACCTCTCCGATCGAGGCGCGCAAGGCCGGGATCGAGACGGTCTACCAGACCCTCGCGATGTCCCCTGCCCTGTCGATTGCGGACAATATGTTCATGGGGCGCGAGATTCGCAAACCGGGGTTTCGCGGCAAGATCCTGCGCCAGCTCGACCGCCGGAAAATGGAAGAGATCGCCCGCGACAAGCTGACCGAACTGGGCCTCTTGACCATCCAGAACATCAACCAGGCGGTCGAGACCCTTTCGGGCGGGCAGCGTCAGGGGGTGGCCGTGGCCCGTGCGGCAGCCTTTGGCTCCAAGGTCATTATCCTCGACGAACCGACGGCGGCACTTGGTGTGAAGGAAAGCCGCAAGGTGCTGGAGCTGATCCAGGACGTCAAAAGCCGCGGCATTCCCATCATCCTCATCAGTCACAACATGCCGCATGTCTTTGAGGTGGCGGACCGGGTGCACGTGCACCGTCTGGGCAAGCGGCTCTGTGTGATTGACCCCAAGGACCACTCCATGTCAGACGCGGTGGCCTATATGACCGGGGCCAAGGTCCCGGACGGAGTCCATGCAGACTGACCGGGACAGAGCGGCGCTGCTCTCACGGCTCTCGGCGGTGCCGATCACACACAGGCGCCGCCTGATCGCCCTCGCGGGTCCGCCTGCAAGTGGCAAGTCCACGCTGGCCCATGATCTCGCGCAGGACATACCCGACAGCTGCGTGGTCCCCATGGACGGGTTTCACATCGACAACGCGGTCTTGCAGGACCGGCAGTTGCTCGACCGCAAGGGCGCGCCGGAAACCTTTGATATCGCGGGCTTCAGCCATCTGTTGAGCCGCCTGCGCCAGGAGGAGGAGGTCCTCTACCCCGTCTTTGACCGCGCGCGAGACTGTGCCATCGCCGGGGCCGGTCTGGTCAAGGCCCAGACAACGACAGTCATCGTCGAAGGGAACTACCTGTTGCTCGACCACGATGACTGGCGAGTGGTCACCACGACCTGGGATTTCTCCGTCTATCTGTCTGTGCCCTTCCCGGTGTTGCGCGACCGGCTGATGCAGCGCTGGCACCTTCATGGCCTTTCCCCGGAGCAGGCTCGGCAAAAGGTGGACGGAAATGATCTGCCCAATGCGGTAACAACGGCAGAGCATCTGGTGGCTCCGGACCTTATTCTCAGGGACGATCCTGCTGAATAAACCACGCGCCACCGGCTGGGGGGGTGGCTCAGCGTCCCTGACCGACCACCCGCTGCGCGATATCGACGAGAACATGCTCGAGGTCCAGGGGCATCTTGGTATCGGTCAGCTTACCGTCGATCATCAGAAACGACAGGCCATGCACAAAGCTCCAGAGCAAAAACGCCTGGTGCACGTCGGTCTCTTCAACGGTCATACTGCCCCGACAGCGCGCCACCTCGCGTTGCACAACGGCAAAGGTATTGTCGCCGGTCTCCACAAGGTCAACATGATCTGCATGATCTTCGGACAGGCCGAACATCAGCCGGAAGACACCGGGCTCGCTCACCGCAAAGCGCACATAGACGCGCCCCATGGCCACGATCCGGTCCAGGGTGCCCGGCGTACAGGTCTCAAGCTCGGCCAACATCTGTTCGCGCTGCCGGACCATGCCAGCCAGCGCAACCGCATGCAGCATTTCTTCCTTGCTTTTGAAGTGCTTGTACGGCGCCGCCGTGGAGACGCCCGCCCGCCGGCAGGCCTCTGAAACCGAAAAATGGTCCGGCCCTTTTTCCTCGACCAGCGCGCGGGTGGCCTCAATCAGCTGCGACCGCAGATCCCCGTGGTGATAGCTGTCGCGTTTTTCGGAGTGAGGTGTTTTTTCCATGATCCAATATCTCTCAGAATGCGTACCCCTTGTCAAAGTAAGACGCTCTAACATATGTTAGCGATACTAACTTCAGATGAGGGCCCCGATGGCGGACGTAGAGACAGCCGGTTCTGCAAAACGCGTAAAGACGCTGGTCCTGCAAGCCAGCGCCACCCTTTTGACCATCGGCATTGCGGTCGCGGTGCTGGTGATCGGGGTCGGGTTTTTGAACGACCGCGCCGCCGCCGTGCCAGAACCGGATCCGGCCCCGGCCTTGCCCGTCAGCGTCGAAACGCTCCGCATGGAGGATAGCTACACCCTGCCCCGCCGGTTCATCGGGCAGATCGAGGCGCGCGCCACTGTGTCCCTCTCCTTCGAGCTGGGTGGCCGGATCGACGCGTTGCTTGTGGAAGAGGGCGATACCGTCACCGCAGGACAGGAAATTGCGCGTCTGGATATCGATCTGCTGGAGGCGGACCGGCGTCGGCTCGAAGCCTCCCGCGCCGCTTCCAAGGCCCAACTCGTTTCTGCCGAAAGCCGCCTGGCCCGCGCAATGCAATTGCAGAAACAAGGTTTTACCAGTCAGGAAACCCTCGATCAGGCGCTCGCGGCACGCGATGAACTGTCGAACCGGATTGCGGAAACGGATGCAGCGCTCGACACGGTGGCCATCAACATTGAAAAGTCGGTGCTGTTTGCGCCGTTTGACGGGCAGATTGCCGCCCAGAACGTCGATGCCGCCGAGACCATCCAGGCCGGGCAGGAAATCGTCACCGTCATGGAAACCTCCGCCCCTGAATTTCGGGTGGGTCTGCCGCTTGATGTGTCGGCGGAGGCGCTTGCGCGTGTGCAGATCGACGTGGCGGGGCAAGCGCTTCCCGCCACGCTGAAAAGAATTCGCCCGGATATCGACCCGGTCACCCGGACCCGCACGGCCCTTTTCTCGCTCGACATTGAGCGCGACGTGGTTTTTGGTCAGACCGCATCGCTCGTGATGCGCAGCACCGTGGCGGCGCAAGGGGCCTGGGTGCCCGCGGATGCGCTGCAATCCGGCGAGGGTAGCGTCTGGACGGTGATGATCGTGGTGGAGGACAAACTATACCCCGCTGCCGTGGAAATCCTTCATCTCGAAGACGAACGCGCCTTTGTGACCGGGTCCTTTGACGCAGACGCGCAGATCGTCACCTCTGGCGCGCACCGCATTGTCGGCGGGCAGACCGTCACAATCGTCGGCACCGAGGGCTGACGGATGGAGACGCTCACCTTTCGCCAGCCCCGCCTGGTGGCCCTGATCCTTCTGGTCCTAATCTCTGCCGGGCTGTCCTCCTTTCTGTCGCTGGGCCGCCAGGAGGACCCGACGATTACCAACCTCTTTGCCACGATCACCACCCCCTTTCCCGGTGCGGACCCCGCGCGGGTCGAGACGCTCGTGACGGCGGAGATCGAAGAGGAACTGCGCGAGATTGCCGAGGTCGACACCATCGAATCCGTCTCGCGCTCGGGCGTTTCGGTGATCTCGGTGGAGCTGCTGGAAACGCTGGATGAAAACACCATCGAACAGGTCTGGTCAGAGGCCCACGACGCGGTCGAAGACGCCCGGCGCGTCTTTCCGGAAGGCGTGGAGCCCCCGGAGTTCGATGCGGAGGGCATCTCTGCCTATTCAGCCGTGATCGCGGTGACCGCAGACCATGACGGGGTGCCGCTGTCGATCGTGCACGACCACGCCGAAGGTATCGCAGACCGCCTGCGCGCGATCCCGTCAACCCGCGCGATTGATCTCTTTGGAGAGCCGGAAGAGGAAATCCGGGTCGAGGTCGATCCCGAAGCCGCCGTGGCCCTCGGGCTGACCGCGGCCGATATCTCGGCCCGTATTGTTGCGGCAGACGGCAAGGTGCAGGCCGGTCGGCTGCAAAGTGACGCCGTGGACCTGACGGTCAATATCTCCGGCGAGATCGAAGCGCTCGACAGGTTGGGCGAGGTCGTGCTGCGCGAGAGCGCCAACGGGGCCAATGTCCTTTTGTCGGATATCGCCACCCTCCAGCGCACGGTCAGCAACCCGCCGGAAGAGCTCGCCTTTGCCAATGGCCGCCCCGCGGTGCTGGTCGGTGTGCTGGCCCAGGACGGCGTGCAGATCGACCGCTGGATGGGGTTTGTCCGCCAGGACCTCGCCGCCGGGGCCGAAGCCGTGCCCTATGGTCTGACCGAGACGCTGATGTTCGATCAGAGCACCTATACCGCCGATCGTCTGGCCGAGGTCGGGACGAACATGGCCATCGGGGTGTCTCTGGTGGTGGCAGTGCTGTTTATCACGCTTGGGGCCCGGGCCGCGGCGATTGTAGCCGTGGTGCTGCCGGTGGTGTCGCTGGCCACGCTGGCAAGCATGAACTTCATCGGGCTGCCGATCCACCAGATGTCGGTCACCGGGCTGATCGTGGCGCTCGGCCTGCTTGTCGACGCGGCCATCGTCATGGTGGATGAGGTGCGCCAGCGTCTGACCCGCGGGCTGGACCGCATCGACGCCGTGGGCGATGCCACCAAACGTCTGGCAGCACCCTTGCTGGCCTCGACAGTGACCACGGCACTGTCCTTTACACCGATGATCCTGCTGCCCGGACCTGCGGGGGATTTTGTGGGCTCCATCGCCATTGCGGTGGTCCTGATGCTGGTCTGGTCTCTGTTCATTGCCGTCACCGTGACCCCCGCGCTCGCTGGCCGCATTCTGAAAACCGGCGCGGGCGGCGGCATCTCTCTGCCGACGCTGGGGCGCGCCTTTCACAGCACCCTCCGCTGGTCGGTCGGCAATCCGGTGAAATCCATCGCGCTGGCGCTGATCCTGCCGCTGATTGGGTTTGGCGCCTTTCCCACCCTGACCGCACAGTTCTTCCCCGGCGTGGAACGGGACCAGTTCTACATCGAGGTCGAGATGCCCCCTGGCACCGCCATTTACGAGACCGCCGGGGTCGCGCAGGCCATCGATGAAAAACTGGCGGCGGCAGAGGGGATCGACCGCGTCTACTGGTCGGTGGGCAAATCCGGCCCTGCGTTTTACTACAACATCACCGCCGGACGCGCATCCGAGCCGGGTTATGCGCAGGCGATGGTCAAGACCACCGATGCGGCCGCCGCAGCCCGGCTGGTGCCTGCCTTGCAGGATGATCTGAACATGCTGCACCCCAAGGCGCGCATCATCGTGCGGGGCCTTGTACAGGGCCCGCCGGTTGCCGCCCCTGTCGAAGTGCGCCTCGTCGGCCCGGACCTTGACGTGCTGCGGCGCCTCGGCGACGAGGCCCGCGCACTGATGGCGGATCTGCCGCTGGTGACGCAGGTGCGCTCCGGTGTGACAGGTGGCGCGCCGCAGCTTCGCTTCGAGATCGACGAGACCGAAGCACGTCTGCTGGGTCTCAACGTCACCGATATCGCGGCACAGCTGGAAACCGGGCTGGTGGGGGCCACCGGGGGCAGCCTTGTGGAGGGCACCGATCAGACCACCGTGCGCGTGCGCCTGGGCGATGCCATCCAGGGGGACCTTGCTGCGATGGCCGACCTGCCGATCCTGCTGCCGAACGCCGAGGCCCTCTCTGCGGCTGGGGACTACCCGGCAGTGCCGCTGTCAGAACTGGCCCGCCCTGTCGTCGAGCCTGCCGAAAGCGTCATTACCCGGCGCAATGGTGAGCGGATCAACACGGTGCAGGCCTTTGTCGTGCCCGAGATCCTGCCCGAAGAGGCGCTGCAATCGGTCCTCGCCTCTCTTGAGGGGGCCGGTTTCGAGATCCCGGCGGGCTACCGAATGGAGCTGGGCGGTGACACCGATGCCCGCTCTGACACGGTCGGCAACCTGCTGGCCTCCGTGGGGCTGATTGTGACTCTGACCATTGCGACCATCGCGCTGACCTTCAACTCCTTCCGGCTGACAGCGGTGGCTCTGGTTGTCTGCATCCTCTCCGCGGGCCTGTCGATGCTGTCGCTCGCGATCCTGCAGTTTCCCTTTGGTATCAATGCAATCATCGGGGTCATCGGCTCTATCGGGGTGTCGATCAATGCCGCGATCATCATTCTGACCGGCCTCAAGGCAGACCCGCAGGCGGTGGCCGGGGACACCGAAGCGATGGCCAGGGTCGTGAGCGGATCGAGCCGCCACATCATCTCGACCACGATCACAACCTTCGGGGGGTTCCTGCCCCTCATCCTTGAGGGCGGTGGGTTCTGGCCGCCTTTCGCTGTTGCCATCGCGGGCGGGGTTCTGCTCTCGGCAATCGTCTCCTTCTACTTCGTGCCGCCGATGTTTGCGCTTGTCTATGGACGGTCCCACCGCACCGTGACCACGCCGGACGAGGCCAGAAAAACCACTCCACCTGACGCCTCCAGAAGCTTGAAAATCGCGGCGGAATGAGACGCGGGCCGGTCGCCGGAACGCGCGCGCATACGCCTGTGATCCCCGATGTCTGCGCCACTCCTTTGAGCCTCTCCGATGCCGATGCCTGCCCTGCCCGCCGCACCTCTTGTAGACCGGCCGGCGCCCGGCCACCTCGCCGATCTGGCGAGAATTGATCTCGATCAGTGGACCTTGGCGCCGTGGTCGGTTAATCAACGGCCAATCGCAAGAAAGGCTTTCAATTATGTCCGACACGAACACTCCCGACATCATCTACACAAAAGTTGACGAAGCACCGCAACTGGCCTCGGCCTCACTGCTCCCCATCATCCGACTTTTTGCTGATGCCGCCGGGGTTTCCGTAGGCACCAGGGATATTTCTCTGGCCGGACGCATCATCGCCGCCTTTCCCGAGCACCTGACGGAGGCGCAACGCCAAAGCGACGACCTGGCAGAGCTGGGCCAGCTGGTCAAAACGCCGGAGGCCAATGTCATCAAACTGCCGAATATATCGGCCTCAGTGCCGCAGCTCGTCGCCGCGATCCAGGAGCTTCAGGGCCAGGGCTACACCCTGCCAGACTACCCCGAAGACCCGCAATCGGACGCCGAAAAAGAAGCCCGCGCGCGATACGATGCCATCAAGGGATCGGCGGTCAATCCCGTCCTGCGGGAAGGCAACTCCGACCGCCGCGCCGCGGTGGCCGTGAAAAACTACGCGCAGGCCAATCCTCATTCCATGGGCACATGGTCTGCGGACAGCAAAACCCGGGTCACAACGATGGGCGCAAACGACTTCCGCTCCAACGAGACCTCGGTCACCCTGAGTGCCGCACAGGCTGGACCAGCGCGTATCGAGCTGACCGGGACAGACGGATCCGTCACCACGCTGAAAGAGGGCCTCGAGCTGCCCGAAGGCACGGTGGTCGATGCGACCTTCATGTCCGCCAAGGCGCTGAGCGCGTTTCTGCTGGACCAGATCGAGGCCACAAAGGCCGATGACATCCTGTTCTCGATCCACCTTAAGGCCACGATGATGAAAGTCTCCGACCCGATCATCTTTGGCCATGCGGTGACGGCCTACCTCAAGCCCGTGTTCGACACCTACGGGGAGGCGCTTGCCGCGGCGGGTGTCAATCCCAATTCCGGCCTCGGAGAGGTTCTGGATCGTATCAAAGACATGCCACAAGCCGATGAAATAATGGCAAAAGTCGATGAGGCAATGCAGGCCCGCCCGCCCATGTATATGGTCAATTCCGACAAGGGCATCACCAACCTGCATGTGCCGTCAGATGTCATCATCGACGCCTCCATGCCTGCGCTGATCCGTGCGGGCGGCAAAGGCTGGGGCCCGGATGGCGCGGAAGCCGATACGAACTGTGTCATCCCCGACAGCTCTTACGCTGCGGTCTACGAGGAAGCCGTGACCTACTTCAAGGAAACCGGGGCGCTCGACCCTGCCACGGCGGGAACTGTCCAGAATATCGGTCTGATGGCACAAAAGGCGGAGGAATACGGCTCTCACCCCACCACGTTCGAAATTCCGAAAGACGGCACGGTGCGCATGATGGCGGCCAATGGCGATGTGCTGCACGAACACGCGGTTGAGGCGGGTGATATCTGGCGTTCTGCCTCGACCCGCAAGGCCCCCATTGAAGACTGGGTGCAACTGGCCATCGACCGGCAGAAGGCCGAGAACTGTCAGGCGATCTTTTGGCTGGATGAGACCCGCGCCCATGACGCGCAGCTTCTTGCCTATGTCAAACCCCTTCTGGCAGCGGCCGGCGCCACGGATAAGTTCCAGATCCTCGCCCCGCGCGAAGCGACCCGGCTCAGCTTTGAGACGATCCGCAAGGGCGAGACCAGCATCGCCGTGACCGGCAACGTGTTGCGGGACTATCTGACCGATCTGTTTCCGATCCTCGAGCTGGGCACCTCGGCCAAGATGCTGTCGATCGTCAAGCTGATGAATGGGGGCGGGCTCTTTGAAACGGGGGCCGGTGGGTCCGCGCCCAAGCATGTGCAGCAGCTGATGGAGGAAAACCACCTGCGCTGGGACAGCCTGGGGGAGTTCTGCGCGCTTGGTGAAAGCCTAAAGTTCCTTGCGGAGGTGAAGGGCAATGCAAAGGCGCGCGTTCTGGGGCAAGCGGTGGATGCCGCGACACAGGGAATTCTGGACAACAATAAATCCCCCGGCCGCCGTGTCGGCCAGCCCGACAACCGCGACAGCCACTACTATTTTGCGCTCTATTGGGCGCAGGCCCTGGCCGCGCAATCAGACGATGCAGAGCTCGCTGCGCATTTCGCGCCGATTGCTGCGGCGTTGGCCGAGCAGGAAGCAAAGATCGTGGCCGACCTCGCGGCAGTCCAGGGCGCACCAGCCGATGTTGGAGGGTACTTCCACACCGATGACGCCAAAACCGCCGCCGTCATGCGCCCCTCAGAGACGCTGAACAGCATCATCGGCTAAGACAAAAGCTCCCGGCGGCCTCCAGTCTGCCGGTAGCTTGCCCCGACACCTCTCAGCTTTCATAGCGCGTCGAGCCGCGCCGGTTGGCATCCACCGGCAGGTTCACATGCAGCGGCTCATGCGCGCGTTCCGAACAGGCCTGCCGCGGGCAGATGTGACAGTTGATGCCGATCTTGGCCGTGTTCACAGCGCCTTCGAGGTTGAAAGCTGCGGCATATCCGATCTCTCCCACATGCGCCCGTTCGCAGCCCAGTGTCACCACCAGGCGTCTGTCCTGCATATGCCGGTTGACCACCGGCCGATCCGTGGTCCGACTGAGGGTAAAGAACTGGCCCGCGTCGGGCAGCTCCACAAATTGTGGCACGATCCGCCCCGGCGCGGTAAAGGCGCTGTGAATGTTCCAGACCGGACAGGCCCCGCCCTGCTCTGCCAATGTAAAGGGTGTGGCATTGAACCGCTTGGTAACATTTCCCGCCTTGTCGATGCGCAGAAAGAAAAACGGCACCCCCTGCGCCCCCTTGCGCTGCAGCGTCGTCAGCCGCTGGCAGGCTTGCTCAAACGACACCCCAAAAGACGTGGCGATCCGGTCAATGTCATAGGCAGTTGCCCGGGCCACTTTCAGGATATCGTCGTAGGGCATCAGGAAGGCGGCGGCAAAGTAATTGGCGAGTTCCACCCGGCACCGCGCCTGCCCCATGTCGCTGGGAATCTTGGCCGTAGCGGACAGGTCATCCAGCAAAGCACCGCAGCTGACCAGCGCCAGCATGTGCGCCAGCTGAAAGTTGCGGTTGATCTGGTCAAGCGCTTCGGACAACAGCACCCGCCCGGCGGCCTGATCGAAAAACCGCAGCGCGTCCGGCATCTCATCAATCCCGATCAGCTCCACGTCGATGCTGTAGGCATGTTTAAGATGGCGCTTGAGGTTGCCGTAGATGTCGTCCTGCCGCCCGCCTACGGCATCCCGCGCGGCTGCCGCCGCGGTCTCAAGCGCTGCAAAGTAGTTCGAATGATCCCGGAAAAAGTCATAGATCGCAGTCTCGGGCGACTTGACCATTCGGTCCGCCATCCCGTCGCCGGCTGTCATATGGCGCAGGGTGTCACGCAGCTTTCCATGGTGCTGGTAGAGTTGTAAAAACATGTTCACAAGCTCCGGGGCGTGGTCAATGGCGGCCCGCAGCTCCTGCAGGTCAGGTGGATCGGCGGTAAAAACCGGATCGCGGACCGCGGCACGCAGGTCGGCCAGATGCGTGATTTCACTATCGTTGACAAGGCTCCGCCAATCGACGCCGTAGCTTTCAGTGAGCGCCATCAGGACCTTGACCGACAGGCTGCGCTGGTTGTTTTCGAGCAGGTTGACATAAGCCGCCGACACGCCGAGTTGGCGGGCCATCTCTGCCTGTGTGTGATGACGTGCGCGCCGAAGCTGCCGCAATTGCGGGCCGATTAGGGTTTTACTCATATTAACAAGTTTACAAAAAAGAATTTCCTAAACGCAATAATTAACATCAATACATGTATTTTAGTGAAATTTTATTTCTCTGATCTAGTTAAGTTCTCGCGTAGAGTGAAACGGTTAGTCTACTCTACGATGGTTCGGCTTGATTAACTGTCTGCTGCCTGAGGGAGAACACTACATGACTTACAATTTTACACGCGGCTTTGCACTGGCCTTGGCTGCTTCTGCTGCACTGGTGACGGCGCCTGTGGCGGTTGCAGAGGACTGGAAACCACAAAAACCAGTCGAGATGGTCATCATGGCCGGTCAGGGGGGCGGCGCTGATCGTCTGGCACGACTCTTCCAGTCCATCATTCAAAAAGAGAACCTCGCCTCTATGCCGGTGCTCCCGGTCAACAAGGGCGGCGGGTCCGGTGCAGAAGCCCTGCGGTATCTGAAAGACAAAGAGAGCGACAACCACGTCATCATGGCCACGCTCAACAGCTATTACACAACGCCCCTGCGCACCGACATCGGGGTGGACATCGAAGAGTTCACCCCGATTGCGCGGATGGCGCTGGACACATTTGTGCTCTGGGTGAATGCCGACAGCGACATTCAGACGCTGGATGACTATGTGGCCGCCGTGAAGGCCGCCGGTGGCGAGTGGAAAATGGGCGGAACCGGTACGGGTCAGGAAGACAGCCTTGTGACCGCGATGCTGGAAAACGAATTTGACATCAAAGTCACCTATGTCCCCTTCAAAGGCGGCGGTGACGTGGCCAAGAACCTTGTGGGCGGGCATATCGACAGCTCGGTCAACAACCCTTCCGAGGCCCTGGGCTTTTATAATGCGGGCAAAGTGCGCCCCATTGCAGCTTTCACACCAGAGCGGATTTCAGTCTTTCCCGATACGCCAACCATGGGCGAACTCGGACATGACCTTGTCTACTGGATGCAGCGGTCCTTTGTTGCCCCCAAAGGCATGGACCCCGCAGCTGTCGCCTATTACACCGAGATGTTCGAAAAGCTGAACGCCTCCGAAGAATGGCAGACCTACACAACGGAAAAGGCGCTGATGGCAGACTTTCTGACCGGAGATGAATTGCAGGCCTATTTCCTGGATGAACGCGGCAAACACGCCGATTTACTTGGGAAGATGGGCGAAGGGTCCTAAGCCCTCTCCAGCATTGACAGTGCAGGACACGAGGGGGCAATCGGGTTGCCCCCTTTTTTAACTCCCCAAAGAACGGGCTTTCCTATGTTGATGGCGGACAGACTGATCGCAGCGTCTATCATGGCGCTGTCTCTCTATTTCATGTGGCATGCGATTGAGCTGCCGATTGGCTGGAACGGGATGACCGGCGGGCCCGGCGGCGGGGCGTTCCCGTTCTGGCTATCGGTCGTGATGTTCCTCTGCGCGGCGGGCATCCTGATCCGCAGTTTGCGGGGCAAAAGCAACTATTCAGGCAACTTCTTTGACCCCGAAACGCTCGCCTCCGTTGTCAGTGTCGCCATCGCCCTGATCGTGACCATCGGCCTCATTCCCTGGGTTGGCGCCTATGTTGCCCTGCCTCTGTTTATGGTCTGGTACCTCAAGATATTCGGCAAACACGGCTGGACGCTGACCGCAATCCTGTCCACTGCAACACCTGTCTTTCTGTTCTTCTTTTTCGAAGTCACCCTGAAGATTCTGCTGCCAAAGGGTATGACCGAGCCTTTCTTCCTGCCGCTTTACGCACGGTTTTTCTAGGGGAGAGGGATCATGGAACTGCTGTCTCACCTGGCTGACGGGTTCGCGACGTCCCTGTCGCCCCTCAATCTGCTGATCGTCATTCTGGGCGTGACCGCCGGGCTGTTTATCGGCGCGATGCCGGGCCTCGGCTCCGTCAATGGGGTGGCCATCGTGCTGCCGATGACCTTCATCGTGCCCCCTTCCTCCGCAATCATCCTGCTGGCCGCGATCTATTATGGCGCAATGTACGGCGGCGCGATCAGCTCGATCCTGCTGGGGATACCCGGTGCCTCGACAGCGGTTGCCACCACCTTTGATGGCAGGCCCATGGCGCAGCAGGGCAAGGCGGGTCTGGCGCTGATTGCAGCCGCCACGGCGTCTTTCGTAGGGGGCACCATCTCGGTCGTGCTGTTCACGCTTTTTGCAGCACCCTTGGCGGATGTGGCCCTCGCCTTTGGCCCGGCCGAAGAATTCGCGCTCGTGCTGCTGGCCTTTACGACCTTCGTGGGGCTGGGCGGCGATGATGTCTTGAAAACCATCATCATGATCTGTCTTGGGCTGGCCCTCTCCACCGTTGGGCTTGATCTGATATCAGGCCAACCCCGGCTGATCTTCTTTGATGAGCCCGGGTTCTTTTCGGGCATCAGCTTTCTGGTGCTGGCCATCGGCATTTATGGCATCGGCGAGGTGCTCTACACCATCGAGACCTCCAAGAGCGCGCCGACGGTGACCCCGGCCAAGCTGACCTTCGCGGATCTGTGGCTCGGTTTGAAAGAGGTCAACAAGCTGTGGAAAACACTGACGTTTGGCTCCTTCATCGGGTTTTTCGTCGGCATGCTGCCGGCGGCAGGCGCGACACCTGCAGCACTCATGTCCTACGGCCTGTCCAAGATCATGTCGAAAGAGCCCGAAACCTTCGGCAAGGGCAACATCGAAGGGGTCGCCTCGCCCGAGACCGCCAATAACGCCGCCTCCACCGGGTCCCTGCTGCCGATGCTGACGCTCGGCATCCCCGGCTCACCGACCACCGCGCTGCTGCTCGGCGGGATGGTGATGTGGGGCCTCGTCCCCGGCCCGATGCTGTTTATCGAGCAGCCGGATTTCGTCTGGGGGCTGATCTCCTCGCTCTATACGGCCAATCTTGCCGCCGTTCTGGTCAACCTCGCGCTGATCCCGCTTTTCGTCTGGGCACTGCGCATGCCCTTCACGGTGCTTTGCTCGATTGTGCTGGTGCTGTGCATCGTGGGCGGCTACGCACCAAGTCAAAAGATCCACGATGTCTGGCTGATCGCGGGGTTTGGCGTTGCGGGGTATCTGCTGCGCAAAGCGGACTACCCGATGGCCCCGCTGGTGCTGGCACTGGTGCTTGGTCCACTGATGGAAAAGAGCTTTCGGCAGACGCTGATCGCCGAACAGGGCAACGTGCTGGCCTTTGTCGAGCGACCACTTTCGGCGACCTTCATTGCAATCAGTTTGGTGTTTTTCTTGCTGCCCCTGCTGAAATACGCCAAAAAGTCATCCCGTGCGCGTGGTGCTTCTAATGAGCCCGCGAAATAGCTGAGAAAAGGAATACACTGATGCAAACAACAGTATCTGGTCTGATCGCAGGGCATGATGATGGGTCCAAAGCCCTTGGGTCTCCGACCGCGGACTGGTTGAGCTATGGGGGATTGCGCGCACTCACTTCAGATGTCCGCACAGCGCTGCACGGTTTTGGCATCGGGCGCGGTAACCGCGTGGCGATCGTGTTGCCGAATGGCCCGGAGATGGCCGCGGCGTTCATCACCATCGCGCAGGTCGCCGTGACGGCCCCTCTGAACCCCGCCTACCGCGAAGAGGAATACGTGTTCTACCTCGATGACCTGAAAGCCAAGGCGCTGGTGGTCATGGCGGATGACGAAGGCCCCGCCGTTGCTGCCGCAGGCACGCTGGGCATCAAGGTCATCCGCGTCACCGTGCCGGACGGGGCACCGGCCGGGACCATCACGCTCACCTCAGAGGCCAGTGGGGAGGCAGACACCACCGCCCCCGGCCCGGAGGATGTGGCCCTCATCCTGCACACCTCCGGCACCACCTCGCGGCCCAAGATCGTGCCCTTGCTGCACTCCAACGTTGCCGCCTCTGCCGAACATATCCGCGTCTCTCTCGATCTGACGCCGGCGGACCGCTGTATGAACGTCATGCCACTCTTTCACATTCATGGGCTGATCGCCGCGGTTTCCGCCTCGCTGGCGGCCGGTGCATCGGTCTGGTGCGCGCCCGGCTTTGACGCGCTGCGGTTCTTTGGATCACTGCGGCAGGCCAAACCCACGTGGTACACCGCCGTGCCGACAATGCATCAGGCGATCCTGACCCGCGCCAGCCGGAACGAAGAAATCATCAAGGAGGTGCCGCTGCGCTTTCTGCGGTCCTCATCGGCTTCCCTGCCCGCGCAGGTCATGCAGGCGCTGGCGGAGACCTTTGGCGCCCCGGTAATCGAAGGGTACGGCATGACGGAGGCCGCGCATCAGATGGCCTCAAACCCGCTGCCACCGCGGGCGCAGAAACCCGGTGCCGTTGGCGTCGAAGCCGGGCCAAAGGTGCGCATTGCCCATGAAACCGAGGACCGTCTGATCGAGGGTACGGGCGAAGTCGTCATCTCGGGGCCCAATGTCACGCCGGGCTATGAGAGCAACCCCGAAGCCAATGCCAAAAGCTTTTTCGAGGCCGAGGACGCGCGCTGGTTCCGGACCGGCGATCAGGGGGCTTTTGACAGCGATGGCTATCTGCATCTGACCGGGCGGCTCAAGGAGATCATCAACCGGGGCGGCGAAAAGATCAGCCCGCTCGAGGTGGACGGCGTGCTGCTCGATCATCCCGCCATCGCGCAGGTGGTGACCTTTGCCCTGCCGCATCCGAAGCTGGGCGAAGAGGTCGCCGCCGCCGTTGTGCTGAAGGGCGAGGCCAGCGAACGCGATATCCGCGATTTTGCCAAGGAGCGGATGGCGGATTTCAAGGTGCCGCGCAAGATCATCATCCTGGATGAAATTCCCAAGGGGGCCACGGGCAAGATGCAGCGCATCGGGATGGCTGAAAAGCTGGGGCTGGTGGAAAAAGTGTAATTCCGGCCCGCTTTACAAGGAGACGGCTCAGGTTTGCAAATCGGAGCGGGCTTTGTGAGGTATAAATATCAATCCCTTACGGGATGACGAAGGAAATAAGCGATGAAAATATGCATTTTTGGAGCAGGCGCCATCGGCGGCTACATGGGGGTTAAGCTTGCCCAGGCCGGGGCGGATGTTAGCCTCGTTGCGCGCGGGCCGCACCTGGCCGCAATGCAGAAAAAGGGGCTCACGCTGATCGAAGAGGGCGGCGAGACCAATGTGAAGGTCACAGCCTCAGACGATCCCGCCGATCTGGGTCCGCAGGACTATGTCATCGTGACGCTCAAAGCGCATTCCGTTCCCCCCGTGGTCGCGAAAATGCAACCGCTTATCGGTGAGCATACCACCATCGTCAGCGGCGTGAACGGGGTGCCTTGGTGGTACTTTCACATGCTTGAAGGCCCGCTGGAGGGCACCCGGCTTGAAAGCGTTGATCCCGGCAATGCCCAGTGGGAGGGCTTTGGGCCGGATCGGGTGCTGGGGTGTGTCGTCTATCCCGCCGCCGAAGTCTCGGAGCCCGGCACAATCAAACATATCGAAGGCAACCGGTTTTCGCTGGGAGAACCGGACGGCAGCAAATCAGAGCGTGCAATGGCCTTGTCCAAAGCGCTGTCTGCCGCCGGGTTGAAAGCCCCCGTCCGGCCCCGTCTGCGCGACGAGATTTGGGTGAAGCTTTGGGGCAACCTGTCGTTCAATCCGATCTCTGCGCTGACCCATGCGACGCTTGATGTGCTGTGTACCGATGTTGGCACACGGGCCGTCGCCCGTGGCATGATGGTCGAAGCCCAGGAAATTGCCGAGAAACTAGGCGTAAAATTTCCCATCGACGTGGACCGCCGCATTGATGGCGGGGCCGCTGTCGGCGCACACCGCACCTCGATGCTGCAGGATCTGGAAGCTGGCCGACCGATGGAAATCGATGCGCTTTTGGGGTCGGTACAGGAACTCGGGCACGTCACCCAAACCGCAACGCCCACCGTCGATACGGTTCTGGCCCTGACCAAGCTGCGCGCCCGAACGGCCGGGCTATACCCCTAAAAAAAGGCGCTTGCCATGTCGATCAAGAACATCCTCGTCGCCTATAACGGTCTGCCCGGTTCAGGGGCCGCGCTGCATGGCGCGGTCAAGATGCAGCAGTATTACGACGCGCATCTCACCGGCCTTTTTGCCCATGGCGGCTCGACCCTCTCGGGACAGATCAAGCCGTGGATGCCCCAAAAGGTCAGGGACGCGATCATGGATGTAGAGAACCAGCCCAACGAGGAAATTGCAAAAAGTTTCAAAGAGATATGCGCCAACGTCCCAGTAGAAAAGCTGCACTGGATCGACAGCGGTGACAGCGTCCAGCAAACCGTGACCGCCTACGCGCGGCTCTTTGACATCACCGTACTGGGCATGCATGAAACCCCACAGGCGCCGGGGCGGTCGCATATCGAAATCTACCCCGACCGCGTCACCTTTGACAGCGGCAGGCCGGTGATGATCTTTCCTGCCGGCTATCGCGGGTCGGTCTTTAACAACAAGGCCGTGGTCGCCTGGGACGGGGGCCGCGCCGCCGCGCGGGCCCTGGCGGACGCGATGCAGATTCTCGAGACCGAAACATCTGTGGAGATCGTCTCGGTCGGGCGCTCCCCCCTTGCAGGCAGCCTGCCGGGTGTCAACGTACAGACCGTGCTTGACCGGCATGATGTAGAGGTCACCCTGACGGAGCTTCCGCGCGGACGCAAAACGATTGCGGACACGCTGGTGGAGCATTGTGACACCACGGGCGCGGGGCTGCTGGTAATGGGGGCCTACGAGCACTCCCCCTTGCGCGAAGGGCTGATCGGGGGCGTGACCCACGACATTGCGCTGCACGCCAAGATACCGGTGCTGATGAGCCACTGACACGCAGCACCGTACCCGGCGACCTGACCGGCCAGATCGATATGGGCCAGTGCCGGTTGGCGTGTCGGCCCCTCAGTTCATGCCGAGCGCTTCTTTGTACATCTCCAGTACCGCCTCTTCCTCTGCGAGATCGTCCGCGTCGCGCTTGCGCAGCGCAATCACCTTGCGCAGAACCTTGGTGTCATACCCCCGCGCCTTGGCCTCTGCCATCACCTCTTTTTGCTGCTCTGCCAGGTCCTTTTTTTCCGCGTCCAGCCGCTCAATCCTCTCGACAAACTGGCGCAACTCATTCGAGGTCACGCGGTAGCTTGCGTCCGCTTGGGATTCAGTTTCGACAGGGTTCGTGGCAGTATCGCTCATGGTTGGCTCCTGGGGTGCGGTCGGGTGGCAATATGGCGTCTGCCTAACGTCCTGATCGCGTCGCCGCAAGCGGCTTTGGGCCCTCTGTGCCCGATGCCTTATCCCCTGCCTGACCCGGAAGTCCACTACCCCCCCGGTCAGACACCTTGACCTGGGCTGCACCGAGATCCTATCGACAAGCGGCCAACACCGCATCTGACCGACCGGAGGAACCATGGGTCGATTCCCGGAACGCATCATCTGCCTGACGGAAGAAACCGTTGAGACGCTCTATCTGCTGGGGCAGTCCCACAGGATTGTCGGCGTCACGGGATATGCGGTCCGCCCGCCACAGGTCCGCCGGGAAAAACCACGTGTCGGGGCGTTTACCTCTGCGGATGTCCCCAAAATCATCGCCCTACGGCCCGACCTGGTCCTCACCTTTTCCGACCTTCAGGCTGATATTGCAGCGGACCTGATCCGCGCAGGCCTGACGGTGCACGCCTTTAATCAGCGCCGGGTCGATGAAATTCTCGATATGATAACGACATTGGGTGCGCTGACCGGCTGCGCGGGCCGGGCGCATGCTCTACGCGAAACCTATGCCCGCCGGATTGCAGACCATCGCGACAGGCCGCCCCCCTCTCGCCCTCGGGTCTATTTTGAGGAGTGGGACGATCCGCCAATTGCCGGCATCACCTGGGTGTCGGAATTGATCGAGATCGCCGGGGGCTGCGATGTCTTTGCGCCGCTGCGTGCCCAACAGGGCGCAAAGGCCCGTATCCTCGACCCCGCGCAAGTGATCGAAGCCGCACCGGATATCATCCTCGCCTCCTGGTGCGGCAAGAAAGTCAAGCCCGAGAAAATAGCCGCCAGACCCGGCTGGCAAGAGATACCTGCCATTGCCAATGGGCGGATTTACGAGATTAAATCCCCCCTGATCCTTCAACCGGGTCCAGCAGCGCTAACCGATGGGCTGGCGGCGATCCACAAGGCACTCTGGGGGTAAAACCTCGCAATCATGCTTTAGACAGAAGCACCGTCCCGCAAGATAAACCCGTACGCGGTGGGCTCAAGAGGCGCGGCTCAAGCCCCCCTCTTGTCAAAGCGGGTTTGATTGGATAGCCCGGCGGCATGGAAAATGCCTCCGATATCACCATCTTTGACGCGCTGATCTGGAGCGGTGCCTTGCTGTCGCTCGCAGGGCTCTGCGGGCTGGTTTGGTGCATCGTTTTTGTCGCCCGCGCCCGGCGCGCCAAATTGCCTGAAGAGGCCTTGCGAGAGAAACTGCGAAGGGCGCTGCCGCTCAATCTGGGGTCCTTGTTTTTATCAGCCATCGGGCTGATGCTGGTAATTCTGGGCATTTTTCTCGCCTAGAACGGATAATCCCGGAGCGGCAGTCACCAAAAACTTCGGGGGGGGGAGCATCGGTTAAGCACTGACTGAATCTGGGGACCAACCGGGCGACCTGCTGATTGGCAGCGCTGGTGCGGTTTGTCTGCCGGGCAACGGCCGCCTCACAGGCGGTGTGCGGTATCTGCCGTCTCAACCCGCGCAGCTTCATTGCCACATGCACGTTCATTGCGGCGGGTGCGCTGAGCGATCTGATCGCAAGACAGGCAGATGCGTAATCTGATTGGACTGATGTCCGGCGCGCCCTTCGGACTTGGCCTCTGGCTGTCCGGCATGACCGACATGCGGAAAGTGCTGGGGTTTCCGGATTTCTTTGTCGTCTGGGGTGCCACGCTGGTCTTCGTCAAGGCGCGCGCAATTCTGCCGATGGCGCTGGCATGGCGGGTTGTGCGGCGCGGAGCTTCCTTGGCCGAGGGGGAGCCGGACCCGTGATCCCGCAAGATAAACCTCCCGCTTCTGTCAGGAGCCGCGCTTTTCGGTATCGTTTGGGGATTGGAGGTCCTCTGCGCCGGACCGGCTCTTGCATCCTTGAGCTATGGCGGGCGGTGGGCTAGCCTTTCCGGCGGCACTGATTGCAGGGTGTTGCTGGCCCCACCCTGCGCAGACATCTGGACAGCGCCCCACCGGTGGCCTAACCCTTAGCCATGGATATACGTCAAATCACCCCGCATTTTTTTGCCGCCCCACAGCTGTCGCCCGAGGACCTGCCGGAGATCCGCGCGTCGGGCATAAGGCGTGTCCTATGCAACCGGCCCGATATAGAAGTGCCCCCGAGCCACCAGATGGCAGCGATGGAAAAAGCGGCGGCGGTGGCCGGGTTGGAATTTGTGGTGCAGCCTCTCACGCACCAGACCATGACGCCGGAGGTGATTGCGACGAACCGAGCACTTATTGAGGAGTGCGACGGACCTGTGCTGGCCTATTGCGCTTCGGGCACACGCTCGACCATCGCCTGGGCTCTGGGGGTCGCCGGGGACATGCCGGTGGATGACATCATCACCGCGGCCCGTGCGGGGGGATACGATCTGGAAAATCTAAGACCCACGCTTGAAGCGGCAGCGCGCCTCTAACCCGCCAGACATTACGTCAGGCGATGTTCAGCTTGGGCAGATCGCCAAGGTCGGGCAGGTCGCCATCAAGATCAGGCAGGTCCGGAAGATCGGGCAGGTCGGGCAGGTCACCCAAGGGTTCGCCACCAATGTCATCCAAATCGGGCAAATCGGGCAAATCAGGAAGATCAGGAAGGTCCATCAGCCCGCCCGCGTCCGGGACTTCTGCCAATGCCTCACTTGGTGCAAGCTCGAGCTCCGGCAGATCGAGATTTGTATAATCAGAAGCTTCTTCGGCAGGCTCTTCGACATCAGGCGTGCGCGCAGTCTCTGCAGGACGCTTTCCTTCCGTTTCCAACATCAAGGCTCTTTGCCCTTCAATCTGTCCCACGCCGCCGGAACCCACGACCCGCCCCTCAATCGATACCAGTTCGACGCAGTCGAACGCATCCGCCGGGATCGAAAGCGTGTCGCCCGGCTGGAGGGCGCTCATGCTGGACAAGGACAGGCGTACACGGCAAAGCACCGCCGAAAGCTCTGCCTGCATGCCCATCACGGCCGCGCCCAGCGTCGCGGGCGCAACAGGGGGTTCTGCATCTGAGCGGTCGCGCACCATTTCCGCCTTGGCGGTCGGCAACGGCAAGATCAGCATTATGGTGGATTGGAACGCACCCGAGGCCACATCGATGGTCAGGCGCAGGATGTGATAATCCGGCTCATCCAGGGCAAGGCAGAACAGCCGTGCGTTTTCGGCCCGCGCACCAAATTTGTAAGGGGCCAGCAGGTTCTTTTCGGGCGGCGTTTCCAGAAGATCATGCGCATGGGCAAAAAGCGCATCGAGCATGGGCGCACAGAGGGCTGCATCCGTTTCCGTGAGCCGACGATCCTCTGTTGGTGTCGCGGAAACCTGTCCTGTGGTCTGCTGCTGCACCAAGGCGCCCACCAGACCCGATCCAAGAACGACCCCGCCGGTCACCCCTCTGACCCCGTCCAGCAGAACCAGCAAAGCGTTTTCTTCGACCTTTTCGGCAAGCTCCTCCCCGCTGCACCGCTCTTGCGTGACCCCGATCACGGCAAGCGCCATTTCAAAGACATCATCAGCAATTCTTGCCAGGCCCACGCGCAAAGCTTTTGGCACGGTCATGGCCCGTGCCTGATGCTCCTGCTTTCCAACCTGCGCTTTGCGCTGCAAAACTGACATTCGATGTCCCTATTCGGATCCGCGCGGCCCTTTGCCATCCAGGCGCTCTTCACACCATTGGAACTAATCAAGAATAGTTACCATTGCCTTTATGAAGGTGAGACAGCCGCGTTATTGAGCAGCCAGTGCGACAGAATGCGGAAGAACCACCCGAAAACCTGTGCCCTCCACCTCGGCCAGATAGCTGACGTCCCCCCCCAGACGGGCCATGATTTCGCGGCAGATCGCCAACCCCAGCCCTGCACCATTGCTGTCCTGTGCCCCGATGCGGCTGAATTTCTCAAACATCATCTCGCGGGCATCGACAGGGATACCATCCCCATTGTCGATAAAATCAATCATGATCCTGCCGTCGTGCTCCGTCACGTCGATCAGCAGTTCCGGCGCCGTGGCGGCGCAGTATTTCTGAGCATTCGTCATCAGGTTGATAAACACCTGGCTCAGCCGGTCAAGATCCGTCTGCAGGGTGATCGTTTCATTGAGACGGCGGCGGCGGATCTTCATCGGGCGCGACGCGCTGGCCTGCGCCGTGGCGATCGCACGGTCCAGAAGGTCGGCCAAACTCCCGGTTTGCTGGTTCAGCGTCACCTGACCGTTCTCAAGCACGCTCAAATCCAGCAAATCATCCAGCAATCTCGTCAGCCGAATCGCCTCCACATGGATGATATTGGCGTATTTCGTCTTCTCCATCGGACCCATGCCCTCGGTATCCCGGAGGATTTCGGAGAATGCCCGGATCGACGTCATGGGGGTGCGCAGCTCGTGGCTGATCTGGCTGAGAAACGCGTCCTTTTGCGCGCTGATCTGCATCAGCTTGGTGTTGGCCGCGCGCAGTTGGGCGGCGGTCTGGCTCAATTCGTGGGACTTGGCTTCCAGTTGGTTGGAATACTCAAGCATCTGGGCAGATTCGTCCGCCACCGCCATCAGATCATGTACCGAGACTGAGCTGCCCCCCACGATCTGGCTTATCATCGCATGGGCCGTGGCCGCCCCCACCGACCCTGCCAGCACCCGCTCCAGATGTTGCAGAAAATCTGGCGTCGGTTCAGGCAGGTGCCCCGACAGACCCTGCGCCCGCGCCTGATCGGAAAACAGCGTGCGGGCCTCGCCTGCGCCCAGAATGCGCTGCGCCATGATCATCAGGTCTTCGCTTTCCGCAACGGTGGCGTTCCACCCCCGTGTCGGGACCGAATGATCAAACACATTCACGAATTGCGCGCCCTGCAGCCGCTCCAACGGATTGGGAAAGCTGAAAAGCGACACCAGCGCGAACACACCGGTATTCAGCAGCAGGCTCCAGAGCACCGCATGCACCATCGGATCCAAACCGTCGATCCCGAAAAGTGCGTGCGGGCGCAGCAGACCAAGCCCAAAGAGCCCCTGTTCGAAAATCTGCGCACTCAGCACAACGCCGGGGCCGAAGCTGGGTAACAGCATCGTATAGACCCAAAGCAGGAAACCCACCGCCAGACCACAGAGCGCGCCGAGCCCCGTGGCCCCGCGCCAGAAAATACCGCCCAGCATGGCGGGCAGAAACTGCGCCACCCCCGCAAAGGACACCAGACCGATGGCGGCCAGCGCACCGAAACCGCCGGAGGCTTCGTAGTAGATATATCCCAAAGCGATGATGCCGAGAATCGACAGCCTGCGCGACAGGATCACCACCTCGCGCACGTCACCGGACTGGCTGGCCCCACCCTGCCGCAAATACAGGAAGATCGGCATCACGATATGGTTCGACACCATCGTCGAGAGCGCCAGCGTTGCCACGATGACCATCGAGGTCGCCGAGGAGAACCCGCCCAGAAAGCTGAACATGGCAAGCCCGTCGCGCCCCTCACTCAGCGGCAGGCTGAGGACAAAGAGATCCGGGTTCGACCCTTCCGGCAACACCTCGAGCCCGATCACCGCGATGGGGATCACGAAAAGGCTCATCAGCATCAGATAGAGCGGAAACGCCCAGCTGGCGATTTGCAGGTGCCGCTCGTCATCATTCTCGACCACCATCACCTGAAACATGCGGGGCAGGCACAGAAAGGCCGCTGCCGACAGAAACGTCAATGTGGCCCACCGGCTGCCATCGGTCTGCCAGGTGCCAAGATCAGAGGCATCGATCCGCGCCAAGGTTTCCTGCAGCCCCCCGGCAATGCCCCAGACCACAAAAATCCCAACCGCCAGCAAGGCCACGAGCTTGACGACCGCTTCGACGGCGACGGCAATGACCACCCCGTGATGCCGCTCGTTGACGTTGAGGTTCCGCGTGCCAAAGAGCACGGTAAAGATCGCCAGGCCGACAGCGATCCAGAAGGCGGCATAGTCCGTATCGATCCGGGTGCCGTCCGCCCCCTGCTCCGCCGCCGAGAAAATCGACAGCGAAAGCGTCACCGACTGCAATTGCAGAGCAATATAGGGGGTCACGGTAATCACCGCCATCACCGTTACGACAATCGCAAGAGTGTTCGACTTGCCGAACCGGGAGGAGATCAGGTCCGCAATCGAGGTCACCTTGTAACTGCGCCCGATGCGCACCAGCCGCCGCAAGATCCACCACCAGCCTATGATAACAAGGCTGGGGCCCAGATAGATCGTCACATACTCCAGCCCTGAGCGCGCCGCATTCCCGACAGCCCCGTAGAACGTCCAGGCCGTGCAATAGATCGACAGCGACAGCGTATAGACCAGCGGAGAGCGCAAAAGCCACCCGCCCCGGCCCTGAATGCCGGCCCGTTCGGCAAAAAAGGCCACCAAAAACAGAAAGATCACATAGGCCAGACAAACGGCGAGTAGGACGTTGAGCGATGTCACGCGTCGTCCCCGGGCTCACCTTCCGCGCGCAGATCACTGCGAACCTTGCGCATCAGAAAGGCAGGCAGGACGATCAGCAGGACCCAGACGCCAAAGACGTAAAACAGCGCACGGGACATGGTGATCGGCACCGTACCCGGCTGACCATCGCTGGGCCAGAGCACCGGAACCATCCAAAGACAGGCCCCCAAGATGACCAGCAACTTGACCGCATCCATCATGCGTCGCTTGCGATAGCTGCTGCGCTCCAGAAACAGGGGAAGCGGCGTGCGGCCCATCGGCTCAGCCTTTGTGCTGGTGCACGTAAAGCAGATCGCGCACAGCCGTCAGAACTTCGGCATTCGAAAAAGGTTTTGTCATAAAGCGACTTACACCTGCCTTTTCAGCCATTTCCCGGTCGCGGCTCTGGCCCCGTGCCGTCAACATCAGCACCGGCAGTGCGGCGGTTTCCGTATCCGCCCGCAACTCTTCCAGAATATCGAACCCGCTTTTGCCGGGCAACATGACATCCAGAACCACAAGGTCCGGCTTTAAAGACCGTATCACCTGTGCAGCATCGGTCCCGTTGCCATGTGTGTCGACCGTGCAGCCTTCCCGGCTCAACAAAAAACGCATCGCCTCGATAATGTTGAGCTCATCTTCGACCAAGAGAACGTGCTTGCCCATATGTCCCTCCTCCCAAGGGTCTGCCCACCATTGCGATTGGTGCGCCCCGGAAGGACAGATGCCCAACTATGTGAGCTTTTCAAAGGTGTGTCAAAGCCTTGCTGGGTCAGTCGGACGGCGGCAGCTTGATGACCTCGCGCCAACTGTGCTGTGGCGCAAAGCCCAACAACCGTTTGGCCTTGGCATTGCTGTAGAAGGTTTCGGTCTCTGTCATCTCCCCCCGCAGGGGCACATCCGGGTAGAACCGCGCCCGCAGTTGCGCCGTGCTCAGGCCGACGGAATGGTCGTCGTTCGAGACGTTGAAGACCTCGAACCCCAAACCGTTTGTGGTCAGACAGCACTGCACCATCTGGCCGAGGTCCCGCGCATCGATATAGGCAAAGAAGTTTCGCAGCCGCAGGTCGGGATTCTCAATGTACCTTGGGAAATTTCTCTCATATTCATGAGGTTCGATGACGTTATTGATGCGTAGACCATAGATATCGATCCCGCTGCGCGCGTGAAAACTGCGCGCCGTGACCTCATTGACCACCTTGGACATGGCATAGCTGTCTTCCGGAATCGTCGGGTGCTCTTCATCCAGCGGGAGGTACTCCGGCAAGCGCTCCCCATCGGCAAAACAGATGCCATAGGTCGTCTCGGAGGAGGCGAAGATCACCTTGGGCACCCCGAACTTGGTGGCCGCATCAAGGATATTATAGGTGCTGAGTGTATTGATCCTGTAGCATTCATTGTCAGGCTTCATCAGAATGCGCGGGACCGCTGCAAAATGCACAACCGCATCGAACCCCGGTATCCCTGTGCCTGGCTCCAGCTCGTCAAAGCCCGCATAGCTCAGCATCAGGTCGTAGACCTGTCCGGCATCGGCCAGATCGACAATGCGGTTCTGCACACCCTCCATCTCCAGCGGCACCAGATCTGCGTTGAGCACCCGGTGCCCCTGTGCCACCAGATAGGCCACCGCGTGCCGGCCCGCCTTGCCACTGCCGCCCGTAAAAAGAATGCGCATCCCGTCCCCCTCCTGTTTCAGAGCCCCTTTGTGATCCGGCGGCCCGCAGGCTGCAAGGGGTCAGATGCCCTCCATCAGTATCGACGGCTCACGCCGCCCCGGGCAGCCGCGCTTGGGGCAGACACCGCAGGTCGATCCCACCTCCAGCACATCCTCGGTCTGGGGGGCGGCCCCGGCAATCAACAGCATGCTCGCCTCGATCAGCGGTGGGGCGTTGTATTGCGGCTCCCCCACCACTTCCGCCACCGCAAAACAGTTGAACGAGGCCCGCCCCCGCCCCAGTTGAACCAGCGGCATGTTCACCACCTGACCGGGCTGGGAGAGCGCGGAAAACAGCGGCCAGAGCGTACAGGCCGCGCCGAAGCGGGGGATCACCATTTGCCCCACCGGTTTGCGAAACAGGATACTGCCGGCGCGATCGCAGACGACCAACCCCGTCTCAAGATCGGCGCTGGCGGCAATCCGGCGCAGAATGACCGCCACGGGGGCCTTCAGTTCGACCGCCAGGGCAATCGGGTCGGCCCCGACATGTTTCAACGCGGCCGCCAGCGCCGACAGCGGGACTTGTGCGGCATCAGATTGAAGGCGGCTCAGCAAGGTGCGGGCCAGTTTCCGCGCCGTTGAACTGCGCAAGAGGTCTGACTGCGCGATGACCGCGTCGACGGATTGCTCCCCCGCCTCCAGCGCGTCAAACGCATAGCTGTGGTGGGACAGGAAACTATCGACCTCTTCTTGCGGGCTATTGGCGACATCAGCACTTTCCTCGCCAGCCTCGAAGTAATTGACCAGCGCCTTGGCGCTATCCGCCAGCCGTCTGCTGTCCTCATTCAGATTTGCATGGAACCTGTCCCGCCATTCCGCCTCGATGTCTTTTTCATCCGCCAGAATCGAGGCCGTCGAGCGGATCGCAGCCGCAGTGGAAAGCAGCTCGTGCACGGAGGCTGCCAGCTTTGGATCGTGGGTCAGCCGGTCGCTCAGGGTCTCGACCGTGCGCTCCAGCGTTGCAATGCGGCGATGGCCGGCGGCCAGCACCTCTGCCCAGCCTGGAAAGCGGCCTGCCAACTCGTCTGCGCGCTCCACTTCCGCAGGAGACAGGTTTGCGCCCTTGGCCGCCTCGCGCAGGGTTGCAATCAGCGCGGCTTCCGCCCCCTCGGTCAGCATCGACGGCTCCACCCCGAGCACGCGCGCGATATCCAAAAGCAACTTCCCGCCGATTCTGCGGCGGTTGTGTTCGATCAGGTTGAGGTAAGAGGGGGAAATGCCTAACGATCGCGCAAGGTCTGCCTGACGCAGACCCGCGACAGACCGTCGTTCCCGTATTCGGCTACCGGTCAATCCTTCGCGTGGCATTATGCGTCCCTTATGCAAATCTGGGCGTTTTCAATGGCTTTCTGCGGCGCAACATCATTTAATTTACAAGAAAGCCCTGCACTCTGTCGAATTGTTTACAAAATAATTGTTAATTTCAAGGCACTTGTTGCGTAATTTTCTCTTGCTTGGCACGGTTGGGTTTGCACTTTAGTGCGACAGGCGCCGAGCCTTGGGAGTAGCACGCCCGGCGTTTGAGCAAACAACTGGGAGGATTTTCATGTCCAAATCGAACTTTACACGTCGCGGTCTTATCAAGACGGGCGCGGTTGCCGGTGCAGCCGGGCTGACGCTGCCGACGTATCTGCGGGCGGATGGCCATTCGGGCTTTACCAATGCACCAACCGGCGACACGGTCACACTGGGCTTTAACGTCCCGCAATCTGGTCCTTACGCGGATGAGGGCGCCGACGAGCTGCGCGCCTACGAGCTTGCGGTTGAGCATCTCAACGGCACCGGTGCAGACAACGGCATGCTGGAGACCTTCAGCTCCAAATCCCTGCAAGGCAACGGTATTCTCGGCAAAAAGGTCGAATACGTCACCGGCGATACGCAGACGAAATCCGACGCGGCGCGGGCCTCGGCCCGGTCGATGATCGAAAAAGACGGCGCGGTGATGATCACCGGCGGCTCCTCTTCCGGCGTGGCCGTGGCAGTGCAGGCGCTCTGCCAGGAAGCCGGCGTGATCTTCATGGCGGGCCTGACGCATTCCAACGACACCACCGGGAAAGACCGCAAGGCCAATGGCTTCCGGCACTTCTTCAACTCCTACATGTCCGGCGCGGCGCTCGCCCCGGTTCTGGAAGCAAACTACGGCTCGGACCGCAAGGCATACCACCTGACGGCCGACTACAACTGGGGCTACACGACAGAAGAAGCGGTGAAATCCTCCACCGAGGCCATGGGCTGGGAAACCGTCAACACCGTGCTGACACCGCTGACGCAGACCGACTTCTCCTCCTATATCGCGCCGGTGCTGCAGTCGGGTGCGGACGTTCTGGTGCTGAACCATTACGGCGGCAACATGGTCAACTCGCTGACCAACGCGGTGCAGTTCGGTCTGCGCGACAAGCAGGTCAACGGCAAGAATTTCGAGATCGTGGTCCCGCTCTACTCCCGCCTGATGGCGAAAGGCGCAGGCGCCAACGTCAAGGGCATCTTCGGCTCCACCAACTGGCACTGGTCGTTGCAGGACGAAGGCTCCAAGGCCTTTGTGCAGTCCTTCGGCACCAAATACGGCTTCCCGCCCAGCCAGGCAGCGCACACCTGCTACGTGCAGGCGCTGCTCTATGCGGATGCGGTCGAGCGGGCAGGCTCGTTCAACCCCTGTGCGGTTGTCGAAGCGCTCGAAGACTTCGAGTTCGACGGCATGGGCAACGGCCCGACCCTCTATCGTGGCGAAGACCATCAATGCTTCAAGGACGTGCTGGTCGTGAAAGGGAAAGAGAACCCGACATCCGAGTTCGACCTTCTCGAAATCGTCGAGGTCACACCGGTCGAGCAGGTGACATACGCCCCCGATCACCCGCAGTTCGCGGGCGGCAACATGGGCACCTGTAACCCCGGCGCCTGAGGCCAGATTTCCAGATAAACCGGGCGGCGGTCCTCGCCGTCCGGCCCTCCCGTTACTCGGGCAAGAACGCTTCATGAAGGTGGGACCATGGACGCAATACTCCTGCAAATTTTAAACGGCCTCGACAAGGGCTCGGCCTATGCGCTGATTGCCCTCGGCCTGACATTGATTTTCGGCACCCTCGGGGTTGTGAACTTTGCCCATGGTGCGCTGTTCATGATTGGCGCCTTCTGTGCCGTCACGCTGAGCCGTATTCTGACGCTCAGCCACACGGTCATCGACGAGACGCAAAAAGACTTCCTGGGCAACCCCCTGAAAGTCGAGGTGCCTTACATCTACGACATCTTCGGACAAACCACCGGGGATGCGATCATCGACTGGGCCGTGCCACTCTCGATCCTGTTTGCGATCCCGGTCATGGTCGGCATCGGCTTTGCCATGGAACGCGGCCTTATCAAGCATTTCTACAAGCGCCCCCATGCGGATCAGATCCTTGTGACCTTTGGCCTTGCGATCGTGCTGCAGGAGATCATCAAGTATTTCTACGGCGCCAACCCGATCCCCACCCCGGCACCCGATGCTTTCCGCGGGTCGTTCGACTTTGGCGCGATGCTGGGCTTTGATCCCAACACCATCATCTACCCCTACTGGCGTCTGGTCTACTTTGCCTTTGCCGCTGTCATCATCGGCGCGGTCTTTGCCTTCCTGCAATTCACCACCTTCGGCATGGTCGTGCGCGCGGGCATGGCGGATCGCGAGACCGTGGGCCTGTTGGGCATCAATATCGACAAGCGCTTTACCATCATGTTCGGCATCGCCGCCGCCGTCGCGGGGCTGGCAGGCGTCATGTACACACCGATCAACTCGCCGAATTACCACATGGGCATGGACTTCCTCGTGCTCAGCTTCGTGGTGGTGGTCGTGGGCGGCATGGGGTCGCTCTCGGGCGCGGTGCTCGCAGGCTTCCTTCTGGGCATTCTGGAGAGTTTCGCCTCCATGGCCATCGTGCTGGAGACCCTGCCGGGCATCAACCAGATCATCATCTATCTGGTCGCCATCATCATCTTGCTGACACGTCCGCGGGGCCTGATGGGCCGCAAGGGCGTGATGGAGGAATAAGCGCATGTTCGGTTTGACAAAAAGGGACACGACGCTGCTGCTGGTGGTTGCGGTGCTGACGATCTTCGCCCCCTTCATCCTGAATCCCTTCCCCGAAGGCTCTGCCATGGCGCAGTTCAACGCAGGCTACCCGGACCTCATGCAGCGGCTGGTGATCTTTGGCATCTTTGCCATCGGGTTCAACATCCTCTTTGGCCTCACGGGCTATCTGAGCTTTGGCCACGCGGCCTTCCTCGGGGTGGGCTCCTATGCGGCGATCTGGATGATGAAACTGCTGACGATGAACGTGATCCCCGCGATCATGATCTCGGTGCTGGTGGCGGGCCTCTTTTCATTGCTGGTGGGATGGATTTCGCTGCGCCGGTCGGGGATCTACTTTTCGATCCTGACGCTGGCCTTTGCGCAGATGTCCTATTCGCTGGCCTATTCGGTGCTAACCCCAATCACAGGGGGCGAAACCGGCCTGCAACCCAAGGTGAACGACCCGCGTATCCTGGATGCGGCCCTCACCGAAGGGCAGAACCCCCGCGCCAACCTTTTCGGGCTTGAAATGGGCACCAGCTACGAGATGGCCGTGGGCGGCTGGATCTTTACCTTCAACGCGGGCTATTACATCGCGGCCATCGTGATGCTGCTGGCCTTTTACCTGTCGATCCGCATCTTCCGCTCACCCTTCGGCATGATGCTGCGGGCGGTCAAATCCAACCAGCAGCGCCTGAACTACACCGGGCTGAACGCCAAGCCCTATACGCTGGCGGCCTTCGTGATCTCGGGCATGTATGCGGGTCTCGCAGGCGGGCTGCTGGTCGCGATGGACACCCAGGTGGGCGCAGAACGCATGTTCTGGACCGCCTCCGGCGAGGTCGTGCTGATGACCATCCTCGGGGGGGCAGGCACGCTGATCGGCCCGGTTCTGGGGGCAGGTTTCATCAAATACATGGAAAACATCGTCTCCAAGATCAACAAGACGGTGCTGGAGCAATGGTTTGCCTTCATGCCTGACGGGATCGAGGATTTCTTCATCACCATCGTCTACCCCTTCGTGGGCAAGGGGTGGCACCTCACGCTGGGGCTCTTGTTCATGATGGTGGTGATCTTCCTGCCCGGTGGGCTGGTGCAGGGCGGCCAGAAAGTCGCGGGTCTCTTCAAGCGCAAGAAACCGGTGGACGACAAGCCTGACGGCAAAACCACCCCGGCAGAATAAGGAGACCACGTGATGGGTATTCTCGAAGTCAAAAACGTCGGAAAACGCTTTGGGGGCCTGCAAGCCCTGGGCGATGTGAACCTGAGCGTGGCCGAACGCACGGTACATGCCATCATCGGGCCCAACGGGGCCGGCAAATCCACCCTGCTCAACTGTCTGGTCGGCAAGCTGATCCCGGACACGGGCTCGGTGATGTTCGACGGCCAGTCCGTGCTGGGCCGCCGCCCGCATGAGATCAACCAGATGGGCATCAGCCGGGTGTTTCAGACGCCGGAAATCTTTGGGGATCTCTCCGTGCTGGAGAACATGATGATCCCCTGCTTTGCCAAGCGGGACGGCGCTTTCGAGCTCAACGCGATCAGCAGCGTGATGTCGCAAAAGGATGTCGTCGAGCGCGCGCGACACATGCTTGACGAAATGAACATGGCCGACAAGCAGGGCATGCACGCCAGTTCCCTGTCACGCGGTGACAAGCGGCGGCTGGAGATCGGCATGTGTCTCAGCCAGGAACCCCGGCTGTTGCTGCTGGACGAGCCCACTGCGGGCATGGCGCGCGCCGATACCAACAACACTATCGACCTGCTGAAACAGATCAGCGAGGAGCGCGACATCACCATCGCGATTATCGAACATGACATGCATGTGGTCTTTAGCCTTGCGGAACGGATCACCGTTCTGGCGCAAGGCACCCCGCTGGTCGAGGACACCCCCGACAACATCAAGGGCCACCCCAAAGTCCGCGAAGCCTATCTCGGTGAAACTCAGACCGCCGCCTAAGGGGCGCGTTTTTCAACCCCGGCATTTGTGCTGCCGCGACGGGTTGAGAAAGCAAAAAGGATCAAAGACATGAACGTCAAACCCGATTTTTCCAAAAATGCCAATATGGCGGCTACGGCCCCGGCCTTTCTGTCGGTCTGGGACATGCATGCCTATTACGGCGAAAGCTACATTGTGCAGGGCATCAGCTTTAACGTGCACGAGGGTGAAATCCTCGCCCTGCTGGGGCGCAACGGGGCGGGCAAGACCTCGACCCTGCGGGCGATTGCGCGTCTGGGCGATCCCGAGGTGCGTCGGGGGGAAATCTGGCTCGACCACCAGCCGTTGCACACGATGAAAAGCTATGAGGCAAGCCAGGTCGGCCTCGGCCTCGTGCCCGAGGACCGCCGGATCATCGCCGGTCTGACGGTCGAGGAAAACCTCAAACTGGCACAGATCGCCCCGCCACTGGGCTGGTCCCTGGACCGGGTCTATGACCTCTTCCCGCGCCTGCGCGAGCGGCGCGCGCAGGAGGGCGTGACCCTCTCAGGCGGCGAGCAGCAAATGCTGGCCATCGCGCGCGCGCTGTGCCGGGATATCAAGGTGCTGTTGCTGGACGAACCCTATGAGGGCCTGGCCCCTGTGATCGTGGACGAGATCGAAAAGACGCTACGGATCATCAAGGAACAGGGCATCACGACAATCCTTGTCGAGCAGAATGCCGTGCGCGCCCTGCAACTGGCGGACCGCGCCGTGATCCTCGACACCGGCGGTATCGTCTTTGACGGCACTGCGGCGGAAGTGCTGGAAAACAAGGATCTGCGCGAGGAGTATCTGGCCATCTGACCGCAGAGGAGCATCAGGCGCCGGTGTCTGGACCAAATGGCACGGGGCCGGATCCAGCGATCTGCCTTTGCCAAGAAGTCCGAACTTGCCGGATGCTATACGGTGCAGAGATGGCAGCTTCGGCCCCCCAACGGCCGTCCTTGAGATCTAAGACAGTCCCGTTAGATGATTATGGCGACAATTTTGAAAGACCTGCGATGATAATCAGGGACGGTGCCATCCAAGACGTTGAACAGATGAGCGCGTTTCTTCGGCAGCTGACTGCTTCGGGAAAGCGGACGAGCCCCGATGATGAAGCCTTCGTGCGGGCACATTACATTGAAGACCCGGACAAAGTGCGCTGCTCCGTGGCGGAGGCTGATGGCGTGATACTGGGATTTCAATCCCTCAAGCGGGCGGGGGTCGGCAACAAATGGGGTGTCAAACCTGGATGGGGCATCATCGGCACACACATTCATCCCGCCGCTGCCAGGCGTGGCGTGGGCCGCGCGCTCTTCGCAATCACGCGAAAGGCTGCGGGTGAAGCCGGTCTGTCTTACATCGACGCATCCATTGCGGCCACCAACCCGGAAGCGCTCGCGTACTATGAGGCGATGGGCTTTCGGACCTATCGGACACCGGAAGGTTTGATTTGCAAACGCTTCGATGTCTCGGTGTGAAGGCCGAGGCAGGCCTCACATTATGCCGCGCCAGAAGGCTCAGTTACGACGGATCGCGGAATGCGGGCCTTGAGGCCGCATTTGTGAAGGTTGGTACAGCCCGCATCGAAACAGCAAGTGATGGACCGCCCCCATGATCGGTTATCACGGCAAAAACGGCTCTTGGCGCAGGCGCGGTGCTGACCTCGGATCGCCTTGGAGCAAGTCGTTAGCCCGCGGTGTCACGGCAAGCCGGTCTGGTGATCGGTCACCTTTCGGGCTTGCGGTCAAGTACAGATCGCAACTCGGTTTTGAGCACCTTGCCGTAGTTGTTTTTCGGCAGGGCATCGAGGGCGATGTACTCCTTGGGGCGCTTGAACCGGGCGATATGCTCAAGGCACAAGCGGTCAAGGCGCGCGGCATCCAGAGTCCCCACGACAAAGGCCACGACCTCCTCCCCCCATTCAGGATGTGGACGCCCGACCACGGAGGCCTCTGATATCGCAGGATCCAGCAGCAACACTTCTTCGACCTCGCGCGGATAGACGTTGGAGCCGCCGGTGATGATCATGTCCTTGGACCGATCCTGCAGCGTCACGTAGCCGGCGGCATCGATCTGACCCATATCACCGGTCATCAACCAACCGCTGACCAGTGTCTTGGCGGTGGCCTGCGGGTTTTGCCAGTACCCCGGCATCACCGTATCCCCGCGCACCATGATCTCGCCTTGGGCGCCCAGCGGCAGCACGGTGCCATCCGCGTCCCCGATGGCAACCTCGACGGCGGATTGGGCCCGCCCGACCGACTGCAACCGGGCGCGCCAATCCGGGTGGTGGCGATCCGCGACATCCGCACGTGTCAGCGCGGTGATCCCCATGGGACACTCGCCCTGACCGTAGATTTGCAGAAAGATCGGGCCGAAATGATCGACCGCCTCAATGATATCGGCATTATACATCGGCCCCCCGGCGTAGACCACGGTGCGCAGCCCCTGCCCCGTCTGACCTTTGGCCTGGGCCACCTGCGTCATGCGCTTGACCATCGTGGGGGCCGCAAAAAGCTGCATGCTGCCGAAATGCGCCGCCAGATCGAAGATTTCAGCCGGATCAAACCCGCCCGAGGGCGGGCAGACGTGTTTGGCGCCGGCCCGCACGTGTACCATGTTGTAGATGCCTGCCGCGTGGCTCATGGGCGCTGCGTAAAGGGTGCTGTCCGCCTCACTCACCGGGTCCACATCCGCCATGTAACACAGGCTCATGGCCGTCAGCATCCGGTGGGTGATCACCACGCCCTTGGGCTTGCCCGTCGTGCCGGAGGTGTAGAACAGCCATGCCATATCCCCGGGCGCACGGGCCACGATATCCGGCACCGGCGGATGCTGGCGGATCTCTTCAAAGTCCGGCCCCGGCGCGACCGTGATCCGGCCCGAAGCACCCGCCTCCCTCAACGCCTCTGCCAGCGCGGTCGAGGCAAAGACATGATCCGACCCGCTGTCGCGCAGGATGAAAGCCGCCTCGCGCCCGTGCAGCTTGGCATTGATCGGCACCACCGCCGCCCCCGCCGCCCAGATCCCGTAAAAGGCGGTCAGGTAATCGGGGCTGTTCTGCATGAAGATCGCAACCCTGTCCCCCGGCGCAACCCCCTGTGCCACAAGCCATCCCGCCACGGCACGGGCATCCGCCCAGAACGTCCCGTAATCGGCAACACAGTTCCGCCCCAGAAACAGCGCCTCACGGGCAGGCCCGATGCGGGCCTGCCGCGCCAACCAATGTGCAAGATTCATAGCTTCCCCTGTTCTTTCGTCGAGTGTAATTGGCAGGCGGCACGATGCAATAGGCGGGTTTCCATAGCGTCACCCTTGGCCTATAACAGGCGCGCAGGAATAAGGGCCGACCAGAACAAGGCCTTCCCCGAATGGCTGAGGACATACATGACAAAGAAGAACCATGACGCCGACGTGGCCTTTATAAAGGCCCTGGCTGAATTGCTGCGTGAAAACGACCTGACCGAATTGCAGGTCAAACGCGACTACGGCGCCGACGACAGACTGAATGTGCGTGTCAGCCGTCACCAGCCCCAACAGGTCGTCACGCAAGTCGCAGCCCCCCCGGCACCGGCAGCCAGCCCCACCGCAGCCCCGAGCCAAAACACCGAACAGCCCGCAGAAGACCCAGCAGATCTGCCCGGCGCCGTCACCTCCCCCATGGTGGGGACCGTTTACATGCAACCCGAGCCCGGTGCGGCGGCGTTCATCACGGTCGGTGCATCAGTTGCCGAAGGCGATACATTGCTGATCGTGGAAGCGATGAAAACCATGAACCACATCCCCGCCCCGCGCGCAGGCACCATCAAGCGCATCGTCGTCGAAGACGGTGCAGCGGTTGAATTCGGCACTCCCCTCGTCATCCTCGAATAGGAGCGTCAGGTATGTTCAACAAGATCCTGATTGCCAACCGGGGCGAGATTGCCTTGCGCGTGGTCCGGGCCGCACGTGAGATGGGCATCGCCACGGTCGCGGTGCATTCGACCGCCGACAGCGACGCGATGCATGTGCGCATGGCCGATGAAAGCGTCTGCATAGGACCGCCCTCCAGCACACAAAGCTACCTGTCGTTTCCGGCCATCATCTCGGCCTGCGAGATCACCGGCGCGGAAGCCATCCACCCCGGCTATGGATTTCTGTCGGAAAACGCGGGCTTCGTTCAGATCGTCGAAGACCACGACCTTACCTTCATCGGCCCCACAGCGGAACACATCCGCATCATGGGTGACAAGATCACCGCCAAGGATACGATGAAAAAGCTTGGCGTACCTTGTGTGCCGGGATCCGAAGGAGGGGTGGCCAACCTTGAAGAGGCGCAGAAGATCGGCGCAGAGATCGGCTATCCGGTCATCATCAAGGCAACCGCGGGCGGCGGGGGCCGCGGCATGAAGGTGGCAAAAACCGCCGACGAGATGGAGAAGGCCTTTCTGACCGCGCGGGCAGAGGGCAAATCCAACTTCGGCAATGACGAAGTCTATATCGAAAAATACCTCACCACTCCGCGCCACATCGAAATTCAGGTGTTTGGCGACGGCAAGGGGCGCGCCGTGCACCTGGGGGAACGGGACTGTTCGCTGCAACGGCGCCACCAGAAGGTTTTTGAAGAGGCCCCCGGCCCCACCATTTCCGCCGAGGAGCGGGCCGCCATCGGCAAAACCTGCGCAGAGGCGGTGGCGCGGATCAACTATATCGGCGCGGGTACGATCGAATTTCTCTATGAAAACGGCGAGTTCTACTTCATCGAGATGAACACCCGCCTGCAGGTGGAGCACCCCGTGACCGAGGCCATCTTTGGTGTGGATCTGGTGCGGGAACAGATCCGCGTCGCCGCCGGGATGGAGATGTCGTTTCAGCAAGAAGACCTGTCGATCACCGGACATGCCATCGAAGTTCGGATCAATGCGGAAAAGCTGCCGAATTTCTCACCCTGCCCGGGCCGGATCACGCAATACCATGCGCCCGGTGGCTTGGGAGTTCGCATGGATTCCGCGCTCTACGACGGCTATTCGATCCCGCCCTATTACGACAGCCTGATCGGCAAGCTGATCGTGCATGGCCGCGACAGGCCCGAAGCGCTGGCGCGGCTGCACCGGGCCTTGGGCGAGTTGATCGTCGACGGCGTCGATACCACGGTACCGCTGTTTCATGCTCTGTTGGAGGAAGACGACGTCCTGTCGGGGGCCTACAACATTCACTGGCTGGAGCACTGGCTGGAAGACAATCTTGGCGGCGGATAGCGGTGCCGGGCGATGCGTCTGACGCCCGATCTGCTGATGCAGGGCTATGCCAATGGCATTTTCCCCATGGCCGAGCATCGCGACGACCCGGAGGTCTTCTGGGTCGACCCTCAGCGGCGCGGCGTCATACCCCTGCGCGGGTTTCACCTGTCGCGTTCGCTGCGCAGAACGATGCGACAAACCGGATTTCACATCCGGGTCGATCACGATTTCCCCGGCGTGGTGGACGGCTGTGCAGATCGTGCAGACACCTGGATCAATACAGAAATACGCAATCTTTACATTGCTTTACACGACCGTGACCAGGCGCATTCACTTGAGGTCTGGGACCACGAGACGATGGTCGGCGGCGTCTACGGCGTCACTCTTGGGGCTGCATTTTTTGGGGAGAGCATGTTTTCACGGCGCAGCAACGCCTCCAAGATCGCGCTGGCCTGTCTGGTGGACCGGTTGCTCGACGGGGGGTTCATTCTGTTTGATACCCAGTTTCTGACCGATCATCTGGCTTCTCTTGGGGCGATTGAGATCAGCCGCGCGGCCTATCACAAAGAACTGCGGATCGCGCGCAGCCGTCCTGCCAGTTTTTCGAACCCGCCGCTGCGCACCCCTCAGGAGGTGGTGCACCGCATGACCCAGATGTCGTAGCGGGGGTGATCCATGGCCGAAAGCGCTGGCGAAGAGGCAATCATCCATCCCGAAAACAGCTGCGCGCCGGACTGTCTGTCGGCAATCTCCAGTGCCGCAAACGCGTCTCCCGCCGGGTTGCCCACAGGATAGCGGCAGGCGTTCAGCTTAATCGTGATCCGCTCCAGATTTGCCGTCTGGCCGGAGGGCAGAATAACCTCAAAAACCTCACCGCTGATCCGGTCGATGCCGCGCAGCTGTGCCCCGGTCGCTTCGGTCACCGCCTGTTGGGCGGTGACTTGCAGCGGGGCCCAAAGCGCCAGTGCCACCAGAAAGGCGCGTAGGATCATTCAGACGACCCGCTCACGAATTTCAGCAGCAGAGAGACAAGGCTGACGGCCCCTTGGGTGTCTTCGATCCGGTCGCCTGGCTCAAAGAAAAACGGCGATCCACCGGGAACAATCTCAACAAAGTTACCGCCCAGCAGGCCTTCGGAGGAGATAATGATTGCGCTGTCATCGGGAATTTCGATGCCGGTGTTGAGGGCAACGGTGGTGTCCGCGCGGTAGGTTTCTGCGTTCAGCGTCACATCCGCCACAGAGCCGACCTTGACGCCTGCGAGGCGCACATCCGTCCCGACACTGACCCCTTCGAGGCTGCGGAAGCTCGCCTCCAGCGGATAGGTGGCAGACCCGCCGCCGGAAAAGCCGGACACCTGCCCCGCATAAACAACAAAGGCAATTGCCGCCGCCAGCACTCCGGCACCCACCAAGACTTCAGTCGTGTGTTCAGACATATCTACTACTCCGGCGTCCAGGCCTCATAATCGCGACGCGGTTCCGGCTCGGCGCGCCGGATGGAGCCCTTGGGCGCATAGGCGAGTGCCGTGCCGGTCAGGTTTTCCTGATGCGGCTTTTGCCAGGGTTTATGCGTCAACGGTGCGTCGGTTGGTGGGGCGTCCCAAGTATGGTGCAGCCAGCCATGCCAGTCAGGATCAACCCGGCTGGCTTCTGCCTCCCCGTTGAAAATCACCCAGCGGCGGGATTTGTCCTTGGTCTCGTAAAAGACATTGCCCTGGCTGTCTTCGCCGACCTTGATGCCATTGCGCCAGGTCCAAAGCTGTGTGTTGAGCGTTTGCCCGTTCCACCAGGTGACGGCGCGCAAGATTGAGGTCAGTAGGCCCATGGGTTTTCTCCAGTCGCACTCATGTATGACATATGGCCGATTGCTGTCGAAACGTCCAGATAGATGCGCGCTTTGCCGCGCTTATTCCGGCAGAAGGGCGGCCCCTTCGATCTTGATGCGGTACCGCGGGTCGATCAAGCCGCATTCGATCATCGTGGCCGTGGTCGGACGGTCCACGAAAGCCCGGCGCAAGGGCGGTTTGCAGGCTTCAAAATCCGCGACCTGCGGCACACCCGCATCCAGGCTTTGTCAACACTGTCTCGATGGGGCGCGCGGGGCAGCGGTGCATTGCGCTGCAACCGTCTCACCCTGCCACACGGTGCCGGAGGCATGAACCCGCCCATCGGCAATAACCGCGCGGTACCAGCCAGCATCGGTCTCAAAAGGGCCATGGGATGAAATGCGCTTGATTGGCAGCGACAGCTCCTCTGACACAACTTTGATCCGGCCCAACAGAAAAAAGCAGGCGCAACGGCCTGCTTTTTATTTTGCAATCAAACCACTATCTCTAACCAGCGCTGGCAGGTTCTTTTTCCGCATCCGCGTGGATCATGAGAGGAGCAGCATCGGACAGAGCCGCCTCCTCGTTGACCACCACCTCCGTCACGCTTTCCAGACCCGGCAGGTCGAACATGGTATTGAGCAGAATATCTTCCAAAATGGACCGCAATCCGCGCGCACCTGTTTTACGCTCAATGGCGCGTTTGGCGATTGCTGACAGCGCATCATCGGTAAAGGTCAGTTGCGTGTTCTCCAGCTCAAAGAGGCGTTGGTACTGCTTGACCAGCGCATTCTTGGGCTGGGTGAGGATGGTCACAAGCGCGTCTTCGTCCAGGTCTTCGAGGGTGGCCAGCACCGGCAGGCGACCGACAAATTCCGGGATCAGACCGAATTTCAGCAGGTCTTCGGGCTCAAGGTCGGTGAAAATCTCGCCCACGCCCCGTTCGTCGTTGTCGCGCACATCGGCACCGAACCCCATCGCAGAACCCTTGCCCCGCGCCGCGATGATCTTGTCGAGCCCGGCAAAGGCGCCACCGCAGATAAACAGGATGTTTGTGGTATCAACCTGGAGGAATTCCTGCTGCGGATGCTTGCGCCCGCCCTGTGGCGGTACGGAGGCCACCGTGCCCTCCATCAGCTTCAGCAGCGCCTGCTGCACGCCTTCGCCCGACACGTCACGGGTGATCGAGGGGTTTTCCGATTTGCGGGTGATCTTGTCGACCTCATCAATGTAGACGATGCCGCGTTGCGCGCGTTCGACGTTGTATTCAGAGGCTTGCAGCAGTTTGAGGATGATGTTTTCCACGTCTTCGCCGACATAGCCCGCCTCTGTCAGCGTGGTCGCATCCGCCATGGTAAACGGCACATCAAGAATGCGTGCCAGCGTCTGGGCCAGCAATGTCTTGCCACAGCCGGTCGGACCGATCAGCAGAATGTTGGATTTTGCCAGCTCAATCTCCCCGCCCTTTTGGGCATGATTGAGCCGTTTGTAGTGGTTGTGGACCGCCACCGACAAGACCCGTTTGGCCATCGCCTGCCCGATCACATAGTCATCAAGCACCGAGCAGATGTCTTTCGGTGTCGGCACGCCGTCGGTCGCTTTGAGACCGGAGGCCTTTGTCTCTTCACGAATGATATCCATGCACAGCTCGACGCATTCGTCGCAGATGAACACGGTCGGGCCTGCAATCAACTTGCGCACTTCATGCTGGCTTTTCCCGCAGAAGCTACAATAGAGCGTGTTCTTGCTGTCGCCGCTTGAGTTCGTTGCCATTATCAAGCCTTTCCGGTCTCTCGTATCGCGTGATGCATCCCGGCGATCCGGGATGTGCCCCAATTTCTAACAGCTTATTGCAGCGCCCGCCGCTCCACAATCGCTAAATGGTAAACTCACTGTGCGCAATTGACACGTGGTTAATCATCGTCCTCGCTCTTGCTGCGGTTTTCAACAATCTCGTCGATCAGGCCAAAATCCTTGGCCTCATCGGGCGACATGAAGTTGTCGCGTTCCAGCGCCGCCTCCACTTTCTTCAGGGTCTGGCCGGTGTGTTTCACGTAGATCTCGTTCAACCGGTCTTTCAGCTTCTGAGTCTCTGCGGCATGGATCATGATATCCGTGGCCTGCCCCTGATAGCCGCCGGAGGGCTGGTGCACCATCACGCGGCTGTTGGGCAGCGAAAACCGCATCCCGGCCTCGCCCGCCGTCAGCAGCAGCGAGCCCATGGAAGCGGCCTGCCCGATCACCAGCGTGGACACCTTCGGCTTGATGTATTGCATGGTGTCGTAGATCGACAGACCGCTGGTCACAACACCACCCGGGCTATTGATATACATGGAAATTTCTTTGGAAGGGTTTTCCGCCTCAAGGTGTAACAGCTGCGCCACGATGAGCGAGGACATCCCGTCATGCACGGGGCCGTTGAGAAAGATAATCCGCTCTTTCAGCAGCCGCGAAAAAATGTCGTACGCGCGTTCCCCCCTGCTGGTTTGCTCCACCACCATGGGAACAAGATTCATGTATGTTTCGATCGGATCGTTCATTTTGGGATGCCTGTCATTTGCCTCGCTGGCAGGACCATACCCACCAACCGTTGACAGAAGCTTAGTATTGGTCCGGGGGGGCTGCAAGGGGGGGCGCATAACTTTGGGTTCGGGCATTGATCCGCGCACGCCGCCGCCTATCTGGGCCGCCATGACAGATGGTTTTATCCCCACCCGCACGGCCGCGCTGGAACGCCTTGCCGCTTTTGTCCCGCACGCGGGGCGCGACTATGCCGCAAAGCGGAATTTCGACCTTGGGGCGGGTGGTCATGTGCATGTCTCCGGCCTGTCGCCCTACCTGCGCTGCCGGCTGTTGACCGAGGCGGAGGTGTTGCAAGCCGTACTGGCCCGTCATTCCCCCCGGTCGACCGAGAAATTCGTGCAGGAGGTTTTCTGGCGCACCTACTGGAAGGGCTGGCTGGCCTTGCGCCCGGGGGTCTGGACCCAGTACCGGACTGCGCTCTCGCAGGCCTGGAATGACGTGCAAACACAAAGTGGCCTGCGCAGCCGCTGGGAGCAGGCCTGTCACGGGGCCACCGGCATCGATTGCTTTGACGCCTGGGCGCAGGAGCTTGTTGCCACCGGCTATCTGCACAACCACGCCCGGATGTGGTTTGCCTCGATCTGGATTTTCACCCTGAAATTGCCGTGGGAGCTGGGGGCGGATTTCTTTTTACGCCACCTGCTGGACGGCGATCCGGCCTCAAACACGCTGGGATGGCGGTGGGTGGCCGGAATACAGACGCCGGGCAAAACCTATCTGGCGCGCGCCAGCAATATTGCCAAGTTCACCAAAGACCGGTTTCATCCCAAATGGCAATTGGCAAGCGAAGCGCTCCCCGTGCCCGGCCTGCCCGTGCCGGACCCCGGCGCCCTGCCGGTGCCCGAGACGGCAGACCCCACCGCCCGCATAGGCTTTCTGCTGCACGAAGAAGACCTGAGCCCGTCTTTCGCCCTGGAAGGTCTCTCACCGCAGGCCTGCGCTGTTTTGCGCCCCCAGACCGACATCGGCCCCTTGCAAATGGCCCCACAGGTCCACCGCTTTCGCGCGGCCGCACAGGATGATGTGCTCGCCCGATATGCCGACCGGTTCCCACAGGTCACATCTGTCACCACCGCAGAGGATGTGATGGCCTGGGCCACTAAAAAAGGTGTGGAACAGATTGTGACCTGCCACGCCCCGACCGGGCCGGTGGCGGCTGTCTTTTCTGACCTGCAACGCAACACCACCGACATCAGACTGCACCAGATCATGCGGCCTTACGACCAGATGACATGGCCACATGCAACCCGCGGTTTCTTTGCTTTCAAAAAGAAAATCCCGAGTTTTCTCTCCGAACTGAGCCTGCCTCACGCGGCGTGACGGCCTGCGACATCCTGCTGAAGCGGACGTCATCCAGCCGTTACATCGATCGGGCATCTGCGAAGGGCACACCTTAGTCAGAGATTCGCTCTGACCCGGCAGCCTGATCAGGAGATAGACATGGACCGCGACGACATCCTCAATGACCCCACAATTGGCAATAAAGCAGAAGCTTTCGAAGCATTTGACGACATTCCGACAAACCCGAACTTGTCGCGCACCATTGGCGACGTGATAAACGCGCGTTACGGACGCCGCGATATGCTCAAGGGTATGCTGGGCGTCACGGCCACCACGGCTCTTTTTGGCACCTCGGCGATGATCGCGCCCAAGCAGGCTGCCGCAGTTGGCACCGCCGGCCGCTATAATTTCAATGAACTGGCCTGGGGCAACGACGAAGAGCACCACATCGCGGACGGCTACAACGCGGATGTTCTGCTGCGCTGGGGTGATCCGATCACAGCCGATGCGCCGGAATTCGACGTGATGAACCAGACCGCCGCGGCGCAAAGCAAGCAGTTTGGCTACAACAACGATTATGTGGGCTTTACCGCGCTGAACGAGGACGGCACGCGCGGGCTGCTTTGCGTCAACCACGAGTATACCAACGAAGAGGTCATGTTCCCCGGCCTTGGACGTCAGGATCTGGACGGCTTTAACGGCATGACCAAAGAGCTGGTCGAGATCGAAATGGCCGCGCATGGCGGCACCGTCGTGGAGATTGCCCAGGATGCGGAGGGTAAATGGGCGCTGGTCCGCGACAGCCCGTATAACCGAAGGATCACGCCACTGGACACCGAGATGACCTTTTCCGGCGCGGCTGCAGGCCATGACCGGATGAAAACCAGTGCCGACCCCACTGGCATGACGGTGATCGGTACCATCAACAACTGCGCCGGCGGCATGACGCCTTGGGGCACCTACCTGATGGCCGAAGAAAATTTCCACGGCTACTTCTGGACAGATGTGGTGGATGCCGAGGGCGAACCCGATGTCTCCGCCCAGGCCGAGGCCGCGCAGATGACACGCTATGGTGTCCCGGGCCGATGGTATGCCTGGGGCCGGTACCACGACCGGTTCAACATCGACAAGGAGCCCAATGAGCCCAACCGCTTTGGCTGGGTGGTCGAGGTCGATCCGCGCAATCCCGATGCGACACCGATCAAACACACCGCATTGGGTCGGTTCCGGCATGAGGGTGCCGAGACCACCGTCTCCAAAAGCGGGCATCTGGTCATCTATTCGGGCGATGACAACCGGTTCGACTATCAGTACAAATATGTCTCGGACGCCAAGGTCACGGATGAGACAGCCGTCTTCGGCAGCCCGCTGCTGTCCGAAGGCACGCTCTATGTCGCGCGCTTTGACGCGGATGGCTCGGTCGAGTGGCTGCCTCTGGTGCATGGCAACGGGCCGCTCAACGCGGAGAACGGCTTTGACAGCCAGGCAGATGTGCTGATCGACACCCGCATCGCGGCAGACCTGCTCGGGGCGACCCCGATGGACCGCCCGGAAGATGCGCAGCCCGGCCCGAACGGGACAGCATATCTGATGCTGACCAACAACACGCGCCGTCAAGCCAATCAGGTCAACGCCGCCAACCCCCGCCCCGAAAGCGCCTTTGGTCACATCATCGAGATCAAGGAAGACGGCGGCGATCATGCGTCCACCACCGGCACCTGGTCGATCCTGGTGAAATGCGGTGATCCGAGCATCGAAGAAGTGGGCGCCCAGTGGAACCCCGAGACCTCCGAAAGCGGCTGGTTCGGCTCGCCCGACAACTGCGCGATCGATGCCGACGGCCGTCTGTGGATCTCGACCGATCAGGGGTCGAGCTGGGGCAAGACCGGCAAATCCGACGGGCTCTATGCGCTGGAGACCGAAGGCGATCTGCGTGGCCATTCCAAGCTGTTCTTCCGCTGTCCGGTCGGCGGAGAACTTTGTGGCCCCTACTTCCATGACAGCGGCGAGACCCTGTTCCTCGCGGTGCAGCACCCCGGCACCGACGGCACCACCGACTTCGAAGGGTTCGAGCGCGCTTCTACCTTCGAAGATCCTGCCACACGCTGGCCGGACTTTGACCCTGCCATGCCGCCAAGGCCCTCGGTCGTTGTGGTGACAAAACAGGGGGGTGGCAAAATCGCAGTCTAAAGCGCTCTGACGAGCGTGACGATATTCTAAAAATCACTTTTCAGCAGCAAAATGGCCCCGCACCCCCCCGCGGGGCCTTATTCTTTTTCGGGGCTATTTCATACAGCGCACCAGACTGCCGCTGATCTGGCGCAACAGCCACGGGGAATAGTCCGGCCCCGCAGGCAGATCGACACCGATGGCATCGACAGGTTCGATGGTCAGCTGCGCCCCTTCCGCAACAACGGCAATCAGACCGGCACTGGTGCGGGGTTCAGCCAGTGCGCAGGCCGCCCCCCGTGTCAGTCACCATATCGCGCACGCGCGCCAGCCGCGCGGCACTGACGGTGCCTGTATCCTCAAAGGTCACCGCCGCAACCGCCTCGAGCCCGAAACGCGCCTCGAAATAGTGATGGGAATCGTGAAAGACGATGAAAGGGTGTCCCGGCAGCGGGGCCAGTTGCGCGACGATCTCAACCTTCACGGCGCGCGACTCTTCGATCGCCGCCTGCGCATTCCCGCCTGCGCCAGGGCAGGCGCCTCGGACGACCGCATCACGTAGCCATGGGGTGAGACACCCCCGGCGGGATCACCAGATCGGCGCCCCGAACCCCCTGCATGACCTGACTGACCAATCCATGCACCGGCGCGATATCCGTTGCGACCTGCGGCGCATCCGCCCGTGCTGTCGCTGCAAAACAAATCAAACCGAGATATAAGATACGTCGCATCACATCACCTTGCTCTTCTGAATATGGCTTATCACTAGTCACGTTATAACACATCAATAGAGACGATGAGAAAACCTGTCCTGACCATAGCGCCTGCGTCGAGAGCACCCTTCGCCATGCAGAGGCGCATTGTGCCGCCACCGGCCTGAAGTTCACCCCGGTCAGGTGGCGCGCTGGAGATCCTCCTGCAGCAGCATCGCGCGCTGGGGGCCTGTGATCTGCTCAGGCACCTGAGCCAAGGATGACTTGAGCCCACACTCCCCCGTCGCCTACCGCGCCCTGGATTTCCTGGTAAAGGCCGGATTTGCCCACAAAATAGAAGCCCTTAACGCCTACATCTCCTGCACCCATAACGGTAAGAAACACGCGCCGGCCTTTCTGATCTGCCGGCTGTGCAATGCCGTGGCCGAGACCCTCCCGGAAAATCCAGAGGTGCTGATTCTGGACGCGGCGACACAGGGGCCTGATCACCCCGGTGCGGCCAGTTTCTACCGCCAGGTTGATGCGGTGCGCCAAAACACGGGCTGCGCGATCTTGATGGTGAACCATGATCTGCATGTGGTCATCGCCGCGTCAGACCGACTGCTATCCGTCAACGGGCATATCTGTTGCGAGGGCACACCTGAAATCGTGGTGAGCGCACCGGAATAGCGCGCGCTCTTTGGCACCGGCACCAAAGGGGCGCTGACGCTCTACCGGCACGAGCACAGCCACAGTCACGGCCCCGACTGCGACCCGTCTCACGAAGGGACGACCTGATGCTGGACGATTTCATGACGCGCGCGACGCTCGTCGGGCTGGGCGTGGCCCTGGCGCTGGGGTGCCGCTCTTGTCGGTGCGGCAGCTGCCTTGGGCGGTCTGCTGCTGTCCTTCGGCCTCGACACCACCACCGGCCCAAAGATTGTTGTTGTCGCAGCGGTTATATTCTCCGCAACGCAAGCCATGCAGGCACTCAGGGGCGTTGTATGGATTCTACAAAAACAGCTATTTGGAGATATTTTTTCAAAATAATCTCCTTCTAGTTGATATATCCACACTTTCTCGAAGATCACACAAAACATCTTGGATCACTGCGTTTCAAGATCTGGATTGCGGCCGAACCGACAGCTTGTCGCGCATAACGCGGGCACTCCTGTAAACCGCTAATTCGAAGTCTGAGTGATCCGGGTGAAGCGGTATCCGCCAAAGCGCAAGGTGTCAGGCGCTCCGAAATCACCAATCGGGTCAAGATCGGTCAGCATCTGGATCGCACCCAAGCGGTGCCCAAAACCTGATGGCGGTGTCATGTCAAACTTTGATAAGCCGCTTGCACCGTTCCTCCTGCATCGTGCCAGATACCTGAGCAGCCGCAGAACCCAACATTTAACCCGGCGAATCCGGGCAAGACACATAAACCTACGGACCGCGCAGATTGCTCTTTGGGCAGCACAGATGACACCGCAGGCCCGTCTGGTTGCAGACGAAAAGAGGTGCACGCCGTGAGATTTGCTGCGACATGCCAAGAGGTCATTTGACGCTTGCTCCAAGATGAGGGTGAAAACCGGGTGTGGGTTAGCTGAGGTGTTTTCGCTTCCGGCCGACAGCCAATAGTCTTTCCCAACACGGTTCAATGACGAGCCGGACCCCGAGACAGGAGGCACCAAATGGCAAAGAAAGTCAAAAACCCAGAAATACTTGCAGCACTGGCAAAAGCCGAAGAAGAGCCAGGATCGGTCAAATTCTTCGTTGGCCTGGACGTCGGTCTTAAGAGCACGGCCATCTGCGTCGTCGACGGCGACGGTGAGGTCATTTCCGAGAATACGACGAAGAGCGATCCGACCGAAATCGGCCGCTATCTTCGGAAGAATTACAAATCGCACATCACCCGCATCGGTATCGAAACCGGCAGCATCAGCGTCTGGCTCACGAAAGGACTGCGGCGCCAAGGCTTTCAAGTGGCCATGCTGGATGCCCTGAAGGTCCATCGCATTCTGTCGATCAAGCGGAACAAGACCGACCCCAATGACGCACGTGGCATCGCCGAGATCGTTCGCTCCGGCCGCAACTATATCTCCGAAGTCTATGTGAAGAGCAGCGCCTGCTTCGCAATCCGGGCGCAGTTGATCCTGCGCTCGCGTCTGGTCCAGCAGCGGTTGCAGAACGAGATGGTCATCCGCGGTCTGCTGAAAGTCCATGGCGGCCGGGTCGAGCCAGGCAGCAAGACATCTGTCACCTTCTCCGAACGTGTGATGGAACAGGTCTTCCAGATCCGGAGTGCCGAGAACATCGATCTGCGACCGCAAATCGTGCCCATGCTACGGCTCGGAGAGACGCTCTATGACGAAGCCAAGCGCATCGAGCAGGAACTTGAGAAAATCGCGGCTGAAAACCCCACCTGTCAGCGGATGATGGACATGCCCGGCGTTGGCGCGATCGTGGCGCTCTCCTTCTACACGGCCATTGAAGACCCGACCCGCTTCCGGCGGGCCGATGATGTTGCTGCCTATCTCGGCCTGACGCCCCGCATCTATCAATCCGGCGAAAGCCTGACCTCCGGGTCCATATCCCGCATGGGCAATCGCATGACCCGTACGCATCTCGTGCAGGCGGCGACAGTCATGTTGTCTGGCACCAAGAGCTGGAGCAGCCTCAAGGATTGGGGGATCAAACTCTCCAAGCGGGTCGGCTTCAATAAGGCCAAGGTGGCCGTCGCACGCAAGCTGGCGATCGTCCTCTTCAGCATTTGGCGCGATGGCACCTTCTTCCAGGCCAAGGCGGACACCGTTTCCGGACATCGGGCACTGATGCAAAAGGCCCAGCAAAGAAGGGAAGCCACTGCCTGATGGATCACATGTTCACTATCTGGCGCGAAAAAGCGCTGGTGACGATCTTCCCGGGAGGCGAAGGGATCGCAGACTCCGGTTTTAACGCTAAGACAGATGCATGCTCACATCACGCATCGGGATCTTGGGCTACGGTTGTTGGAGCTGCCCCCTTCGTTATCGAATTCCCCAAATTGAGGCACAGCCAGGAAATATCAGCGCACACCCGGACTGATCCGGGACAGCGACATAATGGCGTGACCCCGGAGAGACTGTTGCACTCCGGGTTGATCAAATCCCAGTTCTTGAAGCGCGGGAAGGAGAGAGTTATGCTTTGACCCAGTAAACAGACTACTTGCTGTCAGCCCACATCAAAAACACCTCAGCTAGAGACTGTTAAATCCGCCACGTCGAAGCCAACAGCGCGACACCCCTAGAAGTCAATCATACTGCCAGGATAGGTCATATTTATGCCCCAAAGATTACACATTTCGAACATATTTGACCTCACCGCAACCTCGAGCAAAAAGGGCGGGCCTCTCGGATCAAGCCTTCCGGGTCGGCCTTACCTGATGCGCGATCCACTTTCCCGATCAAAGACCATTGCGCGTCTGGCCTCGAAAGTGACGTCAACCGTATCGCCTGCTGCTGCCCGATCATCGCCGCGTTCTTCGACGATGAGGCGCTCGCCTGTCGGCGTGTCAAGATGCAGATAAGAAACGCCGCCCAAAGCCTCAGACAGTTCTGCCTGTAACGCGCCCTGCCCCATCTGGACCTCGAGATGCTCGGGGCGCACGCCCAATGTGACAGGCGTGCCCTGCGCGGGCAGAGCGGCTTCCACCGCGATGGTGCGCCCAAGGCCGGGCACATCAATGCCACCTTCAGTGACGACACCGTCCAGAAAGTTCATCGCGGGCGATCCGATGAAACCAGCCACAAAGCGGTTGTCCGGGTTGCGGTAAAGCTCCAGCGGGGCCCCGACCTGTTCGATATGTCCGGCCCGCAGCACCACGATCTTGTCGGCCAGCGTCATCGCCTCGACCTGATCGTGGGTCACATAGATCATCGTGGCCCCGATTTCCTTGTGCAGACGGGCAATCTCCACGCGCATCTCCACCCGCAGCTCCGCATCGAGGTTGGAGAGCGGCTCATCAAAGAGAAATACCTCCGGGCCGCGTACAATCGCCCGCCCGATGGCCACCCGCTGACGCTGGCCGCCCGACAAGGCGGCAGGTTTGCGGTGCAGGTAGTCATCCAGCTTAAGCACATCGGAGGCCGCTTTCACCTTGGCGTCGATATCTGCCTTGGGGTGCCCGTTCATTTTCAGGCCAAATCCCATGTTCTCCTTGACCGTCATATGCGGATAAAGCGCATAGGTCTGGAACACCATCGCAACGCCCCGCTCTGAGGGGTCCATATGCGTGACATCCCGTGCGCCGATGTTGATCTTGCCTTCGCTGGTCTCTTCCAGCCCCGCGATCATCCGCAAAAGCGTGGACTTGCCGCAGCCCGACGGGCCCACAAAGACACAGAACTCGCCGTCGTCGACTTGAAGATCGACACCATGGATCACCTGCGTTTCACCGTAGCGTTTGATGGCCTGGTTGAGCGTCACACCTGTCATGTCTTACGTCCCTGTTCTCTGAAAATCTGTATCCGGAAACCGCCATGCCTGCGCCTCCGTGGCGATGGCGCGGGCTGTCTTGCCCAGGCGCGGGGCCAAAGCCTCCAACGCCCCAAGATCGAGCGTCTGTGTCGAGCCGGTGACCGACAGCGCGCCCATCACCCGCCCCCGGTCCGTCAGGATCGGTTGCGCGACGCAGATGATGCCGGGCTCATGCTCTTCACGGTCAAAGGCGTAGCCGCGTTCACGAATCTCCGAAAGCTCCGCCAGCAGCGTTGCCCGACATGTGTATGTCATGGGAGTGAAACGGTGAAACGACTGTTGCCCGATGACCCGGTCAAGCTCGCCCGGCGGCAGGAACGCCAGCATCGCCTTGCCCACACCGGTGCAATAGGCGGGCCCCACCTTGCCTGCATCGCTGAACATCTCCAGCGGCTGTGCGGCGTTGCGCTTGTCCACGTAAAGCACCTGCGCGTTGTCGAGCTGCGCCAGGTGCACGGTATGCTCGATATCGTTGCTCAGCCGGTCCAGATGCGGGCGCGCAATGGGGGCCAGTGAGCTTTGCGCCCAGGCCGCATGTGCGAGTCGCACCAGCCGCACGCCCAGGGAGTAGGTTTGCGTCTCGGGATCATAAGTCAGCATGCCTTGGGAGGTCAGCGTCTGCAAAAACCGGTAGAGCGTTGCCTTGGGGAAGTGGCTTTGCGCCAGCAAGGCACCAAACCGGACAGGCCGCCCGAAGGCTGCCACCTGATCCAGCACATCCAGTGCCTTGCCTACCGTCCCATCGCCGGACATTGTGTTCCGATCCTCCCAAATCTCGGTCGCATATACTGCCAAACGTGTCTCTTGTTCCTCCCCGGACGACCCCGTTTTGCGCCTGCGACGCCCCGTGCACTTCAACCAACCCGCGAAGAACACTGTTGACAGTCTAGGCAGATTGCGCTGTAGTTTTCAATATATAAAACCGGGTTCCACATAATGAAACCGGATACAGTGCAGAAAGAAACGAACGTACCTTAGGGAGGACACCATGCGTTTCACCACCAAATCAATGCTTATGGCATTGGCCGGATCAACCATGCTTGCAGGTGCTGCACAGGCGGAGCTGTCGGGCGATCTGAAGATTTTCCTCGACACTTCGAACCCCGCACCGCGCGCGACAATGGAAAAAATGATCTCGGATTTCGGTGCGTTGCACCCCGATCTGAACATCGAGACCACCGTGATCGACCGCGAGGCCTACAAGACCCAAATCCGCAACTTCCTGACCGCGGATGCACCGGATGTGGCCACATGGTACGCGGCGAACCGCATGACGCCTTATGTCTCTGCGGGTCTTTTCGAAGATATCTCCGACCTCTGGGCAGAGCCTGAGATTGCCGAGAACCTAGCCTCCACCAAGGGGGCCATGACCATCGACGGCAAGCAGTGGGGCGTGCCCTACACCTACTACCAATGGGGTATCTACTACCGCAAGGACATCTACGAAGAGCTGGGCCTGAGCGAGCCTGCGAGTTTTGAGGAGATGAAATCCAATTGCCAGGCGATCATCGATTCGGGCCGGGCGTGCTACACCATCGGGTCCAAATTCCTGTGGACGGCTGGCGGCTGGTTCGACTACCTCAACATGCGCACCAATGGGTTTGACTTCCACATGGCGCTGGCCGCGGGCGAGGTGAAATGGACCGATGATCGTGTGCGGGCAACCTTTGCCAACTGGCGCGAACTCATTGACATGGGGGCCTTCCTCGAGAACCACCAGAACTACAGCTGGCAGGAAGCGCTGCCCTTCATGGTTAACGGCGAGGCTGCGGCCTACCTGATGGGCAACTTCGCCGTGGCGCCGCTGCGCGAAGCAGGGCTGACTGACGATCAACTCGATTTCTACCAGTTCCCGGCCATCAACCCGGATGTTGAATTGGCCGAAGACGCGCCCACGGATACGTTCCACATCCCCTCGGGGGCCAAGAACAAGGAAGCTGCGCGCGAATTCCTGCGCTATGTGGTTTCTGCAGACGTGCAGACCGAGATCAACAACGGGGCCAACCTTGGCCAGCTGCCGGTCAATGCGAGCGCCTCGGTGGATGACGACAAGTTCCTCAACGAGGGTTTCGAAATGCTCTCCTCCAACAGCCCCGGTGGCGTGGCGCAGTTCTTTGACCGCGACTTCCCTGCAGAGATGGCCGCCGAAGCCATGCAGGGTCTGCAGGAATTCATGGTGTTTCCCGACAACCTCGACGACATCCTGAACCGTCTCGATAAGGTCGCCGAGCGCGTCTACGCCAACTAAGCACTGCGGGGGTCGGGCGTGGTTGGCGCCCGGCCCCTCTCCTACCGGCCCAGTCGCCAGCCTACACGGATGCAGGCTGCCGCGTGCGCCGCAAGATCGTAGCCTGCGGCCCCCGCACGACTGAGGAGATGCGTCGATGTCAACAGTTGATCCCACCGTCACATCAAGCCGCAAGGACCGCGGCTGGTACAAGCGAAATGAGATCGCCGTCACACCCTGGCTCTTTCTGGCCCCGGCGATCCTGTTCTTTGTCTTCTATGTGATCTGGCCGATCTACCAGTCGATTGCGATCTCCTTTTACGCCTGGGACGGGCTGGGCGAGGCGCGCTTCATCGGCTTTGACAACTATGTCGAACTGATGGACGATCGCGCCTTTGAGGTATCGCTCTGGAACAACCTCAAATGGCTGCTGTTTTATCTGCTGGCGATTCCCGGCGGGCTTTTCATCGCGCTTTTCCTCAACCAGACCGTGACCGGCATCCGCATCTACAAATCATTGTTTTTCTTTCCCTTTGTCCTCTCTCAGGTGGTGGTTGGCCTCGTATTTTCATGGTTCTACCTGCCCAACGAGGGCCTGCTGAACGGCATATTGGGCCTTGTGGGCCTGGGGCCCGTAAACGTGCTGGGCGATCCCACATGGGCCACCTACGGCATTATCGCCGCCGGTCTCTGGCCGCAAACGGCCTATTGCATGATCCTCTACCTGACCGGTCTCAACGCCGTCGACCCCGAGCAGATCGAAGCGGGGCGTCTCGACGGGGCCAAGGGCTGGAAGATGCTGTGGTACATCATCATCCCGCAGCTCAAACCGGCCACTTTCATCGCCTTCGTGGTCACGATCATCGGCGCGCTGCGCTCCTTTGACCTTATCTCGATCATGACCAATGGCGGACCCTTCGGGCAAACGCGCGTGCTGTCGTTTTACATGTTCGAAAAGGCGTTGGCCGAGTTCGGCTTCCGCATGGGATATGGGGCCGCCATCGCCGTGGTGCTGTTCCTTATCATGCTGGTCTTCATCGCCTACTTCCTGTGGTCCATGTGGAAAGAGGAGAAGGGCCGATGACCCGTTCGGAATTCGACAGCCTCTGTGCCGCGCACCCCGGCGCCGTCCTCTCAGGGCCCGGCGAGCTGGACGCGTGGAAGATCGGCGGCAAGATGTTCGCCTGCTTTGGTCATACGGACACGCGCGCGACGAACGACGATCATGCGGTCGTGCGCTGCGCCGACACCGAAATGGCGCGCATGCTGATCGAGACAGGGGCGGCGGGAAAGCCCGCCTACTTCCGCGGCGCATGGGTCCGGCTCGACCTGCCTGCGCTGGAGGCAGAGGAGGCGGCGCACCGGGTCGCTGTCTCATATGCCACGATCCGCGCAGGCCTGACCAAGAAGGCGCAGGCCGCATTGCCCCCCCTGCCGGAGGAAATCTGACATGTTCCCCACACCCATTGAAAAGACCTCCCGCTCCTGGCAGCTCACCTACCAGTCGCTGCTGCCGCTGGCGCTCATAATGTGGCTCTTGCCCCTCATCGCCGTGGCCATCTTCTCGATCAAACCAGCCGAAGATTTCACCCAGGGCAATTACTGGGGCGTGCCATCCTCCTTCGAGATGTTCGCCAATTACGGGCAGGTGTTCTTCAACTCCGACATGCCGCGCTACATGCTCAATTCGGTGCTGATCACCGTACCCACGGTCATCGGGGCGGTGACCCTGTCCTGCCTTGCCGGCTTTGCGCTGGGAATCTACAAGTTCAAATCCAACATATGGATCTTCTTCATGTTCGTGGCGGGCAATTTCGTCCCCTTCCAGATCCTGATGGTGCCGGTGCGTGACCTCACGCTCGACATGGGGCTCTACAACACCAAAACCGGCCTGGTGCTCTTTCACATCGCCTTTCAGACCGGGTTCTGCACGCTCTTCATGCGCAACTTCATCCGCGCGCTGCCCTATGAGCTGGTGGAGGCGGCCCGCGTCGAAGGCATCGCGGAGTGGAAGATATTCTGGTACGTGGTGATCCCGCTGATGAAGCCTGCGATTGCGGCGCTCTCGGTGCTGATCTTCACCTTCATCTGGAACGATTATTTCTGGGCCGTGGTCCTGACCCAAGGCCCGGAAAGCCAGCCGGTCACCGCCGGCATTACGTCCTTTAATGCGCAGTTCCGCGCGGCCTACCATCTGATGAGCGCGGGCTCCATCGTGGCCGCCCTGCCACCCGTGCTGATGTTCTTCCTGATGCAGAAGCACTTTATCGCCGGTCTCACGCTGGGGGCCGTAAAGTGACAGAGTGCTGGCGGCTTGATGACGCGCGCCAGACCCTGGCGCTCGCCTCCACGGGTGGGCTCTGTCCACAGGTGATCTATTGGGGCGCACCCCTGCCAATGAACGAGGACCTGACCGCGCTCACACAGGTCAGTACCCTCGATGTCACCGGCGGCATGCTGGATCAGAACCCCGATCTCTCGCTCTGCCCCGAAGCCTCGCGCAGCTTTCCAGGACAGCCCGGGCTCATCGTGCGCGATCAGGACGGCACGCCGCTTTTGCCGAAATTCCACCTCGATCACGTAAACCAGACCGACCTGGGCCTGACCGTCACCTGCAAGGATGAGGCCAACCGGCTGACCTATGTGGCCGCTTTCGAGCTTGATCCCGAAACCCATGTCATCGCCATGACAGCAGCGCTGACCGCAGATCGCCCGCTGCATCTGCACTGGCTCGCAGCCCCGGTGCTGCCCGCCCCCCAGCATGCCGAGGACATGATTGATTTTGCGGGCCGTTGGTGCGGCGAGTTTCAGATGAACCGCACCGCCTGGTCGCCCGGCATCCGCTACCGCGAGAACCGCACGGGCCGCACCGGGCACGAACACTTCCCCGGCCTCATCATCCCCTGCCTGCGCGCCACCAACACCACCGGCGAGGCCTTCGCCTTTCACTACGGCTGGTCCGGCGGGCACCGGATGATCGCCGAAGAACTGCCCGATGGCCGCCGCCAGATCCAGTTCGGCCACGCCGCGCGGATGGAAACGGCCCCCGCCACCGAATTCCGCACCGCCCCACTCTATGCGGTCTATTCGTCTGACGGGCTCAATGGATGCGCGGTTTCGTTCCAGCGTCACCTGCGCGACCGGATCGTCACCTGGACGGACAGAGGTCGCCCCCGCCCGGTGCACTACAACTGCTGGGAGGCGGTGTACTTCGCCCATGACCTGCCGGTGCTCAAGGACATCGCCACGCGCGCCGCCGCCCTTGGCGCGGAGCGTTTCGTGCTGGACGACGGCTGGTTCGGACAGCGCGATGACGACACCTCGAGCTTGAGCGACTGGGAGGTGGACCCGCGCAAGTACCCCGACGGGCTCGGCCCGCTCATCGACTATGTGCATGCGCAGGATATGAGTTTCGGCATCTGGTTCGAACCGGAGATGATCAACCCCAACTCCAACATCCACCGCGCCCATCCCGACTGGGCCCTGGGGGCGGAGGACCAGATCCTCGGGCGCCAGCAAAAGGCACTGAACATGGCTCTGCCAGAGGTGCGCGCGTTCCTCTATGACCGCATCTCAGCCCTGCTGTCAGCCTATCCGATCGACTACATCAAATGGGACCATAACCGCGTTTTGCCCCTTCCCGACGCAGATCAGACCCGTGGGTCATACGCGCTGATCGACCGGCTGCGCGCTGATTTCCCCCATGTGGAGATCGAAAGCTGTGCCAGCGGTGGCGGACGCATTGACTTCGGCATCCTGCGGCGCACGCAGCGGGTCTGGCTCTCCGATAGCAATGATGCGCTGGAGCGGTTGAAGATGCAGCACAACGCCTCGCTCTTTCTGCCCGCCGCCGTCACCGGCAGCCATGTGGGCCCGCGCAGCTGCCACACCTCGGGCCGCGTCCTCGACATCGAATTCCGCGGCTGGGTCGCCGCACAGCGCCACATGGGGTTCGAGATGGACCCACGCGAATTGACTGCGCACGAAGCGGATGTGCTGGGCGAGATTACCACCTGGTGGAAGCAGAACCGCGACTGGATGGAAACCGCAGACATCCTAAGGCTGGACGCCTCAGATCCCTCGCTGATTGCCGAGCAACAACAATCCCGCGACGGCAGCCGTTTTGTCCTGTTCGCCGGGCGCGCGGATACCTCTTCGCAGATCGCCCCGCGTCCCCTGCGCCTGACCCGGCTGGAGCATGACGCGCGCTACGAGATCAGCCTGCGCAATCGCGCCTCGGCCACGCAGCTCTCGCGCGGCAAGCTGGCGCTGAAAGACGGCCCCGTAACGCTGACCGGTGCCGCCCTCATGCACAACGGCATCACCCTGCCATGGAGCTTCCCGCAGTCCATGTGGGTTCTCGAAGGACGCAAGCTGTGAGACCCGCGGCACCATATCTCAAGTCGCCGGCGTCAGGGACGCGCGCATCGACCCCTCTTTTGGAGAGTTTATCATGACCCCGACCGCAACCTTCCACGATCTCAGGGACGCCTCGATTTACATCACCGGCGGCGGCTCAGGCATCGGCGCGGACCTCACGGACGGGTTTCTCGCCCAGGGGGCAAACGTGGCCTTCATAGGCCGCTCTGACGCCCGTGCATTTGTCGATGAAATGGCGGAAAAGCACGGTCGTGCGCCGCTGTTTCTACAAGGTGACATCACCGACACCGACAAGCTGCGCGCAACCATCGCCGTCGCCGAAGCGGCCCACGGGCCCATCGACACCCTGGTGTCCAACGCTGCCAATGACACGCGGCACAATTGGCTGGAAACCACGCCAGAAGAGTGGGATGCGCTGCTGGAAATCAACCTCAAGGCCTATTTCTTCGCGGCCCAGGCCGTGGCCCCCGCCATGATCCAACGCGGCACGGGATCGATCATCAATTTCAGCTCGATCAGCTACATGATGGGCAACGCAGGTTACCCTGCCTATACGGCTGCCAACGGCGGCATCACCGCCATGACCCGCAGCCTTGCGCGCGAATTGGGCCCGGATGGCATCCGCGTCAACGCATTGGCACCGGGGTGGGTGCTGACACAAAAGCAGCTCGATCAATGGGCCACGCCGGAAGATTTGGCGGCCCATCTTGAACGGCAATGCCTCAAAACGCACCTGGAACCACAGGACATTGTTGATGCGGTCCTGTTTCTGGCCTCCAAGACCAGCCGCATGATGACCGGGCAGTGCCTGGTGGTTGACGGCGGTGTCGTGACGACAGGATGACCGCGGCATGACCGATCAGATCACACCTGACTGGATTGCAGTGGACTGGGGCATCTCCAACCTGCGGGCCTTCGCCATGCGGGGGGCCACGGTGCTGGCGCGCGCCCGCTCCGATGAGGGGATGGCCACGCTGACCCGCGACGGGTTCGAGCCGGCGCTCCGCCGCCTGATCGGAGACTGGCAGGTACAAGGCGCAGGGCCGGTGGTGGCCTGCGGTATGGTCGGCTCGCGGCAGGGCTGGGTTGAAGCGCCCTACCGAAACGTTCCCTGCACGCCCTTGTCGGAAGGCCTGACCCGCGCGCCCGCGCGGAGTGGGCTCAAGGTCTACGTCGTGTCGGGGCTGGCACAGCACGCGCCCGCCGATGTGATGCGCGGCGAGGAGACGCAGATCGCCGGTTTCCTGGCGCTCAACCCCGGTTGGGACGGCGTGCTCTGTCTGCCCGGCACCCATACGAAATGGGCGCTTCTCAGCGCCGGAGAGGTCGTGAGCTTTCAGACCTTCATGACCGGCGAGATGTTTGCCCTCCTGAGCACCGCCTCGGTGTTGCGCCACTCTGTTGCGGGTGCGGGATGGGAGGCTGCCGCCTTCGATGCTGCTGTCTCAGACGCGATCAGCAGACCGGAAAGGCTTGCTGCCCGTCTCTTTTCCCTGCGCGCGGGGGATCTGCTGGACCAGCGCGGCGCAGGGGCCACCCGCGCGGCCCTGTCGGGATATCTGATCGGCGCGGAACTGGCCGCAGCACGGGCCTATTGGCTGGGCCAGCAGGTGGCCATCCTTGGGACGGGCACGCAGGCGCGGGCCTATCAATCCGCCCTCTCCGCGCAAGGTGTGTCCGCCATGCTGGTCGATACCGAACGCGCAACACTCGCAGGCTTGACTGCGGCCCATCGTTCCTTGAAAGCAATGTTATGACCCTTCCCCTGATTGCGATTTTGCGGGGCATCACCCCCGACGAAGCCCCCGCCATTGGCACTGCGCTGATCGCGGCGGGCATTACCATGATCGAGGTGCCCCTGAACTCGCCCGATCCGCTCGACAGTATCGCGCGGCTGGTGCAGGCCTTTGGCGGCGATGCGCTGATTGGCGCGGGCACGGTGCTGAGCCCCGATGAGGTGGCCGCGGTGGCCGATGCGGGGGGCAGGCTGATTGTCTCGCCCAACTGCAATCCGGAAGTGATCGCCGCGACCAAGAACCGCGCGATGCAAAGCTGGCCGGGGGTCTTTACGCCCACCGAAGCCCTTGCCGCGCTGGAAGCCGGAGCCGATGGGTTAAAGCTCTTTCCCGGCACAATGGCCGGGCCCTCGGGGCTGTCGGCGATGCGGGCCATCCTGCCAGAAGGCACGCAGGTCTATGCCGTGGGCGGCGCGGGGCCCGAGAACTTCGCGGACTGGATCAGCGCCAGCGCCGACGGGTTCGGCCTTGGCACGGCACTCTATAAACCCGGCCTGAGCGCGGAGGAGGTCGCCGCTCGCGCGCGCACCATCGTAAAGGCCTACCGGGCAGCCTGTGCATGACCGCGCAGATTTTCGATCCGCGGCCCTGCACCCTTGGCGAAGGGCCGCTTTGGCATCCTGAACGCAAGCAGTTGTTCTGGTTTGATATTACCGAAGGAAAGCTACTGACGGCGGGGTCCGATGGCCCCTCCGAGTGGCGCTTTGAGGAGCCTGTCTCCGCCGCCGGGTGGATTGATGAGGCCACGCTGCTGATTGCGTCGGCAACGGGCCTGTGGCGCTTTGATTTGGCGAGCGGTGCGCGCGCCCGGCTCTGCCCTCTGGAACAGAGCAACAGCGCCACCCGGTCCAACGATGGCCGGGCCGACCCCTGGGGCGGTTTCTGGATCGGCACCATGGGACGGGATGGCGCACCGGAGGCCGGGGCGATTTACCGCTACCATCAGGGGGCGCTGCGCACGCTCTTTGACCGGATCACCATCCCCAACGCGATCTGCTTTGCGCCCGACCGGTCCGCGGCCTATTTCGCGGATACCCCGACGCAACACATCATGAAAGTCGCGCTGGACCGCAACGGTTGGCCCGCGGGCAAGCCTCGCGTTTTTGTGGATCTGGCCGCCGAGGGATTGAACCCGGATGGGGCGGTTGTCGACGCCGATGGCACGCTGTGGGTCGCGCAGTGGGGCGCTGCTCGGGTGGCGGCCTACAGCCGTGAGGGCGTTTTCCAGCGGGCGCTGTCCCTGCCTGCAAAGCAGGTCACCTGTCCCGCTTTCGGGGGTGCGGAGCTCTCGACCCTCTATGTGACCTCCGCCGCCGACGGCTTGCCCGAAGACGTCCTCACGGGCACCCCCGGCCAGGGGGCAACCTTCGTTATCGAAGACGTCGCGCGCGGCCTGCCCGAACCAAGGGTCCTGATATGAAACGCGCGCTTGGTGTTTGTTACTATCCCGAGCATTGGCCCGAAGATCTCTGGGCCAGGGATGCCGCCCGCATGGTGGAGGCGGGCCTTGACTGGGTCCGCATCGGGGAGTTTGCCTGGCACCGCATCGAGCCCGCGCCGGACCAGTTCACCTTTGACTGGCTGGACCGGGCGATTGACGTGCTCAGCAGCGCCGGGCTGAAGATCATCCTCGGCACGCCGACCTGCACACCGCCGCGCTGGATGCTGGACCGCTTCCCCGATATGCTCGCCACGGATGCGGAAGGCCGCCCGCGCAAGTTCGGCGCACGGCGGCACTATTGCTTCAGCCACGCGGGCTACCGTGCAGCCTCCGGCCGGATTGCGGAGGTTCTGGGAGACCGCTATGGCCGCGACCCACGCATCCATGCCTGGCAGATCGACAATGAGTATGGCTGCCATGATACCATTCTGTCCTACTCCGATGCCGCGCGGCAGGCGTTTCAGACCTGGCTGGCGCAAAAATACGGGACCATCGACGCGCTGAACAGCGCCTGGGGCACCGTCTTCTGGTCGATGACCTACGACCGCTTCGATCAGATCGACCTGCCCAACCTCACCGTGACGCAACCGCACCCCAGCCACACGCTGGCGTTTCGACGTTTCAGCTCCGATCAAGTGGTGGCCTATCACGAGGTCCAGGTCGCCGCCTTGCGTGCACGCACCGAAGCGCCACTGATTCATAACTACATGGGGCGGGTGCTCGATTTCGACCATTTCGAGGTGGGTGCGTCCATCGATATCGCAAGTTGGGACAGCTACCCCATCGGGTTTCTCTCCGACCGGCTTGAGGCCTCGGAAGACCACAAGGCCCGCTATCTGCAACAAGGTGATCCCGACATGCAGGCCTTTCACCACGACCTCTACCGCGCCGTCGGGCGCGCGGGGCGTTGGTGGGTGATGGAGCAGCAACCCGGCCCGGTCAACTGGGCCCCCTACAACCCCGCCCCCCTGCCCGGCATGGTGCGGCTCTGGAGCTGGGAGGCCTTTGCCCATGGGGCGGAAGTCGTCAGCTATTTCCGCTGGCGGCAGGCCCCCTTTGCGCAGGAACAAATGCACGCGGGCCTGCGGCGGCCCGATGATGCGCCCGCGCCTGGATTGCAAGAGGTCCGGCAGGTCGCCCGCGAGATTGCCCGGATGCCCGACATTGCCCTGGCCGCCGCAAAGGTCGCGCTGGTCTTTGACTACCCCTCCGACTGGGCCTGGGCGACGCTGCCGCAAGGCGCCGATTTCAGCTATTTCCGCCTGATGCTGGACACCTATCGCGCCCTGCGCAAACGCGGGTTGTCGGTGGATATCCTGCCGGCCACCACTTCCGACCTCTCAGCCTACAAGCTGGTGTTGGTGCCCGGTATGGCCACCCTGCCTGCCGCGCTGAAACAGGCTCTGGGGCAGACCACAGCGATTGTGGGCCCGCGCGCGGGGGCCCTGACGCCGGAGCTGACGATCCCCACCCCCATGGGCCCTGACCTGCCGGGGCTGGACGCCACCGCCGTGCAGGTCGAGAGCCTGCCCCCCGGTACGCATCGCGCGGTCGATGGTGGTGGCGCGGTGCATCACTGGGCAGAGAGCCTGGAAGGGACCGCTGAGGTGACGCTGCCCTATGCGGATGGCACGGCCTTCATGATGCGCGCGGGCACCACCGCCTATATCGGCGGCTGGCCCGATGCTGCGCTTTGGGATCGCCTCATCGAGACCGAGGCGGCGCGGGCGGGCCTGGAGACACTGGTCCTGCCCGAAGGCCTGCGGATCAGAGACACAGCCACCCACCGCTTTTACTTCAACTACGGGTCGACGACCTGTGCGTTTCAGGGCCTTGAACTGCCCGCCGCCGGGGTGCATTGGCATCCGCGCGACGGAGGCAAAAAGCTCAGGTCCTGACGTCGGGCGCGATTCTGCCGATGTGCTGCTGCATATCCGTGATTTCAACCGTGGCCTGCCGCACCCCTGCAAGCGCAGTCTCGGCCGAGAGGCTGTGATCCCCCCCCGCCGCCGCATATTGCTCCAGATAGACCCTGAGGGTCGCCCCCTCCGTGCCGGTACCCGACAGACGCAACACCGCCCGACCGCCGCCCTCGAAGGTCAGGCGTAGGCCCTGATTGGCGCTGACCGAGCCATCCACCGGATCCGTGTAGGAAAAACTGTCCGCCGCCGAGAGCGTCAGGCCTGCCCAGGTGCTGCCGGGCAAGCTGGCCAGCCTGGCCTCAAGACCTTGCATCAGGGCATTTGCCGCGTCAGAGGGGACCGCCTCATAGTCATGACGGGAATAGTAGTTGCGCCCGTAGGTGGCCCAATGATCCGCCAGAATCTCAGCCACGGACTGCTGACGCTCCGCCAGGATGTTGAGCCACAACAGCACCGCCCAGAGCCCGTCTTTCTCGCGGACATGATCCGAGCCGGTGCCCGCGCTCTCTTCGCCGCAGAGCGTCACCTTGCCCGCATCCAGCAGGTTGCCAAAGAACTTCCATCCCGTTGGCGTCTCAAAGCAGGCAATCCCGAGCTTTTCCGCCACCCGGTCCGCAGCCGCACTGGTGGGCATGGAGCGGGCCACACCGGCCAGACCGTTGGCATAGCCTGGTGCGAGATGGGCATTCGCTGCCAGCACCGCCAGACTGTCCGACGGCGTGACGTAAGCGGCCCGGCCCACGATCATGTTCCGGTCCCCGTCACCATCGGAGGCGGCCCCGAAATCGGGTGCGGCCTCGGACATCATCTCGTCCATCAACGGCTTGGCCCAGACCGGGTTGGGGTCGGGATGCCCGCCGCCGAAATCCTCGCTCGGCACCGCGTTGATAACAGTGCCCGCAGGCGCGCCGAGCCGTTCTTCGAGGATCACTTGGGCATAAGGTCCCGTGACCGCATGCATCGCGTCAAACCGCATGGTAAACCCTTGGGAGAACAGCGCGGCGATCTTGTCAAAATCAAAGAGGCTGCTCATCAGATCGACATATTCCGCGACAGGGTCGATAATCTCGATCTCGAGCCCGTCGATCTGCTGCCGCCCCAGCGCGCTGAGATCCACATCCGGCGCGTCCGATATCTGGTACTGCGCTATCGTCTGGGTCTGCTCAAATATCCGCGCGGTGACCTGTTCAGGAGCTGGCCCGCCGTTGGGGACGTTGTATTTGATGCCAAAATCCTCGTCAACCCCACCGGGGTTGTGGCTGGCCGACAGCACCAGCCCGCCATCGGTGCCCCCTAACCGAATGAGGTGCGACACTGCCGGGGTCGAGAGCAGCCCCCCCTGACCGACGATGGCTTTGGATGCACCATTTGCAGCGGCCATTTTCAGGATTGTCTGGATGGCCTCCTTGTTGAAAAAGCGCCCGTCACCGCCGACCACAAAGGTCTTGCCAGCCGCGCCCCCGATGGCGTTGAAAGTCGATTGCACAAAGCATTCCAGATAGCCCGGCTCCATAAAGACGCGGGTCTTTTTGCGCAAACCGGAGGTGCCGGGTTTCTGGCCATCAAACGGCCCCTTGGAAATCGTCATGATGGTCATTGGCTGTCCTTTTGCATCGGTGCTGTGCGACCTGCATCGGCCATGATGCGGGCTGTCTTTCGAAGATCGGGGCTGGCGGCAATATCCTGCACTGTCACGGGATATCGCCTGCGCCAGTTGGGATGTTCGTCGGTGGTGCCGGGCAGGTTCTGGGCTTCGGTGAGATTGAGAATATCGTCAAGCTGCACGGCAACCAGCGCGGCGGGGGCTTCTGCCAGTGTCTTGTGGATGCGATCGCGCAGGGGGGGCTCCAGCGACGGCGGCAATGGCTTTGGCGCCTTGATCCCGGCCAGTTGCCGCTTTTCGGCCTCTCGGACGCCCCGCGCCTCTGCGGCTTCCGCCTGCCCGATCCAACCGAGCTTTTGCCACCCGTCAATGTCATGCCCCTGCCAGAATCCACGCAGCGTCGGTGTATCATGTGTACCGAAACAGGCCAGCGATTGTGTCCGCAGGGTCCGGGTCGGCAAAAAACGACCATCTGCGTCTTTTTCGTATTGCAACACGCTGTAGCCATAAAGGCCGTGCCGGGCCATTTCCGCCCTGAAGCCCTCCGGGACCAGACCAAGATCCTCGCCCACGATCACGGTTCCCGCACGGTGCGCCTCAAGCGCGATGATCGCCAGCAGAGACCGGAAAGGATGCCGGATGTAGCCGCCCGGACTGCCGTCTTCGGGGATCCAGAAACTACGGCTGAGCCCAAGCGCATGATCGATCCGCAGCAGGCCACAGTGGCGCATGGTCTGGGCCAGCACAAACCGCAGGGCCGCATATCGACCCTGCTGCATCTTGCGCGGGGACAGGGCCGCAAGCTGCCAGTTTTGCCCCGCCGGGCTGAGATGATCCGGCGGCGCGCCGAGCGACACACCCTGCGCCGTGGCCGCCTGCGCCCCCCAGCTTTCCGCCCCGCCAAGACGGGCACCGACCGCGAGATCGAGATAGAGGCCCAGGGGCATACCGGCGGTCTTTGCCTGGCGCTGTGCCGCGCCCAGTTGCGCCGCCGCGCGCCATTGCATCCATTTGTGAAACCTGAGCGCGCGCGCAACGGTCGGCTCGCCGGGCTCCACATCGGCGTCAGCGGGCCACATCCGCCAATCCGGTCCGTGCTGCGTACTGAGGTGTTCAAACCTTGCAAAACCCTCCAACCGAGTGCCGCCCTCTGTGCAAAACGCCGCGAAATCAGCCTGATCTTTCGGCGGTGCCTGCGTGCGAAACCTGTCGAATTCAGCCTTCAGCGCCGTGCGCTGCCGGCGCCGGTGATCCGCATAATCAACCAGCCCGTCCGGGCAGGCTGAAGAGCCCGACGGCTGCACCGCGATATGATCGGTGTTCAGGAACCCGCGATGGGTGGGCGAATAGGGGCTGATCGTCTCCTTAGCCGCCCATCCCAGCGCATGCACGGGGTTGATGCCGAAAAACCCGGCACCTTTCGCACCTGCTGCTGCGGCCAGACCGGCAAGATCCTCAAAATCGCCCAGCGATTTACCCGTCTCCGACGTCAGCCCGTAGAGCGCCGCAACGATCCCCCAGGATGTGTGCCTGCCCGAAAGCTCCCGCAGAGACGGCGCGCGTGGAGGGGCCACGATCAGACAGGCCGTCTGGCTTCCACGCCGCCCCGCAAGGCGGAGCGGATAGACCCCCGGTGCAAGTCCTGGCAGCTCGAGGGCGCAATCGCTCCGGCCTTCGGCCAGCAGGGTGGCGGCATCCTCGGACAGGAGCGTCCAGTCCAGCTTGTCAGAGACGTCGATGCGGACAGGACCGCCGCTGGGAGCGATCACGTCCGGCGGCACATAGCTCTGACGCGCCTGCGCCGCCAAGGCAGCACGCGTCTCGCGCACCTCTGCCTCCGAGCCTGCCGCAAGGCCATTGGCGCGCAACAAGGCGCGCTGCGTCTCGGGGCCTGTGGGGTGCACTACCCCTTGCATATCCGTGTAGTCGTCGAGGATGCCGGTCCTCCGGGCCAGATCCGCCAGCGCCGCATCCCCCCTCATGACGGGGGCCCTGTATCCACCAGAAACAACGCCATCACGGCTTCGCTCTCGACATCGACGTGGGTTCCGGTGATGAGCTTTGGCTCTTGTATGTCCGCCGTGGTGTCGAGGCCCACCATCCACTTCCACCCCTCCGGCGGCACAGGCAGGACCACAGGCGCGGGCTCTGCGGCCCGGTTGAAGATCACAAAGACGCTGTCCTCCCGATCTGCCGCCAGCGGCGCCTCGGCAGAACAGCGGTAGAGCACGCAAAGTGACGACAACCCTGGATCGCGCCAGTTCAGCGCCGTGCCGGCAAAGTCCACCCACTCAACATCCCGCAACCCATCCGCAGGGCGCACCCCGCCATGCAAGAACCTCGATTGCCGCAGGGCCGGGTGTGCACGCCGAAAGGCCGACAGATGCGCCACAAACCCCTTCAACCCGCTGTGGTCCGCGTCCCAATCGACCCAGGCGATGGGGCTGTCCTGACAATAGGCATTATTGTTACCGGATTGCGAATTGCCCATCTCATCCCCGGCCAGCAGCATCGGCGTGCCCTGCGACAGAAACAGCGTCGCCAGCATATTACGCTGCCTGCGCCGCCGCCGGGCAAGAATGGCAGGATCGGTCGTGGGCCCTTCCACCCCGCAGTTGTCGGAATGGTTGCTGTGGTGCCCATCCTGGTTGTTCTCAAGATTGGCCGCGTTGTGGCGTTGCGTATAGGCGGTCACATCCGCCAGAGTGAACCCGTCGTGCGCCGCCAGGAAATTCACCGACGACCACGCCCGGCGCCCGGCGCGGTCGAACTCTCCCGCCGATCCCAGAAGGCGCGCGCCAAGCTCCTGGGCACTATGCGCCTCGCCCTTCCAGAACCGCCGCACCGTATCGCGGTAGGCGTCGTTCCATTCGGCAAATTCCGGTGGGAACTCTCCCAGACGATAGCCCCCCGGACCGAGGTCCCACGGCTCTGCAATCAGCTTCACGCCTGCCAGCACCGGGTCCTGGCGCAGCGCATCAAAGAAACCACCCCCCGGCGCAAAGCCGCTCTGCTCCCGCCCGAGCGTCGTGGCCAGATCGAAGCGGAAGCCGTCAACCCCCATGCACTCAACCCAGAACCGCAGGCTGTCGAGCACCAGACGCATTACATTCGGATGCGCCACATTCACCGTATTGCCGGTGCCGGTATCGTTCACATAGTAGCGCGGCCTACCTTGCAGGAGCCTGTAGTAAGACGCATTGTCCAACCCCCGAAAGCTCAAGGTCGGTCCGCGCTGATCGCCTTCGGCGGTGTGGTTATAAACCACATCCAGGATGACCTCGATCCCGGCGGTATGAAAGCGGCGCACCATGTCGCGAAACCCCGCAAGGCCGCGGGGCCCGAAATAGCGCGGCTCCGGCGTAAAAAAGCCGACCGTATTGTACCCCCAGAAATTCGTGAGGCCCCGTTTGAGCAGGAACCCGTCATCCAGAAAGGCATGCACAGGCATCAGCTCGATCGCGCTCACCCCCAGCCGGTGAAGATGCTCCAGCATCGGCTCCGTGGCCAGCCCCTCGTAGGTGCCCCGCAACGGCGCGGGGATGCCGGGGTTTTGCTGCGTGAGCCCTTTGACATGGGCCTCGTAGATCAGCGTGTCCTCCCAGGCGGTCCCCGGTCGGGCCACGCCGGTTGGAAAGAGCGCGGGATCGTGCACCACCGATTTGGCCACATGGGGCGCGGAATCCCGCGGATCAAAAGACAGGTCTTCTGTCGCGGCGCGCGCCTCGTATCCCAGCGTCGCGGGGTGATCAGTGAACTGCCCCTTCAGCAGGCGCGTATAGGGATCCAAAAGCAGCTTATTGGCGTTAAAGCGGTGCCCACGCTCAGGATCATATGCCCCATGTGCGCGGTATCCATAAACGGTGCCGGGAGACAGGCCCGCCACATGGCCATGCCAGATATCGCCGGTACGCTCCGGCAGGCTGATCCGGGCCGTCTCCGTCAACCCATCACCGGAAAAGAGACACAGGTCCATTTTGGTGGCATGCGCGGAAAACACAGCGAAATTCGTGCCCTCCCCATCATGGTGGGCCCCCATCCGTACCGGGCTTCCAGCTGTGACGCGATAGTCCATGCGCCGTCTTAACCGTTCGCCAGTTCGCTGTATATGGCGTGATAGGCCCGAGAGGAGGTTTCCCAATCCACCGGGTGACGCATGGCCCGGCGCATCATACCTGCCCAGATTTTCGGCTGCATGAAAAGATCGCAGGTCCGGTGGATGGCCTGTGCCAGAGCGGGCGCCGTGACCGGCGCGAACTGCACGCCGGTGGCACAGTTTACCGCAATCGCGGCCTCATTGGCATCAATCACCGTATCGGCCAGGCCCCCTGTCCGGGCCACAACCGGCAGGGTGCCATAGCGCAGACCGTAAAGCTGCGTGAGCCCGCAAGGTTCAAACCGCGAGGGGATCAGGATCGCGTCACTGCCGCCCTGCATCAGATGCGACAGTGGCTCGTCATAGCCGATGAGCACCCCTACGGCACCGGGAAAGCGGTGGGCGGCAGCGATATACTCCGCCTCCAGGTCGCGGTCACCCGTCCCCAACACGGCCAGCCGCGCCCCACGTCCGACCAGATCGGGCAGCACCTCAAGCAGCAGATCAACACCTTTTTGCGTGGTAAGCCGGCTGATCACACAAAAGAGCGGTGCATTCCTGGCAGGCTCCAGCCCAAAGCGCTGCAAAACCGCCTGGCGGTTTTTCTCTTTTGCCTTCAGACGTTTTGCTGAATAGGCTTGGGCCAGATATGCATCGTTTTCTGGGTTCCAGACCTCTGTGTCAATGCCGTTGAGAATGCCGCAGACATCTCTTTGACGCGCGCGCAGCACCCCTTCCAGCCCCATCCCGAAGGCAGGTTGCATGATTTCGCGCGCATAGGTCGGGCTAACAGTTGTGATCTTGTCGGCATAGGCAATCCCACCCTTCAAAAACCCGATGTTGCCATAATACTCCAGCCCGTCAGGGACATAGAGCGTTGCTTGCAACCCCAGTGGTTTCATCAGCTCCGCAGAAAAGAGCCCCTGAAAGGCAATGTTGTGGATCGTGAGCACGGAAGCGGGCACCGGCTTTTGCATCTGATGCAGATAGGCGGGCACCAGCCCGGCCTGCCAGTCATGGGCGTGCACGACATCGGGTCGCCAGCCGTCGATCCCGCCCGTGGCCACATCCGCCGCCGCCCTAGCCAGCGCGCCGAAGCGCTGCGCATTGTCCGCCCAATCCTTGCCGTCTGCGTCAAGATAGATATTCCCCGCGCGATCGAAAAGATGCGGGGCGTCCAGCAACAAAAGATCAATGCCTTCAAGGGTCAGCGAGATCAGTTGCGCGTGCCCGCCGTGCAGGTCTTTCGCCCGCCAGACGGAGGTCCCGGCGCGGGCGGCCTTCTGCAGGGCGGGATAGAGCGGCATCATCACGCGTGTCCCCACCCCAAGCGGGGCCAATGCCTTGGGCACAGCGCCGATCACGTCGGCCAAGCCCCCGGTTTTGACAAAGGGCGCGCATTCGGACGCAACAAAGAGCACGTTCACGTCAGAGATCCAGCCTGTCGATCATCGGTTGCGTGATCAGACAAATCCCATTGTCTGTGCGTCGAAACCGCTTGGCGTCCAGCGCCGCGTCCTCCCCCACCACGAGGCCCTGCGGAATGCACACCCCCCGGTCAACCACCACATTGGTCAGCCGTGCATTGCGGTTGATCTCGGCATAAGGCATCGCCACAACCCCCTGAAGCTGCGAAAAGGAATGGGTGCGTACCCCGGTAAAGAGCAAACATTGCTCCAGACTGGAGCCCGAGACGATGCAGCCGCCCGACACCATCGAGGAGACCGCGGATCCGCGCCGCCCTTCTTCGTTGTGAATGAACTTGGCCGGTGCCGTCAGTTCGGAATAGGTCCAGATCGGCCACTCGGTGTCATAGAGATCCAGTTCGGGATGAAAATCCGTGAGATCGATGTTGGCCTGCCAAAAAGCATCCACCGTGCCCACATCGCGCCAATAGGGGACCTCTTCATTCACGGTGCGCACGCAGGAGCGGCTGAAGGGATGGGCGACGGCTTTGCCTTCGCGCACGATCTGCGGGATCACATCGCTGCCGAAATCGTGGGTATACCCCGGATTGGCCGCACATTCCGCCATGATCTTAAAGAGATATTCCGTCTTAAAGACATAAATGCCCATGCTGGCCAGTGCCCGGTCGGGATCGTTGGGCATGGCGGGCGGATCCTGCGGCTTTTCGACAAATTCCAGAATCCGGTCTTTGGTATCGACCGCCATGACCCCAAAGCCGCAAGCTTCCATCCGCGGCACCTCGATGCAACCGACGGTCACATCCGCCCCGCTTTCCACGTGGTGTTTTATCATCAGCGAATAGTCCTGCTTGTAGATATGATCGCCTGCCAGAATGACGATGTATTTGGGACCGTAGCCTTCGATGATATCCTTGTTCTGGGCCACCGCATCGGCCGTGCCCTTGTACCAGTTTTCGTCGTTCATCTGCTGAGAGGCCGGCAGAATATCGAGCGACTCGTTGCGTTCGGCGCGAAAAAAGCTCCACCCCCTTTGCAGGTGCCGGATCAGCGAGTGCGCCTTGTACTGCGTGGCCACACCGATGCGGCGGATACCGGAGTTGACCGCATTGGACAGAGGAAAGTCGATGATCCGGCTTTTGCCGCCAAAATACATCGCGGGCTTGGCCCGCCTGTCCGTCAGCTCGTAAAGTCGGCTGCCGCGACCGCCCGCCAATACGAATGCCATGGTCTGTTGCGCCAGCCTTTGCGATTTTCGGTTCATGGTATGGTCCTCCCGTTACGTCTTTTTATCCGGTGATCCGGTTCTTTAGTCCTTCTTCAGTTCAAAAAAGAGGGTCGTCAAAGGCGGCAGCATCAGGGCGACGGACTGTGATTTCCCGCCTGCGGCGACGGCCTCACTGTCCGTGCCGCCCAGATTGCCACGCCCGTCCCCGCCGTAGATGTCGGCGTTGGTGTTCAACCGTTCCACCCAGTGACCTTGTGCAGGCACGCCAATGCGGTGATCCATACGGGCCACGGGCGTGAAGTTCGAGACAACCAGCACAGGCGCCGCGCCCTCGGCACCGTAGCGGACCCAGGCCAGCACGGAGTCGTCGGCATTGTTCTGCGCCACCCACTCAAAGCCGCCGGGGTCCGTGTCGCGAGCGTAAAGCGCCGGACAGTCGCGGTAGAGCCGGTTGAGATCCCGGATCAGGTTTTGCACCCCGCCATGCAGCGGGTGATCGAGCAAGTGCCAGTCGAGGCTTGCATCGTGGTTCCATTCCGCCCCCTGTGCAAACTCGCCGCCCATAAAGAGCAGCTTTTTGCCCGGATGCCCCCACATGAAGCCGAAATAGGCCCGCAGGTTGGCGAATTTATCCGCCCCCTCGCCCGGCATCTTGCCCAGCAGCGAGCCCTTGCCGTGCACCACCTCGTCGTGGCTGAGCGGCAGCACGAAGTTTTCTGAAAAGGCGTAGTGCAGCCCAAAGGTCATCTTGGCGTGGTGATGTTTGCGATGCACCGGGTCCTGGGCCATGTAGCTGAGCGTATCGTTCATCCAGCCCATGTTCCACTTGAAACCAAAGCCCAGCCCGCCGGTATCCGCGGGCGCGCTCACACCGGGAAAGGCGGTGGATTCCTCGGCCACGGTGATAATGCCGGGGACCTCCCCGTAGACTTCGGTGTTCATGCGTTGCAAGAACGCAATCGCTTCGTAGTTCTCGCGACCCCCGTCCTTGTTGGGCACCCACTCGCCGTCCTTGCGTGAATAATCCCGGTAGAGCATGGAGGCCACCGCATCGACCCGCAGCCCGTCCACGTGATGCTCCTGCAACCAGTAAAGCGCATTGGCGGTCAGGTAATTCGACACTTCCGCCCGCCCGTAGTTGAACACCAGCGTGTTCCAGTCCGGGTGAAACCCCTCCTTGCGGTCGGCATGCTCGTAAAGCGCGGTGCCGTCGAACCGCCCCAGCCCATGCGGGTCTTCGGGGAAATGACCCGGTACCCAGTCGAGGATCACACCGATCTCAGCGGCATGGCATGCCTCGACCAGCGCCCGAAATTCATCCGCGGTACCGTGGCGAATGGTCGGCGCGAAAAGCCCCACCGGCTGATACCCCCAGGAGCCGTCAAAGGGAAACTCCGAGACCGGCATCAGCTCGATATGCGTGAACCCGAGGTCTTTGACATAGGCCACCAGGTCGCGCGCCAGCTCCTCGTAGCTGAGCGGGCGGTTGCCCTCTTTGGGCACGCGCCGCCAGGAGCCGAGGTGCACCTCGTAGATGGAGATCGGCTGATCTATCCGCTGGGTGACGGCGCGGCGGGTCATCCAGGTGTCGTCCTGCCAGCGATATCGGGAGAGGTCGCGCACCACCGAGCCCGTGCGAGGCGGATGCTCGGCCCCGAACCCCACCGGGTCGGCCTTATGCGGCAACAGCCGATGACGCGCGTCGAGAATTTCGTATTTGTAGACGGCACCCTCGGTGACGCCGGGGACAAACACCTCCCACACACCGGTGGGCCCGCGCCGCCGCATGACGGTGCGCCGCCCGTCCCAGGTGTTGAAATCCCCCACCACCGAGACGCGCGCGGCATTTGGCGCCCAAAGGGCGAAATGGGTACCCGCGACCTCTTCATGGGTCATCACATGGGCGCCCAGCACCCGCCACAGCTTGCGATGCTGGCCCTCGCCCAAAAGGTACTCGTCGAGCGCGCCCATGACAGGGCCAAAGCGATAAGGGTCATCCATGCTCCACTGCGCCGACCCCTGCTGGACGCGCAGATGGTAGGCGAAACGGGTCTTGCGCCGGGCAGCCACGCCCTCGAAAAGCCCCGGCGCACCTGCCACCGCCGTCAAGCTGGCAATGTTACGGCCGGTCTTGGCATCCACCGCCGCGATCCGGTCCGCGTCCGGCACATAGGCGCGGATATGCCATTTGCCATCCACCTCATGCAGGCCCAGGACAGAGAAGGGGTCGCCATGCTGACCGGCGATCAGCCGTGCAGCGTCCTTGGGGCAGATGGGCAAAGATATCTCCTTTTCAGGCCACGTCTCGGTTTCTTTTCGCCTCGCTGAGCAGGCTTTTTGCGTTCCAGATGTCGTTGGCGTAGCCGCTGATGGTCCGATCTGACGAAAACCAGCCGACGCGGGCGGTATTGAGCGCAGCCATGCGCGTCCAGCTTTTGGTCTCCCGGAACGCCGCATCCACGACACGCTGCGTGGCAAAATAGCTGTCGAAATCACAGGTCACGAGGAAGTAGTCATGGCCGTAGAGCCCGTCGACCAGCCCTGCGTAGCGATCCTTGTCACGACCCGAAAAGACCCCGCTGCGGATCAGATTCAGTACATGGCCCAGCTTGGGGCTCGCCTCGATCGCCTGTCGCGCGTAATCAGGCGTGGCGCGCCGCGCGGTGACCTCTGCTGCCGTCAGCCCGAAGAGAAAGAAGTTCTCCTCTCCCACGCACTCCCGGATCTCGACATTTGCGCCATCCAGCGTGCCGATGGTCGGCGCCCCGTTGAGCGCAAACTTCATGTTGCCGGTGCCCGAGGCCTCCTTGCCCGCGGTCGAGATCTGCTCTGACAGATCGGCGGCCGGGATCAACACCTCAGCCATCGAGACGTTGTAATTCTCGGGGTAGACGATCTGCAGCAGATCGCGGGTCACCGGGTCGGCATTGATCACCCTTGCGGCATCGTTGATGAGATGGATGATCTCTTTCGCGACCACATAGCCGGGGGCCGCCTTGCCGCCGAAGATCTTGACGCGCGGGGTCCAGTCGCCCTGAGGATTGGCCCGAATGTCCTGCCAGAGCGCCACCGTTTCCAGCAGGTTCATCAGCTGACGTTTGTATTCATGGATGCGCTTGATCTGCACATCGAACATGGCCGCCGGATCCACCACCATACCGTCCCGGTCCCGCAGCCACCCCGCCAGCCGCGCCTTGTTGGCGTCCTTCGCGGCTTGATATTGTTCAAGAAAGGCGGCGTCCTCCACATGCGGGGTCAGCCCCGACAACTGATCGAGATTATCTGGCCAGGAAGTCCCGATTGTCTCGTTGATAAGGCTGCGCAGGGGCTTGTTGCAGGCGTAGAGCCACCGTCGGGGCGTGATCCCATTGGTCTGGTTGATGATCCGTTCGGGGTAGGCCGCGTGCAAATCGGCAAAAACCGTTTGCTTGACCAGATCGGAGTGCAGCGCCGAGACGCCATTGACATGATGCGCCATGATAAAGGCCAGCTCGCCCATCTTGACCTCGCCATGCTCAAGGATGCGCACGCCCTCGCCCGCCGCCGCGAAATGCGCCGCTTCGATCTGCCCGATGATCTGGTGGTGACGCGGTAGGATGCCCGCAAAGAGGTCTTCGGGCCACCGCTCCAGCGCTTCGGGCAGAAGGGTGTGGTTGGTGTAGGCCAGACACCGGCGTGCCATGCCAATGGCCTCCGCCACGTCGAACCCATGCGCATCGACCAGGAGCCGCACAAGCTCGGGTCCCGCGATGGCCGGGTGCGTGTCATTGAGCTGGATCGCCACATGATCCGAAAGCTGCCGCAGATCGCCGCCTTCGCCCAGAAACCGGCGCAGAAGGTCCTGCAGGGAGGCTGAGGTAAAGAAATACTCCTGCTTGAGCCGTAATTCCTTGCCCACATCCGTGGTGTCATCGGGGTAGAGCACCCGGCTGATCGTGCGCGCCAATGCCTCGGGCGCGCTTGCGGCGATGTAATCACCGCGGTTAAAGCTCTCCAGATCGAAATTGGTCGTGGGCTTGGCCGCCCAAAGCCGCAAGGTATTGGCCCAGCGACCCTGCCAGCCGACGATGGGCGTATCGTAAGCGGAGGCCATCACCGTCTCGCCCGCGTGCCACACGGCCCTGCCCGATTCCAAAGCGACATGGCCCCCAAAGTGAATGGGGTAGGAGACCTCGGGCCGTTCGAATTCCCAGACGTGTTTCTGGGCGAGCCATGTTTCGGCGGTTTCGATCTGCACGCCGTCTTCAAAATGCTGTTGGAACAGACCGTGTTCGTAACGGATGCCGTAGCCATAAGCAGGAATGCCCAGGGTGGAGAGCGAATCCATGAAACAGGCAGCCAGCCGTCCCAGCCCGCCATTGCCCAGCGCGGCGTCCGGCTCGTTTGTGACCACGCGGGCATAGTCCTGCCCCAGCGCCGTGATCGCCGCTTCGGCCGTTTCTTCGAGGCCCAGATTGACCGCGACATCCTCGATCAGGCGGCCAATCAGGAATTCCATCGACAGGTAGTACACCCGCTTGCCGCGCGCCTCATAGGTTTTGCGCGTGCTTTCAAACCAGGGGTCCACTACATGATCGCGCAGGCTGAGCGCCAGAGACATGCGCCAGTCATAGAGCGACGCATGCTCCGAGTCTTTGCCCAGCGAAAGCTTCAGATGGCGCAGGATTGCCGCGCGGAACGCCTCAACCGAGGGGGCGGGAATGCTGTGTGCTGTCATGATCTCTCTTTACTCTACTCTGGCTGCGGCGCTACGAGATACGCCATAAATGTGTCTTAGGTTATTTCGTACCTTCAAGAGGCCGACATCTCAACCAACTCTGCCGCCCAGGGCGGATTGGCCCCGGCCCGCGAGACCGTTACCGCAGCCACCCTGGCCCCGAAAGCAAGCGCTGCGGTCAGATCATCAGGGTGAATATCACCGAGGCGTTCCTTGTGCAGCAGCCCCGCCTTGTTCAGATGGGCCAGAACGCCTGCATTGAAGGTATCCCCGGCCCCGACCGTGTCGACGACCGCGGCAAGGCGCGCGGGCACATCAACCCGGCTCCTGTCCCCGAAAAACGCAGACGCCCCGGCACTGCCGCGTGTCAGGATCAGGATCGGCGGCCCTTCGGCGATCAGGGACCGGGCCTTGTCCTCGGGGTTGGCCGCGTCCGGCACGATCCAGTCGAGGTCTTCGTCCGATACTTTCAGAATGTCGGCGGTCGGCAGCATCCTCGCCAGCCGCGCGCGATAGCGTACCTCGTCCCGGATAAAGCCGGGCCGGATGTTGGGATCTATCATCACCACCCGGCGGGTGGCTTCCTGTTGGGCAAGGGCGGCATAAAAATCAGCGCAAGGCTCACTTATCAGGCTGATGCCTCCCAGATAGAGGGCACTGACCTGATCAGGTATGTCAGGCAGGTTTGCCGGTGTCAGGCTGCGCCCGGCGGTGTTTTCATCATAAAAGGTGTAGGTGGCATGCCCGTTGGTCAGGCGCACAAAGGCCAACGTCGTGGGCAAGTCAGACCGGATGGCAAAGCTGGCGTCCACATGGCTTCCGGCCAGATCACGGGCCAGTTGTTCCCCAAAGAGGTCCGTTGACAGACCCGTCAGGAACCCCGTGGGCACGTCCAGACGCCCCAGAGCAATGGCCGTGTTGAACACCGCCCCGCCCGAGTGCGGCACAAAGCCCTCCGCCCCGTTGAGGGCCGGGGTCGGGATCATGTCAATCAGAGCCTCGCCACAACACAGGATCATCTATTCGCTCCCTTGGCGGGCAGGCCCGGAAAGACGCGCACGCAGGGCCCTGCCACACTCACTGTCCCAGCCTGCTGGCATCTTTGGCCAGGCTTTCGATGCCCGCCCAATCGCCCTGAGCCACCAGATCAGCCGGAGCCACCCAGCTGCCGCCCGCGCAGAGCACATTGGGCAGCGACAGATAGCTTGCCGCGTTATCCGGGCTGACCCCGCCCGTCGGACAGAAGGAAATCTGCGGCAACGGGGCGCCAATGGCTTTCAACGCGGGCGCCCCGCCAGAGGCTTCTGCGGGGAAGAATTTGAGCATGTCGTAGCCGCGCGCCAAGAGCTGCATCGCCTCGGAGGCGGTCGCGGCCCCTGCCAACAGCGGCAAGTCTGCGTCTTCGCAGGCCGCGATCAGAGCATCGGTTGCGCCCGGTGAGACGCCAAAAGTCGCCCCGGCGGCTTTGGCCGCACGCACATCGTCTGGCGTGACCAGCGTGCCCGCCCCCACCACACCGCCCTTGACCTGCGCCATCTCGGCGATCACCTCGAGGGCTGCCGGGGTGCGCAGGGTCACTTCCAGCGCGGGCAGGCCGCCGGCCACCAGCGCCTCGGCCAGGGGGCGGGACTTGGTCGCATCCTGCACCACCAGCACGGGCACGATGGGCGCTAAACTGCAAATCTCGCGCGCGCGCCTGCTGGCATCTTGGGGGGTCATCGAGCGGTCCTTTCCTTAAAACAGTGCACAGGCACCCGTATCCGCGGAGCCCACATCGCGCCGAAAGCCCGCAAAAAGCTCGCGCCCCAGCCCATAGGCATTGCCCGAGAGGTCGGCCTCGGCCGGAGCCCGGTCCAGCACGCCTTCGGTCAGGATATCAAGCGTCCCGGCAACCGCATCCACCCGCAGGATGTCCCCGTCCCGCAGCTTTGAGATCGCCCCGCCATCCAGCGCTTCGGGGCTGACGTGGATCGCCGCAGGCACCGAGCCCGACGCCCCGGACATACGCCCATCGGTGACAAGAGCCACGTTGATCCCCCTTGCCTGCAGGTTCTTCAAGGGCGGCGTCAGGCTGTGCAACTCGGGCATGCCGTTGGCCTTGGGCCCCTGGAACCGGACCACCACGATCGTATCAGCGGTGATCTCTCCCGCCCGGCACGCCGCCTTGACGCTCTCCTGATCGTGGAAAACGCGCACCGGCGCTTCGACGATCTGATGCTCCGGCTTGACGGCAGAGACCTTGATAACAGCATTTCCGACCGAACCGTTCAAGCGCTTGAGGCCGCCGGTCGGCTGAAAGGGGTCCGCAGCAGGGCGGACGATTTTGGTGTTGAGGCTTTGCGTCGTGCCCGGTTCCCAGACGACCTCGCCGCCTTTCAGCTTTGGCTCCTGCGTGTAAAGCGCCAACCCGCCCCCCGCGACGGTCTGCGTGTCAGGATGCAAAAGCCCCGCCCCCAGCAGCTCGTGGATCATGTATCCCAGCCCGCCCGCCGCGTGGAAATGGTTCACATCCGCGAGCCCGTTGGGATAGACCCGCGCCAGGAGCGGCGTGACATCCGAGAGGTCAGAGAAATCCTGCCAGTCGAGGATGATCCCCCCCGCCCTTGCCATGGCCACCAGATGGATCAGCAGATTGGTCGAGCCCCCCGTGGCATTCAGACCGACGATGCCGTTCACAAAGGCCTTCTCGGTCAGGATATCGCAGACCGGCGTGTAGTTATTGCCCAGATCCGACAGCGCCAGCGCGCGCTTGGCCCCGGCCTTGGTCAGCGCATCACGCAGACCGGTGTTGGGGGTGACAAAGCTGGTGCCGGGCAGATGCAGCCCCATGAACTCCATCAACATCTGGTTGGTATTGGCGGTGCCGTAAAAGGTGCAGGTGCCCGGCCCATGATAAGCGGCCATCTCGGCGGCCATCAGTTCGTCGCGGCCCACCTCACCGGCGGCAAACTTCTGGCGCACCTGGCTTTTTTCCTCGTTGGACAGACCCGAGGTCATCGGCCCTGCGGGCAGAAACACTGTCGGGATATGCCCAAAGGTTTGCGCCGCAATCACCAGCCCCGGCACGATCTTGTCGCAAACGCCCAGATACACCGCCGCGTCAAAGGTATTATGGCTCATCGCCACCCCGGTGGCCATGGCGATGACATCGCGCGAAAAAAGGCTCAGCTCCATCCCCGGCTCACCCTGGGTCACGCCATCACACATCGCGGGCACACCGCCCGCCACCTGTGCCGTGCCCCCGGCCTCGCGCGCAGCCTCGCGGATCAGATTGGGAAACCGTTCAAAAGGCTGATGCGCGGAGAGCATGTCATTATAGGTCGTGACGATGCCGAGGTTGCCCGCCGTCTCGGTCGCCAGCTTTGCCTGATCGGCACCGGCACCGGCGTAGGCATGGGCCTGGCCGCTGCAACTGAGATGCGCGCGCGCAGGGCCCTTGACCCGCGCCGCCGTCATGCGGTCGAGATATCTGCTGCGCGGGCCCGCGCTGCGCTCGATGATGCGCTGCGTGACCCGTTCGATTGTGTCATTGAGTGCCATCTTGCTTGCTCCAACGCTTGCCGTGGTGATGTTGCCCCTGGGGCGTCAACTCTTTGACAGAACAGCCAGTTTGCGACCGGTATCGATCATACGGTTCGCAAAACCCCATTCGTTGTCGTACCAGCTGACCACCCGGATCATACCATCCTGCGTCACCTTTGTCTGCGCCGCCGCAAAGCAGGAGGAATGCGGATCATGGTTGAAATCGATCGAGACCATCGGGTCCGTCTCACAGGCCAGAACCCCCTTCATCGGCCCCTCCGACGCGGCTTTCATCGCGGCATTGATGTCCGCCGCACTCGTTTCTTTCTCGGGCAGGATGCAGAGATCCACAAGTGACACGTTGGGCGTCGGCACCCGCACGGCAGAGCCCTCCAGGCGACCCTCCAACCGCGGCAAAACCAGTGCGATGGCCTTGGCCGCCCCTGTCGAGGTCGGCACTATGGACACCGCTGCCGCCCGGCCCCGGTAAGGATCACGGTGGGCTGAATCGTGCGATGGCTGATCGCCGGTATAGGCGTGAATAGTGGTCATATAGCCAGTCTTGATGCCCACCAGATCGTCCAGCACAGCAGCCACAGGGGCCAGGCAATTGGTCGTGCAGGAGGCGTTCGAGATGATGATGTCATCCTTGGTCAGTTCCGCATCGTTCACCCCAAAGACAACCGTCCGGTCGGCCCCCGCACCGGGCGCCGAGATCAGCACCCGTTTCGAGCCGTTTTCCAGATGGGCTGCCGCTTTTTCGCGGGGCGTGAAAAACCCGGTGCATTCCATCGCGACATCGACACCGTCCCAAGGCAATTCGGCGGGGTCGCGCAGGGCCGTCACCTGGATCGACTGGCCATTCACCACCAAGGCATCACCCTCAACCTTTACCTCGCCGGGAAAGCGGCCATGGACACTGTCGTATTTCAACAGATGGGCCAGTGTTTCCGGACTGGACAGGTCGTTGATGGCAACGACCTCAACGTCCGATACCTTGTTCTCGACAATCGCCCGCAGGACACCACGTCCAATCCTGCCAAAGCCGTTTACGCCAACTGTATGGGCCATATCATTCTCCTGAATTCGCCGTCGGGTCTCTGCCAAAATTGATCGATTTTAGCCGTTAGCGCTAACAAGCACAAAAGATAAAAAACATCAATGGGCGTTTTTCTCGCTCAAGACCTAGGCCAGTAAACCTTGAATATCCACCACTCTCTTGCTGCTCTGCGTTGAAAGGTCAGAACACCGCTCATTCATCGCGCGACCTAGAAGAGCAGCGTTGCCTCAACGGCCCGCTTCCAGGCCCGGTACTTCATATCCCGTGTCGCCTCCTCCATCTGCGGCGCAAAGGTCTTTTCCAAGGCCCAGCTTTTGGCAAAACCCGCCTGATCGGGATAAAGGCCCGCGCGCTGCCCCGCCAGCCAGGCCGCCCCAAGCGCTGTGGTTTCAAGCACTTCGGGACGGTCCACAGGGGCTGCGATGATATCCGAGAGAAACTGCATCGCCCAGTCGGAGGCCGACATCCCCCCGTCAACCCGCAGCGTCGCCCGCGCCCCGCTGCCCTGCCAGTCAGCGGTCATCGCTTCGAGCAGGTCGCGGGTCTGGTAGCCCACGCTTTCCAGGGCCGCCTTGGCAAATTCTTCCGGGCCCGAATTCCGGGTCAGACCAAAGATCGCCCCGCGGCATTCAGCATTCCAATAAGGGGCTCCCAGACCGACAAAGGCGGGCACCAGCACCACGTTCTGAGTAGGGTCGGCTTTCTCGGCCATGGGCTGGGTTTCGGAGGCATGACGGAGGATCTTGAGGCCATCGCGCAACCACTGCACCACCGCGCCGGCAACAAAGATGGAACCTTCCAAGGCGTAGGTCGGTCGGCCGTCAAGCTGATAGGCAATCGTGGTCAGCAGCCGGTTTTTGGAGGCCACGGCCGTGTCGCCGGTGTTCAACAGCGCAAAACACCCGGTGCCGTAGGTGGACTTCAGCATCCCCGGCTCAAAACAGGCCTGGCCGAGTGTTGCGGCCTGTTGATCGCCCGCAACCCCCAGGATCGGCACCGGGCGGCCAAAAAGATCCGCCCGCGTCATGCCGAAATCGGCAGCACAGTCCTTGACCTCGGGCAGCATGTCCTGGGGGATATCAAAGAGCGCGCAAATCGTGGCGCTCCACCGTCCTTTGTGGATATCATAAAGCATCGTGCGGGCGGCATTCGTGGCATCGGTGACATGCGCGGCACCGCCCGTCAGCTTCCAGATCAAAAAACTGTCAACGGTGCCAAAGAGCAGCTCGCCCCTGGCCGCCCGCGCCCGCGCGCCCTCGACGTTATCCAGGATCCACTTCAGCTTGGTGCCCGAGAAATAGGGGTCGGCCAACAACCCGGTGCGCGCCGAGATCACCTTGTCATGCCCGGCCTCCCGCAAGCTCCGGCAATAGTCGGCCGTGCGCCGATCCTGCCAGACAATCGCGTTGTAGATCGGCTGGCCTGTCGCTCTGTCCCAGACCACCACGGTTTCACGCTGGTTGGTAATGCCTATGGCCGTGATCGCCGCCGGGCCAAGACCCGCTTTTTCGATGGCGGCCCGGCAGGTTCCGGCGGTGGTGGCCCATAAATCAGCGGGATCATGCTCCACCCAACCGCTCTGCGGGAAATGCTGCGGAAACTCTTCCTGCGCTGTCGCGGTGATCTTCATATCGGCATCAAAAACGATGGCGCGCGATGACGTCGTGCCCTGATCTATGGCCAGAATATGGGTCATCCTGCCCTCCCCTTGTTATTCCGCGGCTTCGGGCCGACTTTCTGTGAGATGCGCGCGCATGAAAGCGTCCAGCGCGTCAACTTCCCTTGATGACATTCTGAGCCCCAGCTTGTTGCGCCGCCAGACAACATCCTCTGCCGTGCGCGCATATTCATACGCCATGAGCCATCGCACCTCGCGCGCGCTCAGACCATGACCGAAGCTTTGCCCCATCTCCTCGGGCGCCTGCGCCCCCGCCATGATGTTCCAAGCCTCTGTCCCGTACGCGCGGATCAACCTGCGGGTACAAAAATGCGACAGAAACGGAAAATCCTCACGCAACCGGGCAACCAGTGTCTCGTAGCCGTCGACGGCAAAATCGCCCCCCGGCAAGGCCACCCCTGCCGTCCAGTGGCCGGACGTACCGGGAAAGAAGGGTACAATCAGCGCCATCGCATCTTCGGCGAGCTTGCGGTAGGTGGTGATCTTGCCGCCAAAGACGTTCAGGATCGGCGCGCCGCCGGCCTTATCGACTTTCAGCGTATAGTCGCGGGTGGCCGCCGTGGCGCTGCTGGCCCCGTCATCATAAAGCGGCCGGACGCCGGAGTAGCTCCAGACCACATCCTCCGCACTGATCTCCTGCTTGAGATACTGGTTCACAAAGCCAATCAGATAGTCGCGCTCGGCGGGCGTGCACTCCGGCTTTGTGTTTGGATCGGAATGCTCCGCATCCGTTGTGCCGATCAGCGTGAAATCGGTCTCGTAGGGGATCGCGAAAATGATCCGCCCGTCCGTGCCTTGAAAGAAATAGCACTTTTCATGAGCAAAGAGCTTGCGTGTCACGATGTGGCTGCCACGGACCAGACGCACACCCTCGGTCGAATTGATGCGCACTTTCTGCTGAATAATATCGCCGACCCAGGGCCCGCCCGCGTTCACCAACATACGCGCCTTGACGTGTTTGACAGCCCCCGTGGCCTGATCCTCAAGGGTTATGGCCCAGTGGTCTTCGACCCGCGCCGCGGCGGTCACTTTCGTCCGCACCATGATCTTTGCCCCGCGCGCCTGCGCATCGCGTGCGTTCAGCACCACCAGACGCGCGTCTTCGACCCAGCAGTCCGAGTATTCAAAGGCTTTTTCAAATTTATCCACCAGCGGCGCACCTTCCGGGCCGTGGCGCAAATCAACCGTTTTGGTGCCGGGCAGAATTTTTCGCCCCCCCAGATTGTCATAGAGAAACAGTCCAAGGCGGATCAGCCAGGCCGGGCGGCGTCCCCTCATCCAGGGCATCACCAGGTTGAGGATCTTGGAGGTCGGCGTATCGCCCTCAAAGCGCATGTCCCGGTGATAGGGCAGCACGAACCGCATGGGCCAGCTGATATGCGGCATGGCTTTGAGCAACACTTCCCGCTCTGCCAAGGCGTGTCTGACCAGGTTGATCTCAAAATATTCCAGATAGCGCAGGCCACCATGGAAGAGTTTGGTCGAGGCGGAAGAGGTCGCGGAGGCAAGGTCATTCATCTCGGCCAGCGCGACACTCATACCGCGCCCCGCCGCATCGCGCGCGATACCGCAGCCATTGATGCCGCCGCCTATGATGAAAAGGTCAATGACCTCGGAACGCTCTGTCGACACGGATGCCCCCTGCACTTTCGTTCTCTTTGGTCGGTATCGCAGCAAAAGTGCGCTTTCAAGCGTTTATTTTCGGAAATTTTCGGTTTAGGACAGATGAGGTTGGCCGTCGTGCCGCAGGGATGAAGATGCTACCGGCAACCCGCAGCCCCGAAAACAGGGGCCTGCATGGCCGGGGACGATAAAACAAATAACGAGGGGCGCTCATGTCGCAAGGTTTCCGGCAGCCGGACATTCTCAAAATCGCGCGGCAGGACGGAAAGGTGACTGTCGAAAATCTGGCCGCGCATTTTGGCGTCACGCTTCAGACCATCCGGCGCGATCTTGCGGAGCTTGCAGAGGCAAACAAGCTCGAACGGGTTCATGGCGGGGCGATCCTTCCGTCCGGCACGACCAATATCGAATACCAGGAGCGGCGCAATCTGAACCAGACCGCAAAACAGGCCATCGCGCGCGCCTGTGCCCGGCATATCCCGGAGGGCAGCTCCGTGTTTCTCAACATCGGCACAAGTACCGAAGCCGTTGCGCGTCAATTGTTGCGCCACAGGGACCTGATGGTGGTCACCAACAACATGAACATCGCCAACATCCTTGCTGAAAAGCCCGATGGTCAGACGATTGTCACCGGGGGCAAGCTCCGGCGCGCGGATGGCGGTTTGGTCGGCACGGTCGCGATCGACACCATCCGGCAGTTCAAATTCGACATTGCTGTCATCGGATGCTCGGCAATGGATACCGATGGGGATCTGCTGGATTTCGACATTGAAGAGGTGGGGGTCAGCCAGACCATTCTCACCCAATCCCGCCAGGGATTTCTGGTCGCCGATGCCTCGAAATTCAACCGCACGGCACCTGCGCGGATCGCCTCGATGAAATCACTGTCGGCGGTATTTACCGACGCACCGGTACCGGGCGGTCTGGCGCGTCTGTGCCAGGAATGGAACACGGACGTGATTGTGACGACCTAGAGAGGCCCCGCCGACCGGGTGGCGAAATGTCGTATCAAATGGCGGGCAGGTTGGACTTTTCTGCCAGATCTTAGGCCTCCGGCAAAAACCGTGCCGGGATCCGCCGGCTGTGACTGTCAGGTTCGCGGGATGCTGCAGTGCCGCCATTAACCGGCAAGCTCTCCCTTGAGGTCCGGTCGCAGACTGCCTTAGATCAACGAGCAGGCGCGCTCTCACCTCTATCCTAGGGGAAAGGAGCCGATTGGAGGCAACATGTTTGACACGGGAAAGACCATCACCGCCGGCGATGCTGCGCTGTTTGTCTCGCAGGCGGGCAAGAGCGATGGGCCGCCCGTCATCTTGCTTCATGGCGGTTTGGGAAGCCGGGCCGATTTCGAGCCGCTGGCCCGGTACCTTGTATCCCGTTACCGGCTGATCGCGATCGACAGCCGCGGCCATGGCCGATCTGCCTTGGGGGACGCCACACTGACCTATCGCCAGTTGGCCGACGACATTGCGGCAGTTCTGGACCAGCTTGGGCTGAGCGAGGCCGGGATCATCGGCCACAGCGATGGTGGCATCGTTGCCCTGCGCCTTGCGGCCTCCCATAATGCACGGCCGCGTTTCGTCGTTGCCGTCGGGGCGCATTGGCAGTTGCCGGACGACAACCCGACCCGTGAGATTTATCGGGATGTCACTGCTCAGGAGTGGCGAGAGATGTTCGGGCGGCAAGTCAGGAGATATGAGGCTGAGAACCCCGATCCCGATTTCGCGCGACTGTTCGAGGCGACCAGGGCCATGTGGCTTGGCAAGGGGGATGACGCCTACCCAAACGATACGGTCCGCACCATTACCACCCCACTTCTGGTCGTTAACGGCGACGAGGACATTCTCGTCTCGCGTGCGCACGCCTTTGCGCTTGCCGAACGGGTCGAAGGCGCGCGACTGCTCAACCTGCCTTTCGCTTCGCACACTGTATTGCAGGATACGCCAACGGATGTTCTCCCTGCGCTGACCGGCTTCATCGACGGCAGTCAAGAAAAAGCAAGGCCGACCGGGTGACGGCGGAAAGGCCCGCTCAGAAGACCATGGTCAGGATTGCCCGACGTTTGCATCCAAAGAAGCCCGGTGGCTCTGGCTCCTTGAAGTCTGGCGGAGCTTTGTGGGGCTAGGTATGGTTGGGATTCGAAATATAGGCTTGCCACGCCCCGAAACAGCGAGAGACATCTTGCGCATCACAGAAGGCGCAGATCACAAACCCCTCTGTAGAGATCACCAGCAGGGCAGAATCCTCGCGCAGCCCGCCGTGCCAAAGCGTGACTGACGGGCCTGGATCAGGCAGCAACGAGGGGAGGATGCTGTCCGCTGCTGCGCAGAGATCATTCTGCCCCCACCGCACCAGCGCCTCCCGATCCGCATAGCAGGTCATCGCCCGCATGTTATTTTTGCCCTGCACCACCATATCCGCGAGACGTTTCGGCAGCTCTGCCGCGGTGTCCTGGGGTGCTTTCACATCCATCAGGTCCCGGACTGAAATCCCCTCGAACACAGCCGTGGCAGGGTCATCAGGGAGCGCGGATACCACATACACCTGGTCATCCGGGGGAATACAATCAGCCAGAAGGCGCATCAGTGGCTTTGCATCCTCCGCCGTCAAAACCCGTTTTACCACAGAAGCACAGCGTTTATCCTCTGATACCGGCGCATCAACGACCCGCAGCACGCGCCGCTCGCTAACATCGAGAGACAGCGTCGCGCCTGCGTCGGTTCGAAACGTCAGGGTTCGCCGCAGGACGGTCTCATTGATCTCGACCAGCATCGCCTCAAGCGCGCCGCCGCTCTGGACCAGCGCGCGGCCCAGTCTTGTCACCGTTTCAGGAGCCGCCGAAAACCCGGCAATGGCCCGCATGAACCGTGCTGTGTCATCATTTTCCCCGCGCGGCATCCCTACGCCTCCACCGTGAGCCGCAGCAGAGCCTCTGTCGCATCGGGCAAGAGCCGGTCCAAATCGGCCTCAGGGGTGAGGACAAGACAAAGCGCCTCCACCGCCGGGGCAGGCGCGCGCAAAAAACACCGAATGTCATGCGCCCCGGCCTGCAGCGCCATGGTCGGGCTGTTTCTTGCCCCCGCCCCAAGCACCTGCGCGACGGCGGAGGCCCCTTGTCCCAACAGACAGCTCTGCGCCGTCCGGCCCAGAGCATCAAGCTTTTCCTGGGCAGTCTTTTCGAGCGTACTGACGGCCAGAACCATGCCCGTAGAGAGATCGGCGAAGGCCACAACAAAGCACCCCGGATACCGGTGTCGCAGGGCAGCCAATTCTTCGCCAATTGTCACGCTATTCACCGTGTTCCGATATCACCACGCGCCTTCTCGTTTGACAGAGACCTCTGCCATAGCGTCAGAACATGTGTTTCGGGTTAACGGGTCAGGAGAACTTTGGCATGAAGGACAGCGGATCCTGCTGCGTGGTATCGCAATCAGGGGCCGCTTGGGGAGAGTCCCGGCGCGATTTGCGGGGTGAAACCGGCCTGCGCGGCACCACGGGTGCCCCTTCCGCCATTGGCGCATCCGGCGTCATGGGCGTTTCAGCCGCCTGCAAATGCCCCGAAGGATCAGCCGGGGACGCAAGCTGTGAACCGTCCTGGTCCTCATCCCCCGACAGACCGGTTTTGATCCGCTCGATCAGCGTCAGGAACGCTGTGACAAAGCGCTCTGCACCGCTTTCTTCCCAAAGTGCTTCGTCATCCTCAACCGCACCTGCCTGAAGAAGGGACATCATCACAACGCCGGAAAAGAGTGCGCCTGCCTGCGTTGTGACACGTCTGAGCACCTTGGCCTTGTCCTTTTCGGTCAACAGCATGTCGCTGCGCGTCAGCACCAAAAGTGAGTTGGCTTTAACGTCATCCTCGACGCTGTCCCAGACCGCGGCCTCGCTTTGGCGCCAGGCCTGTGTGGACGGGCTGCACCACAACACGCCATCCGCAAGCGGCATGATCCGCTGCCAGACCTCGCCCGACATATTCGGGTCAGAAATGCCCGGCATGTCAATGATATCGCAGCGCTTCAGGATTTCCTCTTCCCGGTAAAACCGGATGAAAGCGATGTCTTCGGGCGCATATCCTTGCCAGGCATCCAGATCGCAAGGGGTCTCATTCCCCTCCAGATCAACGATGACCGAGGGCCCCGATCCGTAGCTGATCCAGACCGGTGGCAGTTGCGTCGCCACCACCTGCACCGGCAGCGGATCGGTCCCAATCATCAGATTGGCCAGGGTGCTTTTTCCGGCGCTGAATTCCCCCATCAGGGCAATCCTTGGCAGGCGCGCGCCCTTGACTTCGTTCAAGAAAGCGAGCGGGGTAGCTGTTGCGGTATCTTTCATGACGTTGCGTACTCTTCCAGGGTCGCCAGCGTTTCCTCAAGCAGCACGCGACGGTCGCGCGGTGTATGTTTGGCGACGTATTTGCTCAGCTCTTCAGGGCTGGCCTGCTGCATGCGGTCGAGCGATGCAAAGACCGCAAGCTGCTCTTTGAGAAATGCGTCAAAGCGCGCGCAGGCGTTGTCTCTGACGGTCTGCGCCAGATCATCCCGGAGGTCCGCGATAACGGGGGTCGTCTCGGACTTGATAAGATCATAGAAACTTGACGCATAGGCCTTGTGCCCGCGCCGCTGCATCCACCATCGTTTCCACCATCCCCCGGTCAGGTCCAGCGCAATCGTGCGGCCGAGAGAAACCGGATCCGGCACCTGTGGCGCGCGGGGCAGGGCGATCCCGAAATCTCCAGCCGCCAGGGAAAACGCGCGGCCGTAGATGTCCGTGATCTCAGCTGCGGCGGCTTTCGTGGCCTGCTCAAAAGCGGATTGGCTCTTGCGCGCCAAAACCTTGTGGGACGCGCTGAGCAGGACCCGCAGCCCCGCCGGATCATAGCTCCAGGCCCCTTGCGCGCCGTAAAGGTCGAGATGCTCCACGAGCGAGGCGGTTGCCCGCTCCAGAAAGCTGTCCTGTACCCGTTCCATCCGTTCTGCAAAAGCCGCAAGCAACGCATCGAATTCGGAGGCAAGCGCGGCTTTGTGGCGGGCACAAAGCTGGTCCATCAGCTCATGCGCCTCTGCACTGGTCAGCGCGGTCGTCGTGCGCAGGCTGGCATCCATCGCCCCAATACGATCTGCCGCCGCCAGACCCGCAGCCAGGTTCTTTGCACTGGACCCGATACGTTGCAACGTGGCCGCACCGCTGCCCTGAACAATGCGCTCTGCAATCGCGTCCTGCAGCGCCGGCACGCCCGAGAGCCGCCATGTCGTGGCCGCATCGACCCCGGAGGGGGCCTCGGCGTCTGCCTGCATCAGGTTTTGCAACGCGCGGATGCTCGACGTCGGCAACGCTTCCAGGTGCGTCTGCAGGGCGTATGAGGCCCAAAGCGCGCTGCCAAAGATAACCTCCGCCTCTGCGGGACCTTTATGCTTTTTGAGGGTTTCGGAAATGCTTTGCGTGATCTGCGGGATTTGGGAAGCCGGGTCCGACAGCTCATCTATGCGGTTCACAAAGATGATGACATCCCTAGATTTAACATTTGAGATCAGACGGATAAGCGCCATATCAGTCGAGGACAGAGCCTGATGCGCCGACAGCACCACGACGCAGATGCGGCTGTCACGGATCGCGCGGATGGTGATCTGCTCACGCATCATGAAGGTGTCGTTCACGCCCGGTGTGTCCCGCAGGCAAAGCCGCATCGGCAGCCCGGCGCGTTGCATGTTGATGTCGGCGGACTTGGTGATGTCCGCGAATCTGCCCTGGGTGTCCGCGGCGGCGTCTTCGGTTTCGTCTAGGTCCTCGCCCAGGCAGACATATCGCTCGATCAGCTCTTTATCGAAGTATCCATAATCGCGTTGCTGACCCAGCATCACCTCAAACCTGCGCCCCAGCCGGACGCGCGATTTCTCCCGCATCGCGGCAACCTGCTCCTTGATCTTTTCAAGCTCCTCATCGGCCCCCGCCCGGCTGGCCAGCTCACCAATGCGCCCGCCCCCCGAGATCAGACGATCCCATTCGTCCTCATCAAAGAAGCGAAAGGAGGCGCTGTTCTCAAAACCGGGATCTTCGGGATGCAGATGCAGGGAGGTCACAACAGAAGTCCAGGGGTTCACATCCGCCGGCAACAGGTCCGGGGCGCCGATCAGCGCATTGACAAGGGAGGTCTTGCCGGACTTGATCTGGCCGATCATCGTGACCGAGGGCTCAAAGGTCTCAAGCTGCCGCATCATGCGCTCGGCGCGCCGCTCTGTGTTCTCATCGCCCAAGGACACCAGCGTCTCCAGAGCGGTCCTGAGCGCTGCGGCAGATTCTGCAAAGGTGCATAGTTTTTCCAGCCCGCCGCCCAGCATGTCCGCCTGCTCTGCGTCCTGAAAAACCCTCGGATCCGATAGGTTGAGAACGTTCATGCCGCCCGCCCCCTGACGCCAGCAGCGCGCACGGAATTGCCGCTTCGTTCCTTTGCCAAGATCAACATTCGCCACCCCAAAATTCCAATAGCCTGCAAGCAATCTGGGGGAGAATTGTGCCTCTATTATGGCTGGAGGCTGGCGCAAAAGCTGAGCCTCGTTAAAATTTTAATGAACTGCGAGGTACTCGAAATCCCGGCGCAACTGCAAAAGAATGCTCACCGCATCCGCCGCAGACCGGGTGTCATTTTCCATCGTCATCAGCATGATCTTGTCAGAGGCATCCTCGCAGACGGCACACCAGGGGGCGAGGTCGGCAAAATCCCCTGCCTGCTGTTGCATCACATCCACCAGATCCTCTGAAATCGTGCCGCAAAGCTCCAGCACTTCCGACAGGTCAGCGGGTGAGGCGTCAAAGCTCATTTCCGCCAGATCCAGCGCACGTTCCATGATTTTGTCTCGGGCGGTCGCATAGGGCCGGCGCGCGGCGGGATCAGCCGCAACCGACGCCAGATCCGCAGAGGCGGGAGCCGCCGCCAGGGCCTCCCCATGACGTTGTAAAAAGAGCATTGCACTATCCATATCTGCCCGGTGCCCGGAGGCGACCAGGTTGGCCACGGCCTCAATCAGAGCCTTGACGCCGCTGGCGGCGAGATCCGTTTCACTGACACCGGTGCCCGCATCGATCCTGGACATCAGACGGGGTGTCGTGGTTGGGAAGAGGCTGTGAAACTCCTCTGTCACAACGGCCTGCAGACCGGTGATGCGCGCTTCCAACAGGCCCTGACGGGCCAAAAGGTCCGCCTTTGTTAGAACCAGAAAACTGTGGTCCTTCAAGGCATCAGGCACCTGCGCCCAGAGGGTCGCCTCTGGCGGCGCAAAGCCTTCGGTACACCACAGGACGATATCCGCGACCTCGACCATCCGGGCCATCGCCCTGGGCCATGCTGCGGGGTCCTGCGGCAATGCGACGTCAACGAGTTGCACGCCCCCCAGAACCGCAGGCGTCAGTGGCAGCGTGATGCTGCGGCCCGGCCCGAAGCTCGATTGAACGCCAGCGGGGTGTGTAGAGAAGATGCGGGTGACCTCCTGCGCCCTGATCTCCGACCGCCGCCCGACGATGGCATCGCATATCGCGGATTTTCCAGCCCCCTTGGGACCCAGTAGACAAATCTTCACCCCCTGCGCCAACCGGTCCGCCAAGCCGCGCGCCTGATCGCGGGCCGCCTGCGACAACCGCTCATGTGTTGCCGCCGCAGCCAGCCGGTCGGCCAGTTCGGAGGCACCTGGATCATCCAACACAGCGGATACCCGATCGCCCCGCCGACTGCGCCCGAGCCTGATCGGCCTTGTCGTAGTCCTGAATCTTGATGATCGAAAAGGAAACATTGTCGAGATCCGGATCATCCAGCGCCATGACCCGCTGCAACAGATCATCGGCAATATCAGCACTTGGACTGGATCTGTTCCGCCGCAGGGCGGCTTCGATCTCTTCATTGCGCAGGAACTGCAGCCCGTCGCTGGCCACCAGCAGAATATCACCATCCTGCAAGTCGACAGGGGCGTCGGGGCAGTCGATCTTTGGCACATCCTCGCCGAACAGCACAGATGTCAGCGTGTTGCGATCAGGATGCTTTTCAGCCTCTTCCTTGCCCAGCAGGCCCGATTTGGCCATGAAGTCGATCTGCGGCGCCATGGAGTGGTCTTCGTTCAACTGGATCAGCGCGCCCGCGCGGAACAGAAAAAGCGGCGAATCCCCGATCGATATCCAGTAGAGATGCCGGTCGGCCACAACCGCCGCCACCAGGGTCGCCCCCATCCCGTGGGTCTCGGGATAGGCTTGAACATGACCTTTCAGGCAGGCATTGGCGGCCATCGCGGCCGCCCGCAAAGTGCCCGGCACGTCCCGTTCAAAACGGCTGGTCTCGCCGCGCTGAAACATCAGCTCGCTGAAGACCTCGGTGACCACGATCTTGCTGGCCACATCGCCTGCGGCATGACCGCCCATCCCATCCGCAAGAACAACCACCCCGACATCTGCGCCGCGGGCGAAATCGGTGATGATGGCATCTTCCTGGTAGTCGCGCTGCCCCTTGCTCAAGGCAGAGACTGCGTCAAATTCAAAGACCGGCTGCATCCGGACCCCCGGCCATGTTCCACTGAAAATCCGACCCACAAAGGGCCACAAACCGCAAGGTGGTCTCGCCGATGCGAATGAGATCGGCGTGGTGCAGTTCTTCGGTGCTGAGCACGGGGCGCGCATTGCGGCGGATGATATTGGATTTGCCGCCGTGGCCGATATAGAACTTGTTCTGCTCCTCGTCATAGGCGATGGCCGCGTGATTGTTGCGCGAGATGCTGTTGTCTCCGAAATCAAGCCGGATCACCTGATCTTCGCCCCGACCGATGACGGAGGCGCCTGCAAAAATGCTGAAGGAATGCCCCATCCCCGGCCCTTCGACAATGACAAGCCAGCCCACCGGAAACTTTTCGCGCTGCGCCGTTGCCGTCGCATCGGGGGCTTGCTCAAAGGGGTCGTTTTCGTCAGTCGGCGTGCGGTTAAAGCCCAAAAGCCTTGTCTTGACCCGGCCTGCCCTGCGGCCTGCGCGCCCCGTTGCAGGGGCTGGCAAGACATCAAGGCCCGCACGACGCGACAAATCAAGGACCGGCTCGTCCGCGGCGTCCTCCTCGGCATCCACCTCCGCCGGTGCGTTGGCCGGGCCGTCGGCCAAGGCCGCCATCTGTTCTTTGGCAAAAGCTGCGATGTTCAGGTCTTCTGCGGCAACCTCTTCCTCCGCGGCTTCCTCTGCAGATGCGAATGTCTCAGCGGCAAACTCCGCAGCGTCATGCGAACCTGTGGCGGCAGCCTCATCGCCTGCACCCGGATCAGCGTCCTCGGTCAGCTCGGGGCGATCTTCCTCTTCCACCTCTGGCGTCTTCGCCGCGAGAGCACGCCCAAGGCAGGCCACGATCTCGTCATCCGTTTGCCCGGGCCCATCTGCGGGGTCAAACGCGTCAGACGTCAGCTCCTCGTTGACAGGCTCATGCATCATGGCGGCCACATCACCCTCGGCCTCAAAAGGATCCTGGGCGAAAGCATCCTTCAGAGCCGCAAGGTCATCCTCATCATGGAGGTCATCTTCGCCGGGGTCGACCTCTTCCTCCGAGTGCTCCCGCCGCTCGAGCGCATGCTCAAAGGGGTCCAGCACCAGAGGCCCTGAGGCGTCGGGCGCATCCATAAAGTTGCTGCGCAGCGCCTCTTCCTCCAGAGCCTCCTCTTCGGTCGCGGGACGGGCCTGGTTCTGGAATACTTTTTTGAAGAGTGTCATTGATCTGCCTTTCTTATGGTTTGAAAGAAAGGGAATGCATCGTCACGCCCTTCCGGAAGTCTAAGGAGAGAGATTGCCTGTTTCATCAGCCGCCGATGCCTCGACGGACCGTGACGGGAGAGGCGCCGCTGTCGTTCCAGCCGCCAAACCCCTCGCCAAACGTCAGTAGGGGTTGCAGGGTCGCCTGTTGAACCTCTTCATATTGAAACAAGGTCTGGGCGTAGAAAAAATAAGCGCAGAAAACCACTGGCACGGTTGCAAAGCGCATGATGCGGCGGGGCGTGATGACGGGCGGTGGCGGGGCCTTTGGCGCCTTGGCGGCCTCAACTGCCTTTGAGGCGACCCGCAGATAGGGGCTTGGGGCGGGTGCCGGTGCCTCGGGGCGCACCTGATTGCCGCGATCCTCTGGGCGGGCTGTCTCCTCCAGATCCGCCGCGTGGGAGATCAGCGCGTCAGAAGCGTCACTGTCCGCCGGGGCCGGTCCGTCCAACACATCCTGTTGCGTAAGACTGTCCGCATCTGACGTTTGCGCCTCTTGCACGGGCAAAAACTCAGCCGACTGGGGCGCATCAGGGGCGGGGCCGGGTCGTTGACCCAGCCCATCCGTCGGGGAGCCATCGGGGCTGTCCTGAACGGATTTCACCAGCTTCATGACCGTCTGGTCGATGGATTTGTCCTGCTGCGCTGCCGCGCGGGCGATCTCAAGGCGCTTGTTGTGGTCGATCATCAGTGCCCAGTCTTCGGCGGACTGCAGCCGCTCTGCGGGCACGATGTTCATGCATCTGTCGATCGCCGACAGGAACGCGCCGTCATATTGTGGAAACCGCCCCAAAAGCGGCGCATAGAGATCCGGCTGGTTGCTGGCGAGGGCGGCAAGCCGGGCCTGGCTGTTGGGCGGCGCTGTGCCCGAGATCAGATGCGTCAGCGTGGCCGCCAGCGCGTAGAGGTCACTGCAGGGATGCTGCTGGCTGCCGGCCACGTAGAATTCCTGCGGGGAATAGCCGTCCTTGACCACCAGCATCGCGGAGAGCATGCGGCTTTTACGGCTCGCCTCTTCTCTGGCGGCTCCGAAATCGATCAACACGGGATGGCCTGACGGCTCGACCAGGATGTTGTCCGGCGAGATATCCCGGTGCAGCAAGTCCCGCGCATGTACATGGGCGATGGCGTCCAGCAGCTTGAGGGTCAGCGCACGCACGGCCTCGGGTCCGATCTGCGATGCGTCCTCTTCGATGATGTCGAGCAGGTCTTTGCCCTCGATCAGATCCAGCGCCATATAGGCCGTCTCATTGTCTTCAAAGACCTGATGCACCCCGACCACGCTGGGATGATCGAGCTTGGACAGCGCATGCGCCTCGCGGATGAACAGCTGCACGATGGAGCGAAAGTCATCGATGTAATTCTGTGTCCGGGCGCGCACGGTCTTTTTGACCCGGCTGCAGAACGCTTCGGGAAAGCATTCCTTGATGACCACTGTCCGATTGAGGCTGTCGCGCGCAAGATAGGTAATGCCAAAACCGCCACTGCTGAGGTAGCGCAGAATCTCGTACTGACCGCTCAACAGCTTGCTGCCGGGCGCCAGGGCATCCGCATTGATCTCCTGTCCCTCTTTTGCGTCGTCGTTGCTCACAGCCTGACCACTCATCCCATTCCGTTTGCGGCGCGTCATGCTGAGGGGTCGCTGACCTCTGCACGCACTCCGGGTCTTGAAAGGAAAAGGCTCAAATGCTGTGTCGAAAAGATGGCCAACAGAGGGAAGGCCCGTGCCTTGATCCCGTGTTTTTAGGAGAAGTTTAAGGAAATCCGGTCAAAAACCGGCCGTTTGGACACAAAAACCGTCCAGGACGCGACCCCCGGACGGTTCATTTGGAAAACGCCTCTTTCCCTCGGATCAGAGGGCGACGCGGGTGGCTTTGCCCTGCTTTTCCGCTTCGCGCGCGGCCACGGAGGCCACCGCCAGATCCTGCAAGCCAACACCGGTCCCGTCAAAGAGGGTGATCTCTTCCGGGCTGCTGCGTCCGGCATGATCGCCATTGATGACGGCCCCGATGGGCGTAATGTCTGTGCTCTTCAGAAGGCCCTGCTCTGTAGCATGCTGGGCTTCGCCGATTGTCGTGGACTGGCTGATCTCATCCGCAAAGACCCGCGCGCTGGCCAGCAAGGCAGGATCTACCTCTTGCTTGCCCTTGGTATCGGTTCCCATGCAGGCGAGATGCGTGCCGGGTTTGATCCAATCCTTCATCAGCAAGGGTTCAAAGGCCGAAGTAATGGTGATGATGACATCCGCCTGTGCTCCCAGCTCCTGCGGGCTGACCGCCTCAAAGCCCACCCCAAGCTCTTCGGCAACCGCGGCAAGGCGCGGCAGCATTTCGGGATGCGGGTTCCAGGCCACCACCTTTTCAAAATCACGCTGCCGGGCCGCGGCCCTCAACTGGAAGGTCGACTGATGCCCGGCCCCCACCATGCCCAGCACCCGGGCGTCCTTGCGCGCCAGATGCGCAATGGAGACCGAGGAGGAGGCCGCCGTGCGCACCGCTGTCAGGTAATTGCCCCCCACCAGCGCCTGCAACATGCCGGTATCGGGATCAAAGAGAAAAATCGTGGACTGGTGGTTGGTCAGCCCCTTGTCCATATTGCCGGGCCAATACCCCCCGGATTTCACGCCCAGCGTCTTGCCCGCCTTGTCAAAGCCGGATTTGAAGCCATAAAGCGCATCCGCATAGCCAATCGCCTCTCTGATCACCGGGAAATTATAGGCATCGCCCTTCGCCATCGCGCCAAAAACCGCCTCCACGGCGGTGAATGCATCCGCGCTGCTGACGACTTCGGCGCATATTTCTTCGCTGACGATCAGTAATCCTTCTGACATCGGGTCTTCCTGTCTTGAGCCTTGCATGTGAAACGCGCCCGGAGGGTCCGGACGCACCTTTTTTGATCCCTCGCCGGGGGCTCAATACGCCTTGCCGCGCGCGGACACCGGCCAGAGCGTTTCCACCTTGCCGTCCCGTACGCCCACGTACCAATCATGCACATTGCAGGTCGGGTCACAGTGGCCGGGCACCAGTTTGAGCTTGTCATTGACCTTGAGCACGCCGCCCGGATCGGCCACGACACCGTGCTCGTCCGAACACTTGATGTATTCGACATCCTGACGGCCAAAGATCACCGGCAGACCACTGTCGACCGACTGTGCCTTGAGGCCTGCATCGACGATGGCTTTGTCCGCCTTGGCGTGGCTCATCACCGAGGTCAGAATAAAGAGCGCGTTTTCCCATTCCCCCTGATCGATCCGGTTGCCGTTCTCATCCAGAATGCGCCCGTAATCCGCATCCATGAAAGCGTAAGAGCCGCACTGCAATTCGTTGTAAACGCCTGAATTCCCCTCAAAGTAATAAGATCCGGTGCCGCCGCCGCCGACGATATCGCACTCCATACCTTCGGTTTTCAGTGTGTCCACGGCGTCTTTGACCTGCGCCACCGCGATGTCGATCTTGGCCTTGCGGTCCGCGTAGCTGTCCATGTGCTGCATCGCGCCCTGATAGGCCTGGATACCGGCGAACTTCAGACCCTCCGCCGCGTCGATGGCCTTGGCAATTTCGACCACTTCCGGGGTGGTCGTCACACCGCAGCGACCCGCCCCGCAGTCGATCTCCACCAGGCATTCAATCTGGGTTCCGTGACGTGTCGCAGCCTCTGAAAGGTCCGCCACATTCTCGATGTCATCCACGCAACAGATCGCGCGCGCCCCCAGTTTGGGCAACCGCGCCAGACGGTCGATCTTTTCCGGCTGCCGCACCTGATTGGAGACCAGCACATCCTTGATACCGCCACGGGCAAAGACCTCGGCCTCCGACACTTTCTGGCAGCACACCCCACAAGACCCGCCAAGACTTTCCTGCAACAGGGCCACATCGACGGATTTGTGCATCTTGCCGTGGACCCGGTGACGCATGCCATGCGCCTTGGCCCAGTCGCCCATCTTCTTGATATTGCGTTCCAGCGCATCGAGGTCGAGCACTAGGCAGGGCGTCTGGATATCCGCTTCCTCCATGCCGATCGCGGCGGGGATATCATAGCCAACTTCATAGTCTTCAAAGTTTACTTGCTTGTTCATGTCCGTTTCTCCTCAGTCCAGTGTCCAGGGCAGTTTATCCAAATCCACGTTGCCACCCGTGATGACGACCCCCACGCGCTTGCCCCGAAAGACCTCCGGGTTGCGCAGAATGGCGGCCATCGGCACGGCACAGCTTGGCTCCATCACGATCTTCATCCGCTCCCAGGTCAGCTTCATCGCGTCGATGATCTCCTGCTCCGAGGCGGTCAGCACATCGGTCACGAAATGTGACACGAAGTGCCAGGTGTTCTCTTTCAGCGGCACCTTCAAGCCATCCGCAACAGTCACCGGCGCGTCGTCGGCAATGATGTGGCCCGCCCTGAAAGAGCGCGCGGCATCATCCGCCTGATCCGGTTCCGCCGCATAGATCTGCATCTGTGGCGCGAGGTTTGAAAGCGTCAGACAGGTGCCCGAGATCATACCGCCACCCCCGATGGGCGCAATCACCGCGTCCATATTCTCAATCTGGCTCAACATTTCCAGCGAACAGGTGGCCTGCCCGCAGATCACACGCGGATCGTTGTAGGGATGCACGAACTCCGCACCTGTTTCGGCCTGCACCTCGGCAAAGACGGCTTCTCGGCTCGTGGTCGACGGCTCGCATTCGGTGATTATGCCGCCATAGCCGCGCACCGCCGCCTTCTTTGCCTCGGGCGCTGTGCGGGGCATCACCACATGGCAGGGGATACCGCGCCGCCCCGCCGCATAGCTCAGCGACAGCGCGTGGTTGCCCGAAGAATGCGTCGCCACCCCCTTGGCGGCCATCTCGTCGCTGAGCCCGAAGACTGCATTTGACGCCCCGCGCACCTTGAACGCCCCGGCCTTCTGGAAATTCTCGCATTTGAAGAACAACTCGGCCCCCGTCAGGTCATTGAAATACTCCGACGTCAGGATCGGTGTCTCATGAATATAGGGCTTGATCCGCGCATGCGCGGCACGCACATGCTCAATGGTGAGATCGGGGCCGGTCATGGTATCCAACATCTCTGCCTCCTTATGCTGCGGTCTTGATAGCGGCACCCTGCCCCCTTCGGAAGTACTCCTGGGCGGCGGCCACACCCGTGCCCAGTTCGACCGGGTAGTCCAGATCGGCCATCGCCATCTCCATCGTCGCCAAACCCGACAGCACCATCACATCCGTGAGACTGCCAAGGTGACCGATGCGGAAGGCCTTGCCGTGCATCTCCCCCAGACCGACGCCGAAGGATACCCCGTAATGGTCAAACGCCTGCTGCGTCAGCGCATTGCTGTCGAGTCCCTTGGGGGTATAAATGGCGCTCACCGTGTCGGAGTAAAGCTCCGGGCTTTGCGCAACGAGGCGCAGCCCCCAGGCATCGACGGCGCGCCGCACCCCCTCGGCGAGACGGGAATGACGGGCGTAGACATTCTCCAACCCCTCCTCAAACAGCATGTTCAGGCTTTCGCGCAGACCATAGATCAGTTGCAATGGCGGGGTGTAGGGGAAGCCCCCGGACACATTGGCCGCCATCATGTCTTTGAAATCAAAGAACGTGCGGGGCAGCGTGGCCGTTTCCATCGCGGCGAGTGCCTTGGGGCTGACCCCGAGGATCGCCATGCCGGTAGCCAGCATAAACCCCTTTTGCGACCCGGACACGGCAATATCCACGCCCCAACCGTCCATGTCGAAGGGCATGGAGGCCAGAGAACTCACGCAATCGACAAACAAGAGCGCCGGGTGGCTGGCCGCATTCATTGCCGCGCGGACCTCTGCGATATCGGATTTGACGCCGGTGGCTGTCTCGTTGTGGGTCACCAGGACCGCCTTGATCTTGTGCGTGGTATCTGCAGAAAGCGCTGCCTCGAACTTGTCGGCGGGCGCTCCGGAGCCCCAGGGGCATTCGATGATCTCAACCTCCAGACCATGACGCTGACACAGGTCAATCCAACGATGGCTGAAGGTGCCATAGCGCGCCACCAGCACCCTGTCACCAGGGCTGAGCGTGTTGCACACAGCGGCCTCCCACCCGCCGGTACCGCTCGCCGGAAACGTTATGACTGTCCCATCCTTGGTGCCAAAGACCTTTTTCGTGTCTTCCAGTACCGGGGCGAAAGTCTCGACAAAATCAGGCGCACGATGGTCACGCGTCTGGACCTGCATGGCCGACCTCAAACGGTCGGGGATGTTTGTTGGTCCGGGAATAAAGACTGGGTTTTGATCTGACATACCGAATTCCTCCTGATCTCTGACGCTCAACTTACAGGGATTGGGGGAGGGTTGCAATTTTTTCAAAAAATATTTTCATTATAAAAATTAAAATTTCAATACACTGTTTTTATGATATTTTTATGTTTTCAATTCTATATTTTTGAAAATATTTGAAATTAATTTCCAATTACATTGGACAAAATTCCCGATTGCAATAAATGGACAGCCAACCGAGGAGAAATGGGCTGAATGAACACTGTAAAACGCCAAAGAGGCCGTCCGAAATCGCAGTTCAAGGAAAGCTCGGCCGGCACGATGCAGTCGCTGGACCGCGCCTTGGGCGTTCTGGAAGGGATCGCGCGCAGCGGTCAGGCGACATTGACGGACCTTTCCTTGTCCTTGGGCGTCCCGACCGCAACGACCCATCGCATTCTGACAACCCTGCAAAAGCACGGCTTCGTCTCCTTCAACGAGGAACGGCAGGACTGGAGCATCGGCCTTGAGGCCTACCGCATTGGCGTGGCATTCATGAACCAGACCAGCCTGGCGGAGGTCAGCCGCCCGGTCATGCGCCAGCTGATGGAGAAAACCGGTGAAACGGCCAATCTGGCCATCCCGGACGGGGCCGAGGTTGTCTTTGTCGGTCAGGTGGAAACGCTCAACCCGATCCGCGCGTTTTTCGCGCGTGGCACGCGAACGTCCATGCATGCCTCAGGCATCGGCAAGGCGATACTGTCGTCACTGCAAGAAGCGGAGGTGCGGCGGCTTTTGATGGCGTCAGGGCTGGTGGCCTTTACAGAGAATACGCTGACCACGCCCGCTGATCTTTTCGAGGATCTGCAGCGCACCAGAGTACGCGGGTATTCCTTTGACAGCGAAGAGCGGTATATCGGCATGTCCTGCATTGGCAGTGCAATTTACGACGAGCATCAGGAAGCCTGCGGCGGGGTGTCGATTTCGGGACCAAATACGCGTTTTGATGCGCTGCATGTCCCCGAACTTGGCGCGATGGTTGCCGAAGCCGCTGCAGAGATTACCCAGCTTATCGGTGGCAGGCCCCCAAGAGCGGATCAGACCGACCCATCCGATTTCGCTGGTGGGGTTGTTTGACAGATGGGCAGACCGGCCGCTGTTTCAACCGCTTTCCGACATCAAAACGGCCGGGCCGCTGAACACCCGCCCGGCCAAGAAACGAGGTTGATCTGATGGAAACCAGACAAGCAGAGCGTATTGCCGATGTCCTCGAGGAGATGGTGTTCACCGGCCAGTTCCACGAAGGTCAACGACTGGATGAAGCCCGCCTTGCCGCCAGGTTTGGGGTATCGCGCACCCCCATCCGCGAAGCGCTGCAACGCCTGGTCGCGGTGAAATTGGCCGAACAGGTCCCGCGTCGGGGGGTGTTTGTGCAACGGCCTGGCGTCACGAGCGTCATCGAGATGTTCGAGACGATGGCCGAGATCGAAGGCATCTGCGGTAGACTGGCCGCGGAGCGTATGCCACCGGAAGGTCTAAGGCTGCTCAAGGACATCAATGCGCGCTGCACCCAAGCCCTGGCCGTGGAGGATGCCGCCGGCTACGCCCACCACAACGAGGCCTTCCACCAACAGCTCTACCGCCTCAGCGGAAACACCTTTTTGGAGGATCAGGCACGCGCGCTCTACGCCCGTCTGAAACCCTTCCGGCGGATCCAGTTTCAGTTGCGGGGCCGCATGGCTGCCTCTGCCGATGAGCACACGGCGCTGTTGCGGGCTTTGGGCACAGGTGACACCAATCTTACGGTGGCGATCCTGCGGCAGCACATCGGCACGCAGGGGGCGCGTTTCTTTGAGCAGATGAACCGGTTGACCCATGATCCGGATGTCCGGATCGCAAGCTAGCCTGCCCGATCTCTGTCAATCCAGACGGACAGCGTTACCACTGGTCTGTTCCGCGGATGAAAAACCAACCTCATGCAGGGCGAAGCTTGCTCCAACAGAAATCAGGGCCATGGCGGCGAAGGCAAGAACAATCTCCTTCATGCCGAATTCCCCGCCTGCGCCTCTTTCGCTTTGACCTCTTCCACCCAAAGGCTGTGGTGCTCGCGCGCCCACTGCTCTTCAACTTCACCGCTGCCCATGGCGTCATAGGCCCCCTCCATCCCGACGGAGCCGATGTAGATATGAGCGATCACAATCGCAAAGAGCACGAAGCTCACAATCGCATGCCAGAGCTGCGCGTATTGCATCTCGGTGTGCGGTGCGAGGTCGGTATTGAGTTCGCCCAGGCCTATAAGTTGCGGAATTCCGAATTGATTGAGTTTCTCGAATGTCGCTGCGAACATCGGCAACTCGAAGGGGAAGAGCAGCGACAGACCAGAAGCCGAGATCGATCCACCGAGGATAATGACAGACCAGAAGATGAATTTCTGACCTGCGTTGAATTTCTTGGCCGGGGGGTGGCCGCCGCCAAAGATACCGCCGCCCTTCAGCAGCCAGTTGATATCCGTGCGGTCTGGCAGGTTGTGAACAACCCAGAAGAAGAAGATCAAAACGATGGCCAGCATGAAGGCCCAGGAGACGTTGTTATGAATCCATTTCGCGCCAATTGCGATTGCCGAGAAACCATCCGGGCCCAGGGCCGGAATCAGGAATTGCCGCCCCAGCAGTGAAATAATGCCCGTCAGGCCCAGCAGAATGAACGACCCGGCCAAAAGCCAATGGGCGAAACGCTCGATGGAGGTGAAGCGCAGGATCGTACGCCCCGTTCTCTCGCCGTCGATACGAATGCGGCCCCGGATCAGATAGAACAGGACAAGCAGCCCAATCATGCCAAGCACCAGACCGAACCCATAGGTCGTCAGTGGCCCTTCGCGGAACTGCACCCACCACATACCGGTGTCCTGGATCAGAACAGTGGCCGCAGGATGCTGGATCTGGGTTGTTACATCGGCGCTGTCAAACCGCAGCGCGCGCCACAGATCGGGATCCGACGCCCCCCCGCGTGCGCCCAACTGCTCGGTTGTGGCGGCTGCAGCGGCGGCCTCGCCGTTCAGCTCGCTGCGAAATGCATTGTCCACCGCAAGCCCCTGCTGACGCTCCATGATGTCTTCGAGCGTCTGGGCCCCACCGGTGGCGGACCGGTCACGCGGGGCCTCCGCCTCTTGCGCGGAAGCGGCCAGCGCACAGCTCAGAGAGAGAAAGAAAGCACAGATCAAGCGCAACATGTTTTCAGATCCTGTCAAAGAGACGTCCTGAGCAGCCCGTCAGAGCTGCCCGGACAGTTTGCCAAGTTCAAGGGGAGGTTGGAATCAACCGCCCTTCTGGTCGTAGGCCGTACCCCAGCCCCAGGCACCGGAGCCAAAGCCCCGGGCCACCACACGCTCCCGGTAGATATCCGAGACCGTGTCGCCGTCCCCGGCGAGCAGCGCCTTGGTGGCGCACATCTCGGCGCAGATCGGCAGCTTGCCTTCGGCGATCCGGTTGCGACCGTACTTCTGGAACTCGGCGGTGGAGTGGTTTTCTTCGGGGCCCCCGGCGCAGAAGGTACATTTGTCCATCTTGCCCCGGCTGCCAAAGTTGCCAGCCTGCGGGAACTGGGGCGCGCCGAAGGGGCAGGCGTAAAAGCAGTACCCGCATCCGATGCACAGATCCTTGGAATGCAGGACAATCCCCTCTTCGTTCTGGTAGAAACAATCCACCGGGCAAACCGCCATGCAGGGCGCATCTGAGCAGTGCATGCACGCCACGGAGATCGACCGCTCCCCCGGCTTGCCGTCATTGATGGTGACGACCTTCCGGCGGTTGATGCCCCAAGGCACTTCATGTTCGTTTTTACAGGCCGTCACGCAGGCGTTGCACTCAATGCAGCGTTCAGCGTCGACGAGAAACTTTGCTCTTGCCATGTTCGTATCTCCCTTATGCTGCCCAGATTTTGCAAAGAGTCGCTTTGGTCTCTTGCATCTGGGTTACGCTGTCATAGCCATAGGTTTGCGCGGTGTTACAGGATTCCCCAAGTACGTAGGGGTCAGCACCTTCGGGGTATTTGTCCCTCAGATCAACACCTTCCATGTGGCCACCGAAGTGGAAGGGCATAAAGGCAACCCCCGCCTCGACCCGCTCGGTGACCATGGCCATAACCTTGACCTTGCCGCCCTCGGGGCCTTCGACCCAGACCTGTTCGCCATCACGAATGCCGAGGTTGTTGGCGTCGCGGGTGTTGACCTCGACGAACATATCCTGCTGCAATTCCGCCAGCCAGGAGTTCGACCGGGTCTCGTCGCCGCCGCCTTCATATTCGACCAAGCGGCCAGAGGTCAGAATGATCGGATACTCCGCCGAGAAATCCTGATCCTGGATCGACTTGTACATTGTCGGCAAACGCCAGAACTGCTTGTCCTCGTAAGTCGGATAATCCGCCACCAGATCACGCCGGTTGCTGTAGAGCGGCTCGCGGTGCACGGGCACTGGATCGGGGAAGGTCCAGACAACCGCGCGCGCCTTGGCGTTGCCGAAGGGCGCACAGCCATGCTTGATCGCAACGCGCTGGATGCCGCCCGTCAGATCGGTTTTCCAGTTCACCCCGCCGACTTTGGCTGCATAGTCTGACGGCAAGTCGCCCTGTTGCGAGGTCTCGCCGACTTCCTCCGTCCCCGGACGGGTATCGGCGAGCCCCGAGACCCACTCGATCATCCGCCGTTCGTAGGGCGTAAGATCGCTGTCCCAGCCCAGATCGATCAGCATCTGCATGGTGAACTCTGGGTAGCCGTCCTGGATATCCGCCCCGGGGTTGGAGACCCCCTCGGCCAGCAGGTTGTCCCCGTCACGCTCCACACCGAAGCGGGCGCGGAAGGCGAGCCCACCCTCGGCGACAGGCATCGACATATCGTAAAGGTTTGCCGTACCTGGATGGTTCATCTCGGGCGTGCCCCAGCAGGGCCATGGCATGCCGTAGAAATCGCCATCCGCCGGGCCGCCGACGGCCCGCAGCGTCGTGCGATCAAAGGTGTGCTGATTGGCCATGTGCAGCTTCAGCCGCTCGGGGCTTTGGCCGGTGTAGCCGATGGTCCACATACCTTTGTTGAACTCGCGGGTGATATCTTCGATCACCGGCTCGTCCCCCTCAAAGGTAATGGTGCGGAAGAGCTTGTCGTGAAAGCCGAATTTCTCCGCCAGCATCGAGATGATGGTGTGGTCCGGTTTCGATTCAAAGAGCGGTTCGACCACCTGCTCGCGCCACTGGATCGAGCGGTTGGAGGCCGTCACCGATCCGCGTGTCTCGAACTGGGTACAGGCGGGCAGCAGGTAGACACCATCGGTCCGGTCCTGCATCACCGCAGAAACCGTCGGATAGGGGTCGATCACCACCATCAGGTCGAGCTTTTCCATCGCCGTCTTCATCTCTTTCTGACGGGTCTGGGAGTTCGGCGCATGACCCCAGAGCACCATGGCGCGGGTGTTGTCGGGCTGATCGATGTTTTCGGCATCCTCCAGCACGCCGTCGATCCAACGCGACACCGGGATGCCCGTGAGGTTCATCATCGACTTGCCGTCGAACTCCTCTTTCGAAAAGCGGCTCTTGAGCCAATCAAGATCCTCTTCCCAGACCCGGGCCCAATGCGCCCAGGCGCCTTCGGAAAGGCCGTAGTATCCCGGCAACGTATCGGCCAGAACGCCGAGATCCGTTGCGCCCTGCACGTTGTCGTGGCCGCGGAAGATGTTCGTACCGCCTCCGGCGACACCCATATTGCCCAAGGCAAGCTGCAGCACGCAATAAGCGCGCGTGTTGTTGTTGCCATTGGTGTGCTGGGTGCCCCCCATGCACCAGATCACGGTGCCGGGGCGGTTGTTGACCAGCGTGCGCGCCACGCGCTTGAGCTGGCTGCCGGGCGCGCCGGTGACGCGTTCAACCTCATCGGGCGTCCACTTGGCCACCTCTTTCTTGATTTCATCCATGCCCCAGACGCGGGTGCGGATGAATTCCTTGTCTTCCCAGCCATTCTCGAAGATGTGGTAGAGGATGCCCCAGACCAGCGCGACGTCCGTGCCCGGACGGAAGCGCACATATTCATCCGCATGGGCCGCCGTGCGGGTAAAGCGCGGATCGCAGACGATGAGCGGCGCGTTGTTCTGCTCCTTGGCCTTCAGCATGTGCAGCAGCGACACGGGGTGCGCTTCGGCTGGGTTGCCGCCAATGAGGAACATCGCCTTGGAATTGTGCATGTCGTTATAGCTGTTGGTCATGGCGCCGTAGCCCCATGTGTTAGCCACCCCGGCCACCGTGGTGGAATGACAGATCCGTGCCTGGTGGTCGACGTTGTTGGTGCCCCAATAGGCGGCAAACTTGCGGAAGAGATAGGCCTGTTCGTTGTTGTGCTTGGCAGAGCCCAGCCAATAGACGGAATCCGGGCCGCTTTCCTCGCGGATCTGCATCATCTTGTCGCCGACCTCGTCGATGGCCTGCTCCCAGGAGATGCGGACCCACTCGCCGTTCTCTTTCTTCATCGGGTACTTGAGACGCCGCTCGCCGTGGGCGTGCTCGCGCACCGCAGCCCCTTTGGCGCAATGCGCGCCAAGGTTAAAGGGACTGTCCCAGCCGGGTTCCTGCCCGGTCCAAACGCCATTGGCGACCTCGGCGATGACCGTGCAGCCGACCGAACAGTGTGTGCAGACCGTTTTCAAGGTCTCGACCGCACCGCTGACCGCGGTTGCCGCAGAGGCTTGAGTGACAGCGCCGCCGGTTGCGGAGATGGCGGCCAGACCACCGATGGCAAGGCCCGAGCCCCGCAGAAACGCGCGACGGTCGACGGATTTTGATGACACATTCGCGAGAATGCTGCTGCGTCCCGCGCGTTGACCGACCGAGTTGGTCTTTTTTCTTAGCATGTTTTCCTCCCTTGCTGCCCCCGATGAGGTGGCTGGGTTAATGATTTGTTTCTTAAGGTCCGAAGCGGGATAGAGACGCCGCGCCTGGGGGGTGTTCTGTCAGAAACGCGTACTTTCGAGATACGCACGGGTATGGGCGGTGTCCTGCATCTTGTCGGAGCTCAGGTCAGGCTCTGCCGCCTCTGCACCACCGGTGCCTGCGGCCACCACCGCGACCGCTGCCGGCGCGGCAGTGCCCGCCAGTTTGAGAAAATCACGACGGCTTGCTTCGCCTTCTGTCTTTCTTGCCATTTTTAGTCCCTTTCATCTTTTAAGACTGCATCCCGCCTGGTTCGTGCAGGTCAGCCTGCTGTCATGCGAAATGCTTCGCGTTCAATTGTCATGAATTCACGTCCGACCGCGCCGACCGAGGCGTAGAAGATCGAGGCCTTCGCCGCCTCCAGATCGGTGTAGAAATGCGTGGCCCAGGGCGCGATGTGGTTGTTGAAAAACGTCTTTTGCCGGTCCAGATCCGCGAAAGACCCAAAGCGGCCCACGATCAGACCGCCCATGGTTTCCATCAGCGCGGCCATGCTGTCTTCGGGCTCAAAGACGTTGTCCGCGCGGGTCACCTGCAGGGCCGCCATGTCCTGCCGCAACCGTGCCAGCGGTTTCTCATTCAAGAAGCCGGTCAGATAATAGCTGGCATAGGGCAGCAGCTCGCCCCGCCCCAGCCCGATGAAGAGCGCGTTGAATTCCCGCTCGACCGCCCTGGGCTTGCTGGCTTTCGCCACGCGCGCCAGCCCGGAGATCGCCTGCCCCAGCGGGCTGTCATCGCCGCTCAGATCAGCGGTTTGCGCCAGCAACATCTCGTCTGCGGGACGCGCGAGCAAAAGCCCCAGAAAGTTGTAAAGGTCGGCGCGCAGGCGGTCTTCGCTGGCCACGTCCGTGATCTCGGCGGGGGCGGTCATGTCGTTGCCTCCTCAAACCGAAAACGCATTTTGCGCGGGGCGGGATCAACCGGGTCACTCTCCGTCGGTTCCGGGTCTGCGGTGCGCGCGACATCTGCCGCGGCGGTTTGCGCGTCCTTCAAGGTCTCCTGCGAACGGGTCACCGCAGATTTACCGCCTTCTGCCACGCCCAGCGTGTCGGTATCACCGGCTTCAACAGCCGATGCCAAGCGCTCCATCTCCTCGATATGGGCCATCATCCCCTTGCCCACTTGGTATGCCGTCTTGATCGGTTCATTCAGCAGCGTTGCAGCACGGTAGTCGTCGTCATAATCGTTCAGCCCGTCGACGCAGGCCAGAACGGGATTGCTGCGCCACAACGTGCGCAGCGCCTGCCGCCGCAGATGCTCGGGCACTTCGCGAGACATGAAGCCGGCAAAATCATCGCCCTGTTTCAAAGACGCAGGATCAGGCAGCCCCATTTCGGCAAGCACTTCAGCGTCGTCTTTCTCCGCCAAAGCCTCGGCGCGCGCTGTCTCTTGTGCCGCGCGCGCGGCCTGAGCGTCAGCGGCAGCTTCAGCTTCCACCGCAGCACGCCTGCGGACCCAGAAGGATGCCGGTGCCGTCACTCTGCCGCCTCCTGCCGTGTCGCCGTGGGGGCGCGGTAGACGTCGGTGGTCTGCGAAATCCGGCTGTCACCGATCCCGTTGTCCTTGCGCGTCAGGTCTTCCTTGTTGCGCCGCCGCTTGACAAAGGGCTCTTCCACGTGAAGGCGCGCCACATAGTCCTGCACCCAGGCCAGCAGCGCGTCCGGCATTGCCACTTTCTCGACGATCTCCTCGCCGGAATCGCAATAGTCCTGAGCCTCGTAGGGCGACACTGTGACATGCATGACCTCAAGCCCTGTCTCCGCAGAGGTATCGCTGGCACGCAGAACGACGTAGACGGAAGGAACCCGTGCGCCCAACTCATGCGCGTAGGCTTCCGTATCAGAAACATAGAGCCAAAGGTCACGGGTGGCTGCGTGGTAATCGCAAGCCTCCCCATCAGACCGCAGCAGCTTCCAATCAGCATCTGCGGCGCCGGGAAGCACCGCAACGGCCTTCCAACTCCATTTTGCCCAACGGGTAACGCCGGGCAATCTTCTCATGACGACCCCCAACCGCAAAGACTGGGAACCCGGGTAGGTTTTGGTCAAAAGGTAACCTCGCACTGTTCCTTTGTGGTTCCTACCCTACCAAATCAGCCTCAAGATCAAAGGAAAATTTCGCATACGCCGGTACACATCTGAAGTGATAATTCTGACTGTTTTACTTTGTATTCAATCAAATGCATGAAAACATTAACAATTGCCAGCTGTGCATTGGCGGAGGTTTTTTCCCCTTGCGAGGTTCTAGCTCTGTCCCGCGATGCAAGTTGTCGAAAAGGTTGACGAATCCGGTTTACGAAGGGGCGCATTCCTGAATACCTATGCAGCGGCACCTGCAGCCAGAGCGGCAAAGACCAGTGCCGCGCGGAGGGGAAGAGGATGACCAAGAAACTGATTTTGTGTGATTGTCTGGGCAGCCAGCAGCTCGATGCATCAGCCATCGAGGCCGCAACCGGCCTGTCCTGCGGCACCGTCCTGACCGATGCCTGCGGCACACAGATCGAAAAAACCGCCGCACAGCTGAAAGAGGGCGACGTCATCATTGCCTGTCGGCAGCAGGCCGGTCTCTTTGCGGATCTGGCCGCAGAGATCGGGGCCGACCCCGCAGGGTTTGTAGATATCCGCGACCGCGCGGGCTGGACCGCGCCGGGCCAGGACCCAAGCGCCAAGATGGCAGCCCTTGCCGCCGAGGCCACTTTGGAAATCCCCTCCGAAAAGACATTCGATATCGTCTCGCAGGGCAGCTGCCTTGTCATCGGGGACAGCGATGCGGCCCTGAATGCCGCGACCGAGCTTGCCGGCACGCTGGCTGTCACCCTGCTCGTCTCGCGCCCGCCGGAGGTTGCACAGCCCTCCGGTGTTGAGATCGTCTCGGGACGGCTGGCGCGCGCGCATGGTACTCTGGGGCAATTCAGCTTGCGGATCGACGGGTTCCAGCAGATCATCGCGGGTGGCCGTGGCGCTGCCAACTGGACCGCGGCGCGCGACGGGGCGATGTCGGACTGCGATATCATTCTGGATCTCTCGGGGGGCAGCGCCCTGTTCCCTGCCCCGGAAAAGCGCGACGGCTACCTGCGGGCAGACCCCGGCAGCACTCCGGCGGTGGCAAAGGGCGTATTCGCGGCGGCCCAGCTGATCGGCACCTTTGAAAAACCGCTCTATGTGCGTCTCGAGGAATCGCTCTGCGCCCATTCCCGCGCCGAACAGCCGGCCTGTTCAAAATGCCTCGACATCTGCCCGACCGGTGCCATCACCTCGGCGGGGGATCACGTGGCAATAGACCCGATGATCTGCGCCGGCTGTGGGGCCTGCGCCGCCTTGTGTCCGTCAGGGGCGATCACCTATGACGCCCCGCCGGTCAGCACGGTCTTCGCCCGGCTTCACAAACTGGCAAGCGTCTACCGTCAGGCGGGCGGTACGGCACCGCGGCTGCTGGTGCATGACGAGACCTTCGGGGATGAGATGATCTCGCTCAGCGCGCGCCATGGGCGCGGGCTCCCGGCGGATGTGATCCCGCTGAGCGTCTCGGCCCTTGCCGGGTTTGGCCATGCGGAAATGCTGGCCGCCCTGGCCTGCGGATTTGCGCAGGTCGACATCCTGCTGGCCCCCAAAACTGAACGCGATGTCCTCGCCAGCGAAGCCACGCTCGCCCAGGCGATTTCGGGAACGCAATCCCTGCGCCTTCTGGACCTGCAGGACCCGGACGCGTTGTCAGACGCGCTTTACGAGGCGGAGACCGCAGCCCCCCTGGCAGAGCCGGTCCTGCCCATCGGCAGCCGGCGTCAGGTGACGCGACTGGCGGCCAAGGCGCTCCAGCCGCAGGCGGAATTCGTGGCCCTGCCCGACGCGGCCCCCTATGGCGCGATTGCCGTCGATCAGGATGCCTGTACGCTCTGCCTGTCTTGCGTGTCGCTCTGCCCCTCCGGCGCGTTGGGCGACAATCCCGACAACCCGCAACTGCGGTTTCAGGAAGACGCCTGCCTGCAATGCGGACTTTGCAGCAATATCTGCCCAGAGCAGGCGATCACGCTGGTGCCGCAGCTCAACCTGACCGACGATGCCTTTACCCAGAAAGTCATGCATGAAGAGGAGCCGTTCCCCTGCATTGAATGCGGTGTGCTCTTTGGCGTGAAATCGACCGTTGAGCGGATCACAGAAAAGCTGGCGGGCAACCACGCGATGTTCTCCAGCCCGGAGACGATCCGCATGATCCAGATGTGCGACAATTGCCGCATACAGGCCCAGTATCATGCCACCGACAACCCCTTTGCCAGCAAAGACAGACCCCGCGTGCGCACCACCGATGACTATCTCAGCAAACGCAAGGATCACTAGAGGCGAGCCCCAAAGCACAGAGGCAGGGGCGTTCCCTCTCGGGCTCTGCGGCACCCCGCCTATTTTCCCGGCCCTGGGCCCCACATAAATCACTGTCAATTTCGAACCCATCAAGGAGAGATCGAATGAACGAAGACTTCAACATGTCCATGCGCAAATTCCTCAAGCAGGTCGGCGTCACCTCTCAACAGGCGATCGAAGAGGCCATGCGCAATGCCGGTGAAACCGAGGGCAAAACCTTTGAGGCCAAAGTTGTCCTGACCATTGACGGGCTCGAGCTGGAGCATGTCGTGACCGGCCAGATCAACGGTGCAGCAGACGCATGAGCATCACCCGGGACGCCGTGCTGACGGCGTTGAAAACAGTCACCGACCCGATCTCCGACACGGATATCGTGGCCGCCGGGCTGGTCAAGGCGCTGACGGTTGGCGAGGACGGGGCGGTGCGTTTCGTGATGGAAGTGCCTGCCTCGCAGGCCGACGCCTACCAGACGGTCAAAGCAGCCGCCGAAACGGCGCTGGCCCAGGCCGGGGTTGCGACGGCGCAGGTTCTGCTGACCGCGCATAGCACCCCCGCGCCGCCGCCCGATCTCAAGCCGCAACGGGCCTCGACCCCCTCCGGCCCTCAGAAGGTTGCCGGCATCGACCACATCATTGCGATTGCCTCCGGCAAAGGTGGCGTGGGCAAATCGACGCTATCGGCCAATCTCGCCTGTGCGCTGACCGCGGAAGGGCGGCGCGTGGGCCTGCTCGATGCGGATGTCTACGGGCCCTCTCAGCCGCGGATGCTGGGGGTCTCGGGCCGCCCTGCCTCCCCCGATGGCAAGACCATCCTGCCGATGCGCAACTTCGGGGTCACGATGATGTCCATCGGGCTCATGACAAACGACGACCAGGCCACCGTCTGGCGCGGTCCGATGCTGATGGGGGCGCTCCAGCAGATGATGACGCAGGTGCAATGGGGGGCGCTGGATGTGCTGATTGTCGACCTGCCGCCGGGCACGGGCGACGTGCAGATGACGCTAGCCCAGAAATTCCATGTGGACGGGGCCGTCGTGGTCTCCACCCCGCAGGATGTGGCCTTGCTGGATGCGCGCAAGGGCATCGACATGTTCAACCAGCTCGGCACCCCGATCCTGGGGATGATCGAAAACATGTCCACGCACATCTGCTCCAACTGCGGCCACGAGGAGCATGTCTTCGGGCATGGCGGCGTGGCGGCGGAGGCGAAAAAGATCGGCGTGCCGCTGCTGGCAGAGATCCCCCTGCATCTCGACATACGCCTGGCCGCCGATGGCGGCGCCCCGATTGTCGTCTCCAAACCCGAAAGCCCGCAGGCCGCCGCGTTCCGTGCGGTGGCCAAAGAGCTGATCGCGCTTGGAAAAGCATGAGCCATCTGAGCCTGCCACCGCTGTTTCACGGCCAGCCCACGGACGGCGCTGACCCTTTTGCGGCGGCCTGCCGACAGGCCCGCGCGGGGTGTGATGCGGGGCTGATGACCTACGATCTGCGCCCCGACATCCTGCGTGCCGCGGTGGTTTTCGCGCCGGACGTGCCCTTGCGGGAGGCCGCGATCATGCTGCCGCTCTGCGGGATCGGCTTTCAGAATGCGCTGGGAGCGCTGGCCCCGCCGGAAGTCAGCGTGCATCTGGACTGGGCGGGACCGTTGCGGATCAATGGCGCGGTTGCAGGGCGGCTTTGCATGGCGGCCGCCCCCCGCGACCCGGCACAGACACCGGACTGGCTGGTGGTGAGCCTGACCCTTGCGCTCTGGCCCGCCGCCGAAGAGACCGGTCTGACGCCAGATGTCACAGCCCTCTTTTCCGAAGGCTGCGCGGATGTGCAGGCCCCCGATCTGCTGGAGGCCTGGGTCCGGCACACGCTGGTGTGGATCAACCGCTGGAGCGATGAGGGCCCGCGCCCGATCCACAGCGAATGGAGCGGGCTCGCCCATGGTCTGAAAGAAACCACAGAGGTCGCCGGGCGCAAAGGCACCTTCACCGGTATCGACGAAAACCTCGGAATGATCTTGCAGTCAGACAGCGGCACGACGATCATTCCGCTGACGGACCTGCTGACGACTGACCTGCAGAGGGAGGCCCCATGAAACTGGCGCGCGCAATTCATTTCGACGAGAGCGACACCCGTGTGTTCCACAGCCCCGCACGCACCGGGGAATGGTGCATCTCGGGCGGGTTCGAGTTTTCCAACTGGTCCGAAGGCGATCTGGCCGGCAAGGCAAAGCAGGCCTTTGCCAACGGCTGGATGGGGCTTGAGACGTTCGGGCGCACCACCTTTGTCGCGGTGGCCCAGATCGAACCCTTCGAACGCGAGGCGCTGGCGGCCTCACTCGCTCAGCACTTTGTGACGATCTACGGCGCCCCGTCGGTCGAGGCCGCAATGGGCACGGCTCTGGAAGAAGTCGATCAGATGATCGCGCTCTGCGAAGATCACGCGCCCAACACCCTGCTCACGGTCACGCGCGAGCTGACCGAGGCGGGTGTCAAGGAAGGCTACCGCATGATCCAACCCCAGGACGCCGGGATCGAGCAGTTCGCCGTGCATGGGTCATTGGACGACGACCCGCACCAGCACTGAAGCCTATCGGGGTTGGGCGTTGAAGGTGAAGAGTGTCTCGCCGTTGATCTGGTAGCTGTTGATAAGCTCTGCCGCGCGCGGGCTGGTCAGCCAGGTTTCGAGCTTCACTGCCAGATCATTGCGCACATGGGGGTGTTTTTCGGGGTTCACCGCCAGAAAGGCATATTGGTTAAAGAGCGCGGGATCCCCCGAAAACAACAGTGCGAGGTCGGCCTTGTTGCCAAAGTTCAGCCAGCTCGCCCGATCCGCGAGAATATAGGCGTCAAGGCCCGCAGCCGTATTCAGGCTCGCCCCCATGCCCGACCCAACGGCCCGGTACCAGTCGGCGAATTCCGCAGGATCGAGCCCGGCACTTTCCCAAAGCGACAGCTCCATCTTGTGGGTGCCGCTGTCATCGCCGCGGCTGACAAAGGGCGGCGCTGTCCCCGCGATCTTTTGCAACGCGACAACGGCAGAAGAGGACGACGCAATCTCTGCCGGATCAGCCGCAGGACCGATGAACACAAAATCATTATACATGATCTCGCGCCGGTAGGTCCCGTAGCCCTCTTCGACAAACTTCTCTTCCGCAGCGCGTGAATGCACCAGAATCGCATCGACGTCGCCGGCCTGCCCCAGCCGCAGGGCCTGACCGGTCCCGACAACCAGCAACTGGACGTCCAGGCCGATGTCTTCCTTGATCGCGGGCAAGAGAACCTCCGAGAGACCGGAGTTTTCAAATGATGTTGTCACCGCCAGCTTGATGTCTTCGCTCAACGCCGTGGTGGCGATGAAAATGGCGGCCACCGAGGCCAGTACACGTGTCATCATGCGATGATATCCCCCCTGAAAAATGCCTGTAGTTCCGAAGTTTGCGGCGCATCGAAAAACGCCTCCGCCGGAGCTGCTTCTTTGATACATCCATGCAGCATGAATATCGCATCGGTCGCAAGTCTTTTGGCTTGTCCAAGATCATGTGTCGTCATGATGATGCGGGTCCCGGCCTGTTGTGCCTCCTCCAGCAGTCTTTCGATGTCCCGTGTGGAAGCCCCGTCAAGATTGGCACAGGGCTCATCCAGAAACAGCACTTCCGGTCGCCTGATCAGCGCGCGCGCCAGCGCCAGTCTCTGTTTCTCGCCCCCCGACAGACGGGTGGCTGACAGCTTCAGCAAGTCCTGCAGCCCGATCCTGCTGGCCCAGTCGGCGACACAGGTCTCGACCGTATCGCGGGGAGTCTTGCGCAGTTGCAGCGGGTACCGCAGGTTATCCGCCACCGACCGGCGCAGCATGATGGGGGTCTGGAACACATAGCTTTGATGGTGCTGGGCTTGCTCATCCGGGACAGCCCACCGCACGCGTCCGGCACTGACCCGCTCCACCCCATGCATGACTTTCAGCAGGGTGGTCTTGCCGCTGCCGTTCGGACCGACAATGATGGTCAGACCACCTTCGGACAGGGTCATCGACACAGGTCCCAAAAGTCGCTTGCCTTTGCGAAGGACGCTCACGTCTTCCAGTCTAAGAGGCAGGATCGTGGTCACCAGCGCCCCTCGCGTTCAGTCCGCGACAGCCAATGGATACAGATGTTCACGCCGATGGCCAAGGCAATCAGCACAAATCCAAGCGCCAGCGCCAGCGCGAAATCCCCCTTGCCCGTCTCCAGCGCGATGGCCGTCGTCAGGACCCGTGTGGCATTGTCGATATTGCCACCCACGATCATGATCGCGCCGACCTCTCCGATGCCGCGCCCAAAACCTGCAAGCGCCGCGGTCAGCAGATTGCGTCGCCCGTCCCAGATCAGCGTTCTGATCCGCTGCGCAGCCGAGGTGTTCAGCGAGATCAGCAGATCGTGGTATTCGGCCCAAAGCTCCCGCATTGCCTGATGGGTGATCGAGGCAATCAGCGGCGTGATGATAATCACCTGTGCAATCACCATGGCCGTTGGCGTAAACAGTAGCCCCAGAACGCCAAACGGGCCGGATCGCGACAACAGGATGTAAACGATCAGCCCGACAACAACCGGGGGCAGCCCCATCAGCGCATTGAGCACGGAAATCGCCAGGCGCCGGTACCGGAACCGCCGGATGGCAAGGAAGGTGCCAAAGGGCAGCGCGATGGCACAGGCAATGACAAGGGCCGTCAGACTGACCTGAAGCGACCGCAGGCTGATTTGCAGAAGTTCAGGGTCAAGCGTGACAACCAGCCAGAACGCCGCAGACAGCCCTTCGAAAATATCACTCATCTGGTCCGGTCAGCCCATGATCGCGTCGTTCGCGCGAGCGTATGATAACCCCCCTCCGGGTGCAATCGCCGGATGCTGATTTTTGGGCAGCAGTCAGGACGGTTCTGCTGGCCCATGGCGCTTCGAAGCTCTGCGACACCAGGCGTCAGGGTCGGCCATTTCCACCGAACTTTGTCCAGGCCCGCTGCTTTGTGAAGTTTTTGTAAACAGGCAGCCGAGGTATTGATCCGATCATTAATTCATATATTCATGAATTATGGAATCAGATGCGCTTCTCAAACTTTCGGCACTCAGCCATCCGCAAAGGCTGGCGCTTTTCCGGCTTCTCGTTCGGCGCTTTCCCGACGAGGTGCCTGCCGGTGAAATCGCCGCTGCCCTGGGCTACAAGACCAATACCACGTCGGTCTATCTCGGCACCCTGCTGAACGCATCTCTGATCCGGAAAAGACGCAAAGCCACCTCGCTGCTGTATCAGGCCGATCTGGAGAGCACGGGCGATCTGCTGCACTATCTGTTCAGCGATTGCTGCCGCGACCGGATTGACCTGCCCCACATGCGGGTCGGATATGAGCAGTGCAACCGACCGGCGTCGGTGCTTTTTGCCTGCACCGGTAACTCCGCGCGGTCGATCTGCGCCGAGGTGCTGGCGCGCGAAATCCTGCCCCCCGCCATGGCCGTTCATTCCGCGGGAACCGATCCAGCCGAGGCACCGAACCCGTTGATGCTGGAGGTGCTGCGGGAAAAGGGCCATGAAATCAACGGCGTCACCTGCAAGGATATCACCCTCTATCAGCAGGACGAGGCCCCCGGAATGATGGCCGTTATCACCCTCTGTGACAGAGCGGCAAACGAAGATTGCCCTGCCTGGTCTGGCCGCCCCTTGAACACCCACTGGGGGCTTGAAGACCCCGCCGAGGTTCAAGGGTCGCGCGCGCACCGCCGGGCAGCTTTTGAACACACCTATCAAACCCTGCAGGACAAGATCAGCAGATTTGCAAAGCTGGATTTGCAGTCCTTGCCGCGCCCAGCCTTGCAGGCCGCGCTGGATCAGATCGGCTGCGCTGAACCCATGAAAGTGACCCTATGACCGTTTTTGCCCTCAATGGCCTTGGCCGCATCGGAAAACTCGCCCTGAAGCCGCTGCTGGAGAGCGGTGCCAAGCTGGCCTGGATCAACGATGCGGTCGGCGATCCGGCGATGCACGCACATTTGTTGGAGTTTGATACGGTCCACGGTCGCTGGAACGCCGATTTCAGTGCGGACACCTCGTCAATCACAATAAACGGCACCAAGCTGCCGGTCCATGGCGAAACGGCGCTGCAGACTCTGCCGCTTGACGGTGTGGACGTGGTCATCGACTGCACCGGGGCGTTCAAGTCCGAAGCCGCGCTCGCCCCCTATTTCGACAAGGGCGTCAAAAAAGTTGTGATCTCCGCGCCGGTCAAGGACGGCCCGACGGCAAACATTGTCTACGGTGTGAACGACGCGATATATGATCCCGCGCGGCACAACATCGTCACGGCGGCAAGCTGCACGACCAATTGCCTCGCCCCGGTGGTTAAGGTGGTGCATGAAGGCATTGGCATAAAACACGGATCAATAACGACAATTCATGATGTCACAAACACTCAGACGATTGTTGACCGCCCCGCGAAAGACTTGCGGCGTGCGCGCTCTGCGCTGAACTCTCTGATCCCGACCACCACCGGCAGCGCCACCGCGATCACGCTGATCTACCCGGAGCTCAAAGGCCGCCTGAACGGCCATGCGGTGCGTGTGCCCTTGCTGAACGCCTCGCTGACGGATTGTGTGTTCGAACTCGACCGCGCCACCACAGCCGAAGAGGTCAACGCGCTTTTCGAGGCCGCCGCCAATGGCCCGCTGAAAGGCATACTGGGGTATGAGACCCGCCCGCTGGTCAGCACGGACTACACCAATGACCCGCGCTCCGCCATCGTCGATGCGCCCTCGACGATGGTGGTGAACGGCACGCATCTCAAGGTCTATGCCTGGTACGATAACGAATGGGGTTATGCGCACCGTCTGGTAGATGTGGCGCATCTTGTCGGTCGCAGCCTGTGAGCCAGGATCGTGGCCTTGCGGCCTATATCGCTGTGACGGTCGCCTATTGGGCGTTCATGCTCACCGATGGCGCGCTGCGCATGCTGGTGCTGTTGCACTTTCACGGGTTGGGCTTTTCGCCGGTGCAACTGGCCTACCTCTTTGTGCTCTACGAGGTGGCCGGGATCGTCACCAACCTCAGTGCGGGCTGGATTGCCGCGCGGTTTGGCCTCACCTCCACGCTCTTTGCCGGTCTGGGGTTACAGATCATCGCTCTGGGCATGCTGACGCAGCTCGACCCGACCTGGGCCATCGGGGCCTCCGTGGTCTTCGTCATGCTGGTGCAGGGGCTCTCCGGTGTCGCCAAGGACCTCTCGAAAATGAGCGCGAAATCCGCGGTCAAGATTCTCGCACCGGGCGCGCAGGGCGGGCTGTTCAAATGGGTGGCTGTGCTGACGGGCTCCAAGAATGCGGTCAAGGGGATCGGTTTTCTGCTGGGGGCGGTCCTGCTGGGCGTCTTCGGGTTCACCGCAGCGATCCTTCTGATGGGCGGTTTTCTGGCCCTCATCCTGGGGGTGCTTTGGCTGCGCCTGCCGCCGGGGCTGCCTGCCGGGCGCAAATCCGCCAAATTCAGCGACGTGTTTTCGAAAGACCCCAACGTCAACTGGCTGAGCTTTGGGCGCGTGTTTCTCTTTGGCGCGCGAGATGTGTGGTTCGTGGTTGGCATCCCGATTTACTTTTACGCCGTCCTCTCTGACGGCACCGAGGCGGGAAATCGCACGGCCTTCTTTCTGATTGGCAGCTTCATGGCACTGTGGATCATCCTCTACGGGGCGGTCCAGGCCAGCGCGCCAAGGCTTCTCGCGGCAGACCGGCGCGATCTTGCAGCACTCATCCGTGATGCGCAGCTCTGGGGCACGGGCCTTATCGCGATCCCTGCCCTGCTTGCGATTGCGGTCACGGTTGCACAGCAGCCCACGCCGGCGCTGACACTGCTTTTGGTGGGCGGGCTCTTGGTGTTCGGCGCGCTCTTTGCGGTCAATTCCTCCCTGCATTCCTACCTGATCCTGGCCTTCACGTCTGATCGGCGGGTGACGATGGATGTGGGGTTTTACTATATGGCCAATGCAGCAGGTCGCCTGTTGGGCACCGTGCTGTCGGGAGCCAGCTACCAGATCGGCGGGCTGCCGCTCTGCCTTGCGACAGCTGCCATCCTGCTGTGCCTGAACGTTGTCGGTGTGGCGCGGCTGGAGGCGAAACCCGCAGCGGCCTGACCGGCCAGCCCTTGCGCATCCTGCGCCGCTGCGGGAATACTGCGCCATGAGGTTTTGGTCCCCGCTCAAACAACTGTTGCTGGCTGTCCCCATAACGCTGTGTCTGGCCGTCAGCGCCGGGGCCGGACAACTCACCGTTTTTGCCGCCGCCAGTCTGAAAGAGGCCGTCGACGACATCGCACGGCAGTTCACCCAAAGCACCGGGTACCGGGTCGTGACCTCATATGCCGGCTCCTCGACCCTCGCCCGCCAGATCGAATACGGCGCGCCGGCAGATGTTTTCATCTCCGCCAACGCAGACTGGATGGACAGGTTGGAGGTCGCAGGCCTTATCGATCCTGCAACCCGTTTTGACCTCGTGGGCAACCGATTGGTCCTGATTGCACCTGCAAATGCCGCCCCCGTCGCTCTGACCTCTTCGCTTGATTTAGCCGGCCTGTTGCAGGGCGGCAAATTGGCCATGGCGCTGACAGAGGCGGTGCCTGCTGGCATATATGGCAAGGCCGCGCTTGAAAACCTCGGACTGTGGTCCGAGGTCGAGGCGGATGTAGTGGAGACGGACAACGTCCGCATGGCACTGGCCCTGGTCGCCTTGCGCGCGGCCCCTCTCGGGGTCGTCTATGCGACGGACGCCGCGGCTGAACCAAAGGTCACCGTACGGGGGGTTTTCCCCCAGGAAACGCACCCCGAGATCGTCTATCCGGCCGCAAAAACACAGCAGGCCACAGAGCCTCAGGCCACCGCCTTTCTTGACTATCTGCGCAGCGACACCGCAGATAAGGTGTTTGAAAGCTACGGCTTTCTGGTGGACGCGGAGTAGGCATCGCAATGGACTGGCTCAGCCCCGAAGAATGGAGCGCCGTGGCGCTGTCGCTGCGCGTGGCCTTCTGGGCCACCCTGTTCAGCCTGCCCTTTGCGCTTTGGACGGCCCATCTGCTGGCGCGGTGTGCCTTTCCCGGCAAGCAGCTTTTCAACGGGCTGGTGCATTTGCCGCTGATCCTGCCCCCCGTGGTCACGGGGTATCTGTTGCTGGTGACTTTTAATATTGAGGCCCCGATCGGCCAGGCGCTGTCACAGCTGGGGATCGTCTTTGCCTTTCGCTGGACGGGAGCGGCTTTGGCAGCGGCGATCATGGCGTTTCCGCTGATGGTCCGGGCGATCCGCCTCTCCATCGAAGCCGTTGATCCCAAGCTGGAAGAAGCCGCCGCTACCCTGGGGGCCTCAAAACTCTGGGTCTATCTGACCGTGACCCTGCCGATGATCTTGCCCGGTATCCTGGCGGGCAGCATTCTGGCATTTGCCAAAGCCATGGGAGAGTTCGGGGCCACCATCACCTTTGTCTCCAACATCCCCGGTCAGACGCAGACCCTGCCCTCGGCCATCTACGCGTTCTTGCAGATTCCAGGCGCGGAGGGCTCGGCCTTCAGGCTGGTCGTGATCTCGGTGGTGATCGCCATGGGCGCGCTTTTGCTGTCAGAAGCCTTGTCGCGTCGTATCGCCCACAGGATTGGCAGCACATGAGCTTCAGCGTCACCCTGCAGCACCGTTTTGACGGCTTTACGCTCGAGGCGCAGTTCGAGGCACCCAAGGGCATTACCATGCTCTATGGGCGCTCGGGATCCGGCAAGACCACGATTGTGAACGCGCTGGCGGGCTTGCTGAGACCCGATGCCGGGCGCATCAGCAGCGAAGACTGGGTGATGTTCGACGCTGCGGCGGGGGTGTTCCTGCCCCCCGACAAGCGGCGTGTGGGGTACATCTTTCAGGAAGGCCGGCTCTTTCCGCATCTGAGCGTGCGCCAGAACCTGAAATACGGCGCGTGGTTTGCCCCCAAGGACGCCCCGCGCGAAGCGTTCGACCGGATTGTGGACATGCTTGGCATCGCGCCCTTGCTGGATCGGCGTCCGGGGCGGTTGTCGGGCGGCGAAAAGCAGCGGGTGGCAATTGGGCGCGCCCTTTTGGCCAGCCCGCGCCTGATCCTCGCGGATGAACCCCTGGCCGCCCTCGATGACGCGCGCAAAGAAGAAATACTGCCTTATTTCGAGCGGCTGCGGGACGCGCTGGAAATTCCGATCCTCTATGTCAGCCATGCAGGCTCCGAAGTGGCCCGGCTGGCCACGACACTTGTGGTGCTGGAAAACGGGCGCGTGATCCGCCAGGGCCCGGCCGCTGAGGTGCTGAGCGACCCCGATGTGACCCCGATGGGGGCAAGCGCTGCGGGCGTGATGCTCCATGCGACGATCACGGCGCAGCACGCCGACGGGATTACCGAAGTCACGGCAGGCCGCGTGCCCCTGCTTTTACCGCAGGTGGGATATCCGGTCGGGACCGACCTGCGCATCCGCATCGAGGCGCAAGACGTGATGATTGCAACGGAACGGCCCAGAGCGATCTCCGCGTTGAATGTGTTGCCGGCAACGGTCGCGGCCCTTCGGATGGGGGCCGGTCCGGGCGCGCTGGCCCAGCTCAGAGCGGGCGACAATCTGCTGCTGGCGCGGATCACGCGACGGTCGGTGTCAGCCCTTGATCTGGAGGAAGGCAAGGAGGTTTTTGCCGTGCTCAAGGCCGTCTCCATTCCCAGAACCGCCATCGGCGATCAAAGGGGCACCTAGGCCCGTGGCGCTCCCCGCGCAGAAACGGCTGGTACTTGGCCCGTTACCAGACATAAATTGCACTGGAACGGGTGTAGGAAAGAGCGCATGACAGCCAGCAAGCCACGTCTTGGCGTCGACATTGGCGGCACCTTTACCGATGTCGTGCTGGAATGCGGCGGCGCGGCCTTCTCGACCAAAGTGCTGACAACCTATGGCGCGCCCGAGGACGCCATCATCGATGGCCTGCAACAGGTCTGCGCCGCGGCCGGCATCGGCACCGAAGAGATCGGACAGATCATTCACGGCACCACGCTGGCCACCAACGCGCTCATTGAACGGCGCGGGGCCAAAACCGCGCTCATCACGACCCGGGGTTTTCGCGATGTCATCGAAATGCGCACCGAAAGCCGGTTCGAACAATACGATCTGAACCTGGTGCTGCCGGAACCGCTGCTGCCGCGCCAGTGTCGCTATACCGTCGACGAGCGTCTGGATGCGCAGGGTCAGGTTTTGCGTCCTCTCGCGCGTGACGACATCGAAGCGCTGGTGGATCGCCTTGCCCCAGCGCACTATGAGAGCATCGCGGTGGGCCTGATCCATTCCTATCTCAACAACAGCCACGAAAAACAGATCCGTGAGGTCCTGACCGACCGCCTGCCCGGTGTCTCGGTCTCCCTGTCGTGCGAAGTCAGCCCGCAGATGCGCGAATACGAACGCTTCAACACGGTCGTGGCCAATGCCTACATCAAGCCGTTGATGAATTCCTACCTGGGACGGTTGGAAGACCGTCTCAGAACCGAAGGCGTGCAGTGCAAGGTCTTCCTGATGCACTCGGGCGGCGGCATCATCTCGTTGCAAAGTGCGGCTGAATTTCCGGTTCGGCTGGTCGAATCCGGCCCTGCGGGAGGGGCCGTCTTTGCAGCCCATGTCGCGGCCCGGCACGGATTGGACAAGGTGCTGAGCTTTGACATGGGCGGCACCACCGCCAAGATCTGCCTGATCAAGGACCAAAACCCCAAGACATCCCGCGTCTTTGAGGTGGCACGCAGCTACCGGTTCAAGAAAGGCTCCGGCATGCCGATCTCGATCCCGGTGATCGACATGGTGGAAATCGGTGCAGGCGGTGGATCGCTGGCGCATGTGGATGCGCTGCGTCAGATCCGGGTGGGGCCGGCCTCGGCAGGCTCGGAACCCGGCCCGGCCTGCTATGGCCGCGGCGGCGACAAACCTGCCGTGACAGATGCAGATCTGGTGCTGGGCAAGCTCGATCCCGCAGCCTTCGCCGGGGGCACCATCCAGCTCGATCCCGGTGCCTCCGAGGTCGCCCTTCAGACCCACCTTGGCAGCCCGCTTGGGATGCAGGCACCCGACGCCGCCTTTGGTCTGGCCGAGGTGGTCGACGAGAACATGGCCAATGCCGCCCGGGTACATGCAGTCGAAAATGGCGAAGACCTGAGCGACTATACGATGATCGCCTTTGGCGGCGCCGCCCCGCTTCATGCGGGACGCTTGTGCGAGAAACTCGGTGTGTCGCGCCTTTTGGTGCCGCCCGGGGCCGGGGTCGGCTCTGCCATCGGATTTCTGCGCGCACCTTTCAGTTTTGAGGCAACCCGGTCGGTCTATATGCGGCTCTCGACGTTTGAGGCGCAGACCATCAAATCCTTGCTCGCGGAGCTTGAGGCCGATGCCATCCGCTTTGTAGAGACCTGCGACCCGCAGGGGGATATTGACAGCGCCTTCAAGGTCTATATGCGCTATACCGGTCAGGGATGGGAAATCCCCGTGACCCTCGAGCGCGCCCAGGCGAACGACCCCGATCCCGCCACCTTCAAAGCGCTTTTCGAAACGGAATATGCCAAGCTCTTCAGCAGAGCCGTCGCCGGGCTCGATATCGAGATTACCCTGTGGTCGGTCAATGCCACAACCCGACCCGACCCGGTGGACCCGGTCCTGCCCGTGCCCGACAGCGGGGCGGTGCCGGTCGAGATCCACCGACCGATATTCGATCCGGCCAGCGGTGCGTACAGACAAAGCGCCGTGGTGCCGCGAAAAGCGCTGAAGACCGGCCAAAGACTTCAGGGGCCTGCGGCACTTGTCGAGGATGAGACAACCATCATCGTCCCGGCAGGCCGCCAGGCGTGCTGTCAGCCGGACGGCAGCATTGATCTGACGCCCTGTAAGGAGACCGCCTCATGACCAAGGGTTCGATGACTGTTTCCTATCAGGTGATGTGGAACCGGCTGATCTCGGTTGTAGAGGAACAGGCACAGGCGCTGGTGCGGACGGCGTTCTCCACATCGGTGCGCGAAGCGGGCGACCTCTCGGCCGGGGTCTATGACCCGCAAGGCCGGATGCTCGCGCAGGCCGTGACCGGCACGCCGGGTCATGTGAATGCCATGGCCGACGCGGTGGCGCATTTCATCAGACGGATCGGGCGGGCGAGCATCTGCGAAGGCGATATCTACCTCACCAATGATCCGTGGGAAGGGACAGGCCACCTGCACGACATCACCATGGTCACGCCGTCGTTCTATCGCGGTCGGCTGGTGGGCTTCTTTGCCTGCACCGCGCATGTTGTCGATATCGGCGGGCGCGGGTTTGGCGCGGATGCGGCCAGCGTTTTTGAGGAAGGGCTCTACATTCCGATCATGCGCTTTGCTGACAAGGGCAAGGTGAATGAGACGCTGCTGCACCTCATCCGAGGCAATGTGCGCGAACCCGACCAGCTTGTCGGGGACCTCTATGCCCTGGCCACCTGCAACGATATCGGGCACCGGCGGCTGATCGACATGATCGAAGAATTCGACCTCGATGATCTGCAAGGGATCTCCGGCTTCATTCTTGAACACTCCCGCCAGGCCACGGTGGACCGGATCGCCGCTCTGCCACAGACATCGGCAAGCGGTGAAATGACCGTTGACGGGTTTTCCGCGCCGATCACAATCAAGGTCACGCTCACCATCGAAGCGGACCGGATTGTCACGGATTTTGCAGGATCTTCCGGGCTTGATAAAAAGGGGATCAATTGCCCGCTGGTCTATGCCAAGGCTTATGCCTGCTATGCGTTGAAATGCGCGATCGCCCCGGAAATCCCCAACAATGCAGCCTCGCTTGCGCCGTTCGAGGTGACGGCCCCCGAAAACACCATCGTGCACGCGTTGCACCCGGCCCCCGTGGCGCTCCGCCATATCGTGGGGCATTTTGTCCCCGATGCCGTCTACAACGCGCTGGACAAAATCCTGCCCGATTTGGTGCCCGCAGAGGGCGCTGGATGCCTGTGCAATTTTCAGCTCAGCCTGCGGCCCCGACCTGATGTCGCGACGCCCGCCGATGCCCGACGCGCAGAGGTGCTGACGTTCAATTCCGGCGGGTCAGGGGCCCGGCCAGCCCATGACGGGCTGAACGCCACGGCGTTTCCATCAGGTGTGATGACCATGCCTGTGGAGGTCACCGAACATGCCGGGCCGGTTATCATCTGGCGCAAGGAATTGCGGCCTGATTCCGGCGGTGCCGGGCGGCAGCGTGGCGGCCTCGGGCAATACATGGATGTCGGCGCACGGGCCGGGCATGAGTTTGACTTTCAAGCCATGTTCGACCGCGTCGACCACCCCGCGCGGGGGCGGCGGGGCGGAGAGGCGGGCGCGCCCACAACCATCGCCCAGGACGACGGAGTCCCGATGAAAGGTAAGGGCAAACAGTTCGTGGCCGCAGGCCGCCGCGTGATGCTCGCCCTGCCGGGCGGCGCGGGGTATGGGCCTGCGTCGTCGCGCGACCCTGTCTGCGTGCAGCGCGACCTCGCCCGCGGCTATATCTCGGAAAAGGCTGCCAGAGACATCTACGGTCTGGACGAGGCGCAGATCAAGGCCGCCCAGGACGCAGCGGCCAACGGTCAGGATATCTGAGCCCGCGCCAGTCTCGGCTCAAGGGTAATCGCTGACCAATAGATGGACCGGGGCCTCATCCTCGGTGATCTCGGAGAACCGACCGATGGGCATCTCGAAGATGTTGTCGGTCCGGTCGTCATTCACCGTCGAGACCTCCCCCACCAGACAGTCTGCCTTTTCCGCCCAGAACGCGTGCCAGAGGCCGGGCATCAGGGTCACGCTTTCGCCCGGCGTCAGCCGCAGATGCGCCCCTGCGGGCAGACGGCGCAGGGTGCCGTCGCAAGGCACCACCACCTCCGCGGCGCGATCAATGCCACCGGTCTCATCGGGGCCAAACAGCTCGATCACGAGGTCCCCGCCGCCCCGATTGATAATGTCTTCGGCCTTGACGGTGTGGCGGTGCATCGGTGAAAGCTGGTGGGTGCGGGTTATCATGATCTTTTCGGCATAGAGCATCCCCCGCCCCCTCTGCAGGTCCTCTACCGTGCCGTTGCGGGTGGTGAAGAGAAACAACCCCAGCTCTTCGAAACGCCCCTGCCCGTAGTCGGTAATGTCCCACCCAAGACCGCGCGCGCGGATATCGGCGGCGTCCGGGGCGCGCATCCGCTCGGGCGACCAATAGGCAAAGGGTGGCAGGATATGGCCAAAGCTGCGGATAAACGCATCGCTTTCCTTGAGGATGGCATTGACCTGGGATCGGTTCATCGGCGGGCTCCGGGTGTGCGAAAAGGTGGCGCGGGGCCGACACCTTGGCCCCTCTTCAAACTCTAACGATTGCGCGCGGCCCCCGCAAACCGGATCACAGCGCAGGATCGGGCGTTGGCAAAATATCCAGCAGCTTGCGGCGCTGGATTTTGCCCGATGGCCCCTTGGGCAATTCGGTCAGGAAATGCACCTGATCGGGGGATTTGAAGGCACCCAGCCGCTCGGCACAAAGCTGTTTGAGGTCATCCCCCGAGAGTGTCGATCCGTCGCGCACCTTCACGGCGGCCTCCACCGTCTCGCCGTAGCTGGCACAGGGGCGGGCAAAGGCCGCCGCTTCGATGACATCGCCATGGGAATAGAGCGCCTCATCGATCTCGCGCGGGGCGATGTTTTCACCGCCCTTGATGATAAGCTCTTTCAGCCGTCCGGTCACAAAGAAGTACCCATCCGCATCCATGTGGCCCAGATCGCCCGTGCGCAGCCAGGGGCCGGCAAAGCTGTCTTCGGTGGCTTGCGGGTTCTTGAGGTATTCCTGCATGACATTCGGCCCCCTGACCACGATCTCCCCCTCAACCCCCGCGGCACAGCGCTGTTGCGCGGGGTCGAGAATGGCCACCTCATTGCCAAAGGCACGCCCCGGCGAGCCGATCTTGCGCACCCCCGGCGGCAGCGGGTTGGAGAGGATCTGAGCCGCTGTTTCCGTCAGCCCCATGGTTTCGATCACCGGGACATCAAAGCGCGCCTCAAAGGCTTTCTGCACGTCCGGGGCCAACGGAGAGGAAGCAGAGCGGCCAAACCGCAGGCGCGCTCTTGTCTCGGCGCTGGGGTCCGCCGTGCTATGGAGCAGATGGCTGATGATTGTCGGCACCACCGAGAACCATGTGGCCTCTGCCGCCTCGGCATCGGACCAGAATCTGCGCGCGGAAAACCGGGGGCAGATGGCCAAGGATCCGCCCGACACCAAAGCCCCCATGACGCTGACGCACAGGCCGTTGATGTGATAGATCGGCAGCACGCAGAGCCCGCAATCCTGCGGGGTCAGGCCATGTGCGATGGTTGGGGTCCAGCCCCCGGCGAGCAGGCTGGCGTGGGTGTGCACCACCCCTTTGGGCTGCCCGGTGGTCCCGGAGGTATACATCAGCAGTGCATGATCCCGCGGCGCCAAATCATGCAGTTTTGCCCCCGGAGGCGTGTCGTTGATGGTGATTTGTTGCATCTGGCGGGGCTTGGCGGCCTCAAACAGGTCGCAGGCCTCGGCATGCACAAAGGCCAGCCGCGCTTCGGAATGCGCCAGCGCGTAAGACACCGCATCGCGCCCGGCGGCGAGGTTGATCATCGTGGCGCGAAAGCCCCCGTAGAGCGCGCCATAAAGCGCCACCAGCCCGGCCCGGCCATTGGGGTGCAGGATGGCGACGCTCTCGCCCTTCTCTGCCCCCTGCCGGGTCAATTCCCAGGCCACGCGCAAGGCTTCGGCCCGCAGTTCCCGCCAGGACATCTCGCTGCCCTCGCCGGGAAAGACAAAGGCCATGCCACCTTCGGACGCACGGTGGTCCAGCCAGCTGCGCACCGTACCCGCTGGGGGCCTCTGGGGGTCGATGTTCATTTCCCCGCCGCTTTCCAGTAGCCCGCAAAAACCTCCTCCAGCGCCGGTTCGTGCGGCGGGATTTCCCGGACGATCTTGGCGGTCTGCATGAAGTGCCGCCAGTGCAGGTTGTCGTCAATGGAATTGCCGCCCCAGGAGCCGCAGCCCATCGACAGCGAAAACGGCATGCCATTGTTGAAGGCCCCGCCGGTGGCAAAGCAATGCGCCTGATTGACGATGACCCGGCAGGTGGGCAATTGGCGCGCGAGGGTTGCCGCACGCGCCTCCTCCTGCGAATGCAGACCGACCGAATGCCCAGCGCCCTGATGCGCCAGGATTTTGGCGGTGGTGGCCAGCGCCGCCTCGAAGTCCTGCGCCCGGTAGAGCGCCGCCACGCGCGACAGTTTCTCGCCCGAAAGCGGGTGCGCGGGCCCGATCCCGGTGGTTTCCACCACCACAAAGGCCGTGTCGGGGGGGACGTCCTCTTGCAGGCCCAAGGCCGCGAGCATCTTGTCCGCGTCCTGCGCGATGACCGCGCGGTTGAGGTGCCCGTCGGGCCAGAGCTTTTCGACGACGCGCGCCTCATCCGTGACCCGCGCGCCCCCCACCTTGGCCAATTCAGCCAGAAAGGCGTCATAGACCGCATCCACCACCACCAGCGCATTTTCGGAGCTACAGGAGGTGGCATTGTCAAAGGTCTTGGAGGCCGCGATCTTCTGCGCCGCCGCGGCCAGATCGGCGGTCTCGTCCACGATCACCGTCACATTGCCCGCGCCGACGGCCAGCGCCGGGGTGCCGCTGGTATAGGCGCGTTTGACGTTGTTCTGAGAGCCTGTCACCACAATGAGATCGCTGATCTCCAGCAGCCTCTGGGTCTTGTCCTTGGAGCCCGGCGCGCCGATCATCTGCACCAGGTCCGGGTCTTCGCCGATCTTGGCAAACTCTGCATGCACATAGCCCAGCAGGACCTCGCAGGCCGCCACCCCCTTGGGCGAGGGCGAAAGCACAATCGCATTGCCGCATTTCAGCGCATTGATGATGTTGTTGGCCGGGGTCGCGGCCGGGTTGGTGGAGGGCACGACCGCCCCGATGACCCCCATGGGACGGGCGATCTCGGTAATGCCGGTTTGCGCATCGTCTGACACGGTGCCATAGGTCCTGACGCCCGCGATATCGCGCATCAGCCCCAAAGTCTTGCGGTGGTTCTTGGTGATCTTGTCAGCCACATTGCCAAGGCCCGTGGTCGCGACCGACAGCTCTGCCAGATGCCGGTTGCGGGCAGGCTCCATAATGGCCCAGGCCGCCGCCAGGGCTGCGCGGTCGTAGCGCTCTTGCGATCCTTCCGCCTCAAAAAGCTTTTGCGCCGCGCGGGCGCGGGCCACGATCACATCGACTTCACCAATCTCTTCATGCGCGTTCATCGCATAGGTCCTGTTCTTTACCTTGAGGGGCCGCCGGGCAGGATCGCACGGCGGCCCCTTGTTTCCTCAAAGACCGGCGAGCAGCGCGGTCAGGGTTTCCTGCCGTTGCGCCCACATGGCCTGCACCTCTTCGCGGGTCATGACATGCATGGGCGAGCCACCCGATTTCATCTTGCCCTGCACGCGGCTGTTTTCGAACATCGCGGGCACGGTTTCCGCCAGCTTGTCGATGATAGGCTGCGGCGTGCCCTTTGGCACCATGACGCCGCGGAAGTTCACCGAGGCATTGTCCACGTCAAGACCGCTTTCCATCATCGTCGGCACATCCGGCAGGAACGCATTGCGCTCCAGATCGGCCACGGCGAGGATCTTCACATTCCCCGCCTCGCGCGCCCGAAAGGCATCCGACAGGTTGTTGATACCGGCCATGACCTCGCCGGCGATCACCGCCTTCATCGCAGCCGCGCCACCGCCCTTGGTCGGGATGTAGGCGATCTTCATGTCACCGGCCTTTTCCATCTGCAAGGCGGCAATGTGATGGCCCACGAACAGGCCCGCGCCAGAGGTCGTCAGCTTGCCCGGATTGGCCTTGGCGAAATCCACCACGTCTTGCAAGGAGTTGAACGCACTGTCGGCCCCCACGACCAGCACCGCAGGATCCGCCCCCCAGTTGGCAATGGGCTCAAAGCTGTCGATGTCATAGGAGACGCCACCCTTGATGGATTGGGCGATAAAATGGGGCACATTGTAGGCCCCCAGCGTATAGCCGTCAGCCTCTGCCTGCGTGGCCAGCCAGTTCCAGCCGACACGCCCCCCCGCGCCCGGTTTGTTCAGTATCGCAATCGGCATGCCGAGTGCGTCTTCATTGCCCGAGGTCATCGTGACGATCCGGGCCTGAAAATCCGTGGCCCCGCCCGCGCCGTAGCTGACCATCATCATCACAGGCCGTTCCGGATAGGCATCGTCCGCCAAAACCGGGGCGGTCAGGCCCATCAGTGCGATTGCGGCACCCGCAAGTAGCTTTTTCATTGTCAGTTCCTCCCTAGTGGTTGTTGATCCGCGTCTTTGCTTCAGAACAGGACTTCGCGCGGTGTGTAGACTTTCAAGAGCAGGGCAAAGAGACCGTACATCACCCCCATGAACCCGGTGGTGATGAGGACCCGCTTGCCCCAGGATTTGATCTGCCCGTGCGGGGCCGGATCATAGAGGCTGAGCAGCACGAAGAAGGCGATAGCGGTCGCGGTGTAAAAGCCCAGAGCTTTCGCCCCCCAGAAGATATAGACAATCGCGATGAGCAATCCGGGCAGCATGTTCACGAAAGCATGCACCGAGACGCCCGCGCCGACCTTGGTCCAGCCCAGGCAGGCCTTGGCAAAGGTCCAGAGCGCCAGCACCACAAACACCGATGAAATCAGGCGCGGGAACAGGAAGGCCTCGGACGGTTGCTGGGTATAGCTCAGGTAAGCCACCCAGATCCCCACAAGGGCCACGCAGCCAGAGGCCACGATATGCTGCAGGCGTGGCAAGCTCATGACGCTCATACGAGGATCTCCTCTTTTGACAGGTAGCGTCGGTTGCGGACCTCCATCCAGGCGGAATAGGCGACCGAGGCAATCACCACCGCGATCAGGAAGAGGTTCAGCGCACCGCCCAGAAAGTACGGCCCCAGGCCGTCGGTGGCATTGGCGATCATGGACCCCTGGATGAAGTTGGCCTCTGCGATCGGGCCGAGGATCAGGCCCAGCACCAGCGGGGCTGCGGAAAACCCGAACCGCTCCAGAAAATACATCATGATACCGAGGGCCGCCATGACATAGACATCGCCCATGCTCGACTGGACCGAATAGCTGCCAAAGACCGCGAGCCCCAGCACAACCGCCGCCATGACCGATTGCGGCACCTGGGCCACACGGGCGGCAACCCCCGCCACATAAAGCCCGAAAAGGCACATCAGCACCTGCCCGATCAACATCGAGTTGATAAACGTCCAGGCCACATCCGGATGATTGTCAAAAAGATCCGAGCCCGGAAAAATCCCGTGAATGAGCAGCCCGCCCAGCAGTACCGCCGCCGTGGGCGAGCCGGGAATGGACAGCGTGAGCAAGGGCACCAGGGACGGCCCGACCATGGCGTTGTTTGCGGCCTCCGCGGCCACCACACCTTCGGGATGACCCTTGCCGAATTTCTCGCGCTCGGGCGAGAATTTCTTGGTCTGGTCATAGGCCACCAGACCCGCGATCTGGCCGCCGACACCGGGGATCAGGCCGATAATCGCCCCCGTGGACATGCCGATGCCCAAGGCCCGCGGGAATCGGAAAAGCACCCGGATTGCTTCGAAAACGGAGTGCTTTTGCACCTGCATCACTTCGGCCCCGTCGCCGCGCCGCCCCTTGGCGAACATGGAGATCACCTGCGGGATCGCAAACAGGCCAATCAGGGCCGCGATGATGTTGATGCCGCCGCCAAGGGCGTCGTGAAAGATAAAGCGCTGCGCCCCCATGATGTCGTCAAAGCCGATGGTCGCGAGCCACAGCCCGATGCAGCCGGACAGCAGCCCCTTGACCACCGATTTGCTGTCCAGCGTGCCGATCACGGTGACCCCCAGAATGGCCAGCCAGAACAGATGCGACGGCCCGAAGGCCAGCGCCCATTGGGCCAGAACCGGGGTGAGAAAGATCAGCAGCATCACCCCGAAAATACCGCCCACCGCCGAGGACAGAAAGCTGAGCTGCAGCGCCTTTGTCCCCTGCCCGTTTTGCGCCATGGTATGGCCATCGAGAGTCGTGGCGATATTGGCGGGCGCGCCAGGGATCTTGAGCAAAATCGCCGAAACCGCGCCGCCCGCTACCGTAGAGGTATAAGCCGCCCCCAGCAGGATGAGGCCTTGCGTTGCCTCAAGCTGAAAGGTGAAGGGGATCAGCAACGCAACCGCCATGGTTGGCGACAACCCCGGCGTCGCCCCGAGGATCAGCCCGCCGATTGTGCCCACCAGCAGCAGGGCAAAATTGACCGGCGTAAAGACGTCGCCAAAGTAAAAGATAAATTCCATTCAGGCCTCCCACCCCGTCAGAATTTTCTTGATCTCTCAGGCTAGGTCATGAAAATAGTTTTGCAAATGTTTTCATTTTGTCGGAAAAACGTCGCATATATGGCTGACAAGGTTCATAAAAACGCGGATATCGTTGCTGTTGCAAATGCCGCGCGTGTCTCTATCTCCACGGTATCGCGCAGCTTTAACCACCCTGAGCTGGTCAAACCCGCGACTCGCAAAAAGATTGACCGGGCAGTGCGCAAGCTGGGCTACATCCGCAACCGCGCGGCCCAGACGATGCATGGCATACGCAGTGGCACCATCGGTCTTGTGGTGCCCACGATCGACAACGCCATCTTTGCCGAAGTCATCCAGACTTTCTCGGACACGGTGGGGGCGCAGGGCTTCACCATCCTTGTGGCCTCGCACGGCTACGATCTGGAACGGGAATATGCCGTCTTGCGCAAGTTTCTGGAACACAGGGTCGATGGGGTGGCGTTGATCGGGCTGGATCACAGCGAAGAAACCTATGGCCTCCTTCAGAGCCAGAACATTCCCGCGATCACGATCTGGAATTACGATGCCGACTCGCGCCTGTCTTGCGTCGGCGCCGACAACAGGCGGGCCGGCCGGATGGCGGCCCGGCATCTGCTGGAGCTCGGTCACCGGGAGATTGCCGTTGTCTTTCCGCCCGTTGACGGCAATGACCGCGCCCGCGCCCGGCGCAGCGGCGCCCTTGCCGAGCTTGCCCGCGCCTGCCCGGCGCTGCCCGAGGCCTGGACGACGGAGGCCCGCTACAGTGTTGCCGATGGCAAGGAAGCGGTGATTGATTTGCTGAACGCGGACCGGCGGCCCACGGCCCTGCTCTGTGGCAATGACGTGCTAGCGGTGGGCGCGATCCATGCCGCACGCCGTCTCGGGATCGCGGTGCCGGATGCGTTGTCGATCATCGGCATCGGCGATTTCAAAGGGTCAAAGGAGATGGAGCCCGCACTGACCACCATCCGGTTGCCCGCGCGTGCCATCGGGCAGATCGCCGGCGACCGGCTGGCCCGATCCATCATCGCGGATGACCGCAGCCTTCACAGAACCAGTTGCGAGATCATGCTGGCGGCACGCGACACCTGCCGCAGGCATGACGCATCCTAAACCCGTTCTGCTGTCGCAATCGCCCGATCCTGCGCACGCCCCATGGACAGGATCAGCGGCTCTTTGCGTTGTTTGGCTTGAAAGCCGGCCTTGCTGTCGAGACCCTTCCAGTTGATCTCGATCAGGGCCTGAGCGACGGCACCTCCCAGCGTGTCACCGGGCCCCGTGATGATGAAAACATCCGGTGCGAAGCTGCGGGCGGCCACTTGCACGGCAGCGGTGAAATCATAGGGTTCGGTGACTTGTGTGCCCAGCGTGTAGTCTCGCAAATCCCTTGCGGTGCAGGCCTTTGGATACCAGACAACGCCGCGCCCATCGACCAAGGGCACGCGCGGAGTGCCAAAGAGATCCAGGCCCAGTGCCGCGCGACCCGCAACGGCCACGGGGGCCTGTAGAGCCGTGTGAAACGCCGCATGATTGGGCAGCCGCATCGGGTATCTGCCCTGCAAAACCGGCAGGTCCTTTTCAAAAGCACGCAGCCCCGCCGCGTTTCCCGCCACGACCAGCATGCCGCCCAGATGGATCGACACGGCAAGATCGTTGCCCGGCTGGCTGTCGATCTCTGCAATCCGGTCCAGCAACTGATGACGCAGACCCGGCACCGGCTGCCAGTTATCGTCGACGAAAGGATAGAGCATCTGTCCACCAATCAGGCTTTCATGCATCAACCGGCCCATGGTGTTTACAATGTCAAAGCCAGCCGTGTCCTCCGTAGCGCCCCCGACCGTCAGCGCCGTGTACCATCCCATTGAATTACCGGTCACCCCGACAATGTCAAAACCACCCCCTACGCGGCGGGCATCCAGAAGGGACGCCGCAAAAATCAGCGGCGCGGCATTGTCACCGCGCGTGTGTCGGGAGGCCGTAAAACGCGTGGCGCCATCGAGGTCTTGCAAGGGCGTCTGCCTGGCGCTGCGGCGCCTGGCATCAAGCGCGCGGATCAGGGCCATCTCATCTGCATGATGGCGGTGAATGTACCCCAGCTCGGTCGTGTTGTAGGTGCCGCGACCAGGGCAGATCAGCACAGCAGTCCGGTTCATGGTGCCCCCTCCACCAGGCGCCGCGCCGCGGCCACGATGCTTTGCGCCGATGGCAAGCTCGCCGCATAGGCTGGTCCCGTGGCGATAAAGCAGTCTTCACCCGTCACGCGGGCAATCCGGATGCGGCCCGCTTCGAGAAAGAGGCTCATCAACGCCTCCGACTGGCTGCCTGTGCGCCGGCATTCATCGACAATCAGCACCGCTGCGCAGTCCTGACTGGCTGCCAGCAGGGCGTCATCCGGCTGCGGTGCAAGCCAGCGCATGTCGATCACCCGCGCGTCAATGCCCTGTGCGTGCAGTTTCTCTGCCGCCTGACGGGAAAGGTAGCACCCATTGCCGTAAGACACGATGGCAAGATCCGTGCCCGCCCCGTGTACCGCAACCTCACCCACCGCAAGACGACGATCAGGGGCCGGATAGACATGCATCCAGCCCTTGTCGCCTTCGGCATGCAGATCGCGCATGGGGTAAAGCGCAATCGGCTCTATGAACACCACGACACGCTGTTCTTCGCGCGCCAGTCTGACCGCTTCGCGCAGCATCATCGCCGCGTCAGCCCCGTTTGACGGGCAGGCAATCACAATGCCGGGGATATCGCGCAGCACCGCAAGGCTGTTGTCGTTGTGAAAATGACCCCCAAAACCCTTTTGATATCCAAGCCCCGCAATCCGCAGAACCATCGGATTGGTATACTGGCCATTGGAAAAGAAACTGAGCGTCGCAGCCTCGCCCCGCAGTTGGTCTTCGGCGTTGTGCAGATACGCCAGAAACTGGATCTCGGGCACCGGGATAAATCCGTTGTGGGCCAAACCGATCGCCAGCCCCAGTATCGACTGCTCGTCCAGCAAGGTATCGATCACCCGGTCCGGTCCGAAACGGGACTGGAGTTTTTGGGTCGCACCGTAGACACCGCCCTTTTTGCCCACATCCTCACCGGCGAGGATGATCTCCGGGTGGGTCAGCATCAGATCGGTCAGAGCCCAGCCGATGAGGCGGCTCATGGGCTGCGGTTCCGCCTGCGCGCGCAGATCACTGCCAAAGGCCGCAGCGCGCGCCTGCTCCGACGGGCCGTTGACGCGCAGGCAGCGGCGGGCGGGCGGGATCAGGCTTGCCGAGACCTCGGCGTGGGTCTTCAACCTCGGGCGCGTGACCGCTTCGGCTGCAATGCGGCGACACTGTGCGCCCACCTCCGCATAGATTGCCAACGCATCATTGGCCGGGCAGGCCCCCCGCTCCTCCAGCAGCCGGACGCTGTGCAAGAGCGGGTCGTTGCTTTCATCCGCCACAATCGCCCGTTGAGCCCGATAGGTCGCCTCCACATCCGATCCGGCGTGGCCATAGAGCCGAACCGTCCGTAGGTGCAGAAACGCAGGTTTGCGGTGACGGCGTACGTAGGCCGCCGCCGCACGCGTCACAGCCAGCGTTTCGGTCATGTCGAGCCCGTCACAGGGGAAATAGCGCAAGCCGGGACGCTGCGCAAAACTGGCGGCAATCCAGCCATCTGGCGTGGGCGTCGAGATGCCGATGCCGTTGTCTTCACACACCAACAGCAATGGCATCGGCGCCGACTGATAACTCGTCCAGCAGGCGGTATTGATCGCCCCCTGCGCGGTAGAGTGATTGGCCGAGGCATCGCCGAACGAACACATGATGATCGCATCCTCAGGCAGCAGCGCGGTTTCGGGCCGCAAGCGCCGCGCCAGTCCGAGCGAATAGGCCGCCCCGACCGCCTTTGGCAGGTGGCTGGCAATAGTCGAGGTCTGCGGTGGGATGTTGAGTACTCTTGACCCCAGCACCTTGTGGCGCCCGCCCGAAATCGGGTCCTCGCTGGTGGCCGCAAAGCTCAGCAGGATGTCCCAGGCCGGCGTCTGGCCCGGCACCTGATGGGCGCGCTGGATCTGGAACGCCGCATCCCGGTAGTGCAGAAAAGCCATGTCGCTCGGGCGCAGGGCCTCTGCCACAGCGGCCATACCCTCATGACCGCTGGAGCCGATGGTGTAATAGCCCTGTCCCTCTTTCTGCATCTCGCGGCTGGTGCGGTCGAGGTGTCGGGACAGGCACTGCGCGCGAAACAGTTCGACCATTTTAGGCGCTGCAATATCGTCCCGTGCAGGCGCACCTTTTGGCAGGTCACGATCTGTGACACGGCGTAAGAAGTTTTCATGAACGATCGTCGCGCGATCCATTTTGTCTCGATCCTCAGAGCAGCCGGCAGCTCCGCGCGGCACGCCGGGACGGTGCTTGAAATCCAGCGGGATGTCCATGTAAAATCAGTGCAAAACAGGCAGCCTGAACGCCGCAGGCGCGGTGGATTCCTGCACGTCGCGCACTGCTCTGTTCTGGCAAGTGAAACCGCGACCCGATGACCCGGCGGATGGGGTCGCCAGCGGCCCGGCTCAGCCCGCCTCCGCTCCGATGCCCTTTAGCGACACCAGAGCGGTCTTTGTCAATTCGATGCCGCGCTCGATCCTCAGATCCTCAAACATGCTGCGGGTCACCGCATAGGCCTTGGCGGCCTGGTCGTGATCGCCTTTGGCCGCCAGCACATGGCCCAGCACCAGGTGGGACCACGCCAGATCGCATTTGCACTGTCGCTCGGTCTGGATCGCGATGGCAGAGTTGATTGACGCCTCCGCCGCAGCGATATCGGGTGTGGCGCAGCCAATCTGGACCTCGGTTGCGACGCGCAAAGCAATAGACCGCGGCCAGGTCTCGCCACTCTCGGTGGCCGTGATGATTGCCGCCTCGCTCAGCCGCATCGCCTTGTCAGATTCGCCCTGGGACAGCAACGCCTTGGCCAGAAAAGCCTCAAAAGCCCCGCGATGAAACGAGGTCCCCAGCGTTGTCCCAAGCTCCAGACATTGTTCAAGGTTGTTGCGCGCGGACACAAGCTCGCCGGCCACCAGACAGGCCTCTCCGCGCCAGCCGAGCGTGAGGTATTTGCGAAAGACGTCACCTGATTTTTCACAGACGTAGAGACCTTGCTCAAAATCCGGTGTGGCCTCCGTCAACCGGCCAAACCAGCCGTTGACCACCCCCCGAAACATCAGACAGGCGGCAACCGTTGGCAGATGATCGACCTCCTGCGCCAAGGTGACGCCATGGTTGGCCGCATCCATCGCCTGCTCGTACTGACCGTGCTGCGCCAGCGCGAAAGCCAGCACGCCAGAGACCGCGGCCTCCTCGACATGATCGCCCGTATCGTGCATCTGGCGAACGCTCTGCGTGGCATAATTGATCGCCGCCACCGGTTCGCCCAAAAGGCAGTGCACCCTTGCCAGCAGGTTCACCGGGCCGGTTTTCATCCGGTCGTCATCCCCGAGGCGGTCGGCCAGCTCCAAAGCCTGCCGCGCAAGATCAGCCGCGAGCCCAAACCGACCCAGCACATAATAGGTCCGGCCCGTCCAATACTGAATCTGGCACAGCCTTATCTGATGATCGATGTTTTCCGCCAGCGCGCGGGCCGTCCCGAGATTGCCGAGGTTGCGTTCAAATTGGTCCCGCGTCGCAGCCACATTCGCAAGCTTCAGGATCGCCCTGATCTGATGGCGTGCGGAAGCATTGGTCGACGGGACCGACTTTGCCATCTCCAGAGCCGACTGATAATGCGCGGAGGCCTCGGTCGAGGCATAACGCTCCGCGGCGGCATCCCCTGCCTTAAAGCTGTAGGGGATCGCCTTTTCGACGTCTCCGGCCTCTTTGTAATGATAGGAGAGCAGCTCCGGGCTGCGCTCGGTCATCTGGGGGAAGCGGACCTCAAGGATTTCCGCAATCTCCAGATGAAGCTGACGTCTTTTGCTGTGCAGCAACCCCTGATAGGCCGCATCCTTGACCAGCGCATGCTTGAATTCATAGACGATTTCGGGCGCCAGCCCGCGTCGGTACAACAGCTCCGAATCCACCAGCCGCGTCAGCGCATGGTCCAGAGCTTCCTCGCTTTTCTGCGTCACCGCCAGCAACAGGGCATGCCCAAACGTACGCCCCAGCACGGAGGCGAGCTGGGCTGCCTCCTTGGCAGACCCAAGGTGATCCAGCCGCGCCATCAGCGAATCCTGCAATGAATCCGGGATCTCGGTCGCGCCCAACGGTCCGGTCAAGATGTAGCGTCCGTCTTTCAGCTCCAGCAAATCCATCTCGAGCACGAGCTTGGTCAGCTCTTCTATGAAAAGCGGCACACCATCGGTCTTGGAAAGGATATGCTCCAGCACCTCGTCGGGCAATGGTCGCCCACCTGTCACGCCCTCGACGAGCTCGATGCTTTCGGGCCGGCTGAGATGGCGCAGACGCATGACCGTCAGATGGGGTTGTCTGGTCCAGTCAGGTTCAAAATCCGTACGGAAGGCGAGCACCACAAGAATCCGGGAGGTGCGCACATGTTCAACCAGAAGGCCCAGAAACTCGCGCGTGGAATGATCCGCCCATTGCAGATCCTCGACCACGATCAGAAGCGGCGAGGTCGCCGACAGGGCCTCGGCCACGGTCACAAGCGCTTTCAGCGTCTTGTTCTTCTGGTCTTCCAGCGTCAGCACCGGCACATCATACCGGCCGGAGGCGGGCAGGTTCAGCATCGCGGCAAGGAGCGACCCGTATTCCGCCACATCCAGTCCCAGCGCCGCCAGATAGGCATCGAGACGATCCAGCATCGCGCCCGGCGCATTATTGGCATCTGTCTGAAGCGTCCGTTCAAAGAAGTCGATGACGGGATGAAAGGGGGTATCCTGACGGTAGTTCGAGCAGACAAAACTGATGGCCGGACAATTCTGCCCTGTCACGATGGACTGAAAGTTCTGCAGAACACGGGATTTGCCGACCCCTGCCTCCCCCGAGATCAGGACCACCTGACCATCCCCCTCCTTGGCCTGATCCCAGCGGTTGACCAGCAGGCCGACCTCTTCCTTGCGGCCAGCCATCGGGGTCAGCCCCCGTTGCAGCTTGGCCTCGAAGCTGCTTCGGGCCTCGGTCGTTTCGCAGACCCGATAGACCTCAACGGGTTCGGTGATGCCCTTGAGGGTTTGCGCACCGAGGGGTTCGCAGACAAACAACCCTTCGATCAGTCGGTGGGTACGCCGCCCGATCACCACCGTGCCCGGATCTGCAAGCGACTGCAGCCGCGCGGCGATATTCGGCGTGTCCCCCACGATGGCCATTTTTTCGCGCTGTTCCCCCGCGCCAATGTCGGCGGCAACCACAAGGCCCGTGTTGATCCCGATGCGCACATTCAGCAAGACATCCGGCGCGGAGAATTCCTGGTTGAGCTCGTCAACCGCTGCAATGATGCTCAGACCTGCACGGATCGCACGTTGCGGGTCGTCTTCATGGGCTTGCGGGTAGCCGAAATAGATCAGCAAACCATCCCCCATGAAGTTCCCGATGAACCCGCCGTATTGCTCCACCACTTCGGCGCAGGCGATGCGGTAGGCGGTCAGCAGTCCGGTCATCTCCTCCGGATCGAGCTGCTCTGAGATGACCGTTGAGCCGACCAGATCGCAGAACATCACGGTCAGTTGGCGGCGGTCCCCCTCAAACGAATAGGGCCGGGCAGCTTCGAGCACGGGCTGGGCCGCCAGCGCTGCGGCCTTGTCCACCGCCGCACCGCAGCCGCCGCAAAAGGCGTCTTCAGGCTCATTCGCAAACCCGCATTTCGGGCAGCCGACCGGCAAGACCGATCCGCAACTGCCGCAAAAGCGACGTCCTTGCCGATTGACCGTTGCACAATTCAGGCATTCCATATCGAGGGTCACACTCCGGTTGTGGCGTTGACATACACCATATCGAGTTCAACTCAAACGCCCGGCAGAGAAACCTGCGCCGGGCGTTGTCGTCAAGAGAGGGCTGGCTTCACAGAGCGGCTGTGCGCCTCAGTAGGATTGCTCAAACATCTGCGCTGCGCTGGCAAAGGCTTCTTGCAACGTCTTGTTCTCTTCCTTGACCAGCTTCTTGAATTGCTGCTGCAACTCATTTCCCTTTGCCGGAGCCGCCTTTCGCTCGGCCTTTTTGACGATATCCATCACCTGTCTTTCCAGACCGGCACCGTTGATCGTTTGCATCACGCGCTTGGGTGACTTCGCCTTGCTGCTGTTCAGCGCGGTCTGGTGCTTTTCGGCAAACGCCTGACCGGTCTTATAGCCAATATCAAAAAGAGTGGACATGTTGGAGTAGGACCAATCCAGAACCTTGGGCCACTGCTCTTCAGAGATGTTATCCCGGAACGGCATGCGCAGTACGTCCACGTTCTCCAGCTTGGATTCGACATTTTCGTAATTTGCCGAATCCATCTCGGCAATCCGGGTCAGCGGATTGATGATCGAATGCACCCAGGCGTCATAAAGGTTGGTGGGTTCAGCAATGAGTTTTCGCTGCCCCAGAATATCAAAATAAACCACCGTATCGATGAGGTTGCGACTCATGACCTCGCCCGGACTAAACGCCAGCGTATCGAAAGCCGATCCTTCCAGATAGGTCTTGCCGTCCATCTTGTAGGGCGCGTAGATCAGCGGCATCGCCAACGCGGCCTTGAAGTGATCGGACGTAATCTCATGCTTGGGGAAAGATACTTCCTTTTCCTCTTCAATGCAGTAGGCCGACATCAGGAATTCACCCTCAAATTCCTGCAGCTTGTCGAAATCGACCACCAGATCAATCCAGGGTGGCGGCTGGCACAGGCCGTTCTGGTGCGGTGAAAAATCGCTTGGGCACATGCTGGCCATCCAGAACTGCGTCATGTCGGATATGAAACGCTGCGCTTCGTTGTTACGCGGCAAGGCCGCCAGCCAGGTCTGGTGAAACTTGGTGTAGGCCTCGGCCATGGGCCCGGCCTTGTGGAAGATTTTATAGTTGACCGGAAAGACATTGTAGATCGCGTCATGCACCCCCATCTCGCGGGTCGCCTGCAAGGTTTCTTTGCGGGTGCCATGCTTTGGGGCTGCGTACATCAGGCCAATTAACATGCCTGCTCCTGTGGTCGACACCACCTCAAATTCGACACCCGCATCATCCAGCGCAAGCAAGGCGCCCGACATCAGCGGCAAATTGGGGGCACCGCCCCCTAAAACCAGTCCTACAGCCATTTGAAAATTCCCTTTTAAGTAAGTGTGAATGGTTCCGCGAAGAGGTTAACCCTGTCAAGTCCGCGCAGCCGATTGTCTGAAGCTTAAAGGCGCATTATGACGTGAATTTAAGGCCATAGGGTCACCGGTTCGGAAAATGCATGGCCCCGGAATGCTTGACCATGCTGCGCGAGCAAAATACTCCTGTGGTCAGAAAACCATTTTTGTATCGCCTGCGGACCTGAGACGGCCGGACTTGCGCATCATACTGCCGTGATCGACCCGGGGCCATGTCAACGTCTTTTGGCACCCACAAGGCGATACCAACAAAAAACAAGGGAGATATCCATGAAATTCAGATGTTTGAGCGCAGGCGTCCTGCTTTCTGCGGGGATGACGGCAGGAGCGGCACAGGCCGACTGTGGTGAGGTATCCATCACCGAGATGGACTGGGCCTCGGCCGCCGTGGTCACCTCGGTTGCAAATTTTTTGATGACGCAGGGCTATGGCTGTGACGTCACCGTTGTACCAACCACCACGGTGCCTGCCATGACCTCCGTTGCAGAGACCGGGCAGCCCGACATCCTCACCGAGCTCTGGACAAGCTATACAGAGGTCTACGACGACCTTGTGGCCGAAGGCAAACTGGTGGAGTTGTCCAAAGTGCTGTCTGACGGCGGGGTCGAGGCGTGGTGGATCCCGCAGTATCTTGCAGAAGCGCATCCTGAACTGAAGACGCTGGAGGGGATCAAGGCCAACCCGGAGCTCGTGGGCGGCCTTTTTCATGATTGCCCATCGGGCTGGGGATGCGATGTCACCAACCACAACAACTTCAAGGCCGCCGGTCTGGCCGAAGCAGGCGTTGAACGCTTCCAGCACGGCTCTGGCGAGACGCTCGCCACCGCAATTGCGGCCGCCTATGAGGCACGGGAACCCTGGTTTGGATATTACTGGGCCCCCACCTCCGTTCTGGGCAAATACCCGATGGTGCAGGTTGAAATGCCTGCCTATGACGCGGCCACACACACCTGCAACGGGCTTGAGGATTGCGCCACCCCCGGCCTGTCCGCCTATCCGACCTCCAATGTGGTGACCGCCGTCACCACGACCTTCTCCGAACGCGAACCGGAGGTGGCCGAGATGCTGGGCAAGATGAGCTTTACCAACGCCCAGATGGGCGAGGTTCTGGCCTGGCAGGAAACCAATAACGCCTCCAACGAAGAGGCTGCGGTCTATTTCCTGACCAGCTACCAGGACACCTGGTCGAACTGGCTCAGCGACGACGCAAAATCCAAGCTCAGCGCGTTGCTGCAATAACGGTACCGCATATTTGACTGCACAGGCATCGCCCCGCGCCGGGCGGTGCCATCTGCCAACCAAGGGGGCAGCTCATGGCCTATTACGACGGCTTTTTCGACGCGCTGGGACTGCGGGAGTGGTGCGATCAGAGTGTTGAGGCCGCGCCAACCTCCATGCAGGCGCTGCTGGGCCAGCTTGGCGGAGACACGGACGCCGGAGCCCGTGGCAGCCCGCCCTTTCCCTCCCTCGATGCGCTGCACGAATCCTGCGCCCAGATCCCCCAGACCCGTGACATGACCGCCGGGGTCGAAGAGGCGTTTCTGGCCGCCCGTGTGAGCCTGAAGCTGGTGCTGGATCCGATCACCCAGCCGCTGTCATGGATGCTGGACGGGGCCTTGTGGCTCTTTACCGCAACACCTTGGTTCATCATCGTGCCGCTTTTGGTGGCGCTGACGTGGTATGTGGCGCGGTCGCTGGGTGTCACGCTCTTTGTGGCTGCGTCCTTCTTGTTTCTCGGCTTCATCGATCATCTCGATGTGGCGCTGGAGACGCTGTCGATCATCTTTGTCTGTACCGGGCTGTCGGTCCTGCTGGGGGTCCCCATCGGGATTGCAATGTCGCGGTCCAACACGCTGCAACGCATGCTGGTGCCAGTGCTGGACCTGTTGCAAACGCTGCCCACCTTCGTCTATCTGATCCCGCTGATCTTTCTCTTCTCCGTCACCGAATCCAAGCTTTACGGCATTGCGATTATTCTCTACGCGATCGTGCCGGTGATCCGGCTGACCGATCTCGGCATTCGACTGGTGGACCCGGATGTGATCGAGGCGGCGGACGCCTTTGGCATGACCAAGCGGCAAAAACTCTGGGGCGTGCAACTGCCGCTGGCGCTGCCCAACATCATGGCAGGCGTCAACCAGACCATCATGATGAGCCTTGCAATGGTGGTGATCGCCTCGTTGGTCTCGGCCCCCGGTCTGGGCGTGCTGGTGCTGCGCGGCATCCGCAATCTGGAACTTGGCGTGGGCATCGTCGCGGGCTTTGGCATCGTGTTGCTCGCGGTGATCCTGGATCGTGCCTCCAAGGCCGCGCTCAGCCGGATCGACAAGAACAAGAAAGCACATTGAGGCGGCTCCTATGAATACAAAGCCAAAGGTGCAGCTGCGCGGAGTCTACAAGATTTTCGGGCCCCGCCACACCCAGATGATGACCCATGTTCGGGCCGGCCTCGGCAAGGACGCGTTGTTGGCGGATCATGCCCATGTGCTGGGCCTGCAGGACATCAACGTCGATATGCAGGCCGGTGAGATCACGGTTGTGATGGGGTTGTCCGGGTCCGGCAAAAGCACCCTGATCCGGCACCTGAACCGTCTGATCGACCCGACAGCCGGTGAAATCCTCGTGGATGGCGAAGACGTCACCAAACTCTCCGAAAGGGACCTGCGGAAACTGCGCCAGCAGAAAATGGCAATGGTGTTTCAGAAATTCGCCCTGCTGCCGCATCGCACCGTGCTGCAGAACGCCGCAACGGCCCTTGCGGTTCAAGGTGCAGATGGTACGACGCAAGACCGCGAAGCGCGCAAATGGCTCGACCGGGTGGGCCTGGGCGGCTATGAGCACCGCTTTCCCTCGCAGCTCTCGGGTGGCATGCAACAGCGGGTCGGCATTGCCCGCGCCCTGACCGCAGGCACCGATATCATGCTGATGGACGAGGCGTTTTCAGCCCTTGATCCGCTCATTCGCACGGACATGCAGGATCTGCTGCTGGAGCTTCAGGTGGAGTTGAAAAAGACCATCGTCTTTATCACCCACGATCTGGATGAAGCGCTCAAACTGGCAGACCATCTGGTGATCCTCAAGGATGGCGCGGTCGTGCAGCAGGGTGAGCCGCAAGGCATCCTGCTGAACCCGGCCGACCCTTACATCGAGGATTTTGTCAGCGACATCAACCGCGCCCGCGTGCTCCGGGTCCGCTCTGTCATGCAACCCCTCGCCGAGGCGTCTTTCGCCGGGGAGGTGGAGGCGGATGATACCCTAGAACGTCTGATCGCCCTGTCAGGCGGCGACACGACCTGCACCTACCGCGTGATGTCAGAGGGTCAGCCGATTGGCCTTCTGGATATGAAAGATCTGGTCAAAGCGCTTGTGCCCCGCCTGTCCCGTTCGGCAGATCAGCCCGATCCGGTGTAGGCTTTGACCGAGGCGCGCGCCCCGTTTTTCACCAGATCGGCATAGGCCGCTGTCACGGCGGAGAAGAACCGCGCATCATCTGTCAGCTCGGTCGGGAACACCTCGGCAAAGGCCAAAAGCGCGGCCACCTTTTCAGCCGGGTCGGAGGCGGCGTCTGACGCGGCCTTTAGCCGCTCTGCCAGCGGATCGCGGACATCAATGCGCGCGCCCTCTTCATCAGTGCCCCCGACATAGCGCATCCACGCCGCCACCACGAGGCACAGCCCCGGGGCCCCCTGCCCCGCATCGCGCCGATCCATGATCGTCCCCAGAATGCGCTGCGGCAGCTTTTGCGAGCCATCCATCGCAATCTGCCATGTCCGGTGCCGGATCGCCGGGTTGCGGTACCGCGCCAGCAAGGCTTGCACATAGGCGGGCAGGTCTTCCCCTTCGGGCTGCGGGACCGTGGGTATGATTTCTTCAGACCAGAGCTTTTCGCAAAGGGTCGCAAAACACTGCTCGGCGACCGTCTCGGAGATGGTCTCATGACCCGCAAGGTATCCCAGATAGGCCAGGGCTGAATGGGTGCCGTTGAGACAGCGCAGCTTCATCATCTCATGGGCCGCGACCGAAGTGACAAACTGCGCCCCCGCGCGGTCCCAGGCGGGGCGGACGCCGTCAACGAAGTCATCCTCGATCACCCACTGCCGGAAGGCTTCATGCTGCACGCAGGCCAGATCGACATACCCTGTCTGCGCCGCCAGACGGTCAACATCCTGCGGCGTGGTTGCCGGGGTGATGCGGTCCACCATGGTGGCAGGGAACCGCCCCTCCCGTTCAATCCAACCGGCCAGTGCCGGGTCTCGAAGCCGCGCAAACTCCAGTATGATCCGGCGCAGCATCGCACCGTTGTCCGGCAGATTGTCACAACTCAGCACCGTAAAGGGGCGCAGACCCTCGGCACGCCTTTTCGCAAGCGCCGCAACGATAAAACCGGGAGCCGTTTTCGGGTGGTCAGGATGGGCCAGATCATGCCGGATTTCGGGGGCATCCCGCCGCAGCGCACCTGTGCTGGGGTGATGACAATAGCCCTTTTCCGTCACCGTCAGCGAGACAATCCTGATCTGCGGGTCGGCCATCGCCTGCACGACCGCGACCGGATCTTCCGGCGCTGTGATAACCCTTGAGATCGCCTCGATCACCCGCACATCCGTCGCGTCCGGCCCCAAGGTGACGGAAGTATAAACGCCGCCCTGCGGCCCCAGCGCCTCAGCCGCCCGCGCACTTTGCAGGCTCACGGCAATGATCCCCCAGGGCCCGCCCTCGGCGGCCATCACATCATCCGTGTAGACCGCGTTGAACGCGCGGAAAAACGCCCCTGGCCCGAGATGGACAAGACCGGGCGCGGGGGCCGGGCCTTTGCGGGTCAGTCGGGGCAGATCGGTCACAGGCGGTACGCCTCCTTCGCCAGGCGGTAAGACAAATCGTGCGCCAGCTCAAAGGCGTCAGGCTCATTCAGCCTGCCGGTGGTCACAAGCTGCGCCAGATAGGCACAATCGGACCGGCGGGCCACGTCATGGCGCGCGGGGATTGAGCAGAACGCACGGGTGTCATCGTTGAAGCCTACGGTGTTGTAGAACCCGCAGGTCTCCGTCGTGGCTTCGCGAAAGCGTTTGATCCCCTCGAAACTGTCAAAAAACCACCAGGGCGGACCAAGCTTGAGCACCGGGTAGGCCCCGGCCAGCGGCGCAAGTTCGCGGCTGTAGGCGGTCTCATCCAGCGTAAAGAGAATGACACTCAGGCCGGGTTCATGTCCAACCGCATCGAGCAGGGGCTTCAGCGCGGTGACATAATCCGTCGGGCCTGGAATATCGAACCCCTTGTCGCGGCCGAAACCGGTGAAGATCGCGGCACTGTGATTGCGCCGCGACCCGGCATGGAGCTGCATCACCAGACCGTCTTCAAGGCTCATCCGCGCCATTTCAGTCAGCATCTGGCCGCGAAAGACATCGGCCTCTTCACCAGAGCAGCGCTGCTGCCGCACCTTGTGAAACAGCGCCTCGGCATCGGCCGGGGACAGATCAGCCGTACGCGCCGTGGGGTGCCCGTGGTCGGAGGCCGTCGCCCCGAGGGACTTGAAAAAAGCCCGACGGACCCGATGCGCGGCGAGATACCCCTGCCATGTCGTGGTGTCCTCGCCGGTGATCTCTCCCAACCGCGCAAGGTTGGCGGCAAAGCCTTCGAAATCGGGATCAACCACAGCGTCCGGACGGTAGGTCGTGATCACCCGCCCGGCCCAGCCGCTGTCGCGGATCTGACTGTGCCAACGCAGATCATCCAGCGCGCTCTCGGTTGTTGATAAAACCTCTATGTTGAACCGCTCAAACAGCGCGCGGGGACGGAAGTCATCCCGTTTCAGCGCCGCATCAATGCGGTCATAATAGCTGTCTGCTATTGCTTCAGAGAGCGGCTCCTCCAGCGCAAAAACATACTGAAACGCATGGTTGAGCCACAGCGCGGAAGGGGTGCCGCGAAAGAGATGGAAGTGCCGGGCGAACCTGCGCCAGATGGCTCTCGGATCGCGCTCGACCGCACCGCCATCGAGACGCGGAATGCCCAGCGTTTCAGGCCGCACGCCCTGGCTGATGAGCATGCGAAAGACATAGTGATCGGGCACGACAAAGAGGTCTGCGGGATCCTTGAAGGCCGTGTTCTGCGCAAACCAGCGCGGATCACAATGGCCATGCGGGCTGATGATCGGCAGCTCCGCCACGCTTTCATACAGCGCGCGCGCCACCTCGCGCGATCTGGCCTCCGCTGGAAACAGACGATCCGGGTCAGTCAGGCTCATGTCAGGTCAATCCTCCTTCACCGCCCCGCAGTGATAGGACAGAACGCGCGGGTTCGAAAGCCTCAGAAGGCGTCCTTGGTGTCTGCAAGTGCCTGAAAGAAATAACGCTGAAAGATCAGCACCAACAGGAAAGGCGGCAAGGCCGTCAGAACGGCTAGCGCCATGCCCGGCCCGCTTTCCAGCCCCACAAGGTGCATGCCGCGCACCATCGTGTAGCGGCTTTCGTCGGTGCTGAGCATGAGGGGCCACAGGTACTGATGCCAGCCGATCATGAAAGAGACCACAAAGATCGCCCCGGCCCGGCGCCACGCCAGCGGCAGGATGAAGTCGCGAAAGAACCGGACTGGCCCTGCCCCATCGAGCTTGGCCGCTTCCAGATATTCGTCGGGAAAGGATAAAAAGAGCTGTCGGAAAAACAAGGTGCCCAGCGCCAGGGCAAGCGCCGGCAGGATCATCCCCAGATGGGTGTTAACCAGCCCCAGTGTCGCGGCTACCTCGAAGGTGGTCACAAAGCGGCTCTCCAGCGGCAAGAGCAGCGTCGCCATGGTCAGCCAGAAGGCGGCCGCTGCCCAGCGGACCCGAAAATAGACAAGCGCATAAGCCGCACAGAGGGACAGAAGCGTTGTCAGGGTTGCGAGCCCTGTCGCCACGATCAAGGAGTTCCTGAGCATGGCCAGCGCACTGATCTGATCGGTGAAGCCTGCCTTGAGCGTCATCACCTCCGCATAGTTCTGCACCGCGTGATCGCCCAGGGCAAACCCTGGCCCATCCAGCCCCAGCGCCCCGGTAGACTGTGTCGAAGAGCCGAGCATCACAAGCACAGGCGCAATCAGAAACAACGTGCCCACGCTGAGGATCAGATGGTCGCGCAGCGCAGGCCAAAGGCGCCTCACCCCGGTCACCAGCGCCTCACTTCAAACGCTCGCCCGTGTCGGTTCGAAAGACAAATGCGGCGGCAGGATCAAAGGCCAGTCTCAGCTTGTCATCCGTCGCGGGCAGCAGCGATTGCGGCCCTTTCAGGCAGATCTCCTGCGCGTCGCCCGCAGCATTCTTTGTGCCCAAAAGCGCACCGTAAATCAGGTTTTCGCCGCCATGCTGCTCCACCAGATCCACGTTCAGCTCCAGTTGCCCTTCCGGCGCGATGGAGAGCACATCCGGGCGGATGCCCAGCATCAGATCAACACCCGTGGGCAGATCCGAAAAACCGGCCAGCTTGAGGGTCCCGTTGGTCAGCGATGTGCCGTCAAACCGCACCGGGATCAGGTTGATCTGCGGCGCGCCGATAAAGGAGGCCACAAACAGCGTGCGCGGGTTGGCGTAGAGCTCCATCGGCACGCCCATCTGCTCCACGCGGCCCTCGTTGATGACGGCAAGCCGGTCGGCGAGGGTCATGGCTTCTGTCTGGTCGTGGGTGACATAGATCGAGGTCACGTTCATGCGCCGTTGCAGCTTCTTGATCTCGATGCGCATCTGGACGCGCAGCTTGGCATCCAGGTTCGAGAGCGGCTCGTCAAAGAGAAACACCTGCGGGTTGCGCACAATCGCGCGCCCCATGGCGACCCGTTGCCGCTGGCCGCCCGAAAGCTGGTTGGGCTGACGGTCGAGGAACTGGTCGATCTTGAGCATCCGGGCCGCATCGGTAATGCGCCGCTCGATTTCATCTGCGGGCATCTTGCGGTTCTTGAGCCCGTAGGACATGTTCCCGCGCACCGACATATGCGGATAAAGCGCGTAGTTCTGGAACACCATCGCCACGTCCCGTTCCGAGGGCGAGACGTTGTTGATCACCTTGTCGCCGATCAGAATCTCGCCGGAGGTGACGCTCTCCAGCCCGGCCACCATGCGCAGAAGCGTGGACTTGCCGCAGCCCGAGGGGCCGACAAAGACGATCAACTCGCCGCTGTCGATGTGCATGTCGACGCCAAAGATCGCCTCGGCTCCGTTGGGGTATGTTTTGCGGACTTGTTTCAGTTCAACCTGAGCCATTATTTCTCACTCTCGACAAGGCCCTTCACGAACCATCTTTGGAATATCAGCACGACCAGCACCGGCGGCAGCGTCGCCAGAATGGTCAGGGCAAAAGCTTTCTGGAATTGCGGCAGCTCGCCGCCTTCGTTGAGCACCTGGTAGATCTGCTTGATGCCGATCACCAGCGTGTAGTTTTCTTCCTTGGTGGTCATGATGAGCGGCCAGAGGTACTGGTTCCACCCCACCACGAACATGATGATGAGGATTGCCGCGATCATGGTCCGGCTGAGCGGCACAAGGATGTCCTGGAAGAACCCCCAGGCGGTGGCCCCATCGAGCCGTGCGGCCTCCAGCAGCTCATCCGGCACGGATTTGAAAAACTGCCGGAAAAAGAAGGTCCCCGTGGCAGACGCAATGAGCGGCACGATCAGCCCCGTATGGGTATCCAGCAGCCCCATGTTGGCGACAACTTCGTAGGAAGGGATGATCCGCACTTCGAGCGGCAACAACAGAGTGGTGAAGATCACCCAGAAGAGCGGCACGCCCAGCCGGAAACGAAAATACACAATCGCATAGGCCGCCAGCATCGAGATCACGACCTTGCCGAGAGCAAAGCCGATCCCGAGGATCATGGAATTCTTGAGCATCGTCATGCCGGTGACCTGTTTCATCACCCCGCCTTCGACAAAGAGCACCTCGTTATAAGTCTCGAGCAGATGCGGGCCAGGCCAGAACTGCAAGCCTTCGCGCAGGATCGTCTCGGGCGCATGGGTCGAGGTGGCAAAGGCCACCCAAACCGGCAGCGTCATAAAGAGCGCGCCGATGATCAGGATCAGATGGGTGGAATAGCTGGGACGCTCCATCAGTAATGCACCTTTTTCTCGATGTAGCGGAACTGGATCACCGTCAGCGCCAGCACCAGGATCATCAGCACCACCGATTGCGCCGACGACCCGCCGATGTCCGCGCCCCTAAACCCATCCTGATAGACCTTGTAGACCAGCGTGTTGGTGGCACCGCCGGGGGCCCCTTGCGTGGTGGTATCAATGATGCCGAAAGTCTCGAAGAAGGCATAGGTGATGTTGATGACCATCAGGAAGAACGTGGTCGGGGCCAGCAGCGGAAAGGTGATCGTCCAGAACCGGCGGGTGGAGCTGTTGCAATCCATCTTGGCGGCTTCCTGCACGGATTTGGGAATGCCCTGCAGACCGGCGAGGAAAAAAATGAAGTTGATGCTGACCTGCTTCCAGACCGAGATCAGGACCACGACAAAGCCCGCATCGACCGGATCCAGCTTGTGGTCGAAATCAAAGCCAAAAAGGTTCATGAAGTTATAGAGATCCCCGATGATCGGGTTGAACATCAGGTTGCCCATCAACCCCGCGACCGGGGGCGCGATGGCATAGGCCCACATCAGCAGGGTCTTGTAGGTGCTGGCCCCGTGGATCACCTCGTTGGCCTTGACCGCCAGCAAAAGCGCCAGCGCCAGCGACAGGAAGGTCACCAGAGACGAGAAGATCAGCGTAAAGCCCGCCGCCTGCAGCCAGGCATTGCTGAAAATCGTATCCGTGTAATTCTTGAACCAGACAAACTGCGACGACAGCCCAAAGGCGTCCTCCAGCAGGAAAGACTGGTAGATGGCCTGCGCAGAGGGCCACAGGAAGAAGATCGAGATAATAATGATCTGCGGCGCGATAAACAGATAAGGAATGGCGCTGTGCTCGAATTGAACGCGCTTCATACACCCTGTCCCCCAAGGATTTTATGATTGGGCCAGCAAGGGGTATCCCCTGCTGACCATTGGTGTTTTCGGATCAGTTGACGGTTGCGTTGAACCGGTCAAGCAGCGCGTTGGCTTCTTCTTCCATCGTGGCGAAAGCCTCATCCACGGTTGCTGTCCCCGAAAAGATGTCCTCATAGGCGTTGTACATCACTTCGCGGATCTGCACGTAGAAACCCAGACGGTAGCCCTTGGTCCATTCGCCGGCAGGCTGGTTCAGTTGCAGAACGCCAATCTCCGCATCCGGGGTGGACTCGTAGTAGCCGTCGGACTTTGCCAGCTCGTAGGCCGCATTGGTGATCGGCACATAGCCGGTTTCCCTGTGCCAGAAGTACTGCACTTCGGGGCTGGCAAGATAGTTCAGGAAGTCAGCGGTTGCCGCATTCTCTTCGTCGCTTTTGCCCGCCATCGCAAAGAGCGCGGCCCCCCCGATAAAGGTGGCCTTTGGCTCGTCGATGATGGCTTCCCAGTAGGGCAGATAGGTGGTGCCGAATTCAAAATCCGTGCTGGCTTTCAGGCCGCCGAAAGAGCCCGAGGAGCCCAGCCACATCGCCACTTTCTTTTGCACGAAAGCGTCCTGATTGTCGCCCCAGCCGCGACCGTAAAAGCCATAATAGCCCGCATCGAGCCATTCCTTGACCTTGGTCCAGTGCTGTTTCATTGCGTCGTTGTTATACAGGATTTCCACGTCCGTGCTGTCAAATCCGTTGTTGCCGGTGGCCAGTTGCAGGTTGTGACGGCTGTGGAAATTCTCGGAAAAGATCCACGGGCTGTGGCTTTGGGCCAGCGCCTGATATCCGGCTTCCTTGATGGCGGGGGCCATCGCTTCGAACTCTTCCCATGTGGAAGGCGGCGCATCGATACCGGCTTCGGCCAGGATCTCTTTGTTGTAATAGAGCAGCGGGGTTGAAGAGTTGAACGGCATGCCGATCATCTTGCCCTCGCTGTCGGCATAGAAATTCCGCACGCCTTCGATGTAGTCGCTGGCGTCAAAGCCGCCCTCGTATTGCTCCAGCAGATCGGCGACCGGAATCGTTGCGCCGGGGGCGTTGATGATCGTGGCAGCGCCTGCATCGAAAATCTGTATCAGGTGCGGTTGCTGGCTGGCGCGGAAGGCCGCGATCCCGGCCGTCATCGTGTCCTCATACCCGCCCTTGTAGGTCGGAACCAATACGTAATCGCTTTGGCTTGCGTTGTATTTTTCCGCAACTTCTTCAACAACTTCTCCCAAACGACCGCCCATCGCATGCCAGAACTGGATTTCTGTCTGCGCCCAGGCCCCGGTCGCAAAGGTGGCAATACCTGCTGTAAGCAAGGTTAACGTTCTCATTGGTTTCTCCCCTGATTGAGACTGTCATTATCTGACAGTTTTGGCTTGTATGACCGCTGGATGACGTTTCCATGACGCATGCCCCCCCGACCCAGAGATCTTTTATGTCTGCTTAGAATTCAGTCATTTGCTGGCCCTGTCAACTGCAAGCGCCTGTCTGCGACCGCCCTGCAGCATCAGGCGTCACTGCGCGGCGGCTTTCCAAACGGCATCGTATCGAGAACACGCCAGGCCGAGATCGGCACCTTCTTGGCGGCGGCAACCACGCAGATTCTGTCCAGACAGAACACCTGGTCCAGGAATGCGCGTTCCAGACGACGCAGGTCTTCGGTCTGCAGCCCTTCAGTCCTTATTCCATACGCGAGGCTGATATGTGGCCGAAAGCGGCCTGGCGCGCCGCCCAGTAGTGACATCGCCAGTTTGGCGCGCATGTCTCCCAGATGCGCTGGGATATCCAGATCGAGGAACAGGGACATGTAGTATTGGTCCGTCTGACAAAGACCTTTCACCATCACGCTGATCGGCTCCTGTGCGCCCGCCAAGCGCCCGCAGTGGTCAGACGTCGCGCGCGGATCTGCGGCAAGATCGCCCAGCAGCGTGACATGCGGCGCGAAAACATCCGTTCCGCTGATGGCCGTGAGACGCATAATTTCATCTTGCAAAAGCGCCGCAAAGCGGGCCTCGGGGCACAGCCAGATCGAATGGGCCTGCGGTCCTCGCGTCTGCATTGTTGCGCCTTTCCGGTGAGCCTCTCGCGGCGGGTCGGGTGAAAGATGCAGGCACCTGCAGCCTCAGGCCGCTTGCACCTGTAAACCGCGCCAGACTGTGCCATAGTGAGCCCGAAACGCAATGCGCCGGGCGCATAATCTGGCGATCACGGGCTTTGCCCGACCGCCCCCGGCGCATCCTTGAAAGGGAGAAACACATGCCATCCGATACCATTCGCACCACCGAAGGCCGCGGCAGGCTCTATGACAGCGTGCTTGATACCATCGGCGACACCCCTGCGATCCGGGTCAATCATCTGGGCCCCGATCATGTGACGATCTACGTGAAAGCCGAGTTCTTCAATCCCGCAGCCTCCGTCAAGGACCGGCTTGCGGTCAATATCATCGAGGCCGCCGAACGTGCTGGTGCGCTGAAACCCGGACAAACGGTGGTGGAGGCGACAAGCGGCAACACCGGGATCGGTCTGGCCATGGTCTGCGCGCAAAAGGGCTATCCGCTGGTGGTGACGATGGCCGAAAGCTTTTCGGTCGAGCGGCGGCGTCTGATGCGCATGCTGGGGGCCAAAGTCGTTCTGACCCCGAAGGCCGAGAAAGGTTTTGGCATGTACCGAAAGGCGGTGGAACTGGCCGAAAAAAACGGCTGGTTTCTGGCCCGACAATTTGAAACCGAGGCCAATGCCGACATCCATGAGGCGACGACCGCACGTGAAATATTGTCTGATTTCAAAGGCGAGCGGCTCGACTATATCGTGTCGGGCTATGGCACGGGCGGCACGGTCACCGGCCTGGGCCGGGTAATGCGCAAAGAGCGGCCCGAGACCAAGATCATCCTGACCGAACCCGCCAACGCCCAGCTTCTGGGCAGCGGCACACCGCAACCGCGCGATGCCCACAACGCCCCCGCCAGCAGCCACCCCGCTTTCGAACCACATCCGATCCAGGGCTGGACGCCGGATTTCATTCCCGCCGTCCTGCAAGAGGCGGTGGATCACGCGTTTTACGATGATCTGATCCCGGTGGCAGGGGCTGACGGCATCGACTGCGCCAAGCAACTCGCCCGGAAAGAGGGGATCTTTACCGGTATCTCTGGCGGATCGACCTTTGCAATTTCGCTGAAAGTTGCCGAAACCGCCCCGCCCGGTTCTGTTATCTTGTGCATGTTGCCGGATACCGGGGAACGTTATCTCTCTACCCCGCTGTTCGAGGGCATCCCGGAGGATATGAACGACGAAGAGCGCGCGATATCGACCTCTACCCCCGGCTACCAGATGGGCTGAACCCTGGCCGTATTGCGCCGCGTCTTCACTGAATGACCGCGTCGGTCCAGTCCTTGAAAAAACCCGCGCTTTTAAGGGTATCGAGATAGGTCAGCAAGGCGGGCTGCAACGGGATTGTGGATTGCCCCGCCGCGTCACGCGTCAGATCCAGCCCCGGCAGGGAGGTGGCGGACCCGCCTCCTGCCGCAGCCTTCTGGCGGAGCAGATGCGCCACAAAGACCTGCGCGTGCGCCGGGCGCGGCGTCCGCGCGGACACCAGCGCCGTGCGCATCATGATCGTCTGGAAATCAGAGGGCACAATGACCTCGATCTGATCTGCCAAATCTGCCCGCGCCACCGCATAGCTGGCCAGCACGTTGTAGGCCACGGCGATCCGGCCACTGGCCACATCTTCGATCATCTCGCCGGAGCAGCAGTAAAGCTGCGTCTGCAGCCCGCCCATCACCTCCATCAGGCGCCAGTAGGTTTCCGATGTCCGCGCATCCTGTGTCGCAAACAAATACCCTACGCCCGATTGACGCACATCATAGGTACCCACACGCCCCTGAAAGAGCGTCGGGCGATCCCGCAGTACGCGGATCAAATCCTGCCGTGTATGCGGAATGTCGAGGCCGGCAAAGGCATCGCGGTTGATAACGATTGCCGCAGGCTCCGAGGTAAAGGCAAAAAGGCTGCGCCGCCACTGCGCCCAGCCGGGATAGGGAAAATCCTCAAGCGGGCGCGCAAACCCGTCATTGGCCAGCTTGAACTGCAGATCCATCGCGCTGGAAATCACAACGTCATATGCCTCTGGCGTCTGGCGGAATATCTGATCGAGCTCCGACGTGCTCGCGACGAGATAGTCGATGGCCGTGTCCGCATTCACCGCCACAAAGCTGCGCAACAAGGGCTCAAAGAGCGCCGTATCCGTGCTGGAGAGCACCCGCAGAACACGCGACGCATCTGCCGGGCCAAAGCGTTGGCGGTCTTCCCAGTCCTGCGCCCCGCTGACCGAAGCGAGCAGACAAAGTATCAAAGCGAAAAGGTAACGCATGCGCCCCCGCTTGACCTGTTGGACAGAACCAGATGACCGTTATGTGCGACCGCCACATCCTGCGCGATGGTCAGGCCCAGACCGGAGCCGGTGATCCCTTCGGCATTGGCCCCCCGCGCAAAACGGTCCACCAATCCTGCCATCTGTTCGGGCGGAAATCCGGGACCGGAATCGCAGATCGTCAGCCTCGCGGTCTCGTCCATGCAGACGGTTATGTCGATCACGCTTTCTCCCGGTGAATACTTCAATGCGTTGTCAATCAGGTTGCGAATGGCATTCTGCAACAAAATCGGATCGCCGGAAACCGGGACAACCGGCGCGGCCTCCACCCGAAACGCGATGTCCTTCATTTCCGCCACCGGTTCCAGCCGGCTGACGATATCCGTCACCAGTTCCGTCAGGTTCAGGGTCTGCCGCTCCAGATGGTCCGCGCGAAAGGTGATCATCGCGTGGTCGAGCAGTTGGCCCGCCGCCCGCGAGCTTTCGTCGATGGCCCGCACCATCGAGCGGAGGGCCTTGCGGTTTTCCTCCTTTTCGACCCGCTGTAGTGTCGCCTCTGCGTGCGAGCGCACTGTCGCCAGGGGAGTGCGGACGCGGTGTGCCGCTTCTGCGATAAAATCCTCCGACTGCCGGAGAGAGTGATCCAACCGCCCCATCAGGTTGTTGAGCGAGGAGACAAGCGGGATCATCTCGGCGGGGACAGGCTTGGCCACCGGGCTGAGGTCTTGCGGGCCGCGCCGGGTAATCGACGTGGTCAGCCGTTTCAGCGGCCCAATGGTGGCGGAGGTCGCCCAGAACGACAGCGCCGTCGCCATCAAAAAGAACCCAGCCCCGAAAAGCGCCACCGTCTGCGAGATGTTGCGCAATGTGCCTGCCAGCGCATCCTGCGTTTGTGCAACCGAGACCGAAATGACCGTTTGACCTTCGGCGGCAATCAACCGGCGCGCGGCGGTTGTGATCCGCACGGGCGTTCCGTCGAACACGGCCGTCCAGGACATCGGGCCACCGGGCTCAACGGCGCGTCTGGGCAAAGACGGATAGCCCGAGAGCACTTCGCCATCGCGGTAAATGGCATAGAACACGCGGTCATCCGAAGCGGTGTTCAGCATTGACAGCGAGGCATAGGGAAAATCGATCTCCAGCGTGCCATTGCGGATGACGGCAGCATCGAGGATCGACGTCACCGATGCCCCCAGAACCTCATCCTGCCCCTGCTGGGCAATCTGCGTCGCATAGTGGCGCACGAAGAAGTAGATCAGCAGAGCGAGCACCGCCGCCCCGCCAATCAGCACCAGTGTCAATCGCCTGCGCAGCGAGGCTGAGGCGCGCACCGTATCAGTCATGTTCGAGGCTGTAGCCAAGACCGCGGGAGGTTCTGATGCGCAGGGAGGACGTCTCCAGATGCTTGCGCAACCGACCCACGTAGACCTCGATGGCGTTGTCCGAGACGTCTTCGTCATAAGAGAAAAGCCGGTCCACCAGCTTTTGCTTGGAAAAAATCTGCCCCGGCGCATTCATGAACAGCTCCAGCAGCCGCAGCTCGCGATTGCGCAGCTTGATGGCGGTACCTGCCACCTGCACCACCCCTGCAACCGGATCAAAGGTGACATCGCCCACCTGCGTGACATTGCGGGCGGACCCGGCCCGGCGCCGCAACACGGCGCGGCAGCGGGCCTCCAGTTCGGCATGATCGAAGGGCTTGGTGACATAGTCATCCGCCCCAAGATCCAGCAGGGTGATTCTGTCCGACACCTGAGAGCGGGCGGTCAGAACAATGACCGGGGTATCCTTGCGCCCTTGACGATGGCGCTGCAGAAAATCGCGCCCATCCCCGTCCGGCAACATGATATCCAGCAGGATCAGATCGTATTCACCCAGCTCTGAAAAAGCGATGGCATCTTGGATTTTTGCCGCATGATCAATCACATGACCATCAAGCCGCAAACGCGACAAGATCGCTTGCGCCAATTCCATATTGTCTTCTACCAAAAGAAATTTCATGTTTGCATTTCGCATCACTGGCGGCGTGACAGGTTAATGTCAGGTTACCATGTTTGACTGAAGGCAACTGAGCCGCAACGCGGACGGTTGTCAAATGGGAGGAACTAATGACGACATTGAAACTGGGCCGCAGGGCCCTGATGGGAGCGGCTTTGGCCGCTATGAGCTTTGGCGCACCGGCTTTCGCGGAAGGTGAGCAAGTCGCAGACAGCATCCACTTTCTGATCCCCGGCGGCGCAGGTGGCGGCTGGGACGGCACCGCACGGGGCACCGGTGAGGCGCTGACCAAAGCGGGCCTCGTCGGCACGGCATCCTACGAGAACATGTCGGGTGGCGGCGGTGGCAAGGCCATCGGCTACCTGATCGAGAACGCCGAGAGCAACCACGGCACGCTGATGGTGAACTCCACCCCGATCGTGATCCGGTCGCTGACGGGTGTTTTCCCGCATAACTTCCGCGACCTGACGCTTGTGGCAGGTACAATCGGCGACTATGCCGCCATCGTGGTGGGCAAGGACAGCCCGATCAACAACATGGAAGAACTGCTCGCGGCCTTTGACGCCGATCCAAACGGTACGGCCATCGGCGGTGGTTCTGTCCCCGGCGGGATGGATCACCTTGTCGCTGCAATGGTGATGGAAGCCGCGGGCAAAGACGCGCTGAGCGTAAAATACATCCCCTATGACGCGGGCGGCAAAGCCATGGCGGCCCTGCTCTCGGGGGAGATCGCGGCGCTGTCCACGGGCTTTTCCGAAGCCGTTGATCTGGCCGCGGCGGGCGAGGTGAAAATCATCGGGATCACGGCGGAGCAGCGGGTCGAAGCAGCCCCCGATGCCATGACCATGAAAGAGCAAGGGATCGACACCACCTTCGTCAACTGGCGTGGGTTCTTCGGCCCTCCCGGATTGCCCGCGGAAACGGCCGCTGTCTATCAGGAGGCGATTGCCAAAATGTATGACACCCCCGAGTGGGAAGAAGTGCGCGCACGCAATGGTTGGGTGAATATTCACAACTCCGGTGACGACTTCAGAGCCTTTCTTGAAGAGCAAGAGCAGGTGATCGGTGATCTGATGAAGAAGCTCGGCTTCCTCTAAGACCTTTCTGCGGGGCGCGCGCGCAAACACATCGCGCGCGCCCCGCCTTTTTTCAAATACGACTTTTGGGAGGGTCTTATGGCGTTGGATCGCTGGATCGGACTTGTCTTGCTGGGTATCTGCCTGATTTATGGCTATACCGCCTGGTTCACGATGGACGACGCGCTTGCTCCGTTTATGCGGCGCAACCCGATCTGGCCCTCGACCTTTCCCAAGGTGCTTTCGATCCTAGGCATTCTGGCCTCGCTGGTGATCGTGCTTGGCTTGGAAAAGGGGGACGCCAAGATTGGCGACATCGATTACCGCAAGCTTTGGGAGTACAACCTGGGACAAGCGCTGCTGCTGCTGGGCCTGATGGTCGCCTACGCACTCTTGCTGCGCCCTGCCGGGTTCTTGCTGTCAACCTCCGGGTTTCTGATTGCAGGCTCATTGATCCTGGGCGAGCGCAGGATCTTTCTAACCCTCATGATCGCAGGTGTCGCTACCGGGATCGTCTGGTATCTGGTTCAGGTCGTGCTGGGCATTTTCCTGCGCCCGCTGCCGCTTTTCATCGGAGGCTGATATGCTCGAAGGACTTCTCATCGGCCTGCAAACGGCATTTTCTCTCCAAAACCTGCTGATGGTCATCGGCGGATGTCTGATCGGCACATTTATCGGCATGCTGCCGGGCCTCGGGCCGATGTCGATCATCGCCATCATGATCCCTGTTGCCATCTCGTTGGGCGACCCATCAGCCGCGCTGATCCTGTTGGCGGGGGTCTATTACGGCGCGATTTTCGGCGGCTCAACCTCTTCCATCCTGCTGAATGCGCCGGGGGTCGCAGGTACCGTCGCCAGCAGCTTCGACGGCTTTCCAATGGCCCGGCAAGGCAAGGCCGGCAAGGCGCTGACCATCGCGGCCATCGCAAGCTTTTGTGGCGGCACTCTCGGGGGTGTTCTGCTGATGATCTTCGCCCCGATGCTGTCCTCAGTGGCGCTGCTGTTTCATTCGGCAGAATATTTTGCGCTGATGGTTGTGGGGCTGTCGGCCATTGCGGCCTTTGCGGGCACCGGACAGGTGGCCAAGGCGCTGATGATGACGGTTCTGGGCCTTATCATGGCCACCGTGGGTGAAGGAGCGTTATTCAACGCGCCCAGGTTCACCATGGGGCTGATGGATCTGCAATCCGGCTTTGGTTTCATCACGCTGGCCATGGCGATGTTCGCCCTGCCCGAGGCGCTGTTTCTGGTTTTGAAACCACGCTCCACGAAGGAGAATGACGGCGACATCAAGGACCTGCGCATCACGGCTGCGGAGGCGAGATCCATCGCACCCGTGATCGGACGGCAGTCGATTCAGGGCTTCTTTATCGGTGTCCTGCCCGGCGCGGGGGCCACGATTGCCTCCTTCCTCGGCTACGCGGTTGAACGCAACATTGCGACCAAAAAGGAACAGGAGGAGTTTGGCAAAGGCTCCATCAAGGGGCTGGCCGCGCCAGAAACCGCAAACAACGCGGCCTGTACCGGTTCGTTCGTGCCGCTGCTTACGCTGGGCATTCCGGGCTCCGGCACCACGGCCATTCTGCTGGGGGCGCTGATAGCACTCAATGTGACACCGGGGCCGCGCCTGATGGTTGATGATCCGCAGATTTTCTGGGCCGTCATCATGTCGATGTTCATCGGCAATCTGGTGCTGCTGGTGCTGAACCTGCCCCTGATCCCTTACATCGCCAAGGTGCTCAGCATCCCGCGCAATTTCCTGATCCCCTTCATCCTCTTTTTCACGCTGATGGGGGCCTATATCGGGCAAAACAACGCGACCGAGCTTTTGTTGCTCGTGGGCTTTGGCATCTGCGCCACGATCCTGAGGTTTGCAGACTATCCGCTGGCCCCGCTGTTGATCGGCTTTATCCTTGGCGGCATGCTCGAAGATAACTTTTCCAGATCCATGCAGCTCTATGATGGCGTGTCCTTCATCTGGGAACGCCCGATGACACTGGGTCTGCTGGTGATCGCTGTGCTGTTGATCGCCCTGCCAAGTTACCGCGCTCGTCGGGCCCGTCTGCGGGCTGCAGGCGTTGCCGATGGGGACTGACCTTTCCTGCCTCGGTGCCTCCGGATGACACCCCCGGAGGCACCGCGTCGGACCCATCTTTCGCTCAGCTGGCTTGCGGCCTTTCGCCTTGTTGCAGACAGCGGGTCGGTCCGGCGCGCCGCGGAAAAGATGGGGCTTTCCGTCAGCACCGTGTCACACCAGATCAGCTGTCTGGAGGCGCATCTGCGCGCGCCCCTGCTCGATCACAGCCGCCGCCCGATGGCCCTGACCGCGCAGGGGCGTCTTTATCTGCGCTATGCCGAGGATATCCTTGCCCTTGTGGAGCAAGGCCAGACAGCGGTCCTGGCCAATACGCCCGACAGCCTGCAAGACCTGCGGCTGGCGTTGATCGACGACTTTGAAAACGACATCGGACCGGAACTGACACGCCTGCTGACGGCCGCCTTTCCGGCCTGCAGGCTCACCAGCTACACCCGCCCGAGCCACGAGATCCTGGAGTTGCTCAAAGATCGCGCGGTCGATATCGGCGTTGCCACCCAACCGGACCACCCGATTGCCATGCTTGAGGAAACCCCCATTCTCAGGGACCCCTTCGTGCTCGCCGTTCCCGCCGGTTCCGATGCCGCCGCCGACGCTTTCGTCACGCGCCAAACCGGCTTGCCGTTCCTGAGTTACAACCGCAGCCAGATCATGGGTCGGATGATCGAGGCGCAGTTGACACGCCTGAAACTGCCAGGTGACCCGGCCTGCACCTTTGACAGTACAGTGTCGATCCTGGCGCTGATTGCCGAAGGGCACGGCTGGGCAATTACCACGCCCACGAACTACGCCCACGGCAAGCGGTTTCAGCCGCAGATCAAACTGCTGCCCTTCCCGCGCAAATCCTTTGCCCGCACATTGTCGCTCTTTGTGGCGGAGCCGCAGGCACAAGCTGCCGCAGAGCGGCTGGCAACCGGACTGCGCCGCCTGCTGGCAGCTCGCGTGGTCGCCCCCACTGTTGAGGAATTTCCGTGGCTGGAGAGCCGGTTTTGCATTCTGGATCGCTGACGGACGGGGATGCGGCACAAAGCCCGATATATCGAAACAAGGATGCAATAAACCCGAAAACGCACGCCTTCCCGTTGACGCGGGTGTGCTGATTGGACCTTTCTGCCCTGAAAAACATCGGGGACTTGGGATGAAGACACACACAAAGGTTGTGGTGATCGGCGGCGGGATCGCAGGCTGCGCGACCCTCTATCACCTCACGCAAGAAGGCTGGACGGATGTTGTCCTGGTCGAACGCAATGAGCTGACCTCCGGCACCACCTGGCATTCGGCGGCGCAGGTCACCAACTTTGGCATGACCCAGACGATGGTGGGGCTGAAGTCGCACTCGATCGCGCTCTATCAGGAACTGGCAGAGGATCCCGACTACCCAATCAACTACCACCACGGCGATGGCGGCATCCGGCTGGCCAATACCGAGGCCCGGATGGAGGGCTACCGCCATTTCGCCTCCATGGCGCGCGGCATGGGGGTGGAGTTCGAAGTGATCGACGCAGCGGAATGCGCCCGGCGTCACCCGCTGATTTCCACCGACAACCTGCTGGGCGGGCTCTGGGACGCCAGCGACGGCGACATCGACCCCGCGCAGCTCTGTCAGGCTCTGGCGCGGCGCGCCCGCAAGGCCGGCGCAGAGGTTTATCGCAACACCCCGGTGACCGATCTGACGCAGCACAAGGATGACACCTGGACCGTGCATACCGAAAAGGGCGATATCGACTGCGACATCATCGTGAATGCCTGCGGCTACCGGGTCAACGAGGTGGCCGCGATGATGGGTGTGCGGCATCCCGTCACCTCGATGGAGCACCAGTATTTCCTGACCGAGGATATCCCCGCGATCAAGGACGCCGGTCACCGCATGCCCCTGCTGCGCTGCCCGATCAGCGATTACTACTGCCGTCAGGAGAGAAACGGCCTGCTGGTCGGGTTTTATGAGCAGGATTGCAAAACCTGGGGCATGGACGGGATCGACCCCAATTTCGTCAACGCGCTCTGCCCCGACGATCTGGAGCGCATCACCGATGTGCTCGAAGGCGCCTTCGCGCGCATGCCGGCGTTGACGGAAGTGGGCATCCACACGGTGGTCAACGGGCCGATCACCTATACCATCGACGGGGCACCGCTGGTGGGTCCGATCCCCGGCAAGCGCAACGCCTTTTGCATCATCGGGCTGCGCGCCGGTCTGGGCGAAGGCGGCGGCCACGGCTGGCTGCTGGCGCAACAGATCGTGCACGGCGAAGCTTGCTATGACACCTGGGTCATCGACCCGCGCCGCTTTGCCGATCACTGCACCACTGAGCTGACCGCCCTGAAGGCCATCGAGGATTATCAAAACGAGTTCCGGTTTCACTTCCCCAATGAACATCGCCCGGCGGGCCGCATGGCCCGGACAACCCCGCTCACCCCGGTGCTGGCCGCCGAGGGCGCGGCGTTTGCCGTGGTCAATGGCTGGGAGCGCGTCGAGTTTTTCAAGCCCTCGCCCGATTTCGAGGTCACGCATACATTCCGCTTTGACGAAAGCTTCGATCTGGTGGCAAAGGAGGTCAACGCGGTTCAGACGACCGTGGGCCTCTGCGAGGTCAACGGCTTCAACCGGTTCGAGATCACGGGGGCCGATGCGGCTGACTTTCTCGATTACATGGTCTGCGGCCACCTGACGCGCAAGCCGGGCCGTGTGGGACTGACCTATCTGCTCAACGATCACGGCATGGTCAAGGGCGAGGCGACGGTCGCCAATATCCCCGCCTCGGACCGCGGGCCTGATCGGATCTGGTATGGCTCTGCCGCAGCCTCCGAGGTGCACGACATGGACTGGCTGCAGCAGCACATCAGCCCGGATCAGGACGTCAAGATCACCTCGCTGACCAAGGATCAGACAATCCTGGTGCTGGCCGGTCCCAAGGCGCAGGCCGTCCTGCAGGCCGTGAGCCGCGCGGATTGGTCGGACGCGGCCTTTCCCTGGCTCTCGGTCCGGGAATGTTTCATCGGCATTGCCCCGGCCACCGTGCTGGCGGTCAGCTTTTCGGGCGAAAAAGCTTATGAAATCCACGTGCCCGACGCGCAGCTCTACGCCGCCTATCTGGCGCTTCGGGAGGCAGGCGCAGCGCATGGCATGGTGCCCTTTGGCTCTCATGCGGTGGACTCCATGCGCATGGAAAAGGGGTTCCTGCATTGGAAGGCGGATATCCTGACCGAGTTCGATCCCTTCGAGACAGGCCTCGACCGGTTTGTGCGGATGAACAAGGCGGATTTCGTGGGCAAGGCAGCCCTTGAGAAACGCCAGGCCGAAGGGCTGCGGCGCAAACTGGCTACCCTGGTGCTCGACACGGACACTGCACCGGCGCATGGCGGCGCATCGGTGATGCTGGGCGACGCGGTCGTGGGTACCGTCACATCGGGGGCCTGGGGCCACCGGGTGGGCAAGAACATCGCCTATGCGTTCATCGACCCCGCCCATGCGGCAAAGGGCACCGCGCTGGAAGTCGATGTGATCGGCCTGCGGGTTGCAGCCCAGGTGACGGAACAGGCGCTCTACGATCCGCAAATGTCGATCCCGCACAATCGGTAAGCCGCAGTGGCTTGACAGGCCGGCACTGGCGGCGTGTGGTGATGTCACCCACACGCGAGCCTGCGCCCCATGTCCACCGATCCACTGCTCCAGCCCTTTCAGCTCAAGCATCTGACCCTGAAGAACCGGGTCATGACCACCAGTCACGAACCGGCCTACCCCGAGGACGGGATGCCAAAGGCCCGCTACCGCGCCTACCATGCCGAGCGGGCCCGCGCGGGCGTGGCCCTTGCGATGACGGCGGGGTCGGCCACCGTGTCGCGCGACAGCCCGCCCGCTTTCAACAATGTGCTGGCCTACAAGGACGAGGTGGTGCCCTGGACCCGCGAGCTGACAGACGCCTGCCACGAACACGGCTGCGCGGTGATGATCCAGCTCACCCATCTGGGTCGCCGCACCACGTGGAACAAGGGCGATTGGCTGCCGTCGGTGTCCTCCACCCGTGATCGCGAGCCCGCGCACCGGGCCTTTCCCAAGCTGATCGAGGATTGGGACATCGCGCGGATCATCGGTGACTTTGCCGATGCGGCGGAACGGATGCAGGCAGGCGGGATGGACGGGATCGAGCTGCAGGTCTACGGCCATCTGCTGGACCAATTCTGGTCGCCCCTGACCAACGAGCTGCAAGGCCCCTACGGGGCCGATACGCTGGAGAACCGCCTGCGCTTTCCGCTCGACGTGCTGCAAGCGATCCGCGCCCGTGTTGGGGCCGATTTCATCGTGGGGTTTCGCTTCACCGCCGATGAGGTGCAAAAGGGCGGCATCACGGCCCAAGAAGGGATCGAAATCTCCCAACGGCTCGCGGCCACAGGACAGCTCGACTTTCTGAACGTCATCCGGGGGCGCATCCACACGGACCCCGCGATGGTGGATGTGATCCCGGTGCAGGGCATGAAAAGCGCCCCGCACCTCGATTTCGCCGGTGAAGTCCGCCGCGCCAGCGGGCTGCCCACCTTTCACGCCGCGCGGATTCCCGACGTGGCAACGGCGCGCCATGCGGTCGCCGCCGGGCTACTGGATATGGTGGGCATGACGCGGGCGCATATGGCGGACCCACATATCGTGCAGAAGATCATGCAGGGCCGAGAGGAGGATATCCGGCCCTGTGTGGGCGCGACCTTCTGCCTGGATCGCATCTATCAGGGCGGCGAGGCCCTGTGCATTCACAACGCCGCCACCGGGCGCGAGTTGACCATGCCGCACCAGATCGCTCCGGCGAAGGCCTCAAAGACCGTGGTCATCGTGGGCGCTGGTCCCGCCGGGCTTGAAGCGGCGCGGGTCGCGGCGGAGCGGGGCCACCGCGTGACCGTCTTCGAGGCCCAACCTCATCCCGGCGGGCAAATCCGCCTGACCGCGCAGACCCCGCGACGGCGCGAGATGATGTCGATCATCGACTGGCGGATGGCACAATGCGCGGCGCGGGATGTGATGTTTCACTTTAACATAATGGCTGAACTTTCTGATATTAATAATCAATCCCCCGATGCAGTGATCATTGCGACCGGCGGCCTGCCGAACACCCGGCTGTTTGAGACCGGCACGGAAGCCGCCCATGTGGTGACGACCTGGGATATCATCTCCGGCGATGTGAAACCGGCGGAGACGGTGCTGATCTATGACGAAAGCGGCGATCATCCGGGACTTCAGGCGGCCGAGATTGCGGCGCTTGCGGGCGCCAGGGTCGAGGTCATGACACCCGACCGGGTCTTTGCGCCCGACATCATGGCCATGAACCTGACACCCTATATGCGCACGCTACAGGAAAGGGACGTCACCTTTACCGTAACGCGCCGCTTGCTGGGCGTTGAGCGACGCGGCAACAAACTGATCGCCACCATCGGCACGGATTACAGCCGCCACAGCTATCAGGCGGAATATGATCAGGTCGTGGTGAATTATGGCACGCTGCCGCTGGATGATCTCTACCACGCGCTCAAACCGCTGAGCGTGAATGAAGGTGCGCTCAACTACGATGCGTTGATCGCGGGCGCGCCGCAAAGCGTGACCCGCAATGCCGAGGGGCAGTTTCAGCTCTTCAGGATCGGGGACGCGGTCTCGGCGCGCAATACCCATGCCGCGATCTACGACGCGCTGCGACTAGTCAAGGACCTCTGAGGCTACCGCAGCACCGCCCCGAGGAAGGCTTGCGTGCGGACGTGCTTCGGGGCGGCAAAGATCTCTTTCGGCGGGCCCTCTTCCACAATGACACCACCATCCATGAAACACACCCGGTCCGCCACTTCGCGCGCGAACCCCATCTCGTGGGTGGCCAACAGCATCGTCATCCCCTCCCCGCGCAGCTGCCGCAGAAGGTTCAAGACCTCGCCCACAAGCTCCGGGTCGAGGGCAGCGGTGATTTCGTCAAAAAGCATGATCTCCGGCTGCATCGCCAATGCGCGGATGACCGCGACCCGCTGCTGCTGACCGCCCGACAGCTGATCGGGGTATTTCGCCATATGGGGCGCCAGACCAAAGCGGTCGAAAAGCGCCGCAGCCCTTGCATGCAGCGCCTCGGAGGCCTCGTGCAGGACCCGTCGCGGGGCCAGCACCACGTTGTCCAGCGCCGACATATGCGGAAAGAGGTTGTAGGACTGAAAGACGATCCCGATGCGCCGGCGCACCGGCGCAAGGTCGATCCCCGGCTCGGAGATATCCTGCCCGTCGAGCAGGATGGTGCCTTCATCTATGGGCTCCAACTGGTTGATGCAGCGCAGCAGCGTTGATTTACCAGACCCCGACGCACCGATCAGGCAGATCATATCGCCGCGCGCGATGCTGAGGTCGATCCCGCAGAGCACAGGGTTCTCGCCAAAGGATTTTTTCACCCCCTGCAGGACGAGCTTAGCTTCTGGCATTGCGGTCCCGGTTCAGCAGATAATCCGCGTAGCGTGTCGCAGGCACGGTCACCAACAAGAAGATCACCGCGGCCACGACATAGGGCGTGAAATTGGCCAGCAGGCTTTTGTAAATGCCGGCTTGACGCAAAATCTCCACCGGGCCGATAAAACTCAGCAGGGCCACGTCCTTTTGCAGAGCGACCAGCATGTTCATATTAGCGGGCACGACGCGTCGGATCGCCTGTGGCAGGATCACGTAACGCAGGGTGTCCCCCTCGCTCAGCCCCAGACAGATGGCGGCATTGCGCTGGCTGGCGTGCACGCTTTCAATGCCGGAGCGCAAGACCTCGGCGACATAGGCCGAGTAGGTCAGCACCAGCGCGACCGTGCCCCAGATATAGGGTGAATTCCACGGGCGCGACAGGCCAAGCCCCGGCACGCCAAAGCCGATGAGGTAGATCGTCAGCACCACCGGCACGCCCCGAAACACATCCACATAGACCGCGCCGAAAATCCGCAGCGGAAAGAGCGCGGGCGCACGGGCCCCGCGGGCAAGGGCAATGGCCAGCCCCAGCGCCAGGATGAGCGGCACGGACCAGGCAAAGATCATCACGTCGATCAGAAAGGCCTGCAGCAGTGTGGGAAACGTCTCGGCAAAGACGGTGGCATCAAAGAAGCTGGCCTTGACAGCGGGCCACCCCGGGGCCAGCGGCACCAGCAGGATGAGACCCGCCAGCACGCCCCCTGTGCTTAGCGCGGCAACGGTCAGGGACCGCCTGCGCTGGGCTGCTTCATATGCCTGTCTGCGGTTCACGCGGGGCCTATCGGATCAGGGGCACACCGGTCGCTTCCTGCAACCATTCGGCCTCGATCGCAGCCAGTGTGCCGTTTTCCTTGAGCGTTGCGAGAGCTGTATCGACACATTCCTTGAGCGGGTTGCCCTCGGTCATCAACGCGCCGAAATGGTCGGGATTGTCGCTTTGCTCCGGGGCGAACTGGCCCAGAACCTGCCCGCCCTCCAACACAACAGCCGCCAGATAGAGCGCCGTGGGAAGATCAAAGAGGGCCGCGTCGATCTGGCCCGCCTTCATCGCCTCAACCGTGTTGATGTTGTCGTCATAGACAAGCGGGCTCTCTTCCGGTGCGATTGTCTGCAACACGACCGGCAGCGCCGTGGTCGAGGCCACCACCCCCCATTTCAAGCCTTTCAGCGTTTCCATTTCAGGCACCAGCCCATCGATCCCGCGGACCAGCACGGCCATCGGCGCCGTGTAGTAAGGGATCGAAAAATCCACCACCTGATCGCGCTGCTCGGTGATGGAGAATTGCTGCATGTTCAGGTCAAAATCCTTTGCACCCGGCTGGATCGCCTGATCGAAGGAGGTGCGGGTCCAGACCACATCGTCACGGGCAATGCCCATCTCGGCGGCCAGCGCGTAAGCCACGGCAGCTTCAAAACCCTCCCCGCTCTCAGGTGCGTCGTCGATAACCCAAGGGTAAAAGGCCGGGTTGCCTGTCGCGATGGTCAGCTTTCCGGCGGTCAGGGTTTTGCCCTCGTGACAGCTTTGTGCCGCCGCGACACCACTGGCCAGCATGGCCGTCAGAACGGAAACCATCAGTCTTTTGCGCATCAAGACACCTCCTGCAAAGCGGTTATCTGCCTTTTATCGCGCTTGCCGGTCGACCGCGCAAGTCAGAAGGCCGCGCAAAGCCGGCCTGTGGCCGCGCGCGCGGGGGCCTCGCGATGAAAGCTTCGGCAGCACCCGGCAATGGGTGCGCCTGAACACCTGACAGACGCGCGCCGGATGCCCCGGCAACGCTCCCGACCTGTGCGCGTTTGCCGGCCAGGTCTTGTTTGCATCGGTATCGCGGGGGCTCTTTGGCGGCCCTGTCGGCGTTGGGATATCGCCCACCAAGCCCACAAAGGCCATTGAGGAGGCCGATATCTTCAAGCACCAAAACGGCCCTGATGATTCCGGGCCTTGCGGTCGAGATCAGAAACGCTCCTGTCCGGAAGCTGTTTTCCAACGCAGCTGGTCATTGCATACGGCCCGGGCTTGGGAGATGTATGGCCCAGTGAGGCCGGCTTTGACATGTGCCGCGCCCGCAACCGGATGCAAGAAGGAAGACAGCCGCATGCAGCTTCGCGCAACACATGACTACCCATCCCGTCGGTCGCCTGTCGCCGCAGACAATCTGGTGGCCACCTCCCATCCGCTCGCCGCACAGGCGGGATTGTCGATGATGGCACGCGGCGGCAATGCGGTGGATGCCGCACTCGCCATGGCCATCACGCTGACGGTGGTCGAACCGACCGGCAATGGCATCGGATCGGACGCTTTTGCGATCCTTTGGGATGGGCAGCGCCTGCACGGGCTGAACGCCTCTGGCCGGGCTCCGGCCGCATGGACGGCGGATCGCTTTGCTGGCCACGCTGCAATGCCGTTTCGAGGGTGGGAAAGCGTCACGGTGCCAGGTGCGGTGTCTGCCTGGGTCGCGCTCTCTGAACGCTTTGGCAAGCTGCCGTTCGAGACTCTTTTCGAGCCTGCAATGGGCTACGCTGAAGGTGGCTTTCCCGTCACCCCCGTCATCGCAACGCTCTGGGACCGGGCGGCAGCGGAGTTGCACGCGCAGCCGGGCTTTGCAGAGACATTCCTGCCTGACGGGCGCGCGCCACTGGCCGGCGCTTACTTCAAAAGTCCCGGCCATGCACGCACCCTGAAGCTGATCGCGGAAACCGAGGGAGGGGCCTTCTACCGCGGTGAAATCGCCGAGAAGATTGCGCATCACGCCAAGGCGCATGACGCGGCGCTCACGGTCGAGGACCTCGCGACCCACCAGGCTGAGTGGTGTGGCACGATTTCCAAATCCTTTGACGCCGTCGATTTGCATGAGATCCCCCCAAATGGCCAGGGGATTGCGGCCCTGATGGGCCTGGGTATTCTTGCGAACACCGGCATCCGCGATCTGCACGTGGATGACCCTCAAGCCCTGCATCTGCAGATCGAGGCGATGAAACTCGCGCTCAGGGATGCCGAAAGCTATGTGGCCGATCCCGATCACATGACGGAGATTACGGTCGAGGATCTGCTGGACGACGGGTATCTTGCGGACCGGGCCCGTGAAATTGACGTCAATCATGCCTCCGACTTCGGATCAGGCGCACCGAAGCGGGGCGGCACTGTCTATCTGACCGCTGCGGATGCATCGGGCATGATGGTCTCCTTCATCCAGTCAAACTACGCAGGCTTCGGGTCGGGTGTGGTGGTTCCGGGCACGGGCGTCGCTTTGCAAAACCGCGGTGCCGGATTTTCGCTCAAGCCCGGACATCAGAACTATGTGGCAGCTGGAAAACGGCCCTTTCATACGATCATTCCGGGGTTTCTTATGAAAGACAGCGCCCCCTTGATGAGCTTTGGCGTGATGGGCGGCCCCATGCAGGCACAGGGCCATGTGCAAATGGTTCTGCGCACACAGCTTTTTGGACAGGACCCGCAGATGGCGGCGGACGCACCCCGCTGGCGGGTGACCGACGGCTTGGGCGTCGCCTGCGAGACAAGCCTGCCGACACAAACGCTCGCGCGGCTGCGCGAGATGGGGCATCAGATTGCCCTTGAGGCCCCGGACAATGCCTTTGGGTTTGGGGGCGCGCAACTGATCCAACGGCTGGGAGACAGGGGATATGTCGCAGGGTCAGATCCGCGCAAAGACGGCGCCGCGATGGGGTTTTGAAGCACCAGGAAGCCCTCTTGCCGCCCGGCCCCGCAGATTGCAAAATTTGAAGGTGGGTATAGAACAGTAACATGCTGCAACACGGGCACGACCATTACCTCGTAGTTGCCTCGCTGGCGATTGCGCTGATGTCGGGGTTCACCGGGCTGTCGCTGACGCAAGGGGCGTCGCGCATGAGCATCGCGCGCCGAAAGCTGGTGGTCAGCATGTCCGCCATTGCCCTGGGCAGCGGCATCTGGTCGATGCACTTCGTGGCAATGCTCGGCATGACCCTGCCCGTGCAGTTCTACTACGATGCCCTGATCACGCTGATCTCGGCTTTCGTGGCCATTCTGTTGACTGGCATCGCTTTGTTGCTGGTCCACTTCGGGACCCGCACGGGGCTGCGGATCACCCTGGCCGGTATCTGCCTTGCTGCCGGTATCCTGGCGATGCACTACATCGGCATGTCCGGCATTCAGGGTGTCCGGCCGATCTACTCCGCGGCAGGGCTCGGCATTGCCATCCTTGCTGCTTTTGTCCTATGTATTGCCTCCTTCTGGATCAGCTACGGGGGCCGCGAAAACCGCAATATCCTCATCGGCACTCTTGGGTTTGGGGTCGCCGTTGTCTCAGTTCATTTCGTGGCGATGGCCGGGACGCATTTCGAGCTTGTCGAGGGCATGAACGAACATGCGGGCTTCTGGCTCGACAACAGTATTCTGGCCTTTGGGGTCACGGTGTCGTCTTTTGTGATCTCGGGTGCCTTTCTGCTTGTCAGCGTGTCTTTCGCAGGGCACCCCCAACAGGAGCCACTTCCAGCGCAAACCGATGCCGCCGAAGATCTCCCGGCGACCGAAAGCACCCTCGCGCCGCAGGCGGATGTAAAAATCCCGTTCGAGCAAAACGGCCGTATTCATTTCGCCTCGTCTCAGGAGGTCACTGCCGTACGGGCCGAAGGGCGCTACACTTTTATCTATAATGCCGCAGGCCGTTTGTTTTCGCCATGGTCGATTTCAGAGATGGACACAAAGCTGGCAGAGGCCGGTTTCATACGGTGTCACCGCAGCTACCTCATCAATCCCAAATTCGTCTCAGGTTTCGAACGCAAGAAAGACAATGGGGTTTGCTACTTTGAAGACACCTCCCAGATTGAAAAGGCACCGGTGAGCCGATCCTACCTGAAAGCCGTCCGCGAACGGCTCGGTGTCTGAAAAGGCGCTGCGCAACTCGTGCAGCTTATTCGCATTTCGTGCGCAAAGCCCCGCATTTCAGGCTTCTTGCCTAGAGCGACCTGCGACATTTTGGTCATCTTTCCGCACATGTCAGCGTCAGGGAGGGCCTCACATGATACCATCTCAATTCGAATATCATCGTCCAGCAGACATGGCAGGGGCCTTGGCGGTGCTGGCCGAACATGGCGACGATGCGCGCGTTCTTGCAGGCGGGCACAGTCTGATACCGATGATGAAACTGCGAATGGCCGACGTGCCTCATCTGATCGACCTGCAGGACATCGAAGCGCTGAAGGGCATCAAGATCGCGGGCGGTCAGATCACCATCGGGGCGATGACGACCCAGCATGAACTGATTGCCGATACCGCTCTCCATGCGGCAGCCCCCATTATCCGGGAAGCCTCACTGCAGATCGCGGATCCGCAAGTGCGCTACATGGGCACAATCGGCGGCAATGTGGCAAACGGTGATCCTGGCAACGACATGCCCGGATTGATGCAATGTCTGGATGCGCAGTTTACCCTTGAGGGCGCGGAGGGCAAACGGACGGTTCCGGCCCGCGATTTCTACGAAGCGGCCTATATGACAGAGCGCGATGACGAAGAAATCCTGACGCAGATCAGCTTTGCTGTACAGCAGGGCGGGTATGCCTATGAAAAACAGAAACGAAAGATCGGTGACTATGCCACCGCGGCCTGCGCCGTTTCGATAACAAAGGAAAACGGCACGGTGACCGCGGCATCCGTTGCGATGACGAACCTCAGCGACACCCCTGTATTTTCGGAGGCCGCGAACGCGGTTCTGGTCGGCACCTCCTGTGACACTGCCGATATCAAAGCCGCTGTCGCTGCCGCATTGGAAGACATCGACCCGACAGAGGACAACCGCGGCCCTGTTGCGTTCAAGAAACACGTGGCGGGTATCATCATCAAACGCGCCATCGAGCGCGCGGCTTCACGGGCGTAAGGACAAGATTATGACCAAGCAAATCATCAAGATGACCGTCAATGGCGAGGTTCAGGAAGTGATCGCTGAGCCGCGCGAACTGCTGATCTACGTGCTGCGCGAAAAGCTCGGGATGACGGGGCCGCACGTGGGCTGCGAGACCTCTCATTGTGGGGCCTGCACCGTCGATATCGACGGCAAGTCGGTCAAATCCTGCACCATGTTCGCCGCCCAGGCCCAGGGCGCGGAGATCACCACCATCGAAGGGCTGGGCAGCCCCGACGCGCTGCACGTTCTGCAGGAGAGCTTCAAGGAACACCACGGGCTGCAGTGCGGTTATTGCACACCCGGCATGATCACCCGTGCGCACCGGCTGCTGGAGGAGAACCCGGACCCGACCGAAGAGGACGTACGCATTGGTATGGCAGGCAACATCTGCCGCTGCACCGGCTACCAGAACATTGTGAAGTCCATTCTTTCGGCGGCAGCGGAAATGAACGCATCCAAGGAGGCAGCGCAATGAAAGACGAGGTCACACGCGACGAACGCGTCGCCAATCTCAAGGGTCTGGGCTGTTCGCGCAAACGCGTGGAAGACGCGCGTTTTACGCAGGGCAAGGGCAACTACATCGACGACATCAGTCTGCCCGGCATGCTGCATGGCGATTTCGTCCGCTCCCCCTACGCCCACGCCCGGATCAAGTCGATCAACATCGATGCGGCGATGGCGCTGGACGGTGTGACCGCCGTGCTGACAGCAAAGGATCTGGAACCGCTGTCGCTGCACTGGATGCCGACGCTGGCGGGTGACAAGCAAATGGTGCTGGCTGACGGCAAGGTGCTGTTTCAAGGGCAGGAAGTGGCTTTTGTGGTGGCCCGCGACCGCTATATCGCGGCGGATGCCGTCGAACTGGTCGAGGTCGAATACGAAGAGCTGCCGGTGGTCGTGGATCCGTTCAAGGCATTGGAGTCGGATGTCGTGCTGCGCGAGGACCTCGAAGGTCAGACCGAAGGCGCCCATGGCCCGCGCAAGCACCACAACCATATCTTTACCTGGGAAGTGGGCGAAGAAGAGGCAACGAACGCAGTCATCGACGACGCGGATGTGGTGGCCGAAGAAACCATGTATTACCACCGCACCCACCCTTGCCCGCTGGAGCCTTGCGGCTCGGTCGCCAGCATGGACAAGGTCAACGGCAAGCTGACGCTCTACGGCACGTTTCAGGCGCCGCATGTGGTGCGCACCGTGGCCTCGCTGCTGTCGGGCATCGAGGAGCACAACATCCGTGTCGTGTCCCCGGACATCGGCGGCGGTTTCGGCAACAAGGTCGGCGTCTATCCGGGCTATATCTGTTCCATCGTCGCCTCCATCGTCACGGGCGTACCGGTGAAATGGGTCGAGGACCGGATGGAAAACCTGATGTCCACCGCCTTTGCGCGGGATTACTGGATGACCGGCAAGATCTCCGCCACCAAGGAGGGCAAGATCACCGGGCTGCACTGCCATGTGACCGCCGATCACGGCGCATTCGACGCCTGCGCGGACCCGACCAAATACCCCGCGGGTTTCATGAACATCTGCACCGGCTCCTATGACATCCCGACAGCCTATCTGGCGGTCGACGGGGTCTACACCAACAAGGCCCCCGGTGGGGTCAGCTATCGCTGCTCATTCCGCGTCACCGAAGCGGTGTATTTCATCGAACGGATGATCGAGGTGCTCGCGATCGAGCTCGACATGGACCCCGCAGAGCTGCGGCGCATCAACTTCATCAAGAAGGAACAATTCCCCTACCAGTCCGCCCTCGGGTGGGAATATGACAGCGGGGACTATCACACCGCCTGGGACAAGGCGCTGAAAGCTGTTGACTATGCCGGTCTGCGCGCGGAGCAGGCCGAACGGGTCGCGGCTTTCAAACGCGGCGAGACGCGGACGCTCATGGGCATCGGTCTGTCGTTCTTTACCGAGATCGTCGGCGCCGGTCCGGTCAAGAACTGCGACATCCTCGGCATGGGGATGTTCGACAGTTGCGAGATCCGGATTCACCCGACAGGGTCCGCGATTGCGCGCCTTGGCACGATCAGCCAGGGTCAGGGCCATGCAACAACCTTCGCACAGATCCTAGCGTCAGAGATCGGCATTCCCGCCGACAGCATCACCATCGAGGAAGGCGACACAGATACAGCACCGTATGGTCTGGGCACCTACGGCTCGCGTTCGACGCCGGTTGCCGGCGCGGCCACGGCAATGGCGGGGCGCAAGATCCGCGCCAAGGCGCAGATGATCGCCGCCTATCTCTTGGAAGTGCATGACGATGATGTGGAGTTCGACGTCGACCGCTTTGTGGTCAAGGGCGCGCCGGAACGGTTCAAGACCATGGGCGAGATCGCCTACGCCGCCTACAACCAGGCCATCCCCGGCATTGAACCGGGCCTCGAAGCGGTGAGTTACTACGACCCGCCCAATATGACCTATCCCTTCGGGGCCTATGTCTGCGTCATGGACATTGACGTGGACACCGGCGTGACGGACATCCGACGCTTCTACGCGCTGGATGACTGCGGCACGCGGATCAACCCGATGGTGATCGAGGGGCAGATCCACGGCGGGTTGACCGAAGCCCTGGCGGTCGCAATGGGGCAGGAGATTGCCTATGACGACATGGGCAACGTCAAAACCGCGACGCTGATGGACTTCTTCCTGCCCACCGCCTGGGAAGTTCCCAACTACGAGACCGACCACACGGTCACCCCCTCGCCGCACCACCCCATCGGCGCCAAGGGCGTGGGCGAGAGCCCGCATGTGGGCGGTGTGCCCTGTTTCTCGAACGCGGTGCAGGATGCTTTCCGCCCCTTTGGATTGCGCCATACCAACATGCCGCATGACCATTGGCGCATCTGGCAGGCGGCCAACAGCCTTGGTCTGCACGACTAGGAGAGCGCGGGGTGCAACGTCGCACCCCGCCGGTTTTCACCATGGCATCCTCAACCGACCTTCAAAAAGCGCTCGCCACCACCGGATACATCGCCTCTGATGATCTGGCGATGGCGTTACATATCGCGACCTCACTGGGCCGCCCGTTACTGCTGGAGGGGGCGGCCGGCGTCGGTAAGACCGAAGTAGCCCGCAGCCTTGCCACGGTACAGGACACCCAGTTGATCCGCCTGCAGTGTTATGAAGGATTGGACGCCGCGCAAGCAATCTATGAATGGAACTACCAGCGACAGCTCTTGTCGATCCGCGCGGCGTCAGAGGCCGGCGAGACGGGCGCTGCGGTCGAGGCGCGGATTTTTTCACAAGACTACCTGCTGGAACGCCCCCTGCTCAAGGCGATCCGGCAGGATAAGGCTCCGGTCTTGCTGATTGACGAGATTGACCGCGCGGATGAGGAGTTCGAAGCCTATCTGCTTGAAGTGCTCTCGGACTATCAGATTACAATTCCCGAGCTGGGGACGCTCACGGCGACAACCCGGCCGCATGTCATCCTGACAGCCAATGGCACGCGTGATCTATCGGATGCGCTGCGCCGGCGGTGCATCTATGCCCATGTGGACTATCCCGATCGCCAGACGGAGCTCGCCATTCTGGCCGCGCGGTGCCCCGGCCTGGAGGCGCATCTCTCTCAGCAGATCATAGGCTTCGTCCAGAAGCTGCGCGAGGAAGAGCTGGAAAAGGTACCGGGCGTGGCAGAGATGCTTGACTTTGCCGCCGCCCTCGGCGGGCTCGGCATCAAGGACCTGACCGAAGATCCGGCGGTTTTGCAGGCAGCCCTTGCAACCTTGCTCAAGACCCAAAGCGACCGGCTTGCGGTCCCCATCGAGGTCGCGGCGCGTCTTGCGGGCAAAGCGGCATGAGCCGGGTAACGCGCTTTGCGGCTGCTGATCCGGGTGCTGCGGCGCGGGTTTCCGGCTTTATCTCCCATCTGCGCGACAATGGATTCAACCTCGGCGTTTCCGAAACCGATACTGCCCTGCGCGCGCTGTGCTGTGTCAATCCGATTGACCCTGTCGAAGCGCGGCTTGCGCTCAAATCGGTCTGTGCCGGATGCCTTGAGGACAGCCGTCAGTTCGACGTGCTCTTTGATGCGTTCTGGATGGCCAAGGGACGGGTCCGCCACAAGGTGATCCCGTCTGCTCACCTGACCACACCGCAAAACACCAGATCGACGCGCCAAGACAACACCCGGCAGTCCAGCGGCAAAGGGGCGATCCATACGCCGGAGGATGGCGCGGACATGGGCGAAACGGACGCCGACGGCACCGGTGAACTGATGGCCTCGAAAGCCGCTAACCTGATGAAAAAAGACCTGCGCGAGCTTGTCTCGAAAGAGGATATAAGGGCGGCTGAGGATGTCGCCATTCGTCTGGGAAAGGCACTGAGAGATCAACGATCACGGCGCCGAAAAGCGGCCCGCACGGGGCGCGCGCTGGACATGCGCCGCACCATGCGGCTGAGCCTGTCGTCGGGGGGGGAACCTCTGCGGCTGGCCCGCCGAACACGTCCCGACCGGCCCCTGAAAATCGTGGCGCTTTGCGATGTGTCGGGGTCAATGATGCACTACGCCCGGCCCTTTCTGGCATTTCTGGCAGGGCTGATGCGCGCGGATGACGCCAGCGACGCCTATCTCTTTCACACCCGCCTTGTGAGGATCACCGAGCCCTTGCGCGATCCTGATCCGCTGCGGGCGCTCAACCGCATCACCCTGTTGGCCGATGGATTTGGCGGCGGCTCAAGGATCGGTGAAAACCTCGCCCATTTCGCCAGAAGCTACGCGCGGAAATTCGTGGACGGTCGAAGCGTCGTCCTGATCCTGTCGGACGGCTATGACAGCGACACGCCGACGCGCATCGACGGCGCGCTGGCAAAGCTCAAACGACGTGGATGCCGGATCATCTGGCTGAACCCGCTGAAGGGATGGCGGGACTATGCGCCTGTTGCCCAAGGTATGGCCGCCGCCCTGCCCCATCTGGATGATTTTGCCGCTGCCGCGACCCTGAACGACCTTGCCGCCCTTGAACACAGGCTGGCGCGGTTATGATGCTGTCACACAACACCCATGCGGAACTTGAAGCCAAGATGCAGTCCCTCAAAGGCTGCGGGCTGCCCTTTGCCATGGCGACCGTTGTGCGCACGGTTAATGCCACCTCCGCCAAACCGGGGGGCAAGGCACTGCTGGACGCGGAGGGTGCGATCCTGATGGGCTGGGTTGGCGGCGGCTGTGCGCGCGGCGCGATCGGCAAAGCCGCCCGCGAGGCCATCCGCACCGGCGAGCCCAGGTTCATCTCCCTTCGCCCGCAAGAGCTTTTGGACACCGAAGGTCTGGCGGCGGGCGAGACCCGCGACGGGGTGCATTTTGCGCGCAACGGCTGTCCGTCCAAAGGCACGATGGATGTCTTTGTCGAACCGGTCCTGCCGCTGCCGGAACTGGTGATCTGCGGATCAGGTCTGGTGGCGCTGGCGCTGGCAGATCTTGGTGACCGGTTTGACTTCAAGGTCAGGCTCTGCGTGACGTCCACGGCAGATGTCTCGCCAACCGGAAATGTAACGCTGACCCAGGGGTTTGGCTTTGCAACCCGTGGTTTTGTCGTTGTCGCCACTCAGGGACAGGGCGACAGGGATGCGTTGCGGCAGGCCGTGTCGACCGATGCGTCCTACATCAGCTTTGTTGGCAGCACGAAGAAATTTGACACCCTCGCGCGTCAGCTGACCGAGGAAGACCCCAAGCTTGGCAATCGGCTGCGCATGATCCATGCGCCTGCGGGCCTCGATATCAATGCCATCACACCTGAAGAGATCGCCCTGTCCATTCTGGCCCAGATCACGCAGGTCCGTCGCAGCCAGCGCATTGGAGAGCGAAAATGAATGAGGTGCCCAAGCCGACACCGCCGGCCCCGTATCCCAACCTTGTGAAACGTATTGCAAAGAGGATCAGGAGGTGGCGCCTCGGCCTCCTGCAAGGACCCGGCCCACAGCAGGCCGACGTACTGGCCGCGATAAAGTTCCCATGCTGCTAAAGGAAAGAACCTGAAATGGATCTCAAAGACGAAATCATCATCAACGCCCCTCGCGACACGGTTTACGCCGCGCTGAACGATCCCGAGATACTGCAGGATTGCATTCCCGGCTGCGAGGAACTGATAAAGCACTCCGACACCGAGCTGGAGGCCAAAGTCGTGCTGAAAATCGGCCCGGTGAAAGCGAAATTCAACGGCGATGTCACGCTGTCACCCGACGCCCCGCCGGAGCGGTTCTCGCTCACCGGCTCGGGCAATGGCGGCCCGGCAGGATTTGCCAAGGGCGGCGCGGTGGTCGAGCTGGAGGAGCACCCGGAAGGGACCCTGCTGCGCTACGACGCCCATGCAGACATCGGTGGCAAGCTTGCGCAACTGGGCAGCCGCCTGATCCAGAGCACGGCCAAAAAACTTGCCGCGAAGTTTTTCAAGAGTTTTGCGGATCGTGTGGGGTCCACTGAGACCGCGTAACCCGACCCGAGCGCGCGGCAGTTCTGATGTTGTGCGCTCGGCCCTTTCGGGCTGCGAGTCGAAAACAGGTCAGTTTTCGAAAAAATCGCGATGTGTCTCGTGTATTTTCTTGATGATCGGCGTCAGGCGCTCAAGATGGCAGCGGAGCGCAGTGTCTGCGGTTTCTGCATCACTTTCAAAGAGGCCGTCGACAATTCTTTCATGGTCCTGAAACAGATCTTCCATGGCGGACTTGCTTGTCAGGCTGAGCATACACAGCCGGTCTACCTGCGCCTTTTCCGATGAAATCACATCAAAGGCAAAGTCGGCCCGTGCGGCATTGCACAGCAGGCGGTGAAATTCGTAATCGAGTTCGTGGAACGCCTCTGCATTGTTCAGCGCGATCACCTTGCGCTGCATCTCGAGGTTTTCCCGCAGCGCATCGTCATAACTGACGTCCCGGTCTGCGCAGGCCTGACGCAAGACCTCTACCTCAATGGCAGTCCGGATGAACCGGGCATTGCGAACAGCGATCAGTGAAAAGTGGCGCACAATGGTCGATCTTTGCGGACGCACCATCAACAGACCCAGATTGCTCAGGCGGCTGAAGGCGTCACGCACCGGCTGACGCGACAGGTCAAATCGCTTGGCAACTTCCACCTCGGACATCTTGGTGCCGGGCAGCAGCTCCAGACCAACGATCTGCTTGTAGAGCGCCTCAAAAACAATATCAGCGCTTGTGCGCCTGTCGTTCAGTTCGCGCATGACGTCCATCGGTGTCTCCTCTGCCCGATCCAGTACCGGGGGCCAGTAATAGTAACTTTCAACTGTGTCATCCAGTCAACGCCTTCAAAAAGAAATTTTCCAGACACTGTGGAATACCTGCCCGGATTAAAAGTGCGGCACGGCCCAATCGACCGGAAATCTCACTCTTTTCACAAGGCCTATCCTTGGGTGATGTGCTGGGCACAAAAAATTCCTTGCTTATTACAATACTAGTATACTAGCTTTTGTTTCAAGGGAGATATTGGTCAGTTTCCGCAGTAAGGATCGGTGATCCGAAAAGATACCGGAGACGTCCCAATCTGGGCGCAACAAGCTTTGGGAGGAGCCTATTTGGCACGCGAAAAATACATCACTGCGGTGCCTTGCGCCCCGTGCGCTCAAGCCCTTTCAGGTCACCTGCAAAAGGCCCCGCGGCCCTTGCAACAAGCATTTGCCAACAAGGGAAGATCCATATGAAACTGAAAGGCAAAACAGCCATCGTCACCGGTGGCGGGCGCGATATCGGCAGAGCCTGCGTGATGGCTCTGGCCGCGGAAGGGGCAAATGTTGTCATAAACTACCACTCAAGCGCGGCCGGGGCGGACAGCGCCGTATCGGACATCGAAGCGGCGGGCGGTCAGGCCATCGCCCTCAAGGGGGATCTGACCACCCAGGCCGGGGTGGATGCTCTGATCGCCGCGGTGGTTGAGCGTTTTGGCGGTGTGGACATTCTGGTGAACAATACCGGCGGTCTGGTGGCCCGGAAAACCATGGCAGAGGCCGATCTCGAACATTGGAACACGGTCATGGACCTGAATGTGACGAGCATTTTCATGACGATAAAAGCCGCCCTGCCCCATTTTCGGTCCGGTGGGACCATCATCAATATGGCCAGCCTCGCCGGACGCGACGGCGGCGGGCCGGGGGCCATCGCCTATGCGACGTCAAAGGGCGCCGTGATCACCATGACACGCGGTCTGGCCAAGGAGCTGGGCCCCGATATTCGCGTCAACGCCTTGAACCCCGGTATGATCGATACGGATTTCCACAATGTCTTTACCAAGGACGCGGTGCGCGCAAACGTGGCCGCAGCCACGCCGCTGAAACGCGAAGGCCAACCGGAGGAAATCGGGGCTGTCGTGACATTTCTGGCCACGGAGGGCGCGGGCTTCATCAACGGGGCCTGCATCGACGTCAACGGCGGGGTCGCTTTTTCATAACGGGCCACAGGGATGTGAGTGCCCCGGAAACTGAACATCTCCTGGCAGGATTGGCCGGTCTGCCCGGAGTTTCGAGATAACAGCGGCCCAAGGGAGGAAGTCATGTCACATATCAATTTGAAAGGCGCGCTGGCGGCAGCAGCCATCGCCGTGTCGACGCTGGGATCGGCGCAGGCGCAGGATGTCACCTTGCGCGGGGCGAGCATGTTCGATGAGGAGCACGCCTTCACCAAGACCCTGCGCAAGTTCGAAGAGCTGGTGCAGGCGAAATACGAAGGCGACGTCACCTTCGACATGCGCCTGAATGGGGAGCTAGGGGTCGAGAGCGACTATGTCACCTATCTCAACCAGGGGGTCGCAGTCGACTATACGATCATCGCGCCGTCCAACATGGCCGTTTTCGCGGACTCAATCCCGCTGATGGACATGCCCTTTTTGTTCCGCGATCTCGATCACTGGGATGCGGTTCTGTCCTCTGACGCACTGAAGCCGCTGGAAACGGACCTGCGCGAAAAGGCGGGCATCGTGATTGTCGGCTACCATGGCGGCGGTGTGCGCAACCTGGTCTCGGCTGAACCGATTGCCGATATGGAGGAGCTTTCGGGCCACCGCATGCGGGTGATGGGCGCGCCCATTCAGGCGCAGACATTCTCCGCTGTCGGGGCAGCCCCCTCCGCGATTGCCTATAATGAGGTCTATAACGCGATCCAGACCGGCGTCATTGCCGGGTTCGAGAACGAGGCCGCCTCGGTCCAGAACCTAAAGTTCTACGAGGTTGCCCCCTACGTCACGCTGACCCAGCACACGATCACCGTGCGGCCCATCGTGATGTCTGCCAAAACCTTCGACGCTCTGCCTGCCGATCTGCAAAGCGCTATCCTGGAGGCCGGGGCCGAAGCCGGAGCCTTTGGCCGGGAGCTTGAAAGCCGCCAGGACGGCGAAAAGCTCAAGGAGATGGTGGAGGCGGGCCAGATCACACTGATTGATTTCGAGGGTCGGGAAAAGATGCTCGACCTCGTGAAACCGGTGCAGGATGCCTATGCCGAAGAGCTTGGCGCAACGGAGCTGCTGGACGCGATCCGGGGCATGTAAACCCTAAGGTCAGGGCGGTGTGCGTGTCGCGCCGCCCCGGCATCCTGCGGGATTGCCCCGCACAGACATTTTTCAAGACAGGCAGCACTCATGGTCGGACGAGCCCTCGAGCAGTTTTGCAACCTCCTGCGCGTCCTTTTGGGGGGCTTGATGGGGGCGCTGGCGATCCCTGTCGCGATGCAGGTGCTATCGCGCTACACCGGGCTGGTGCCCACCTATCTCTGGACCGAAGAACTCTCCACCTTCATCTTCATCTGGATTGTCATGATCGGCTCCATGGTCGCGGTCTGGGATGGCACGCATTTTGACGTGCGCGTGGTGCCCGATGCCAAATCCCCCCTCGGGCGTCTGATACAACAGGGTGTGGTGCTGGTGTTGATCCTGCTCTTTGCCATTCTCTTTGCGATCTACGGCATTGAATACGCGGAATTTGGCAACAACCAGCGCTCTGTGATGATGCGTGCCAACCTGATGGTTATCTATATCTCCGTCCCCGTCGCCGGGCTGATCTGGGCGGTCTTCGCGAGCTACAGACTGTGGCAGGAGATTGACATCTTCCGCCGCGCGCGGAAGGCTCAGACATGATCGTCGGCACCGGCCTCGCCTGCGCCATTCTGGTGGGCGGGTTCATCTTTCTGGTGGCCATCAGGGTGCCGGTGGCCTTTGCCCTCGGGATTGCCACGATCCCGGTGGTGCTGCTTGAGCTGCGGCTCACGCCCTTCATCGTGCTGGACCGGATGTTCCAGTCCTACAACTCCTTCATTCTGCTGGCGGTGCCGTTTTTTCTGCTGGCCGCCAACCTGATGAATTCCGGCAAGGTCACCGACCGGCTGATCGAGTTCGCCCGCGTCCTGACGGGGTGGATGCCCGGCGGGTTGGGCCATGTGAATGTGGCGGTGTCGATGCTCTTTGCGGGCATCTCCGGATCGTCGACGGCGGACGCTGCAGGCTGCGGCAAAATCCTGATCCCCGCCATGCAGCGCGAAGGTTACGACACCCGGTTTGCCGTGGCCATCACCGCCTGCTCGTCAGTGATGGGGGTCATCATTCCGCCGTCGATCCTGATGGTGGTCTGGGGCGGGATCATGCAGGTCTCCGTGGGCGCGCTATTCCTGGGAGGCGCCATCCCCGGCCTGATGATCGGGCTGGCCCTGATGGCCACGGTCTATGGCTATGCCAAGGTCTGCGACTACCCGATTGCCGGCCGACCAACCCTCGCCGACTTCTGGTCGGCGCTCAAAGGGGCCTCTCTGGCGATGCTGACACCGATCTTTGTGATCGGCGGGATTGTCGGCGGCATCGTCACCCCCACCGAAAGCGCGATCATCGCCGCAGGTTATGCGCTGATCCTGGGCATGTTTGTCTACCGCACGGTCAAACCGCGTGATCTGGGGTTCATTTTCTACGATACCGCCCGCTTTGCCGCGATCTCGCTTTTTGCCATCGGCACAGCTTCGGCCTTTGGGTGGATGCTGTCGTTTTACAATGTGCCCCGGCTGATCGTCGGCACCATGACCGCGCTGGAGTTTGGCCCCTTTGGCACCGCGATTGTCATTGCCGCGCTGTTCCTGATCTTTGGGCTCTTTATCGACGCCATCCCGACCATCATCATCCTCGGGACCGTGCTGATGCCCGTGGCGCAAACGGCGGGGATCGACCCCATCGCCTTTGCCATCATCGGGATCGTCTCGCTCGCCTTTGGGCTGGTCACCCCGCCCTACGGGCTCTGTTTGCTGATCTCGGCGGCGATTGGCGGGCTCAACGTGGTGCAGGTGATGCGGGACGTGGCCATTATTCTGCTGCCGATGCTGGTGATCCTGCTGCTGATTATCGCATTTCCGGAGATCACACTCTGGTTGCCCAAAACACTGATGCCGGGGGCATTTCGGTAGCAGGATCAAAGGTTATGGTCTACCCTTCCAGTGCTGCGCTTTTTCGATCGGTCTCAGCCGCGCCCTGCTGTGCTGGCGCAAAGACGCTGGTCTGGGCGCTGAACCCTCTGATGTCAAACGCCCCGATCCGGCGTAGCGACATCGTCCCGCGAACAGCATTATAGGTCGCCTCGTCGGTCAGCACATCGACGCCTGCCTGCTTGCAAAGCCCCTCCAGCCGCGACGCAAGATTGACGGCATCGCCGTAAACCGTAAAGGACTGCCGCGCGTCATTGCCGATGATGCCTGTCACAAGCTCTCCGGTGGCGATCCCGATGCGGATCTCAAAACGGTGCGTGCGGGCTGTCTGCCTCAAGAAGGACGCCGCGCGCAACGCTGCCTGCGACGGGTCATCGATTTTCACGGGCGCATTGAACGTCACCAGAAAACCATCGCCCAGATAGGTGATGACGATCCCACCCGCACCCGAGACGGCCTGCGTGGCATCCGCCAGAAAGGCATTCAGCGCGCCGATGACATGTTCGGGGTCGTGGCGCGCGGAATACCGGGTGAATCCGGCGATATCCATGACCAGCGCCGCCCCAATCGACCGCTGCGGCTTGAGCGGTGCAGCGTCGGCAATGAGCTTTTGGGCAATCTCCTCTGGCACGTATTTGCCCAGAAGATCACTGATGTGTTCCCGGGCTGCTCGCTCCCTGCGCCAGTCCAGCTCTGACGCGACCTGCGCAAAAAACACCCCGCGGGCGCGGTAGACCGCCACAGCCAACCCCAAGGCCGCAAACAGCAGCATCGCGCTTTCCTCGATCCTGTTACCGCGTCCGATGAAGTCAATGGAGAGAAAGATGCTTTCGTAATCCTGGCGGGTTGCCTGAGCCGGGATATCCGCCCAGGACAGGGTCCGGTCCATCTGGGCAGACACCCAGAGAAAGGCAGCCCACCATCCAAAAACACACATGCAGCCGACCCAGATCACCAACCGCCATGACAGGCTGAGGCAGGAGACCGCGAGGATCGGGAAGAGGTAATAGATACCATATGCGCGAAAGGCGATGATCTGCGGCACGTCCTCCGCCCGGCTGATCGGGATCAGCACGAAGGTCGCACAAATAGCAAGTGTATCAAGTGCATAGACGGCATATTTCATCCACCAGCGGTCGAGACCTGTGCCGATGATTTTGAGATGCGCGACGCCCACCGCCGTGAACGCCAGCAGGATGAAGATCACTGCAAGGCGCGGCTCGAAATCGGAAAAGAGGAAGGGGGCTGCCACATACCAGATAAAGGCGGCCCCGACGACCAGGGTCCGGCAGGCGATAGCAAGACGCAGGCCATTCTGCTCGGCCCGCAGCAGGCGCGCTGCGGATTCTTCTGCGTAATCGGCGGGTGTCGTGTCGGACATAAACGGATCTTTCCCAACGTGATGTAGGGCAAGGCGCGCCGATAACCCGCCTTGCCCTCTCTCCCCCGAGAAATTGCTTCAAGTCACTGCGTCTTCGTCATGCCTGACACGACGGGCGGTCTGCTCCCACTGGGCAAGCTCGGCCAGCAAGTCCTGCGCATGTGTGCGAATTGCGTCTACCGCATCTTCGCCCAGCGGCAGACGCAGGGGCACTGTTTCAGCCGCGAGCGCCCTGTCGATCGCGGCGGCTGCCTTTTTGGGATCGCCGGCCTGGGTGCCATGCATGTCACGGGCAAAATCGCGCGTGCCTCCGACAACATCTGCATAGGGTGCGAGCACTGGCATGTGACGCAGCGCGATGGCCGCAAACTCAGTGCGGAATTCGCCGGGCTCCACGATCATGGCGTTCAGCCCAAAGGGCGCAATTTCCTGGGCAAGCGCTTCGGTCAGACCTTCCATCGCAAATTTGGTTGCCGAATATGGGCCAAAGCCGGCAAAGGACATCTGACCGCCCAGCGAGGAGATCATCACGATTGATCCCTTACGGCGCTGACGCATCATCGGCAGAGCCGCGCGGGTAACGGCAAAGGCCCCGAAGAAATTCGTCTCCATCATCGCCCGCATTTCGGCCACGGGTGTTTCTTCGACAGCACCGACAATTCCGTAGCCTGCGTTGTTTATCAGGACATCAATGCCGCCAAACCGATCTTCTGCGGCCTGAACGGCGACCGCGATCTGCCCGGGGTCGGTGACGTCCAAAGGCTGGGCCAGCACCTGATCCGGTGCGGTCGCGGCAAGGGCTTGCAACTTGTCCAGCCGCCGCGCCGCGACAACCACATTGTCACCCTTTGCAACGGCATGATGGGCGAATGCGGCCCCAAGGCCAGACGATGCACCCGTGATGAACCATGTCTGTGTCATTACACTTTTCCTTTATATACAAATGGTTTTCGAGGTTTCTTCAACCGCCGGGCGTGTTGCGAACGTAAGCATTTCCGCGTTCGGCCGTGGCTGTGAAGGTCATGGCGTTGACGCGCCACCCATCTTGGGTGCGCTCAAATCCATGCACGTAGGTGCCCCAAACCTCCCAAAGGGCATCGCCACCGTTTTCGGCCAGCGCGCCGGATGCCATCTGGTTCCAGGCATACCCATGGCTGTGCAGGACAGCAGCATCAGCCCCGTCGAACGTGATCCGGTGGTTGCCGCGCAGGTGAAAGCTCTGCTTTTCGCCCGACAGGTTTGCCGACCACCCCTCGATCAAGGCGTCAGCCGGGATGGTCGCGGGGGAGCCTCCTGTAAGCGACGTAAAATCCACGGATATCTCATCGGTGAATTGAGCGCGGGCAGCCCTCCAGTCCTTGGCATCCACTGCCGCGTCGATGGCATCCGCAATGCGGATCATCTCGGCCTGGTCTACCAGTGTCTCAAGGGTCACCGGGTCGCCGGATACATCCGCAAGAGCCGGGCTGGCGGCGAGGGTAAAAGCAAAGATTGCATGTTTCATTTGAGGAACTCCTTGTTGCAAGAGATGAAAGGTGTTTGGGCCGCAACAGCCTGCCACAGCCCCACTGCGTTCAGCTGTCCTGAGCAGGTACAGCCAAGAAATGCCGCGCCATGGTATCGGCGGCACGTGTCACATCTTCGGGTTTGTCGTAGAAGTCGAACTGCGTCACCGCCTCAAACATTTCCAGCATCGCCGCCCCCGCAAAACCTTGCAGAAAGGCCTCGACACCCCGTGGAATGGTCGCTGCGTCGGAATGCACGATGGCCAGAGGTTGGGTAAGTTGCCCCGCGCTGGACACCGGATAATAGGTCAGCCAGCCCTCCCAGATTGCTCGGTTCCACTGGTTGTCATACTCGGGGATCGTCCCGCGCGCCGGGTCAACATCGTAGCCATCCATCGGCATCAGCACCCCCTCGGCGCCTTCCGGTCCCGCGGCGGGAATGATCTGGCCGCTCGCCGCTTGCGCCGCACGGCCTATTTCAATGAGCCCAACGACACCGTCCGCTCCGCCATAGACCGCCTCGACCAGCTCTTCGGCGTAAAGCCGGGGCATCTGTTCTTCGACCGTGGCGCAGGCGCCCGTGACCACAACCGCCGGCAAGGCCGCACCGCTATGCCCCTCGGGCAAATACAGCGTCCCCGACAGGATCGCGCCCTCATTCTCGAAGGTGATGATGCGGGTCTCGACCTGTGCAATCGCCGCGGTGGAGGCCAAAAGCAGTGCGGCGGAGGTCGGTGTGAAGGTTTTCATCGTCCTATCTCCCATCTGTGAAATCGCGGGGCGTCCTGCCCGTTGACACAAGAGATACGGCGCGCCGGGGCGCATTTATTGAACCGGCCTGCGTGATTTTTGAAGGATACTGCTTTTTGACCAGAACGGCTTTAGCCGGCGCGGTATTGCCGCGGGGTCTGGCCCGTGACCTTTTTGAAACTCCGCGAAAAATGGGCCTGATCGGCAAAGCCGCAGGCCAACGCGATGTCCCCCAGGGGACGGCTGTCCTCTTCGATCATCTTGGCCGCCTGCTCGATCCGGTAGGCGAGAACATATTGCATCGGGGTCGACCCCATCGTCTGCTTGAACACCCGGGCAAAATGAGAAGGGCTGAGGCCTGCCTGCTGTGCCAGGTCATCCACCGAAATGGTCTGATCAAGCCGGGCCCGGATATAGGCCAGAATGCGTTTGTAATGGGCGGAGGTGAAACGCGCACTCAGCGAGACCTCTTCGGGTCGCCGCTGGCCGTAGCGCTGCAAGAGTTTCACCAGAAACACGCGGCTCATCGCTTCGAACATCACACCGGAGGTGATGTTGTCCTCTGACAGGGCATCCCGCAGCATGACACCGGCCACACAAAGATCAGCGTCAGAGAACTGCGGCAGATCCCGCAACTGTCGGCTGTGCAGAAGCATGCCCAGTTCTCGTTCTGCAAAGCGTTCCACCTTGGCAGGATCAAGCGTCACGACAACCACATCCGATGTTTCAAACCAGCGCCAGCCTGAACGGACCCCGGCAGGTGTCACGATGATTTCATTTTTACGGAATGTGAAATCCCGCATCACGCCATCACGCGTATTCTGCACCCTGTGTGGTTGCTCTTTAAGATTCAAAAGAATGTGGTGTTCGGCAAATACATCCTCAGCCATGCGGTCTGGTGCCGCCTGAAAATACTGCACAGACATCAATGACGCCGCCGAGATGTGTTTCATACCGTCGCTGTCGTACAGCGGCAGCGACGGGTAGATATCCTGATAGCGCCGGGACATGGATAATGTTACCTCTTGCGCACTCTCCGGGGGAGCCTGCGCGTTGCAACTGGTGAAACGAAGCATTCCGGAACACCGTCGCAGTTCTAGGTAGGATACAGAAATCCCTCTAACAAGACAGCGCAAGCGCCTCGTTGAAAAATGTGGATTCCGGTTGGCCCCTGTCCGGGTTTGCAACTTGGCACTGGCAATGCTGCCTTTTTGATCCATGGCCATTCTGACTTCTGGCCGTAACCCGTCATTGAACCACGACCGGATAGAGGCTCAATCCGCGCACCGGTCCGCTAAATTCCGAATGAGTTTATCCAAATAAAATCAAAATATTATCAGCCTTCACCCCTAACCCTGAGGGGCGCACCTCAAAAAATGAGTAGACATGAGGTGCGCCCCTCAAATAGCGTTCCAGAGGTCAGGTTGACGATTCGGCGATCAGAATAACAAGCCGATTTCACACTGGGAGGAGAATGAATGAAAACCTTTAAACTGGCATCCGCCAGCGCAATTGCCCTTGCCGCCGCATCCTTTGCGGGCAGCGCGCAAGCCGAAGAATTAACGCTCTGCTGGGCCGCTTGGGATCCTGCCAACGCCCTCGTGGAACTGAGCAAGGAGTTCGAGGCACAATCAGGCCACACCATGAGCTTTGAGTTCATCCCATGGCCCAATTTCGCGGACCGCATGCTGAATGAATTGAACTCGGGCGGGAAGCTCTGCGACCTGCTGATCGGTGACAGCCAATGGATCGGCGGCGGGGCCGAGAACGGCCATTACGTCAAGTTGAACGATTTCTTTGACGCCGAAGGCATCTCCATGAGCGATTTCGCCGATGCGACCGTCTACGCCTATTCGACATGGCCCAAAGGATCAGAGAACTACTACGCCCTGCCCGCCATGGGGGATGCGAACGGTTGGTTTTACCGCAAGGACTGGTTCGCGCGGGATGACATCCGTGCGGCCTTCCTGGAGGCCACGGGCCGCGAATTGGGCGAGCCGCAAACCCAAAAGGAAATGCTGGAGATCGCACAATTCTTCCAGGGCCGCGAGATTGACGGTCAGACGGTTTACGGGGCCGCCATCTTTACCGAACGGGGCTCTGAGGGGATCACGATGGGCGTGACATCCGCGCTCTACCCTTGGGGCTTTAAATACGAGAACACGCCCGGTTCTTATGACATGGAAGGGGCCGTGAACTCCGCGGAAGCTGTCGAAGCGCTTGAATTCTATAAAGAGTTCTACGAGACGGCAACTCCGCCGGGCTACACGAACTCCTATATGGGGGAAAGCCTTGACGCGTTCAAATCCGGTCAGGTGGCCATGGCGATGAACTGGTTTGCGTTCTTTCCCGGCCTCTATGCCGACCCGAACACGGGCGGCGACAAGATCGACTTCTTCGTGAACCCGCCGCAGAATCAGGCCGGCTCCACGCTGGGGGGTCAGGGGATTTCGGTGGTCGCTTATTCCGACAAGCAGGATGCCGCCCTTGAGTACATCAAGTGGTTCGCACAGCCGGATGTGCAGCAGAAATGGTGGGATCTGGGCGGCTATTCGGCCCATAAGGCTGTGCTGGAAAGCCCCGATTTCGTGGACAGCGCCCCCTTTGCCGGGGATTTCCTCGAGGCCATGGGCGCGGTACAGGATTTCTGGCAGGAACCTGCCTATGCCGAACTGCTGCTGGCCATGCAGAAACGCATCCACGACTACGTCGTGGCCGATCAAGGCACGGCCCAGGAAGCCCTGGACAAGCTGATCGAAGACTGGACAGAGACCTTCGAGGACGAAGGCAAGCTCTGAAAATCAACGTGAGGTGGGGCACGCACCCGCCTTGCCCCCTTCTCAACCGGCACGTCGGGCACCGCCCGTCTGGCCCCGGGAAAGTTGCGTCTTATGTCAGACACGCCCCTCAATCGCGCCGCCTCGGCCACGCCCCCCTCTGTCGCCCGCAAGATCAGGGGGCTCAGCGACCGGGCCATCGCCTGGATCTTCGTGGGCCCCACGATTTTCCTGTTGCTGGCGATCAACATCTTCCCGCTGATCTGGACGATCAACCTCAGCTTCACCAACTTCCGCGCCAACCGCCCCAACCGCGAGGTCGAATATGTCGGCCTGCGCAACTACGAGCGCATCCTGAACGACAGTGACATCTGGCTGAACATGCAGGCCACCGCACATTTCCTGTTCTGGACGATCTTCTTTCAGGTGCTGATCGGCTTTACGCTGGCCTATCTCATCAACAAGAAATTCAAGGGCAATGATCTCTGGACCACGATCATCGTGCTGCCCATGATGCTGTCGCCGGCTGTTGTCGGCAACTTCTGGAAATTCCTCTACCAGCCGCAGATCGGGCTCTTTAATTACATTGTGGCGTTTTTCACCGGCAAGGAGCCGTCGAGTTTCGAAATGCTGGGCTCCGTCGATCTGGCCCCCTGGTCCATCGTGATCGTGGACACCTGGATGTGGACGCCGTTTGTGATGCTGATCTGCCTCGCAGGGCTCCGCTCCATCCCCGATTACATCTACGAGGCGGCGGAGGTGGACCGCGCCTCGAAGCTGCGGCAGTTCTTCACCATCACCATCCCGATGATCCTGCCGTTCCTGATGCTGGCGGTGCTGTTTCGCGGCATCGAGAACTTCAAGATGTTCGATCTGGTGGTGCAGCTGACTGGCAGGGGCCCCGGATCGACCACCGAACTGACCTCGATCAACCTCAAACGCGAAGCCTTCGAGAAATGGCGCACGGGCTATGCCTCCGCCTACGCCATCATCCTCTTTGTCACCGTGTTCGGTCTGGCCAGCATCTACGTCAAAGCTCTGAACAAAGTGAAGGAACGGTGATGTCCGTCAGCGAAATCCGTTTGCCCAAACGCAGGCTGCGCGAAGCGGCGCCGCTCTCCAGAGTGGCCACTGCCTGTGCTGCCATGGCCCATCACGCCAACGTCAACGCCGCGCCCGATCACCCGGAGCCCCCCTCATGAGCAGCTTCTCCGTCACCGAACCCAGCAAGCGGTCCAAATGGTTTGCCGGCACGCTGGTGATAACCTACGCGCTGATCACCATGATCCCGCTGGCCTGGATCATGCTCACCGGGTTCAAATCGCCCGCCGATGCCATCAGCTACCCGCCGAAGGTGTTGTTTGAACCGACACTCGAAGGCTACGTCAACCTCTTCACCACCCGCACCCGGCAGACCGATGAGTTCCTCACCGCCAATCCACCGGAGACCTGGTACGAGGAGATCGTGCGCCAATACGACATGGTTATCGCAGGCCCCTCGAAGTTCGGAGAACGCTTCCTCAATTCCGTCATCATCGGCTTTGGCTCGACCTTTCTCAGCATCTTTCTGGGCACCCTCGCGGCCTATGCCTTCAGCCGCTTCAAGATCCCGCTGGCCGATGACTTGCTGTTCTTCATCCTCAGTACAAGGATGATGCCGCCCATCGCCGTGGCGATCCCGATCTTTCTGATGTACCGCCAATTGGGCCTGTCGGACACGCATCTGGGCATGATCCTGCTCTATACGGCGGTGAACATCAGCCTCGCGGTCTGGCTGCTGAAAGGCTTCATCGACGAAATCCCCCGCGAATACGAAGAAGCCGCCCTCATCGACGGCTACACCCGCTTCCAGGCCTTCTACAAAGTCGTCCTTCCCCAGGCCGCCACCGGCATCGCCTCCACCGCGATCTTCTGCCTGATCTTTGCCTGGAACGAATACGCCTTCGCGGTACTGCTCACGTCCGGCACCGCGCAAACCGCGCCGCCCTTCATCCCCACGATCATCGGCGTGGGCGGTCTCGACTGGCCCGCCGTGGCCGCAGGGGCCACCATCTTCCTGCTGCCGGTCATGATCTTCACCGTCGCCCTGCGCAAACACCTGCTGCGCGGCATCACCTTCGGAGCGGTCCGCAAATGAGAAACTTCGTCTCTGGCCTTCTTTGTCTGCGCCGTGGCCCGTGGGAGATCGTGGCCACCGTGCTGATCGCCCTTGGTGTCTTCATGCTGATGCAACCCTTCGTGATGTGGGCCTTCACCTACTCCTTCATCACAACGCTGGTTGGTACGGTGATGTTCATCATCGTCAGCCACTTCCCGGAGTAGCCCCTTGGCCCAGATCATCATCAAAAACATCCGCAAGGAATTCGGCGATTTCACCGCTGTCAAGGAAAGCTCGTTTACCATCGAGGACGGCGAGTTCTTCATGCTGCTGGGCCCCTCGGGCTGCGGCAAGACCACCACCCTGCGCATGATCGCGGGGCTGGAACTGCCCACCAGTGGTGAGATTTACCTCGACGGTGAGGAGATCAGCCAAAAGCCCCCCAGCCAGCGCGATATTGCCTTTGTCTTCCAGATGTTCGCGCTCTACCCACATATGAATGTCTACAAGAACCTCAGCTATCCGCTGGTCAGCCAGGGCATGGCACGCCGGGACGTGCGTGCAAAGGTGGATGAGGTGGCCGGCATCCTCGGCATCGAGGGCATCCTGAAAAAACCGGTGGGCGGGCTGTCGGGGGGGGACCGGCAGCGCGTCGCTCTGGGCCGGGCCATCGTGCGCGACCCGAAGGCCTTCATGATGGACGAGCCCCTGGGCGCGCTCGACGCGGAATTCCGCGAGCGCATGTCCGAAGAGCTGCGCGCCCTGCACGACCGGATGAACGCCACGACGGTCTACGTGACCCACGACCAGCTCGAGGCGATGCAGATGGGCGACAAGATCGTGGTGATGAACAATGCCGTCGTCGAACAGTTCGGCACCCCGCAAGAAATCTACGACAAGCCCGCGACTATGTTCGTCGCGGATTTCATCGGCTCGCCCTCGATGAATTTCCTCGGCTTTGACGGCAAGGTCGCTGAAGGGGCGCAAAGCGTTGAGTTGAACGGCCAGACCCTTGGTGTGCCGCAGCAAAGGCAGGGGGCCGACGGCAAGCTTGTCTTTGGTGTCCGACCCGAGCACGTGAAGCTGACCGACAGCGGCGGCTATCGCGGGGAGGTGATTGCGACAGAGTACCTCGGCACAACACAGATCATCACGCTGGAGACCGCCAATGGCGAGATCAAGGCGCGGGTCCCGGCAGGACAGGTGGCGACCGTCGGTGAAACGGTCGGGTTGGGATTTGACGCCAGAACCATCACGCTTTTCGAGCAAGCCAGCGGGCAGGCGTTGCGATCAGAGTTGAACCACGAGGTGCTGACCCATGGCTGAAGTCATCCTCAGAGGTGTCTCGAAATCTTTCGGGGCCACGGCCGCCGTCACCGACGTCGACATGACGATCCCGGACGGGGCTTTCGTCGTGCTGCTGGGGCCGACGGGGGCGGGCAAGACCACGACATTGCGTTTGATTTCAGGGCTGGAAAAGCTCGACGCGGGCGAGATCAGCATCGGCGGGCGGGCGGTCAAAGATGAGACACCGGCGCAGCGCGATGTGGCGATGGTGTTCCAGCAGTATTCGCTTTATCCGCATCTGACCGTGCGCGAGAATCTGGAGTTTCCGCTGAAATCCCCGATCCTCAAGACCCCCAAGGAGGAGATCGCCCGCAAGGTGGGTGAGGTGGCGGACGTGCTGCAAATCTCCCACAAGCTCGAAAACAAGGCCACGGCCTTGTCGGGCGGCGAGATGCAGCGGGTCTCCATCGGGCGGGCGCTGGTGCGTGATCCCCAAGTCTACCTGATGGACGAACCCTTGAGCTCGCTTGATGCCAAGCTGCGGACCGATCTCAGGATCGAGCTGAAACGCATACAGGCCAGCCTGGGGGCCACGATCCTTTATGTGACCCATGACCAGATCGAGGCGATGACCATGGCCACCCATGTGGGCGTGCTGAACGCAGGCAGGTTGGTGCAATACGGCACCCCGCGCGAGATCTACGAAAACCCGAACTCGGTCTATGTGGCCTCCCGGCTGGGCCTGCCACGGATCAACATTCTGCCGGGCGACCTTTTTGGCCCAGCGCCCAAAGGCGCGCATCAGATCGGTCTGCGGCCCGAGCATGTCACCCAGGGCGAAGGCCGGGAGGCGACCGTCGGACGGATCGAACGTCTGGGCGATCACACCCGCCTGCATCTGAGCCTTGAGGGTCACGACATCATAACGCTCGCAGACCCGCATGCCGAGTACACCCCCGGTACCCACGTCAAGATCGCGCCCCGCGAACCCCTGTGCTTTGACGCGTCCGGCGACCGAATTTACTGAAGGGAGACAAGAGGATGGCGCAGTTTATCAATGATAGGGAAACGCTTGTCACAGATGCAATCGACGGCGTTCTGGCCAGCGCGGGCGGGGCCCTCTGCCGCCTCGATGGCTATCCCCATATCAAGGTTGTCTGCCGCACGGATTGGGACAAATCCCGCGTGGCCCTGATCTCCGGCGGGGGGTCGGGCCACGAGCCGGCGCACGCAGGATTTGTGGGCCAGGGCATGCTGACAGCCGCCGTCTGCGGCGAGGTCTTTGCCTCTCCTTCCGTCGATGCGGTGCTGGCGGGTATCCTTGCGGTCACCGGCCCGGCGGGCTGTCTGCTGATCGTCAAGAACTACACCGGCGACCGGCTCAATTTCGGTCTTGCGGCAGAGCGCGCGCGTGCCTTTGGCCTGAAGGTCTCGATGGTGGTGGTCGATGATGACATCGCCCTGCCCGACCTGCCACAACCCCGCGGTGTTGCGGGCACGCTCTTTGTGCACAAAATTGCCGGCGCGCTGGCCGAGGCTGGTGCCGATCTGGCAGCGATCACAAAGGCGGCGCAGGCGGCGATTGCCAACATGGCGTCAATTGGCAAATCCCTCGACACCTGCACCGTTCCGGGCTCTGCGAAGGAAAACCGCATCGCCGTGGGCATGGCTGAACTGGGCCTTGGGATCCACGGTGAGGCGGGCGTGGAGCAGGTCGCCTTCAAGGACGCCAAAAACGCCATGGATCTGGTGCTGGAAAAGCTTGAGCCCAAAATCGGGACAGGCCCGCATGTGGCGCTTCTCAACAATCTCGGGGCCACCACGCCACTGGAAATGAGCATCCTCACGCAAGAGCTGGCGACCTCTGCCAGGGCAAAAAACATCCAGTATCTGATCGGACCCGCCCCGTTGATGACATCGCTCGACATGCATGGCTTTTCCGTGTCTGTCCTGCCGCTGGACAACAGCACAAAAGCGCATCTGGACGCCCCCGTCGATCTGGCCGCCTGGCCTGGCATGAAGGCGATCACACCGGTGCCGCTGCGCCCCCTGCCCGATGGGCTGAGCCCGATTCAGCCGATCCCGTCGGAGAACGCCAAAACGCGCGCGATCCTTGCGCAGTGCTGTGATCTGCTGATTGCCGCCGAGACGGATCTGAACACGCTGGATGCCAAATCAGGCGATGGCGATACCGGCAGTACGCTTGCCACGGCGGCCCGCGCGTTGAAAGAGGCGCTCGACAGGCTGCCGCTGGCGGATGCAACACAGCTTTTCCGCGCGGTGAGCAATGAATTGAGCCAGACCATGGGGGGATCTTCAGGCGTGATCCTCGCCATCTTCTTTGGGGCGACAGGTGACGCCTGCGCCAGTGGCAAGCCCACAGCCAAGGCGCTGCTGGCCGGGCTGGACCGGATCAGTCAGGTGGGCGGTGCCGGCAAGGGAGATCGCACGATGATCGACGCGCTTGATCCGGCCCTGCGCGCCCTGCCCGAGGGCCTGCAGGCCGCGGCCCATGCCGCCCGTGCCGGCGCCGCCGCGACAGCGTCGATGGGGCGGGCCAAGGCGGGGCGCGCCTCCTACGTGCCGGAGGAGAACCTGCTGGGTCACAATGATCCCGGCGCGGAGGCCGTCGCACGGCTCTTTGAAGGGCTGGCGAAGGCCATGTAAAGACGCAACAGGATCTGATGAAGACAGGACAAGACACCCCTCTGAACCCGACGATCAACGATATTGCGCGGGTCGCCAAAGTCAGCCTGGCCACGGTTGACCGGGTTCTGAACGCGCGCCCCGGCGTGCGGGACAAAACGGTTCAGAAGGTCCACAAGGCGATTGCGGATCTGGGCTATGTGCGCGACACCGCCGCTGCCAATCTGGCGCGCGGGCGCATCTATAATTTCGTCTTCATTCTACCCTCAAACAGCAATGAATTCCTGTCGTCGCTGGAGACGCAGATCGACGCGTTGAGCCGCGGGCTGAGGCACGAACGGACGCGGCTCAGCTTTATCCATGTGGCGGCCTTCGACCCCGTCGCGCTGGCCAAAGCCATCGACAGTCTGGACACGCAGGCCATCGACGGGGTTGCCATCCTCGGCCCCGAGACGCCCTCGGTGCGCGATTCCATTGCGCATCTGAAAGAAAACGGCGTGACGGTGGTCTCCCTGGTGGCGGATATCCCCAGTTCAGAGCGCGATCACTACGTGGGCATCGACAATATCGCCGCAGGCCGAACGGCCGCACAGCTGCTGGGGCGCTTTCTGGGGCCGCAGCAGGGCAAAATCCTGATCCTTACCGGCTCCATGCTGGCCCGCGATCATCTGGAGCGTCGGCTGGGGTTCGACGAGGTCATGGCGCGGGATTTCCCGCATCTTCAGGTGCTCGCTTCACTAGAAGGGCGTGACGATCCCGATCTGATCGAAAGGTTGATCCCCGGCGCGCTCTTCGACAATGGTAACGTGATCGGTATTTATTCATCGGCGGCGGGCAACGAGGGGTTGTTGCGGTTTTTTCGCTCAGGCGCCTGTCATCCCAAGCCGGTCGTGGTGGCGCATGAGCTGACGCCACTGTCGCGGGAGGCACTGGCGGGCGGGCTGTTTGACGCTGTCATCAGCCAGGACACCGGCCATCTTGTGCGCAGCGCCGTGCGCGTGATGCGGGCCAAAAGGGACAAGATGCCGATCAACGCAGCACAGGAGCGTATTCGCATTGATGTCTATCTAAAGGAAAACATGCCTCCCGAATAGGGGGCGGAACTGGGAGGATCCAACATGAAAACGATCAAAGGCCCGGCGCTGTTTCTGGCGCAATTCGCCGGGGATGCGGCCCCATTCAACACGTGGGATACGATCACCAAATGGGCGGCGGACTGCGGCTACAAGGGCGTGCAGGTTCCCAGTTGGGACGCGCGACTTTTCGATCTGGCACAGGCGGCGGAAAGCAAGGATTATTGCGACACCTTCAAAGGTCAGGCAGCGGAGAACGGCATTGAGGTGACCGAGCTTTCGACCCATTTGCAGGGTCAGCTCGTCGCCGTGCATCCCGCCTATGACACCGCCTTTGACGGCTTTGCCGACCCTGCCGTGCATGGCAACCCCGCTGCCCGGCAGACCTGGGCCGTCGATCAGGTGATGAAGGCCATTTCCGCCTCCGCCAACATGGGCATCAAGAACCACGTCTCCTTCTCGGGTGCGCTGGCCTGGCCCTATGTCTACCCCTGGCCGCAGCGGCCTGCGGGCCTCATTGAAACCGCCTTTGATGAGTTGGCCAGGCGCTGGCGGCCCATACTCGACCATGCCGAGGACAATGACGTCAACATCTGCTATGAAATCCACCCCGGCGAAGACCTGCACGATGGCGTGACCTTTGAGATGTTCCTGGAGCGTGTGGACAATCATGCCCGCTGCAACATGCTCTATGATCCGTCACATTTCGTGCTGCAATGCCTCGATTATCTCGATCACATCGACATCTACGCCGAGCGCATCAAGATGTTCCACGTCAAGGACGCGGAGTTCAACCCGACAGGGCGGCAGGGCGTCTATTCGGGCTATCAGCCCTGGGTGGATCGCGCCGGGCGGTTCCGGTCCTTGGGCGACGGGCAGGTGGATTTCGCGGCGATCTTTTCCAAGATGGCCGCCAATGACTTCGACGGCTGGGCGGTTGTGGAATGGGAGTGCTGCCTCAAACATCCCGAAGACGGCGCCCGCGAAGGCGCGCAATTCGTAAAGGATCACATCATCCGCGTGACCGAACGCGCCTTTGACGATTTTGCAGACGGCGGCACCGATGAGGCCGCGAACCGCAAAATGCTGGGGATTTCGTAAGATGGCGCGGATCAGATTGGGAATGGTCGGCGGCGGCAATGAGGCTTTCATCGGCGGGGTGCACCGCATCGCCGCACGCCTTGACGACCGCTATGAGCTGCTTGCGGGCGCCTTGTCCTCAACCCCGGAACGGGCGCAGGCTTCGGGCGCGGCTTTGGGGCTGCCCCGCATCTATGATGACTTCAAACAGATGGCGATCCGCGAGGCGCGCCTGAAAAACGGGATCGAAGCGGTCTCCATCGTGACGCCCAATCATATGCACTACCCGGTGGCGCGCGAATTTATCAAACGCGGCATTCATGTCATCTGCGACAAGCCGCTGACCTCCACGCTCGCGGATGCAAAAAAGCTGGTGAAGGCCGCCGAAAGCGCCGACGCGCTGTTCATCCTGACCCATAACTACACCGGCTATCCGATGGTTCGACAGGCGCGCGAGATGGTGGCCGATGGAGAGATCGGCAAGATCCGCGTGGTTCAGGTGGAGTACCCGCAGGACTGGCTGACCGAGGCGCAGGATTTCAAGCAGGCCGCATGGCGCACCGACCCCGAACGCTCAGGCGCAGGGGGATCGACGGGGGACATCGGCACCCACGCCCATAATCTGGCGCGGTTCATCACCGGGCTGGAGGTGGAAAGCCTCGCCGCCGATCTTGACGCCTTCGTGCAGGGGCGGCGGGTGGATGACAACGGCCATGTGATGCTGCGCTTCGAGGGCGGCGCCAAGGGCATGCTCTGGTGCAGCCAGGTGGCCCCCGGCAATGAAAACGCCCTGCGCATTCGCGTCTATGGCGACAAGGGGGGGCTGGAATGGGCGCAGGAAGACCCGAATTATCTGTGGCACACCCCGCTGGGGGCCCCCAAGCGGCTCATCACCCGCAATGGCGCAGGCGCAGGCGAGGCCGCCGCGCGGATGAGCCGTGTACCGCCCGGCCACCCCGAAGGCTATCTGGAGGGCTTTGCCAATATCTATGCAGAGGCTGCCGATGCCATCGAGGCGCGTCGCGACGGGCGCGCGCCCGGGGCCGACGTGCTCTATCCCACGATCCTTGATGGGTTACGCGGGATGGAGTTCATCGACGCCTGTGTCCGGTCCTCTGCCCGCAACGCGGCCTGGGTCAAGCTGTAGCCCGGCAACGTCGCCCTTTGCAACCCGTATAACAGCCGTGCAAAATGGAGCCAGGAGGTATTTGACCAGATGACAAAGACGTGGCTTTCAGGCCTGGTGACCGGGCTTTTCGTGCCGCTGGCCGCTCTGGCGCAGGAGTTGCCACCGCCGCTCTCTGACGCGGACTACCTGCCCGTCAATCCGGCAGAGGCCATGCTGGGGCAGGCCTTGTTTTACGACCCGATCCTGTCGGGCAACAAGACCGTGGCCTGTGCAACCTGTCACCACCCGCGTTTTGGCACGTCGGATGGCGTCTCTCTTTCCATCGGCGATGGCGGGATCGGGCTAGGCCCGGCGCGGCGGGCGGACCCTGACGATCCGCCGGAACAGCGCATCCCCCGCAATTCGCCTGCCCTCTTCAATCTGGGGGCCCGGGACTTCACCGTGATGTTCCATGATGGCAGGCTGGAGGCTGATGCGGCCTCCCCCGGCGGCCTCCGCTCGCCGCTCGATGCCGATATGATGCAAGGGTTTGCCTCGGTGCTCTCCGCGCAGACGATGTTCCCGGTGCTCAGCCGCGACGAGATGGCCGGAAGCTACAACGAAAACGAGATCGGTCAGGCGGTGCGTCAGGGGCGCATCACGGGCCCCGGGGGCGCCTGGGATCTGCTTTCTCAGCGGGTGGCCCAGATCCCGGACTATGCCGCACAGTTTCAAGCCCTCTATCCGCATATCGACACCCCCTCCGATATCGCCTTTACGGATATCTCAAACGCAATTGCGGCCTTCATCGCCTTTGAGTGGCGCTCCGATACCGCACCTTTCGATGCGCTGCTGCGCGGAGAGGTCACGTTTGAAGGCGCGGCTCTCGAAGGGTTGGCGCTTTTCTATGGCAGCGCCGGGTGTGCCACCTGCCATGCAGGCCAGTTTCTGACGGATCACGGGTTTCACGCCATGGGGACGCCCCAGATCGGGCCGGGCAAATCCGCCACCTTTGAGGATCACCAGCGCGACGATGGTCGGTTCCGGGTGACGGGCCGGGCGGAGGACGCCTACGCCTTTCGCACGCCATCCCTGCGCAATGTCGCCGTCACCGGACCTTATGGGCACGCGGGGGCGCATCGAACGCTCGCCGGTTTCATCGCCCACCACGCAGACCCGGTCGCGGAGCTGCAAAACTATGATCCGGCGCAGGCGCTTTTGTCGGGCGCGGTGCCTGATGATTTCGCGATCCTGCAGACCCCCGAGGCCCTGCAGGACATTGCCGCAACCGTCGGGGTGCCTCCCGTTGCCCTTAGCCCGGATGACATCGCGGCGCTGGTGGCGTTTCTGGGCACGCTTACGGATGAGGCGAGCCTTGCAGGCCGTCTTGGCATCCCCGAAACGGTGCCCAGCGGCCTGGCCGTGCCTTAAGGTTTTTCAATCAGATGGGTGCCGCCTGCGCGCGCGGATGTGCGGGTTTGCGTGCCATCGGGCCAATCAACGATGATGGTCGCGTCCTGCGCCTCCCCCACCCCAAAGTGACGCGGCAACAACTGGCCGCCAGCATGTCCGCCGCCGACCACCTGCTGCACGGATTGCGTGGCCTGCCCCGTTTCAACCGTGATCCGCGCGCCAATGGCATCGCGGTTTGCGTTGGCCTGTCGCAGCTCAATGCGCAGCCAGTTCCCGACCTCGGGCGAGACATTGCGATAGAGCTCCAGCGGCGCGCGACGGTTCGAAACGATCAGGTCCAGCCGCCCGTCGCCGTCAAAATCAACCAGCGCCGCGCCACGGGATCGCTGCATCGACGCGACCCCGGCCCGCACCGAGACCTCCTCAAAGCGACCCTCCGGCGTTTGCACCAGCAGATTGTTCGGGTCGCGCGTCGCCATGCCCGGCATCTGATCCACGTTTCCCTTGGCAATGAACAGATCGGCCAGCCCGTCGTTGTTCACATCGCCAAACTCGGCGTGCCACCCGGTGGAGGGACGCCCGTCATCGCCCACATGCGGGCGCTGCGCGTAAGTGCCGATCTCAAACGGGGCGGCTTTGTACCGGCCGTCGCCTTGGGCAATCTGCATCAGTTGATCGCCCATCGAGGTGAGCATCACCTCGTCCAAACCGTCCCCGGTCAGATCGCGGCTGGCAATCCCCATGCCCCACAAGGCCACCGTTTCCCAGCCATCCGCTTCGGTCAGAAAACGACGCTCCGCGATATCCCACATCTGCTCCTGCCCGCCCCGGACGTAGTAGTGCCGGTCGTTCGACAGACGCAGGGCCATCTTTCCGCGTGCGTCACGGGCCGCGAGGATCGACAGCGCGCAAAACCCCGGTGCCAGCGTCATGGCATCATAGCCATCGGTCTTTGGAAAAAGGATGCGATGATCGTCACAGGCCTCGAACGGACCATCGGGGGCGCTGCGATCCACGTAATTGCCCACGGCCAGCACCGGTTTGGTCGTTTCGTCCTCCCACCAGGCGGTGAAAGCGGTGCTCCAGGCCGTATCTCCGGGCACGCCCCACAGATCATCTGCCCGCTCGAAACGGCAGGAGGGGTGCCCGCGCAGTACCACATTCGCGCCGACGCGCAGCACAAAGAGATCCTTGATCCCATCCGCATCAATGTCCAGCGGATAGGCACCCGTGACATGCGTCAAGGCCGGCAGATCGGCGGTTTCAAACCGGAATGCCCCCTTGTTGACGATCAGCTTGGCCGGGTTTTCGCCTCCGGCGGCAAAGATATCCGCAAGCCCGTCCCCATTGCAGTCGAACACGGCCAGACCGCCACCGACAAAATGCTCCCAGCCTCCCTCATAGGTATGAGGTGGCAGCGCGGCCGAGCGGTCTTCAAACAGCACCTCGGCGCTGCCCTGCTGCGCCACCAGACAGGTCAGGAGGCACAGCAATCTCATGCCGCGCGCATCTCATCAATCAACGTGGCCGTCACCGAGGACAAGGCCAAGGCAGACGCGCCGCGCGCCCAGACCAGATCGTCCCAGGCATTGACCGCAACCCGGCAGGATTGCCGCCCCTCGTTGAGGGTCAGTTTCTCCATCGTGTCGAGCACCTCCTCGGCGTAGAAATAATCATTCTGCATGCGCTCGCCCGACAGGATAATCAGCTCGGGATCAAAGAGTTGCACAACATTCGACAGACCAAGTGACAGATATTTCCCAGCCCGGCGAAAGATCGTCTCAGCCGCAGTATGACCGGATTTTGCCCGCTCGAAGAGGGTTGCCAGGACATCTTCGGGGTTTTTGCTGGTATCGAAACTATGGCCAAGCGCCGTGGCGGCCTCGCGGATCAGCGCGTAATCCGCCACATAGGCCTCCAGACAGCCCCGTTGCCCGCATTGGCAAAGTGCGCCGTCCAGTTGCACCTTGGTATGCCCCAGCTCCAGCCCCATGCCATGGGCCCCGCGGTAAAGCTGATTGCGCAGCACCAGCCCCATGCCCACCCCGCTTTCCACGGTCACAACCGCAAAATCCGACATTGCACGACCTTCGCCAAACCAAAGCTCCGCGAGGGTCAGCATATTGGCGTCATTGTCCAACAACAGTGGCATGCCAAAGCGTTCAGAAAAGGCGGCCGTCAGGTCTTCGTTGCGGACCTCCAGCAAGGAGGACCACGCCACCGTACCGGTTGAGTGATCGATGATGCCGGGCATGCCGATCCCCATCGCCTTGATGTCCGATGGTGATATGCCGCTCTCCTTGAGCAGCCGGTCCACGAGGTTTTGCGTTTCCTGCAACAGTTGCGCCATCGGCCTGCGCGTATCGCCAGAGGGGAAAGAAGCATCCGCAATGACCTTGCCCGCAAAATCCGCAAGCACGGCCGTATGGCGGTTGAAGGCCAGCTTGATGCCGATCACATAGGCCGCATTCGGCACAACTTCGAGCCCGACCTTGGGGCGCCCGCGCCCGGTTTCGCGCGCGCGCCCCTCGAATTCACGCAAAAAGCCGCTGGTGATCAGATCAGCCGTGAGGGTTGTGGCCGATCCCGGGCTGATGCCAAGAGCCGTCGTGATATCCGCCCGCGCCGCCTGCCCGTGCGCGCGCACATACTCAAAGACTTGTTGCCGCAGGGAAAATGCGTTCTCCCCGCTCCCCTGCAACAAAGGCCCACAGCCGTCCCGCGGCGTTGTGAGCGCGCGGCTTAAAATTATTTTTTCGTTCAAAATAAAAACCCCCTCCACATTACAGCGTACCGTCAAATCAACTTAAAACAAGTGGGTATCGTATGGGTTTTTCGACATATCGCCTATTTGAGGTATTTTTTATTTTGACACCTAAATTTAATTCAGCAAGACTGCGGAAACGGGTTGAAAACGACTCGGCCCATGTCGTCGGACGGGATGGGCATCACAGGGAGGAAAACATGAAAAAACTGGTAATGGCGGCGGCGGTCAGCCTCGCGTCTTTTGGCACGGCAGCAGTCGCGGAGGGAGATGGCGTCACGGTTGGCGTGAGCTGGTCCAACTTTCAGGAAGAGCGCTGGAAAACCGATGAAGCGGCGATCAAATCCGCTCTCGAGGCGGCCGGGGCCACTTATATCTCGGCGGATGCGCAGTCCTCTTCGGCCAAGCAGCTCTCGGATGTGGAGAGCCTGATTGCACAGGGCGTGGATGCGCTCATCATTCTGGCGCAGGACAGCGCAGCCATCGGCCCGGCTGTTGATGCAGCAGCCGCCGAAGGCATTCCGGTGGTCGGCTATGACCGCCTGATCGAAGACAGCCGGGCATTTTATCTGACGTTCGACAATGTCGAGGTCGGGCGCATGCAGGCGCGGGCCGTGCTGGAGGCCCAACCCTCCGGCCGCTACGTGATGATCAAGGGCTCGCCCACGGATCCCAACGCGGATTTCCTGCGCGGCGGTCAGCAAGAGGTGTTGCAGGCGGCCATTGATGCGGGCGATATCACAATTGTCGATGAAGCCTACACGGATGGATGGCTGCCCGCCAACGCCCAACGCAACATGGAACAGATCCTGACCGCCAATGACAATGGCGTCGATGCGGTTGTCGCCTCCAACGACGGGACTGCGGGTGGTGTTGTCGCCGCGCTGACGGCACAGGGCATGGAAGGCATCCCGGTCTCCGGTCAGGATGGCGATCATGCGGCGCTGAACCGGGTCGCCCTTGGCACGCAGACTGTGTCGGTTTGGAAAGACGCGCGCGCGTTGGGCAAGGCGGCAGGCGAGATAGCCGTGGCCCTCGCGGGCAGCGACGGGGACATGACGGCCGTGGAGGGCAGCACATCGTGGACGTCGCCGGGCGGCACCGAGATGACAGCGCTGTTTCTGGCCCCCGTACCGGTGACAGCAGACAACCTGTCAGCAGTGGTGGACGCAGGCTGGATCACCCAGGAAGCGCTGTGCCAAGGGGTGACGGACGGCCCTGCCCCCTGTAACTGATCCCTCCCTGAGCGCGGCCCGACTGCCACGGGCAAACGAGCCGCGCTCCCTCGCAATTCTCCAAAAATCGATTATCCTCAGGCAGCGCTTGCGACACCGCAAGCGCCAGCGGGAGCCTCACAATGTCCAACAGCGTCACCGACACCCCCTCTTCATCCCCCAAGCGCAGCTTTTTTCAGACGCTGGAACTCGACACGCGTCTGCTGGGTATGATCGGGGCCTTCATTCTTGTGGCCCTCGTTTTCAACATCCTGACGGACGGGCGTTTTCTGACGCCGCGGAACATCTTTAACCTGACCATTCAGACAGTGAGCGTTGCGATCATGGCCACCGGCATGGTGTTTATCATCGTGACACGCCATATCGACCTGTCCGTGGGGGCCGTGCTGGCGGCCTGCTCTGCCTTGATGGCGATGACACAGGTGCGGTTCCTGCCCGAAACGCTGGGGCTGGGCCATTGGGCGATCCCGTGGATCACCATTGCCGTTGGCATCACGCTGGGGGCCGTTATCGGCGCGGTGAACGGATGGTTGGTGGGCTACCAGGGCATCCCCGCCTTTATCGTGACGCTGGGCGGCTTTCTGATCTGGCGCAACGTCGGCTGGTATCAGACCGGCGGGCAGACCATTGGACCGCTGGATCAGACCTTTATGATGTTTGGCGGCATCAACGGAACGCTGGGCGGCACCGCAAGCTGGATCGTCGGCGTTGTGGCCGTGCTCTTTACCATCTTCGCGATCTTCAATGCCCGGCGCACGAAGGCCTCGCATGGCTTTGCGGTCAAACCGCTCTGGGCCGAGGTGGCGCTTGCTGGCATCCTGACCAGTGCCATCGTCGGGTTCATCGCCATCCTCACAAGCTACCAGGTGCCGGAGCGTGTGGTGGCGCGTGACCCGGCCAAATACGGCTGCGAAATCGCCGAGGGCTGCACCCCGGTCTATGGTCTGCCCATCTCCGTGCTGCTGCTGATCGCGATTGCAGCGATCATGACCGTCATCGCCCGCAAGACCCGCTTTGGCCGCTATATCTTTGCTACCGGCGGCAACCCGGACGCGGCAGCCCTTTCGGGGATCAACACGCGTCTGCTCACGGTGAAAATCTTTGCCCTGATGGGCGTGCTATGCGCCATTGCGGCCGTGGTGGCCTCCTCGCGGCTGGCCAACCATTCCAACGACCTGGGCACGCTGGACGAGCTGCGCGTCATCGCCGCCGCCGTCATTGGCGGCACGGCGCTGTCAGGCGGCATCGGTACGATCTACGGCGCAATCCTGGGTGCGCTCATCATGCAATCCCTGCAATCGGGCATGGCCATGGTCGGCGTCGATGCGCCCTTGCAGAACATCGTGGTGGGGGTTGTTCTGGTGGTCGCGGTCTTTATCGATATCCAGTACCGCAAACGTGTGGGAGGCAAGTAGATGGCTCCTCTGGTAGAGATGAAGAACATCTCCATCGCATTTGGCGGTGTGCAGGCGGTGGATGACGTGAGCATCTCGCTGGAGGCGGGCGAGGTGGTGGGGCTGCTGGGGCACAATGGTGCAGGCAAATCCACCCTCATCAAGATCCTCTCGGGGGCTTACAAGATGGACAGCGGCGAGATCTGGATCGATGGCCAAAAGGCGCAGATCACCTCACCGCGCGACGCGCGCGATTACAACATCGAGACGATTTATCAGACTCTGGCACTCGCAGATAATCTGGATGCCGCCTCCAACCTGTTTCTGGGCCGCGAACTGACGACGCCGCTGGGCTTTGTCGACGATGACCGGATGGAGGCGGAGACCCGCAAGATCATGGCCCGGCTGAACCCCAACTTCAAAAAGCTCAAGGAGCCGGTCTCCGCCCTTTCAGGCGGTCAGCGCCAGTCCGTTGCAATTGCGCGGGCGGTCTATTTCAACGCCAAGATTCTCATCATGGATGAGCCAACCGCCGCCCTCGGAGTGCATGAGACAGCGATGGTGGCGGACCTTATTCAGGAGCTGAAGAAACAGGGGCTTGGCATCTTTCTCATCAGCCATGACACGCGCGAGATGATGGAGCTTTGCGACCGTGTGGCGGTGATGAAAAACGGTCGAATGATCGGGGCCGAACGGGTTGAGGACGTCACCGAAGATGATATCCTGTCGATGATCATCCTGGGCAAGAACCCGAAAGTGGCAGCATGACATTCATCGGCCTGGATCTCGGGACCTCCTCTCTCAAGGCGATCCTTATCAACGACCATCAGGAGATTCTGGCCGAACATGCCGTGCCCTTGTCGGTCCAGCGCAAGCACGACGGCTGGTCTGAGCAGGACCCTCAAAGCTGGTGCGATGCCGCCGTCGAAGCGCTCAGCGCCCTGTCCAGCGCAGCAGATTGCAGTGCGGTGCGCGGGATCGGCCTGTCGGGTCACATGCATGGGGCGACCCTGGTCGGGGCAGATGACCGGTCCCTGCGGCCCTGCATGCTCTGGAACGATACGCGCAGCCATCGCCAAGCCACCGAGATGGACGCGGACCCGCAGTTTCGCGAGATCACCGGCAATATCGTCTTTCCGGGGTTCACCGCCCCCAAGGTCGAATGGGTCCGCCAAAACGAGCCGGAGACCTTTAAACAGACCGCAAAAATCTTGCTGCCGAAAGATTTCCTGCGCCTCTTTCTGACCGGAGAGCATGTGTCAGAGATGTCGGACGCCGCAGGCACCTCCTGGCTCGACACGGGCCAGCGGGACTGGTCGACAGCGCTTTTGTCAGCCTGTGCGCTGAGCCGCGATCACATGCCGGCACTCGTCGAAGGGGCGGCGGCATCCGGCACGCTGCGCGCGGGTCTTGCCGCAACCCTTGGTCTGCCGCAGTGTATCATTGCAGGGGGCGCCGGCGACAATGCGGCTGCCGCCATCGGGGCCGGTGTGGTCCGGGATGGCACGGCCTTTTTGTCGCTGGGCACGTCGGGCGTGCTCTTTGCCGCCAATGCAGGCTACCGCCCTGATCCCGCTTCGGCGGTGCACACGTTCTGCCACGCCCTGCCCGACACCTGGCACCAGATGGGCGTGATCCTGGCCGCGACAGACGCGCTGGAATGGTTGTGCCGCCTGACCGGTCAGACAGCCGCCGCGCTGACGCAGGATCTGGGCCCGGTCCGCGCCCCCGGCAAGACCCTGTTTCTGCCCTATCTCGGCGGGGAACGCACGCCACATAACGATGCCGCCATCCGGGGTCAGTTCCTGCATCTGGAGCATGCGACCGACGCCAAGGAAGCCGCCCGCGCCGTCCTCCAGGGGGTCAGCTATGCCTTTGCCGACTGCAAGGCGGCCTTGGCACAGACCGGCACGACCCTCAACCGCGCGCTTGCCCTGGGGGGCGGGACCAAATCCCGACACTGGACGCAGATGCTGGCCAGCACGCTCGATATCACGCTCGACGTGCCCCGAGACGGTGATTTTGGCGCCGCTCTTGGCGCGGCCCGGTTGGGGATGATGGCCAGCACCGGTGCCGGGCCGGAGATCGCCACACAGCCGCCGCTGGATCATTCGGTTGACCCCGATCCGACCCTCGTCCCCGCCATGGCCGAGGGCCATGATCGCTACCAACACGCCTATTCCGTCCTGAAGGATCTTTGAGCTATGACCGACTTTTTCAAGAACATCCCGCCCGTCCGGTTCGAAGGTCCTCAGACCCCGAATGACTTTGCCTTCCGGCACTACAACCCCGATGAGATCGTGATGGGCAAGCCGATGAAGGATCACCTGCGCTTTGCCTGCGCCTACTGGCACAGCTTTGCCTGGCCGGGGGGGGACCCCTTTGGCGGCCAGACCTTCGAGCGGCCATGGTTCGGCGATACGATGGATCTGGCGCGGCTCAAGGCCGATGTGGCCTTTGAGATGTTCCAGATCCTCGGCGTGCCCTATTTCTGCTTTCACGATGCGGATGTGCGGCCCGAGGGGGAGACTTTCGCCGCAAGCCTGCGCAATCTGGAAGAGATCGTCGATTACATTGCCCAAAAGATGGACGAGACCAGCGTCAAACTGCTCTGGGGGACGGCCAATCTCTTTTCGCACCGCCGTTTTATGGCGGGGGCGGCCACCAACCCCGACCCGGAAGTCTTTGCCTATTCGGCCGCGACCATCAAATCCTGCATGGATGCCACGATCAGGCTGGGCGGCGAGAACTACGTGCTCTGGGGCGGGCGCGAGGGCTATGAGACGCTGCTCAACACCGACATGGGCCGGGAACGGGCGCAGGCGGGCCGGATGCTGCAGATGGTGGTCGATTACAAATACAAGACAGGCTTCAAGGGCGCGATCCTGATCGAGCCCAAACCGCAGGAGCCGACCAAGCATCAGTATGACTACGATGTCGCGACAGTCTACGGGTTTCTCAAGGATTTCGGTCTCGAAGGCGAGGTCAAGGTCAACGTCGAACAGGGCCATGCCATTCTTGCGGGCCATTCGTTTGAGCATGAGCTGGCGCTGGCACGCGAACTGGGGATCTTTGGCTCGATCGACATGAACCGCAACGATTACCAATCAGGCTGGGACACCGATCAATTCCCCAACAACGTGCCCGAAATGGCGCTGGCTTATTACGAGGTGCTGCGGGCGGGCGGCTTTACCACCGGCGGGACGAATTTCGATGCCAGGCTGCGCCGCCAGTCGCTGGACCCCGAAGACCTGATCCTGGCACATGTGGGCGGGATGGACGCCTGTGCAGCGGGGCTGAAAGCCGCCGCGGCGATGCTGGAGGATGGCAAGCTCGAAGCGGCGCGGGCGGCACGCTATGCAGGGTGGGACAACGAGACCGGCAAGGCCCTGATGACATCAGACCTCGACAGCATCGCCGCACGGGTGGTCGCGGAAGACATCAACCCCGCCCCCCGTTCGGGCCGTCAGGAGCGGTTGGAGAACTTGGTCAACCGCTACCTCTGAGCTCAACAGCTTTCAGCGCGGGTCTCCCCGCCCCGGATTGTCCAGCTCTGTCGCAAAAACATAGCCCTGACCGTGCACCGCCCGGATCAGTGAGTTGCGCCCATCCACAGGGTCGATTTTCTTTCGCAGCCGGGCCACATGCGCATCGATTGCCCGATCCGTGACAGTGATATTGTTGCCGTAAAGGGCATCCATGATCGCCGCACGGGACAAGACAGCCCCCGCATTGCTGGCCAGCGTATGCAACAGGGTGAACTCAGTGCCCGTCAGCGGCACCGGCTCACTTTTGTCAACATTAACCAACAGCCGCTCAGCCGGGTTGAGTTCGAAACCCATGAACCTGATGTTCGTCGGCTTGGGGGCCAATGCCACCTTTTGCCCTGCCGTGCTGCGCCGCAGGACCGAGCGGATGCGCGCCAGTAATTCTCTTGGTTCATAGGGCTTGGTGACGTAGTCATCCGCGCCAATCTCAAGCCCCACGACACGATCATAGACGTCATCACGCGCCGTCAGCATAATAACGGGCGTCTGCGATGTGCTGCCGATCTCGCGGGCGATGTCCAGACCGTCGGCATCGGGCAGGATCAGATCCAGCACGACCAGCGCATAGTTGTTTTCCGCAAGCCGCGCGCGCGCTTTTGCAGCAGTTGCCGCGATGTCTGTCTGAAATCCCTGCTTGTCCAAAAACCGCTTTAGAAATGACGTCAGCTGCCCGTCGTCATCTACAACAAGAATATGAGCTTCCATCCACTTCTTCCCATTCTTCAATGAGATGGTATCTTGCAAATTCCGGGCCTGTTCACAACAGCGCGGGCAACAAGAGGTCAAAGCCATGCCGGAGAATGTTCACTCGAACGCCTTGTCGAGAACCCGGCGCATTGGTCTGGCCTCGCTGGCGTCTTTGTTTATCACCGTGGGCCTCGGCCTCTTTCTGGGCGTCCAGACCCGCGAGCAGTTCCGCGAAGTCGAAGAGAACTGGAACGAGTATTCCCTCGACATCGGTCAGAAGGGAGAATGGATCAGCGCCATTCGCGGCCACCTGGGCTATGGCGGCATCATCCACAATTTCAAAAACTACGTCCTGCGCAAAGATCCCATCTACCTGCACCGCACCGAAGAACAGATCGATCAGTTTCTTGCGGTCACTGACCTCTACCTGACCGCAACCGCAGATCCGCGCGAACGGGAGGCCCTGCAGATCGTCCGGGAGACGATTTTGCGCTATAGCGCCGCCCTGCCCGTCGCGGTCCGGGCCGCCGAACAGGGATGGCCCACCGAGCGCACAGATACCGCGGTCCGGATTTCGGATACCGAAGCGTTGCAGGCCCTGGCAGACCTCGAACAGATCTGGAGCGTGAATCGTCAGACCAGCGCAGACCGGATGCTGGCGGCGGTCAATCGCGGGCAAACGCTGATCTGGATCGGCTTTCTGTCCATCGCGGCGCTGGTCTGTCTTGCGCTGCTGATCGGGTATCTGCTGGTTTTGCTGCTGCGCGACATGCGCGACGCCGTTCTGCGGCTGTCGGACGAATTGCACCGGAGGCGGGAGTTGCAGAAATCCAATGAACGGCTCGCCCAGGCCGTTGAACAAAGCCCCGCCACGATCTTCATGACCGACACCGACGCCAAGATTATCTATGCCAATCGCCAGTTCGAAAAGATCACCGGCTGGCAGCGCGACGAGGTCATCGGCCAGACACCGCGGTTTTTGCAATCCGGCGACACGCCAGCATCGGAATATGCCGCAATACGGCGTCGTCTGGACAAGGGCGAAGACTGGCAAGGCGTGTTCCGCAACCGCTGCAAGGACGGGTCGAGCTATTGGGCAGAGACCAAGATCCTGCCGCTGCTGGGCGAAGATGGCAGCGTGCGCAACTTCATCGGCATGGGCGAGGACATCACCGAAAAACGTCAGGCCCGCGAGCAGGTGGCCCGCGCCCAGAAGCTGGAAGCCGTGGGGCTGCTCGCGGGCGGCATCGCCCATGACTTCAACAATATCCTGACTACGATCGTGGGGGCTGCCCATCTGGCCGCGATGGATGCGCCTGCTGGCAGTGATATCGAAGTTGAGGTCGATCAGATCGATATCGCGGCCCGGCGCGGCCAAAGCCTTGTGCAGGGGCTGCTGACCTTCGCAAGACGGACACCGGGGTCTTTGCAACCGACCAGCCTGACCGCGGTGATCGAAGAAGTGTCGCGCCTGCTGCAGGCCTCGATGCCACCGACGATTACGCTCAAGCGCGACGGGATCGGGGATGATCTGACTGTATTGGGGGACGACACCTACTTGCACCAGATCGTGATGAACCTGTGCCGCAATGCGGTCGAAGCGATTGGCGCGGAGCCTGGTCAGATTGCCATTGATGCGCGCGTTCTCGACGACCATGTACCCGCAGGCCTTGAGCCGCGCGAGGGCGGCTGGATTGTCTTCTGCGTCTCGGACAATGGCCCCGGCATGAGTGCCGAGACCAAACAGCATCTGTTCGACCCGTTCTACACGACCAAACCGCTTGGCAAAGGCTCGGGCCTTGGGCTCGCGGTGGTCTGCGGACTGATTGAAGAAATGGGGGGCAGGATCAGCGTTGACAGCACACCGCAACAGGGGGCGACATTCACGGTCTACCTGCCCCGCGCAGAGGCCGGTCTGGCCAAAACCGAAACCGCCGCCGCAGAGATGCCCCGGGGGCATGAACGGATCGTGCTGGTGGACGATGAGCCCGATATTGCCGTGACCTTCCGACGGCTGCTGCTGCGTCTGGGCTACCGGGTCGAGGCGTTTACCTCGCCGCTGGTCGCGCTGGAGCACTTTCAGTCTGCACCGGATCGCCCCGATCTTTTGATCTCCGACATGGTGATGCCGGACATGAGTGGCGAAGCGCTGGTCAATGAACTGCGCGCGATCCGATCCGATTTGCCGGTGATCTTTTGCACCGGCTACAACCCTGGCGGGCTGAAGATCGATGGCCCTGAACCAGAGGTCATGCATAAACCGATTGATCCTGCACGCTTGGCACAGCGCATCCGATTCTTACTGGATGCTGCGCATTAGGTCCTGCTTGCTCCGGATCAAGTAAAAGTGCCGGTTTCGTCACAACCCGTCACAAAAAGTCACAAAAAATTGGCTTGTTCGCAACATTTATCACGCGTTTGCGTCGTAAGGTTAACGCAAGCGAAGAATGCAGACAGTGGGCAAACTTCCTCAACATGACGATCTCTGACCGCTAATCCATCGGCGCTTGAGAGGTTTAAAGACGCGGTGAGCACCGCATGACCCAGGTCGTCCCGCGGCCCAGGAACAGGAGACGTTTATGCTCAAAAACCTCACCCTTATCTGCTCGCTCCTTGCCGGCACCGCAACCCTCGCCCAAGACACTGTCCCGATCCCGCCGATGGACGTGGATGCGGCCCGTGCCGAACTTGGCAAACGTCTGTTTTACGACACGCGCCTGTCTGGCGATACCTTCCTGAGCTGTGCCAGCTGCCACCAGCCCGACAAGGCCTTCACCGACGGTGAAGCGCTGAGCGCGGCCTACACAGGGGCCGGCCATTTCCGCAACACTCCGACGCTGGCCAATGTCGGATACCGCGACGCCTGGATGCATGATGGGCGTCTGGGCACCAACCTCAACGACGTCGCCCGCGAGATGATCACCGAAACCTACCTGATGAACATGGACATGCGCATCATGCAGGAGCGGCTCAAGCAGGACCCGAAGTATGTCGAGATGTTCGCCGCAGCGGGCATGTCAGAACCGAGCAATGGCGGCGCGCGCAACGCGCTGATGGATTTTATGAAAACCATCGTCTCGCGGGACGCGCCGGTTGATACCGGGACCCTCTCCGCCGCCGCCGAACGGGGCAAGGATATCTTTGAGGGCAAGGCCAACTGCGCCGCCTGCCACACCGGCCCGCGCTATACCGACGACAAGCCGCACAACACCGGCGTGCCGACAAACCCCGATATCTGGGCCTCGGCAGAGCGTCACTCCGCCTTTGTGACCTATGCCAAGTTCATGGGAGTCGAAAACTACATGAACCTGCGCGAAGACCTCGGGGCCTATGTCCGCACCCACCGGGCCGAGACCAAACGCAGCTTTCTGACACCCACCCTGCGCGAACTGGTCTGGACCGCGCCCTACATGCACAACGGCACCTTTGAGACGCTGGCGGATGTGATCGATTTCTACGACGGTGGGGGCGGCGGCGATGCTCTCAAGGACCCGCGTCTGCAACCGCTGGGTCTGGTGCCGAGCGAGAAATCGGACCTGATCGCCTATCTCGAAGCGATGTCCGGCGAGAGCTTTGACACGGACGCCTATGTCTGGCGCGAGGATGACTACGATTACGAAGTCATCGAAGACTGGAAAAACGTCCAAAACTAAGGAGGCAGGACCATGAAACATCTCACCCTATACGCTCTGGGTCTGGCCACTTTGGTGGCGTCACCACTGGCCGCACAAGATCGCCCCGAAGAGCTTTCCGCCTTGGGGCCGCCCCCGATCCCGGCGGACAACCCGATGACGCCTGAAAAGGTCGCACTGGGGGAAAAACTGTTCTTTGACCCGATCCTGTCAGGTAACAACGGCATGCCGTGTTCGGCCTGCCACGAGCCCAGTGCAGGCTGGGCGGTGCAGGACAAGATCAGCTTTGGCTATCCCGGCACCACGCATTGGCGCAACAGCCAGACCATTGTGAACTCGGCCTATTACGGCAAGCTCTTCTGGGCCGGAGCCTCAGGATCGCTGGAGCATCAGGCCCGCTCTGCCGCGCGCGGCGGGGTCGCCGGCAACGGTGAAGACGACATGATGGAGGCCCGTCTGGCCTTTGTGCCGGAATACCGCGCGGCCTTTGCCGAGGTGTTCGGTGATGACTGGCCCAGCATCCGCCACGCCTATATGGCCATCGCCGCCTATCAGCGGACGATTGTTCAGACCGATACGCCTTTCGACAACTACATGAACGGCGATGACGGCGCGCTGAACGAGGCGCAAAAGCGCGGGCTGGATCTCTTTACCGGCAAGGCAAACTGCGCGACCTGTCACAACGGCCCGCTGCTGAGTGACGAGAAATACTACAACACCGGCGTGCCGCCCTATGACGGCTGGGAAGACGACGCCCTGGCGCAGATCACCTTCCGGTTCGAACTTTTCGCCAAGGGCTCCACCGAAGAGATGTACCGCACCACCAAGGATGATCCGGGGCTCTATTTCCGCACCAAACAGAAGTCGGACAAGGGCAAGTTCCGCACGCCCAGCCTGCGCTACACCGCCTATACCTACCCCTACATGCACAACGGGATGATCGAGACGCTGCGCGATGTGGTGGTCTTCTACAATGAGGGAGGCGGCGAGAATGAATTTGCCGCCAACAAGTCATCGCTGATCCAGCCTCTGGGCCTTTCGGACCCGGAAATCGACGACCTCGTCGCCTTTCTGGAAAGCCTGAGCGGTGACGAAATCCTCCCCGAAGCGCCCGAGGTGCCCGTAATGGAACCTCTGCCGCTCGCAGCCAACAACTAAGCAGGAGACAGGACATATGAACGATCTTGATCCCAAAATCCTCGCCGCGATCAACGGTGAGAATGGCGAAGCCGCGAAAGCCGGCACGCGCAAATGCCTGATGAACCGGCGTCAGTTCCTGCTGACCAGCGGCATTGCGACCACCGTGGTCATGGTGGGTGTGCCCGGCATGCCAGAGGCGCAGACACCCGCTGTCGTCTCGACATATGAGCGCAAATTCATCACAAAACTCAGCACGCTGATGGTCGATGACCCTTTTGATTTCGAATACCCCGACGAGGGCGAATACGCCGAAAGCATTCTGGTCAAGCTTGGTCAGGAGGCCGGAGGGGGTCTGGGCCCGGATAAGGATGTGGTGGCCTTCAACTACACCTGCACGCATCAGGGTGGCCCTTTGCAGGGCACCTATCAGGCGGCGGACAAGGCGCTTGGCCCCTGCCCGCTGCACCTGACCACCTTTGATCTGACACGGCACGGCATCTTCATCTCGGGCCAGGCCTATCAATCGCTGCCGCAGGTCCTGCTGGAACTGGAGGGCGATGACATCTACGCCGTCGGCATGTTTGGCCTGATCTACGGTCGTTTCGACAATCTGCAGGGCTGAGGAGAAACAAAATGTCCACACCATATTACGTGCCCGAACAATCCGTTCCGCTGCCACCGCCCGACGCTGATGTGATCTCGACCGCTTGCGATTACTGCGTCGTGGCCTGCGGCTACAAGGTCTACCGCTGGCCCGTTGCGGGCGGCAAGGTGGGCGGACCCGCCGCCGATCAGAACGCCTTTGGCGAGGATTTTCCCGTGGCCCCCCTAGGAGCCTGGGTCGCGCCCAACCAGCACAATATCGTGCTGCACAATGGCGCGCCGCACCACATCGTCATCATCCCCGACAAGGAAACGGACTTCGTCAACTACTCGGGCAACTCCTCCATCCGGGGCGGGGCGCTGGCCAAGAAACTCTACAATCCGCAGACACCGACCCGCGACAGGTTGAAATCCCCCATGGTGCGCATGTTCGGCGTGCTGATGCCGGTCACCTGGGATTTCGCGCTGGAGATTGCCGCAGAGGTGGGCAATCACGTGCTTGAGAAACACGGCACAAATGCCTATGGCGTCAAGACTTTCTCTTATGGTTACATGGAGAATACCTACGCCATCACCAAATACGCCCTGCGCCACCTGCGCACCGCGAATTTCACCTTCCACGACACGCCGTCGGATGTGTCTTCCACCCCCGGCTTTCGGGATGCAGGCTTCGACAACTTCGGCCCCAGCTACGACGACTGGGCCGAGGCCGACACGCTGATGATGTGCGGCACTGACCCTTACGAGTCCAAGACGATCCTTTTTACCGACTACATCATGCCCGCCATTCAGGGTGGCCAGAAGACGATCTTCATGCTGCCGCGCCGCACCGGCGGCACCGCCTTTGCCGAAAAGAATGGCGGCCTTGTGCTCGACATCCAGCCCGGCACCGACCTGCCCGTGGTTCTGGCCATCGCGCGGGTCATCGTGGAGAACGGCTGGCAGGACGACGCCTGGATCGAGAACTGGGTCAACAACAAATGGGAAAGCTCCTCGGGCTTTGGCCAGGGCACCCGCAACACACCGTGGCAGTGGCGCACGACCTGGGGTAAATTTCAGACCGACGGGTTCGAGGACTGGAAGGAATGGTTGCTGGCGCAGGACTATGCCGAGCCTGAAAAGGCTGCTGAAATCGCCCAGATCGACGTGCAGAAAATCTACACCGCCGCCGAATGGATGGCCAAACCCCGCGAAGACGGCACCCGCCCCAAGACCTCGATCATGATCGAGAAAGGGTTTTACTGGTCGAACAACACCGGCAACACGCAGGCGATCTCTGCCTTGGGGATTACTGTGGGGGCGGGCGGGCGGCCCGGTCAGGTCATCGGACGCGCCGGGGGTCATCAGCGCGGAGGTCTGCGCGGCGGCGGCTATCCCCGCAACAAATCACCCGAAAAGCTGCCCGGACGGCGGCGCCGCGCGATGGACACCGACCGCTATCTGATGAGCGGTCACACGCGGCTTGCCCATGTCATCGGCACCACCTGGGTGCAGGCGATGTGCGGCTCGCAGTCCTTGCAGGCCAAGTTCGACGAGCTGACCACGCGCAACCCGCATCAGGTCCAGAGTTTCGAGAAACAGGATATCATCGACACGCTGAAAAAGCGCACCGACAGCGGCGGTATGGTGGTCTGGGATCAGGATATCTATCTGGTGGACCCTATCGGGGCGCGCTACGCGGACATCGTCTTTCCCGCTTCTGGCTGGGGGGAGGAGACCTTCACCCGCGCCAACGGCGAACGTCGCCTGCGGCTTTACCCCAAATTCTACGACGCCCCCGGCGAGGCCAGGCCCGACTGGTGGATCATCGCCAATCTGGCCAAGAAGATGGGGTTCGAGGGCTTCGACTGGCAGACCTCCAACGATGTGCTGGAAGAGGGCGCGCGCCATTCCCGCGGCAGCCGCAAGGATTTCAACATGGTGCATGTCGCGGCAAAACGCGAGGGCAAGACCCTGCACGAGAAGTTTGCAGAGTTCGGCACCAATGGCATTCAGGGCCCTGTCATGATGCTGGCAGACGGCTCGCTGGAGGGCACCAAACGGCTGCATGACGTCAACCGCGTGCTGCCGGATACCGGCCCGCAGGGGGCGAATGTCTTCAACAAGAAACTCACCCACTTCAACAGCCAGACCGGCAAATGCAATATCCAGAAAGCACCGTGGGATCTGTTTTCGAGCTATTGGGAATGGATGAAGCCGCGCGAGGACGAGATTTGGATCAGCTCCGGCCGGATCAACGAACGCTGGCAGTCAGGCTATGACGACCGGCGCCGGCCCTACATCGTGCAGCGCTGGCCCGAAAACTGGATCGAACTGCATCCCACCGTGGCCGAAGCCCGTGGCATCGAAAACGGGGACTACGTGCAGGTCTATTCGGACCGCATCCCGGTGCAGACCAACACCATCGTCGGGGTGGAAAGCTCTGATTTCGATTTCGCCTCGCTGCTCCGCAACGGGCATATCGAGCTGACCAAGGCCTCGATCACGGCGGTCGCCATCGTCACCCCTGCGGTCAAGGAAAACCTCGGCTATATGGATTTCCTGCACACGTCGCAGCCCGCAAACGCCTTGTCGGGTCGTGTGGTGGACTGGATCAGCGGCAACTACAACTACAAGATGGGTGTGGGCAAGGTGCGCAAGATGGGCGAAAGCCCCTACAAGCACCAATTCCGCTCCATGTCCTTTGCGCGGCGCGACATCGCCTGATCTTGGCCCTGTCTGCCCGGCCCTTTCGCGGGCCAGGCAGACAGGGCCTCACGCTGTTTCAAGGAAGACCCATGCTGGACCAAAGCCAACCTCCCTCGCGGACTGATTGCCCCGACCCCGTACCTTTGCTGCTGGATCAGATCGCAAGCCCGAACGATGTGATCCGCACCGGGGCCGTGCGTGCGGCGGCAGCCGTCGCAGCAGACGATCCGCGGGTGCGCGCAGCCCTGCTGGCCTGCCTGCTGGACGAAGACCCGGATGTGCGCACCGATGCGATGGATAGTCTGCGTCTGTGCGCGCAGCCCGAAGACGCGCCGGTCTTGCGCAAATCCCTGATGGGCGACCCCGTGCGAGAGGTCAAACACGCCGCGATCCTGACACTTGCAGCCCTGGGCGACGTGGGCTCCATCCCGGTGTTGCGCCAACTCGCTCTGTCCCGCGCATCAGGCGACATCGCCTGGGAAGACGAAACGGACGCCTGGGATGACTGGCTCGATGTGCAGGTGATGGCAATCGAGGCGCTGGGGCACCTCAAGGCCACGGACGCCATCGAAGACATCCTCGCCGCCCGCGACGACGAAGAGGGGCAGGTGCTTGATGGTCCGGTCTTTGCCGCTCTGGCCGCCATGGGCAGCGAGGGGGCGACATGGCTTTTGTCCATCGCCCAGTCCGAACAGGGTCTGTCGCGCAAGCGTGCGTTGGAGAGCTTGGCCGAAATGACCCCCTCGCTGTTGGAGGACTACGCCGACTATGTGCTGGAGGACGGCGCGGCAGATGTCCGGCGGCTTGCGATCACGTGGCTGGCCCCCGATGACAAGCGTCTTGAGGCCCTTTCCCTACGCGACCCGGAGGCCGGTATTCGCGCGGAGACATTGGCGCGCATCGCTCCGCATCTCCCTGATCTGGCGATCTCGGCGTTGTCAGACAACAGCCCTGCGGTTCAGGCCGTGGCCCTCGATCATCTGGCGCTGCCGCTTGAGGCGAAGCTGCACGCGACCGTCACGGAAAACGCCTTTGCATGGTGCCGCGTTGGCGATGAAAAACTCGCCTCGGCGGCGGCACGGCTTTTGCCCGACCTCGCCCCGAAGACATCGGCCCCGGCCTTACTGGCGCTTGCGCAGGACACCGCCCGCCCCTTGGCCGCGCGGCTTGAGGCCGTCAAAGCCATCGCCCGGCTTGAGGATGAGCCTGCCACCGAAAGGCTGACGGGGCTTCTTGGCAATGAAAGCCAACAGGTGCGCGCGGTGGCGCTGACCTGCCTGACCACGCTCTGCCGGCAAGGCGATGCCGTGGCCGGAGAGGCGCTGGCCGTGGCCATGGCGGGTACGCTTTTATCCGCAGAGCACGCCGTTGTGGCGCATCAGGAGGCTGGCGGTCCAGACGTTACCATGCCCAAAGCGGATGCGCCCCCGCGCGGGCATCTGCGCATTTCACGCGAGGGCGACATCATTGAAACCGATGCTGCCGAGGCCCCGCAAGCCATTCGCTCCACGCTGGAGGTCATCCAGCAGGCGGGGCGCGAAACGCCACCTGAACCGATCCAGGCGACGGATACCCCCGAAGAAACCCCCGCCAAACGCCGCCACCGCAGACCCGTTGAGGGACCGGAGGCGGTTGCGGATGATCTGCGGGTCCTTGCTCTTGGGATTGCAGGCGATCTGGATCACCCACGTATCGCAGACGCTGTTCTGGGGGCGCTTAACGACGCAGAGGAAACTTTGCGCCTTGTGGCATGGCGCGCGCTGCTCAACCGGGCCCGGACAGGGCTGAGGGGAGCAGAGACCTTGGCGCAGGCAACCGCAGGGCTGAAAGATGAAACCCCGGCAATCCGGTCCGTTGCCGCCGATATCCTGGCCTTGGATGCCGAGGCGGCGCGGGGCCTGCGGGCGTGCCTTGAGGACAGTGATGCGCTCTTGCGCGCCGTGGCCGTGCGGCATGCGGCAACAAACGTCGAAGCTGTCTCGGCCCTGGCCGATCCCGCGAAGATGGTGCGCGGTGCAGCACTGGACCGGTTGCTCGATGATCCCGATGCGGTGCACAGCACCCCCATCTTTGACGCGTTGAGCGATGCGGATCACATCGACAGCCTGGCAGAGGCCTGCAGCAGATCGGATCATATTCTGACCCGGAGCATCCAGGCCCTGGCGCAAAAGGACCTCGCCCCGCGCAAGGCCCATGTGCTTTTGGAAGCGCTGGCCGCCTGCACGCCGACATCTGGCGAGAGGTCACCGCAGGGCATGACAGCCTGACAAACAGGCGCACCGCGATGGAGCTACAGCCCCTCACGGCCTCGCAGCGCGCAGGACGCCGCCCATCCTCACCGGACCTGCTGATCGTGAACCGTTTTGGTCGGGCTGAAGCGACGACGCCCGCCTCTACCCGGGCGGACCGGCTCCGCCCTGGCTGAGTTCCAGCAACGCCAGCCCGCGCGGTGACCCTGGACCAGACCGTTTCATCAATGAACGCGCCATCAGCGGCGATCAACTCAGCGGCTTCAAGAGCGGCAAGATCAGGAAGATCGTCGCGGGCAGCGCCCACCTTGCCCGACCGTCGGAAAGACCCCCAAAAGGCAGGTCATTCGGCGGAAAAGGGACCGTAGCGTGGTTTGAAGACGCCCCTCAAAACCGGCAAAGCGTGGTTCTGGCGTTGCTTTTCCCTGTTGTTGGTCTTTGACTGGCAGCAGCGATTACCGAGCCTGGCAGCCCGTCTTCAGTTTGTCGATTTTCACCATGGATAACATGGCGCTATCAAGCTTTCGATATTCAGATCGGCCGGGCCGCATCAAGTTTTTCAGCCCCCCGCCGCATTGTGCCCATCAGTCGAAAGGACGCGACAAAAAGCACAATGGCACCTTGACCCGACCTGAATCTTTCAGCTTTGTGCTGATCCATTCAGATGACCGCTCGTCAAAATCTTTTTGCAAGAAAGCCCGGCCAACCCGCCGGATCCTTCTGCGATCACTCAACCACGCGGCCAAGGGATACACCGGTCAGAACTTTTCCTTTAGACTGCAGCCAGCAGAGCCATCACGCCCTGACCACCAACACCGACACGGCCGATCTGCGCACGACCCTATCCGCATTCGAGCCCACGAGAAACTCGCGCACGCGGTCCGGTTTATGCGAGGCCATCACCACCAGATCACATTTGGACTGATCGATGATCTCGAGGATCTTTTGATGGATGTCACCAAAGGCCAGATGCTGCTGAACGGTCACATCCTCAGGCACTTCGCGGGTCACGAGATCGTTCAGAGCCTGGCTTGCCGCTGCGACTGCCTTTGCCTCAAAATCGCTTGGGAAAAAGCTCTCTACCAGGGGCGTTCCCAGATCGGGCACGACCGACAGAACATGCAACCGGCCCTTTGAGGCACGCACCAACTCGACCGCCTGCGGCAGGGCTTTCTGCCAGGAGGCTTCGTGATTGAGGTCAACGGTCAGCAGGACAGAGTTAAACAAGAGATATCCTTTCTATGCGGCAGTGGCTGTGCGTTGGCTGCGTTCATTGCGCCCGCGCTGAAGAAACACGATAAGGCCGAGCACCATCAGCGCGGGGATGAACATGAGGTACTTGGTCGGTTGATCCGCCGGGCGGAGCACTCGCAACACCTCCTGATCCCAATCCAGCCCTGCGGTCGCCGCAGCGCTGCCGAAACTGACGTCATCAATGATCAGCCTGTCACCATCGCTTCGGAACACCAGGCCGGCGTTCTCCAGCCGTTCTTCCCCGGTGGCCCCCTCTTCGATATCGAGCAGGGCGACAAATTCGATCGGGTCACCAAGGTCGTTCAGCCCTGAAACGCGCAGACGCAGGTACTCTCCCACCTCGGTATCGAGCGCGGCCTGGGATATCTCTGTCGGGTCAACCTCGGCATAGGGCGGTGCGACCATATCCATCCAGAATCCGGGCCGGAACAGCGTGAACGCGACCAGCAGCAGGGCGATGCTCTCGTAAAACCGGTTTTTGGCGAGGAAAAAACCCTGCGTCGCCGCTGCAAAGAGCAGCATCGCTATGGTTGCGACAATGAAGACAAATACCCCCTGGGCCGCGGTGACATCGATCAGCAAGAGCTCGGTATTGAAGATAAAGAGAAACGGCAGCGCCGCTGTTCGCAGGCTGTAGAAAAAGGCGACGACGCCGGTTCTGATCGGATCCCCCCCCGAAACGGCAGCGGCGGCAAAGCTTGCCAGACCCACGGGCGGTGTGACATCTGCCATGATGCCAAAGTAGAACACAAAAAGGTGGACTGCGATCAGGGGAACGATCAACCCATTTTGCTGGCCAAGCGTCACAATCACCGGGGCCAGCAGGGCCGAGACAACGATATAGTTTGCTGTGGTCGGCAGCCCCATCCCAAGGATCAGCGACAAAACCGCCGTCAGCAGCAGGATGGCCAGAATATTGCCGCCCGAGAGCACTTCAACCACATCTGCGAGGGCGGAGCCGACGCCGGTCTGGCTGACAGCACCAACAATGATGCCCGCCGTGGCGGTCGCAATGCCGATACCGATCATGTTGCGCGCGCCGGTTTCCAATCCGTCGATCAGATCTCTGCCACCCTGCGCCACCGCTGCCCCAAAGGCACTGTCCCTGCGCATCAGCGCAGTCAGCGGGCGTTGGGTGACAAGGATGAACACCATGTAGGTCGTGGCCCAGAAGGCCGAGAGCCCCGGCGACAGGCGGTCCACCATCAGCGCCCAGACCAGGACAACCACCGGCAAGATGAAATGCAAACCGGAGCGGACGGTCGGCCCTGGCAGGGGCAGCGTCGTCACCGGCGCGTTGGGATCATCCAGTTCCAGCGGTTCCTCTTTCGAGGCAACGTAAAGCAGCCCGACATAGACCAACGTCAGGAAACCAAAGATGATGTAGCCTGCCGAATTCGGGAAGGCGGGCCGTATCCAGCCCATGCCGTAATAGACAGCAAAGGACAGCGCACAGATCGCCGCCACCGTAAAGGCGATCCCGATCAGGCGCTGCACAATCGGCTTGGGCGTATAGGCGCGTGGCAGGCCTTCCATGCCTGCCTTCACCGCTTCCAGATGCACGATATAGACCAGCGCGATGTAGGAAATCACCGCCGGCAGGAAGGCGTGTTTGACCACGTCGAAATAGGGAATGCCCACGTATTCCACCATCAGGAACGCCGCGGCCCCCATCACCGGCGGCATGATCTGCCCGTTGACGGAAGACGCCACTTCGACAGCCCCCGCTTTTTCCGAGCTGAAGCCCACTTTCTTCATCAGCGGAATGGTGAAGGTCCCCGTGGTCACCACATTCGCGATGGACGAGCCCGAGATCAGCCCCGTCATGCCGGAGGACACGACCGCAGCCTTGGCCGGGCCCCCTTTCAGATGCCCCATGAGGCTGAAGGCAACCTGAATGAAGTAGTTGCCCGCCCCTGCCCGGTCGAGCAGAGAACCAAAGAGCACGAAGAGAAACACGAAGGATGTGGATACCCCCAAGGCGATGCCAAAGACACCTTCGGTGGTGATCCACTGATGGTTCACGATCTCGGAGAGGCTGTTGCCCTTGTGCGCGATGATGCTGGGCATGTATGGGCCCAGCACGGTGTAGACCAGAAACACCGACGCCACGATCATCAGGGCCGGGCCAAGCGCGCGGCGTGTGGCTTCGAGAAGCAGCATGAGGCCAATTACCGCGACCACGAAATCCTGCGCAATCGGCGCGCCAACCCGTCCGGAAATGTCCCGGTAGTAGACATAAAGATAGAGCGCCGCGAGGGCACCGACGACGGCAAGGCCCCATTCCCAGACCGGCACCTTGTCCTTGGGTGACCCGAGCACCACAGCCCCCACGACAGCGAGCGCCACCAACGGAATCCACCACGTGCTGGTATCCGCCTTGGCCCCTGTCATGAACAGAAACGCGAGGACGACGGGCACGATGATCCCTAGCCCCAGTTGAAATTTTGTGCGTGCCGCAGGGAAGGCTGCAAAGGCAAGGAACATTGCAAAGGCAAGGTGGATCGACCGGCTTTCAGTATCGTTGAAGACGCCCCAGCCGACCATAAAGGGGATCGGCGATGCGATCCAAAGCTGAAACAGCGACCAACAAAGCGCCACGCAGGTCAGAAACACACCAACGGGGCCTGTCGCCCCGCGCCCGCCCGTGTCGGAGGACGCGACCAGCGCGTCCAGTTCTTCCTGGCTGAGGCCACCGCGACCGTCGGCGGTGGCTTCCACAGCAGCGGCCTGCTGTTGGTTTGAAGTGTCCGACATTTTAATCCCCCTGCCGCCCGTTTTCAGGCGCGCCTACTTTTTAAATGTACGATGCGCCGGGATTGACCCGCCGCATCTTTCCTTATCAATAAATAAAAGGCTTACATCCAGCCGCGCTCTTTATAGTAGCGCTCCGCACCGGGGTGCAGAGGGGCCGAAAGCCCAGCCTGGATCATCTCTTCCTCGGTGAGGTTTTCAAAAGCAGGGTGCAGGCGCTTGAAACGGTCGAAGTTATCAAAAACCGCTTTGACCACCTGATAGACGACTTCATCATCGACATCGGCCGAGGTTACAAAGGTTGCCTTCACACCAAATGTCGCAGTGTCGTCAGGGCTTCCTTCATACATGCCGCCTGGAACACTGGCGGCCGCGTAGTAGGGATTGTCGGCAATCAGTTTGTCGATCTCAGGCCCGGTCACCGGGATCAGCACTGCATCCACGGTGGACACGGCCTCCTGAATCGACCCATTGGGGTGACCAACGGTATAGATGATGGCATCCACCTTGTTATCACCAAGGGCCGCAGCCTGTTCGGCAGGCTTCAGCTCTGAGGCGAGGGCAAAGTCATCCATGGTCCACCCCAGCGCATCCATGACAACCTGCATGGTCGCAAACTGACCCGACCCAGGGTTGCCGATGTTGACCCGCTTGCCTTTCAGATCCTCGAAAGACGTGATCCCCGCATCCGCGCGCGCGATCACCGTGAAGGGTTCCCCATGCACAGAAAACACCGCGCGGGCATTTTCAAACTGATTGCCTTCAAACTCGGATGTGCCGTTATAGGCATGGTACTGCCAGTCAGATTGGGCGACGCCCATATCCATGTCACCAGCCATAATCGCGTTGATATTGGCGATGGAGCCGCCCGTAGAGGGTGCCGTGCATTTGAGGTTGTGATCCGCCGTTCCCCGATTCACCAGACGGCAAATCGACTGGCCGACAACAAAGTACACCCCTGTCTGACCGCCGGTCCCGATGGTGATGAACTGTTCCTGCGCCGTTGACGCGGGCCCTGCCATCATGGCACCCGCAAATGCCAAATACTTGAAAATCTTCATGGTTTTCTCCCAGTTACTCTAACTTACTCCGGCCCGCCTTGACGGAGGGTCTTTCGCCCGTACAGGACCTGTCGTTGACTGTTCTGCGGCCCTGTACTGCCCCTCCCCCCAGACAGCCCCAAATGCATTGAAGGGCCCCCGGGAGAGGTCGTGCCCGCTGAGAGTGACGAAGGCTTATGATTCACGCAACACAATTCCTGCGGGAATGGGAATTTGTTAAGTCATTCAAATATAATGGCAGCCTCTACGCCAGAAATGCGCCCTTGATGCTGGTGTTCAAATCCCCGGCAGTACATCAAGCTGTGCCGTGCCTCCGGCGAGCAACGCCACTCAAATAGGCGTCAAACGCCACCACCTGCGGCCTGGCAGAGCAATAGCACCAGAGGGTCAGGCGCTCTTGAGGTCTGTCCCGAGACCCAAGGGCCGGCTTGTCATGCTCTGCCCGATGACAGCAGGATCGGCGATGCGCAGCCCACCCTACGGATTGAATATGAGTTGCACTTTGACAGCGCTCTCTCTTTGCGTCGCTGCTTCAAAGGCAGATATCGCGTCATCAACCGAAAAGGTCTGGGTGAGAATTGGCGACACATCGATCGCCTTGCTATCGATCAGTGCGACCGCTTCCGCAAACTCGGGATGAAAGCGATGCGTTCCTTGGAACGTTATTTCCTTGCCGACAATCGCATTGATCGGCAGGTTCAGACTTCCGGCGACCCCAACCTGAACAATCGTCCCGCGCGGGCGCACAGCCGCTATCGCGCCCAGGATCGCCGGTGCCGCGGCAGAGCATTCAAAGACCACATCAAACAGCCCTCTTTCCGCACAGTATTTTTCAAGATCATGTGGGCTGGTGCGCACATTGATGCCACCCGTTGCCCCCATCTGAAGCGCTTTTGAGAGCGTAAAGTCAAAAAGATCCGTCACGATAATCTCATCCGCCCCCCCGCGCGCCGCGACGGCCACACAAAGCGCACCAATCGGACCGGCCCCGGTCACCAGCACTTTTTTACCCGCCAGATCCCCGGCCTGAAGTGCCGCGTGCAAGCAGACCGCCAGGGGCTCGGCGCAAGCTGCATGCGCGAGAGAGGTGCCAGCGCCAACCCGGTGGCACTGCTCCGCAGGGACGCATATCTGGCTGCGGAACCCGCCCTGCACATGGGGAAATGTCCGTGCTGACCCAAGAAACCGCATGTTTTCACAGTGCTGAAATTCCTCCCTGCTGCAATGGTGACAGGTATGACAGGGCCGGCTCGGACTGACAGCGACCTTGTCACCGATGGCCAGCTCCCCTGCCTCCGGGGGAACCTCCAAAACAGTCCCCGATATCTCATGGCCCAGAATGAGGGGCTCTCGCACCCGCACCGGCCCAAAGCCGCCGTGCTGAAAATAGTGCAGATCGGACCCGCAAATCCCCCCATGCGAGACCGCCACCAGCACCTCACAGCCTTGCCGGTCGGGCTTTTCAATCTCGTCAACGCGCAGATCATTCCGGGCGTACAGGGTACAGGCCTTCAGGGTCACGGGCGCTCCTATTGCAAGACAATCGATGGCAACCACGTTGCGAGTGCCGGAACATAAGACACCAACAGCAGGATTGAGATATTCGTGATGATAAAGGGAATGATTGCGCGCACGACCGGCGTAAGCGGCTGCCGGGCGATCCCGGCACAGACAAAGAGGCAGACCCCAAGCGGCGGCGTTGTCAGCCCGATCATCAGGTTCAGCACCGCAAAGGTCGCAAAATGCAGCGGATCGATCCCCACCGCCTGCGCCAGGGTCAGCAGCGGCACAAAGAGGATGATCAAGGCGGCAATCGTCTCCATGAACATGCCCACAAAGAGCAGCAGGATATTCACGATGATGATCACCACGAACTTGTTGTCGGTAAAGGACAGAACCGCCGCCGCGATGGCCTGCGGGATACGCTCTGACACGAGGATCCAGCCGAACACATTGGCAAAGCCCACCAGAATGAGGATACCTGACGCGGACACGGCACTATCAATGACAATGCCGGGGATCGCCCGCAACGGGAGCTCGCGGTAGATCAGCACCCCCACCGCCATCGCGTAAAGGCTTGCGACAACAGCGGTTTCCGTAGGGGTGGCGATGCCGCTCAACAGCCCGTAGAGGATGATCCCGGTCATTGCGATGGCCCAGAAGGCACCGGCAAAAGACCTGCCGATTTCACCGACGCCTTGCCATGCCTGTTTCGGAAATCTCTTGCGGCGGGCGATCAGATAGGTGGTAATCATCATCGCAAAGCCCATCAGGATGCCCGGAATGGCCCCCGCGAGGAACATCTTGCCGACAGAGATGCCCGACAGCGCGCCGACGATAATCATCGGCACGCTGGGCGGTATGATCGGCCCGACCGTCGAGGATGCCGCCGTCACCGCAGCAGAGAAATCCGCCGGGTAGCCCGCTTTCTTCATGCCCGGGATCATCACCCCCCCAATGGAGGCGGCATCGGCCACCGCGGTGCCGGTGATGCCACCAAAGAGCATGGAGGCGCCGACATTGGTCAGACCCAACCCGCCCCTGATCCAGCCGACGAGCGAATTTGCAAAGCGGATGATCCGTTCCGTAATCCCGCCGCGGTTCATTAGATTGCCCGCAAGGATGAAACCGGGGATGCTGAGCAACACAAAGACATCCATGCCCGCATACATCTTTTGCGGCATGACAACCGGTGGCAGGCCCATAACAAGCAGATAACACAGGGAGCTGAGGCCCAGCGTCACAGCCACCGGAATGCCGATCACGAGGCCGAGGACAAAGACCGCGATGAGAATGGTCAGACCCACTAGACCGTATCCTCGCGCGCATCCGGCAGACCGTCATCGCCCAGAAAAATCATGCCAAGGACCCTGAAAGACGCAAACAGGCACAGCAGGATCAAAAGCGCCATCACAGAGAAATGCACGTAATCCATCCGGACCGCCATCGCAGGAGAGGTTTGCAGCGCACCAATGGAGACGTATTTCCAGGCGGCCGGAACCAGATAGGCACAAAGCCCCGCAGTGGCGGTCGCAGAGATCAGCCTCAGACGCCAGGGCCAGTGACCGCCCAGGGCATCGCAGACCACATCGACATTGACCAGATCACCTGACCGCAGGGACAACCCGGCCCCGAACGCCACCATGTAGAGCATCGCGTAGCGGGTCAGCTCTTCGGTCCAGATCGGCGACGCGCTCAAGGTCCGGCCAATGACCTGCGTGAGCACCGCCACGATCAGAACCAGAAATGACAGGCCGATGCCCGCCCGACAAAAGTGAAAGATGATCTTTTCAGCTTTGCGCATTGATGAGGCCCCGGTCAGAGATAGAGAAGCTGCCGGGCCAGGCCCGGCAGCTTCGGGGAGTATCGAAAACCCGATGCCTCAGTTGGCAAAGAGGTCTTCGACAATGGGTTTGATCTCATCCGAGACATTTGCCAGAACCGCATCTCGGGCGGCGGCCTGAAACGCTGCACCGTCCACATCGACGAATTCCATGCCCTTGTCTTCAAGATACGCCTTGTCCGCGGCGAGGCTTTCGAGCAGCAGGGTACGCTCATACGCCTGCGCGCGGGCCCCCGCCTCGATCACGGCAGCCTGATCCGCCTCGGACAGCCTGGCCCAGGTCGATTCCGCAATCGTCAGATAAATCCAGGACCGGACATGTTCGGTCTGGTTCACATAGCCCTGAACCTCGTTGAAGTTCGCGGACCGGATCAGGGCCAGCGGGTTTTCCTGCCCGTCAATGACACCGCTCTGCAGCGAGGTGAACACTTCGGAAAAGGCCATCGGGGTGGGTGCGGCCCCAAGCGACTTCCACACATCGACAAACAGCGGTACGTTCGGGACCCGCATCTTCATCCCGTCCAGATCAGCAGGTGACATGATGGGACGTTGTGACGTCAGATTGCGGGGACCGCGCGCAAAATAGGCAATGGGACGGACCTGGGCCTTTTCGATGATCTGTGCCTTGACGGCCTCGCCAATCTCACCGCCCGCAACCTCGTCCATATGCTCCAGCGAGCGATAGGCGTAAGGCACCGCCAGCAAGGCCGCCATCGGGGCCCAGTTCTGCAGGCTTTCGCCGGTAATCGTCATATCCACCGTGCCAAGCTGCATCCCGTTGATAAGATCAATCTCCTTGCCGAGGGACTCGTTCGGGAACACTTCGACAGCAATCCGACCGTCGGTCAGCGCACTCAGCTCTTCCCCGAATTTCACCGCCGCCAGGTGCCAGGAATTCTGCTCGTTGGCCAAGTGCCCGAGTTTCAGCGTCATCTCCTGACTATACGCTGCCGTACTGGCTATAGCGGCCAGGCACCCTGCCACGGCCAGTTTCTTGATCCCTGAAATAAATGTCATGTTGTCTCCTCCGTCTCGTTTGCTTTTTATTCGCCGGTCAGCGCCCGTGAATTTTCGAAATAATCAGGGTAAAGCTCCTGAATTTCAGGTAATGAATTCAATATCTCGCGCAGATGCTGGCGCGTGGCCGCTTTTGCTGCCGCGACGTCCTGCCGCTCTATCTGATCGACAATTTCGGTATGTTGCCGGATCAGCCTGGCGATCGGCAACTCCTCGAAGGTGATGAAACGTACCCGGTCCATCTGCGACTTGACCGGTTCGAGATAGTCCCAAACCCCTTTCAACCCCGCAGCCGACGCAAGGGAGATATGGAACGTCTCGTCCAGTTCTATGAACTGTTCGGGTGATCTGTCTGCCACGCGGGACTGTTCGGTCAATTGTTCTCGCAGGTGGCGGATCAGCGCCGGATCAGCGCGTTCCGCGAGTTTTCCGACGATATCGGCTTCGACCGCTTCGCGTACGAAGCGACCATTCAGCACGGCCTCAAAATCGATACGTTTGACGAAAGTGCCACGTTGGGGGCGGATCTCGAGCAAGCCCTCGTCCACCAGCGTGATGAAAGCCTCGCGGACGGGTTGGCGGCTGACGCCGTATTCCTTGGCAAGCTCGGGCTCTGACAGGCGACACATGGGTTTCAGGTCGTTCCGGATGATCCGGCTGCGCAGAACGATGCGAAGCTGCGGGCTCACGGCTTTGCCATGATCCAGTTGCCAAGCATCGATATCGACCAACGCCAATGCCATTTGTTCCTCCCCCAGGCACGATACTTGCCTACTACCATACAAGTCAACAGGAATTAACATATCCCCTGAACGGACCCGATGCCCGGCGGGCTTTGGGGACGACGGCCCGGTTACATCGCGACCTCCCGCAGAATGAGATCGGAAGCCTTTTCCCCCACCATGATGGCAGCGGCATTGGTGTTGCCGGAGACAATCGTCGGAAAAACAGACGCGTCCACAACGCGCAAACCCTCCAGCCCGTGCACCCGAAGATGCGCATTCACCACATCGCTTGCCGGGTCTGGCCCCATGCGGCACGTGCTGACCGGGTGAAAGACGGTACCTGCGCGGGCACGGCAATCGGCCAGAAAATCCTTATCTGTTTGAACCTGGGGTCCCGGTGCCAATTCCGTCTCGATGATCTCTGCAAGCGCGGGAGCCGACGCCAGGTGCCGCATCAGTTTCGAGGCCTCGATCATCTCCTGTATATCCAGCTCCGTGGCGAGGTAGTTGGGATAGATCGCAGGCGGCGCGAGGGGATCGGCCGAGCGGATTTCAATATGACCCCGGCTCGTCGGGCGGGTGGGTTGCGCCCCCATCAGGAAACCCGGAAACGGATCGGGGTTCATCAACGGCCGCTTGCCCGGCGGCGCCTTGGTGTAGCTGACAGGCGAGAAAAACACCTGCATGTTGGGGCGCGCCAGCCCCGGTCGTGAGTACACAAACCCACCCGCCTGATTGACGCCCACGGACAGCGGGCCGCGCCGCGTCAGCGCATACCGCATCCCCTGGAACAGTTTTCGGTGCCAGCCCTGCAGCTGCGTGTTGAGCGTGGGCACTTTTGCGCGATAGAGGAAGTCAATCGCCAGATGGTCCTGCAAATGCCGCCCCACTCCATTCAGCGCGTGCACGACCTCGATCCCCCGGTCGCGCAGCAAGGCCCCCGGACCAACCCCCGAAAGTTGCAAAAGCTGCGGCGAGTTGATCGCGCCTGCGGACAGGATCACTTCGCGCCGGGCAGTAACGCGTTTCAGCCTGCCGTTCTGACGGTAACAGACGCCTGTGGCCCGTTTATCCTCAAACAGAATTTTCGTTGCCAGCGCGCCTTTGGCAATTGTCAGATTGCGGCGGCGCTTTGCAGGCCCGATATAGGCGCGCGCGGCGGACATGCGCATGCCTCCCTTGGCGGTGTTCTGATAGGTGCCGAGCCCTTCTTGAAAGGCCCCGTTGAAATCGGTGTTGTGCCGGATCTGAAGCTGCCGGCCTGCCGCGATAAAGCTCTGGCAGAGCGCGTGCAGATCACGTTCCATCGACGCCACATGCAAGGGCCCGTCACCGCCGCGAAAATCGTCTGCGCCCCGGTCGTTGGTCTCGGATTTGCGGAAATAGGGCAGCACATCGTCCCAGCCCCAGCCGGGATTGCCCATCCGGTGCCAGTCGTCAAAATCTTCCGGCTGGCCGCGGATGTAGACCATCGCATTGATTGCGCTCGACCCCCCCATCAACTTGCCCCGCGGCCAGTAGGAGACCCGGTTGTCCAGCGCGGCGTTCGGCTCGGTCTGATACATCCAGTTGACGCTGCGTTTGTAAAAGGTCTTGCCGTATCCGATCGGCATCCAGATCCAGAGATTGAGGTCACTGCCTCCGGCCTCGAGCAGTAAAACCGAGTGTTTACCGTTCTCGGTCAAACGGTTGGCCAGCACACAGCCTGCCGATCCCGCACCGACGACGATGAAATCAAATTCAGACATGCCTCGGCTTCGACCTCTTATGTCTCTCTTCGCTGTGACAACGCATTCGCTGATCCCGCTCAGCCGGAAGCGGCCGCGCTGATGATGTAGAGCTTGCGCATCTGCGCGTGGATGATCCACTCTCCCGTCCAGCCCTGCGGCAGGATCAGCAGATCCCCCGGCCCGATGTCGCGGGACGCCGAGCCGTCGCTGTTGCACACCGTGGCGCGCCCCGACAGGATGTGGCAGTATTCACCGCCGCCGGTCCGGTCCGCGGTAAAATGACCTGGCGTGCATTCCCAGACCCCGATGGAGGTCAGCCCATCCTCGGAACTCCAGAGCTTTCGGGCCGCCTCCTGCTGTCCCGGTGTCAGGGTTGTGGGTTTGGGGGCGAAACCGCCCACATCAAGGCTGGACAAATCGCCAAAGCTTTGCGGGTCAATCATGGGTATCCTCATTTCAGGGCTCAGCAGAGCCGGGGGGGCCACCGGCCCCGCATGACGCAGGGGCCTCCAGGCGGTAGTGATCTGCGCCGATCTCTCCGCGCCAAGCCCAGAGGGCCAGCAACGGCTCTTTCGCCGTCTGCATCGCGTGGGGCTGCCAGGGCAGATGGTGGACGAGCTTTCCCGCCCTGCACAGACCGATGGGGCGCCCGTCGATCTGCCAGTCCGCCTGACCTTGCAACAGCAGATAGATCTCTTCGGCGGCGTGGCTGTGGGGAGGGTAGCCAAGCTGCGCGTCCTGAAACAGAAACCCAACGCGAACGGCCTTATGGCGGATATATCCCGTGGGACCCAGGAGTTCGACAACGGCCATCCGGTCGGCCAGCCTGGCAGGTAATCTGCCAAAGCCGGGGGCACGCCAGGGGAGCGACAACAGGGCCTCCACCGCGCGTCCGAACAGCGGGTCGTTTGAGTGCGCCACCGCTGCGGTCAAGGCCTCGCACGGCCTGACGGTGGCAGGCGGTGGCCCATCGGCAGGCAGCGTGGTCTGCACAAGCGCATCCGCCACGGCCTCTGCCATGTCGTTCCCGGAGGACTGCAGCTTTTCTGCTGCGGCGTCCAGCAGGGTACGCAGGGCCAGTCGGTGCGTCACTTCCTCTGCTGCCCGAAGACCTGCGCCAGCACCATCGCGCCGGTTGTCACCAGCACCATGATGGTCGAGATCGACGCGATGGTCGGATCGATCTGGTCGCGCAGCGCATTGAACATGTTGCGGGTCAGAGTGGGATTATCCCCGCCCGATATGAACATGGCAACGATCACCTCGTCGAAGGAGGTCAGGAAAGACAAAAGCGCACTGGTCACCACCGCGAATTTGATCTGCGGCAGCGTCACGGTCAAAAAGGCCCTCCAGCGCGGCGCGCCCAGACTACGGGCGGCCTGCTCCTGGCTCATGTCATAGCCCTTGAGCGCCGCCCCGGTCACGATCACCACCAGCGGCAGGGCCAGCACCGTATGGGCCAGCACCAGCCCGGTGACCGTGTAAAGGATCTGCAACTTGACATAGGCGTAAAACGCGCCAACCGCGATCAGCACGATCGGCACCATCATGGGGGTGATCAGCAGCACGAAGGCGATGCGGACAAAGGCGACCTGTGAGGCGTGCAAGCCATAGGCGGCCAGCACGCCGATCGGGGTGGCCACCAGCATGGTCAGAAAAGCCACCTTGAGCGAGGTGCGCGTGGCCAGCATCCACTCTGCCGAACCGAAATAGTTCTGATACCAGCGGGTAGACCAGGTCTCGGGCGGGAACTCCAGATACTGGCTGTCTGAAAAGGACATCGGGATCACGATCAGCGTCGGCACCACCAGCAGGATCATGATCACAACCGACAGCACATAAAGCCAAAGCCGCTGGCCATGGGTCACCTGCGTCTCGGTGGCGGGCGATGTCAGCCAGCGCATGCTCAATGCCCCCCGCCGGCGATCTGGTCGAGCCGCAAGAACCGCGAGGCGATCCAGAGAATGGCCATGGTCAGCACCAGCAGAACCACCCCCAGGGCGCTGGCCGCCCCCCAGTTCACGAAGAGCTCGATGTTGGAGACGATCTGCATCGACACCATGATGACCCGACCGCCGCCCAGCACCGCAGGCGTCACGAAAAAACCCAGACACAGGATGAAAACCATCAGCGATCCGGCAAAAAGCCCCGGGGTCGAGAGCGGAAAGAACACGTTCCAGAACGCCCGCCGGGGGCTCGCGCCCAGATTGGCGGCGGCATTCATATAATCGCGGTTGATCGATTTCATCGTGCTGTAGAGCGGCAGGATCAGGAAGGGCAGCATGATATGCACCATGCCGATCAGCGTGCCGGTCATGTTGTGCACCATCTTGATGGGCTCTTCCCAAAGGCCCAGCGAGATGCCCCAGTCGTTGACCAGCCCGCGCTTTTGCAACAGCACCAGCCAAGCATAGGTCCGTACCAGCAGCGAGGTCCAGAACGGCAGCAGCACCGTGATGAGGCACAGGCTGGCAAGCCTGCTGGGCAGTTGCGACAGGAAATAGGCCAGCGGATAGCCGATCAGGATGCACAGGCCCGTGGTCAGCAGGCTGACCTGAAAAGTGGTCACGAAAATGCGGGCATAGGATTTCCGGGTGATCATCCGCTCATAGTTTTCAAGCGAAAACTGGCCGTTGGCCCCGATGAAGGAGACATAGAAAAGCCACCCCACCGGAATGACGAGGATCACCAGCACCAACAGCAGTGCGGGCGAACTGAGGCCAAAGAGCTTCAACCGTTCCAGCCGTGCATCCCGGCGCAGACCGGCGGCATTCATCCCGGACGGCACGGGTGTCTCATAGCTGCGCTGCGGGGTGTCTGCGGCCTGCATCCTAGCTCTCCCGCCCATCAATGATCACGGTGTCTTCGGGGGCGAGCCCCAACCGGATCCGATCCCCCTCGGAGGGCAACCCATCCACGGTGCCCTGGCGGACGGCGCCGCGCAGGCTCATGATCTCTCCGTTGTGCAGCTGGGCATTCAGCAGATAGCTGTCGCCCTGATAGATGACCTGTTGGGCCACGGCCTCAAAGGTATTCATGCGCTCCTGCGGGGTGCCCGTCAAAAGGTGAATACGCTCGGGCCGGGCCATCAGCAGCAAGCTCGGAGCCTCCGGCGCTGGGGCTGCGTGGTTCAGGGGCTGATCCTCAAAGACGATCTGTTGCCCGCGCCGCGTGACCGGCAAAAACGTCGAATCACCAATGAAATCAGCCACAAACCGGTTGGCGGGTTTCTCATAGAGATCGCGAGGGGTGGCAAGCTGCATGATCCGGCCATGGTTCACCACGGCGATGCGATCCGACATGGTCAGCGCCTCGCGCTGGTCGTGGGTCACATAGACCGTCGTCATGCCCAGCTTCTCATGCAGGCTGCGCAATTCGATCTGCATCTGGTCGCGCAGTTTCTTGTCGAGCGCCGAGAGCGGTTCATCCATCAGCAGAATGCGCGGCTCAAAGACAATCGCACGCGCCACCGCGACCCGCTGGCGTTGCCCGCCTGAAAGCTGATCGATCCGGCGCTCCCCGAAACCGCCCAGTTGCACGGTCTCCAGCGCACCGGCAACACGTTCGGCAATCTCGGCCTTGGGGACGTTGCGCAGCCGCAGCGGGTAGCCCACGTTGCCCGCGACACTCATATGCGGAAACAGCGCATAGCTCTGGAAAGTCATGCCGACATCACGCAGATGCGGTGGCGTTCTGATGACCTCGCGGTCGCCAAACTTCAGACTGCCGTGGTCCGGGCGGGTAAACCCGGCCAGAACCATCAGCAAGGTCGTCTTACCCGATCCCGACGGCCCCAGAAGGGTCAGGAACTCACCGCTCTCGATTTCAAGCGACACATCATCCAGCGCATGGACCGCGCCGTAGGTTTTGGTCACATGGGAGACAGAAATGGGAAGCGCCTGCGTGTTCGCCGTACTCAAGACCCGATCCTTTTCTTTGCCGGTGGCAGGCCCGGCGGCCTGCCACACGCTCTCTAGTCCTCAGATCTTACTCTGTCAGCATTTCCTGGTACATTTCCGCAGCCGTGGTCTCCCATTCGGCATACCAGGCCAGCGACACCGGAAGCTGCAACGCCGCGTTTTCGGGCGAGGACGGTAGCCCCGCCGCCACCTCAGCATCAATCACACCTGTCTCATAGGCGGCTTTGTTGGTCGGACCATAAGTGATGTAGGTTGGCAGGTCGTCCTGATATTCAGGTTTGGAAATCTCGGCCAGGAACGCCATCGCGGTATCCTTGTTGGGTGCGCCCTTCGGGATGGCAAAACAGTCATAATCCAGCAAGGCCTGATTGAAGCTGTAGGCAACCTGCGCCCCATCCTTGGCCGCATTGTCAAAACGGCCGTTCCAGCCGGTGGTCATATCCACCTCACCGTCTTTCATCAACTGTGCGTGCTGCGCACCCGAGGTCCAGAAAACCGCGATATGAGGGCGCAACTCGCGGATCTTGTTGAGCGCCCGTTCGATGCCTTCCTCCGAGCCCAGAACGTCATAGACATCTTCGGGCGCCACCCCATCCGCCATCAGCGCAGGCTCCAGCGCGCCGGCGACCGTGCCGCGATAGGCCCGGCTGCCGGGGAATTTCTCCACATCCCAGAAATCCGCCCAGCTCTGCGGGCCATCCGCGCCATAGGTTTCGGTGTTCCAGGCATAGACGGTCGAGAAGACATCGCCCCCCACACAATGGTCGGTGTAAAGGCCGGGATAAAAATCCGACACATCGATAATAGAATAATCCAGCTCTTCCAGCAGCCCTTCGGCCGCGGCGCGCGCGGCACTCCCCGACCCGCTGGCCACGATGTCGAGGGTGACCTGCCCCGAGGACACTTGCAGGCGGACGTCAGACATGCCGCCGTAGCTTTCTTCTTTGACTTCAATGCCGGTGTTCGCCGCCGCAGGCTGAAACAGCGCTTTGCTCTGTGCCTCCTGATACGAGCCCCCCCAGGAGGCGATGGTGACCCGCTTTTCCTGCGCGAGCGCAGTTGTGGCCAGCAGTCCGGCGGCGACAGTCAGGATTGTAAGTCTTTTCATTTGGTATTCTCCCTTTCGGTTTTGACGCCACCTATGCGTGGTGGCTTGGTATCGGTATCTCTGGCGGATGAATTGGCTCCGCACCCCTCAGCCTGTGAGGCCAGATCAGGCCACGCGCGCCGCCTTGGTGTATTCGCGGCGGTCGTTCCAGCGGTACCAGGCCACAGCCGCCGGCAGAAACCACGGCTTGCCCGTGTAAAGCGGGCGTGTCGGAAACCGCAGACCGTCGAATGCGGTTTGCCCCTGGCGCAGCCCCAGCACCTTCTGTCCGAGCCGCATGCCGAGATAGCTCGCCATGGACACCCCGGAGCCGCAGTACCCCATCGCGTAATGCACACCGTCATGCATGCCTGTATGGGCCAGTTCGTCAAAAGTATAGGCGACCGTCCCGCTCCAGGTATGGGTCACGCCATAATCGCGCAATTCCGGGAAGATCCGGCACATGCTGTCATAAAGCTTTGGCCCGCTTGCCGCCGGTCCGATTTCGCGGGCGGACACACGGCCCCCAAAGAGGATGCGCCGCCGGTCCGGCGAGGCGCGGTAATAATACACCACCTTGCAGGTGTCGCTGGCGATCCGGTGGGTTGGAAACAATCGGTCGACCAGCGTCTGGGGCAGTGGTTCTGTCGCGATCATGTTACTGCCGATCGGGATCACACGGCGGTGCAGCCAGGGCGTCAAACCGGTTGTGTAGCCATTGGTCGCAACAATCACGTCCCGCGCCTTGACCGTGCCCTTCTCAGAGACGACGCGAAACCCGTCTGCGGTGGGGTCGATCTGCGTCACAGCACAGTGCCCGCAAACCTCCACGCCAGCATCAATGGCCCGTTGCAGCAGCCCGCGATGATATTTTGCCGGGTGCAGACTGGCATGGCGCGGAAACACCAAACCGCCGTGATAGCTGTCCGTGCCCAGTTCGGTCCGCTGCTTTGCGCGCGACACCGGGAAGGCTTCGATGTTTTCCTCCCGTGTCAGCTTGTCAGCCATGCGCGCCAGCGCTTCGTAATGCTGCGGGGTATGTGCGGCATGATACCGGCCCGAACGCTGGAAATCGCAATCAATGTTTTCATCTTTGATCCGCTCTTCGATCCAGGCCAGCGCGTTTTCGCCTTCGTGACGAATGGCCCGCGCTTTCTCCGCCCCAAATCTCCGGGTCAGCTTTTCAAGCGATGGCTTGATGCTGGTGCTGATCTGCCCGCCATTGCGGGTGCTGCAGCCAAATCCGGGGGTGCCTGCCTCCAGAACAAGGGTGCTGCGACCTGCGCGCGCTGTCTCAATCGCCGCGTTCAGCCCGGTGTATCCGGAGCCGACGATCACCACATCTGCGGCCTCCGTCGGGCGTTCGACCAGCGCGAGAGGGGGATCCAGGTGCTCATGCCAATAGGGCTGCTGACTGAAACCCGACAAAAGCCCCTTGCCCATGCGATCCACTCTCCGTTTGCGTGCCTGTCAGACCGGCCACGCGCCCCCAACAGCCTATAATCCTATGGACCCATTGGTCTGATCCTTATATCCATTGTATTTTTTTAGGCATACCAATTAAACTTTCAGCGCCGGTAGCGAGCCGATCACATCAATGCCCTTTTTGATATCGTCCGGCATCGTGCTGCCAAAACCAATGACCAGTCCCTTTCTGGCAATCGGGGCCAGACAATACTGGCTGAGCGGTGCCACCGTCACATTCTTGGCGCGCGCCTGCTCGACCAGTGCCTGTTCGTCCACCCTGTCGTCCAGATAGGCAGGCGTGTGAAAACCGCTGCTCGTTTCCTGCAGGCGAATGGTCTCCGGCAGGGTTCCGGCCGCGCTCATCAAGGCATCGTATCTGGCTTTGTAAAGCCGCCGCATCATGCGGATATGGGTGGAGAAATGCCCTTCATCCATGAAGTCCGACACGGTGGCCTGCGTTGCCGTCGGCGGGCCGCTGATCCAGGATGAAAACACTCGCTCGAAGGTATCGATCATCCGCTCGGGCACCATGACAAAGCCCAGCCGCAGGGAGGGGAACAGGGATTTTGAAAAGGTTCCGACATAAAGCACGCGGCCATGGGTATCGATGCTTTTCAGCGCCGGCTGTGGCCGTGTCCCAAAGTAGAATTCGCCGTCATAGTCATCCTCAACGATCAACGCCCGCGCCTCTGCGGCGGCCTCCAGCAACTCGAATCGGCGCGCCAACGACATCACATGGCCCAGCGGTTGCTGATGCGAGGGCGTCACAAAGGCAAGACGAAAATGCGGTGCCTTTTCAACGGCATCAACGACACGCATCCCCTCTTCGTCAACCGGGATCGGGATCAACTCGGCACCGGTTGCGACAAAGGCGTTGCGGGCCCCCTTGGCACCGGGGTTCTCGAACCAGACCCGGTCCCCCGCATCCAGAAAAAGCTGCCCGATCAGCGAGAACGCCTGCTGCGCCCCAGAGGTGACAAAGACCTGTTCGGGCTTGCAGGTGATCCCGCGGGCGGTGGCCAGATGCGTGGCAATGGCATGGCGCAGCGCCGGATGGCCCTCGGGGGGACCATAGCCCATGACATCCTCGCGATCCCCGCGCAGGTGGCGTGCGGAGATTCGCGCCCATTGTGCCAGCGGAAATGCGTCGAGCGCCGGCAGCGCACTGATGAAGGCCTGCGAGTTATGCGGCAAGCGCGCACGCGGCGCATAGGCCCCCGACGCATGGCTGACGGTATAGGATAATCGGGGCTGGGAGGCCGCCTCGGCTGTGGCTGAGACGGGCGTGGATTGGGGTTTCTGCAACACCAGATTTTTACTGACATAGGTCCCTGCCCCCACACGGGCGGTCAGCATGCCCTCTGAAATCAGCCGGTCGACGGCATCGATCACTGTGGTGCGCGATACGCCGGCCTCGCGCGCCATTGTCCGGCTCGCGGGCAGGCGATCTCCGGGCTTCAGCCAGCCTGACAGCAGAATATCGCGCAGCCCCATATAGAGCTGTACGCTGATGGATTTACGCGATGTCCTGTCCAACTGGATCGAGGACAGCAGGGCACCCGCCTCTCTTTTCATCCCGACCCTCCGGAATTGGTCTTTCCATTTCAGGATAATGGATATTCAACCAAGACCAATACACTGTTTCACTCTCCAGGATAACTCTTCCTTTGTGCTGGTCGCCTTTCCATGAAAATACAATCGATTGAAACCTTCTGCGACGCATTCATCTGCTTTGTGCGCGTGACAGCCGAGGACGGTGCGCAGGGCTGGGGCCAGGTGGCCCCCTATTTTGCGGATATCACCGCCAAAGTGCTGCACCGACAGGTGGCGACGCATGCTTTGGGCAGGGACAGCTTCGACATTGACGCCCTTCTAAATCTGGTCCGGGACCGAGAGCATAAATTTCCCGGCTCCTATCTGCGGCGCGCGATGGGCGGGCTGGACACCGCCTTGTGGGATTTGCGCGGCAAGATCGAAGGCCAGCCGGTCTGTGCCTTGATCGGCGGCACCCCGGGCAGCTTTCGCGCCTATGCTTCGTCGATGAAGCGTGACATCACCCCGAAAGACGAGGCAGACCGTTTCAAACATCTTCGGGACGCCTATGGTTTTGATGCGTTCAAATTCCGCATCGGCGCAGAGGTCGGGTGGGACACCGATGAATGGCCGGGCCGGACAGAAGAGATCATTCCAACGATCCGCAAGGCCCTCGGTGACGACGTGGCGCTTCTGGTGGACGCGAATTCGTGCTTTTCACCCAAACGCGCGATCGAGATCGGCAAGCAGCTGCAGGACAACGGCATTTCGCATTTTGAGGAACCCTGTCCTTACTGGGAGTTCGCCCAGACCAAGGAAGTCACCGACGCCCTTGATATCGACGTCACCGGCGGTGAGCAGGACTGCATGATGGCCAATTGGAAGGGAATGATCGACGGCAGGGTCGTCGATATCGTCCAGCCCGATATCTGCTATCTCGGCGGGATCAGCCGCACTCAGCGCGTGGCACGGATGGCGGCGGAGGCAGGGCTCCCCGTCACGCCGCATTGTGCCAATCTGTCGATGGTTACGCTCTTCACCATGCATCTTTTGCGTGCCATTCCGAACGCCGGGAAGTATCTGGAGTTCTCAATCGAGGGGCTGGATTACTATCCTTGGCAGGACAGGCTTTTCGTCACCGATCCTTTTGAGATTATCGACGGGCGGGCCACCGTGACCGACGCACCCGGCTGGGGGGTCGAGGTACATCCCGACTGGCTGGCCAAATCAGCCTACGAGGTCAGCGCTCTGGAAAGCTGAGGCGGAGAGCGGCGTGGCCGGGTCTGCGGCTTTCCGGGCCAGTTCAATCCCATCCCGGTCACCTTGCCCCTAAGCATCGGGCTCAATGCCCCAGATATACGGATAGAATCCCGAAGCCGCCCACAAGGACAAGGCTCAAAGCCCAGACAAGATCAAGGTTCAGCCAGGTTTTGGAGAGAAACCTGAGACCCAGCCAAAAGTAGATCACAGCCGCGAGGGCACCGCCCGATACGGTCATCGTCATGGTATGAATGGCCGCAACACCGAAGGCGGTCATGATGTTGCTGCCCATCAGGGCCTGCGCGGCCAGGTGGCCGGTTTCATCTGCCCCAATCGCACAAATCCCCAGATAGATGGGTACCAGCATGAGGCCCGCCCCATGGGCCGTCGCGGCCAGAAACGACCAAAGCGTCAGGCGCGCCGGATGCACCCGCGCCAGCAGCCTTGGATGCCGCCGGTTGATGAGCAGATAGCCCCCCATCGCCATCACCAGAATGCCGGCGCCGATCCGGATTTCGACTTCCCAGTCCACCAGAAAGAACATCAGCGTGAAGGGCAGCAGGATAACGATCATCGCCAGAAAATGCCCCACCGCCAGCAGGCCGAGCGCCTTGGGCATGGCGCGTCGCTTGCGCTCCATCAAAGCGGCGGACACAGCCAGAGGCCACCCCATCCCTGGGTTTACACCATGATAGAATCCCGAAAAAATGACGGCCCACCAAAGGGCCGTCAGGGAGACAGTCTCAGGCATCGTTCAGACGGAGGGGTAACAGAAACTGTCTGTCGAACAATCTCCGCCTTCAAGCCGTATCTGATGCGCGCGCAGGCCCTTCGGAAATTCTACATAGAAGTCCTTGTCCAGCTCAAAACCGCCGGTTTCACCCACACGGGCCATCACCATCTGCCCGCCCTCTTCGCCGGGATAGAACTGATCGTCCCAGGTGGAATAGAGCGAATTGGTCCAATAGACCCGTTTGCCGTCCCGGCTGACCTCGACCATTTGCGGGCCAAAGACGAATTCCTTGCCGTTGGGATGCTTTGTTCCGCGGGCAATTCCGCCCAGCTCAACCTTGCCCGCGAGCACCGGGTTCATCGGATCCGAGACATCATACTGATGCATTTCCCCAAGGCCCCAGCAGGCAACATAAAGGTATCTATCATCCAGGCTCAGGTCGATGTCGGTGACCAGCGGCGGCACGGCCTCGAACCCCTGCAACAGCGGTGGCAGATTTTCGGGCTTCTCGGGACGCGGGTCAATTGTGATGGTCTTTTTCGATTGCCAGACACCATCGTCATCACGCCACCAGGTAAAGATGGCCCCTTGCAGATTGGTCGTATCGACCACCACGCCGCAGAATCCATAAGACTTGGTCGGGTCATGCGCGGGGCGGATTTCCAGCGCCATCTGGTAATTCTCGCCAAAATCCATGGTCTGGATATTCTTGCGGGCGCGCAGGTTCCAGAAATGGATGGAATGGCCGTACTTGTTGGAGAGTAGATCTTCGGGCACAACGCCGTTTTCAAACTGCGGTGGCAGGCCCCATTCGGAGCTGACCATATAGTCCTGCGGCAGGTTCCACCAGAAATCGTAGTGCTTGTCCTGCTTGCCGCGATCCATCTCGTAGCGACCGATAATATCAAATGTCTCGCAATCCATGATGAAAATACCGGGGGGGCCCTCTGTGCCATCTGGCCCGCCGCCGCCCAGGGTCGAGACATAGATCCCCTCGGGGCCGCAGTGAATTGTATGGGGACGCGAATAGCCCGTCTTTTCAAAAACTTCCTCAGGCTCAATGGTCTTGTGGATATGCGCCTTCAGCGGGTCTTTCACATCGATGACGTAAATGCGCGAAGACCGGATGCCCGGTACGATCAGATAGCGCCGTTCCAGAAAGGCATGGCCCGACAAGGGCGACAGGGATGAAGAACAGGCATTCCAGCCAAAATGGTGAAACTCGTCGCCTTTGTTCGGCACGATCACCTGATGAACGATTTGCCCGTAGGTGTCAGAGTCCGGTTTCAGATCGATCACCGCAATGCCATCGGACTGCGTGCCGTCCGGGCTGAGCATGACTGTAAAGGCATAGTTTTCCACCGGTGCCTGCATCGCCAGTTTCGGGGATGCATGAAATGTCGGATCAGGTCTTAGGTTCATATCGTTCCTCCCAGTTGATACGTCGTGCCTGTTTTGATCGTTTTTTGTCTTTTGGCTCGCCTCGTCCTTACAAAAGCAAAGAGACGCCCGGCTCCCACACCTGCTGCCGCAATGCCCTCAGGTCACCCTACACTCAGGAATTGAGCGGAGGCGAGAGAATTAATGCATTGGAGAATTCGGCGCACCCGCAGGCACGCCGCTTCGCGCCTGTCGACCTTGGCCGCGCGCGACTCCCTGACAGATCTTGGTGAATTGACCTGCCTTTACAGGATGCGGGCAAACAGAGGCTTGGGCACCTCCCCCCGGCCCAGAGCGTCGAGCGCCGCTTGGGCGGTATCAAGCGCCTCGCGGATGGTCACATCCATATCGAGGTATCTGTAGGTGCCCAACCGGCCCACGAATGTCGTGCCGCTCACGCCTTTTGCCAGTTCCGCGTATTCTCCCAGACGCGCTTTGTCCGAGACCAGCCGGATCGGATAGTAGGGGATGTCCTGCGCCTCGCAGGCCCGTGAATACTCCTTGAACTGCAAGGACCCTTTTGTCTCGTCCAGCGACCAGGGCGCGAAATATTTGTGGTCCGTGATACGGGTCCAGGGCACTTCAGCGTCGCAATAATTCAGAACAGCCGTCCCGATGCCCGCATCATCCTCGACCCTGATCTCTTCGAAATCCAAGGTCCGGTAGGCGAGGCGGCCAAGGCTGTAGCCAAAGAACCGGTCAATGGGCCCGCTGTAGAATACATGCCGCGCGTCCTCATCCAGGCTTTCAAAGCGGGTCTCAAGCCGGGTTTCGATTTTGGGATGATCCAGTATGTGCTGAACGAGATGCGTATACCCACGCGCCGGAATGCCCTGATACATGTGGTTGAAGTAATTGTCGTCATAGGTAAACCGCACAGGCAGACGCTTGAGGATCGATGCAGGCAGCGCCTGAGGCTCCACGCCCCATTGTTTGCGAGTATATCCATGAAAGAACGTCTTGTAGATTTTCTCGCCAACGAATTTCAGAGCCTGATCCTCGAACGACTGCGGATCGTCAATGTCCTGCCGCGATTGTTCCGCGACAAAGGCCTTGGCCTCTGCCGGAGACATCTGCCTGCCAAAGAGCTGGTTGATCGTGTGCAGGTTTATCGGCAGCAGGTAGACGCTGTCCCCAACCACCGCTTTGACACGGTTTACGAAAGGCTTGAATTCCGTAAAGCCGTTTACGTAGTCCCAGACCTCCTTGTCGTCGGTGTGAAAGATGTGCGGACCGTATTTGTGCACCATGATGTTGGTGGCCGCATCCACCTCCGTGTGACAGTTCCCGGCGATATGCGATCGTTCGTCGATGACCAGAACGGCATACCCGGCCTCGGCAAACTTCCGCGCGATCACCGCACCGGAAAACCCCGCCCCAACGCACACTATTCTCTGTCCACTCATCAAGTCCTGCTTTCTTGTCTCGTCAGCACGGTTTCTTTTCCGGCATCAAGGTCGGTCAAGCCTTTCTACCGCCGCGCGCCGGCAAACAAAACGCGGATTTTTTCTTGCGCGGAACTTGGTCTGAAGCCGGTGGCGATGACAACGCCCAAGACCGCGTGAAGAATTCTTCAGACCAGAGCCATTGCGACAGTTTTCCGGTGGCTATATTGCGCGCCGGTGGCGTCCTGCGCGCTTCGCCTGACCCAAAAAGAGCAGCGCTGCGCAATCCCTCCGCGCGTTGCCAAAGCGATAGTGCGGCAGGTCTCAGATTGGATCCTGCCGTCTCGGCCCACAGCTACCGGTCGATTGATACCTTCGGCACTTTGCTTGTCCGGCATTGTAAGTCCCCCGTCGATGCGTTCCGGTTCAGCGCAGAGCATGAGGCCGTCTAAATCATCACAGATCACCTCCCGGATTGCCGCAGTACTGCCGAAGGGTTGGCGGGCAGCATATGGTGCCCATCTCAACAGGTTGTCTTGCCCGTGGGGGGCGTTCTGGCCGCACAAGGGCAAGAAAACCCATTCTGAACTTGCCTCTTGGGGAGACCCTTCTGGGCGGGGCTGAATGATTTCTGCACGTGGAGGCTGTTCAAGGGGAGCGCTTCAACGGCGTCGAAAAATACTTCTTTGGCTCGGCGTACAATTGCCTTTTGGGTCGCAGATGTCCGCTGAGAAAGGCCGACCCATGGTAGAGCTGTAGCTCTTTGGGTATAATAGTTTAAATTTTTCAGTTGATTAGGTGGCTTTCACACAGAGCAGCACACCCCTGCCCTCACGATAAATCCACATTGCGTCAACAAGCGAAAATGTACTAGGTGTAAAAAAATCGTGTATGCATTTGAAGCCGCGCTGGGAGGCGCAAGACTGTTTGAACATCTACGTTTTGAGTTTAGAAACTGCGGTGAAAAGGCGCGAGAACGTATCGAACACGTTTTCGGAACTCGGTATCCCTTTTTCATTTGAGAGCGCCCCGAACGGCAAAAACCTACCCAATGATGTTTTCTTAAAACACTATAACAGCACAAAGAACGGCAAGACCGCCAAACGGGCACTGACAAAAAACGAAATTGCCTGCCTGATGGGACACCGCAAGATATGGCAAAAGATCGCCACAGGAGATGCCCCGCTTGGGCTTGTTCTTGAAGATGACTTTGATTTCTGCGCATCGCCGCAAGAATTCCTGGATGGGTTAGGTACTCTTTCATCCTCCATCGCAGAGCAGTTGATGATAAAAATCGACGGGTACTCAGATCAGGGGACGGTCCTGGGTCGGGTGGCGGGCCACGATTTCTGCGTGTCCTCGCGCATCGCCCCCAGAACAACCGGCTATGTGCTCGGGCGTCAGGCGGCGCAATCGCTTTTGCGTTCCTTTCAGTCGATTGGACGCCCGATTGACAGTGAGATCAAGCACTACTGGGAACACAATGTCCCGGTTTTGTTCATCACACCGCAATTGGTCCGCGAAGGGCCTTTGGGACAGCAAAGCAGCATCGATTCTGCCCGAAATCGGGAGAAGTCGAAATCGCTGCTTGTCCGGTTCTGGAAGAACTTCCGCTACACGGCAGCCATGCAGATCAATAGGATGCGCCATCCCTGCGGCGTTGAGCGGTATCCGGTTCTTTCCAAACTGCAACAAGAGCTGGCAGCAAGGAAATGAAACGAGACAACCTTGTCGTTGTTCGCGCTGGCGCAAACTCGTTGCATCACCGCTGGCTCGAGCTGCCTTATGCGGAGCGGACTTTTGATGTGCTGGTGAGCTATTACTCCAAGAGCGCCTTTGAAGCACATATCGAGGCACCCGGCGTCGAAGCGGTTCTGCATGAGGGTGGCAAGTGGGATGGCCTGTTCAAAACACTCAGCCCGATGGACCTTGAGGCATACCGGTATTACTGGCTGCCCGATGATGACATTGACCTGCCCCCGGCAAAGATAAACGAAATCTTTGCCTGCAACGCGCAATTCAAGCTCGCCATAAGTCAGCCCGCCCTGACGCGGGACAGCTATTACTCGCATTTCTTTTTCAACGCCTGCGGCAGCTTTCTGCTGCGCTACACCAACTACATCGAAATCATGGCGCCCTGCCTCGATCAGCCAACCCTGAAACGGGCGCTGCCTTTTTTTGAAAAATCCATGAGCGGCTTTGGCCTCGACTACGTGTGGTGCCGGTGGGCGGAAACAGGGCCGTTTCGCGTGGCCATCATCGATACCGTTCAGATGCATCATACCCGTCCCGTTGGCAGCGCTTTGAAAGCCTCGATTGCCTCCCAGGGTAAAACACCGGTGGACGAAGAGGCTGTGCTGAAATCAAGCCTGGGCCTGAGCGGCCGCACCGTTCCTCTGGCTTTCGCCGGTCTGTCGCTTGATCATGAACCTGTGGTCGGGCGCGCAAAAATGGCTTTCAGAATGATTGGCGACTGGTTGAGCAATTTCAGCGGATTTAGCGATCGGCGCGGAGCGGCCTCCGGCATCCTCAAAGTATTCAGGCGGCAACTGACAAAACCCCTGAATTTCAGCAGATTGGAAGACCCTCACGAGCGCTGACGGCAGGAGCCTGGCCCTTGCGGTGGCTTGCAGGCGTCGCCACGGTTTTCACGATCCGAGGTCTGGCAGCCTACGTTCAGGTTGTCTGCCTGAGTAGAACCGGCAACAACGTGGCCGCCTCTTTGCAGCGCAGGCTCTACCCGCGTATTGCAAAAATAGCATGTCATTTTTCTTCGACAGCAGCTCTTCAGATTTGCGGATGCGCGTCAGTCAAGCCGCAACAGGGGCGCGTGACGTCATTTCCACGATTGTGGCCGTTTTGTGCGGGACCTTCTGACCTTGACCGGGCTGGTCATCGTCATGGCCCCACGCTCAGCTTGTTGTTTCTCGTTTTCGGCCCTCCGGCAATATATGGGGTTCGCAGCATGATCGCCCGCGTCCGGGATATCATGCGGGCTGAGCGCGCGCCCTCAGCCCGCAGACCCCAGATCAGTGTGAAATCATCCATGGTCGCTTGCTCGGAAATGACTTCGATCCATCCGAGTGATGCAGTGTTTTTGACGGGCGCGCCGCAGAAGAGGAACAACACGCACATCCCGGTCCATGGCTGGACCGCTTGGGGCTGTCGGCACTGCGTTCGTTGGTCTCATGCGCGCGCCGTTTGCTGCCCGACATGACAGCCAGGCGCGGCGCGTTCATGAGAACCCGATCCGCCGTCCGAGCACAGGACGGACATCCACAGGGGTCGGCATAGTTCTGCAGCGATGCAAACGCGCTGAAAGGGCCGCAGTCCTCACAAAGGTAGTCATAAAGTGGCATGTTTTCCCCATCCCAGGTGAATGTGCAGCCCCCACAGGGGCCGCAGAGCAGAATTACAGATCAGGCGCGATAGGCATGTCGACAGACCCGTCGAGGTATGTCGTCGGGCCTTGCGCATTGGGCATCATATCCCACTCAAAGATCTCGTTGGGCAGCCAGAGCGTGGCACAGGCGTTGGGAATATCCACCACGCCCGAGATATGCCCCTGCACCGGGGCGGTGCCGAGGATCGAATAGGCCTGCGCACCCGTATAGCCGAATTTCTTGAGGTACTCGATGGCGTTGAGACAGGCCTGACGGTAGGCGATGTGCACATCCAGATAGTGCTGCTCGCCACTCTCATCGACGCTGATGCCCTCGAAGATCAGATAATCATCATAGACCGGCTTGATCGGCGAGGGTTTGAAGATCGGGTTCTTGATCCCGTATTTGGCCATGCCATCCTTGATGAGCGACACCTTGAGGTGCAGCCAGCCTGCCATTTCGATGGCCCCGCAGAAGGTGATCTCGCCATCGCCCTGGCTGAAGTGCAGATCCCCCATCGAAAGACCCGCGCCATCCACATAGACCGGGAAGTAGATCTTGCAGCCGCGGCTGAGATCCTTGATGTCGCAGTTGCCGCCATGTTCACGCGGCGGCACGGTGCGCGCGGCCTCAGTTGCTGCCTTGTCGCGCGCGTCGCCCTTCATCGCCCCCATATGCGCGCTCTGCGTGTTGGGCAGGGCCGCCAGCGGCGGCACCCGCTCGGGGTCGGTGTTGAAAAGCTTGGTCTCGCGGCTGTTCCACATGTCCAGCATTTTGCGGTCGGGCAGGCAGCCGATCAGGCCGGGGTGGATGAGCCCCGCGTATTTCACGCCGGGCACATGGCGCGATTTGGTGAACATGCCGTCGAAATCCCAGATCGATTTCTGCGCGGACGGAAAATGGTCCGTCAGAAAGCCACCGCCGTTATTCTTGGAGAAAAACCCGTTGAAGCCCCAGTTCATCTCCTCGACCGCACCGATATCGAGGATATCGACGACCAACAGGTCGCCGGGTTCCGCGCCCTTTACGCCGATGGGCCCCGACAGATAGTGCACCTGTTCCAACTCCACATCGCGCACGTCCGAGGCGTCATCGTCATTCTTGATCTGACCGCCGGTCCAGTCATAGGTCTCGATCTTGAAATCATCGCCCGGCTCGACCCAGACATTGATCGGGATGTCGGGGTGCCAGCGGTTGTGCACATTCTCATTGGTGTGCGGGCTCTCAGCCAGATCTACCGAGATCAATGTGTCAGCCATGGTGTTGTCCTCTCTCTTGGTTCTTGGTCTTGGTCAAACGGATAGGAATTTGGAGACCCGCGCCTCGTCGATGCCATCGCGCGGGCTGTCGTGCACGAAGGTGCCGTTCTCGATCACGATCACCCGGTCGGCCACATCGAGCGCAAAGCTCAGCACCTGCTCGGAGACCACGATGGTCAGCCCCTTCTGGTCGCGGATCTTGCGCAGGGTCCGCGCCATCTCGCGGATGATCGAGGGCTGGATGCCCTCGGTCGGCTCATCCAGCAACAACACCTTGGGGTCACTGGCCAACGCGCGGGCAATCGCCAATTGCTGCTGTTGCCCGCCCGACAGGTTGCCGCCGCGCCGCGATTTCATCTCCAGCAGCACCGGAAAAAGCTCGTAGATGTCCTCGGGCACCTCCTTGGTGCCTGTGGTGGTCAGCCCGGTTTCGATGTTTTCGCGCACGGTCATCGACGAAAAGATCATCCGCCCCTGCGGCACGTAAGCGATACCGGAGGCCACGCGCTGATGGGGTTTCTTGCCGACAATCGAGACATCGCCCACCCGCGCATCCCCGCCCCGTTCCGGCACAATCCCCATGAGCGTTTTCATCAGCGTGGTCTTGCCCATGCCGTTGCGCCCCATGATCGCGACGATCTCGGCCGGTTTCACATCGAGGTTGATCCCGTGCAGCACTTCGGATTCGCCATAGGTCGCGCGGAGGTTTTCAACAGACAGCATGTGCAGGCTCCTTCAATGGCCGAGATAGACTTCGATGACTTTCGGATCGTTCTGCACCCGCTCCATCGAGCCCTCGGACAGGGTCTTGCCCTGGTGCAGCACGGTCACCCGCGTGGCGATATCTTCGACAAAGCCCATGTCATGTTCGATCACGATCACCGAGCGGTCCTTGATGATCTTGTTGAGCAACTCGGCGGTCTTTTTACGCTCCGCCACCGACATGCCGGCCACGGGCTCATCCAGCATCAAAAGCTCCGGGTCCTGAATGAGCAGCATGCCGATCTCCAGCCATTGTTTTTGCCCGTGGCTGAGAAAGGCCGCCTTTTCGTCCAGCAGCGCCTCCAGAAAGATCGTCGCGGCGATCTCTGCGATCCGGGCTTTGACGATCGCGTCCCGGCGAAACGCAAGTGCGCCAAAGACACTGTGGCCACGGGGATAGGACAACTCGAGATTCTCAAAGACGGTCAGGTCTTCGTAGACCGACGGGGTCTGGAATTTGCGACCGACACCGGCCAGCACGATCTGGTCTTCGCGTTTGTTCAGAAGCTCCTGCCCCTTGAAGTTCACGGACCCGCTGGTGGCCTTGGTACGCCCGCAGATCAGATCCAGCACAGTGGTTTTCCCCGCCCCATTGGGGCCGATGATAACGCGGCATTCGTTGGGCTCCACGTAAAAGCTCAGGTCATCCACCGCTTTGAACCCGTCAAAGGAAACGGTCAGCCCTTCGACCATCAGCAGGAAGTTGGGGTTATTGTCGAGCATCTGACATCCTACTCTGCGGGTTTGGGTTTTGGGACCGCGGCGGGGGTCTGGCGCTTGGCAAAGAGGGCTGCCAGACGCGGGGCGATATGTTCGGCGTAGATGCCTGCCAGACCGTTGGGAAAGGCCATGACAACGGCGATGAACAGCCCGCCCAGCCCCAGCAACCAAAGCTCGGGGAAGCTTTCGGACAAGGACGTCTTGGCCCAGTTCACCAGCAGCGCGCCATAGACCGCGCCGATGATCGACAGGCGCCCGCCCACCGCACAAAAGATCACCATCTCGATGGAGGGCACGATGCCCACCAGCGTGGGTGACATGAAACCGACCTGCAGGGTGAACATCGCCCCGCCGATCCCGGCAAAGCCCGCGCCAAGACAAAAGATGAAGATCTTGAAGCTGGCCACATCGTAGCCGGAAAACCGCACCCGGTCTTCCTGATCCCGCATCGCAATCAGCAGCCGCCCGAGCTTGGATTTCCGCACGAACTGCGCAATCAGCAGGCAGGCAAAGAGCAGCACGCCATTCACGTAATAGAGGGTTTCCTTGGCCGCGTCGGTGCGGATGTCCCAGCCCTGCAGCGTGCGCAGGTCGGTGATGCCGTTCACACCCCCGGTGTAGCCTTGCTGGCCGATGATGAGGATCGTCAGGATCGCCGCGAAGGCTTGTGTGATAATGGCAAAATAGACGCCCCCGACGCGCCGACGAAACATCGCCACGCCGATGATAAAGGCAAACATGACCGGCACCATGACCACCGCAATCAGCGAAAACAGCAGGCTGTTGAAGGGTTCCCACCACCACGGCAGCGCGGTGATCTGGTTCCAGTCCATGAAATCGGGGATGCCGGGCGTCGATTGGATGGCGGTGTTCTCGGGGGTCGAGGCCTCAAGCTTGAGGAACATCGCCATGCAATAGCCCCCCAGTCCAAAGAACACCCCCTGCCCCAGGCTCAGGATGCCCCCCGCGCCCCAGCACAGCACCAACCCCACCGCGACAAAGGCATAGGTCAGGTACTTGCCAAAGAGGTTGAGGCGAAAGCTGTCCAACGCGAGCGGCAACACGATGAAGATAACGGCGGCAAGGATGGCGAACCCAATGATGTCCTGCCGGGAGAACAGACGGTGAGACGAAGCACTCATGTGAGACGTTCCTTACTTGCGCAGCTTGAGAGAGAAGAGCCCCTGCGGGCGGATCATCAGGATGCCGACGACCACAAGCAGCGTCAGAACCTTGGCCATGGACCCCGACAGGAAGAACTCCATGATTGACTGGGCCTGACTGATGGAGAAGGCGCTGGCGATGGTGCCGAGCAGGCTGCCGGTGCCGCCAAAGACAACGACAAGGAAGGTGTCGACGATATAGAGCTGACCTGCCGTGGGCCCGGTGGACCCGATCATCGTGAAAGCCGACCCGGCCACGCCCGCCACGCCGCAGCCGATGGCAAAGGTCAGCCGGTCGGTCCAGGCGGTGTTGATGCCCACCGCATCCGCCATCACACGGTTCTGGCTGATGGCGCGCACCTGCAATCCCCAAGCCGACCGGAACATCAGATAGTAGACGCCCAGCGCAATACCCGTGGCCAGCACCATCACGAATATGCCGTTGATCGGAATTTCGATCAGGTCGGTCAGCGGCAAGGAGCCCATCATCCAGTCGGGGATACTGACACCAACCTCGCGGGCGCCAAAGACGCTGCGGTAAACCTGCTGGAGAATGAGGCTCAGCCCCCAGGTGGCCAGAAGCGTGTCGAGCGGTCGCTTGTAAAGATGCCGGATCATCGCCCATTCAACAAAGAGCCCCAAAAGGCCCGAAGCGATGAAAGCAAGGATCATCGCGACGAAGAAATAGATACCAAAGAGCCCCGGCACATAGACCGCAAAGGCAGTCGATGTCAGATAGGTGACATAGGCCCCGAGGATCATGAACTCCCCATGGGCCATGTTGATGACGCCCATCTGGCCAAAGATGATCGCCAGCCCCAGCGCCATCAGCACAAAGACCGAAAACAGGATCAGCCCGGCAAAGCCCTGCATGGCGAAAATCGCGCCAAGCTCGGTCATGGAATAGTCGGAAAACATCGGCAGCCTCTACGCGTGATGGGCGGAAAACAGGGGTGGGACACAAAAGCGGGGAAAGGGCGCCCCTAGGATAAGCGCCCCCCCCAGAGGAACTTACTGGTAGCCTTCGGGGAAGGGATCCGGCTCCACCAGATCTGCCGTCTCGAACACCACCTCGTACTGGCCATCCGCCTGCGCGCGACCCACACGGGTCTTGGACCAGAGGTGATGGTTTTCGTGGATCTTCACATAGCCCTCGGGCGCGGTTGTCATCTCGATGCCGGGGCTTGCCGCGCGCACCTTGTCCACATCGAACGAGCCTGCTTTCTCGACCGCAGCCTTCCACAGCCATGGGCCCAGATAGGCAGCCTGCGTTACGTCACCGATCACCATGTCCTCCCCCCACATTTCCTTGAAAGCCTTGACGAAAGCCAGGTTGTTCTCGTTTTCGAGGCTCTGGAAATACTTCATGCAGGCGTAAGACCCTTCGATGTTCTCGCCGCCGATGCCGCGGATCTCGTCCTCGGTCACGGAGATGGTGAGCACCATCGGGCTTTCCTCTGCGGGGTCGATGCCCGCCGCCTTGAGTTGCTTGTAGAAGGCCACGTTCGACCCGCCCACGACGATGGCGTAGATCACATCCGGCTTGCGCAAACGGATCTTGTTGATGACTGAGTTGAACTGCGTATGGCCGAGCGGATAGTATTCCTCGCCCACAACGCTGGTGCCTTCCATGAAGTTCTCGATGTGCTTGCGCGCGATCTTGTTCGAGGTGCGCGGCCAGATGTAGTCGGACCCCAGCAGGTAGAAGGTCTTGGCCCCCTTTTCACGCGTCACCCAATCGAGGCCCGCGATGATCTGCTGCGTGGCTTCCTGCCCGGTGTAGATCACGTTGGGGGATTGCTCCAACCCTTCGTAGAACGTGGGGTAGTAGAGGAACCCGTTGTGCTGCTCAAAGACCGGCAGCACCGCTTTGCGGCTCGCGGAGGTCCAGCAGCCCATGACGGAGGCGACCTTGTCATTGACCAGCAGTTTGCGGGCTTTCTCCGCAAAGGTTGGCCAGTCGGAGGCGCCGTCCTCCTGAATGTATTCGATCTTGCGGCCCAGAATACCGCCCTGCGCGTTGATCTGTGAAATCGCGAGCTTCTCGGCCTGAACTGACCCGGTTTCCGAGATCGCCATGGTCCCGGTGACAGAGTGCAGAATGCCAATGGTGACCGCGTCGTCGGTCACCGCGAGCCCGGTGGTGTTGACCTCAGCGGTTGGAAACTCCTGGGCACGCAGCCCTTTGGGTGCAAAGAGTGAAGCCGTCAAAGCAGCGCCGCCAGCCATAAAGGCGCGTCTGCTTGGTCCGGCCAAGGCGTTCGGGATTTTCTTGTCAGTCATGATAGCTCCTGTTGGGGAATGGATTAATCAATGGGCAGAATCTTCGTGCCTTGATTGAACTATCCAGCAAGCCCGCGCAGAGCCGTATACGTCGATTGACGTATGCCTCTGCGCATAACTACTCTGTACGCTGGGGATCAGAATGAGTGGAAAACAGGGTGGGTGAGCCCTCTCGCCGATCAAACGGCGGGCATTTTCCTTTTGGAGAAAAGACGTCGATCGGGGATTTCCATGGCCACGCTGTACCGCGCAACGAAAGAGAAACGGCGCTATAACCGCTGGGTGGCCAATGAGACCATGGAAGACTTTGCGCTGCGGTTCACCGCCCATCGTGCCCGGCGCTGGTCTTGTGCACGGGTTGCCAATACCGCCATCGGATCGATCTCCTTTCTGGCGCTCGAAGCCATCGGTGGAGCGATCACGCTGACCTACGGCTTTGACATCGCCATTACCGCGATCATGCTGGTGGGGGCCTTTTTGTTTCTGACCGCCTTTCCAATCAGTTATTATGCCGCGCGCTACAGCGTCGATATCGATCTGCTGACGCGCGGGGCCGGGTTCGGCTACATCGGCTCGACGATCACCTCGCTGATCTACGCAACTTTTACCTTCATCTTCTTTGCCCTCGAAGCGGCCATTCTGGCGCTCGCCATGGAGTACTTCTTTGGGGTGCCGCTGGTCTTGGGCTACCTGGTCAGCGCGGTCGTGGTGATCCCGCTGGTCATCAACGGCTTCTCAAAGATCTCAGCCTTCCAGGCCTGGACCCAGCCGCTCTGGGTGTTGTTGCACATCACGCCTTTCGTGATCCTCGCCTTTGTCGGGTATGACATCGAAGGGTGGTCCAGTTTCGAAGGAAACGTGCAGCATGATGGCAGCAACGCAGGCAAGCTCATCATGCTGGGGGCCGCCTCGGGCGTGATTTTTTCGCTGATCGCGCAGGTTGGCGAGCAGGTGGATTATCTGCGCTTTCTGCCCACACCAAAAAACGCCAGTGAAAAGCGCCGGTGGTGGGCCGCACTGATCGCGGCCGGCCCCGGCTGGTCGGTTTTGGGTATGATAAAAATGCTCGCAGGCTCCTATCTTGCCATGCTGGCCATCGCCAGCGGCGTGCCCACAGCCCATGCCAGCGATCCGACAAGGATGTATGAGACCGCCTTCAGCATGACCATCAACTCACCCCTTGCCGTGCTGGTCCTGACCAGCACCTTCGTTATTTTGAGCCAGCTGAAGATTAACGTCACCAATGCCTATGCAGGCTCCATTGCCTGGTCCAACTTCTTTTCCCGGCTCACCCATGCCCATCCGGGCCGGGTGGTCTGGCTGGTCTTCAATGTCGGGATCGCAGTCATGCTGATGGAGCTTGGCGTCTTCGGCGCGCTGGAAGCGACCTTGGCGCTCTATTCCCATGTGGCGCTTGCGTGGATCGGGGCACTGGTGGCTGATCTGGTGGTCAACAAGCCACTGGGCTTCAGCCCCCGGGGGATCGAGTTCCGCCGCGCGCATCTTTATGACTTCAACCCCGTCGGCATTGGCGCGATGGCCTCGGCCTGCCTGCTGTCGCTGTCGGCCTATGGCGGCCTCTTTGGGGAGCTGCCCAAGGCGCTCTCCTCATTCATCGCGTTGGGCAGTTCCTTCTTTCTGGCCCCGATCATCGCCTGGGGCACGGCTGGGCGCTACTACATCGCAAGGCCGGTGCCGGCTCTTGAGACAAGCGACAATACCTGCATCGTCTGCGCCTACAGCTTTGACACCGAAGACATGACGCACTGCCCGTTTCACGAGGGCCCGATCTGTTCGCTGTGCTGCACGCTGGACAGTACCTGCCGGGATATGTGCAAACCCCATGCGCGCGTGGAAAATGTGACCAGAGCCACGCTGGCACGTGCCCTGCCCGAACCGATGGTCAAGGCGCTCATGTCGCGGATGTCACGGTTCATCATCGCCACATCGCTTTTGGGGGCCGCGTTCGGCGGTCTCCTGCTCTTTGTACGCGGGCTGCGGTCTGCCGAGAACTTCGACGCGGTCCTCTGGGTCATCTTCTCGATGATCCTGATCGTCATCGGCATCGTTGTCTGGATGTACCTGCTGATTTCCGAAAGCCAGCATCAGGCCCGCGGTGAGGCCAAAAAACAAAACGAACGGCTGCTTTTTGAAGTGCGCGCCCACGAACGCACGGATCAGGAACTGCAACAGGCCAAGGAAAAGGCCGAGGCCGCGAACCTCGCCAAGACCCGCTACATGACCGGCCTAAGCCACGAGTTGCGCACGCCCCTGAACTCCATCTACGGCTTTGCGCAGATTCTGGAAAAAGACGACGATATTCCCGCGCGTCGGCGAAATTCAATCACCACGATCCGGCGCAGCAGTGAACATCTGGCGGGGTTGATCGAAGGGCTGCTCGATATCTCCCGCATCGAGGCAGGGCACCTTCAGGTCAGTCGGGATCGGATCAATCTGAGGCTCTTTCTGCACCAGGTCAGCTCCATTTTTGAGGAAGCCGCGCGCGAGAAAAACCTCGTCTTTTCAATGGAGACGAGCGAGCACCTCCCACTCTGGGTGACCTTCGACGAAAAGCGATTGCGGCAGATTTTCATCAATCTCCTGTCCAATGCGATCCGCTACACGGATGAAGGATCGGTGGATCTGCGGATCAAGTACCGCAACGAGGTTGCCGTCATTGAAATCAGGGACACAGGCGTTGGTATTGCCAAGGCAGACCGCGATAGAATCTGGGAACCTTTCGAGCGCGGCCAGAGGGTGCAGGCCGCCGGCTCCGGCCTGGGACTGACAATCACCAAGCTGCTGGTCGAGATCCTCGGCGGCGACATAGAGCTGGAAAGCACCGTGGGTCAGGGCAGCCTGTTCCGGGTACGCTTCATGCTGCCCGCGCTGCCCGTGGGGAGCGAACAGACCCCGCCGCTGTCGTCTGGCGAGACGGGGACGCGGGCGATCTCCGGTGTGGTTGGGGCGCGCAGGATACTGCTGGTTGTGGATGATGACCTCAATCATCTGGCGCTTGTCGACAGTTTCCTGTCACCTCTGGGGTTCGCCGTGCTCACGGCCACAAATGCAGAGCAGGCGCTGTCCATGCTCGACGACATCACCCCGGATCTTTTCATCCTCGACATCGATTTGCCCGGGCAGGACGGCTGGGAGCTGGCCGAAGGCTTGCGCCGGGGCGCGCATCGCTCCACCCCGATCATCATGATCTCAGGTCACGCGATGGACGGCAAACGCCCCTCCCCTGAACTGGCGCTCTGTGACGCCTTCATTGCAAAGCCCTACAACCTCGATGACCTGCTGGTACGGATTTCGGAAATCCTGCGGATCGAGCTGGTCTTCAAGGACGCAGGTCCCTTAAAGGTCAAACCGCATGTGCAGCTTTCAGAGGCGGAACGGCTGGAGCTGATCGAACTGGCCCGCAACGGCATGGCGCGGATTTTGACGGACCGGATCTCGGAACTGGCCGAACAGGGCAGCCTGCGCGGTCCCATGCTGGTCAGGCTCAGCAAGATGGCGTCGGTTTTTGATTTGCCCGGCATCGCAGATGTTCTGGAGGAGGCAGGCAATGTCACACCCTGATCGCGAAGACCGCAACATCGCGCTGGTCGTGGACGACAGCCCGGAATCGCTCAGCATGATAACAACGGCGCTGGAAGAGAACGGCATCAGCGTCGTGGTGGCCAACAACGGTCATGCCGCGCTGAAGCTCGCGGAACGTATTTTGCCGGATGTGATCCTGATGGATGCGGTCATGCCGCAGCTTGACGGTTTTCAGACCTGCAGCCTGCTTAAATCGGACGAGCGGCTTGCCTATGCCCCTGTGATCTTCATGACCGGGCTGACGGACTCTGAACATATCATCAAGGGCCTGCAGGTTGGCGGTGTGGATTACGTCACCAAGCCTGCCGTCATTGACGAATTGCTGGCCCGCATCACCACCCACATCCTGAACGCGCGCGCTGTGCAAAGCGCGCGGCAAGCGCTGGATACATCGGGCCGGTCCGTGATTGCCGTGGACCGTGACGGTCTGGTCCTCTGGGGCAGCCCCCGAGCGCTCAGAATGCTCGGGTCGGTCTCGACCCGGCACAACATCAACATTCTGTCCGGCAAAGCGTTTGCGGATTGGCTTGCCACATGCACCCGACTGCCGGCGTCTCAGACCAATGCTTTCATGGTCGAGGATCTGGCCCTGGCCTATATCGGGATGTCCCCGTCAGAAGAAATTCTTTTGAAAGTTTGCCGGGGCAACCCGCAATCGCCTTACACGCATCTTGCCAGCACATTCGGTCTGACCCCCAGAGAAGCGGAAGTTCTCTATTGGCTTTCGATGGGCAAGACAAACCGCGACATCGCCCAGATCCTGACGCTCAGCAGCCGAACGATCAACAAGCACCTCGAACAGATCTTTCAGAAGATGGGGGTGGACAATCGAACGTCTGCAGCCGTGTCGGCAGACCGGGCCATCAACCAGCTTGAGGATTAGGTCAGGCTTCAAACCTCTGCAGTGGATCTCACAAGTCCGGCGCTGTCCCTTCGGGTGGCCTATGTCCGCGATCTTACGCTTCGTTTACCATGTCTTGCGGCGATGGCCCCACGCGCGGATTTGCTAGGACTTCCTTTACCAAATCCCTGTACCACGGGAAATAGCGGAGGCCGACCGCCATGCCCGATTGATGAACCTATCGAAGGGGTGTGCCACAAGCCTTTGCGCAGTGGTTTGGAGGTGAATTGTGACTTTTGTCCCGACAGTTTTCGGCTCCGGCGTCGCCGGATATTCTTTTGTGACGCGCACCCGTGAGACGCAGCAAAACCTCTTTGAACAAAACCCCCTGGTTGCCCGTGAGACGACACAGTTCTCAGAACGGATAAAAGACATTCAATCGTCAGAAGAACTGATGGCGGACAGGACCCTCCTGAAAGTGGCCCTGGGGGCCTTTGGCCTTGATGAAGACCTGAACAACCGCGCTTTCATTCAAAGAATTCTCGACTCCGACCTGGAGGATTCCACATCCCTGGCCAACCGTTTGGCGGACAAACGCTACCTTGCCTTTGCGCAGGCCTTTAACTTCGCCGGCGAGGGAGGGGCCCAGCTGCCCGAAGCCCGCACAGCCGACGAATTGTCGACCCAACTTGCCGCCCTGCAGTCAGCAGATGATCTGTTGGCGGATCGCTCGCTGCTTCGGGCATCCTTGGAAAAGTTCGGTCTGGAAGACAATATTTCCAACACCTACTTCTTAAAACAGGTGCTTGAATCTGACCTGTCGGATGAGAACTCCTTCGCCAACCGGATGCCCGGTGAGGGGCTGGTCGAATTTGCAGAAACGTTCAATTTCTTCAAGAAAGAGCAGGATAAAAGCAGGCTTGACGCCATCGCAGACAGTTTTTCCGACCGGTTCGACGACATCAAAACGCCCGCTGATCTGTTGGAAGAACCTGAACTACTGGACCAGGCGATGCAGATTTTCGGCCTCGACAACGTCTACCCTGACAGTTTTCTGACCGACGTTCTGCAATCGGATTTGAACGACGAGGCCTCTTTTGCAAACACTCTGGAAGACGAACGGTTTATGCTTTTGGCCGGTGCCTTCAACTTTAATACCCCGCAGTTGGATGAAAACGGTGATCCCGCCCTCGATGAGGCCGGGGAAATCGTGCTCCAGCAGGGTAAATTGCAGACCTTGCTCGCCGCAGCCGCTGAGGTTCGGGGCCCACTCGACACACCCGAGGACGTGATGGGTGCAGACGACCTGCGGGACGCTACCTTGGATCTGTTTGGATTTTCGCAAACCGTGGCTGCACGAGGCCTGATGGAGCGTGTGCTCAATTCAGATCCGCAAAGTTCGACATCTTTGGTCAACTCGCTTTCAGACTCGCGCCAGCGCGATCTTTTTGACCTGTTCACCTTCAAGGAAACCGACACGAAACGGACTTACCCCGCAGGATTTGTGGAGCAGGTCACGCAAAACTATCTTGACCGGCAATTCGAGATTCAGGTCGGGGAGAGTGATCCGACCATGCGCATCGCACTGTCACTGGAGCGGGAGTTGAACCAAGTCATAAATGCAGGCACCAATAATGATGCCAGTTGGTTTTCCATCATGGCCTCTCCACCCTTAAGACAGGTGTTCGAGGGGGCTTTCGGGTTACCATCGAGTTTTGGCAGCATCGACATCGATCAGCAATTGAGCGTCATGAAGGATCGGTCAGAAAGCTTTTTCGGGACAAGCGAGGTCACAGATTATGCCGACCCTGACAGGCTGGATGAACTACGGCAACGGTACCTGCTGACCAGCACAACGCAGGCCCTTGGCACCCCCTCCAGCGCCAATATCGCGTCGATCATCCTGTCAAACTTCTAAACCCGTTGCGCCGCGCAAAAAACGGATGCCGGTGATGTACGTCATGGCGAAAGCATCAAAGACCAACCCAGTGTCCGTTCTGCCTGTTTCAGCTTGCCGAAGGTCTGGGGACGGGGCTTTCACCGATATCTGCATGGTCCGCCGCATCTCAAGTCATGCGAGGGTGCCTGTTTCAGCCGCGTGCAACCCCTGATCCAGGCGGGAGCAAAAAGGATCAAGGATCGGAAGCCCTTGTTTGACGATTTCATATTTGGGGGTTCTCCGACAGGCGGAAACTTTCGCTCGATGCGATCAGTCCTCCAACGCGGCAGGCCTTTCGAGCGCGTCCGCATGCATCTCGCGTATGCTCCATTCCACCGCATCGCGCATCACGCTCCCAAGGGCTTGGTCAAACGCCAACGCGATATCTCCCGCGTCGTCACTCTGAGTGTCGACGATTTCTTCAAATGAGCGTGACGCAATGATGCGATCCACATCGGCATTCACCAGCTTAAAGTTCAGTCTGACCTGCACTTGAAGACGGTCGTTTTCCGCCACTGCCGGAGGAACGCGGGCCTGAAATTCGCGCAAATCGGTAACAATCAGGTAATCTGCCCGCAAGCTGACCGCAGATCGGCCCACAGCGTCAACTTTGCCGCTGTTCTCATAGCTCTCGATCAAGAGCGCCTGAATAATGACGGGGGCAAGGTCGACCCAACGCGCGCCGCTCAGATACTCTACCTGAAGAGGAGAGGGCTGCACAGCGATACGGTCATTGCTGACCGCTGCCGTCGCGGTCGGTTCCTGAACGACAATTTGTTGCCTTAGCCGGGGAAGCGCGGGATCAAACGTGCTTTTTGGGGTGAGAGTATAAAGATCCGTTGGCGCGGTGACCGATGTCAATGTGCTGAGCCCCGCGCAGCCACTGACGGACCCGAGGACAACCAGCAAGGGCATCAGCCGGAACAGGAAACCGGTCATCTCCGAAACTCCGAGCCTTGCGTGCCAAGAAGAAACCGCGCCGGGTCTCTTTGGGCCCGTTCAACAAATCGATCAAGATCGCTGACCAGAATCCGGGCTTCTTCCGTAAGGCGCAGAAATTCCGGCAGCCCTACCCTGATGAAATTTGAAAGCTGTCGGCGGTTTTGGACCAGAACCGCTTCCAAGGTACCCGCGAAATTGGAGGCCGATTGCGACGCTTTCAACACCTCCGCTGAGATCAGCGCGATGTCTCCCGACGCGCTTTCAACGGTGGTTCGGAAGCTGTTCACCGCGCGGCTTGCATCGCTCAGGATCGTGTCAATGTCCTCATTCAACACACGATTGGCCGAGGCAAAGGTCTCTTCCGCTTCGGTCAGGGTGTTGCGGGCGGCTTGCAGCGTGTCCACCAGCGTCGGATCAAGCGCCGTCAAGGTGGTGTCGATCGCGGCCGCGGTTGCCCTGCCCTGTCGCACAAACTCTGCCAGATCGCCTTCGATCAGGGTGTTTGCCGACGCAAAAGTGTCATCCATCGTCGACAGCGTCCGGTTCGCCGTCTCAATCACGCCATCGGTGCGTTCAATCGCACCTTGTGCGGTCTCCAGCGTCTGCGTCGCCGTCGTCAGCGTTGTCTCGGCGGACTGCGACAGATCACCCAGCTGATCTGTGAAATTCGAGACTTCACGCGCGGCAAGACTAAGATCGTCCGAAAGTGTTTCGAAATCCGCCAATGTCCGGTCCAGCCGGCCCGAGGCCGAGGAGAGATTGGTCAGAATGGCACTCACCGCGTCCCGGTTCTCTTCGTTGACGACGGAATTGATGTCTTCAAGCAGCAGAACGGCCTTCTGCAAAAGCTCTGGCGCGCCCTGCAAAACAGACTGAAAAGCGCTGATCTCTGATCGGATCAACCCACCCTGCGGCAGATTGTCGGCATCAGGGCTCCCGCCGGACAGCCCCACAAAGCTCACACCCGTCACGCCCAGAGATTGCAACGTTGCGATTGTGTCCGTTTTCACGGGCGTCGCGGCATCGACCTCGAGGCGCACTCTTACCTTTGAGGGGTCCTGCGGATCGAGGGCCAGATCGACGATCTGTCCGACAGGAAGGCCATTGTAGCGCACATCACCGGCTTCGTTCAGGCCGGACACATTATTGAAAAGCACGTCGTAATAGGCATATTGCCGGTCAACCTCGACCTTGGCCAGCCAGAGCAAAAACCCAAAGCCCGCCAGAATTCCAATCAGCGTGAAGGTGCCTATCAGAACATAGTTGGCCTTGGTCTCCATTGCGGGTCTTTCCTCTCAATCGGTCGCTTTAGCGGCGCGGGCGCGCGGGCCGGTAAAGTATTCCTGCACCCAAGGATGATCGACCTCGACCATGTTTTCCACCGGCCCTTCCACCAATACGCGCTTTTCCGCAAGCACGGCAACACGGTTGCAGATCGCGTAAAGGCTGTCGAGGTCATGGGTCACCATAAACACCGTCAAGCCAAGCGAGTTTTGCAATTCGCCGATAAGATCGTCGTAGGCTGCCGCGCCAATCGGATCGAGCCCCGCGGTGGGTTCATCCAGAAACACAATCTGCGGATCAAGGGCGAGCGCGCGCGCGAGCGCTGCCCGCTTACGCATGCCCCCCGACAGCTCGGACGGAAACTTGCCACAGCTTAGCGGCGGCAACCCGACAAGGCTGATCTTCAACTCTCCCAGGCCTTTCATCAAGCCGTGAGACAGCCTGAGATGTTCTCTCATCGGGGCCATGACATTCTGCAAGACCGTCAGCGAGGAAAAGAGTGCACCGTCCTGAAAGGCCACGCCCCATTGCTTTTCAACCCTTCGCCGGTCCGCCTCCGGGCCATTCACAACGTCTGTTCCAAGAACGCGAATGTTCCCTGCGGCGGGACGGATCAGACCGACGATGCTGCGCAGCAGCACCGACTTGCCGGTGCCCGACCCTCCCACAATGCCCAAAACCTCTCCCCTCCAGACATCGAGGTCGAGGTTCTCATGCACCACTTGCGGGCCGAACGCGGTGCGCAGACCCCGCACCTGGATGACCGCCTCGCGGGTTTGCGCCGTATCGGCGGGATGTGACTGATCGGGGGTGTCTTTCACAAGCCGACCTCCGCAAAGAAAACCGAAAAGCAGGCGTCCAAGACGATCACCAGAAAAATGGACTGAACAACGGATTGCGTTGTGCGCTGCCCGACACTTTCCGAAGACCCGCCCACCTGCAGCGCCTGCCAGCACCCCACAATGCTGATGACGAAGGCAAAAAACGGGGCTTTGATCATCCCCACGCCCAGATGCCAGACGTCGGTGTTGTCGACAAACCGTGTCATGAACATGCCGGGGCTGATCCCCAGCTCTATCCAGCTCATCAATGCGCCGCCCACCAGAGCGCAGATGTTAGCGATCAGACCGAGGATCGGCAACATGACAATCAGCGCCAGGACCCGTGGCAGCACCAGCACCTCAACCGGATCAAGGCCAAGCGTGCGCATCGCGTCAATCTCTTCGCGCACTTTCATGGATCCAATGGACGCTGTGAACGCCGACCCGGATCGCCCGGCCACGATTATGGCAGTCAGCAAAATCCCCAGCTCTCGCAGGACCGAGACAGCGATCAGATCGACGACAAAAACCTCGGCCCCGAACTGCCGCAGCTGTGCGGCCCCCTGAAAAGCCAATACGATGCCGATCAGAAAGCCCATCAAGGCGATAATCGGCACCGCATTCAGCCCCACCTCCTGCATCTGGCTGACCAGTGAGATGCCCCGCAGACGCCACGGCTTGACCGCTGTACGCGAGAGACGGTGCAAGACCAGGCCGGTAAAATTCAGGAACGACAAAACCGCTTTGAAAAGCGCGACCGTCTTGCCGCCAAGCTCTTCTATCCACGCGAGAAACCCGCCCGGCGGCGCATCGATGCCCACCTCCGTCGGGAGCGCGTCGGCCACCGTGTTGATGAGGGCGAGGCGTTCAGCGGAACAGCCGACGAGTTCCAGCACCACACCTTCGGCCTGCAACCGGGCCTTAAGGTTGGCAATCATCCAGGCCCCACCCGTATCGAGTGTCTGCACCTCGGTCAAATCAACCTGAACTTTTTTGGCATCCGTCGCAAAAAGAGCGAAGCGATCTTCAATTGCGGCAAGCGCCTCCGTCACAAAATGACCGCCCAGCCGCAAAACCGGATCGCTCTTGCCGTGTTCGATTGTGACGGTTGCCGTTGCCATGATGACACCAGTTGACCCTCAGATGAGAAGAACCGCAACTTGATATTCGAACGGTGAACCGGCTGCGCAATACGGGCTTCGCCTTTTCCCTTGGCAGATGCTGGCCCATTCGTCCCGCGCCGTTTGGGCCTGGCTTTGGAAAACGCGCTCCCGCTTTGCGCGAGGTCGGTGCGTTTGGGCGGCCTCACTGGTTCCCTCGAATGGAGTGCAACCCTCGTTGCCCGGCCTAAACCGCACCGCAGCGGGCAGACCATCAGCAAAGGCCTGAACATTCTCTCAACTCATTGCGCCGCATGCAAAAATGGCCCCTTTGCCCCCCAATCCAAGGTGTAGCACAGGGGCGACCGGCATAAGACTTGCCGGAGCAGCGGTCTCCGCCCTGGAGGCCCGGAAATGCCCCAGGCCCTTGCTTGCCTGATTTTTCGCGACGCAAACCCCTTGCGATGTAATGTGCAACCCGGGTCATCCGCCTCTCTCAAGCCAGAATTTTCATGTACAGACTTGAGAAAATTGACTAAAAAAGTAGCAATCTTCGGGTCTGTGATCCAATAATGGTCAAACGTTAAGCTTTCAATTGACCCTGGCCCCCTGAAAAAGACCAATGGGGTTTGGCAATTATAAAAACCAGATGGCGGCAACGCCACATCGGCGCCCCGGTTTCGGGGATGAACGGCAACAAGGAGAATGACGAATGAATTTCAAGACCCTGCTCATGGGGGCAACCTGCGCCGTCGGGCTTGCTCTCTCACCCCTTTCAGCACTGGCTCAGAACGCGGGCGGAAACCTGGTTTATCTGGTTCAGCCGGAACCCCCTTCGCTGGCGTCCTTCCTGTCGACGTCGGGACCGATCGGGCTGGTTGCGCCAAAGATCTACGATGGGTTGTTCGAATACGATAACGATCTGCAGATCGTACCGTCGCTGGCGGAGAGCTATGAGGTCAGCGATGATGGCAAGACCATCACCTTCACGCTGCGCGAAGGGGTCCAGTGGCATGATGGCGCGCCGTTTACGTCGGCGGACGTACAATTCACAGTGATGGAGGTGCTCAAACAGGTACACCCGCGCGGCCCGAACTCTTTCCGCGAAGTTACCTCGATTGATACGCCCGATGACTATACGGCTGTTTTCAATCTGGCGAATCCAGCCCCTTACATGTTGCGCGCGCTGTCCTCTTATGAAAGCCCGATGGTGCCCAAGCACCTGCTGGAAGGCACGGATCTGCGCGCCTCTGACCTGGCGACCAATCCGGTCGGCACGGGACCTTTCACCTTTGTGGAATGGAGAAAGGGCCAATACGTCCGCCTTGATCGAAATGAAAACTACTGGAAGCCGGGCGAACCACTGCTTGAACGTGTCGTTGGTCGGTTTATCCCGGACGCATCGACCCGCACGGCCGCCCTGGAAAATGGCGAGGTGATGTATGGTGCCTACGGGGCGATCCCGAACATCGACGCGGTACGCCTGCGCGAGCAGGACGGCTTTTCAGTCACCACCGACGGCTATTCGATGATTAACCCGATGGCGCTGATCGAGTTCAACACCACCAAGCCGCCGTTTGACAATCCGGCCATGCGCCGGGCCGTGTCACTGGTCATGGACCGGCAGTTCCTGATCGACAATATCTGGTTTGGTTATGGCAAACCCGCCACCTCCGCGCTGTCGTCAAGCTTTGACAAGGTTGGTCTCTATAAGGCGGGGCTGCCGAATTATCCGGCCAACGGCGATCTCGAAGCCGCCATCAAGCAGCTGGATGACGCCGGCATCCTGCCTGACGCCAATGGTGTGCGTGCCAATGTCACCCTTGACCTGATCCCCTACGGCGAAGACTGGCGCCGGGCGGGCGAATACATGAAGCAGGCGATGAAGCCTCTCGGCATCGAGGTTGAACTGCGCTACGAGGACGTTCCCACCTGGCTGAACCGCATTTATGCGGAGTATGACTTTGAAATGAACGTGAACTTCTTTTACCAGCTGCCCGATCCGGTACTGGGGGTTCACCGCCACTACGGCACGGACCAAATCCGTCAGGGCACGCATTTCGTGAACGCGTCGCGGTATTCCAACCCGGAGCTTGACGCGCTGCTGGCGGCTGGCGCGCAAGAACCCGATCCCATCAAACGCGGCGAAATCTACGGCGAGATTCAGACGATCCTCGCAAACGACATGCCCGTGGCGAACCTCTTTGAGATGGAGTTCCTGACCGTCTACAACGACAAGCTGGTGAACCACGCGACATCCGCACTGGGGGCTTACGGGTCGTTCTCGGAGGCCTCGATCACCGAGTAGCCCTGCCAACCGAATACGCAGATAAAAAAAGTGCCGGTCAGTCTCTGGCCGGTACCGGTACTAAAAGGGTCAATCCATGGAGAGTTCACAGCGCCGCACAAGATATGTGCTGAAGCGTCTCTTTCAGGCCATTCCGATTGTCTTTGCCATCGTGGTTCTGAATTTCTTTTTGCTGCAGCTGGCCGAAGGTGACGCAGTCGACGTGCTTGCCGGTGAGGCCGGGGCCGCCACCCCCGAATACATGGCGGAACTGCGGGAAAAATTCGGCCTCGACAAGCCCTTGGTGGTGCAACTGGGCGTGTACCTCAAAAACGTGGTGATGCTCGATCTGGGCTATTCCTTCCGCCATGATATGCCGGTCAGCGAACTGATCTTTGACCGCTTTTTCCCGACCCTTTTGCTGATGACCTCAACCATCCTGCTGGCGGTTGGGTTCGGGATCGTGCTGGGGCTTGTGGCGGCATCCGGGCTGAACACCTGGCGTGACACCGTAATCTCGATCTTTGCGCTCATCACCTATGCAACCCCGCTCTTTTGGGTCGGGCTGATGCTGATCGTGGTGTTTTCGCTTAATCTTGGCTGGTTTCCCACCTCCGGCATGGAGAATTTTGCAATGTTCTACGAAGGCTGGGACAGGGTGCTTGATATCGCCCACCACCTGGTTTTGCCAACCATTACACTGTCGCTCTTCTATCTTGCGCTCTACACGCGCTTGATGCGCGCCTCGATGCTGGAACAGGCCGGACAGGACTATGTGACCACCGCCCGCGCCAAAGGTGTGACGGAGCGGCGCATCGTCTTTGTGCACGTGTTGCGCAATGCGCTGCTGCCGGTCGTGACCATGGCCGGGGTGCAGGTCGGCGCGCTCATTGGCGGGTCGGTGATCGTGGAATCGGTCTTTGCCTGGCCCGGTCTTGGGATGCTCGCTTTCGAGGCGCTCTTTGCGCGGGATCTCAACCTGCTGTTGGGCATTTTTCTCTTGTCCGCGATCCTGGTCGTGGCTGTCAACCTGATCGTGGACATCATCTATTCCACGCTCGACCCCCGTATCGAGATGGCCTGAGATATGCAATTCTGGAGACTCTTTTCCCGCAATCGCTCGGCTGTCATGGGGATGTTCATTCTCATTGCGATCTTCCTGATGGCCATTTCGGCACCGCTGTTTTTTCCTGCCGATCCCTTCAGCCTGGCAGGGCAGTCCATGTCGCCGCCCGGCGCGAATGGTTTCCTTCTGGGCAGCGACTCGCTGGGGCGCGATGTGGCCGCAGGCATCGCCCACGGGGCCAAGACCTCGTTGCTGATCGGGCTGCTCGCCACGCTGGTCGCTGTCTTTGTCGGCGTCATCATGGGCGCGCTGGCCGGTTACTACGGGGGTGTCATCGACAATCTGCTGATGCGCACGACCGAGATGTTTCAGACCATCCCCTCTTTTCTCTTTGCCATCCTGCTGGTGGCCATCATGAAACCCTCGATCGAGAGCATCGTGATCGCCATCGCCGTCGTCTCCTGGCCCGCCGTGGCGCGCCTCGTCCGGGGCGAGTTCCTGAGCCTGCGTAACCGCGAATTCGTACAGGCCTGTCATACGCTGGGCATGGGGGACGTTCGGATCATGCTGGGGGAAATCCTGCCCAATTGCCTGTCGCCGATCATCGTGATCGGCTCCTTGATGGTGGCCACGGCCATCCTGATCGAAAGCGGGCTGGCCTTTCTGGGTCTTGGCGATCCCAACATTATGAGCTGGGGTTTTCAGATCGGTGCCGGGCGCACCTTGCTGCGGTCCGCATGGTGGGTCTGCACCTTCCCGGGGATCGCCATCCTGCTGACGGTGCTCGCCATAAATCTGGTGGGTGAGGGCCTGAACGACGCGCTCAACCCCCGCCTGAGGGACAGATCATGACACGCCTTTTGGACATCAAGGACCTGCATGTGGGCCTGCCCGCCGGGGGGCAACGCAAATATGCGGTCGAAGCGGCGAACCTGCATCTCAACGACAATGAAATCCTCTGCGTCGTGGGCGAATCCGGCTCCGGCAAATCACTGACGGCCCGGGCCATCATGGGCTTGCTGCCAAAACCGCATGTGCATATCGCCAAGGGGTCGGTGACCTTTCAGGGCGAAGATCTGGCTGCCGCAAGCGAGGCCCGTCTGCGCGATATCCGCGGCTCGGAAATCTCGATGATCTTTCAGGAACCGATGACCGCGCTGAACCCGGTGATGACCATCGGCAACCAGATTGACGAGGTGTTTCGGTTCCATGAAAAAATGCCAGCTCAGGAACGCCGCAGCCGGGCGCTCAAGCTCTTGCAGGACGTGCAATTGCCGGACCCTGAACAGGCGCTGGGGGCCTATCCGCATCAATTGTCAGGCGGGCAACGGCAGCGGGCGATGATTGCGATGGCGCTCGCCCTGGACCCCAAGATCCTGATCGCGGACGAGCCGACAACCGCCCTTGACGTGACCACGCAGGCACAGGTCCTGCGGCTGATAAAACAGATGCAGGAATCCCATGGCACCGGCGTGGTTTTTATCACCCATGACTTTGGCGTGGTCGCGGACATCGCCGACCGCGTGGCCGTGATGCAGAACGGTCTGGTGGTGGAGACCGGGACAACCGACGAAGTTCTGCGCAGACCGACCCATCCTTATACGCAGGCCCTGATGGCGGCGGTGCCCAGCCTGATCCCGCGCCCCCCCCGGCCCCGCGCCGAAGAGCGCGTGCTGCGGGTCAATGCGCTGACAAAGACCTATCGCAGCGGCGGCGGTCTGCTTGGCGGCAAGGCGCGGGTGGTGCATGCCGCGAAACAGGTGACACTGGACCTGACCCGAGGCGAGACCCTGGGCATTGTCGGCGAATCCGGCTCCGGCAAATCCACCGTGGCACGGTGCATTGTGCGGTTGACTGATGCGGAGGCCGGGGAAATCCTGCTGGGCGACACCGACCTGCGCCCGCTGGGCCGGGCCGCCATGCGCCCGCACCGGGCCAAAATCCAGATGGTGTTTCAGGACCCTTTCGCCTCGCTCAACCCGCGGGCCAAGGTGGGACGTATCATTGCCCAGGGGCCCGAGATGTATGGCGCCAGCAGTGCCGAGGCCCGCGACAAGGCGCTGGAGCTGCTCAAGATCGTCGGGCTCGATGACCGCGCGTATGATCGCTTCCCGCATGAGTTCTCGGGCGGCCAGCGGCAACGCATCGGGATCGCACGGGCTCTGGCACTGGAGCCGCAGATTCTGGTGGCCGATGAACCGGTATCCGCGCTCGATGTCTCCATTCAGGCACAAATCCTCACGTTGCTGGACGAAATACGCGACCGGATGAACCTGTCGATGATCTTTATCACCCACGATCTGCGCGTGGCCGCACAGGTCTGCGACAGGATTGCCGTGATGCAGCGCGGCGAGGTGGTCGAGATCGGCCCGACGGCCGAGCTTTTCGCCAATCCGCAGCACAGCTACACCACGGAGCTGCTGGCCGCCGTGCCGGGCAAAGGCTGGTTCGCATCAGAGACGAAACCGCTGACCGAAGCGTCCTGAGCGGATCACTCCGGTTCCGTCAAAAAGCGGGCGATGATTTGGTTGAACATCTCCGGCTGCTCCAGATGCATCGCATGGGCACAACCGGGCAACACACACAGGCTGCTGTTTCTGATCCCCTGCCAAAGCGCCTGAGGCTGCGGCCAGCGGTAGGATCGGTCGCGGTCCCCCCAGAGAACCAGCGTCTTTTGGGTGATTTCCGACAGGGTCGCGCGCCCATCCCATGCCTCCATCGCGGTGAGCCCGGCCAGCGCGGTCTCTTCGCGCACAGCTTGCCCAAGCTGTGCACATAAAGGATAGCCTGCGGCCGCCTCGCCCGCGACAAACCACGTGGCGGCAATGCGCCGGGCTGCTGCCGGCACCCCTTCGACCCGGATGCGGCTGCGCGATTGGTCGATGGTTTCAAAACGGTCCGGCATCACCCCTCTGGGGCCGGTGCCATAGCAAATCAACCGGTCGATGCGCGCCGGCGCCAAGGCCGCCATCTGCTGCACGATCATGCCGCCCATCGAGTGCCCCAGCAGGTGAAACCTCTCCACCCCCTGTTCGGTCAGAGAGGCGAGGACTTGCCCGGCAAATCCTTCGATGCTGTCCTGTCCCAGCTCTGCCGCGCGGCCGCCATAGCCAGCGAGTTCAGGGGCAAGCACATCGAACCCGGTGCTGAGCGCCTAATTTGGGCCTGCCATTGTGCAGCACCGCCCAAATAGCCATGCACCAGCACGAGCGGCGCGCCCGCCCCTTGCCGAAGGGTGGAAAGACCGCTGCTACCCGTCATCGGCACGGCGCGCTGGCGTAAGGGTACCAGATCACCACAAACGCCCTTCCTGCCGCCAATGGAGAGGCACTACGCCCTGTCCGCTGTGCGGGTCACAATGCGCGGAGGCGCATAGATCTGCGTCCGCGCCGCATTCTCGGGCGCGGCTTCTACCTCTACAAGACAGGTGTGCGCAATCGGTCCCTGCGCCAGCCGCGAGGTGCCCTTGTCCGGGGTCAGCACATTCGGGTTTCCGTTCCGGCAGGCTTTGCCATCCGGGTCGTACCACGCGCCGGTCGCCATCTGGATCACGCCGGGCATGATATCGTCACTGATCCGGAGCCCGGCAAAACAGGCCCCACGATCATTGAAAACCCGCACAGTCTGGCCCGCCTTCAGCCCCCGTGCGGCGGCATCCGCCCCATTCATCAGGCAGGGTTCACGCCCGTCAATCCGTGCCCCCTGGCTGACAGCTCCGTGGTCCAGTTGCGAATGCAGCTTGTGGCTAGGCTGGTTTGAGATCATATGCAGGGGATAGTCCTGCACCGCCCCCAGCCATTCCAGCGGCTCCAGCCAGACCGGATGGCCCGGACAGTCCGCATAGTCAAAGCCTGCAATCGTCTCCGAGAATATCTCGATCCGGCCGCTGGGGGTCTTGAGAGGATGGGCGACCGGGTCGGCGCGGAAGTCCTCCAGCATGATGGTATCGCGTTCGGGCTCTGGCACGCGGAACACGCCGTCCCGCTGGAAGCTGTCCCAGTCGGGCAGCACCACCCCCTCGCGCGCGGCGGACTGACGCGAAATGTCGTAAAGCCAGCGCTGCCACTCCTGCGGGCTGCGCCCTTCGGTAAAGGCGGCCTCCACCCCCATTTCAGCGGCGATACCGCGCAGGATGTCATGGTCGCTCCGGGCCTCGCCCACAGGGTCAATCGCCTGGTCCATGACTACTTGAAACGGGTCTTTCGGGGTCAGCGCGATGTCACTCCGCTCCAGCGAGGTCGTGCAGGGCAGCACAATGTCGGCGTGGCGCGCCAGCCCGTTCCAGCACCAATCGGTCGCAATCACGGTCTCGGGGCGCGCCCATGCCTTGCGCATTCTGTTCAGGTCCTGATGGTGGTGAAACGGATTGCCCCCGGCCCACCAGACCAGCCGGATGTCCGGGTACTGCCGACGCTGCCCGTTGTAGTCGAAGGAGCCGCCGGGGGTCTCCAGCATGTCCGTCAGCCGCGCGACCGGGATGAAATCGGGCACAGGGTTGGTGCCCTGCGGCAGCGCGGCATAGTCGATCTGGCGGCGCTGAAGCCCGACGTTGTTCATTGCCGAATAGCCGAACCCCAGCCCGGTCCCCGGCAACCCGATCTGGCCCAGCATCGCGGCCAGCGCAATCGCCGCCCAGAACGGTTGTTCGCCATGGTCCTGCCGGGTCAGAGACCAGCTCACCGAAATCATCGTGCGCTTTGACGCCATCCGCCGGGCGAGGTCCCTGATCTCCTGTGCCGGAACCGCGCAGATCTGCCCCGCCCATTCCGCCGTCTTGGGGATGCCATCGGGATCGCCCCGCAGATAGGCGGCAAAGCGGTCAAACCCGACCGTATAGCTGTCCAGAAACGCCGTGTCCTGCAGCCCTTGATCCAACAGGACATGCGCCAGCCCCAGCATCAGCGCCGCATCGGTTGAGGGGCGCGGGGCGATCCACCGCGCTTTGGCCGTGGAGGCCATGTCGGTTTTCAAAGGTGAAATGCTGACCCACTCGACCCCCGCCTCAACGGCGGCAGCAATACCTGCCTTCTGGACATGCGCCCCAAGACCGCCCTGCGATATCTGACCGTTCTTCAGAGGCACCCCGCCAAAGGCCACGAAAAGCTCGCAGTGCTTTGCAATCGACTGCCAGCTGGTCGAACTGTCCAGAGGTCCGCGAAAATCGCCCAGCACATGCGGCACGACAACTTCGGCCGCCGCGAAACTATAGGTGTTTTTTGAGCTGGTGTAGCCGCCAATGCAGTTGAGAAACCGCTTGAGCTGCCCTTGCGCATGGTGAAACCGCCCGGCACTGGCCCACCCATAGGAGCCCGCATAGATCGCCTGGTTGCCATGTTCTTGGATGACCCGGGTCAGCTCCGCGGCCACCAGACGCTCGGCCTCGGCCCAGCTCACCTGCACAAAGCTGTCGCTGCCGCGCAGATGCCCCGCGGTGCCCGGCCCGCCTTCGAGCCAGCTTTTGCGCACCATGGGCGCTGTGATCCGGGTCGGCCCGTCCAGAACGCCCGCGATCCCCTGCCCGATGGGCGAGGGATCATGATCATGACCAAAAGGCCGCAGCCCGGTCACGCGCCCGTCTTTCACGTCGACATGATAGGTCCCCCAATGGGCGCTCGTCAGGTAGTCTCGGTCAATCCGGGTCATGGTGTTTTCCTCTATCTTCGCACATGATCGCGACTGAGGCGGCGCAGTCAACGTTCAAGAGATATGCGAGGGCCTTGCATATTGCCATCGTACAGCGAATGGGCAATGGATCGGCACGCAATTCAGAGAGCAGCCAGAATGACCACAAGACCCAAAGACCTACCGCTTCTCGGATATGTGGACCAGCTCTCGGCCCGGCCCGGCGACACGCTGGATTTCATGGTGTCTTCGGTCTCGACCAAGCCGTTTGAGGCGCGGCTGATGCGCTCCATCAGTGCCGATCCCAACCCCGCAGGACCCGGCATCGTCGAAGAGGCCGCGGATACCTATTTCGCGCCGATCCGTGTCGCCTCGGTGCAGCAGCCCTTTGCGGCGGGCTCTTACGGGATCGGGCGCGAGGCCTTGAAGGCCACAGCGACCTCCGAGGTGATCCTGTCCGCCCGCATCTATCCCACCTTCCGCAGCCCGCAGGCACAAACCGTGATGAGCATCGGGCAATATGACCTTGGGATCGACGCGACGGGCTGCCTCTACCTACAGGCTGCCGAGGCCATGATCCACATCGGCACGCCCCTTGCGCTGCGGCGCTGGTACCAGCTCGAGGCCCGCGTCACCCAAAACACCATTTCTCTGACCCACCGCCCTCTCGGGCACGCAGCGGACGCTGGTGAAAGCGCCAAACCGGTCACGGTCCCCGATCTGTCCCTGAGGGGCCGCCCCGTCGTTGCGGCGCACCTCGGTGCCGACGGGCCAACGCAGCACTTCAATGGCAAGATCGAAGCGCCCGAGATCACCGCCGACGCAGAGGTGCTGTGTCAGTGGGATTTTGCCCTCGATATCTCCAGCCTTATCGTTCCTGCCACCAAAGGGCCTGATCTTGAGCTGATAAATTATCCCGCCCGCGCTGTGACCGGATCGGCCTGGGACGGGTCCGAGATGAACTGGACCCATAGACCCGCGCATTACGCCGCCATCCACTTTCATGAGGACGACATCTACGATTTCGGGTGGAAGAGCAGTTTTTCCTTTAAACTCCCGGATGATATGCCATCGGGCGTCTATGTGATGCGGATCAGCTGCGACGGCGCTGAGGACGCGATCCCCTTCTTTGTCTGCGCGCCTCCGGGTCAGCCCCGCGCGAAGCTTTGCGTGCTGGTCTCAACCTTCACCTATGCGATCTACGGCAATCACGCGCGGCCCGACTATCACCCATCGTGGCAGGAGAGGACCAGCGACTGGAACGCTTACCCCCACAACCCTGCAGAACATCCGCAATATGGCTTGTCGACCTATAATTACCATGCGGACGGGTCGGGCATCTGTCATGCCTCGCACAAGCGTCCGCTGTTCAACCTCAAGCCCGGCTATTTCACCTTCGGCGATACGGACTGTTCCGGGCTGCGCCATTTTCCGGCGGACATGCACCTGATTGCCTGGCTCCATGCGATGGGGATCGACTATGACATCGTGACCGACCGCGAGTTGCACAACCAAGGCCGGGCGGCCATTGCGGGCTACACCGCGCTGACCACCGGCAGCCACCCCGAATACCACACAAGCGAAACGCTGGATACGCTGCGCGACTACCGGGACGGGGGCGGTCATCTACTTTATCTTGGGGGAAATGGTTTTTACTGGCGCATCGCTCTTCACCCCGAAAGCGATGACATGCTGGAGATCCGCCGCGCCGAGGATGGTATCCGGGCCTGGGCGGCGGAACCGGGGGAGTATTACAACGCCTTTGACGGCACCTATGGCGGGCTGTGGCGGCGCAACGGACGCGCGCCGCAGGATCTGGTGGGGATCGGTTTCACCGCACAGGGCGAGTTTTTTGGCGATCCCTACCGCCGGGTCTGTATGGATCCCGCCTACGATTGGGTCTTTGAGGGTGTCGATGAAGAGCTGATCGGGGATTACGGCTTCTCCGGCAACGGTGCCGCGGGGTTTGAACTGGACCACATCGACCACCGGCTGGGCACCCCGGAAAATGCCGTGCTGCTCGCGCAGTCCGTCACGCGGGAGAATGGCTTCATGCTGGTGCCCGAAGAGCAACTGACTCATCTGACCAACCTGACCGGCGGCACCGCCAAAGAGGCAATGCACGCAGATATGGTGCTGATCGACTACCCCGGCGGCGGATCGGTCTTTGCGACAGGGTCGATTACCTTCTGCGGCAGCCTGCCCTGGAACAACTTCGACAACGGTGTCTCAAGATTGCTGCGCAATGTCATGACGAAGCTGTTGCGCACGCGCGTTTGACCGTCGCGAAGAACTGACCCAAGAGGATAGCCGTACAGCATCTTTGACCGGCTCATCCCGAAAATGGGGCGCTTGGTCAAACCGTAGAACCAGAGGCTGATACCAGCCGTGCAGCAGCGCCTTCAAGGGTCGGTATTGTTGCCTGTGCATGGTTTTGGGTCGATTGCACCCGGCTGGATTTCACCCTCAAACGGACAGGCGGCGGGCCGGAGAGATGCCCCGACCCCGCTCTACCGTGGCTTGGGGTTACTCAGGCGGTCTTCTTGCTTCGATGTTGACCGCCGCATCATCCTGAATGGCCTTGAGAGACGCATCTCCGTCTTCTTCTATAGCCTCAACGGATGTCTTGCCGCTTTCAATAGCCTCGATGGAGGCGTCATCTGTTTCGAGCAGGCTGTCTGTCAGACCGGCCACACCGTTTTCCATCGACACACCAAGCTCCTGACCGAGCTTTTTGAGCGCAGGCAACTGCACCGCCATACCCATGATCGAGTCAAGTGCCTGGTTCACCGGAGCCTTGTCACCAGAGCCGCCGCCAGACGCCCCCGGCAAGCCGTTCATGCCCCCCACATGGTGAATTCTGATCGAGTCGATCTTCTCCGCGGGCTTGACCATTTGCGCCACCACTTCGGGCAGTTTCTCCAGGCGTGCCAATGCAACTTTCATATTCACGATATCGGCCGCAATGGCATTTTCGGCTTCGACGATCGCGCGGCGCCCCTCGGCCTCCGCCAACAGGTCGATTTTTTTCGCATCTGCCCGGATGGTCAATGCATCCGCCTCGGCACGCGCTTCTTCGCGGTGTGCCTCGGCGCGGTCATGGGCTGCATCTTTCTCGGCCTGCGCTGCCAGGCGGATACGTGTCGCCTCCCGTTCAGCTTCCCGTTCCGCTTCGATCAGGGCGATGCGTTTGGCCCGTTCGGCCATCGCCACAGAGCGGGCGGTTTCGATGCTCTCGGAGGCCTTGGTCGCCTCCGCACGTGCCGCGTCCGCAGACGCGCTTGCCCGACTTTCCTCTTCGGACTTCACCGCAATGATGATCTGGCGCTCCTGATCTGCAACTTCGAGCTCGCGGTCGCGATTGATCTCGGCCTCGCGGATCGCACGTTCACGGGCGATATCAGCCGACCGAATGGCTTCCTCGCGCAGGATGCGGGCCTGTTCCTTCTCGCGCTCGGCATCTTCCTGACGGCGCGCGATTTCAGCCTCCTGAGCGGCCTCAAGTGTCGCGATCTCCTGACGCTGAGCGATGGCGGCCTGCTGCTCGTCCTGCTCAATCTTCAGCTTGAGACGCTCTGCCTCCATCGCGGCCCGGCGCACGGACACATCCGCATCGGCATCGATCTGCGCGCGGTCCTTTTTTGAGGCGGCAATGACTTCTGCCAGTTTCCGCATCCCGACCGCGTTAAAGGCGTTGTTTTCATCAAGTGCCTCAAACGGCGTCTGGTCTAAGGCTGTCAGCGAGACGGATTCCAGTTCCAGACCGTTCTTGAGCAGGTCTTCGGAAACCGCATTCTGAACCTCTTGCACGAATTCGGCACGGTTCTCGTGCAGTTCATCCATCGTCATCTGAGCCGCCACGGCCCGCAGACCATCCACCAGCTTGCCCTCGATCAACTCCCGCAGCTGATCGACGAAAAAGGTACGATCACCAAGGGTTTGCGCCGCTCTGCTGATCCCCTCTTCGGTGGCATTGACCGAGACATAGAACTCCACACCGACGTCAACGCGCATCCGGTCCTTGGTGATAAGCGCGCCCTCATGCGAGCGCTGCACCTCAAGGCGCAGGGTCTTCATGTTCACCGGGCTGATTTCATGCAGCAAGGGGACGACGATCGTGCCGCCATCCATGATGACTTTCTTACCCCCTGCCCCCGTTTTTACCAGGCTGACTTCGCGCGTGGCGCGCCGATAGAGACGCCCAAGTACCAAACCTACGAAAAGCAAAAATCCAATGACGCTGCCAACAATGATGGCGAGTGATGCGATGTCCATATGTGTCTCCTTATTACGTTGACTATTCGAAAATACCGGGGCGCTCGTCTTCGGGTCCCAGAGGCACCAGGCGATAGCCCTGATCGCGCCTGTGACGCAACACCATCACGCGCGTGCCAGCGGGGATCGTCTCGCTGTCTTTCAAGGGCTCCCCGCGCAGGTGATGCATGTTGCCATGACGGTCAACGATGCGGACCTCTGCCGGGCTATCACGTTTCGCGGTCCCTTGCGTGACGGTTCCCGTGCGCCGGCCCAAATGGCGGTTGGAGAGGGCAGTGCTTTCTGTCTTAGGCAGCATCCGCGCAAAAAAAGCACCAAAACGCCGCGCGAACCACAGGGCAGCGATACCGGCGGGCACCACTGCGATAACGGCTGCCAAGGGCGTTCCCACAAATGTCATCAGGAGGTTTTGCAGAATTACGCCTGTCAGCCCAAAGCCAAGCAGAAAAGCCGCGATCCAGATCAGTAGCGGCACCTTGCCAATGCCCAGCCACGCAACGGGTCCCGCGCCGGTCCCTACAGCCGTGCCACCCGCCACCTCAAGGTCGAGATCAGGATCCGCGAAATCGAAATCTGCGGGATCAGCAGTTCCGAAATCGATGTCGAGATCACCAAGATCCGGCGCATCGAAATCAATGTCGACCTCCGCATCTGCGCCCCCCCCCAAGAGAGTTGCCCCCAGAAGCGACAGAATGATTTCCAGCGCCAACAGGCCAAACAGCAAGGCAAGCGCGATTGTGAACGGCACAAAAGCTGCCGTCAAGTAGAGGTCGAACATGGCTCGGCCTTTCGATTGTATTCAATGGTATACACTTAAGATAGGCTGCTCACAAACGCGTTACAAGGGTCGGGCGCCGAGACGGAAACCGATCTTGCTTCGGATAGAACCACTGGATTGAGACGGATATGTGTCAGAGAGTTGCGCATTTTGAGATATGCAGCCCTGACCAAAAGCATCTCCTTGCATACGTTTCAATGCAGTAAATGCGGGTCCGGAACGATCAAACCCTACAGATATGGCTCACTGGATTGCATTGGCGGAAGAATTCAGATCGTCGGCTCGCCACCGCGCCCAGGGTCAAACGCGCTCGGATCAAGAAACAGTCGCTTTTATCCGCAGAGCCCCTTTGCCACGGCTTCCATCTCCTGGCTCTTTCAGGAATTGGATCAGCGGCGTTCTGCAATTCAGCGCCCCCTCCGGCACGCAGCTTGTCTGCGCGCTACATTCCAGAAACGCAAACCAATGCAATACATGTGACCGGCCATGCGGTTGGTAAACATCTAGACCCTGCTACTTGGAAGGGGCGCGGGCCGCAGGCTAGCCTGTCAATTTGCTGCGCCCCGAAGGGCTTGCACGTTCCACGAGGAAATCGGTGGCTTCCGACGCACAAAGCGGTCTGCTGTAGAAGAAACCCTGAACTTCGTCGCAGTTCTGCTCGCGCAGGAAGGTCTCGTGTTCAGGCGCCTCCACGCCTTCGGCAATAACCTCAAACCCCAGACTATGACACAGACGGACAAGACCACTTGTCAGCCTCGCATTCGACGGGTTTACGGCCAGATCCATGACGAACCTTCTGTCAATCTTGACCCGGTCCAGCGGGAATTGCATCAAGGAGCAGAGCGACGCAAACCCGGTGCCAAAATCATCAAAGGCGATCGTCACGCCCATGGCGTTGATCGCTTCAAGCACCGCCTGGATCTTTTCGGAATTGCCAAGCGCCACCCGTTCGGTCACCTCGACCTCGATCAAAGACGCTGTTGTTTGATGGCGCTGCATTGCCTCTTTCAGGACTTTGGGCAGGTTGTCGCCATAAAGCTGGCTGGCGGACACATTGATCCCGACCCGCACCGGCGTGCCAAGATCGCGCCACAGGCTGGCTTGCCGACAGGCCAAATCGATCACACGGCGCCCGACCGAAATGTCAAAGGCGGAGGTTTCCAGCGCATTGAGGAAATGCTCGGGGGACAGCAGACCCCGTTCAGGGTGGTCCCACCGCAGCAACCCTTCCATCCCCACAACAACATCGTTGGAGAGCCGGAGCTGCGGCTGATAGTAGAGTTTGAACTCGTCATTTTGCAGCGCGCGTTCAAACTCGCCCATTAGAACAATGCGGTGGTCGTTTTCGACCCGCATGGATGGATCATAGGTCACATGGCGATGCCGTCCGCGCTTCTTGGCCAGGCGCAGAGCAAGGTCCGCATCCACCATGGTACGTTCGCCATCATGTTTCTCAGCGCCCAGAACCCTGATACCAATTGAAAGCTCGACATGCAGATTGTGGCCGCCAATCTCGAAGGGGTGTTCCATTGCCTTGACAATGCAATCGGCGGCGCGAATGGAATCCTGATAGCCCCCGTCCACAAGCAGCGCAAATTCGTCTCCGCCAAGTCGCGCCGCAAGCCATGCCTGTGATGCGCAATTGACGATGCGTTTTGCAATTTCGACCAGAAGACTGTCTCCGACGGCATGTCCCATCGCGTCATTGATGTCCTTGAAGCGGTCGACATCGAACAGCAAAACACCGGTTGGCGGAACAACCTCCGGGGCCAAGCGGCTTTCCAGCGCCGCGTTCCAGCAACGCCGGTTGGCCAGCCCCGTCAACGGGTCAGAGTTCGCCAGTTTCAGGGCTTCCAGCCGGGCCTCTTCCTGTTGCGTGACATCATGTGTTGCGCCACGATACCCGACAAAGGCACCCTGCTCATCAAAGACCGGTCGGCCACTTGTGGACAAATGAAGCGTCTTGCCACCCACTTCGGTGGAGTACCGCATGTCACGAAACGGCAGCCGCGCGTCCAAAGTCTGAATATGAGAACGCCAAGGCTCACTACGGACATCTGCATCCAGCATTTCCCAGCGTGTCCGCCCGATCATGCGCTTCATGGCCGCATCAACTTCATCGTTTTCCTGGTCAAGGCTTTGGTGAAGGCCAGTCAGTTTTTGCGAAGCGAAGTGCGTAAAGCGGTGTGAGGTGTCGGTCTCCCAGAAAACATCGAGGGCCGCGGAGGTGAAATCCTCCAGTTTCTTCTTGGCCTCAGCGCTGGTCCGCTGGCTCGCGCGACCTTCCATGACATCGACAACAAGAGAGGCCATTTTCGAGAGCAGCACCCGGTCTTCGGCAACAAATTCGTGGTGGACAACCGTGTCTACAAGGCAAAGCGTGCCAACAACAAACCCGTCGGATGTCCGCAAAGGGGCCCCCGCATAAAACCGGATGCCCCCCGGCGCCGTAACCAGTTCATTGTCCGCAAAACGTTCGTCTTTTGTTGCGTCATATACGACCATGACGTCATCCTGATTAACGGCGTAGGCACAAAAGGAAACATCCAGGTTTGTTTCGCAGGCTTCAAGGCCAACGCGCGCCTTGAACCACTGCCGATTGAGATCAATCAGCGAGACGAGAACGATAGGGACCGAAAAAATGCGTGACGCGATTTCGACAATGTGATCAAAAGCGGATTCCGGCGCGGTGTCGAGGATCTGAAACCGCTGCAACGCAGAGACATTCGAAAGATGCCGCGTCTGATCCGCACACCGATGCACCGGCAGATCATCATCATTTACCATTTGAACCATCCGCTCTCAAATAACTGGCTAAAATGAATAAGGTTCATTGGTTAAATTGCTGTGTCATTCAATTCAGAACGCAGAATATCAAGTTGACGGGTGACCAAAGAATAGCTGCATTTTTAGCTCAATCCTTTGTACTGATCCCGCCGCGCGCGCAGTTCTTTGGATCGCTCAAACTCCCGGGGGCATAGGATCACGCTTCCGAACGCCCGTCACACACTCCGAGCATTCCTTTGCGCGTTTCTTCCAGAGTTGCGCGCTTGGAAGAAACGCTTCAAGACCTGCAAACCCCATACCGGATTGTTACCTTGCGTGAAGGACCCGGTGCGGAACCACCGGTGACCGAAGGTGACCGATCAGGTATTTTCACACCACAAGACAGGTCGATTACCACTCCGAATTGATGTTGATCAACCAAAGCCACCGCAATCCTGTGTAGCACTATCAAAACCGTCATTCGAATTTGGAGCGATAGAACATGCAAAAAACAATGAAGGCCGCTGTTGTCACGAAACTGGGTGATCCGCTGGACATCCGGGAGGTGAACGTCCCCGAAATCGGGCCCGGCCAGGTTCTTGTGCGAGTCCACGCCTCGGGTGTGTGCCACACAGATCTACATGCCGCCGAGGGGGATTGGCCGGTAAAGCCGACGGCTCCCTTTATTCCGGGGCATGAAGGCGTCGGCGAGGTGGCAGCGGTCGGCGCGGGCGTGACCCATCTCAAAGAGGGCGACCGGGTTGGTGTACCGTGGCTGCATACCGCCTGTGGTCGATGCGAGCACTGCTCCGGTGGATGGGAAACCCTGTGTGAAAGCCAGCAGAACACCGGCTATTCCGTTGACGGTGCTTATGCCGAATTCGTGCGGGCCGATGCAAATTATGTTGGCCATATCCCTGACACGCTTGAATTCGGGGCATCGTCTCCCGTGCTCTGCGCGGGGGTCACCGTTTACAAGGCGCTGAAGGAAACCGAAGTGAGGCCAGGCCAGTGGGTGGCCATTTCCGGGATCGGGGGCCTTGGCCACATGGCGGTGCAGTATGCCAAGGCGATGGGGATGAACGTTGTGGCTGTCGATGTGGCCGACAGCAAGCTGGATTTAGCCCGCTCTCTGGGTGCTGATGAGACAATCAACGCAACCAAGGTCGATCCGGTCGCAGAAGTTACAAAGCATCTGGGAGGTGTTCACGGTGCATTGGTGACTGCCGTCAACACCGCGGCTTTTGCGCAGGCCACAGGCATGTTGCGTCGGCACGGCACGATGTCTTTGGTGGGGCTGCCCCCGGGTGACTTCCCGCTCCCGATCTTCGACGTTGTCCTGAAGCGGCTGACCATTCGCGGCTCTATCGTCGGGACCCGGCTCGATCTGTCGGAGGCCCTGTCCATCGCAGCCGAAGGAAAAGTTGAGACCACCTACAAATGGGACAAGCTTGAAAACATCAACGCAGTATTTGACCAGATGCGTGCGGGGACCATCGACGGGCGGATCGTGCTCGAAATCTAATCTCGAGCGAGGCGGCTTGGAAGGAGGGCCGCGCCGGTGCCGGGACACTGCGCGTCTGCAACTCCGTGTGACCGGACATCTGTCAGGACCGAGGTGCGGATGATCTTCGGCCGGTCCGAAATCTGCGGAAGGCATCACTGCCACGGTTCATGTCACTCCCGGCATAAAATCCAAGCCGCACCCTCTAATGCTGCACATCCCCAGGTGCGTAACCGGGGCGTGCTTAGCTGGTCTGGTTTTCAAGGGGGCCATGAGGTGCAGCATCAGCCTACCGCGAGACCCCGCATGGCTTGTCGCCCAAAGGTCAATACGTCTTTAACGATGAGCACGCGGGGACTTTTCACGGCTCCAAAGTATTTTACATGAATTTCAACGCAGTACACAGTCTGGTTCGGTTTGAATGCTTTCAAACTGGGGCTTTGCGAGATAGTACCCTTGTATCAGATTGACACCAAGGTCGCGCAGTTGGTTCAACTCGCCGACCGTCTCGACCCCTTCGACAATCAACTGAACCCCAAGATCCTTACAGAGCGATTGCATGCTTTTAACAACGTTCTGCCGCACCGGGCTTTGGTCGATATCAACGATGAGGTGGCGATCCAGTTTTATCAAATCGGGGACCACGTCTACCAGCAGGTTGAGCCCTGAATACCCCCCGCCAAAATCATCAATGGCTGTCTGAAATCCGAATTTCTGATAGGTCTCCACAATGTTTTTCAAGTGACCGGCATCGCGTATCAACTCGTTTTCCGTGAACTCGAAAATGATGTTCTTGATGTCAAAATCGCACTTATCAGCAGTCCACAAGGTATGCTGGATGCAGTTGCGCGGCTCGTAAACTGCATTCGGCATGAAATTTATGGACAGCTTGCCATCAAGCTTGGCGGCGGTGGCAACCTCAATCGCGGTTGTCCGGCAAAGTTGGTCGAACTGGTAGCGGTTTTCGTCGTTCACGTGCTCGAATATCTGCGCTGCGCTGCGTCCATCTTTACCGCGTATCAAGGCCTCCTGAGCGAATACAAGCCCTGTGGTGACATCAAAAATCGGCTGAAAAGCCATGGTGATATCTTCTTCGAAGGCTCTGCCGGGTCGAGATCCGCAGTAATTGCAATCTCGCCGGAAACTCTTACCAACCATTGAACATGCCACCTTGAAACGCTCGCTTACATCGGTGTCGTGTCGCACAGATGCTTTAAGAATTTCCGAATTTCAACCAGCAATCCGATGGACGGTGCTCTAGCTCTGCGGCGAGCTAGGCACCCCATCCTCACTTTCCAGCGTTGAAGATCCCAAGTCTCTGACCGGCGCGCGGATGAGCCATCATCTGCATCGCTACGTCAAAGACGCTGAAATCGCGCCTTCTGCCAGAATGTCATCAATGGCTTTAAAAGAACCCCCTGGAACGCACCCCTCTTCGAGGAACCATTCTGGTGTCAGATTGTGCATGGTTCGGTATTGATGGAGGATAAAACTCCCCGTCGGACGAGTTGGGTTTGACGATAAGGAAAATCGGGCTCAGATTGGCACTTTCAGAACCGCTGAATATGATCGAAAAACAGGCTATCGAAAACCAAGAACGTTGTTACCGTTCAATATGTTAGGTGGCTTGGCAGGCTCTGCCTGCAAAATGGTGCGCCAAAACGGCGATACCTCGAACACGCCTGATGACATATTTGAAACGCTCTCAGATTGGCAGGAACAACTCAAACACCTTGATATACCTGATCTTTCTGAAGGTCCGGAGGTGGAGCCATGAAGGAGATCAAAAAATCAGATTTTCAGAAACCGCTTAGCTTGAGACACGATCTGCGTGTTGCGGCGCAAGAAGATGCTCCGTAACAGAAGACAACTCCGCCACCATTCTCAATCCGTTCTACGTTTGAAGAGCGAGCCGCGCTGGACAGGGCGGCGGCTGAAATGCCGCTGGGAGCATACATCCGTCAAAAGCTGTTTGACGGGGAACTGACGCCGCGCCGCACAAGAGGCAATGCACCGGTCAAGGATCATGCCGCTTTGGGAAAGGTCCTCGGCGCACTTGGGGCCTCGCGCCTGTCGAGTAATCTCAACCAGATCGCAAAAGCTGCTCATATGGGTGCGCTGCCCGTGACGCCGGAACTTGAACAGGAGTTGAGCGAGGCCTGCACGTCGGTGCGCAACATGCGCGCCGATCTCATGCGTGCACTTGGGTTTCGACAATCTGAGGGGCCATCATGATCTTAAAAGGCTCTCAACGCGGCGGCGCAATGCAATTGGCAGGGCACTTGCTGAACGCCGAAGAGAATGAACATGTGGAAGTCTACGAACTGCGCGGCTTCGTCTCGGACACCTCCCTGAGCAATGCGCTGCAGGAAGTCGCGGCGATCTCAAAAGGAACACGCTACCAGCAGATTTTATTCTCACTCAGTGTTAGCCCGCCGATTGGCGAAGCTGTTTCCATCGCAGATTTCGAAACAGCCATCGACAAGGTCGAAGAGAAGCTGGGATTGTCTGATCAAGCTCGCGCAATTGTGTTTCATGAGAAAGAAGGCCGCCGCCATGCGCATGTTGTGTGGTCGCGCATCGATGTCGAGGACATGAAGGCGATCAATCTTCCGCATTACAAACTGAAGCTGAAAGCTATCTCAAAAGATCTGTTTCTTGAACATGGCTGGCAATTGCCGGATGGATTCAAGGATAAGTTTTTGCTTGATCAAACGACCTTCAGCCGCGCGGAATGGCAGCAAGCCAAGCGGGCAAAACAAGAACCCAAGCTCTTGAAGGCAATGTTTCAGGAATGCTGGGCGTCCTCAGACAACCGCATATCGTTTCAGAAGGCATTGGAAGAGAAAGGCTTTTACCTTGCCAAGGGGCGGCGGGGTTTTGTTGCGCTTGATTACAAGGGCGAAGTCTATCCGGTCTCAAGATGGTCAGGACAGAAAGCAAAAGACGTCAAGGCCAAACTGGGCGATCCGACATCACTGCCCAGCGTCGAAGATACCAAGTCTCTGATCGGCGCGCGGATGAGCCATCATCTGCAGCGCTATATCAAAGACGCCGAAACCGCGCTGTCTACCAAGATGTCATCCATGGTTCTAAAAAAATCCCAGATTAAAGAGCGGCACTGCGCAGCGCGCCAAAAGCTGCATGAACCGGCGACCGTCCTCCAATGCGTCCGACATGAAGTCGAGCGACCATCGCTGGTTCGGCCCCTGTGGGATTGCCATAGGCGTTCGCGTCCCGACTGCCCGCTTGCGTCCGCCCCGTTTACGAACG
>NZ_JACNMO010000051.1 GCF_020622345.1 Roseobacter weihaiensis | reverse complement strand
CGCTGGCGGCTGCAAACGCCTTTCTGTTTTACAGGCTTGAGAAGGGCCAAAGGATCATTGCTGTTGTCTCAGTTTTCGCCTGGTGCGGCGTGCTAGTGTCTGGCCGATGGATAGCCTTTTCGGCTTAGCAATGCTCTCGTATTCCATCGCCGAGCGGCCTTTGATATACTGCGCAGCATTTGGAACACTGGGCTCCTTGCGACTATCTGAGCATGTGCAGGATATGAATCCTTGAGCCGCGACCACTCGATAAGGACGGCCCAAAGCTGCCGCCCATCCGCTCGTCCTGATGCTGCAGGCGCATCCCGCATAGCCGCTATTCGCTGCAGGTGCTCGATTTCAGTCATGTCGGAGGTCCGCACGGCGGACTTGGACGAAACCGCTCTCGCGGTATTGGCGCTTGGGGCAATGACAGCGCATTAATTCAGCAGTGGATTTGGCGGATAGGCATGCCTGCCTGACGATTGGGGCCTTCTCAATCTGATGACAGGAGGTTCCGATGACGGACCAGTATGTGCCTGCGCTGCGCCAGCGCTTTCTCGAAGACATGCGGATCAAGGGGCTGCAGCCGAAGACGCAGACGATGTATCTGCGGGCGATGCGCGACTTCACGCGGTTCCTGGGGCACTCGCCGGACGCCGCGACGCCGGAGGAGCTACGTGCCTTTCAACTCGACATGAAGGAGCGTGGCGTCGGCGCGCCGACCTTCAACAACCGGCTGACCGTGCTGAGCTTCTTCTTTACGACGACCTGTCCGCGCCCGGAGATGAAACGGCACATGCGGTATCAGCGGGCAGCGAAGAAGATCCCCGTGGTGCTGAGCGCCGAGGAGGTCACGCGCATTCTCGAAGCGGCACCCGGGCCGGGTCTGCGGTATCGAGCTGCGTTCAGCGTTGCCTATGGCGGCGGGCTCAGGGCAAGCGAGGTCACCCATCTCAAGGTCGGCGATATCGACAGCGACCGGATGTTGATCCGTGTCGAGCAAGGCAAGGGTCGCAAGGATCGGCATGTGATGCTATCGCCAAGCCTGCTGGAACTCTTGCGCGAATATTATCGGCAAGCCCAACCCGCGGGTTGGCTCTTTCCCGGCCGTAACCGGGTCGATCCGATCTCGACGCGGCAGTTCAACCGCGCGTTCGGGGTGGCCTGCGACTTCGCCGAGATCAGGAAGAAAGTGTCACCCCACACCCTGCGGCACAGCTTTGCGACGCATCTGCTGGAGAGTGGGACCGACATCAGGGTGATCTATTACCCGGCAGTCGCTGCTTGCAGCGATGAGAGGGCAGGTGCTGCTCGGTCACGCCAAGCTGGAAACGACGACGGTCTACACCAAGGTGGCGACCAAGACGATCCGGGATGTGACAAGCCCGCTCGATCTGCTGGTGAAACGGGAAACGGCCCCCGGTTGATCCCGGTCCCATGCCCCGCCCAAAGCTGGAGGTCGCGGATATCTTCCGCGCCCATGGTGCTGCATATCGACGGCAACATGACGGGCATCTGAACCTTCCCCAATTGAAGGTAATGTCCGCGATCGAGACCTGCCGAACCGCTGCGCTCGGCGGGCATGTGGCAGCCTGCACCAAGTGTGGTTATGAGCACATCGCCTACAACTCGTGCCGCAACCGGCACTGCCCAAAGTGCCAGGGGGCCGCGTCGCGAGACTGGATGGCGGCGCGCATCGAAGACCTGCTGCCGGTCGAATACTTCCACGTCGTCTTCACGCTCCCAGCGCAGATCGCCGACATCGCGTATCGGAACAAGGCTGCGGTCTACGGTCTGATGTTCACGGCGTCGGCTGAGACGCTGCTGACCATCGCCGCCGATCCGAAGCATCTCGGCGCGCGGATCGGCATGACCAGCGTGCTCCACACCTGGGGATCGGCAATGACCCACCACCCGCATGTGCATGTCATCGTCCCGGGCGGCGGGCTGTCGCTGGATGGCACCCGCTGGATCGCCTGCCGCCCGGGGTTCTTCCTGCCGGTGAAGGTCTTGTCGCGACTGTTCCGGCGCCTGTTCCTCGAAGGGCTGATAAGGTTGCACCGGACCGGCAAGCTGCGCTTCTCCGGCGATCTGATGGGACTGGCAGAGCCCGGCGCCTTCGCGACCCATCTCGCGCCGCTGCGCAAAACCAACTGGATCGTCTACGCCAAGCCTTCCTTCGGCGGACCCAAAGCCGTTCTGACCTATCTCAGCCGATACACGCATCGCGTGGCGATCTCGAACCATCGCCTGGTCAGTGCCGACGAAGACACCGTAACCTTCCGGTGGAAAGACTATCGCATCAAGCGCGGGGACCGCATGAAGACCATGCGCCTGCCCACGGACGAGTTCATCCGCCGCTTCCTGATCCATGTCCTGCCGCCCGGCTTCCACCGCATCCGCCATGCAGGCTTCCTCGCCAATGGCATCCGGCGAGACAGGATCGAGAAGATCAGGCACCTAATCCATCGGGCACCTGAGCCTGCGCAGATGACCGGTGAAGATGAGCAGGAACAAGACCTGTACCAGACATGCCCCAAATGCGGTGGCGCGATGCGCGTCATCGAAACCTTCTTGCGCGGCCAAATCCCAAAATCCCGCGCCCCACCATGGGAGAAGGCCGCATGATCCAACCCTCAAACCCGGCTCTGCCACCTGGAGCCCCGGCCCAATCTCTGCGGCCGGTCCCTGTGGATTTGCGCAACACCAGGTTCGCGACATCGGAAAGAGCAGTCGATACGCGAAGACCTCGAAGAAAACGCGGTGACAGGTCACTCATCTGCCCCTCTGGCCGCGCAGCCCAGTGCACCGATTGCCCAAGCCCTAAGCCACTATCCCCATAGCACCGAAATCCCCCCGCGCTTTCCTCCTTGTCAGATTTATCGCCGCTGCAGCTCGCGCTGACAGCAGCAACAAACCTTAGACAAAGTGAGAATTCGCTGCGGTTGCGCCAATGGCTGCTTAGGCGATTTGGTGAAACGTGGTAAGGTCGTAATTCACAAACTGGAAAAGTTGATTGTTATGAATAACGATGAGAAAATTTCCACCCACTATCGCCACGGAAACCTGCTAACCGCGATTCAGGCAGGCCTCGAAAAACAGGGTATTAGACCTGAAAATGCCAGTGTTGAGGATCTTGGCCCAGTAGATGAATTTCACATTGGTGGGCGGGCAGCGAGCATTCATTTCCTGGACCAGCTAGAAATATCGCCGTCCCAAACCATGCTCGATATCGGCTGCGGTTTGGGAGGTTCGGCGCGTTTCGCCGCGAAGACTTACGGAGCAAAGATTACCGGGATTGATCTGACATCTGAATACGTTGAGGTAGGGCAGCGACTTTGCGATTGGGTCGGCTTGTCGCAAAGCATAGAACTCCAGCAAGGTAGTGCACTTTCACTTCCTTTTGAGGATGCAAGTTTTGACGGCGCATTCATGATGCATGTCGGTATGAACATCGAAGACAAGCATGTTCTGATTTCTGAGGTGTCCCGTGTTCTGAAATCCGGCGCAAAGTTTGGTATCTACGATATCATGAAGGTTAACGACGAAGAGCTAATCTACCCAGTTCCTTGGGCAACAACACCTGAAACAAGCTGGGTTGCAGAGCCCAAAGACTATCGAATGGCACTCGAAGCCAATGGGTTCTTCGTCGCTGAGGAGAATAATCGCTACGATTTTGCTATGGATTTCTTCAAGAAAATGAAGGCCGCAAGCGGAGCCATCGGCGGACCACCCCCTTTGGGTTTACATGTCCTCATGCAGCAGACCACCGCAGAAAAGATCCAAAATATGGTAGCAAATTTGGCTGCAGGGCGCATCTCACCAATCGAAATGATCGCGATTAAGGACGCGTAGAACTTGGGCTTTAGCGATCCTCCAGCTTTGTGTTGAAGCTGATGGGATTGACCATGACGGCTAGAACTACGGACATCCGTGCAACGCGCAGCATCCTGCACTATGGGCTCAGTGCGGCCATCGGAGCCTGTGCAGCATATGAATCCTTGAGCCGCTACCACTCGATGAGGACGGCCCATTGCAGCCTTTCACAGGGTCTCCCAGTTTCTGCATCCGCAACCCGCTTTCCTGCCATTCGCTGCGAGCGCACGGCTAGCCCCTGAATAGGTTTCGCAGAACAGCCTGAGCATTGTCCAATGTGGGAATTGCCAGCATGGCATAGCTACAGGCGCAAATTCGCTGCCCGTTTGGAAGTCAAGATCGCGAGGCACATTAGTTTGCCGCTGCCTGTTCATATCAAAGCCGAGTTATTGGATTAGAAAATGCGATAGAGTACTGCATTGATGGGCCGAATGAAAAAATCGGCTGCGTTGGTGTCGGATCTTTGGATTGGCTTCTCCACCAATACAAGTATGTTGTCCGCATAGTTGCTTCAACGACCTTCAAATTGAACGGAAATTGGTTCCGATCAAGAAGGTTTGTAGGAGAGCTAAAGAGCAGAGCCCAAAGAGAAATCGTGCCAGGTAGCAATGAAGTTCGTATACGTTGATGAAACCGGTGATCAGGTTCAATCTGATACGTTCGTAATGACTGCCGTCGAAATCGATGCCATTCGCCTAAACAAATATAGTCGTATTTTCTCGACGATGATCGGTGAAGTGTTTGCGAAGCATCCCGGAAAGCCTCAAGATCTGAAAACACGCAGATTCCATCGTGGCGCTGGCGGATGGAACAAGATTTCCGGAGAGGACCGAAAGGCATTCCTGAATGCAGTGGTCGAAGAGATCGCTAACAGCTCAAAGATCTATGCATCTGCGATTTCCTTCAAAAAGTTCAAGGCTACCGATCACAAAGCGTTTGGCTATCCTGATGTTTCTCACAGTTATTGGATCGCCAACGCGATGTTTGTCTTGTCACATGTTCAACGCGAGCACTGTGACGACCCCAAAAACAAGGGAAACTGCGTCATAGTCGTAGATGACAACAAAGTGGAACACGCCAACATGGCAGAGCTCATCTTCAAGCCTGATCCATGGTTCGATGATCTGGCGTTCAAGGCTGCGTTCTTAAAATCGAAAAAGCGTCCCAAAAACTGGGAAACGAAGCGCTTTGATCAAATCGTCAACACCCCCTTCGCTATCAAATCTGAACATGCATCGACCATTCTCGTGGCCGATCTGGCCGCATTTGTCCTACGTCGATACATAGAGCTCAAAACAGAAGATGAAGCTTTCATCGGTGAAAAGGTCTTTTTCGATGCACTTTTTGCCAAACTGAAACCGGTTATCAAAACACACAAAAATCTACACAAGAAGACACAAGCCTATGAGTACTATCGCGCCTTGCAGCCAGAAGTCTGGGATTTCGCGCTGTAATTTAGGGCTCAGATGTGTCAGCAATACCCGCCAAAGACAGAAACACTAGCTCAGTTCAAGTATGGACTTTGCGGCAAGCGCAGGTACTTCGCTAGGAAACCAACCGCTTGTTTCAGCTCGGACCATATTGTTTGCGAGCAGCTCGGCTAAAAGGGGCGGAAACGCATTTCCGACCTGAATGCACTGATCTTGACGAGCGCCGACAAACTCGATTTCATCCGGAAAAGTTTGAAGCCTTGCAGCCTCTCTGACTGTCAAAGATCTATTTAGCCAAGGATGCAAAGGAAACGCATTGTGGCCCGGAACCAACGTAATACTCGGAAGTTCTCGATGTAGTCTTCGAAAAATATGGCTGAAATTCCGAATTTTTTTTGTTCTGTACCCAGCCTTGAGTTCTTCTGGAAGGGCATCAACGTCCAGTTTGCCACCTTCTGGGATCCTCTTGTAGCGGGCAATTTGTAGCGGTTTATGGTTCATGGGAACGTGATTGGTGTGCACATGATGGCTTTCGTCGCTAGCCAGATCTGTGATGAACTCTCCAACCTTGGCAAATGGCTTTTGCCAGTCCTTTGGGGTTTGAAAAAACTTCCTTTTTGGCCACGGTATTACATGTCCTGTTCGATTTGCTACTAGAACAAAACGTTTTCTATGTTGGGGGACACCATAATCGGCTGCGTCGATCACTCGGTGTTCGATTTGACCATACCCAACTTCGCGCAATCCATCGACAACTGCCTTTACAAATAAGCCATCGTTCATAGTCGCAAAACCGGCCACGTTTTCCATGACCACCCATCTTGGCTGGATGCGAGCAACTGTGTCAACAAACGCTAAAACAAGTCGGTTGCGAGGGTCGGCAGCTGCCGTTGACTCATCAACTTTCGCAAGCCTACGGCGACCAAAAACTGAGAACCCTTGGCAAGGTGGACCACCCACAACCGCAAAAGTCTCGCCGCCAGCGATAGAGGCCACCTCCTCCTGTATAAGTGGGTCAGAAATATCCCCGTGAACGAACGGCGTGTCGGGGAAGTTCTTCTTGTGCGCTTGCATCACTCGATCATTGTTGTCTGAGGAGGCAATCGGAACTAATCCTGCTCGTTCGAAGCCAACACTGAAGCCGCCTGCGCCACAGAATAGATCAACGAAGGAGCGTTTCTGGCGCGCTTGGCCTTTGATGTTGGTCGTTACGTCCGCAACATTTACTTTCGCTACTGGTACCAGTTTTCCGGATTGCTCCTGAACTCTGGCAGAGGATCCCTTCAGTGGGTGAATTCGGGACTTGATAGATTTTGCAAGCGCAAACGAAAGCAAGGGAGGAACAGCGTTGCCAGCCAAGATACACTGTCTTCGGCGGTCTCCTGAAAAAACATGGCCGTCGGGAAAACTCTGCAGCCTCGCGGCTTCTCTGGGTGTAAGGCTTCTATGCAGAACAGGGTGGATAGGCAGAGCATTGTTGCCAGGCACTATGGTCAAAGACGGCTTTGATCGATCAAGGCGCTTGTAAGTGTTTCCGAAATTTTTTCGCCGGATGTCTTCTGGGAGTTCTTCAGGAGGCGGTAGCATTCCGCCTTCAGGTATGAATTTATAGCGCCGCACCACCTTTTCCGAATGCCGCAGAGCCAGATGGTTAGGAAACTCCTCCCCTCTGTCCATTAAGTCGAGAATCGCATCTCCCACGGTCACAAATGGCTCAAGTCCATTTCCATGGGTAGCATCGGGAAAATCGTATTCCACCCTTTGATCCAAGAAGCCAACAAAGAAGGCCCGTTGACGGTGCTGCGGAACTCCAAAGGCTGCGGCATCAAGCACGCCAAAGTGCATTTTGTAGCCGATCTGCGAAAAGGCACTCATAACGTGATCACGATACCTGCCGTTGTACTCGGTCGAAATTGCTCGAACATTTTCGACAAGCACGACTTGAGGACGCAAAGCTTTTGCAATTCGCACAAACTCATTCACTAGGGTGTTTCTCGGATCCGCCGAATGACGAGTGCCTAACGTAGAAAACCCCTGACAAGGAGGACCTCCTATTATCACATCCGGCCTTACTCCTCCCAATGCCTCAACGATCGTTTCATTCGATACATTGCGGATATCATCGTGAATGAACGGCACCTTTGGCCAGTTAAGCGCAAAGGTTTCCGCGGCGGACTTTTCATTGTCCATGGCCGTAAGGACCCTGTATCCGGCTCTTTCAAATCCCAGATCAAGTCCTCCACCGCCCGAAAAGAGGCTCAAGATCGTCGGAATGCTCTCCACCGTCCGAACGCGGCGCGAACGATCCACATTCGACTCGCTTTCTGGTACGGATGGGAAAATAGGGTTCTTGTTCATAATTCTACCTGCATTGCTTCGTTCACCCGAACCCAATTGATAGGCAACCCAACACCAAGTCGGTAACGGTTACTCCTACTTTCGGGGATGAACCCATACTTCCTCAAAAAGGTTAGTTCGGCTTGAAAGATGGTCCGTGAGCGCGGTCGAGACCTACCGGACACCTTTCGAAGCACTTTGAGGTCATTCTCCATATGACTCTGAAGCACTCGCAAGTACTCCCAATATGAGTCTTCATCAAAAACCGATACTCCTCCCTTGGATTTGGAAAAAGCGAGAGGATCATCTAGAAAAATCTCTTCGGACAATCGATGAACGTAGTGCAGGAAAGTACCGTAGTGTCCGGTTTGGATCAGAGTTGCTCCGAAGTACTTGACTGCCGCAGAAGAGTTTGGCCCACCAAACCGTTCACAAATGCTTACGAAACGATACCCTTCATCAGTTGGCTGTCCGCTGTTGTCGATCCACTGCAGTTGAGCGACTGCACTATCAACATCTTCCCTATAACTATGAGCCCGTGCCCGAACACCTTGCTTGTTTTGTCCACTGGAGATAGAAATTCCATTGGCCATCTCTTCCCAGGCTTGGTCCTCAGCTATGACACCGTCGTTCAACCTAGTGCAGATGGTTTCTTTCAAACCGTTTGCGCGACCTTCAAAAATCTGACTATGCCCAGAGCCATCATCCTTAAGAACTTTCGTAAACGCCGCTGGCGCGACGTAAGTAGATCCGGAACGCTTAAATGGAGTTAAAACTTCTGGCGTAGCCACATACTTAAACCAGAAATCCTTCCATATCTGGCTGCCAAGCGACGAGTCCGAGGTATAACCAAGAAACTCTTCGACGTCTGCAGTCGCATCTATGCGAGACACAGCGGAGACCATTTCCGCAGGAATTCCATAGCTTGGCGGTGCACTCCCTCCACCAGCCAACAAAATGGCGGATTTGAGATAGCAGTAAATTACATCTCTTGTGGTGGAGCCTTCTCTTAAATGTACCCATTGAGTAGACGGCTTTGAAGCACTTGGCCGCTTCCCAATAGCTGACGGCGCGACGGTGATTGGCCGGATACAACGAATACGCCCACGGAAGGGATAAGGCGATGACTTGTCGGGATCCTCATAGTCGAAAACACCCACTCGGCCGTCAATTTCATTTGAATCCAAAATTGACACAACGTGTTCTGCTGGGTGCCCGTGCGAAGAGTAACTTCGTGGGATGACTATGACTGCACCATTGTACCCCTTATCGATGTAGGCCAGCGACTGCCCAACAGCCGTCAACAAACCGTGTGTTCCTTCCGCAACCCGTTTGTACTCAAGCGCAACATCGTCCTGGTCACCACCCACTGTCCGCGGCAAACTGATTACTCCATCTGCAAGCGGCCAATTAGTTCTACTAGGCTCTTGCGTAGCAAAGGCACTAAAATTCGGTCTTGACCCGCTGGGAACGTCAGCGAAGCACAGAGACGGATCAGCATCGAACATTCGGGCAATCTCCGACGATGCAAAGTTCTCTATCTGCGGCTTCGATTTCAAGGACGGATTTAGGTCGCATCGGGCTCATGGTTCTCTCCGGGGTCGAACGTGCCGCCCCATAATGGCGTCGGTGACGGGATGCCTTCTAGAAGTCCGCTGC
>NZ_JACNMO010000050.1 GCF_020622345.1 Roseobacter weihaiensis | reverse complement strand
TCGCAGCGGACCATTTTGAGGCACCAGTCCCCGACGCCATTATGAGGCGGCACTGCCGACCTCGGAGAGAACCATGAACCCGATGAGATCAAAAACCCACTTGAATTAACGGCCGCAGATAGAGAACTGGTCAGAGCGTTGCCAAAGTCGGCTTTGTCTAAGGTTTGTGGCTGCTGTCATCGTGAGATGCAGCAGCCACAAACCTGACAAGGAGGAAAGCGCGGGTCAATTTCGGTGCTATGGGGATTGTGCGTTACGGCTGCAGCAGTCGATGCACTGAACGGCGGACCCTACGTCCTTGAGGGAGCGGACCAGTTGCGTTTCGCCGGCTGATATCGCCGGCTGATCTGTCGTCTCGGCTGGGTTTGTCCGGCACGTCTCGATGGCCAACATCACCTTTAGCTGCGGCAGGTTCAGATGCCCGGCATGGTCACGGCGATAGGCAGTGCCATGGGCACGGAAGACCTCCGCAACCTCCAGTTTGGGACGGGGCATGGAGACCCCGGCTCAACCGGGACCGGCCTCCCGGCGCACAAGCAGATCGAGTGGGCTGGTCACATCCCTGATCGTCTTGGTCGCCACCTTGGTGTAGACGGTCGTGGTTGCTGGCTTGGCATGTCCCAGCAGGACCTGGATCACCCGGATGTCGGTTCCACCCTCGGGCAAGTCATCGCAAAGAAGAAGCTCAGCACCGTGAGCCGGTTGTTGAAAGCCGGCGCGCCGACGCCGCGCTCCTGCATATCGAGCTGGAAAGCACGCAGTTCCTCCGGTGTCGCGGCGTCCGGCGCGTGCCCAATGAACCGCGTGAAACCGCGCATCGCGCGCAGATACATTGTCTGCGTTTTGGGCTGCAGACCCTTGATCCGCATATCTTCCAGAAACCGCTGGCGCAGCGCGGGAACATATTGATCTGACATCAAAACCTCCTGTCATCAGATTGAGAAAGTCCCAATCATCAGACAGGCGCGCCCATCCGCAAAATCACACCGCTCAAATCGGCGCACAGCACCCGCCACAAGCGCCCATACCGCGAAAGCGGTTTCGTCCTCGTCCGCGAAGCAGACTTCAGGTCAGCATTTCTGGGTGTAAGTTGCCGAAAACCCAAATCGGTTCGATCCGGCGCAGGCAAAGGTGCGCGATACTCCCGGCGCCACCGGTCTGCGAGGGTACATGAGTTTCGCTCAGTATGATCATAAGGATTTCGATCCTTACCCCCCCTCGCTGCGGGGCTTGGGATCGGTTACAAACAGGCAGGTCGCGGACAGGGCCTATTCTGTCGAAAATCAGCGCTGCAGGGTGCAGGGCGGTCTGTAGACAGGGTCAAAAGAGATAGGAATCAACAGATGCCGGAAGTGACCATCGTTTATTGGCGTGACATTCCCGCACAGGTGATTGTCGGCAAGGGCCGTCGCGGCTCCAAACGCCCGCTGCCGGAACGGTTCGAGCAGGCCATCGACCGGGCCGCAATGAAAGTTGGGGCGGAGGATACGGACGCCTATCTTGCGGAGTGGCGCAAGGCGGATCCCGTCACGATGGAAGGCACGCCCGATGAGATTGCCGATGCTGAGGCCGCGCGGCTGGATGCCGAATACGACCGTGCCCGGATCAAGGCGCTGATTGACAACGACGGCTGGGCCTGACCCTGCCGCCTCTCTTTGACACTGTTCTTTCGGGAAAGGATCGCCTCATGGCTCTGTTGAACTTCAAGCGCAAGGAGGCCTCGCACGCCCCTCCGCATGTCGAGGCGTTCCTGCAGGACTATTCGATCGAGGTCATGCCGCGCACGGCGGAAAAGGTCGAAGATTTCCGCGATCTGCTGCCCGCCGGCACGCGGGTCTATGTCGCCCATATCGAAGGCACGCCCATCGCGGACATGGTGGCGACGGCAAAACGCCTGGCATCGGACGGCTACCGGGTCATGCCGCATTTTCCGGCCCGGATCATCAAGGACCGCGCCACCCTGGCGGATTGGATCGCGCGCTACCAGGGCGAGGCTGACGTCAAACAGGGGCTGCTGCTGGCGGGTGGTGTCGAAAAGCCCCATGGCGCGTTTGACAGCTCCATGCAGCTGATGGAGACCGGTCTCTTTGACGCGGCGGGATTTGAGCGCCTGCATGTGGCCGGGCACCCCGAGGGCAACCGCGATATCGACCCTGACGGCTCCATGACACATGTCAGCGAAGCCTTGCGCTGGAAGAATGATTTCCAGACCCGCACCGATGCTGAGATGGCCATCGTCACCCAATTCGCCTTTGACGCCAAACCGATTATCAGATGGGTGGACAGCCTGGCCGAGGACGGCATCACGCTGCCGGTTCACATCGGGATCGCGGGACCGGCAAAGCTTCAGACCCTGATAAAATTCGCCATCGCCTGTGGTGTTGGCCCCTCGCTGAAAGTGCTGCAGAAACGTGCGATGGATGTCACCAAGCTGCTGCTGCCCTATGCGCCGACAGAGGTGATCGCGGAATTGGCAGCGCATAAGGCGGAACACCCCGAGTTCAACATCACCAATGCGCATTTCTTCCCTCTTGGCGGCATCAAGACCAACGCCACATGGGCGATTGAAAATGGCGGTGACGCCGCAAAACCGGCAAACGCCTGACCCAAGGACGGACCCCTGATGACCAAGACCATTGTCGAATCCAAAACAAAGACCGCGATCATCGGGTTTGATCAGCCGTTTTGCGTAATCGGGGAGCGGATCAACCCGACAGGCCGCAAGAAACTCGCCCTTGAGCTTGAAGCCGGTGATTTTTCCACCGTGGAGGCGGACGCGATTGCCCAGGTTGCCGCGGGGGCCACCGTGCTGGATATCAACTCGGGCGCGGTTTTTTCCAACAAGATGGCCGAAGATGCCCGCTACGCCGACAACAACTTTGTCGAGCCGCCGCTGATGAAAGAGCTTGTCGAGCGGGTGCAGGCCATCGTCGATGTGCCGCTGTGCATCGACAGCTCGGTCCCCGGCGCGCTGGAATCGGGGCTCGAAGCCGCCGAAGGCCGCCCCCTGCTCAACTCCGTCACCGGCGAGGAGGAACGCCTTGAGATCGTGCTGCCGCTGGTCAAGAAGTATAACGTGCCGGTTGTGGCCATCTCGAACGACGACACCGGGATTTCAGAGGATCCCGACGTGCGCTTTGCAGTGGCAAAAAAGATCGTCGAACGCGCGGCTGACTTCGGCATCCCGGCGCATGACATCGTGGTCGATCCGCTGGTGATGCCAATCGGTGCCATGGCCACGGCTGGCCAGCAGGTGTTTACACTGGTGCGGCGCCTGCGCGAGGAACTTGGGGTCAACACGACCTGTGGGGCCTCGAACATCAGCTTTGGTCTGCCGAACCGTCACGGCATCAACAACGCGTTTTTGCCCATGGCGATGGGCGCGGGCATGACCTCTGCGATCATGAACCCGGTCGCCCTGCCCGTGAATGCGACCAAGATAGAAGCCAAAAAACGTGAACTGGCCGAGGTCGGCATCGTCTTTCCGGAGGATATGGATCTGGAGCTTTTTTGCCAGCTCACCGGGATTGGCTCCACCAAGCCGCGCGCCGGCAAGGAAATGGAAGCGATTCGGGCTGCAAACTTCCTGACCAACAATGATCCGCACGGATCGGCCTGGATCGAATTCAACAAGGTCGCCCCGAAACCGGGACAGGAAGGTCGCGGCCGTGCCGGGCGCAGTGGTGGACGCCGCCGCCGCGGATAAGCCCGAAAGACACGATAGAAGATGCCCCGCTGCTTTTTCAGCGGGGTTTTTTGATGCGCCCTCGAGATCCACGCGCGATCCGGTTTGATCCTTTTTGTGTCTTTGAGATGAAAATGCATCGCGAGTAACCCCGTCTTAACGGACTGACCCCTAGAACCTGTTCATCCAGCGATCAGCAGATTTGGAGGCAGCAATGCACTTTTTGGAAACGACCGATGCACGAGGGCAAAGATGACCGAACCCCTGATGCTCGCCCCAAAACTGGACCTTGCTGCGGCCTCCGGTCTGATGGCCACGCTGCGGGATCGCTCTGACGACGAGGTTGTACTCGATATGTCCGAGGTCAAGCACCTGGGCGCGCTCTGCCTACAGGTCTTGCTCTCGGCAGCGGTCACGGCGCATCAGCAAAAGCGCAAAATTTCAATTGTCAACGCATCGGATCGCGTCGTCGATCAGATGCGCCTGATGGGGATGACACCAGAAGCGATCACAAGGGGCCGCCAATGACTTTGGAAATCCTAGCCGTAGACGATAGCCGCACCATGCGCGACATGATCCGTCTTGCGCTACTGCCTGCAGGCTTTAACGTGCACACCGCCGATGACGGGGTGCATGGCATCGAGGTGCTTGAAGGCATCGAACCTGACGCAATCATCACCGATATAAACATGCCACGGATGGATGGTTTTGGCTTTATTGACGCTGTGCGCGGCCAGGACAAACACCGGGCAACCCCCATTCTGGTGCTCACAACGGAGGCAGCCCCCGAACTCAAGGCGCGCGCGCGCACCGCCGGGGCAACAGGCTGGATCGTAAAACCTTTTGATCCGACAAAGCTCATCAAAGCTTTGCAAATGGTTGCTGGGTAAGGGGCTGAATATGACTGATTCCAACGACCCAATGGCAGAGATCCGCGCCTCATTCTTCATTGAATGTGAAGAGTTGCTCGAGGCGCTTCAAGACGGGCTGCAGGCGCTCGACGAAGGTGCCACAGACTCAGAAACGATCAACGTCGTCTTTCGGGCGGTACACTCCATCAAAGGCGGTGCTGGCGCATTTGGCCTCGAGGCGCTTGTGCGCTTTGCCCATCGGTTTGAAACGGCTTTGGATGAGGTGCGCGCCGGTCGCATGTCCCCCGATGGCAATGCATTAAAACTCTTCTTCCAGTGCGCCGATCATCTGTCAGATCTTGTGCGGGTCAGCCGGGATGCCGGTCCCTTGCCGGAAGATGAAACCGGGAAACTTCTCGCACAACTGGATACTCTTCTGGGCGATGAGGGCGGTAGCGCTGGCGAAGAAGAGGCAGAAGAAGACATCGATTTCCAACCTGCGACCTTGTCATTCGATCTGGATCTCGGGGGTGACGAAGACACAGACCTCCCTCCGCTTGATATCGAACCAATTGGTGAAGAAAGCAAAAGCAAGTTTCTCATCAAGTTCAAACCAGAAAGCGAGCTCTTTGAAACAGGGAATGAACCTTTTCACATGCTGCGTACGCTGGACAGCATGGGGGAATGCATCTTTACCTGCCACACTGAGAATCTTCCCGCCCTGGACGAGCTGTCCCCCGAAAGCTCCTATCTGTATTGGACGGTTGAACTGATCGCGGATGTTGAAATCGCGGAAATTACATCAGCCTTTGAGTTCGTTGAAGGTCTTTGTGTTTTGGAAATAACCCAAGACGCAGATGTGTCTCAAACCTCAGAGACTGACGCGGAAGTTCTCTCCGACACACCGGTAGACTCGTTGAGTGACAGTTTGGACATAGAACCAGAAACTCCCGATCCCGCACCTCAACAGGTCGTCGAGACCGAAGCAGAGGAAAAGAAACCTGCGCCGGAAGCAGCGGCACCTTTGGCAGAAAAAGATGTGAAAACCGCTCAGAAAGCGGCCCCGCCCGCAGCCCCCGCGAAATCCGTGGTGCGTGTTGATCTTGACCGAATTGAACGGCTGGTGAACCTCGTAGGAGAGTTGGTTATCAACCAGGCGATGCTGTCGCAGAGCCTGGAAAGCTCGGGCCTCTCTCCACACTCTGATGCAATGAATGGTCTCGAAGAATTTCAAAGACTGACCCGCGATATACAAGACAGCGTAATGATGATCCGCGCACAGCCCGTCAAATCGCTGTTTCAACGCATGTCGCGGATTGTTCGGGAAGCGTCAGCGGCGGTCGGAAAAGACGTGCGGCTTATTACCGACGGTGAAGGCACCGAAGTCGACAAAACCGTCATCGAACGGCTCGCAGATCCGCTGACGCACATGATCCGAAATGCCGTTGATCATGGATTGGAGTCTTCTGAAGATCGGATTGCCGCCGGGAAACCAGCTCAAGGTCGGGTCAACCTGACAGCGGCACATCGTTCAGGCCGCGTGGTCATTGAAGTCTCTGATGACGGCGGCGGCATCAACCGACCGAAGGTATTGCAAATCGCGACCGATAAAGGGCTGATTGCGCCTGATGCCAATCTGTCGGAGACAGAGATCGACAATCTTCTGTTTTTGCCGGGCTTTTCCACCGCCACGGTTGTTTCCGATCTATCGGGTCGCGGTGTCGGGATGGACGTTGTCCGCACCGCAATTCAGGCATTGGGTGGTCGGATCACGATATCTTCAACACCGGGATCAGGTACAACCTTCTCGATATCCCTTCCTCTTACACTTGCTGTTCTAGATGGAATGGTGGTTCAGGTTGCAGATGAGACCTTGGTGTTGCCACTCAACGTTGTGATTGAAACACTGACACTAAGTAAAAACGATGTGGAAATGGTTCGGCCCGGAGCGCATGTTGTACGTGTTAGAAGCGGCTTTGTACCACTTTTCGATTTGGGCAAGGAATTGGGATACAGAGCGCCGATCGAGGACTACGAAGGATCCGTCGTCCTGCTAATTGCCCATGAAGACGAGGGGCGTGCCGCGATCATAATCGACAGCATCCAAGACCAACGCCAAGTCGTCATTAAGGGGTTGGACGATAGTTTCTACAGAGCACCTGGGATTGCTGCCGCAACTATACTGGGCGATGGCCAAATTGCTCTAATCCTCGACACCTCAGACATAATTTCAAATGCAATCGGCTCCCCCGGAGCACCGCAGAGCCAAAATCTAGCAGGACTTTCGGCATGACAGAAAAAGAATCTCATACGACCTTGGAACTTCTGACCTTCCGACTCGCTGATCAGGAGTATTCGCTTGACATCATGTCGGTGCGGGAAATCAGAGGGTGGACACGCACGACACCACTGCCTCATGCCCCAAGCTACATGAAAGGCGTCATAAACCTTCGAGGCACCGTTCTTCCGGTCATGGATCTGTCTCAGCGTCTCGGTTTGGCCCCACGAGAGCATACGGACAGAAATGTAATAATTGTGGTGAACCATAACGACATCATGACAGGATTACTGGTTGATGCCGTCTCTGATATCATTGCTTTGACAGCGGACGATCTGCAACCGCCGCCTGAAATGCAGTCACAGTCCGGAGCAAACGTTGTTAGCTCATTGACCTTGATTGACGAAAGAATGATCCGGGTGTTGGATTTGAGCTCGATCATAACTGAAGTGCAAAGCACGGCAGCGTGATGTCAAAAGATATGAAAACAATGGCCATCGATCCCAAAAGCTTTGAGGCGATCGCAGATCTTGCATATCGCGAAAGCGGTTTGCAGCTCGTTGTGGAAAAAGCATCCATGATACAATCCCGACTTCGGCACCGGCTAAAGGCAGTAGGAACCGATAGTTTTGCCAGCTATGCCGAGCTAGTATGCTCAGATGAGGGCCTGGATGAGCGTCGTCAAATGATCTCGGCGCTTACGACAAATGTTTCTCATTTTTTCAGGGAGAGTCATCATTTCGAGTTATTAGGTCAAAAAATTCTGCCGGGATTGATAGATAAGTTACGTGCAGGGAGGCGCTTTCGAGTCTGGTCTGCAGGCTGTTCAAACGGACAGGAAGCATATTCGATAGCCATGACCATGCTCGAAACGTTCCCCGAGATGGCCAAAATGGATGTTAAGATTCTAGCAACGGACATTGACCCGAAAGTCGTAAGTTTTGGAAGGTCAGCAGTCTATCCGGAGCGCTTAACAACGGGCATACCGAAGAATCTCAAAGACAAGTATTTCTCTGTTCAAAAAGGCAAAGAAGGTGACGAATATACTGCAAGTGAGGCACTAAAATCGCTTGTTGTCTTTAAGGAGCTCAATCTGCTTTCTAACTGGCCAATGAAACAGAAAATGGATGTGGTTTTTTGCCGAAATGTCGTGATTTACTTTGACGCCGATACTCAGGACAGGCTTTGGCCCAGATTTCATAGCTTACTAAATTCAGATGGCCATCTTTTTCTTGGCCACTCCGAACGCATATCCGAACCCAGCAATGCCGGGTTTATAAACAACGGCCCCACTTCTTACAGGCCAATCGTCGCGAAACGCTGATAACTCAACCAAAAGGAAGCGGTAAATGTCTCTTAGAGATAAAATTAGAATTATGGTTGTGGATGATATGTCGACCAGTAGAGGACTCATCACCCAAGCATTGGACGCGTTTGGCATCCGGAACGTGATGACCGCAGAGAACGGGAAAGATGCCTTGAAGGCTATAACCGTCAGTCCTGTGCATTTGGTTATCTCTGACTATAACATGCCTGAAATGGATGGTTTGCAACTCCTCCACCATTTAAGGGCGACACCAAAGACGAAAGGTGTGGGTTTCATTTTGATTACAGGGCGGGCTGAGCAACAGATTGTTGATCACGGAAAAAAACTTGGAATGAACAACTATCTAAAAAAGCCCTTTGAGCAAGCTGGCTTACGCAACTGCATTGAAGCGGTGGTTGGGCGCCTTTGAGTATGGACACTTTCCCTCAAGATCCGTTGTTTATGTGGAGCACTTTGCAAAAATTATCTGTGCATCTGGATATGCTCGCCGGACAAGTTTTTGAGGCTGAAGAGGCAATAGGAAACCTGCTGGCGCCAGGTTCTCAAACGCGGACACTACCAATTACTCGACTTCAGTCATTGGATTTCACACGACAATCGCTAGAAGATTGCGCATTACTGTTGCATTTTCTGAGCAACGACAAAAGTGCCGCCTTAGTTCAGATATCCGATAGTTCGGTCTTGCAAGACAAGCTCAAATTGGCTGCAACAAAAAACCTGCTTACTACTCACCACACCAACGATGGTTCTGAGAGTAAGGGAGAAATTGATTTCTTTGAATGACGGCTAATTCTGTAGGAACTGAAATCTATTTAGCTCTAGGGAAGTGACCTGCCCCTCGAAACTTCCCTTGGCTTAATGTAGAGTTCGTTCAACTTTTGCACTGCTCCCCTTGTTTGGACCACCCGGCTGGAGATTTTCGGGGTGTTTGGCTCAGGGTGCTTGTTGCATGTCTTAGCCATTCATCAGCGAGATCGATGGGTTGTTCCTGGTGGCGCATGCGGTCTTTCTTCGTTGTAGATGCTATGTGGGTTCTCTGCGGGTGGAGTAGCCCCGTGAAAGTGGTCCACCAACTGGGATAGATTATCCCGTAAATTGGAGGATCAGCAATGGCTGGGAAACGAGAGAAGCCGGAAGAGATTGTATCGAAGCTTCGGCAGGTTGAAGTTCTGCAAGGACAA
>NZ_JACNMO010000049.1 GCF_020622345.1 Roseobacter weihaiensis | reverse complement strand
GCCGAGCTATGCAGGAAGAAGGCATGACCGGCGACGAAGCTCGCCTCTACCAGGACGCCTTTGAGCACTCGGAATGTGCGCGAGCTTTGGGGATGTAAATGTCGGAGAACCCAAAAAAGAGGGCGGAAAGTGTGCATTCGCCGCTTTGCAGCGAGAACTTTGAGATACCGCAAAAGCCGACCTTCAATGCCGAGCGGTCTGATCGGTCTTCTTTCGGTATGGTTTTTCAGGAGAGCTGTCATTCGCTGCGGGTCGAACGAACGTCGGCTTAGCGGAAGATGCCACTTTCAGCTTGTGTTCTTCATGCTGTAAATGCAGTAATTTTTTCGGCCTGCGGTCGATACTTCGATAACTGCCTTCGAGGGCGTCGCAACTCTTTGGAAAAACTGTCGCGAAAGGCCGCGATTTACGGGCCGGGCTCGCGAATTAGGCGGCCGACTTAATCTCCGTTGAATCCGGTTTCACACGGTTCGTTGTTGAAGGCGTCGTGGCTCATTGTGCCGAGCTTGGGCGTCATAACCAGCCTGATGATTTTGCTCACTGGCCAATGGCGCTTGTTTCCTTCACCTCAAACAACCTCGACAGAAATCTTATGTTTCACGTGCACTCGCGGTAGGCTAGGATCATAAGTGCTGCTTCCCGCAGGAGTTGCACCTGACACGAGATGAATTGAAGACATTGGCAAGTGTACGATCAAACCTTTTCCGCAGAGAACTTTCGCAGAATTACCGAGATCGAGCAAAGAAAGGGCCGGAACCCGAGCCTCAATTTCTTCCCGTCGGTGTTGGCGGCAACTGAGATCTTGAAGGATCGGATTCGCGACACGAAGGTGTTTCGGGCAAGCCATCGAGGAAAATATTCGGCTGCCGATCAAGCCATTTTCGATGGGCTCAGAAGCGATCGTGAGCGTGCTCGCGAAGCTAGAGACAACGAGTTACTGGAAAGGCTCAATGAGGTTTCCACAAAAATCTCAAATGGACGCTTCGAGTTCAACTTGATCCCGAGGAATGGACCGAACGACAAAGCGGTATATCTTTTGCCCCCCGGATCGGCAGAAAGCTACTACTCGATCAAACAGGTTTCGAGAAATTTGGAGCGGATTTACAAGGTCAAACAGGCCAATCGAAATCGCATCATCGCCCAACTCCAAGACCATCTGAATGATGGCTTCCCGTACCACATATTGCGTTTGGATGTGAGCCAATTCTACGAGTCAATCGAGCATCGTGGGTTACTGGAAAAGCTCCGATCCGATCAGCTATTAAGCGCGACTTCCATTAAAATAATCGAGAAGCTTCTTTGGACGTATGGTCTTCAGACCGGCACCCAGGGAATTGGTCTGCCACGAGGAATTGGGCTGAGCGCTTCCCTGTCGGAACTCTTCATGAGAGATTTTGACCGCAAAGTTGAAGCCCTCCAGGACGTGGTGTTCTTTGCACGTTACGTTGACGATATCGTGGTTGTCTTCTCGCCAACACTCGGCTCAGATCGCCGAGCATACAAGGGACGGGTCGTCGATCAATTGAAAGAACTGAAGCTGACGGTCAACCCTAACAAGGTCAACGAGTCACCAGAAGACCGCAGAAACTGGAACCTGACATACTTGGGGTATGAGTTCCGTTACGACACCTCAACTTCTTGCAAGACGCGATTAAGCGCGCAAAAGATGCAAAGGTATGAAAAACGGTTGGAGGCGTGCTTTATTCGATACCATCGACAACGGGCGAAGGATGCGAAGAAAGCGTATAGACTCCTTGCGAAGCGCATTCAGTATCTAACTTCAAATACTCAGCTGACACACAATAAGAGCAATGCATTCGTCGGCATCTTTTTTGGCAGTCCTCATCTAACAGATCTGCGTCAATTGCGCCTTTTAGACGGCAAGTTGACAGGACACATCTCTCGCCTCGCGCACAGTCCAAGACTTCAAGCAAAGCTTCGACAGTACTCTTTCGTGGCCGGGTATGAAGAGCGAATTTTCCGTAGGTTCCATCGACCTGGGCAGTTTGAAGAAATCACGAAGGCTTGGAACTATGGCCGATAAACGTTCGCTTCCTGCCAAGAACTCTTACCACAGACCGCTTCTTTCGGACACGCTGCCATTCGAAGTGCCACCGACGTTTGGCAATGGCGGCTTCTTCGATTTCGTCACGCGCTACAACGTTCGTCTCAGGATGCAAGGGGGAGAGACACTCGTTGTTTGGGAGTCCTCTTCCTCCAAGGTCGACGAAGCAATTTCCGTACTCTTCGATACTGCCGACACGCCAACCCTAATGCCGACCAACGCTATGATCCGTAGAAACGGCAAAACCATAGTCGAACGGTCTTGGCGACTTAGCGATGGAGCGTTGAGAACCATCCCATTTGGTTTCAATATTGCACACAAGGACCGTGAATTCAGACGTTTGACAGTAGTGCACCCAAGAAATCAGATTGCCGTCGCAGATTTCTATGCACGGAACAGCGCGCAAATAATCAAATTCACTGGCCTGTCCGATGTCTCTATTCGCTTCCCTGCAGCCATTTCAAAGTCTGTAAAGTACTCCGACCGCTTGTTCTCAGAGAGAAAGTCTGTTGTGCAAGACACAATCGAACAACAAACCAAGGAATATGAGAGCTTAGGCTCATACTTCACTTACCAATTTTACAGCAACATTTTTAAATTTTATGAACACTATAAGTACCTAAATGCTGAGAAGAAGTTTGATTATCTTCTACGCTTAGATATCTCCAAGTGCTTTGACAGTATTTACACACATTCACTTCCATGGAGCACCCTTGGTCTCACTGCGTGTAAAGATCATCTTAAACGTTCAAAAAGGACTTTCGGTGGTCGATTTGATCGTCTGCTCCAGGAAATGAACCAAGGAGAAACCAATGGTATTGTGATCGGACCCGAGTTCTCACGTATATTTGCTGAGATCATCCTGCAGAGAGCGGACCGTACTTTCCTCAAAAAAATGTCTGAAGATCATGGTTTGAAGCATAGATCAGACTTCCAAGCCTTTAGATATGTTGATGACTACTTCATCTTTTGCACTAGCGACGTAGATCCAAATATCGTCGAAAAGACCCTTGGCTTAGTGCTTCGTGAGATGAAGCTTAGCATCAACTCCGGCAAGAGGGAGAAGATCGACAAGCCGATCATTACAAACCTGACAATAGCAAAAAACGCGATCCGGGAGGCACTTTCAAACAATATTGAAGTGCTGAGTACTGAGTATGAGAACCCTTCTGATCCTACTGATCCATTTCTCGTATATCATCCGAAGATTCGCGCAATGAGCCTGATAGTTGAGTTCAAGAGCATTCTTAAACGGAATGACGTGGAGTATAAAAGCATCCTGAACTACACATTCGCAGCTCTGGAAAGAAATCTTCGATCGATAATTGACAAGTTCGCAGCCTCCTCGGTGCAACATCGATCGGACAAAACCTTAATCAAAGCAATTCTTGGTATCCTTGAGTTTGCGTTTTTCATCTATGCTGCAGAGCCTCGTGTTAACATCTCGGTGCGCCTGGCTCGCCTTGTGTCTATGCTGGTCGATGAACTGCACCGCCTTGGATTGAACCGAGACCTGAAGCATCAAGTTTTTAAGTATGCATTCGACAATCTGACACGGCAGTTGAGGAAGTCTTCATCAAAGCACAACCCTAACATTGAAGTAATGTACCTCGTTCTGGCTCTACGGAAGCTTGGGCGGGACTACCTTCTTCCGGAAAGCATTCTGGCATCGTACTTTGGGTTCATCTACGATGGACGCGAGAAGAAGTATGTTGGTAGTCAGAGTTTTGACTACTTCGCTGCTACCGTACTGCTTAGTTACACTACGTCGAAAAAGAGATACTCCGGTCTGCGTACAGCGGCCGAAGCCTGCATCCTTGAGCGTTTCAACTCACGTTCAAGCTATGCACGAAGGGATTCAGAATTGGTCATGACCTACTTGGACCTGGCGACCTGTCCTTTTGTTTCAATGGCAACAAAAATGAAGCTTGCGTCGGCTTATGGCCAGTCAGTCTTCCAACTGTGGGCGCTTATTGCATGTTCGGACTACTGGTTTACCGACTGGAATGGTTTTGACTTGTCGCTGTCACTGGACAAAAAGCGAACCCGTGAAGTATATTAGGTTCAGAGCTTCGCCCAACCTAAATTGCCTGCTTTTCGAAGCTTTGCGGCACACACACAAGCTCCAAGGCTGGAAGGTCTATAGACGATTTCTAGTCAAGTTGGTGGCGGGGCGAGCCACCAACGACCATCTCTCGCTCTCCCGGAAAACTTGTTGATTTACCGGCGAAATCGACGAAGGTACTCTACTTTCTGAGGGTTGGGGTGATGGCTGTGTATGTCTTTTATGATCTAGAAACGTCTGGGACTTCGCCAGCATTCGATCAGCCGTTGCAGTTTGCTGGCATTCTGACCAATGACGAACTGGAAGAAATTGAGCGTATCGAGTTTCGGTGTCGCTTGTCTCCGCACATCTTGCCTGCTCCATGGGCCCTGGCTGTTACTGGCGTCACCCCGGATATGCTGGTCGATCCTAGCCTTCCTAGTGCGTTCGAGTTTGCGCAAGAGATAAGCAATCTGATCAGGCAGTGGGGACCTGCTACCTGGGTTGGCTACAACAGTGTTGCATTTGACGAACAAATGTTGCGCCAGATGTTTTTTCAGAACCTGCATCCCAATCCCTACCTGACCCAAGCTGATGGAAACTATCGGTTGGATATCATGAAGTTGGTCTACGCGACCTGGATTATGGCCAACGACGCTCTTAAGTGGCCAACGGATGATGCCGGTAAGGTCAGCTTCAAGCTGGACCAGCTAGCACCAGCCAACGGATTTGTTAGTGAGAATTTCCATGACGCTGTGTCTGACGTTGAAGCGACGATCTACATAGCTCAGCTGATCCGAAAACGAGCTGCAAAAGTATGGACGCAATCGCTGAAGAATAGGTCCACGAAGAATACACTGCACCTATTGGAATCTGGTCGGGTTCTGAAGCTGATCGAACGGTATGGTGTGGCCCCACCGCGGGCTTATCTGGGAGCTTTTGCAGGCCGGCACCCCGACAACCCGAATTCTGTAGCCTTTATGGACTTGGAATTGGTCGATCCGAACACCCTGGATCCGACGGATGGCGCTGCGGTTGCCGACGCTGTTAATGCTTCGCCTAAGAGGGTCCGAACCATTTCTGTCAACAACGCCCCCAACATATTTGAGGTTTCTGTTGATGATCCTGAGCTGTTTGATCGTGCTGCTGCGCTGCGCGGCATGCATGACCTGCATACGGCACTTGGAAATGCTCTAGCCGACCGATTTGCAGACCGTCCCGAGCCCGAAGAGGTCGAGCTTCAAATCTATTCCGGCTTCTTTAACAATGACGACAAAGCGAAGTTGAACCAGTTCCAAATTGCATCGTGGGCGGAAAGGATTGAGATTGCGCTGGCACTTGAGGATCGGCGACTGCAATGGCTGGCTAAAAGGCTGGTGTACCTGAACAAACCAAACCTGCTAAGCCGATCCGCTCAAGAACACTGGAAACAAATCATCGCCCGACGATGGCAGAGTGATGATCCCAAAGCTGAATGGACCACATTCTCCCGAGCCGCTCAGCAGCTATCCGAGATTTCTCAGCAGGGCGTACTTAGTGAAAATGAAGTTGGTGCACTTTCAGCGTACTTTGAACAGTTATCTAAACGCATGAAGCCGAGCTAGCATACATGCCGCCAAAACCGGAACACCCTTTGGAACACACGTCAAACGATCGGTGCGTCCGATTTCCTCGCAAAAGCATGGGTTTCTAGCAGCCTTGCGAAGGGCCTCAACTTCGGGAAGCCTTTCGATGTCAGTGTGATAGATTCAGTAGAGGGCCGGAAATCGGATCTTCCAGTTGCTAACGCTAAGCGAGTGGAACCGGACGTTCACAGCGGACGCTGTCAACAGCAGCTTTGATGAAGATCTATTGATGCGGGCCGGTGTGGAGGGTGCGGCTTGGTGCTTGGGCAGATCAACGGAGTGCGTTGTCTGACGAAACCTGCATCGTTACATTTCGAGCTAGACCAATAAGGGATAGCTGTCGCTATGAGATTCGTTGCCATCGACGTTGAAACCGCAAACGCCGACATGGCGTCCATCTGCTCAATCGGCGTCGCCACCTTCGAGAACGGTACCCTCGCGTCAGAATGGTACTCGCTTATTGACCCGGACGACTTCTTCGATCCTGTCAACATGTCGATCCACGGCATCACGGAAGGCGACGTTCAAGGCGCGCCGACCTTCAAGAAAGCCGCCGTGGACATCGAACGGTTTCTAGGGTCGCAGGTTGTTGTCACCCACACGCATTTCGATCGCGTTGCGATGCAACAAGCGGCGGGCCGCTGGGCAATTTCGACCCCGGCCTGCACCTGGCTCGACTCGGCCCGCGTCGCCCGGAGAACATGGGCGGAATGCGCGAAGTCGGGCTACGGCCTCGCGAACGTCTGCAAGATGCTCGGTTACACCTTCGAGCATCACAACGCGCTTGAGGATGCAAAAGCCGCAGGGCACGTCATGCTCGCTGCGATGCAGGAAAGCGGTCTCGATCTCGACGCGATCCAGAAACGCGTCTTGCAGCCCATCGACCCGTCGTCGAGCGGAGCCGCTGCGATCACGCGCAACGGGAACCCGGACGGCCCGCTTGCAGGTGAGGTGATCGTGTTCACGGGCGCTCTCGACATACCGCGCCGTGATGCCGCAGATCTTGCGGCTTCCGTAGGTTGCAATGTGGCGAACAGCGTCACCAAGAAGACGACCATGCTCGTCGTGGGCGATGTGGATGTGACGAAGCTCGCGGGTCGCGACAAGTCGTCGAAGCACCGGAAAGCGGAAGAACTGGTCCAAGCGGGTCAACAACTGTGCATCATCCGCGAGACCGACTTCAAGGAGTTGGTCGAGCTTTCCTGAACAGCCACACCCACGTAGCAGGTCACGTAAATCATTTTGCGGACATTGGAGCAACCGCGGCTAAGGCCCGCTCTGTCTAAGATTTTTTGATGCGGGCCAAGGCGTTAGGTTTGGTCTTGGCGGGATGGCCCGCGTTAACAAATCTGACAAGGTGGAAGCCGCGGGATACGTGCGCCTTCCTATGGGGAAAGCGCTGGTGTATGTTCCCGATGTCGGTTTGAGTTTGGGCAGGTCGTCGAGTTTTGAAGGGTCGGTTGCGCGGTCTTTTGGGTACAATCGGGCGTCTTTGTAAGTTTTTTGGCTTTGGTAAGGCTCGCGTTGCGGCGCATGGATGGGATTGAAGCAATACCTCCCTTTGACCGGCGCGTTGAGCGTCGGACCGGTGAACGAGTATGAGACGGGGTGTTCATCATGCGGCCTGCTGTCTGGGTGGCGCTCGGGTTCGGGGTGTCTGTCCGCGCCGGAAGGTCTCAACGATGCGCATCAGGCCACCACAGCAGGGGCATGGCTCGCGCAATGTGAGCGGTGGTGCTGCTTCAGCCGGTGGTTGGTCTCGTTCCGCCGATTTGATGTCTCCGAGCAGCGCGCGGATTTGTGCGACTTTCTCTTTGCGACCGGCACCCGCCAGGAACCCGTAATGGCGGATGCGATGGAAGCGGTCTGGTAGCACGTGCATCATGAAGCGGCGGATGAACTCATGTGTATTGAGCCGCATGATCCTCATGCGGTCCCCGCGCTTGACGCGGTAATCCTTCCATTTGAACGCCACGGTGCCCGCATCGGCATTGACCAGACGGTGGTTTGAGATGGCGACACGGTGGGTGTAGCGGGACAGGTAAGCCAGCACTGCCTCTGGCCCGCCAAATGGTGGCTTTGCGTACACGACCCAGTCGATCTTGCGCAGCGGAGCCAACCATTCGGCGAAGGCATCGGCAACTGCCAACGCGGTGAGCTCGCCAAAGAACCTCAGCTGTCCTGCACGATGTAGAGCGGCCAACCCTTCCAAGAACAAACGCCGGAACAGTCGCGACAACACCCGTACATGCAGAAAGAACCCGGGCTTGCATGCGACCCATCGGGTGCCATCCATGGACAGCCCGCCGCCCGGGACAATCATGTGGATATGCGGGTGATGGGTGAGCGCTGATCCCCAAGTGTGCAAGACGCTGGTCATACCGACGCGGGCCCCAAGGCGTTTGGGATCGGCGGCAATGGTCGCCACCGTTTGGGCTGATGCTTTGGACAGAAGGCCGTAGATGGAACGCTTGTTCCAGAGGGCTATCCGCGCGATCTCCGCTGGCAGCGTGAAGACCACGTGGAAATACTCGACCGGCAGCAGGTCCTCTGCGCGGGCCGCCATCCAGTCCCGCGCAGCCGGTGCCTGGCACTTCGGGCAATGGCGGTTTTTGCAGCTGTTATAGGCGATATGCTGGTGGTTGCATTTGGTGCAGGCTGCCACATGCCCGCCAAGCGCGTCGGTCCGGCAGGCCTAAATTGCCGACATCACCTTGAGCTGCGTGAGGTTCAAATGCCCCGCATTGGCCCGCCGATAGGCAGGACCGTGGGTTCGAAAGATGTCAGCAACCTCCAGCTTTGGGCGGGGCACCGCCCGTGCGCGTCACCCCGACCTTCGGTCTTGGAGCTGCGCCAGTAACTCATAGGGGCTGTCGGTGTCGCGGATCAGCTTGGTGGCGACATGGGTATATTGCGCGGTGGTGCTGAGCTTGGCATGCCCGAGCAAAACCTGGATCACCCGCACATCCGTCCCCGCCTCCAAGAGGTGGGTGGCAAAGCTGTGGCGCAATGTATGCAATGTGCTGCGCGGCGTCTTGATCCCCGCGAGATGTTTGGCGGCGCTGAAAGCGCGATGCAATTGCCGCGGTGACAGTGGGTTGATCCGGGGCTTGCCTGGAAAGAGCCAGCCATCGGGCCGCGCCTCCCGCCAATAGTCGCGCAGAAGTTCCAAAAGGCCAGGAGACAACATCACCTTGCGATCTTTGCCGCCTTTGCCCCGATCAACATGAATGAGCATCCGGTCGCTGTCGATATCGCTGACTTTGAGATTGCACACCTCAGATGCCCTCAGCCCAGTACCATAGGAAACGCTGAGCGCAGCGCGATACTTCAGCCCTGGCCCCGGCGCGACCCTGAGGATCTCGAAGACCTCTTCGGCGCTGAAGACGACCGGGAGCTTCCGCGGCTCCGTACGAAAGTGCATGCAGTCCTTAATCTCAGGGCGCTTGCACGTCGTCTCAAAAAAGAACCGCAGCCCGACAAGTCGCGCGTTATAGGTCGATGGCGTGACGTTCGTATCGACCATGTGAAGCTGATAGGCGCGCAAGTCTTCGGCCGTGGCTGTATCCGGCGACCGCCCAAGGAACTCGGCAAGGTGCCTGACTGCTCTGATGTGCGCTTTCTGGGAACTCTCGCCCAGCTCTTTAATCCGCATATCTTCGATCATCCGTGCGCGCAGCGGTGTGGTCTTGGTGTCCGCCATGGGACCCTCCTGTCTGTTGATTGAGAGACCTCAATCGTCAGACAGACACGCCCATTCCCAAAATACCGGCGCTCAGATCATTGCAATACGACAGCAATAAGCGCCCCTGCCGCGGCAGCGGCTTCGTCCCTGTCCCGCGAAGCGGATCTCTCAGCCCCTTCAGATTTCGCGATGCCAGCGAACGGCTGCTTTGGTGGGCCGCACCGCAGCGATTGGCTAGTTGAGGGAACGGCAGGTAAGGGCCGTCCTTATCGAGTGGTCGCGGCTCAAGGATTCATATCCTGCACATGCTCAGATAGTCGCAAGGAGCCCAGTGTTCCAAATGCTGCGCAGTATATCAAAGGCCGCTCGGCGATGGAATACGAGAGCATTGCTAAGCCGAAAAGGCTATCCATCGGCCAGACAGTAGCACGCCGCACCAGGCGAAAACTGAGACAACAGCAATGATCCTTTGGCCCTTCTCAAGCCTGTAAAACAGAAAGGCGTTTGCAGCCGCCAGCG
>NZ_JACNMO010000048.1 GCF_020622345.1 Roseobacter weihaiensis | reverse complement strand
TTGTCCTTGCAGAACTTCAACCTGCCGAAGCTTCGATACAATCTCTTCCGGCTTCTCTCGTTTCCCAGCCATTGCTGATCCTCCAATTTACGGGATAATCTATCCCAGTTGGTGGACCACTTTCACGGGGCTACTCGAAGTGGATTCAGCTGGTATTTCATACCTATACTGGCGTCAAGTGGAACCAATTGAACGACTATCTCTGCGGACTGTTTCAAAGAAACTTCCGGCCCACATGAGACATTCGCTTCATTGGTCGGCGCCGCGGTGCAACTTTCGCATTGCAGAAATCCATGCATCTTGCAGCATCTTGAAATGTTTAAAGTCGCCGATTTCTGACCAATGTGGAAGTCGTGCACCACGTAGGCTAAATTATAGGTTGGGAAAGTTGGAAAAGGCCTTGGATTACACGGCTTGAATGCATGGCTCATTGCCAACGGAGGTCTTCATGCAGCACTTTTCGCTCCTCGATTTATCACCTGTGCCAGAGGGCAAGACCACGGCAGATGCCTTGACCAATACGGTTGCTCTGGCGCGCGTCGCAGAGAACGCAGGATATCACCGCTACTGGCTGGCTGAGCATCACAACATGGCAGGGATCGCCAGCTCTGCGACGGCCGTTGTAATCGGCCATGTGGCAGCTGCGACCCGGACCATGCGGATCGGCGCAGGTGGGATCATGTTGCCCAACCATGCGCCATTGGTGGTGGCAGAACAGTTTGGGACGCTGGCGACGCTGTACGCAGACCGCATCGATCTGGGTTTGGGTCGTGCGCCCGGCACCGATATGGCCACCGCCCGTGCGTTGCGCCGCCATGTGGGGCCCGATGACAGCTTTCCGCAGGACGTGCAGGAACTGATCGGCTATTTCGGCGATATGCCGGATGGCACAGTTGTCCGTGCAATTCCCGGTGTCGGCACGCATGTGCCAGTCTGGATATTGGGATCGAGCCTTTATGGTGCGCAACTGGCAGCCCATCTGGGCCTCCCCTACGCCTTCGCCTCGCATTTTGCACCGGCCATGCTCGAAGAGGCGCTGTCGGTCTACAGAGCAACATTCAGACCATCCCAGACGTTGTCCGAGCCCTATGCAATGGTCGCGGTAGGTGTCTGCGCTGCCGAAACCGACGCACAAGCGCAATTCTTGCGCTCTTCGCAAGTGCTCGCCTTCGCGCGGTTAGTGTCCGGTCAGCCGGGCAAATTGCCATTGCCGATCAACGACGTAGATACACAAGTGCCCGCTCCGGTCCTGACGCAAGTCAGACAGGCCTTGTCGTGTTCCGCAACGGGTTCGCCCGCGACGGTGAACGTGCAGTTGAGTGCTATCATCGACAAGTACCGGCCGGACGAGCTTTTGGTAACCGGCATGATCCACGATCACACTGCGCGGGTCCGGTCGTTTGAAATTGCCGGCGATGTCTTGACCCAACTACTTGCGCATAAAAAGGTAGCCTGATCCTGCTTGCTGGTATCGACACTTCCGGCCCATTCCGGCCATTCGTCCGACCGTCAAGATGCTGCGGTCCATCCGCTCTGCCGACCTTGGTGCAGATTGCGATGAAGATCCGATTGGGCTCAGAAATGCTTGACGTTTATCATCGTGGACCGAACATGGATTTTCGCAGTTGCCGCAGACCCGGCGCGCCATCAGGGCTTCATCGATCTGATCTTTCAAGACCGCTTCCTGTCATTGGTTCAGCAAGGTCTTGGCCTCTTCAAGGCACAAACCCAAATTCTCGGGCTCAACTTCGTCATGCGAACGGTGGATGTGACCAATGTCGCGCGTCCGCGTTTCGCCATCTTCAAAGGTCGTCTCGACCATGATCCGCACATCCATGTGGGCCCCACCTCCTTTCGAAAACCCTAACCTGTCACATCAACCAAAAAGTTTTACCCAATTCCTAGACCAACCAACGACCCGAGGTGAGAACAGATCAATGACAGTGGCGACATAGCCCCCCCCTCGGCGGTCCAGATGTAAGGGAAGCCGGTAACCTATTACCTGATAGGCGATGCTTGCATCGCCGAGAGGCATTTTTTGGCTGGGGCCGCCTGCCGTCAATGCGCGCTCAAGCACTTTGGCAACTGTGACTGATCGTATGCCACGGTTCAGAGGTGGCTGCCGACGCTTGGGGCCGCGCTTTGAACGTCTGCTGACGCATCAGTCTTTCGACGCGATGCAAATCACAGCGATGGCCCTGCTCCAAAAGATCATGCCAGACAAGGCGCGCACCATAAATCCGATCCGAGCGCAGAAAGCTTGAACGGATCGCTGCCGATATCGTCCCGGATCGACTTGTCGCGGCGCGGTCTTGTCAGCCAGGCATGGGGTCCGCTTCGTGACACACCGAGCGCATCACACATCCAACTCACTGGCCAAACCCCTCTGTGTTTCGCAACGAACCCAAACATCATAGCTGGTCCTTGGCGCAGGAGGCTGCGGCCTTTTTGAAGATATCACGCTCCGCCTTCAGCTCGGAGACCTCGCGCCGCAAGCTTCTGCGCTCATTTTGTTCCGGCGTCAGTTTGCCGTGTCCCGGAAACGCGGCGACCCCATCAGCCGCAGACGCACGCACCCATCTGCGAAGCACAGTCACGTGTATTCCCGGATCTCTCGAAGCTTGCGCCCTGCTGACACCACGCGTTGTCACCAAATTTACCGCTTCCTGCGTGAAATCGCGGCTGAACAGTCTTCTCGTCATCTAGATTGCCCAGTTGCATAAACACCTTATCTCGCTGCCCACAAAACCGGAAGCAGGCCAGCTTTAGGTGTTTGATCCTAAGGTTTGATGGTCCAATCCATTCGTTTGTTGCTTAATTGAAAGCCTGGGCACGCCTTCCTCGCGCAGCTAGGATAACTCCTTTAACAACCATTCCGCGCGCTTGATATGTGTCTGCGCAATCCCAAGCTTTCCCTCCAGCCGAGCCTTCTTTTCGGGTGATGTCGCTTTGGCGATTTCAGCCTCCAGTTCGGTCGACTTCGAGCGTAGCTTCTGCAAGACTTTCTCCACATGGCGCGGCTTGATCTTGCTCGCCTTTCCGCTTTCGAGACGCTCGTTGTAATCGTTCACATTTGCAGCAAGCTTTTTCAGACCCATCTTCGCTACTCCAATTATGATGCTGGGAATGACTCTGGACGCGTTTCATGACGGTTCTGTGACTGTTTCGTCCAATGCACATCAACCCGGCCCGCGCGCGCGGTCGGTCACCGCCTTGGTGAGTTCCTCTTCGTCCAGCGAAAGAAGGCGCTCCACTTCCGCCATCGCGCCCTCACGTTCGATGTAGTAGCTGCGGGCCGCTTCGATCAGATCGCGCATGGCGCCATAGGCGTATCCGGAATCGTTCATGAACGACGTGGCGGCTGTAGCGTTCAGTACGCCTTTGCGGATAAGGGCGTCGACGCGCTGGGATGTTGTGCGGGCATCGTCTTCGATCTGGGCCCGCTCCTGATCAAGCCAGAGCGCGCTGCGGTCTTCCGGTTCGACAAGACCGAGCTTTCTGATCTCGACCGCGATCCGTGCGATCTCTGTGCGCAGCTCGTCATAGAGTTCGGTTGTCGCGCCCTGGGGCCGAACCGTATATCGCAGGATGTTCTTGCGGAGATGTTTCACGGATTTCACCGCCTGCACGATATCGCTTGCGACATCGCGCAAGGCATAGATACGTTCGGCGATGTCCGGCGCGACCCGTTTGTCGCCGACACGCGTCGTGAATTCCACGATGGCCGCATAGAGTGTTTTGACGCGGCGTTCGTAGCTCTCGTCAATGTCGAGTTCGAATGGAGTTCGGCTTTTGCGCACCAAAGCTGCAACGTTATCGGTCGAGAAAACGTCATCACGGTGCAGGTTCAGGCCATGCAGGATCAGCTCAACCGCGTTCTCGTAGAGGTGCAAGACCTCCTTGCGCAGGGCGACCTCAAGGGTTTGAGGGAACTCGTCGACCGCCTCGTTGAGGAAACGCGGGCGGCTCACATCCGGTATGGGCTCGACGATGCGGCGCTGGAGGAATGCAATAAGCCGGGTCAGGAACGGCAGCATCAGAGCGACGCCGAGTACATTGAATATCGTGTGGAATACAGCAAGTTTCATCGCGTAGTCATCAGAGGCGATCCCGACCAAGTCCGTGATTCCGTCCACCGCCTCGCGCAGCGGGGCGATGAAAATCAGCGCGACAACCGCGGTAACCGTGTTGAAGATCAGATGGGCGAGCGCCAGACGCTTGCCCTGGAAATTCGCACCAAGCGACCCGATGATCGCCGTGATCGTCGTGCCGATATTTGCACCAATCGCCAACGCCAGAGCGTTATCATAGCTGATCTGACCAGCCGCCAGGGCAGTGAGGATCAGAACCATCGTTGCATGGCTCGACTGCATGACGACGGTCGCGGTGGCCCCGATCAGGGAGTAGACGAACAGACCAATAAGCCCCGTCAGTGCAAAGCGCGTCAGGTCGATCTGGTCCTTGAAGGCGTCGAATCCTTCTTTCATGTGATGGATGCCGAGGAACAGGAAACCCAGCCCGGCAAGTGCATAGCCGATACCCCGCAGCGGCTTTGATTTTTGAAAGACCAAAACGATGCTCAGGGCGATCATTGGCATGGCGTAGGCCGCGATGTTGATTTTCAGCCCAAGCCCCGCGATCAGCCATGCGCCTGTCGTCGTCCCGATATTCGCGCCGAAGATGATCCCCACGCCGCCGATGAGCGAGATCAGACCGGCGCTTAGAAAAGAGATGGTGATGATGGAAACCAGCGAACTGGATTGCAAGAGCGTGGTCGAAAGGATCCCGAACGAAATCGCCCGAAGCGTTGAGCCGGTTGCCCGTTCGAGAATCCGCTCCAGGGCGCCGCCACCAAACAGCTTGAACCCATCCTCGAGCATCAGCATGCCGAACAGGAAGATCGCGACGCCGGCCGCGATTTCCCGCGCGTCGGGACTGACCCAGAAGGCCAGCAGAAGCGTGCCGATGACGATGGGAAGGTAATAGCGTGTCATGGCGACGGTTTCGCCCCGGGCGCCACGGGGCGGACAGGCCCGAAAGAGGCCCCAAAACGTTCAGTCGGTCCCATCTGATCGGTATTTCCTGCCATCGCGCGTCGTTCCTTCCGAGTTTTGCAGTTCCAAGACATACCCATAGCCGAAAGCGCCATCCTTGACATGGCTCATTCGAGGGGGCTGCCGGTCTGCGATGGTCCGGCCTTGATCGCGCAAAAGCCTTGGGGGGACCGTGCCGCGTTGAAAACCGAGAAAATCGAGAGCGCCGCTCAACGTAACCGGGGCGAGTTGTTCCGCTTCGGGACAACGAAGAAAGACCGCATGCGCCATCAGGAACAAGGTCCCGGCAGCACTAATGGAATTGCCAGGCGCTTCCAACCCGTCGGTATGAGCACAAGCGCGGAAAATCTCGCCCAGATCGGGGAGACTTTCGGTTAGCACATCAGTTGGAGACCAGGCTAACCTAAAATGCCAGACAATTCAGGGGAGCAGGTCATGGGCTCCAGTCTTCGATCAGGATTTTTGCCTTGCTGACGCTTTAGAAGATTTCACCGTCCAAGATCTCGTCCTGAAAGCCGGCATTGGAGCTCTAGCGGTATCCGTTCTTCTAAGGTGACCCGGGCTCGATGTAAGCCGTCTTTGCACCAACCGCCCTGATGCAATCCTTCACTGCATGGCCGCAGAGTACTTCAACCTGCCGCAGCTTCCTGACAATTTCCGCGCGCCTGTGTCGCTTGTTTCCCATTCTGATCCTCTGTTTTCCTGAATATAACGGCCGACCACTTCACTGGGGGAGGATCAAAAGGCCGTCCCTACTCTCTCAAACATCAATAAAACGACATCAAGGTTGTTCCCATCATCCACCGTTTCTTTGCTATTCTGAAATACATCACACTGCGAGACCCGAACAGTCCGGCATATAAGCCGAACATGCTGCTCTGGCGCGCTCAACGCGCGGATTTCTAACCTGCAAATCTAAACTGAGTTATGTTCAGGTGCTTTACTATTTCGATCCGCCGCGTATCGAGAAGTGGCTCCGGTATGCTGACTATGAAGATGGCCGGTCGCTTCAATTTAAAAACGCGAAGGAGTTGGACTATACGCATCTTGACTGAGCCAAGAGCAGTAAGGATAAGGGTCTTTTAGGCGAGGTGTCTACGGCGCGATTTTCACAACCATGCCTAATCGCGACGGGCTTGTCCTGTAGCTGATCGGACGGAAGAGAGAAGTGACGCTAAAGGCGGTCGTGGCAGGTGAGGCGACAGAATAATGTGCGGATTTGTTTTCTGTAGCGGCGATCCACCGAGTGCGCGCTCTGCGCCGGAGGAGGCCTTCAAATCCGCATGCGATCTGATGACATCGCGGGGACCGGATGGATCGGGTATCGCTACGCTCACCGATGAAGTCGCGGGGCCAATCCGTCTTGGACACAGGCGCCTTGCAATCGTCGATCCAACCGAAGTGGGAAGCCAACCGATGTGGTCAGACTGCGGCCGCTTTGTGCTGGTGTACAATGGAGAAGTGTACAATGCCGATACGTTAAGGTCGGAACTTCGTGCAGCAGGGCGCCGCTTTTCGTCGCAAACCGACACAGAAGTTATTGTGAACGGCTATGCGGAATGGGGCGAGGCGATTGTCGACAAGCTGTACGGCATGTTCGCTTTCGCAATCTGGGACACCCGGGATAGCCAGCTATTCGCGGCCAGAGACAGGGTCGGAATCAAACCGCTTTACGTTGCGGAAAAAGGAGGGCAAATCGCGCTGGCATCCGATATGCGTGTCTTGGAACGGCTGGGTTTTACCGGGGACATCAACACCGACGCACTCAGTGCCTACCTAATGCTTGGCTACGTCCCGACACCGCTGGCCATTCTGTCCGGCGTGCGAAAGCTGGAGGCGGGACATACGCTTCACTGGACGCGTGGAGGCAGTTGCAAGCTACGAAGGTACTGGCATCCCCCCGACACTGTGACCGGACCGGAAGAAGCCAACATCGACGAGCTTGCTGATCTGATCGACACTGTCACGCAAGAACATCTCATGGCGGACGTTCCGATTGGTGTGTTTCTCTCAGGCGGGCTCGATTCCTCGTTGATCGCGTCGTCGCTTGCCGCGATGAACACGGATGTACAGGCGCTGACCATTGGCTATTCCGATGCGCCCGGAGAGGACGAAGCACCGATTGCCGAGCGCACTGCGGAGCTTCTCGGCATGGCTATCGAACGCCTCAACCTCAACAAAGAGACGGCAACAGAATTCATAGATACAGCTTTTGCGGCACTCGACGAACCGCTAGGCTACAGCGCGATCGTAAGCCAGATGGCGATTTCGTGCGCTGCGCGTGGTACTGGATTGAAGGTGGTTCTGTCTGGAGATGGCGGCGACGAGGTTTTTGGAGGATATCGCTGGTATGATACCGATATGCGCGGGAGCCTCGGGCAGGGCGGCAACATCCTAGGATATTTGTCGGCCCGTTTCACCGGGCCGTTGCGACCAAGACGTCTGCGGCGCGCCGCCAGTCTGAGCAGGGAAGCTTCCTTTGTACAGCGCTCCGAATTGCATCGTCATCTGCATGCGGTTTTCCCGACACTGCGGCCAGACGAAGTAGAGGACGTCTTAACGCATGTCTCCGCTGACCGCGCGGAAGAGTTGGCGATAGAAGCGCTGCGCCGACATGACGCCCCCGAAATGCCTCTCAAGAGAAGACTGCAACGGATCGATCTTATGACTTTTTGTGAAGGCTCGGTACTTCCGAAAGTCGATCGGACCTCAATGGCGACGGGGCTTGAAGTCAGACCGCCGCTGCTCGATCACCGGGTGATCGAATGGGGCCTATCAAAGCCGATTTCAGAGACCATGGACAAGGAGCCGAAAAACGCGGTGCGTTCCATATTGCGCAGGCGGGGCCTTGATTTCCTTCTGACCGAGAAAAAGCGCGGCTTTAGTCTGAAAGGCATTTCTCAGCTCTCGGGTAAGAACATGCTCAATGATTTGTGGAGCGCAGGTGGCGAGCGCGGGCTTTTTCACCCGGCGAGCGGAACGCGATTGGAACCAAGTTCCCATGGCTATAAAATGAAGATACAATCCCTGTACTTTTTTGATCGCTGGATGCGAAAAAGAGAAAAGGAAATTTCTTGACCTCTCACAATGAAAGCCAACCACAGGACTCCCGGGTGCAACGACGCCTTCGGCGCCTGAAAAACAGCATCCGGAAACGTATTCCCTGGGGGCATGCGAAAGGGCGTGAATCCTTCTTGGAGACTGCGCGCAACAAGATTATTGTACCTGTCACGGGGCGTATTCGTTTTCATGGAAACCTATTCGACTTGCGGCATCCGAGAATGATTGACGGCATCCAGCAGGCGCTCGAAAAAGGCACTTACGAGTGGCGCGAAATCGCCATGATCGATCGCCATGTGCGACAGGATGACCGCGTTGTCGAACTGGGCGCCTGTCTTGGGGCGACGTCCATGTTTCTTTACGACCGGGTCGGGAAAGATGGGCTTGTCGTGTTCGAGGCCGATCCGAGAAACCTGGAGATGGCGCGGCACAATTTCAAGCTGAACCGCAAGAACGTTCACTGCGAAAACGCTATCTTATGGTCGGGTCCCAATAGGCCGGATACGGTTTCTTTTGGCTCCAACGAAAACCCTTCTTCATCCTCACTACTGGATCGCGAAGGTAACGAAGTGACGTTTGAGATTCAAACGAAGGACTTCGAGACGGCGCTTGCGGAGCATCAGGCCACGGTTATCGTGTTGGACATAGAAGGCGGCGAAATCGACTTGTTCAATAATGCCGGAGATTTGTCCGGAATCCGTGTTATCATCATGGAAGCGCATGAACGTGTCGTCGGGGAAGAAGCAAATGAAGCGATGCTGGACGGGCTCAAGGCCCGCAAATTTGAAATCAGCGAAAATTTGTCGAACAAGTATATTGTACTGACGCGTGCTCAGCCATGAGAAATTTGACAAAGACCAGTCTCAAACGATAGGTACTCGACCCAGTAAACGCAGCGTTACGTTTCGCCCAGTCCGCAAAACTGGATAGCTTAGTCGAGCAATGTGCTGATTTGAGAAAAGTGTGCTTGAAAGGCGGTTGAGCAAGCCCGATTTGCTCGACAGCATGGATAAAAGATGGATGCAATCTGCCCCAAAGTAGTCACGCCCATTGTATCGGGCAACCATTCCTTCATTCAGGTCGAACCCAAGGTTCTTTATTTCGGTCACCAAAGGATCCTCCGATCTCGCGTCCACGAGCCTGACCTGTCCAACTGCATCGCGCAGGCGTGCCATGGTTACGTAGCGCGAGCAAAATGGACAGTCCCCGTCATATACGATCTCAATGCCTGCCATCTTCACACTTTCAGTTTACTACATTCATGAACGACCAGATAACGGTACTATAAATTCGTTGACTTTCCGCTCGTCAAATACGGGTCCAGTCTCGTCCAAAGAAACACAACCTGATCGCGTCCGATAGACATAGTGTTTGATGTCTCTTACGGCAATGGCACCGAAGTCTTTAGAAAGAAGCGGGTTGGACCAAATGTGATGAGGGAAGAAATCGTAAAAGTACTGACCGCTTCGCTCCTCGCGTTGAAGCGCGTAGAGATGCATCAATTGAATGGTCTCTGCGACCTGCTCGGGTGTCCGAGAAAATCGGGGAGGTAAATCCTCATCAAAGGCGCAATCACTCCTTGCGGCTTTGAGGTCTGCTGCTGTTTGTGTTGAACCCCAAGTGACGGTCGGGAAATGGCCCGGCTCCGTTCGCCCAAATCGATGCTGCGCAGCTGTCACCGAGATCGTCCCAAAAAAGTTCGACGGGACGCGCAAGACATCCCCCGACTGTGTTACAGCGTAAGTTTCAGATACAACAAGGGCTCGCGTGTCATACCAACCCAGCCAAACGATACCAAAAACCGCAGGTGCCAGGACCACCGTTGCAACACCAACAGCAGCAACTGATCGGATCTCCACCCAGCTAGGCAGTCGCCGCATTGCGGCGACAAGCGCGAGATTCAGGATTATCCATTTCCAAAAGAATATGCCGCTGACAAGAAAAATAATGACATGCGTCAGGTCGTAGAAAAGGGTCAGCCCGATCATGGTGGCGCGCTTTGCGATAAAGAGAACCGCAACGAGTTGCCCCAAAAGGATCGTAATATTCAGCACTACATGGGTTTTTTCCGCGGATTGAATCGCAAACGTCGCCACGTCCGGCCAGGACCCGAGAGGGAAGTAACCCCCGATCCATGCACTAATCGATAAGACATGCGTGGGATTTTGCAGCGCCCAGAAAAAAGGCCCCCCGTCGAGTTCGATTTTCTGAATCCCCGAGTAAAAGTAATTCGAAAAATGTGCGGCGACTGCGATCATGAACACGATGACCGACGCTGCTTTTGCGTCGCAGCCAAACAGTGTTCGGGGAGGTTTGCCTGATGCCCAACGACCACCACGCCCGAGTAGAATGGCCGCTATTCCAAGAATGATACCCATCTCCACTACCGCCAAATAGTCTGTGTGGCTAATGCGTATTTCGAACAAATGTGTCCCCACGGCTTTCTTGGCGAGGACGACTGTAGCGGGAACGATAACGAATGCCGGGTACCAGAAAGACATTATGGCGGCCGCGATAGCGACAAGAGGAATGAACCGAATGATCGCAAGCGTGGTATCTGCCTCTCCGCTGATACCCGCCGGGTAGGTAATCACAGCGGCGAGCGCGTATAGGCCGAGCATTACCGCTACAACGCGACACACGATACGCATAGCCGGCGATACTGACGCTTGAGAAAGGCCGGGGAAGAAAAGGCAGGACGCGAACACCAAGAGCGGGGCACAGGCGCTTACTATTGGCCCTTCCTCGAACAACTCTGACAACAAGAACTTGTAGAACATAAATCCCGCTACACAGCATAGCGCTGCAGCGAAATCAGCAATTGCGGGTTTGCCTTTTGTGCCGTCCTGGACACCAATGGATTTGTGGATGGTCATGCAGCCTCCCTGCCGTCATTCCAGAGTCAATACATGCGCCGCCGCGCACTAAGCCTGCCTCCGTGTATGATTTTGACTGCGGCAATACTCATTTTTTCAGTACCCGCTGTGTAGGAGCAGAAACGCGCATCAAACCAGCCGACACGAGATCTTTAGTTGATTTAAACCGCCTTGAACCGGAAAATCTCAGGCTTTGGTTTTCAATGCTGTCCAACCCGCCAACATAAAGCTTGTAATGCGCCGCGCCCGCTGCGTGCTGTGCGCGATCAACCGCTTCTTTTGAGCGCGGTCCAAAATCATCGAAGTATTTAAAATGAAGAAGCGCACCCCAATCCTCTGACATTGCGTAGGGCTTGTTTACTCGGTGCGGCCCGCCGGGAAACTGCGTACCCTTTTGCCATCGCATAAGCGGTACCTTCGACATAGTGGGTGGCGACAGTTTTTGCTTGCCTTCCTTGATAAACGCTATTGCCTTAGCGTCAAGGTTTTGCCGCCTCTTACTGGGACGCAAATTGCTGCGCCCTAGACTGAAAACGGTTTTCGTGACGATTTTTTCCAGTAGCCCGGATTTGCGATCTTCTTCGTTGGCAAACAACCTTTCCCGCGCGCCACCAAACACGCGGTAGTGCGGCGTGGGCCAGAGTTTCTGGGCCTTTGGTTCAAGAGGGATCAGCCGGTAGTTCCCCGTGTCGAAATAAGGGGCAACGTCGAGAAAAGGGGTGCCACATTCGTATTGAACCTGCGAAAGTGGCCTGTCTGGGTACATATCCACCATTGTCGTAAAGAGCGCGTCTTCGTTCCGGCCCTCGAGAAGCGCGCAATAGCGAGCCAGATCGATGTCCGGCCAGCCCGGGTACAAGAGTAGCTCGTCCACATCAACAAAAAGGACCCATTTGCCCACGCAGAAAAGATCTGCAATGGCCTCACGCCAAGCCGCCTTGTTTTCTGAGTATGGCTTGGTCGTATAGAGCCGCGTCACCCTTTCGTCAGCATCGAGGATCTCGGCAGTCTCGTCCGTCGAGCCGTTATCAACCACGATGAAATGCCCGACCCCGAGCGCTGCGTGATGCTCGATGAAGTGGGGTAGTCTGATTGCTTCATTGTAGCTCAGTACGATTGCAGTGATCTTGACATCCGGTATCTTCGGAAGGGTGTCATGAGCTAATAAGTGTTGGAAACGATCTATTGATTGTTCACGTTCCATCATGAAAATCGCCCCTTAAGTTGCAGATTTCAGACTGCTTTTCGCACTACTAGCACGACTATTGAAGTAGTCAGATCCAGTCCAGCCCGATCTGGCAGGTAGCAGGCATTTTTTGTCTACCGGATCAGAAATGCACCAATCTGAGCTTCTCGATCTACCGAACCCGTGAACAAGACCGTGCTGATGTCTTCGGCTACAATCCGACACGTCGTCACTCGACCGGCCTCGCTTGAGCTCCGCAAAGGCTCCGCTCCGTCGGTCTTGACCGCAAAACGATCAACAGAAAGAAACTGACCTGCTGCCCGAAAGCTGGATCGATCAGAGCTGGAATTTTCCATTTATGATCCCGCGTGCGGGAGAAGGAGAGTTCTATGAAGAAGAGTAAATTCATGGAGGCGCAGAGAGCGTTTGTGCTGAA
>NZ_JACNMO010000047.1 GCF_020622345.1 Roseobacter weihaiensis | reverse complement strand
TACAACACGCAAAGACCACACACATCGCTTGGCGGGCTGGCTCCGACCGTCTTCGCCAATCTCAACCGTGCCACCCGGCCTGCTTCGCTTGAGCTCCGCAAAGGCTCCGCTCAGCAGGCCTTGACCGCAACCAAATCAACAGAAAGAAACAGAAACGGTTTCTACACCTGATCGGCCCGGATCAGGGAGCTGGGTCATCAAGAGTAGCGGCCACTCCTTTTTTGCCATTTATGCATTATATAAACCTTGGTTCATGAGGGGCTGTTGCATTAGTTTGACTGGTTTGTGTTGGTGAGGTTCAGCTTAGTTACCGGATGTCACACGGCCCATCCAAATGCGTATCCCGCCGCCAACGACCCAAAAACTGCAAGCAGAAGATACAGCAGGAGGGGCTTCAGTTTCAACACTGGTGCTATGGCCATCGCGCCCCAGATGCTGACCACACCTCCTGAAACCAAAAAGGCCATCGCCGCTCCTTCGGACATGCCGTTTTCAATTAGGCCGCGCGTGAGCGGCAGGGCGGCATAACCGTCGATATAGGCCGGAGCGCCGACAAAAACCGCTGCGGGTATGGCCCACCATTGATCCTCACCGACATATGCGGCGAGTGATCCTGGTGTCAGGGCCGCGTTCAACGCGTACTCGGCAGCAAAGGCCGGGATCAGGCAAATCAGGATGAGCCGCGCAGTTGCCCAGAGCTGGGTGCTGAAAGATCGACGTCGTTCCTCGGTACGCCAGACCCGTGGCTCAAAAGCCTGAACTTCGCCACATCGAGCGGCACTCAGTTGGCGGGCCAAACCGTTGTCACGGAGCGCGTTCAATGCCCAAGGCGACTTAGCAAACAAGGCGGTGATTGCGCCACCGAACACACCCAGTCCGACTGCCGAGAGCGTCTTGCCGATAGCAAAGCTCAAGCCGAGCGTTGCCGCCGTCGTGGCAAGCATTGCGGGGTCAGTAATAGGCGACGATAGCCAGAACGCCATGATCGGGGCCAACGGCACGCCTGCTGCCAACAGACCTGCCATCAGCGGCAGAACTGTGACACCGCAAACCGGCGTGATGGCCCCGATCAGCGATGCGGCCATCACCGTGCGCAGCGTCCGGCCCTCGAATGCGCGCGCAATATGGGCATCTGCGCCACTCGCTATGATCCAGGCCGCAAGGACGATGCCAGGAATGACGATTGGGGCGACGGTCACCAAACCCCATCCGACAAACAGGGCAGCATTCATAACATGTTCGGGCCAGGCCAAAGCGACTCCCGCAAGCACGGCAATGCACAGACCCCACACGATCCGCCTCTTACTCATCTTTCTTTGAACAATTGTCAGATCGACCATGGCATGCTCCTTTGGCCTTGTAGAATAGTGACTGACAATGCATATGTGAAACGCATAGCTTAAATATCTATCATCGGATTTATGAATGGATAACCTCGATAGTGACCTGTTGCGCACCTTCCTTGCCGTCGCTCAGGCGGGGAGTGTCACGGACGGCGCTGCGCGCATTCACAGGTCGCAATCCGCCGCCAGCATTCAGGTCAAACGTCTTGAGGCGATCCTTGGCCGTCCTGTTTTTGAACGTCATGGGCGGGGCGTCGTGCTGAGCGAGGCGGGGCGTACGCTGTTACCCGTTGCCCAGGATGTGACCGCGCGTCTTGACGCTGCGTTGCAGGACATTTCCCAGCGTGCAGTGTCGGGTAAGTTACGTGTCGGAATTCCCGACGACCATGGCCGCACGAAACTGGCTGAGATCATTGCCACCTTCACGCGTCACCATCCGAAAGTTGACCTGGACGTGACCTGTGCATTGAGCACCGGGTTTCCCGAGGCGCTTGAAAAAGGGGCGCTCGATCTCGCCATTTACGAGGTGGAACGTCCGAAACAGCACGAAGAGGTTTTGTTCGAAGATCCCACCTGCTGGGTAGCGTCGGCGCATCGAGAATTCGCAATTGACGACAGCTTGCCTGTGGCTCTGTTCGATCATGCCTGCTGGTGGCGGGATGTGGCGATTGCCTCCCTTGAGGCGCGCGGCAAGCCGTACCGTATCGCCTATTCAAGCCAGAGCGTGTCAGGTGTGATCGCGGCGGTCGAAGCCGGGATAGCGGTCGGCTTGCTTGGGCGATCATCCCTGCATTCGGGCCTGTCTATTGTGGGTAAGAGCTTTGGATTCGGACCCACCCCTGCATCGAAGCTAGTCATGGCAGCAAGCGTTTCCCCTACAGGTGGGCCGCTGGATGCGATGGAAACAGCCGTCCGCGCTGCGTTTCTGACCCGGGCCTGAGAAATCAGCTGCTCGGCCGAATGTAAAAAATTCGCTAGTTGAGCAGCTATTCTAAACACCCGACCCCTAAGAGCAGCACTCGAAGCATGCGAACACCAACGCCGGGTCGAGGTCGAAGATATGGACAATGACCCCTGGACTCTCGTTCTCCCCAACGGCGATCTTGATTTACGTGCCATTCAGGATTGGGAGCCGCCCCATGATGCAACAGAGGCAGAAATTGCTCGTTCAAAGCTTTCGTGGTTGCGCGAGACCGATCGCTCCAAGCTGCCGACCAAATGCGGCGGCGTCGATTTCGACCCCACGGCCCGCGCCCCGGCCTGGGATAGATTAGTGGAGCTTGTCATTCCCGACCCTGATATCCGCGCCTGTGCGCAGCGGTGCCTCGGTGCCACGCTCTTTGGTCAGAACAAGGCGCAGGTGGCGATCATCATGCGCGGACCTGGGGGCAACGGCAAATCGACGCTGTTGAACGGTCTGAGCCATGTTCTCGGCACACGGGACGGGTATGCTGCACCCTGTAAGATCGAGATGTTCCTTGAGACGGGGAATGCACAGGCCTCAAGCGCCACACCTGAAGAAGCGGACCTGCCGGGCGCTCGAGCCTATATTGCGACCGAACCAGGCGCGCAGGACATTCTGAGCGCCAAAAAAATCAAGGGCATGACAGGCGGCGACCGGCGCATGAGCCGGGGCCTTTACGCAGACCCGTTTTTCTGGACCCCGCGTGGTGTTCCAATCCTCTCTTGTAACCGAACGCCCAAGATCAAGGATGAGGACGAGGGCACCCGCCGGCGTCTTGTGTTTCTGCCTTTTGACGTCAACCTGCGCTCCCTGCCTCCGGAATTGCAGCGCGACCAAGGTGAAGTCGAGGCCGAGCTGCGCAGTCAAGGCTCTGGCATTCTGAATTGGCTGATTGAGGGGTATCAGGATTTCATGCGGCGCGGCATCGACATGCCAGAACCCATGTCCCGCCTCAAGGAACAGCTGTTAGAAGCCGCTGACCCGGTTGGGGTCTTCCTGACCGAGATGACCGTAAAGAAGACTTCCGGCCGCCTCAGCGTGAGCGAATTTTACAAGACCCATGAGGCGTGGTGTGAGCAAGAGGGCCGCACTCAGTATCAAATGAAGAAGGTAGGTGACATCATGGTTGAGAAGGGCTTTGAGCGCGGGCCAATCAATGGAAGGTCCCATTGGAAAGGCCTGCGGTGGTCTGACGCTGCCTGCGATCTGGTTGAGCAGGCCACCGGTCATCGACCCTCCTATGCCTCGCGCCCCAAGGACGCCCCCCCGTTTTAACCACCTGCACCCCTCATGCCCTGACCCTTTCACTTCCCCGCTCCCCGGATGGCTTCGGTTTGAAAGACACCCGATATCACCCCTTTGGGGTGAGTGGGAAGGCGCGGCGTGGCCTTGTCGGCCACGTAAAGTTTATGGGTTATGCGGCCACTGCGGTGGACCGGCAGTGAAGATATTGAGGGGAAATCGGGGCTTTTGAAGGTCCAAGGTCACTTGCTTCACCTATCAACTCACCTCTCTTTTACTGGTAACTCATTGTTCTTATTAACTCAAGTGAAGTAAGTGAGGTAGGTGAAGGGGTATATACATATGGAAAAAAACATATGTAATCTAAAAACTAGAAAAAGGGAGGCAGAGTCACCTCTTCACCTCCCTCACCTCATTACTGGTCCGCTAAGAGAGCTCCCGTCTTGACGCCCTATCTTGCTAAGTTGTGGTCCTAAGTGCTTGCGTTAGAGCGCTGACCGGCGCCGCGGGAAGGATCCTGTGTCTTGCGGTTGTGTTAAGGCAGAGACCGGTTTTGAAAAAAATCGCTCAACGGTTCGCAGGGTCGACGTATAAACCCCGTCTAGTCGGATTGGCGCGTGAGCCCCCGGTTGACCCCGCAGCGGCCCCACCATCGACAAACCGAGGTCCCCCAAGTGCCTGGGCGAGGTGGGCCAGGCGTTTCGGAGGTGCCTCATATGGTGGCCCATCACCAAGAATTCGCCGGAGAGCTTGAGTGTATCCAGAACAATGTGGATCGTTGACCGATGCCGCTCGCTATGCGCCGTGTCCTTCTGAATGCGGCTCAAAGTGCTCGTTAGGTTCTTTCCGACAATTACGCACATGGGGTAATTCGCACCGCGTTGCAGGGAAGACTTTTGCTCTCAGCAGAACTGCTGGTTTGAGTTGTGGTTGTTGTTGGCTTAACGTATCCAACAACCATACAAGTCGATAACGGCAGCGAATTTGTGTCTCGTGATATGGATTTATGGACCTATCAGCGGGGTGTCACTCCGGACTTCTAACGGCCCGGAAAGCCGACCGATAATGCCTTAATCGAAGCTTTCAACTCAAAGCTTCGAACAGAATACCTGAACACGCACTGGTTCATGAGCCTCGAAGATACTTGCGAAAAGGTGGAGGCCTGGCGTAGATACTACAACGAAGAGCGACCGCACAGCGCGATTGGGAACATCCCCCCCAATAATGCTGGCAAACTCAGACGGCGATACCAGCCCGCCGCACTGTGAAAAGACGAAAAACTCTGGCCATCAGTAGCAGAAGGTTGCATAGCTGATCACCTCATCCAAACACGTCTTGAAACGCTAGAGTTAAACCGTCCTTTCGCTGGGTGGGGCCTGAACCCGAAAATATAGGGACATTACTGCCCTGTGCACGTGCCGCCGTCGCTTTTTGAGAACCTGTTTCGACTAGCATTCATTGCCATAGCGAACAAATCCGCCCAGATCGTTTGGTATTGCTAAAAAAGAGTCACAATTGGAGGAGCTTCCAAAATCTCTGCATTAACTATCTTTTCTCGAAAGCTCAGTCAGACTATGGTTGACATAAATCTGCGCACATATAACCTCTGGTTGCAGTCAATCAGCAGTCTGACAACGTATTCCAGGTTGGACCGGGCGCGAAAATGAAATTACCAGAAATTGTCGTGCAAACAGGTTTGGTCTTAACTCTAGCATCAACTCTATTGGTAAATCCTGCACGCACTAATGAGCGCGACGTGTGCGCGCTGTTTCACGGCGAAGAGGAAATGGTCACACATGTTCTCTACATGCACCAAGAAAACGTGCGACACGAACTCAGAATCCCAACGGTCTATTTTGAAGACGCATGGGACCGCGTCGATGGCGCCGAACATGATGCTCAACTGTTTAGTGTCATGATTGACGACTTTACGCCGGTTTACCGTCGCCACACGGCTACACTAAAAAAGGCGGGGCGACACGACTACATGACTTTCTTACTTCAGGACTATGTTGGGAACGAAAGGCTGACTGAAATAGTACTTTCGACTGCCACTGGCGGCAAATCAAGGGAAATCTCTGAGGCTCTGCGGCAAGATGCTGATTTTGATCTCGTTGCTTTAAGGGCTAAAGAAGGTATCGAACAAAACAAGGACGTCTATATCTCCGAAGATGCCGCGGGAGATATACGAACAGTTTTCCTATGTTCGCAGATGGGCGATGTCAAATCCCCGGGATGTTCACAGTACTTTCGGTCACACGCAATCGATATAAAAGTCAACTATAGGCGGGTCTTCTTGGCTCAATGGAAAGGCTTCGAGATAGATGTTGATTCATTTCTCGCCTGCGCGCTCAATTTTGAATAGTAGCAAGGAACCAACACGATGACGCTAAACACCGATCAGTTGGCGATTCTTGATACGCACGCAAACGCGGGGGATCGTATTGCGTACTACAAAGCACTTGCGAGTTTCGGCGACAACTACGGCAACTTGGCCCTTGGCGTAACTCTGAACAATAGTGTTTCCGGCGCAGCAGCGAACAAATATTTTCTCGATACGGCTAGCGATGAAGGCCAGATCGTCCCCGACGATGAGCTTGCGCGAGTGAGTCTGGAACTGATGCTCGCCGACAATCTTGTACGACAGGCAAATTTTGGCATTGCAACTATTGACCAAATTCAGGACTACCATCGACAGGTTTTTGAAGACGTTGCCGGCGTGTCAGCTAACGGTTGGACACCAGATTACTTTTTGCAAAGTTTCGACAATTTGGCTGACCGCCAGCCAGCATGGGACAGCCTTGTGTCAAGCGAGCCCGGCAGAACCTATACACATCAAAAATCCGTTCAACCTGAAAAGCGCATCAGCAATATTGTGGGCGGTCTCCCGACCGTTGTATTTCTGGCAACTTTGTTTTGGTCGGCGGCGGCAATAGCAGGGTCTCCTTCTCCCGGCATCAGTCCGGCCCCTGACCCATGTACTTTTTTCTCGCCGAACGAGGAGCACGTCGATTTCTTTATAAATATGCGACTTGAGCAGAAGAAAGTGGCCGTGTCGGTGCCGAAAGTCTTTCTTGAAGATCGATGGGATCACGTAAACGGTGCCAGTCACAATTCGCAACTTTTTCGGGTCACCCTTGATACCTTTGAACCGGTTAGCCGGGTACAGGCCAGCCTGCAGAACCGCAATGGAAATCACAACAGGATGACCTTTGTTGTCGGTGACAGGGTCGATCACGAAGCGCTTGCCTCAATCGTACTGCGCCGGGCAGACCCAGGAACGGGTGATGTGGGCTTTGGCAACTATGAACTCGTAAGCTCGGAATATAACCTATCACAGGCGGTTCTGGTGGGCACCGACCCCCAGCGAAACGTTTACTTCGCTTTGGGCGAAAACGGAGCCCCCGATACGGTCGTGTCCTGCGGGATCGCTGGAAAGGTGCCGTTTCCAGGTTGTGATCAGTATTTTCGAGCTTTTGGTATGGACATCAAGGTGAACTACCGGGCGTACGCGTTTCAGAACTGGCAAAAAGTACAAGACGATATAACAAGTTTTCTGTCCTGTGCTGTCGAGGCTTCCAAAAGTAAGGACATTTAAGTGGCACGAAATCTCACATCCGAAGAACTCGATGTACTCAGGCAACACTCTGAATCTGGCGACCGCATCGCCTATTACACTGCTCTGGAAAGCTTTGGTAACAGATACGGCACGTTAGCTCTGGGTGTCGTTAACAACGACACTGCTGCAGGAAAGACCGCCAATCTGTATTTCGCAACCCAAGCCGCAATTGAACTGGGGCCAAACCCTGTTTCAAAAGAGCAATTGGCGACCATCAGCTTGGAACTGATGCAAGCCGATTTCGCCGCTCGTGAGGATGCCGGTGGAATTGATATAACTGTTGACGACATTCAGGCATATCACGACGCAGTTTTTGGAGAAGAAGCAAACGTTTCTGTTCTGGCGTGGACGCCGACGCTCGCCTTGAATAGCTTGGAAAACCCTCAGGCTCGGCAGGCATACTGGGATTCGCTTCTGAATTCAGGTGTTGTTGGAAGCTTTGTTGATACTGCATTGGCCGCAGGTATCGACGACCCGTCGTACATTGCGTTGCTTATCCAAGTAGGGGCCACAGCACAGCTAACTACTAGTAATTCCTATGGGCCATACGACGTTTCTGTCCCCGCGGCAGGGCAGATGATTGGCGGAAATGAGTCAGATAATACATTGGGTGGAAGCGCAAACAATGATGTATTGATTGGCTTTGATGGAGAGGATGTTCTGAACGGCCTCGGTGGCGATGACCGGTTGTATGGTGGCACGGGAAAGGACACACTCATTGATGACGAAGGGTTTGACCTGATCTTTGGCGGCGAAGACGCCGATGTCGTTTTTTCTGTCTTGGATATCAGCGAAAACGCCGCAGTCGACGACTACGGAGGCGAAGCTTTTGTAGTTGGCAATTTCTCAGACTTTATCGGTGGTGGTGAGGGACGCGACACCATCGTCGTTTCAGAATTCAGCAGCGTGCGCGTGGGTAGAACCAACGACCAGCAAGTGCTGGCAGTTGGCGCTGAAGGTGCCACTGACCTCGCGTTCAGTTTCGAAACGGTTCTGGGTGGAAAAAGCATTGATTTCACTGCCTACAGTCAACCCATTGAATATGATCAGATTTTGAAGGTCGTCTTCTCGGCAGATGACACACTGCAGGTTGATGGCTTTGCTTCTTTGACCGGCACCAACGGCGCTGATACATTTGAATTGGGTGATGAATCCGTTAGAATTTTCGGTGGCGCAGGGGACGATACCATAAATGGCGGTTTCGAAACCACTCTCAACGGTGGCAACGGAGATGATACTTTTTCCGGCGGCATTGGCGTATTGGCATCAGGGGGGGGCGGCAACGATACCATAACCAGCGGGGGCGGAAACTCGGAATTGCGCGGCGGCAGCGGGACGGATGTTCTGAGCGCGCAGATCGGTGACCGGGTTTCGGGCGATGCAAATGACACGCTGACAGTGGCGGGCGTTGCCATCACGGGTGACGATGTTATGTTCGGCATTTCAGCCCCGACAAGCGCTGCAGGAAAGTACCGTCTGAACCCGGGCGGCGAAAACCCACCCTTCGTCGACGCGCTGCTGAGCAAGCCATTTGCGATCATGGTAGAGCCTATTATCATCCAATTCGGTTTCGATGGGACACAGGCCAGCATTGTCTGGAGCGGGTACATCATTCTGAACCCCAGTCTTGATGTCCACTTCGATGAAAGCGGGAATTTCATCAGGAGCTCTGCGGCTGCGATGATCAATTTCAAGATGGGCGATTTCGGCATCAATAGCGACGGTTACATGATTGAAGATCGCAACCTAGAATTCTTCTCCATCAGCGGGCGTGGCACCGGAACAATAACAGATGCCGGCCTGATTACCGGAACAATCATCGACGATCTGGAAGACGAATTTGACGGCACCTTCGAAGAATATGCGGGGGTCGAGCGCTCGGAATTTGAGGACTATACTTATCTGTTGAGTGAGGAACCCTCACTTACATCCAAATTACTGCAACTGATTTTTGGGGCCGGCACGACGGTATTCAAAGACTTTCAGGTGGAAACAGAAGCGATCCAGATTGATGGCGTACCTCTTGACGTAAACGACTTGCCAACCGGTGTTTCGGTTTCCCAGGTTGGTTCTGACGTACGAGTCTCATATGGCATCGGCGATATAGCTGTTTTGACCAACATTGAACTGAGGACCTGGCAAATTGCAGCGACCGACGATGTCTTTGGAACTCCCACAGCGGACGATCTGCTCGCAGACAACAGTAACAATCTGATCGTGCCTGGCGCAGGCGATGATGTGATCTGGGCAGGCGGCGGGAATGACACGATTCTGTATACGTCTGGCAATGATACGATCGGGGGCTAGAACGCCGGTACTGACACACTTGATCTGACCCAGTATGCGGCGGATGACGTTAGTTTTCGTATACTTGGCAACGATGTGCTGATCGCAACACCGGACGGTGAGATCGAACTCGCGGGTCAAGTGCGCTACGAGGTGAGTGATGCGCGGTCCAATATAGAGACTATCCTTTTCAACGAAGCCACATTGGATGAAGCCGAAATAAAAGCCCGCGCGATGGCCGATCAGGCGGCGACGGAAGACGACATTCTTGTCGGAAGTAGCGGGGATGATACTCTAGACGGTGGGGCGGGTGATGATACGCTCCGAGGCGGTGCCGGTAATGACATGCTAACCGGGGGCTCTGGCCTCGACTATTTCACCGTAGCTTCAGGTGATGGCCATGACGTAATACAAGACTTTGAAATTGGTCAGGACAAGATCGTTGTTTTGGGTGAAGTCTTTGAAGTGACAGTAACGCCAACCGTCAACGGCGCTTTAATTGCAATAGATCCTGAGACGTCCGTAGAGCTAAGAGGCATTGATCCTTCGCAAGTGATTTCTGAAATGTTCGAAACTGACAGTAATGTAGCACTCACTATTGTCGTTTCAGAAATTATTGACGAGGTGACCGGCACGGAGGCTGATGACAGGATTGATACATCCTACGTTGACCTAACAGACGGCGACGTGGTCAACGACAGCGGTCAGATTATCGTTGCGGGGGGTGGATCTGACCACATTTATGACGGTGCCGGTGACGATGAAGTTTACGGCGGCGACGGTAATGATCGGCTGTATTCAGGGGGTGGCGCTGACCTTCTGGACGGTGGTGCGGAAACGGATTGGGTAATCTACTCTCGCTCAACAGTCGGCATTGTTATTGATTTGACAGACACATCGAATAGCACCGGCATTGCATCTGGAGATACTTATCAGTCAATCTCCCAAGTTGACGGGACAGCTCATGGTGACCGTATCATAATGGACGGATCAATCCAGAACATAAACGCAAAGGCGGGCGACGACACCATTGTGGATCTAGGAGGGGGGACACACCTTTGGGGGGTCATCCGGAGCGGATACTTTTGAACTTCATATCGGGGCCGGTAGATCAAATATAAGGGACTTCTCTGGTGTCACAGATGGCGGAAATGATATCATTGATTTGGCTGCTTGGGATGTGACAGGTCTGGACGATCCCAGCTTTGCTATTGGACGACGTTTCGGGGAAACATCTTCGCGATATGATGTTGATGCAGTTTTGAAATTGTATGACGAAGTCGGAATGGTACTGGATCAAACGGTGGTCAATAACGTCGTTTGGGATGCCGATGGCAACCATTCCCTTCATATTGACGATTTTGTTTTTGTTTGAGGGATATGGTTAAAAATGGATGCTTTGGCATTCGGAACTCTGTAGATAACGCTTACATGGCGTTTTGAATATTTTTCCGTGCGGCAGTCGAGGTGTGTTTGTATCATATACCCTTCATGAAAAAATTCATAAAGGCACGACCTAGCCCTACGTGGTTAGTTATCTAAACGCGGAATTTACTCTGTAACAGAAGTTGACAATTTACTCGAAAACAATTGGGGGTTGTTGCGAATTTTGCGACGAACTAAAGCAAGTGTTCCTTCTTCGATGGCAGTTTGGTTCATCATACGCATAAATTCCAACGCACCTAAAGGTAGAGATTCGTTCTGACGGTCGGGCACTGTGAGCTTTGCTAAAGTGTTATGTCCCAGACCAATTAAGACAGAAGAAATGGTGAAGTCGATAAAGCCGTCGCCATTCACATCCTGCTCAGTGACGACGTCGCGCCCATTGTCGCTGGCAGTCACTTTGGACTTGCTGTGCAAATCAAGCCCGGCACGATCCTCAATCGTGTTGGTGGTGCCACCATCCGCTTGCAAGACGGTCGTCTCGGCAGAACTGAGATCATAGATGTCGTCACTGTCTCGATCGTAAGACGTGGTGACCACCAACCCGTCATCCGATGTCTCAACTTGCGCGGTCGACAAAACATCACCGTTTGCACTCAAAACTTCCGTTACCTCCAAAAAATCGGTCGGGACCTCAATCATCTAAAAAAGTTAGGTGGCGTTGAGACACGTGCAAAGCGGCTTATGACCTCCGATCGCAGTCAGCCTGAAGGAGGAATTTACGAGTTGCTTGTTGCTGGCGTCTACACAAGGCACGGCTGGTCAACTGTTGCATTCGTGGATGAAACCCCAGGGCGCGGACGAACACCAGACTTGCATGTTTCTAAACCCGGAACTCGATGGGCTGTTGAGTGCAAGCGCATCATGCGTTCGGGATATGCGGCAAGAGAGGAAAAGGCCGGTAAACTTCTTGCAGCCAAGGTGCATGAAGTGAGTGAAAGTTGTGGGCAGTCTTTCGTCTTGGACGTTCGCTTTCGTGAAGAGTTGGATGCATACGACGAGTCTTATCTGAAAGATCGAATCGAGGAATTGCTTCCCTTGGATGGCACTGTGGAGCACTCTGACGGTCGAACGGATATCCGCCTTCGACCAGTCCAATGGGATTTAGTTCGCTCAATTGTGAGTTCTGACTTGATCTACATTGGTTCAACCCGAATGATGGAGATAATCAGTGGCGAACATGAGCATGGTGCGTCCCATTCCCTGAATGTGAAATGTCGCCGCGCTGAATCTAAGCCATCTTATGCTGACGTGATTTACCACGCTTCTTTGGTGAACTGGGCGAGTATTTCGCCAGCGGCTCAGCGAGCTAAGGCTGATCACTTCAAAAGAAAGATTGCCAGCGCCGAAGGTCAACTCCCCGACGACTGCCCTGGTGTGGTGCATGTCGGCATGGAAAGCCTAGGCCATCAAATAATTGACCAACGCCGACATTTCCAGAACCACCTAATCGCGCGGGAGTTCACAACCTCAACTTCACGGCTACGTTGGATTTATGGAAACTACTTTCAGGTGGAGGTTACAACCCGCCAGGATGAGTCCTGCGCTATGGAAGAGTCGATGGCTCCATATCGCATTGGAACACACAGAACCAAGGAGCCATTGCCGGGTCACCTGCTAATTGCGGACGACCAAGACGCTGTCGAAGGGCTTCATTGGAACCTTTAGAAGAGTGTTAAGCAGCATTTTGTTGTTCGCAGAGGTTAGCCCCTCAAAATGCTGCGTATTCGACCAACGTTCTCTATCTGCGGCCGTTAATTCAAGTGGGTTTTTGATCTCATCGGGTTCATGGTTCTCTCCGAGGTCGGCAGTGCCGCCTCATAATGGCGTCGGGGACTGGTGCCTCAAAATGGTCCGCTGCGA
>NZ_JACNMO010000046.1 GCF_020622345.1 Roseobacter weihaiensis | reverse complement strand
GCAGCGGACTTCTAGAAGGCATCCCGTCACCGACGCCATTATGGGGCGGCACGTTCGACCCCGGAGAGAACCATGAGCCCGATGCGACCTAAATCCGTCCTTGAAATCGAAGCCGCAGATAGAGAACTTTGGGTGCCGCTGCGCCAATGGCTGCTGTGTGCGCCGCGTGCCGAATACGCGCGTGCCTGACCTCAGGCATTGAGTGCCGGAAATTGTTGAAAGGGAGCGGCAAATCGGCCGCAGGACTCGGATTTATTTTACCTGCGCTTCCGGCGCCCTTTTGCGCGACTGGGATCAGGTCTTGCGAAACGTCCAGTTGATGCCATTGAACCACGTACCCACATGGATCGGCCGTGGCCCATCCACCTCATATCCTTGCGCCCGCGCACCCTGGATAAGCGCCGTAATGACATGCTGAACAATGTTGCCCTTGTCGCTTTCCAGTCCGTTCAGAATAAACTGACGCTCTCGGGCCTGGCCGCTCTCATTTTCCGGCTCGATAAATACCAGCCACATCATGTCAGGCCCACGATAAACCGTTGTTTTCCGATGCCCGATCCGCGCGATCCTGTCCCAAGACAGCTTTGTCCGCCGAAGCGGATTGCGCGCCCATGCCCGCATCTCGACCCCATCCTGATTGATGCGAAGCTCGCTTTGATACGGGCGCCATTGCAGCGTCGCCCACGCCGCAACCAGCAACAGGAAAATGAGAACGCACATAATCAGCGTCCCGTCAGACCGCGGATCAGGCGGAAGCCGTACACCGAATTCAAAGAGCACCAGATAGATCAGCCCACCGGCTGAAAGCAGGCAGAGAAGAGACAAAAAGGCCTCACCTTTCTGCTTGGGCCCGAAATATCTTTCGCTTTGCCCCCTCTCATCGCTCATTCGCTTCTTGAATAGGTAAAACACAGCAATTGTTTGGCAGATTGCGGTAAATCGTTTGTGTTGATGGCAACATGTCCAAGCAAACTACCCGCAACGAGATATGCCAGCAAGCCTCGATGACTGCGCCACGGTCAGCAATGTGCGTTTCCCTAGCCGGGCGTTTGGCTGATCGCTTTGATGAGCTTGAAGACTATAAGGACTGTCGCGCCTTCCTCAAACTCGAAGCCAAGAAGGTTATCGCACGTGCTGATCATAGTGCCGGTGCGGCTCTATCCACTGAAGCAATAGCCGACATTCGCTGCGACATGACGGATGAGCCGGTAATGGGATGTACCGGCTGCTTCACCCAGCAGGTTAGGCTTGGCCTATTTGTGCACCATGGAGAAGTAGCATGGCGAAGACATACTCTGATGAACTGATGTCGGTTGGTGTCGACATTGGCAAAGATATATTTCACTTGGTTGGTTTCGATCACGATGGCCATCTTGTGTTGCGCAAGAAGATCAAGCGTCTCGCGCTAGTAGCGACGTTTAAAGATTTGGCACGGTTATTGTGGTCATGAAAGCGTGCATGAGCGCGCACTTTGTCAGTCGCACACTGCGCAAACTGGGCTTTGAGCCACGGATCATCCCGGCAGTCTATGTGAAGCCGTTCAATAAAGGGCAGAAGAACGACTACAACGACGCCGAAGTCATTGCGGAAGCGGCGTTACGCCCCAATCTGAAGACGGTCTCTGAGAAGACGCAAGAACAACTCGACCTGCAGGCCCTGCATCGTGTCCGGTCGCGTCTTGTGTCACGGCGGACCGCGACGATGAACCAGATCCGGGCGTTCCTGCTCGAGCGGGGCATCACTGTCCGCAAAAGCGTAGCCGCCCTGCGCAACTCACTCGAAGCTATTCTGAACAACCGAAGCGATGAACTGTCACTGAGGATGCGAAAACTCATCCTGGGCCTTCAGCAAGACTGGGTCTGGTTGGACAAGCGGATCGACATGACGACATCCGAGATCAAGGAGCTTAGCACTTCCGAGGAGAGCTGCTAGCGCCTGATGACCATTCCCGGGATTGGCCTGTTGATCTCGACAGCGGTTGTCGCCGCCCTCGGGAAAGGCGTAGCCTATGACAGGGGCGGGACTTCGCGGCATGGCTAGGATTGGTGCCACATCAAAACAGCACTGGCGGGCGGAGGATTCTTGTGCGCCTTACTAAGCGCGGAAGCAAGTACCTGCGCACTCTCTTCCGTCCAGGCCGCGCAGGTGATCATGATGCGGCCCCAGAACTGGCCTAAGTTCAGCTTTGGCCCCTGGCTAGAGGCGGCCGCAACCCGCATGCAGCACAACAGGCTCGGGGTCGCGCTCGTCAACAAACTGGCCAGGATCGCCTGGAGCGTTCTGAGATCAGGCACCGACTTTGACAGGAGGGGCCACGAGATTCCGGTTGCGCTCTAGGAACCCGCAAACAGCAAAGATGTTCGTAAACCTAACATGCATGGAACGGAACAATGCCGCTCCCAAAGTCTGAGAGCCCAAATGGCCATAAACGGTCCGGTAGGTAATGAAACAAGGGCGCGGGCGTATTCCCAACAGGGCCACGGCAACGAAGAAAGCCGATCGAAAGGCCGGATACATATCAGCGACTTCCAGAAGACATGCATCACAGGCATTGCGAGCCGCAGACGGTACATAAATGCGGGCTCAGAGCCGTCACTGTTCATCGTTCAAAGACGGTAAGGCGGCACCCCGGTGAGGGTCGCCGCCGCGCTCTTACCGCCCGTTGTGGTGCACCTCCTGCAAGCCGTAGACAGGCGTGTCGATGCCCTCCATCCGGGCCTTGAGCTGCAGCGACAGGAACTGCGAATAATGGCGGGACTGGTGCAGGTTGCCACCGTGAAACCACAGCGCCTCAACCTGCGTCGGCTTCCACATGTTGCGCTGCTCGCCCTCCCAGGGTCCGGGGTCCTTGGGCGTGTCCGAGCCCAGCCCCCAGACCTTGCCGACCTTGTCCGCGGTTTCCTGGTCGATGATATCGGCCACCCAGCCGTTCATCGACCCGTAGCCCGTGGCGTAGACAATCAAATCCGCCTCAAGCCTGGTGCCATCGTCCAGGACAACACCATCCTCAACGACTTCAGTAACCTGGCCATGCGCCAGTTTGATCTTGCCATCAATCACCAGCTGGCTCGCCCCCACATCAATGTAATAGCCCGACCCCCGCCGCAGATATTTCATGAAGAGCCCGGACCCATCAGCACCCCAGTCCAGCTGAAACCCGGCCCTTTCAAGCCCGGCGTAGAATTCTGCATCCACCTTCCTGATCTTGTCGTAGACGGGGATCTGGAACTCATGCAGAATCTTGTAGGGCAGCGAGGCAAAGATCAGGTCCGCCTTGTTCGTGGTCATGCCCGCCTCGACCGCGCGCTCGGAGTAAAGATCACCAAGACCAATTTCCATCAGCGGTTCGGAGCGGACAACATGGGTCGTGGACCGCTGCACCATGGTCACGTCAACGTCCCCCTCCCACAGGGCCGCGCAAATATCGTGCGCGGAATTGTTCGAGCCGACGACAACCGCTTTCTTCCCGGCATAGCCGTCCGGTCCCGGGTGCCTGCTGGAGTGGTGCTGATCCCCTCTGAAGCTGCCCATGCCGGGCAGTTCCGGCATATTGGCCTTGCCCGACATGCCGGTGGCAAAGACCAGCTGTTTCGGCTTCAGGATGACCTCTTCACCGTCCCGGTCGACGGTCACCATCCACTGCTTGCTTGCCGCGTCGTAGGTGGCGTTCTGAACCGTCGACCGGGTCCAGTAGTTCAACTCCATGATCTTTGTGTACATCTCCAGCCAGTCGCCGATCTTGTCTTTCGGCGCAAAGACGGGCCAGTTCGGCGGGAAGGACAGATAGGGCAGATGGTCGTACCACACAGGATCATGCAGGCAGAGAGACTTGTAGCGGTTGCGCCAACTGTCGCCGGGGCGTTGGTTTTTCTCCACGATGATCGTGGGCACGCCCAGCTGCCGCAGCCGCGCGCCCAGGGCAATGCCGCCCTGCCCCCCACCGATGATCACCGTATAGGGCTGTTCGGTATAGCCAAGGCTGCGGCGCTCCTTCGCGATCTCCTCGGCCCATGTCCTGCGATGCTTGCCCGCGCCGTGCTTGGCGCCCAACGGCCGCTCATGGCCCAGCGGCTCCTCATGGCCTTTCAGCTCCACCATGGTGGTCAGCAAGGTCCAGATCAGCTCGTCCTTGAGCCGGATCAGCCCATAGCCGCGCGCAACACCCGTCTCAAAACTGATCCAGGCGGTGATGATCCCACCGTCTTCCGTGGCCACTTCGCCGTCGGCAACGCGCCAGCCCGTCGGCTGGGTGGCCGAGAGCTGTGCGCCCAGCATGTCGCGCACCTGGTCCTGACCCTCCATCGTCTTGATGTTCCAGGTGAATGTGACCAGATCGCGCCAATAGCAATCGGTCTGGAACAGCGCAGTGGCGGCCTCAATATCGCCCTGTTCCAATGCGGTGCCGAAAGCCTCCAAAACAGCTGTGACCTGGTCGTTAATCGTCGTATCTAGCATCCTCTACCTCCCGTTAGACGTAGGGGAGTGTGGCAGAGTTGGCCTGCGCAGGCGACAATTTCCTGCGTTGCGAAGCCAGTTGCGCGGGGAACGCATGATTTGACCGGTCAAACCCATTGCGCCGTCACGATCACATGCAGTGACAATGGTGACATCGAGGGGCACTCTTATTGCAGTAACCCGAAGACAGCCAATGAAGGCGGAAATGCCCGGATGGAGCCATGGGAAAAAGGGCTTTTAATTGGTTCAACGGAAAAATGGTCAAATCCCGCAAGCCTTGCCGCAAGCTCCGGAAGCGGGCGTCAGACGCTATGAACCCCATTGTTTGACATGGATATCTGCAAACCTCGCTCGTGCGTCCAAATCCCCTTAAAATAAGGCTCGAACCGCAATTGCAGTGTGTATTTCCGCTGTTCACGAACTGGGTCAATCTTTGACGTAAAGGTCAAAGTCATCTGACGTTAAACATCTGGCTGATCTGTGATGCCGGTATGAGCACGGGCAATACCCGACATCCCATTACCGAATGACAAAGTCAGTTCAGAAATACCGGCGTATGGAGCGCTCGATTGAGAAGAACGCCCATATCGTTGAAATGACCCAGGCAGGATGACGGCGCGGCGAGATCCCGCCAAGCCTTTTTGGTTTAGTCGAACACCGCCGCGATCTGATCGACGGCGACACCTTCCTTGATTTCGCGTAGACGTGCGTAAGTCAGGGCACCTGCAATGCCACCAAACGCATAGGCGATGCCGTTGATCCCCGCAAAGCTGACAGCTATGACGATCTGCCCAACCAAACCACCAACTACAAAAGCCAAGGCGGCAATAAGGAAACCAGCGACTATTTGTACGATCACGGACATGGCAAGCACGACGACAAGCAGGCCGGCGATGGACCATCTGTATTCCTTCGTCAAAGTTGCACTACGGCCCATGGAGCCGAAGCCGCCGCGCTCGATCACGACGACAGGCACCGTGACATAAAACACCGCATAGACCCAGAGTGCGCCGATGACCAAGGCGAAAGCCCCCAAAGATGTCAGTATCAAGACAACGATCGACAGTACGATAATTGGGAACAGCGCAGGTAGAGCGGCAGAGAAGTAAGTCCCAATGCTGTTGGATCGGCCGAGCTTCGCATCATAGGCAAGTTGGATGATCAGGGCTGTGACCAGACCGTAGATTACCATATTGACCAGCGTCGGCACGACCCAGCCGACCACACCTATGTTCGCTGAGACGATTGCGTCCGGTTCGGCAATGCCAGTCGCCAAATCGAAGCCGAGGAACGCTGCCGAGACGATTAAACCAACGATTGCACCGGTAAAGCCCAGCAACAGGACCTTGGCGAAATTGCCAAACATAATCGAAAAGCTGTCTGAAATTATGCTTCCAACGCCAAGTGGGGTCTTTGGTGCATCAGTGCCAGCCGTCGCCATATTATGTTCCTCACGTTTTGAATATCCAAAAAACCTTCAACTCGATATATCCTTAGAGCCAAAAAAACAGATACAAAAGCCTGTTTTTGACAGGATATAGCATCTGAATTCGCGCCCCCATCCAGAACGTGTTCAATGAGCTAAAAACAGCCTGATTGTAGACCATTTATCAAGTCTATGCGGTGTCAGGCTCAGCTCCGAAGCAGACGCAAAAACGGGGTAAAAACCCACGAGCCTCATCCACGCGGGGCTTGCCTATGATGTTTGTCCACCCGTTTGTCCCCGAACAGTTGTCGCTGTTCCAGATATGCGCGTTGCGCGTTGTAAAAAGCCTGCAAGAACCGCTGATGGTCTGAGGGGGGCACCACGTCCGCGTAGCCGATCTTCTTTCGGATCCGGTCAATGATGGAAGCGAGCGTTTCCTGGCGTTGCCGATGTGACGCCGGATTGGTTGGTGCCGCCTCTGACCGCAGGAATGTCTCCAGGGTCTGCAGCTCGAAACGGCCATAGTGATCCAGCTGATGCGGCAGGAAGACGAAAGTTTTTGGGCCTGTGGCAGCGATAGGTGGGGACGATTGCGCCACATCAGCCAGCAAGATCGGCACTGGAAGATGGACTACATGCGTGCCAGCCATCATGTCTCCGAGCCGCATCCGGTGCGGGTTCGTCAACGGGATCAGCAATGCCATCGTCACCCAGGCGAAACTCAGCCAGGACGCAATCGGGCTCTCGTGGCTCAAGGTAAGCACAAGGGTTCCAGGCAGGAAGACCTCTGCTTCCTTCATCAGGTTTCGCAACACCAGCGCGTGGGTGCTCAACGACCCGCCGAAGTGGGAGACAACCTTGATCTTCATCATCCGCTTGCCGATGGTCTGCCCGTTCCAGGCCAGTTCGGCCAACACATAGTATGGTACCCGTATTGCGAAAAAAAGCAGCGCCCCGATGGCGACCATCGTGTTTGCGCTCACCACTCCGCTAACGCTCATCATAACCAGCAGTGTGATGGCAAATGCGCCGGTGATGAAGATATCCGCGATCTGTGCGCCCAGCCGCACACCGGCACCGGCGACGGGCAGATTGAGCGGTACGCCTTCCGGCGGCAGAATGGTCGCTGCGGCCTTGGCCCGTGCGGCGCGGCGCTCCTTGCGGCGCAAACGGTTTGCTTGTCTACGCTTCATACCTGTCGCCGACCGCCGAAGAGAATCCATGCCAGCCACAGGCACCCGACGCCCCAGCCCAGCACGTAACGTAACGTTCGGTCCTGTATCAATTGGCGTGCGAAGCCTTCCAGAATGGCGGCGACCAGTAACATGAGCGCCGCCACCAGAGCGAGTTTCACCGCATCTTTGCCGGCCCTGTGCAGCGCATCTTTGCGCGACTGCTGGCCCGGGAAGAGTACTGCAAGACCCAGCTGCAAGCCGCCACCGCAAGCCACGCAGATTGCCGACAGTTCCGTCACCCCGTGCACGGACAACCATCCACCGAGGTCCCAGCCCAACCCGCGTTCCACATGCAGTGCGTAAAAGGCGCCCAAGATCAGACCATTGTAAAACGTCAGAAGGAAGGCGGGAAAGCAGGCGAAGACGCCCAGGCCAAAGACAAAGATCGCGATGCGGGTGTTGTGAGAAAAGAGATAACTGGCGAAAGCCCCGAGACCAGACCCCTCGGGGGATGCGTCGTAGATCACGGACCGCAGATCAGAGGTCGACGCGTCAGGCCCGCGTCCATCTGCAAGGCCGGGTGGTATGAACACATAGTACCAGTCCGCACTGTCCATATAGAGCAGATAGCCGACCAACACGCCCAGTCCCATGCTGAGAAATCCAAGCGCGATGTACCCCGCCGAGCGACGCATAGCTTGCGGCGCCGCAACGGTAAAAAAACGGGCAAAGACACCACCAAGCGGTTCCTGCGGTGCGTAGACGCTGAGGTAGGCACGCGCGGCGAGCGCGTCCAGATAGGCCAGCAGCGCCTTGTCGAGCGAGATCTCACGGGCGATGGACAGCGACGTCGTGGCTTCCCGGTAAAGTGTGGCAAGATCGCGCGCCTCGGCAAAGCTCAACGATTGCGCGCCGCCCCTTTCCGCTTTGCTCACCAGGTCTTCCAGGCGTACCCAATCTGCTTCGCGCTCTGCTCGGAACCGGGCCGAACGGATGGTGCTTGTCACCTCCTTCATCAGATCAACTCCCGCTCCTTGATATCGAGATAGGCCGAGATCAAGCGTCCCGTCACCTGTCCGGGCTTCGCGTCGATGACCGTCACGCCGAGATGGGTGAGGCGTTCGAGGACCAGCCGCCGCTCCGATATGGATTGGTTCGCCGCAACCAGCGTCGCCACGCCGGTCATATCGGTTGGCGCCGTCTCCACGCGTCCTTCGACATCCTGATCTCGAATGGCGACAAAGAGGATAAGATGTCGCTTGGCCAGGATGCCGATATTCTCCAGCATCAATTCAGCCGACGTCGTGTCCACGAAATCAGTGAAGATGATGATCAGGCTGCGTTTCGGTGTGCGCGCGTTGAGCTCTGTCAAGGCGAGGGTGTGATTGGTCTCGCGGCTGACATAGTCAAGCTCTGCCGCCCAACTGCGCAGTCGCACGAATGCGGCACGACCTGCCTGTGGCTTGGCAAAGGAGCGCGGGCGCACATCATAGGCATAGTGGCCGACAAGATCGCCGCCAACGTCTGCCGCCCAGGCAACCGCCAAAGCCGCGGTGACCGCATGATCGATCTTTGGCAGGCCGGCGATTTCCTCTCGCATCAAGTAGCCATTGTCGATGGCCAGGATGACATGGTGGTTCCGCTCCGCACGCAACTCCTTGGCCACGAGCGTGCGTTTTCTGGCCGATCTTTTCCAGTCAATGGTTTTCACGTCCATCCCGGCGGTAAAGTCGCGCAGTTGGTGAAACTCCGATCCATCACCGATGGCCCGATTCTCCTTCACGCCGAAAAGAGCGCTGACGACGCGGGTGGTCAATGCGCCCGATTGGATCAGCCTGATATTCGGCACGACCCGGATCTCAGCACCCAGTGACACTTTCGGTACGAATTCAAAAAGCCGCAACCGAGACGGCCAAAAGAGCCACAGGTGGCCCAGTTCCCAGTGCCCCCGTCGGGTCGCGAGCACCTCGACGGATGCGGACCCATCATCCGAAAAGGCCACGTCATCGGGACCGTCCAGCCCCGCGGGCCAATCAAACCGCGCCCGCTGTTCCAACCGCATGGCCGGATCAGAGAGATGTAGCACCAGTTTTTCGCCAATGAAGACCTCCGCAGGTGCATGATACGTCAGATCGGTTCGTCGTCGCATCGAAAGCGCAAGATCTGCGATTCCGGTCAAAGCCAACACGGCCCAGCCCGCCAGAGCCAGATCATACCCCACCCCGCCCCAGACGGCGGCGAGGACAGTGAACGCCAGAGCCACCAGGGCCAGCACAAGGCATCTGACCGAGGGGCGGATCAGCGGGGGACCTCAATCTGGCTGAGGATGCTTTCAAGCACCATGTCAGGGGACCTGCCTTCGATCTCTGCGGCGGGGCCCAGGACGATGCGGTGCCGCAGAGCGGGCACGAACATCCGCTTCACGTCATCCGGGATGGCAAAATCGCGCCCGCTGAGCGCGGCGGCGGCCCGGGTGGCCAATGCAACCGAATCCGCTGCGCGCGTCGATGCGCCAAAGGCGATGTCGTCCGTCTCGCGCGTGGCGCGCACAAGACGCAGGACATAGGCGAGAATGCCGTCATCGAGAATGATACTATCGATGATCTTGCGGCTTTCGGCCAGGGCAGCAGGGTCGAGGACCGTCTGAATGCCATCCGTCTCCCCGCGTGCGCGAACAGGCTTGGCCGCATGTTGTTGCAAGATCGCCATTTCGACGTCCTCGGGCGGGAAATCCACGAGAACCTTGAACAGGAAGCGATCCAGTTGAGCTTCAGGCAGCGGATAGGTGCCTTGCTGTTCAATGGGGTTTTGGGTGGCCACGACGATGAAGCTATCGCCTAGGGGGTGGTCTTGCCCATCGATGGAGACCATCTGCTCGTTCATGGCTTGCAGCAGCGCAGCCTGGGTTTTGGGCGGCGCTCTGTTGATTTCATCGGCCAGCAAGACCTCGCTAAAGACCGGACCTTTGGTCAATATGAAGTCATTGGTGTCGAAATTGAAAATCGATGTGCCCAGTACGTCGCCCGGCATCAAGTCCGGCGTGAACTGGATGCGCCCGAAATCCAGCGCAAGCGCTGACGCGAAACTGCGCGCCAGCAGCGTCTTTGCGGTTCCGGGCGGGCCTTCCAACAACACGTGACCCCGAGCAAAAAGCGCGATGATCAGCATGTCGACCACGTCTTCCTGGCCGAGAACGACCTTCCCGATTTCGACGCGTAGCTGATCTGCGCGGGTGCTCAGTGCCTCAAGTGTCATGTCGTATTCTCTCCAAAATACCGTCAAGCGCGGCGACGGTGGCAAGGGCGTGGGCGGCAGTCGCGCTATCAGGCAGTGTTTCGATCTGGTTCAGCGCCGACGTCAGCGCCGTGGCATGCCGTGGGTGACAACGTTTGATGTAGGTCACGAAGGCCTCCGGCCGCGCGAACCGGCGGGCATGAGCTGGCCCGAACAAATGGGCTGCTGTCGCGGCAAGCCGGGCCTGGCAGTATTCACGTGCAAGCGCGCCATCCCGGTTGCTGAGCCGCATCAGCTTCGCCCTCGCGGCGATGGCGACCATCTTGCTCGCTCCGATTCCAGTTACCCCGGTCAACAGCGGCCCAAACCGCACCGCCGCGCGCCACAGCGTCAGCCCAACCACCAGAGCCAGCCCTGCCCACATCAGAGTGAAGGGTGGGGAAAAGAAGCGTCGAAGATCCGCCCATGTCCGATCCCGTTGCACGCGCGATGCGCCATTCGAGAGCCAGTTTTCGCGGCTGTAGTCGATGATCACGCGGCGTTCACCCGCGACCTGGGCGACCCAGTCCCGCATGACAAAGGCGTTCTCGCCCAACATCAGCCCATGATTGTTGATCAGGTCGGGATCAGACAACACGAAAACACGTGTTTTGCCGTTGGTTTTGATGAGATGACACCACCCAAGCAACATGGCTTCTTGTGTTCCGATAATGGGCAGGCAGTTGGAGGAATTCAGTGTTTGTGCAGCATAGATAAGCGTTTCGTAGATCGTCCCATTTTTTGCTCTAAATTCAAAGGTTGTGAACGGTTGGCGCGCGCGCCCGACGCGCATATTGGAGGAGCCGTCGATCAGATCTCGACCTGTCTGCTGGATCAGTTCCCCGTTGCTGAGTAAAAATGGGTGCGCCAGTCCGGTCAACCGCATGCCGCTTCGCCATTTCGGCAAGACAATCAGCGTTGGCACCATTGCAGATTTACTGCGGATTTTTGCGCGTTCAAGGTCGTATTCATCCTGCTGCTGGATCAACTCTTCCTTGGTTTTGGGTGGCCTGCGCCGGTCCACTAGGTTTGTGTCGTAAAGCGGGATGATCTGCAGCCCGATGTTTTCGGTATCCAGTGGCCAGCCGCCGCTAAAACTCTGGCTGTCTTGACCATTGTGAGACAGCCAGAGTTGTAGCCCATCAAGTCCAGTGGGAGAGCTTCGCAAGGCTTGTTGCCGTTGGCTCAGGGCGTAAAAAACCGCGCACAGCACAAGCACTGCCAAGAGCCCAAGGATGATCTTGTCTGCTCCGACTTTCGCAGCCTGGGTTGGCGTGGCCGACATCAGGAGGCCTCTTTCGATAACAGAGGCCGCAGGCGGCCCAGGTAGGTCTGAAACTCAGCTTCGGTCACGTCACGGCCGCCGAATTGCGCCCGCTCGCTGTCATAGACAAGCGCGGTCAGGACCTCTCGCTGTTCATGATCGCGCGGGATCCGGCGCAGAGTGTCCCTGTCCGTCCAACTGCCCTGTATAAGCACCCCTTCCGACGCCACGACCCGTGCCAAAAGCGTCTTGCATAACGCGATCAAGGCACTTCTCCGGTCCGGCATGGCCATGATCGCCTGCAGGCCCATCTGTATCGGACGACCAACTGGCCCACCGCTGGCAACGCGTTGCGTGGTGTCAGTTTCGCCGTCAGGCTGACGCGCAAAGGAAACCGACAGCCGCCCTCCAAAGAGGACCCCAAAAAATATGATACCAAGCAGAAAAATAAGCGATATGACGAAACTGATCCCGGATCCACCGGTCAGTCTGGTCGTCAGCTCAGACGTATCCTCGTCAGCGGCGCTGACGGCCTGGCTTGTCTCAAAGGGTGGCGGTGGGCGCGTCGGATCAAAGTAGGCGATCTGGGTGTCGATGCCGCGAAACCGGATGGAGGCCACATATGCCTCACCTGAAGGCCCAATCCGCTCCGCGTTCAATTCCTGATGTTGCGCATCAGCTGTGGCAACAAGACCACAACAAAGAACCAAGCTAATAAAACCAAACCAGCACCTCATGGACATCCTCTACCCAGAGTGCGTCCTACACGCAATGTCTTCTGAGGCCGGAACTTTCGCACTATAGCAACTCTGGTGCAGAACGCACGGCAGAATCATGATGCCCGATGCGTGATATAAAAAGCTACCCGTAACGCGGCCTCGCAGTAGGGAGGTTCCTTGTGACCACATGTGTCAGGGTACCGCCGGGTTGCTGCCTTGCTGAGAGATGCGTGCTGGCAGGTAGGGTGAGCGCTGGTTCTGCGACGAAGGCGAGGCACTCCAGGGCCGGAAAAACGGCATTGTGGATCGCGTCCGCTTTGGGCTGGCACCCGCCCGTCAACCGATCAAAAGCGTCAGATGACGGCTCCGAGCCCAGTATTGCCGGATGCTGCGAGAACGACAAATGTCAGCTATCCGGTTTGGACAAAAGAGTGTAACATCATCAAAAAGTTGCGTCCGCAGCAGCATCAGTTTGTTCAATCCGAAAGTGCGTACCAATGACCGAATTTGCGCCCTACCTTCCGGGCATTTTCCTGATTTACGGGGTATTTCTTCTTCAAAATGCTACGCCGGGACCGAATGTTCTTGCAGTCGCAGGTACATCGATGGCGCTCGGAAAGATGTCTGGGCTAGCAGTCAGCGTTGGGGTGGCTGCAGGAACGCTCACGTGGTCAACAGCGAGTGTCCTCGGCCTCGCTGCGCTGATCGCGTCCTACGGTCAGCTTTTGTACGTCATCAAGATCGCGGGCGGCCTCTACCTTTTCTACCTTGCCTACAAATCTTTCCGCTCAGCGGTGTCGCGGGACGACCTGAGCGAGGCCAAAATGAACGCAGGCCGCAGCTCCTTGAAAGGGCTGCTTGCAAGGGGTTATCTGCTCAACATGACCAACCCGAAAGCCGCGTTCGGTTGGATTGCGATCGTGTCGCTAGGTATGGATGCGACCTCTCCGGCTTGGGTCCTTGGGGCGATTATATTTGGAACAACAACACTTTCACTGATTGTACACATCGCCTACACGCTCGCGTTCTCTACCACTAAGGTGGTCGCGGCTTACGCCAAGGCTCGCCGACCGATTCAAGCAATGCTCGGGGGTTTGTTCGCCTTTGCGGGTTTCAGACTTCTTTCTACAAAACTGTCATGACGAACGGCTTTGGATTTTTCGTAAGATGATCTTTGACGAAGAACAAGTCAGGGCAGCGCTGGAGAGCGCTTGGTAGTTGGAAACCGCGAAAAAATGGGCAAAGGAAAACCCAGCAAACGGTCAATGCAATGTCACAAGTGCTGTGGTCCATGATCTTTTCGGTGGAGAGATTTTGCGGACGCGCTACCCGGAGGTTTGGCACTACTACAACTGCATAGACGGTCAGCGATGCGACCTGACTGACAGCCAATTTACGAGGCCGGGCGCGCGTTTCCCTGCCCCAAATCCGTATGAGGATCAGCTGACTGATCGCGATGCTGCGATGCAAGGTATCCCGAACCGCGAATACGACGCGTTAAAGAAGTCGCTGATAGACGAGCTTTCAAAGTAGAAGCAGCCGTTGGCGCAGCCGCAGCGAATTGGTACTTCTCTAATCGGGCGTTTGGGTCAAGTTCATTTCATTGTGTCATTTCCGTGCTGTAGGAATCCTTGTCTCTCATCCGGGTCACACTTCTCTTCGCAGTCATTGATGGTCCTGTTCGGTTGGGCCG
>NZ_JACNMO010000045.1 GCF_020622345.1 Roseobacter weihaiensis | reverse complement strand
TCCTCAGCGAAACATCTAATCCCACATAATAGTTCATGTCGTTCTCCTTAAATTGCAGTAATCTACTGCAACTCTATCAAGAACCTCACCCCACTATCTGGTCAGCCCGATTACCCATGCTTCGTCCATTGGATCAAGGCGTCGTGTGAGATAAATTTTGACCACGTCCTCCCCGAAAGAGCCTATGTTTGAGACGATGTAAACAAAGCCTGATTTCGTCTGTTCTGCCATTGCCTTTGCGCGCTCTGTCTTTTCATGGGCGGCCGCAAGTTGTTTCTACAGGTGCATATCGACCGCCAGCGCCTGAAACCGTCGTCACGATGGATCAAAGGACAATGATGCAATAACAATCAATTTGGACCAGTCAGATCAGGCTGCTCAGTGGGCGCGGTGACCTGACCGTGTACATGCCTTTCCGCTAACATCGACGTGAACAAAGTTAGCAAGCAACAGGTCGGCGCAGTTATAGCGGGCCCGCCTCTATTCCTTGGGTTCTAACGTCGACTAAGAACGGGTTACGATGCAGCAAAACTGCAAGAACTGCTCAAAAAGGAAGGCGTAGTGGCAAAGGTTGTTGGGATAACACCATGGATTTACGCCGTTTTGCTTGTAAAAAGGAAAGATATCATGACAAATCTCAGCGTCTTCCCGACGGATCGGGACATGCGCATGGATAAGCTTTACATCCATATGCCCGTGCCTTTCCGCGTAGTAGCGGCGCCCGCCCATAAAACCCGACAGAAACGCGAACTGCTCTGCGCCTGCATGGTCCAACCCGTGATCGCGCGCGCAATCGGCGCAGGTTCGAGCCTTCCGGCAACGTCTCGACCAAATCGTAGAAGCGTTTCACGAGGTCGCACAGACGCTCCTCGCCGCCAATGTCATCTACCGTGCTCCCCCGGCCCGTGTGACGATGCTCCAACCCTGTCGCCTTGATGCAAGTCAAACCTGACGGAGTGGCGAGGCTCAGCTATCGCCGATCGCCAAGACGGCAGCCGCCCCTCAAAGGCTCTATCTGGCACCGGGCAGGGCTGATCGCTGTGTGGGACGTTGCATTTACGGAAATATTATTTAATCTCATGAAATATCCTTCGCGCAGTCGCGGCACAGCTCTACGGATCACATATGAAAACCCTTCGCGCAGTCCGCCCCGTCCGGAGCGTTTTTCGGATGCCCGCCCCGGCAAAGCCGGGCCCTCGCGGATGAGCGCGCTCACGCTGGGTCTCATCGCCGCCTTTGCCTGGGGGTTTCATGACATCTGCGTCCGCTATGTGAGCCAGAAAACGCCGCTGATGGCCGCATTGCTGACAGTCCTGCTGGCCGGCCTGACCTTTCATCTGGGGGTGATGGTGGTTGAAGACGGGTTTATCCCGCTGTCCGGTGCCGCCTTCGGCTATGCCGCTCTGGCAGGTCTGTTTTTCCTGATTGCGAGCCTTGGGCTTTATGGCGCGTTTCAGCGTGGACCGGTGCGGCTGGTGGCCCCCGTTATTGCAAGCTATCCCATTCTGTCCGTGGCTTGGGCGACGCTGCGCGGCGCTGACGTGTCGGCCCTGCAATGGGGGGCTGTGGTGGCGATTATTCTGGGGGTCTCGGTGGTGGCCGCGCTGTCGGATACCGCCACCGAAGAAGTCCCCCCCAAGGGTCGCACGATCTTTTACGCAGCAATCTCGGCCATTGGGTTTGCCGGAACCTTCGCGATCAGTCAGATGGCGGCGGAGATGTCGCATGACCTGCCCGTCACACTTGTCACCAGGCTGGCAGCCATTGGGCTTTTGATGGGCATCATACTGGCCTTGAAACTGCCCCTCTGGCCGGGAAGGGCGGCTGTTCCGGTCCTGTGCCTGATGGGATTTGCCGACGGTATTGCACTGATGAGCGTGGTCTCGGCGGGCGGTTTGCCCGACGCACAATATGCGGCGGTCTCTTCGTCGGTCTTTGGATTGCTGACCATCGTGATGGCCTGGGCTTTCCTGCGCGAACGCATGACCTTACCGCAATGGGCCGGGTGTGCGGTAACCTTTTGTGGTATCGGGTATCTGGCCCTCTAGATGACAAAGGATCGGATGATGCCTCAGACCATTGTGCTTATCGGCTATGGTGCCATAGCGGCAGAGGTCTGCAAGGCACTGTCCCGTGACGCGGAAATCCGGATCGCGCAGGTCCTTGTCAGGCCGGGCAGACAGGCGGCTCTGCAAGCGGCGCTGCCCTCGGGCATCCAGGCCATCTCTTCACTGGATGACCTGCACCCGGATACGGATTTCGTGTTGGAATGCGCCGGACATGACGCCGTCCGGCAGTTCGGACCCGACGTTCTGAGAGGCGGCGTCGATTTCGGCGTGCTTTCTGCGGGGGCCCTGGCCGATGACGCAGGTCTGGACCGCCTGCGCCGGGCCAGCCAGACGGGTGCGGCGCAGCTCATCCTTGTATCGGGGGCGATTGGCGGGATTGATGCCCTGGCCGCCGCAGGCGATCGGTTGGACAAGGTCACCTATCTGTCGCGCAAACCCCCGCTCAGCTGGCGAGGCTCTCCGGCGGAAACAACGCACAATCTGGCATGCATCACAGCCCCCACGGTCCTCTTCACCGGCACGGCCCGAGAGGCGGCACTCACTTTTCCAAAGAACGCCAATGTCGTGGCAACGGTCGCGCTGGCGGGTATCGGGTTTGACGCCACTGAGGTGACCCTGATGGCGGACCCCGACGCCACCGGCAACACTCACAGGATCAAAGCAACCGGGCCGCTTTTTGACCTCGACTATGCCACGCAAGGGGCCGCCCTTCCCGCCAATCCCAAGACCTCTGCATTGACCGCCTATAGCGCTGTGCGGGCCCTCAGGCACCGGGGCATCGGTGTGGTGATCTGAACAAAAGGCCAGCCTTTGAAGCTCTGCAACCAGCTCAGGGCCTGATCCGGGGGCAGGGTGTGTTTATACTTTACCCCGAGCGGCCTCGCGCAACCCAAGTGAGATAACAGATTACATTTATGGGAATACTTAGCCTCACCGCGATCTCCTCAAGCGGGGCGGATGCGCCGCCTTCCTGCACGAAGCGCGCAACCTGATCCGCATCGATGTCAAAGCCATAGGTCTCATGGCCATCCCGCGCGGCAGAGATTACAATGCCATAGCCCATTGATCCCAGTCCGATGACGGCGGTTTTACACTTTTTGCCCAGGCGCGCATTCCTTCTTCTTTCCGATCTCTGACGAGAGATAACCCGCCTGGCATCGAATGCCCGAGGAAAACGCCTCCGGCCTAGAGAGATCGTAGGTGGTGTTTTTCCAGCAGGTTCATTATGAGATCACGCGCCTGACGGCGATGCGCGTGATGAATGCGCCGGGCCGCAGGTGCATCCCCTGCTGCAATCGCCTCCAGAACGCCGCGATGATCCGCGTTGGATTTCAACGGGACCGGGCGAATGTGCAAGGTGATCGCCCGCGCGCGGCGCACCTGATCCGTCATCATCGCCACGATGGTCCGGGCGCGTTTGTTCTGCCCCAGGCGAACAAGTTCGCGGTGAAACGCCGCATCGGCCTGGGCCCAGGCCTCCCTGTTGTTCGCGGCAAGCGCAAGGTCCATGGCGTCGATGGCGTCACGGAGCATCCGCAGGTCCTGTTGCGTGTAGCCTTGCCGCGCCGCCGTTTCCGCAGCCAGGCTCTCCAGCTCCGTCAGCACGTCGTAGATGTCGCGCATGTCCTGCGGCGACACGGCCAGTATCCGCACCCCTCGGCGCGGCCGCACGGAGACCAGCCCCTGTGCCTGCAACGTCAGCGCAGCTTCGCGGACCGGGGTGCGCGACATGCCCAGACGGCGCGCCAATTCCGTCTCCAGATGATCCGAGCCCGGTCCCAACTCCCCGGTGAAAATCATCTCGCGCAGTCTACTGACCGCCTGATGCATGTTCGACTTGGGTTCGGGCGCGGGTTTCATAGGGTCACCTTGGTGTTGCTTGCCGCAGAACGGTAGATCGCATCCTTGATGCGGATCACTTCGCAATAGGCCCGCGCCTGGTTTTCCAAGGGTGTTTGCCGGCGCAGATGCGCAACCACATGGGATTGCAACGCATGCACGCAATCGCCGCCGAACCCCTCCCATGTGTCAGCGGGCAGCACGGTCACCGTATCGGTTGCCCCAAAGGCGCGCCGGTCCAACTGACCGGTCCCGGACAGGCGCAACGTGCCCTGCGTGCCTTCGACCAGCGCCTCGCCCATTGTCCGTCTGAGGTTGTCACTGGCGTGATCAAGATGCCTGTTGCCGTCGAAGACCGCCCGGACATCCTCTGGATGATCGAACAGGATAAAGCCTGCATCTTCTCCGGAAATGGCGGGGTTCAACCGGCGTAAATCCGCATAGACCGCCTGCGGATCGCCAAACAGAAAGCGGAACGTATCGATCCAATGCACGGCGGTTTCATGCACCAGAAAGCGGGGCATCGCCTGAAAATAGGGCTGCCGGTCCAGATAGGCCCGCGGCCCCTGCCCATCCCCCGGCCGCAGCCGGAAGGTGGCCTGCAGGACCTGCCCGATCGTGCCCGCGTCCAGTTCGGATTTGATCGCGCGGTACCACGGCATGAACCGGAAGTTTTCGTGCACAATCAGGGTCGTGCCCGCCCGCCCGGCGGCGGTGACCATCTCTTTCGCCTCAGCGAGCGACAGGCAGAAAGGTTTTTGGCAGATGATGGTCGGTACACGGTGCGCGAGCGCGGCTTTGATCGTCGCAGCATGCGCTTCGGGTGGCACGATGATGTCGAGGATATCCGGTGCGGTCCGGTCTATCATCTCGTTCAGCGTTGAGAATACCGGCAGTCCGGTTGCCTGCGCGGCCTGCCCGTTCAGGTCGGTGACACCAACAATCTCCACCTCCTCAAGACGCGCCCAGGACCCATAGTGGAACTGGCTGAAATAGCCCGCGCCGACCCCCGCTACCCGCAGAGGAGGGGTCAACGGCTGAGCACCAGATCACGTACCGCTCTGGCGGCGGTTTGCGTTGTCGCACGGCCGCCCATGTCGCGGGTCAGATGCGTGCCGGTTCCGATCACCTCCTCCACCGCCTGTCTCAGCAGCCTGCCATCCTCGACCAACCGGGCCCTTTTGTGCCGCAGACCCAGCCAGTCCAGCATCATGGCGGCAGAGAGGATCATCGCCATCGGATTGGCCACCCCTTGCCCGGCAATGTCCGGCGCGGATCCGTGGCAAGGCTGAAAGACGGCATGATCAAGACCAATATCCGCGGAGGGCGCCACCCCAAGTCCACCCATGAGACCTGCGCCCAGATCCGACAGAATGTCGCCAAACATGTTTTCGGTGACCAGCACGTCAAAATCCCACGGCTTGAGCACAAACCACAAGGCGGTTGCATCCACGTAAGCGTGATCAGCCACCAGATCCGGATGTTTGGCCGCCTCCGCATCGAAAAGCGCGCGGAAAAAGGCAAAGGCGCGAAACACGTTCGCTTTGTCAACACAGGTCACCTGACCCCGTCCACGCCCCGTGGCCTTGCGGGTCCGGGCCAGTGCAAACGCAAATTCAAAGAGTTGCTCAGAGATTTTTCGGGTGATGAGAAGCGTTTCGCGGGCCTCGTCCTCCGTCACCTCCCCCCGGCCCTGTGTGTAGAACAGCCCTTCGGTGCTTTCCCGGATCAGGACAAAATCCACCTGCCTGTCCGGTGGCAGATTCAGAGGCGTCTTCAAGCCGGGAAAAAGGCGTACCGGGCGCACCCCGGCAAAAAGTGTTAAGGCTTTTCGCAGATCAATCTGTGGCGATATCTCGGTGCCATCCGGATAGCGTACGCTGGGCAGGCCCATGGCTGAAAGCAGAATGGCATCTGCATCACGGGCACGCTGCAGCGCGCGGTCGGGCAAGGCTTCCCCCGTGCGGGCATAATGGGCGGCCCCTGCCGGACAGGCTTGAAAATCCAGACCGTAGCCATTTTTCTCAGCCAACGCCGTCAGAATGTCCACGGTGGGGCCGGTGATCTCAGGGCCGATCCCATCCCCTTCGAAAACCGCGATGCTGAACCGTTCTGTCATCCCCCCACCCTTTGTTCCATTTTTTGAGTGATCCCTTGCGCAACGCGCATAATGCATACATTAATGTATGCATTATGCAAGGAGACCGTCAGAATTATCTTGCGCAGGACGCGCGGGCCGACATCATGGCCGGACACCCTATGTCACACGGAAGATCAGATGTTTGCAGTCGTCGTTACCCTGACCCTCAAAACAGGCACCACAGAGCAGTTCCTGCCCCTGATGCGCACCAATGCCGCCACCTCCCTTCGGCAGGAGGAAGGGTGCCACCAATTCGACGTGGCGACCGATCCGGCTCGGCCGGACGAGGTGTTTCTGTATGAAGTCTATACCAACGAAACCGCCTTTGCCGGGCATCTCAAGACACCGCATTTCGCTGAATTCGATGCCGCCACGGCGGCGATGATTGCCGACAAAGAGATCAAGACCTACAGAAAGGTGATCCCATGACGCCCTGGGAGGTCTATGCGCTCAAATACGCGGACCGAAACGCGCGCATTCGGGCGGACAGTTTCCTCTTTGAGGACACGCATGACGCACCGCATCCGATGGATTACTTCATGTGGCTGCTGCGCCGGGGGGATCAGACGATTCTGGTGGACACCGGGTATGACCAGTCCGAGGCGCAAGCACGCGGCAGACCGATCCGGCTGGACCCCGGCGCGGCCTTGCGCCCGTTCGGACTGCAGCCTGCGGACATCGACCATATCATCGTGACCCATTTACACTACGATCACGCCGGAGGTCTGCACCTTTTTCCCAATGCGCGGCTGCACATGCAGGCCGCAGAGATGGCCTATGCCACCGGCCCCTGCATGTGCCACGACACTCTGCGCATGCCTTTCACCGCCGGGCACATCTGCGAGGCGGTCCAGCGGCTCTACAGTGGTAAGGTTACGTTTTACGACGGGGAGGCGCAGCTGTCCGAGGGCTTGACGGTGCATTGCATCGGCGGTCACAGCCGCGGGCTACAGGCGGTGCGCGTGCAGACCCAGGCGGGCTGGTTGGTCCTGGCCTCTGATGCGGCACATTTTTACGAGAATGTCTTTGAACGCAAACCCTTTCCCATTGTCGTGGATTTGCAAGATATGCTGGAGGGGTTCGAAAAGCTGCATTCCCTTGCCTCCAGCCCCGGCTTGATTGTGCCGGGCCATGATCCGCTGGTTACCACCTATTACCCCCAGGGCGCGGACAAGCATATCTGGCGGTTGGACCATGGACCGAAAACCCCGATAGGATACTAACGTGCGCTTTGGCCTGACAAGTCCGCCCAAAAAACAGGCAAACCGCCTCGTTTGGAAGCGTATCGTTTGCCCTGCGGTGGCCAAATCGTCCCGCCCTATGTGACAGTTCCGAAGAATTTGAATGACCCGAGAGCTGCCTTCCTTGCTTAAGCGTGCCGCGACACCGCTGGACCAACCCCGCGCCATTGGGGGGGCCTTTGTCAGCAGCAAATGCGGCGCGGCGGGCTCTGCCATTGACGGTTTGCGGCAATCGGGGGCGCTCAAGCTCCTGTTTCCAAGAAGCCGCAGGGCCGTGGAGGCGGTCCTTATCAATACGGCAGGTGGCATCACGGGCGGGGATCGTTTCGACATCCAAGCCCATGCAGGCGCGGGATCGCAGTTGACCCTGACGACACAGGCCGCCGAACGCGCCTATGGGGCCCAGATCGGCCAGACAGGCAAGATCAGAGCCCGGCTGCGGGCGGATAAAGACAGCACACTTCGCTGGTTACCGCAGGAGACCATCCTCTATCAGGACGCGGCCCTGTGCCGTCGCCTGCGGGCTGATCTGGCTCCCTCCGCGCGGTTTTTGATGGTGGAGCCCGTGCTCTTTGGGCGGCGGGCCATGGGCGAGGATCCGACCCGCCTGCAGTTTATTGATCGCATTGATGTGCGGCGCGACGGCAAGCCGCTCTACCGGGACGGGACCAACCTGATTGGCAATGCGGCAACACTGCTTGACCGACCCGCAATCGGGGGTGGGGCGCGGGCGATGGCGAGCCTTTTGTGGTGTGCACCGGAGGCAGGCGGAAAACTGGACGTCGTTCGAAATATCATTGGCAAGTCTGGCGGGGCCAGTATGCTTTGCGCTGACGTGATGGTCGCGCGGCTGCTTGCAGAGGACGGCTTCATGCTGCGCCGCAGCCTTTTGCCGCTGCTCGATCTTTTGACAGAGACATCCCTACCCCAAAGCTGGAGGCTTTGACGACATGCAACTCACGCCCCGTGAAAAAGACAAACTCCTTGTCGCTCTGGCCGCCGAGGTGGCGCGCAAACGATTGGCCCGCGGGGTGAAGCTGAACCATCCCGAAGCCATTGCGCTCATCACGGATGCGGTGGTCGAAGGGGCGCGGGACGGGCGCTCCGTCGCGGACATGATGGAGGCAGGTGCGCAGGTCATCACGCGCGATCAGTGCATGCAGGGCGTGCCCGAGATGATCCATGACGTGCAGGTGGAGGCGACGTTCCCGGACGGAACCAAGCTTGTCACTGTCCACAATCCGATCCGATAGGAGGCCCTATGATCCCCGGAGAAATCTTTACCGCCGAGGGTGACATCGCCCTGAACGAAGGCCGGGAGGCAATCACGCTGATGGTTGCCAACACCGGGGACCGCCCGGTTCAGGTCGGCAGCCATTATCATTTTGCCGAAAGCAACAGTGCGCTTGATTTCGACCGCACTGCTGCACGGGGCATGCGGCTGGACATCGCGGCCGGCACCGCAGTGCGGTTTGAGCCTGGCCAACGCCGCGAAGTTCACCTCATTCCGGTTTCGGGCGCGCGCCGCATCTTTGGGTTCAATCAGCACGTGATGGGGGAGCTATGAATTTCCAACCACTCCGCCCCATCGCCCTTTGGGGCAACGCCGTTGAGCTTGGGATGCTCGCCATCGAGGCGCAGGCAGTCATGACGATGCGGGTCATGGGCATGTCCGGATTATGGTCTGTCACGCCGGGTGAGAGCCGCCGCATGCTCTCTGAGAAAGCACATGCCGTCACGAAATCAGCAACCAACGCGACCCGCGCCAGCCTGCGCGGTGACCCGCCGGACAAGGTTCTGGCCTCGGCCATCAAACCCTTCCGCCAGAAAACCCGCGCCAATGCCCGCCGTCTCGGCAAGCGCGGCATGAAAGTGACCTGACATGCCCACCACGATCTCCCGCTCCAATTACGCCGCCATGTTCGGCCCCACCACCGGCGACAAGCTGCGATTGGCCGATACCGATCTCATCATCGAGGTGGAACACGACCACACGATCTATGGCGAAGAGGTTAAGTTCGGGGGCGGCAAGGTGATCCGCGACGGCATGGGCCAAAGCCAGGTGACACGGGCCGAGGGCGCTGTGGACACCGTCATCACCAACGCCCTGATCGTCGATCATACCGGTATCTACAAAGCGGATGTAGGTCTGCGCGACGGGCGCATCGCCAAGATCGGCAAGGCGGGCAACCCCGACACCCAGCCCGGCGTCGATATTGTCGTCGGCCCCTCCACCGAGGCCATCGCGGGGGAGGGCAAGATCCTGACCGCGGGCGGGTTCGACAGCCATATCCATTTCATCGCACCACAGCAGATCGACGATGCGCTGCACTCCGGCATCACCACGATGCTCGGGGGCGGCACCGGGCCTGCCCATGGCACGCTGGCCACCACCTGCACGCCGGGGTCCTGGCACATCGGGCGCATGCTGCAATCGCTGGACGCCTTTCCGATGAATTTCGGCATCTCCGGCAAGGGCAACGCGTCACAGCCCGCAGCCTTGGTCGAAATGATCGAGGGCGGAGCCTGTGCGATGAAACTGCACGAGGACTGGGGCACCACCCCCGGCGCCATCGACTGCTGTCTTTCGGTGGCCGACGACATGGACGTGCAGGTCATGATCCACACCGACACGCTCAATGAATCCGGCTTTGTCGAGAACACTGTGGCGGCCATCAAGGGGCGGACCATCCACGCCTTTCATACCGAAGGCGCGGGGGGTGGACACGCGCCGGACATCATCAAGATCTGTGGCGACGCCAATGTGATCCCTTCTTCGACCAACCCGACGCGGCCCTTTACGGTCAACACGCTCGAAGAGCACCTCGACATGCTGATGGTTTGCCACCATCTCGACAAGTCGATCCCCGAAGATGTGGCCTTTGCCGAAAGCCGCATCCGGCGCGAGACCATCGCCGCCGAAGACATCCTGCACGACATGGGAGCGTTTTCGATCATCGCATCCGACAGCCAGGCGATGGGGCGCGTGGGCGAGGTCATCATCCGCACCTGGCAAACGGCGGACAAGATGAAGAAACAACGCGGCGCTCTGGCCGAAGAAACCGGCGACAACGACAACATGCGGGTGCGCCGCTACATCGCGAAATATACGATAAACCCGGCCATCGCCCACGGCATCAGCCACGAGATCGGCAGCATCGAGGTCGGTAAACGCGCGGATTTGGTGTTGTGGAATCCGGCTTTTTTCGGCGTAAAACCCGAGATGGTCCTGATGGCGGGCACCATTGTCTGTGCGCAAATGGGCGACACCAATGCGTCGATCCCGACACCGCAGCCGGTCTATACCCGCCCGATGTTCGGGGCGTTCGGCCGGTCGGTTGAGCACTCAGCGGTGACCTTTGTCAGTGCTGCGGCCGAGGCGGCAGGCATTGGCGACAGCCTCGGCCTGCGCAAGCAAGTCAAGGCGGTCAGGAACACGCGGAACATCGGCAAGAGCGATCTGATCCTGAACGACGCGCTGCCGCAGATCGAGGTGAACCCGGAAACCTATGAGGTGCGGGCCGATGGCGAGTTGCTGACCTGCCAGCCCGCCGAGGTCCTGCCGATGGCGCAACGCTACTTCATGTTTTGAGGAGGACTGGTCTCAATGAGCCAAGCAGTTAAGAATTGCCTTATGCATCAGACGCAACCCGGATTTGCGATCACGGAGGTTTTTCCTGTCTGCTCAACGTGGTATCCGGCGTGCAAGGGAGGAAACCAACCGATCTTATCAGAGGTTTCCAATGGCATATACTGCACATACACCACATCCGATCAGCGCCCCCGGCCTTATCCTGCGCGGCCTGCGCTGGGTCTGGAACGGGTTGATCTTTCTGGGCGAAAACAGCGCCCGCGCCCGTGTTGTCCACCAGATCAGCGAAATGAGCGATGCGGAACTGGCGCTCCGGGGTCTGACGCGCGCCGATCTTGTGAAACGCATGCTGACAGACGGCTATCACCTGTAAATGACAGGGGGTCGCAATGACGGCCCCCCTTCTGGCGCAGCGGTATCACGATCATGCACATGGCACGCCCGTGGGCACGGTCTGCCTGACGTATGAAGACCGTTTTCTGCGGCGCAAGGTTGTCTCCCTGGCGGAGGGGGGATCGGTGCTGGTCGATCTGCCTCATACCACCTCGCTGAACCACGGCGGTGTCCTGATCCTTGCGGAGGGAGGCGAGATCGCTGTGACCGCCGCACCGGAACCTTTGCTGGAGGTACGGGGGGCCTCGCTACACCGGATCGCGTGGCACATCGGCAACCGGCACACCCCCTGCCAGATCGAATCCGACCGTCTGCTGATCCAGCGCGATCACGTGATGGCCGATATGCTCTGCAAGATCGGCGCGGAGGTCACCGAGGTGGTCGAACCTTTCACGCCCGAAGGCGGTGCCTACGGCCACGGGCGGACCCATGGTCATGACCACAGTCATACACATGGGCCCGACGGTGCGCACCTGCATGAACACTGACGCCTTCCTGACCCTGACCCAGTGGCTGTCGCCCGGCTTTCCGGTGGGCGCCTTTGCCTATTCCCATGGGCTGGAGCATGTGATCGACACCGGTGAGATACGGGATGCTCGGACGCTGAAAACCTGGCTGGAGGATATTCTGCGTCACGGAAGCGCGCGCAATGATGTGATCTTGCTGACGGCAGCATATAATGCGGCCCCGCAGCAGGTTGACGAGATTGATGCGATCGCACGCGCCTTTGCGTCCTCACACGAACGGCAGGTGGAAACGGTGGATCAAGGCGCGGCTTTCGCGCGCACCGTGGATGCCATCTGGGGGACGGATGTCGGGGCACTTTGCTACCCGGTCGCGGTGGGGCGCGCGGCGCGGGCCGAGGCGTTACCGCTGCCCCAGACCGCCGAGATTTACACCCATGCCTTTGTGGCAAACCTTGTGTCGGCAGCCGTCCGGCTGGTGCCGCTGGGTCAAACCGAAGGGCAGACGTTGCTCGCCCAATGCGCCCCCCTGATCCGCGCGGTGGCCGAGCTCGGCAGGACCGCACAGCTCGAAGACCTTGCTTCCTGCTGCTTTGCAACAGATATTGCCGCCATGCGACATGAAACCCAATACGCAAAGGTGTTCAGAACATGACCAAGACCCCTCTCAATGGCCCGCTGCGCGTCGGGATCGGTGGCCCGGTTGGGGCTGGCAAGACCACACTGACGGCAGCGCTCGCCAAGGCGCTCAGCAAGGACCACTCCATCGGGGTGATCACAAATGATATCTACACACAGGAAGATGCGGAGGCCTTGATGCGTCTGCAAATCCTGCCGCAAGACCGGGTGATCGGGGTCGAAACCGGCGGCTGCCCGCATACCGCGATCCGCGAGGATGCCTCGATCAACCTTGCTGCCGTGGCGGAGATGCAGCAACGCCACCCGGAGGTCGAGGTTATTCTCATCGAAAGCGGCGGGGACAATCTGTCCGCGACCTTTTCGCCAGAGCTGGCCGATGTGACGCTCTATGTGATTGATGTGGCGGCGGGTGAGGAAATCCCCCGCAAGGGCGGTCCTGCGATTACCCGCTCTGACGTGTTGATCATCAACAAAACCGACCTCGCGCCGCATGTGGGGGCGTCTTTGGAGGTGATGCAACGTGACGCCGAACGGATGCGTGCCGGCAGGCCCTTTGTCTTTTGCGCGCTGCGCCACGGCAAGGGCATCGACGATGTCCTGAACCATCTGCGCCAGATATCAGGCCTGGGGCTGGTCGCACAGGCGTCCTAGCGGTCCGTGCCCGGCGCGGGGACAGGTGAAGGTTTTGCGTTCAACCTGCGCGCTGCGGTTTTGATCGCCGCCTTGATGCGCGGATAGGTACCGCAACGACACAGATTGCCCCGCATTGCCTCAGCAATATCCGCATCAGTCGGATCCGGCGTCTCTGACAGCAGCGCTGCGGCCTGCATGATCTGACCCGACTGGCAATAGCCGCATTGCGCAACCTGATGTGTCACCCAGGCTGCCTGAACGGCATGCATCGCCCCTGTTTTGCCAAGCCCCGCAATCGTGGTCACGGGCCCATCGACGTCAGCGGCTGCAACCTGACAGGACCGCACCGCGACCCCATCGATATGCACCGTGCAGGCACCGCATTGGGCCACACCGCAGCCATACTTCACAGCCGTGATCCCCAGCACATCGCGCAACACCCAAAGCAGCGGCATCTCCTGCGGGACATCCACCTCATGGGGCTTGCCATCAACAGTCAGCTTCATCCATCACACTCATCTTTGTGCGGAATACTTTAGGCCGGCGCGATGGCACCGGCAAGCGGACATAGCGTGAAGACAACGCCTTTTTGTCAGGTGCCCCCCTCCGAGCCGGGCCTGCAGGACAGCACCAATCACAAGAGCCATTCCGACATGTGCGACAGAGGAGGATTGGGTATAAGCGCCAAACCCCATCATGAAATCACGTCCGATAAGCGGTGCGAGGATGCCCTGCGCAACGAACCACAGCCCCAGGCCAACAAGCGCGCCTGCCATCCGGCAGCCAAGCCCGGTCACACGTTTGGTCAGCAAGATAACCGTCGCAAAGCCAAGGCTGCCGATGAGAACATGGATGACAAAGGCGGTTGCATAGGGCAGAGACAGGTTGGCAAATTGCCCCGCCAACGCCATCACCAGATTGGCCGGCTGAAGGGAAAGACCGAAGATCAACGGAGAGATCAGCCAGGCATAAGCTTCAAAAACGAGCTCTCCCAAGACCCCTGCAAGCAGGAGTGAAACGATCAGGTTGGGGCGGTACGTCAACAAAACAAAATCCTTCGGGTATCGAACCACCAAGCGACGTGGCGAGCAATACCCGCACCCGCAATGGCGCGCACAGGAATGTGGCCGCGTGCTCAAAACTCCACGACGGCGCGGATTGATTTTCCCTGGTGCATGAGGTCGAAGCCGTGGTTGATCTCGTCGAGGGTCAGCTTGTGCGTGATCATCGGGTCGATCTCGATCTTGCCGTCCATGTACC
>NZ_JACNMO010000044.1 GCF_020622345.1 Roseobacter weihaiensis | reverse complement strand
AAGCGGAAATCCATCGGGGCTCGCGGTGACGATATATCGGGCCGCTCACAGAAGCCGGATATACGTCAGCAATCGTGATCCTGAACCAGACCAACCAAAACCGTTGCAATAAGGCGGGGTCCATATACATCCACACACGACATTCGCTGCGACTGCCAAATCGCTTGAGGCACAAACTCACAGATTGCGGGACAAAGTACCCATTTAACTCGATCTAAGATGCATGCGTCGGCTGTTCTTGGTATCAACAAGATTGGTGGCACCAATGGTGGCTTTATGGGCAAGCCGCGAAAAAGTGTCGAAACCGGAGCATCGCAAAACTGACGGTTTGCTGCACTTGACCAGAAAAGCAGCGACTGTGCTAACCCGCATGGCTTACTTGCATAATCATCGTGGCTGAGCAGCCGTCAGGAAACATGGCACTGAAATTTGGATCTTCTGCAGGATTCAGCATCGGGGCCAAATCGATCTCATTCACAACGGAGATCAGGGCGTCACTCTCAACTTTGAGCGTTGAGATGCCTATCTCTCTATCATCCCCATCACGCAATACCTTACCGTTCCAGGTATTGTCATCCGTTTGTGTCCAACCGTACGGCCTGTTTCCATCTTCCAGAAGGTTGGGGTCAAAACGACCACCGAATTCAATTTCTCTCGTGCTTGATTGCCCGATGCTATGCTCAAATTGAGGTAGCACGACAGCGGTGGTCTCAGCCGGACAGGCCTCACTCGACGTGTCAAGGCGCGGCAAGGAAGCCTCTTCGTTTCAGTCAATTACCGCTGACCAGCAGCAATAATTGAGCATGAAACCGGTTAGTCGGGGGCGCAGGCGCAGACGTATTCCGACGCGAGAGCCATTGTGCCCGTCCGATGCTATTAATACTCGGTTCAGACATTTGCTGCTTTCGGTCGGACGAGGAGGTTGGGCTCGAAGGCGACGTCCGACGGTTTCGGTCGGTTGACGGGTGGCAGCCCAAAGCCGACCTCTAAATTTTAACGGTCAATGCCCGGATCGCGGGACAAACTGTGAATTCGCTGCGGTTGCGCCAAAGGCTGCTTTCAGAGTCCGAGAACTTTTTTGACTGAGCCTTGTTCGCTGAACGACCAGTCTATTGGGCCGTTCTCAGTGAGGTAAATAATCGAGTTTTGCGAAGAAAACTCGATCCCTTCCAAGCGCTTTCTGACATCGACATAGAGCGCTTCCTTCTGGTCGTCTGATCGCCCAGACAGCAAGGTGATTTCGATGATGATCGTCGCAGTGACATCCCGTTCCCCAAGGAACGTTGGATGCAGGATCATATCTTCGGGTGCGTAGCGCGTGACAATGCAGAAATAGTCGTCTGGGTTGACCGCGCAGGTTTGTACTAGACTGTCGTGCAGCAGGTCATTGATCTGACGGCAGGTCCGCGCTGGAAGGTTTTCAGGCACATGTAACTTGTTGAGCGGCATAAGTGTTCCTTTGGACAAATCAGAGAGATCAAGAGCATCCTATTATTGCTTTCTTAGCTCGAAAATATCAGAAATTGGGTTTCATATTTGCTTGGATGTCATGAATAATGTTTGAACTAGCCCCTGAAATCGACGCCTTCGTTCGCGTGGTGGAGCGCGGTTCCTTTGCTGCCGTCGCCACCGAAAAAGGGTACACTGCATCTGGAGTGTCTCGCATGATCTCCAGGTTGGAAAACAGTTTGGGAGCCAAGTTGCTCTTCCGCTCTACGAGAAAACTGTCTCTCACACCCGAAGGTGAAGCGTTTCTGCCCCACGCGCAGCGCATCCTAGAAGCTATTGAACTGGCCGGGGCCGAACTTTCAAACTCGACCGGATCACCACGCGGACATATTAGGATCAACTGCGGAACAGCTTTTGCCAATCACAAGCTGGCACCGATTTTGCCAGAATTCGCAAAAACTCATCCCAATGTTTCACTCGACGTTGCCGTAACGGACCAGCGCGTTGACCCTGTTTCCAGTCAAGCCGACGTCACCATCCGCGTCGGTGACCTCGTGGACAGCGGTCTGGTGGCAATCCCGTTAGGGCATGTTGCTCGCATCATCGCGGCAAGTCCAGATTACATCTCTATGCGTGGCATGCCGCGTGAGGCTTCTGATTTGCTTAATCACAATTGCTTGCTGTTGAGAGGCTTTCCCAATCAGGCATCGTGGCCGTTTGTCGAGAATGGAAAGCATATCAAGGTAACTGTCGCTGGAACCATCACATCAGATAGCGCCGAAACGCTATTGTGCGCCGCTGTGGCGGGTACCGGTATTATACGGCTTGGCGACTTTTTGGGTGCAGAAGCGCTGGCATCCTGTCAGCTCTGCTCGATCCTCACCGACACGCACATTCGGTCTGAGCAACCCATCAACGCGCTGGTGCAGCCTGGCCGTCAGTCCTTGCCAAGGGTACGGGCTTTGCTCGATTTTCTCAAATCAAAAATTGAAACGTGTTGCTGAAAGCATTGGAGACAATTGTTCAATGCGCAACATCTTTCATATCGGGCTTACAGCAGCCATCTGGTCAATTCCATCAGGATTTCTAGAAGCTAGGTTGCCCTAAGGGTCGGTAGTGTGGGGCTTCCTTGCCATTCTCTTCGACAGCGTGAATGCTCGTTTTTTCTTCAGACTATGCCCCAATCTGACGTTCGGCCCAGAACGGTCTGTCCCGAGCAGCAACGACCCTTTTGTTTGACACTGGGACCTTGCCGATGAGCGCTCTATGGCTTTCGACCGTCTGCTGTCGTATCGAAGAACGCCACACGCGACCTATGCGTTTGCGACACCTCGAAATGCGGCCGCAAGTCTTGCCATAGCATCGTGCGCACGCCCACTTCCAACCCGAGAGTGCAGCAAGACCGGCAAACGTGGTAGCTCAGGCAATCCCAACTTCTCGCCAACATCCAGCGCGCCGAGGGGCAGCATCCGTTTTGCCAAGGCGGAGACTCCCAAGCCCGCCGTGACCGCTGCAGAAACCGCAGCAACACCGCCACCTACAAATGCCTCAGTCCACGATACGCCAGCCTCATCTAGAACCTGTCCCGCCATAACGCGGACGCCGCATGGTTCGGCGAGCGTCGCAAGCGGCAGTGGCTCGCCCGCCCGGTGCTGCCAAGTCGGAGAGGCGTACCAACCGAACCTCTCGTGGGCGAGTACCTCGCCGTCGGTTCGACCGACGTGAAGACGGACAATAACCGCATCGAGCTCGCGCCGGTCGAAGCTCTGCAACAAATCACCTGAGGAGCCGATCCGTACCTCGATCAAGAGCTGTCGGTCCTGATCTTTCCATCCGGGCGATCAGCGCCGGGAGTTCCGGGCCAGCCACGTGATCGCTGATCCCTATCGCCAAGCGCTCCCGCGAGGCGGCGATGGTCGCTGTTGCCCTATCGTGGACCGCCAGCAGCTCATGGGCATTATGCAGGAACGCTCCGCCCTGCGAAGACAATTGTACATGCCGGGGAGTACGGTCAACGAGACGGCAGTCCAAACGCTCTTCGAGCCGCTTCAGCTTCAGGCTCACGGCGGACTGGGTCATCTGGCAGGCGTCGGCGGCGCGGGTGAAACTACCCAGTTCTGCGATGTGCACAAAAGCCTGCACTGCGTCGAGATCGAGGCGGCGGATTACCATTTCATTTCCTTATCACTGAAGTCATCATTTATCGTATTCTGCAATATATATCGATCAGCTATGGTGAACCAGACATCTTTGAGCCTGTGCCCGCATGCATCCATCTGGCGCACCATGCCTGATTAAGATGATTGCGAATTGACGCGTTTGGAAGAGTGTATGCCGAAGTCTGTTATCATCACCTGCGCGCCGACGGGGGGCATTCACACACCAACCATGACGCCGCATCTACCGATAACCCCAGCTGACATAGCAACCGCGTCGATTGAAGCAGCAGAGGCCGGGGTATCTATCATCCATCTTCACGCGCGCGATCCGGAAACGGGTAAGCCAGATGCTCGGCCAGAGACCTTTAAGCAATTTCTTCCTGTTATCAAACAAGCTACTGACGCCGTGCTGAACATCACCACGGGCGGCGGCCTTGGGATGACAATGGAAAAACGTCTTCGCGCGGCTGTCGCCGCCAGCCCTGAGATGGCGTCCCTCAACATGGGGTCAATAAATTTCGGGATTTTCCCGCTACTGGAAAAATACTCAGGCTGGAAACACGACTGGGAAGCTCCGTTTCTAGAGATGACCAAAGACTACATTTTCCCGAATCCCTTCGCGACTATCGAGTATGCGTTGAAAGAGCTTGGAGACAGGCACGGCACGAGATTCGAGTTTGAGTGCTACGATATTGGCCACCTCCATAACTTTGCCTGGTTTGTGGACAAGGGGCTGGTGAAGCCGCCGTTCTCTATCCAAATGGTATTTGGCATCCTCGGGGGGATGGGCGCGGATCCGGCCCATTTGACGCATATGCATCATACTGCCGACAAGTTGTTCGGCGCAGAAAGCTACGAATGGTCCGTGCTAGCAGCGGGACGTCACCAAATGCCCTTCGCCACCCAGTCGGCAATGCTGGGAGGGAACCTGCGCGTCGGCTTGGAGGACTCGATCTACATAGGTCCCGGTGAACTCGCGAAATCCAACGCTGAGCAAGTCCGCAAGATCAGAAGCATCATCGAAAACCTTGGGCTGCGTGTTGCAACGCCTGACGAGGCCCGCAAGCGCCTGGACCTAAAAGGTGGCGACATGGTGAATTTCTAAGTTTTGGCGAGACGGCCCACTTTCCACTCAAACGATGCACCAACCCTAAGTGAAAGGACCAAACATGCCCTTTGTTTACATATCGCTTCGCAAAGGAAAATCCGACACCTACCGCCAAGCGCTCATCGATGGCGGCTTGGCCCGACTAGCTGCCAAGTCTCCCTTCACCCCCAAGGCCCAGGCCAAACGCAAAAAGGTTGAGATGCTCTTCGCTCACCTCAAACGCATTCTCGGCCTCGGGCGGCTCAGACTTCGAGGGCCATGCGGTGTGAGGGACGAATTTACGCTCGCAGCAATCGCTCAGAACCTCCGAAAACTCGCAAAACTAAGACCCAAGACGCGCGAAACGAGGAGCGCGATATGATCTGAAACGGCAAAACGACAGACCAACAAGCCGCCCAGTGCAACGGGCGGAACAAGAAGCTTGCGATTGAAGTTGCCAAGCAGGCAAAACCTCAAATCTCGGCGACTTCTTCAATAAAATAGGCTCGTTCCAGACATTAGATCGACCGCAGCATCTTCGACTTTAGTGGCCCCTACTCTTATGCAGATTTGCGGGCCTCCGCCTCGCAAATCTGCCACGTGGCGAACGCGGTGGGCTGCGTCCTCCCCCTTAAAAAAGGGCTGTCTGCCACCTGCCCTTCGGCATCGTATGCTGTGGCGCGTAGCGATGACGGCGCACCGCCTTGCAATCGCGTGATGGAAAAAGCGAAGCGGAGGTTTCCTTCTCCCCACCAAATAGCGCTTTTCTCGTCTCATCGAAGCCCGAGTTTGCGTAACAACCGGTCCCGTTTCATCAACCACCAACCAGCCTCAATCGGCCAGAGTGAGTGTGCCTCGTTGTCGCCCAGTTTTGCGGCGGCATGCAAAGGCCAATTGGGATCATCGAGCAACTCTCGGGCGAGTGCCACCATATCTGCCTTGCCTGACGCCAAAAGCGCTTCACAAAAATCCGCGTTCCACAGAAAACCAACAGCCATTGTGGCAATACCTGCTTCTTTGCGAACCTGTGCCGCAAAGGGGGATTGAAATCCTTCCTTAATGACCATCCGGCGCGGGCGTTCCTTGCCGCCAATCCCCCCGCTCGAACAATCAATGAGATCGACGCCATGCGCCTTCAGCACCCGGGCGGTTTGCACCGTATCTGCGATTTCGATCCCTCCCTCGATCCAATCCGTCGCCGAAAGACGAAAAGCGAGAGGATAGTGTTCAGGCCAGTTTGCGCGAATTGACTTGGCCACTTCAATCGCAAAGCGCCGGCGGTTTTCGGCGCTTCCGCCCCACCTGTCCGAGCGGTGGTTCGAGAGTGGTGACAGGAATTGATGGACCAAAAAACCATGTGCGGCATAGACTTCGATCATCTTGAACCCAGCCTCCATGGCCCGACGGGCCGCATCGCCAAAGGCTTGAATGACCCTGCCGATATCGTCCTCAGACATTTCCGAGGGTGTGGGCCAGCCATCTGCATAGGGGAGAGCCGAGGGTGCGCAGGGCGGCCACGGCCCCTCGTTTCTCTCTGTGACATCTTCGTGGTCAACAGGTGTTTCCCCGTGCCAGGGGCGGCGTTCAGAGGATTTACGTCCGGCATGGCTGAGTTGAATGCCGGGCACGGCGCCTTCGCGATGAATGAAATCAGCAATGGGTTTCAGCCTTGCGATCTGTGCATCATCCCAAAGACCCAGATCACCATGGGTACGCCGGCCCTCCCGCTCAACGGCCGTTGCCTCGGCATAAACCAACCCTGCGCCACCGATGGCAAAGCGCCCAAGATGAACCGTATGCCAGTCGTTTGCATACCCATCGCGGGTCCGATACTGGCTCATGGGTGAAACTGCGATGCGGTTCTTGAAGGTTATCTCACGCAACGTGATTGAAGAAAACAGTTCAGCCATAAGAAGCGCGCCCACATTTTTGGTTAGGATTCAGCAGACTTAGCAAACCTGCGGAATCCATAGAAGCAGTTTATGCCTCACTGACGTTTTCCTGAACTTGGAAGTCAAAACAGGCAATCGCACACAGTGCAAATGTTGCAATGCTGCCTCAGGGCCGATTTCGGACGCACCGCTTCGACCAATCCATCTGACCCGAATTCAACGCGGTCAAGGGTCCAAACCGGTCCCTGTCAACCTTGGAGTCACCACACCCCAGCTGCCTGAAAGCCGACATTGGCTTCGGACCGGCGGTAACAAATACTCAAAATGATCCCAAGAATTATAACGCACCACTTCAAAAAATCGAAATTTGGCTGAACAAGTCAGCGAAGGCCTTGCCATTGGCGGAAAATGGGCCAAGCTGCGAGCCGCAAAATAACATAAATGGGGAAACTAGATGAAACCGACAATCGCACTGACCGTCGCCGCTTTGCTGCTTACCACAGCCGCGCCACTCAGCGCGGAAACATTGCGTTGGGCGCGCTCCGGCGATGCGTTGACGCTTGATCCGCATTCACAAAACGAAGGCCCGACGCACACGATCCGCCACCAGATGTACGAACCCCTGGTCATTCGCGATGTATCAGGCGCATTTGAAGCGGCGCTCGCTACGGATTGGGCACCAAAGGACGATGATCCAAACGTCTGGGTCTTTAACCTGCGCGAAGGCGTAAAATTCCACGACGGCGCGGATTTCACTTCTGAGGATGTCGTGTTCAGCTTTGAGCGCGCCAAGCAGCCCAATTCGGATATGAAAGAGCTGATCGGGTCCATCACCGAAGTGCGCGCGGCTGGAGACTATTCGGTCGAGATCGTGACAGACGGGCCGAACCCGATCCTGCCCTCAAACCTGACCAACCTCTTTATAATGGACAAAGACTGGACGGAGGCGAACAACGCCGTCAACGTTCAGGATTTTGAAGGGGGCGAGATCACCTTTGCAACCACAAACGTCAACGGGACCGGCCCTTTTGTGCTGACCAGCCGCGAACCTGACGTGAAAACCGTGATGACGCGTAACGAATCCTATTGGGGCAGGGATCAGTTCCCCATGGAAGTGAGCGAAATCATCTACACTCCCATCCAGAATGCGGCGACCCGTGTGGCGGCCATGCTGTCGGGTGAGATTGATTTCCTGCAGGACATGCCTGTCCAGGATCTTGAGCGTGTGAATGCCGCAGACGGGTTGGTGGTCAAGCAGGCACCGCAAAACCGCGTGATCTTCTTTGGCATGAACCAGGGGGCCGATGACATTGAGGCGGATAATATCGATGGGGCCAACCCGCTGGCCGATGTGCGTGTGCGCAAGGCGATGTCGATGGCCATCAACCGGGATGCGATCCGTCAAGTTGTGATGCGCGGACAAAGCGCCCCTGCGGGCATGATCGCTCCTCCATTTGTGAACGGCTGGACGGCGGAGATGGACGCAGAATCCTCCACTGACATCGAAAAGGCCAAGGCCCTGATGGCCGAGGCAGGATATGCCGATGGTTTCTCAATCCGGCTTGATTGCCCAAATGACCGTTACATAAACGACGAAGGCATCTGTCAGGCCGCTGTCGGCATGTTGGGCCAGATCGGCGTTACGGTGAACCTCGACGCCAAGCCAAAGGCCCAGCACTTTCCCTTGATCACGGATGGCAAAACCGACTTCTACATGCTGGGCTGGGGCGTGCCGACATACGATTCAGAATATGTGTTTAACTTCCTCGTGCACAGTCGTGAAGCCGAGATCGGCACATGGAACGGAACAGGCTACGCGAATGCCGATCTGGACGCCATGATCAAATCGCTGGCCTCCAACACCGACCTGGACGCACGCAACGCCGATATCGCCAAGATCTGGCGGGTTGTGCAGGATGAGCAGCTCTATATCCCGGTCCACCACCAGGTTCTGAACTGGGGGATGTCGGAAAGAGTTGGCATCGAGGTCGATCCAGAAGATCAGCCAAAGGTAAAATACTTCACCATGCAGTAACCCCGTAACGGCGCGCCGGACCGCCTGGCGCGCCGCAGTCTTTCATGAACCGGCGAAGTCATGGGCCTTGACCCAGCTAAGGAAGTCAGATGTTACGCAAGTTAAGCTATGCCGCTCTCATTGCCGCATTTGCCCCTGCCGCATATGCGGAGGAGTTTACCTGGGCCGTCACGACCGATCCACAAACAATGGACCCGCATGCGGTCAATTCCGCCCCGGTCCTGGGCTTCCTGAACAACGTCTACGAAGGTCTGGTGCGGCGCGGTCAGGATATGGCCATTGAGCCTGCGCTCGCGACAAGCTGGGAACTGATTGGCGCCGGGGAAGGCTGGCGCTTCAATCTCAGGGAAGGTGTCACCTTCCAGGATGGGGCTGCATTCACAGCGCAAGACGTGCTCTTTTCCTATGAACGCGCCGCAAGCGAAGAGGCGGACACAAGCAGCTGGTTCTCGCCGGTATCAGAGGTCGTCGTTGTCGATGATTTCACGGTCGACATCATGACCACGTCCCCAAATCCGATTTTCCCCGACAGTATTGCCAACTGGATGATCATGGACAGCGGTTGGGCAGAGGCAAACGACGCGGTACGCCCGAACCCGGATGGCAACTACGCCACGCTGAACACCAATGGCACGGGGGCCTTTTCCATCACAAACCGTGAGCCGGGCCTGCGCACGGTTCTGGAGCCGCACGCTGACTGGTGGGGCGAGGCCGCGCATAACATCACCCGCGCCGAGCTGACGCCGATCCAGAACCCAGCCACTGCCCTGGCGGCGCTCTTGTCGGGGGACGTTGATTTCATCAACCCGGTGCCGGTGCAGGATGTCGCGCGCCTGAAAAATCATGCAAATGTCAAAGTGATCCAAGGCATTGAGGCCCGTGTGATCATGCTGGGCTTTCCGCATGAGGCGGAGGCGCTGAAATACTCTGCCGAGACCACGCAAGCAAACCCCTTTGCTGATCCGCGTGTCCGTCGTGCGGTGGCCCATGCGATCAACGTACCCGCGATCTTGCAAACGACCATGCGTGGCACCGCGGAAGCCGTGAACCAGCTCGTCAGCCCGGCGATGCGCGGCTATTCTGACACACTGGGTGGCGAGGCGGTCTTTGACCAGGCCGCGGCGCGCGGGCTTTTGGCTGAGGCTGGATATGCGGATGGTTTTTCCTTTGGCCTGAAATGCCCGAACGACCGCTATCTGAACGACGAGGCTGTCTGTCAGGCGATCACCGCAATGCTGGCGCAGGTCGGCATGCGCGCCACGCTGGACGCGATGCCGGTACAGAACTACTGGCCTGAATTGCGCGCCGATAACTATGACATGTATCTGTTGGGATGGTCGCCCGGTACGTTTGACGCCGAACACCCCATCCGCTTTCTCGCCTCCACACCGAACGAGGAAAAACGTCTGGGAAGCTGGAACTTTGGCGGCTATTCCAATGCGCGCGTCGATGAATTGCTCCCGATCATCCAATCGGAGGTTGATGATCTCAAGCGTCAGGCGATGCTCGATGAGGTTGCGCAGATCTTGCAGGATGAGACAGCCTATGTGCCGCTTTACGTGCAGCCCCTTGTCTGGGGTGCGCGCGCCAATATCGATCTGGTGCAACGCCCGGACAACTTCTTTATCCTGCGATGGGTCACTGTTAACTAAGACCACCTGGAGGGCCGCAGAGGCTTTCCAGCCATTGGGAATACACCATTATGCTAGCCTATATCATCCGACGCATCGTGCAGTCCGCGCTTGTCTTGCTGGTCGTGGGGCTGACGGCGTTTTCGATGTTTCGCTTCGTTGGCGATCCGATTGACAACATGTTGGGGCAGGAACGCACAGCCGCGGATATTGAGCGGTTGCGCGAGCAGCTTGGTCTCGATCAATCGTTTCCCGTGCAATACTTCAAATTCCTGCAGGAGGCCGCGCAGGGAAACTTTGGGATGAGCTACAGACAAGGAAGGCCGGTGGCCGAAATCCTGATGGAACGCGCGCCCGCCACGCTTGAACTTGCAGCGGTTTCCGGGGCTCTCGCCATTATATTTGGTATCGCCTTCGGTGTTTTCACAGCGATCCGGCGCAACGGGTTCCTGGCCAATTTCATCATGTCCGCCTCTCTTGTCGGCGTCTCCCTCCCGACATTCCTGATCGGGATACTCCTGATCTACATCTTCTCGGTCGAACTGGGATGGCTGCCCAGTTTCGGACGCGGGGACACGGTACAGATCGGCGGTTGGTCAACGGGGTTGCTGACGGCCACAGGGCTCAAGGCTTTGATTTTGCCTTCGATCACGCTTGGCCTCTATCAGATGACGTTGATTATGCGGCTGGTGCGGTCCGAGATGCTTGAGGTTCTGCGCCAGGACTATATCCGCTTTGCCCGCGCCCGCGGGCTGCACGACAGGGCGATCAATTTTCGGCACGCGTTGAAAAACACAATGGTGCCCGTGATCACCGTTATCGGCTTGCAGCTTGGCGCAATCATCGCCTTTGCGATTATCACCGAAACGGTGTTCCAGTGGCCGGGCGTGGGCCTTTTGTTCATCAACGCGGTGCAATTTGTCGACATCCCCGTCATGGCGGCATACCTCATGCTGATCTCGGTGATGTTCGTGGGAATCAACCTGATCGTGGATATCCTTTATTTCTTCATCGACCCGCGTCTGCGCGTTGACCGTGCAGGAGGACACTGATGACTGACATGCCATTAAAACCGGCACAGCAATCGCGGCTGCGCATTTTTCTCGACAGCGATATTTTTTACATGTTCAAGAAGTCGCCCGTTGCGATCCTGTCCACAATCGTCGTCGCGATCCTCGTGCTGTCAGCCGTTTTTGCGCCGCTCATCGCACCCACGAACCCGTTTGATCCCGCGTCGCTCAACCTGATGAATGGCTTCACGGGGCCAATGACACCGAATGCTTTCACCGGCGACAGCTTCTTACTCGGCACCGATGACCAGGGGCGCGATGTCTTCTCAACCATCCTCTACGGGATGCGCGTGTCGCTCTTTGTCGGGGTGGCCGCCGTCCTGTTTGCCATGGTGCTGGGTATCACCTTGGGGCTGATCTCAGGCTATGTTGGCGGGTGGACAGAGACCATCATCATGCGCACCGCCGATGTGCAGCTGACCTTTCCATCGATCCTTGTGGCGATGTTGATTTTTGGTGTCGCCAAAGGCTTCACACCAGTTGAGTACCGTGACCAGATGGCGATCTGGGTGCTGATCCTGGCGATCGGTCTGAGCGACTGGGTGCAGTTTGCCCGTGTCGTGCGCGGGGCAACGCTGGTGGAAAAGCGCAAGGAATACGTGGAGGCTGCCCGTCTGATCGGACGTACCCCATTTGCCATCATGCTGCGTCACATCCTGCCCAACGTCCTGTCGCCCGTGTTGGTGATCGCCACGATCTCGCTCGCATTGGCAATCATCGCCGAAGCCACGCTGAGCTTTCTTGGCGTGGGGGCACCGGCCACGCAGCCATCGCTGGGCACATTGATCCGCATTGGGCAGGGGTTCCTTTTCTCAGGGGAATGGTGGATTTTGCTCTTCCCCGCTGTCACACTTTTGGTACTTGCACTGAGCGTTAATCTGCTGGGCGACTGGCTGCGCGATGCGCTGAACCCGAGGTTGCGCTGATGTCTGATACTGTTTTGTCGATCAGGGAACTGTCGGTTGAAATTCCCACCCACACTGGGATCGTCAAGCCTGTTGACGGTGTCAGCTATGACATCTGTGCGGGCGAGATTTTGGGAATTGTCGGCGAAAGCGGTGCGGGCAAATCCATGGCGGGCAATGCTGTGATCGGCCTGTTGAGTCCGCCCGCTCACATTGCGGCGGGCGAAATCTGGTTGAATGGAAGTCGCATTGACGCGCTCGAAGGTGAAGACATGCGCCGCCTGCGTGGCAAGCAGATCGGTATGGTGTTTCAAGATCCTCTCACCTCGTTAAACCCGCTCTTGAGCATCGGCGATCAACTGACAGAGACGATGCTGACCCATCTCGACATCAGCCGTGGCGAGGCGGACAGGAGGGCGATTGCCGCACTGGAAGAGGTTGGCATCCCCGGCGCCGCCGAACGCATCGACAGCTACCCGCATGAATTCAGCGGCGGCATGCGGCAGCGCGTAGTGATTGCGTTGGCCCTCTGCGCGGAACCCTCGCTGATCATCGCTGACGAACCAACAACAGCGCTGGACGTGTCCGTACAGGCACAGATCATTGCCCTTCTCAAGCGGCTGTGCCGTGATCGGGGTACTGCGGTGATGCTGATTACCCATGATATGGGCGTAATTGCAGAGGCCGCGGACCGCGTTGGCGTTATGTATGCAGGGCGTTTGGTAGAACTTGGCGCGGTCCGTGATGTATTGACCGCCCCCCAACATCCGTACACCCACGGTCTGATGGCCTCCACACCGTTGGCGTCGCAGGGCAAGGCGCGGCTGCACCAGATTGAAGGCGCGATGCCAAGGCTGAACAAGGTCCCCGAAGGCTGTCCGTTTCATCCCCGTTGCGCGTACGCCCGGGACAAATGCCGCGTGGCGCCAGGCCCGAAGATCGCAGATGGCCGGACGGCGTGTTGGTTCCCACTGGTTGCGGAAAAGGCATCTTGATGGCACTGATTTCTGTAAAAGCCCTGACCCGCGTCTTTGACGCGTCCAAACCTTGGTTGAACCGCGTGATCGAACGGCGCGGGAAATCCTTTCTGACCGCCGTTTCAGATGTGGATTTCGAGGTCGCTGAACGCAGCACCTATGCGCTTGTCGGGGAAAGTGGGTCGGGGAAATCAACGATCGGGCGCATGCTGGTCGGGCTTCTGACCCCTACGTCGGGCACGGTTGAGATCAATGGCGTGAACCTCGCCACCGAAACAGACGCCCGCAAGATCGATGTGATCCGATCTGACATTCAGATGATTTTTCAAGACCCCTTTGCCTCGCTCAACCCGCGATGGCGGGTGGGTGATATCATTGTGGAACCCGTCGTGGCGCGGGGGGGGGATGCAAGTGGTTTGGCCGAAAAGCTGTTGGAACAAGTCGGTCTTTCGGCACTGGACGCGGGCAAATTCCCGCATGAGTTCTCAGGCGGTCAGCGCCAAAGGATTTGCATCGCCCGTGCTTTGTCCTCCGAGCCCAAACTGATCGTGTGCGACGAGCCTACATCGGCGCTTGATGTGTCGGTGCAGGCGCAGGTTCTGAATTTGATGAGTGATCTCAAGGACAACTACGGGCTGACATATGTGTTGATCAGCCATGATCTGACAGTGGTGCAACATATGGCGGATCGCATTGGCGTGCTTTACCTTGGCCGCTTGGTTGAAGAGGCAAGCCCCGAAGACCTGTTCGCCAGAACCAAACATCCCTACACCAAAATGTTGCTTGAGGCAGCGCCACGCATGGACGGTTTTGGCCGCGAGGCCGAACTGCCGGAAGGCGAGATCCCAGACCCCATAAACCCGCCAACCGGCTGCGCATTCCATCCGCGCTGTCCGATTTCCACCGATATCTGCAGAACGGAACGGCCACCAATGCGCAGTCTGAACAAGACGCGTGTGGCGTGCCATTTGGCAGAGGAGTGAAATGGAGCGCCGGCGCTTATCGGGTCTTCAAGCAGATGGTGATGTTGCGCAAACCGACCGGGGCTACCAAGGCCGGGGCCTTGACACGATGTCTTCGCCGAACGGTTCTGTCGATCCCTGGAACCCGAATGGGTTTGTCTGCATGCATCGGACATCGGACCAAATGCAAGGGCCGATGTCAGGAAATGGATGGGCTTTCACATTCACAAGCGCGCCCCTCTTCCCCATTTGGCGGGCGACCAACCCAAACTGTCCCATGGGCGTTGACGTCAGACATGGGCGCGCAACAAGACTGATGTACCACCGCGACCGTGTTTTGGCTTGAGGGTCATATGATCTTTCGCGCTGTGCGGCTCATCCTGCTCGCCCATCCACGCGGCTGGAAACTCTTATCCGGTCCGCAGTTCAGGGCAGCAAAAATGCCTAAAAGCTTAGGGCAGGTGCACCGCAATCATCAGCAACCGGCACGTAACCTTCCCTCCATGAGGGTAAATCCGGTTATTTTGGAAGCGATCCGGTCAAATGGTCGGTCTGGTTTACGTCATCTTAGTCTTTTCATGTTCAATCGGATTAAATTTTTAAACCAAAGAGACTGGGGTCGCTATGTTAACGAACTTGAACATTGGTGCAAAGACAACCATCGGCATATCCGCATTGATCGCCTTTGGTATCGGTGTCGTTGTCGTAAGTATTCTTTCCATAAATAGGATCGAGGATACGCTAAACCAAATCACGGACGTCGCGGCCCCGACGGTCGAAACAGCCGCCGATGTCACCTTCTTCGTCAAAGAAGCGCATAAAATCAGCATCGAAATTCTGGCTGATGAGGAAATCGCAGATATTGATGAGCGCATTGAGCTCTTTGAAGAAACTATTCAGCAGTATAATGGCGCGATTGCAGAACTCGATGAGATCGTAACCGATCCGGTTGTTCAAACGACATTGGAAGAAAGTACAGGCGAATGGGCTTCGTTCTACGACAAAGCGACGACCATGTTCGCCGCACATATCACCGAACTGGAAGAGGAGTTGAAAGCGCGGGAGCTTTTGGCGGAATTTGAAGTTGTCGGAACGTCCCTGATTGCTCGTTTGGCCGAGATCGCCAATACCCAGGAAAACGAGATGCAGGCGGCGGAAAACCGTGCAGACGAACTTGCCGGAATCCCAACGACAACGGCCAGGCAGCTAAATGATTTGATTGGTGAACTTTTCGAAGTCGATTATCCCGCTTATGAGGCAGCGGTTCAGCTTCAATTGATCGTGGCCGTGCTGGAGGGGGCTGCACGTGAATACATGGCTTCCGAAAATCCAGACGGGCTGGAAGCAATCCGCGCAGAATTCACAGATGCCTATGCCTTGGTGGCGCCGCAATTCGCTGTCTTGACCGAGCGCTCAGAAAGTGATGCGGAACGTCAAGAAATTGCGGAATTGGAAAGAGACCTCAAAGCTTGGGTCGAGAATGCCCAGTCAGATGAACAGCTTTTCGATACCCATCGCGACATGTTGGGCGCAGAGTTCGAAGCTGATCGGCTGGCAGAGGAAATGAATTCCGCGGCCGCAGTTTTGATCGAGACACTTGATACCGTCGCCAATGCGGCGGACGCTGTCAGCGATGGCGCCGACGATATGGCAGCCCAGCAAGTGCGGGCCTCGCAAATTACCATGCTTAGCCTGCTGGCTGGTATGATTGCCGTTGGGGCCGCTATTGGATTTGTAAATACACGCTTTATCAGTCGACCGATCCAGAAGCTGACAGACACAATGGAACTTGTGTCCTCGGGTGATCTGTCAACGGAGCTTGAACGCACGGAGCGCACGCATGAAATTGGCAAAATGACCAATGCAATGGTTGTATTCCTAGAGAATTCGAGAAAAGCGCGCGACCTCGACGCCAGCCTTAAAGCCAAAGAAAAAGAAGAAGCTGCGCTGCAGAAAGAGACGGCAGAACGCGAAGCGGCGCGTGAGGCAGAACTTGCGCAAGAAAAAGAGGCCCGTGAAAAGGCTGCTGCTGCAGAGCGCGCCGAAATGATGCGTACTCTGGGGGAATCGATTGGGACTGTCGTCAGCCAAGCGAAAGTCGGAAACTTCTCCTCGCGGGTGGAGGCAAAATTCGATGATGAAACTCTCGCGACATTGTCCTCCAATGTGAATGAGTTGCTGGATGCTGTCGACTCTGGGATTGGTGCGGCTGGCGCGACGCTGGCACGGATTGCACAGGGTGATTTGACACAAGCGATGGACGGAAACTTCCAGGGGGCTTTCAAAGATCTCCAGAATAACACCAATTCCATGATCGACTCGCTCAAAGAGCTTATTGGTGGCATTGCTGGGAGTACGGAGAGCCTTGCGCATTCGTCGTCAGAACTCCGTGACACATCGGACTCACTCTCGAGACAGACCGAGCAGAACGCCGCCTCCTTGGAGGAGACGTCAGCCGCGCTCGAAGAGCTATCGGCAAGCATCAAACAGGTGGAGCAGAATATATCGAGCGCCAATGACAACGCACGCGTCGCCAGCGACTCCGCAAAAAATGGTAGCGCTGTTGCGGTGGAAGCAGCTGAAGCTATGAACCGTATAAATGAAGCTTCCGGTGAAATCTCCAAAGTCGTAGGCGTCATCAATGATATTGCGTTCCAGATCAATCTCTTGGCGCTTAATGCTGGAGTAGAAGCGGCGCGCGCCGGTGATGCAGGTCGGGGCTTCTCTGTCGTGGCTTCAGAGGTGCGGCAGCTGGCGCAACGTGCCAGCGAGGCCTCAGGTGAGATCGCTGAGGTCATATCGCGGAGCGACACGGCCGTTTCAGATGGGGTGGAAAAGGTGAAGGATGCTGAGATTTCGCTACAGAAAATTTCAGAGAGTGTCATTGATGTATCGAGCAGCATTGAAGGCGTTGCACAGGCAATCTCCGAGCAGGCGAACGGTATTAGTGAAATCAACACCGCAGTCTCGCAAGTCGACCAAAACACGCAAAAGCAAGCGGCTTCTTTTGAAGAGGTCGCTGCAACAAGCAAGCTGCTTTCAAACGAGGCAGAGGGCCTCAAAACATCGACCGCGCGCTTTAAAACGGGAAGTGAGGTCGTGGCGTTGAGATCTGATCCCACGCCGCCTGCGCCTTTGCCTGAGAGGAAATTGGCGGCGTCGTCTGCGGCAGGAAATCTGGCGCAGAACCTTGATGGCTGGGACGAGTTTTGAACGGAGAACTGACCGGTGGAAAATGAAAGTGCAAACCTGAGCCATGGCAGCGAAGAACATCTTGCTTTTGATGTAGGAGGGCAGAGTTACGCGATTGCCATTGCCTCGGTGCGTGAAATCCGCGGGTGGACTGAACCTTCAAGCATGCCGGACGCCGAGGCTTACATAATGGGTGTAATCAATCTCAGAGGGGAAGTGCTGCCATTGATGAACCTTGCGGCCAAACTTGGTTTGGAAACCCCTGAAATCAACGAACGCAGTGTTATCATCGTTGTCGAGATTGGCAAGCAGACGGTCGGGTTACTGGTTGATTCAGTGTCGAACATCATTGCACCCTCGGCAGACGAGATTAAAGAACCGCCGGAGGCCGCAAGAAACGGCGGCAACAGCTACGTATCTGCCCTCACTCTGGTTGAGGAAGAGATCGTGAGAATTCTTGATCTCAGCCCGGTATTGCCAAAAGTGTCATTGGACGCGGCTTGAAGGGGATCCTATAAAAAGGCCATGGCAATTCTCTGCGAGCCAAAATCCATGAGGTTTCGGCTTATCAAAAAACACAGCGATAGCTTTTAGACGGGGCGGCGATCCGTGGCCTTCTGCCGGTTTTGTGGGTACCGAGCTAAGGTGTTTATGCAACTGGAGCATTTACATGACGAGAAGCATGTTCCGCAGTGAGTTCAAGCAGGAAGCGGTGGAATTGGTGACGAAGCGTGGTGTCAGTGCGGCACAAGCTTCGAGGG
>NZ_JACNMO010000043.1 GCF_020622345.1 Roseobacter weihaiensis | reverse complement strand
ATCAAGGCGTATTGTCGGATAGAGACTTCGGAGTACGGGTTGTGAAAATCAATGTATTTCAGGTAGTTATCGTGCTCTGGCGTGCTCTATCGTGCAATTCGGAAAGGCCATTTGACCAGCTCCGAAGGCGGAGGCCAGAGGTTCGAATCCTCTCGGGTGCGCCAATTTTCTTCATAAAATCAGCACCTTAGGAGTTTCCACTCATTCGGTAATTGTGCTTACGCGGTGCTTACGTGGCTATTTCTGAAACCACGACCGCTGGCGTTGAGACGACTGACGGAATCTGAGCCTTACTTCTTGATGATGCAGGAAAGCACTCGTTTTTGATGGCCGTGAGCATTGTGGGGGGTCGAATGCAGGACAGCGTCACACGCGCAAATTGCTGACGGCAAATGCGCCGAAAGCCACGACCTTACCGATGGCACAACGTTGGAGAAGCTGAGGCCTGCGGACTTCCGTGGACGCTATTTATCTCTGTTTCGTTTCGTGAAATCGGGCTGGTGTTCTTCATCGCTCTGACGCGAGTGATAGGTAACGGCAAACAAGAACACGCTCATCCCCAGCGACCCGGCAGCCCCAAGAAACAGGGCGAGCCATACATGCCCGGACAGATCGTCGAACACGATCGCCACGATCGCGAACATCACCATAATGATCAGAACCGAGAGGGCGACCGTGCATCCGAGAAACTTGCTGCGGCGGGCGGCCTTGTGTCGGTCATTCTCTAGGGACATGGGCGAGCCTCTTCGATGCCGGGCATCCGACATTGGGGCTCTTCGAGGGAGGAAAAGGCGATCAGACGCGCATCATGTGTCGCATCAGCGCGCACCCTGATCGCGTGAACTTCCGGCCAAGAGGGCAACGATGAAGGCGACGAGGGCGATGGCGCCGCCGACGACGCCCAATGCCGCGAAGCCGAAGCTGCCAACGACAAAACCACCAAGAGCCGCTCCAATCCCCTGGCCGAGGTAGATGACCGATGTGTTCATCGCCAAGGTCAGCGAGCTTTGCGCCGGATCGGCCTGAACGAGTGCCTTTTCTATCGCCGGGGATGGTGCGATCAGAGCCGCCGAAGTCGCGACGATGATGAGGGCCGTCGCGGCAATCGTTGCGATGCTGCCCGCCGTGCCGAAGGCAAAGGCGGCAGTCCACAAGACAAGCGCAAATGCGAGGCCGAGATACATCACGCGCATGTTCGGAAGAAAATCGCGCTTGTCGGCAAGGAAGCCGCCGACAATCAGCCCTAGGATCGAGCCGATGCCGATCGCCGTCTGCATCGCACCGATGCCCGCCCCTTCGAAGCCCGTCAGCTCCGTGATGATCGGACCGATGAACGCGATCACCGGATAGGCGGCGATAAACGACATGCCGATCAGGAACAAACCCAGTTGCACGACAGGACGTCGAAGGACGGACCAGTCTGCCTTCGGTGCCTGCTTCTCTGGCGGCGTCGTTGGAATGGCGAATGCGATGGCGGGTATAACGGCGAAAGCGACTGCTGCGGCGAAGACAAATGTGGCCCTCCATCCGAAGGCTCCGCCCACGACCGTTCCGAGGGGTACGCCTGCAATGAATGCAACCGTCAGGCCTGCGAGAATGATACCGAGGGCCTGACCCTGGCGTGCCGGGGCGACCAAGCTCGCGCCAATGGCACCGGCCATTGGCATGACTGCCGCGGAAACGATCGCGACGACAATCCGAGCAACCATGAATGCTTCGAAGACCGGCAAAATGGCGGTCGCCAGGTTAACGATGCCGACGCCAGCGAGGGACACCATCAGGACCTTCTTGCGCTCGAAGCTGGAGAGGGCTGATACCACAAGTGGCGCTGCGAAGGCGCTTGTGACGGCGAAGGCAGTCAGCAACTGCCCTGCTGTCCCGACGGAGACTCCCAGATCGTCTGCCAGATCGGCAAGCAACCCCGAAAATACGTAGCTCTGCGTTCCGACGACAAAGGCGGCAAGAGCGAGAATGTAGATAGCGCGGGGCATTTCTTTTCCTTGGACGGCTCTATTCAACGATGCTCGGACTACTGGCACTCAGCGCTCGCCAGCTTGATCTGATGTCCAGAGTGGTTTGCAGATTGAGTTCTACGCGCTATAATTTTGTAGCATAAGAGCTTGTTATGCGCATAGAGTGCGCATTGGTGCGTCATATGGAATTTGCGGGAAGAGCCTTGGACGACTGGAACGAGTTGAAGTCAGCTGCGATGGTCGCGCGCCTCGGCACCATAAGTGCGGCCTCGGACGCCTTGGGAATCCATCGCGCTACTGTCACTCGTCACGTAGACTCTGTCGAAGCCGACTTGGGAGCCAAACTGTTTCAGCGACACGCGCGCGGCTTCACTCCAACGGAACTCGGCATTGCGCTTCTGCGCATCGCCGACGCAACAGATGCCCAGTTCGGCGAATTGCAACGGATCGCACGGGGCTCCTCTGACGAGATCGCGGGTGAAATCGTTGTAACGGCGCTCGATGTTCTCGTGCCGTTTGTCATGCCGATCATCGACGAAGTGCGGATTCGGCACCCTTCGCTGTTGGTCAACATCGTCAGCAGCGACCGTGTTCTGAAGCTCGAATATGGAGAAGCGGCCATCGCGTTCCGCATTGGTCGTAAACCCGATCACCCCGACAATGTCGTCTTGAAGGTGGCGACGATCGAGATGGGCCTATACGCAGCTCCAACTTACGTCGCCCGGCATGGCATTCCTGAAACGCCGGACGAGTTCGCCCAGCACATCTTTGTAGGGCCTGACGCGACTGCGCCGCGTCCACCGTATTTCGATTGGCTGGATGAGAACGTCCCCGACGACAGAATTCTCGTTCGATGTAGTAACGTGGCGAGCACCTACGATGCCGTTTCCGCAGGTGTCGGCATCGGCTTTCTCCCGCAAGAGAAAGCTCATCTTGGCTCGCTAAGATCGGTGGTTGAACCCGATGCATCTTGGCACGAGCCCGTTTGGGCAGTGACGCATGTGGACCTGCATCGCAGCTCCAAGGTTCAGGCAGTATTGGAAGTCGTGCGCTCACGCCGCGAAACAGTGAGTTGAGTGCAGCTTAACTTGTAGCACAGATGCGCATCGGGTGCGCATTTCGTTACCTATACAACATTGAAACGACACTCCATCTTCACAGCAACGCTGAAGAGGCAGGAGTTCGAACTGATGTTGAAAAAATCAAAACCCAAAATTTACGACCGTCCCATCGTCGTCGCGGGAGCGACGGGCAAGCAAGGGGGCGCGGTCGCGCACCATCTTCTCCAGAACGGGCATGCGGTGCGGGCGTTGACCCGCAGCCCCGACAAGCCTGCCGCCCAAGCGCTGGCGCAAAAGGGGGCGGAGTTGGTTCAGGCCGATCTTGAGGATCGAGCGTCGCTTGACGAAGCGTTGAAAGGCGCAGCAGGCCTCTACTCCGTTCAGGACTTCCTGGAGGCCGGCGTTGAAGCTGAAGTGAGACAGGGTAAAAACCTGACTGCCGCGGCAGCCGCCTCCGATGTTGAACATATCGTCTACACGGGCGCGTCCACCATGGACCGCAATACCGGTGTTCCGCACCTCGACAGCAAGTGGATCATCGAGACGGAGATTCGCAACTCAGGCAAACCTTGGACTGTCTTCCGCCCTGCGGCCTTCATGGACAATTGGGAATGGGAGCGCGAAAGCATCGAAGAGTCCGGAGCGATCCACTACCCGATGCGACCGGAGATGCCCTACGCGCAGATCGCATGCGATGATATCGGCAGAATGGTCGTCCTCGCATTCGAACAGCCCGGCTTCTGGGCAAACAAAGCCGCGCCGATCACCGCTGATATCTCGACAATGACGGAGGTCGCGGAGACCCTCGGTCGAGTTTTGGGCCGGGATGTGGAGTATCGGCGGACCTCTTACGAAGAAGCTGAGCAAGCAATGGGCGAAGAGCTCATGCTGATGTTCAAGTCGTTCGACGAACTCGGCATGGACGGCACACCGCAGAACCTGCGCCAGTGGCTGGGCGAGATCACCGACTTCGAAACCTACCTCAAAAACGCTGGCTGGGGCGAACGCAGCTAACTGGGATTACCAAGCCGTCTCGTCCATCCATAAGGACATAGAATTTAAGGAGGGTGCAAAATGGCGGTCAAGCCTCAGATGCCCGAAGACATTTTGGGGTTCTGGTTCGCCACTGGCATGTCGGAAAAATGGTTTGCCGGAGGCGAGGAGTTTAACACTCAGGTCAGGGAGCGTTTCGGTCAAGCTCTGGACGATGCATCCTCCGGAGGCCTCGATGGCTGGAAGGACACGATCGAAGGGCGCCTCGCGCTTGTAATCGTTCTCGATCAGTTCAGCCGCAACATTCATGCTGGCGATCGGCAGGCGTACGCAAGCGATGCCGAAGCTTTGTCGTTGGCCGGGACCGCGCTGCGCATGGGCGACGACATCTGGTTGAAGACCTATCGGCCGGACGATTGGCGTACCTTCTTGTATCTGCCCTTCATGCACAGCGAGGTGTTGGAAGATCAGCGCCGATGTCTCGATCTCTACGAAATGCATGGTCCGGACCATGGGATCGCGCCTGCACGGCACCACCTCGACATCATCGCGCGGTTCGGTCGGTTCCCGCATCGAAATGCGGTCCTGGGCCGCGAAAGCACTCCTGAGGAACTTGCCTTCCTGTCGGTTAAAGACACCGCGGCGTGACTTGGGTTGACCTCTCGAAAACCATTGATGGAGACGTTCATGAGTAAGACGGCAATCATCGCCGGGGTCGGCCCGGGCCTCGGATTGGCTCTGGTCAAGCGATTTGCAGATGGCGGCTATCACGTTGCGGCGCTGGCGCGAGACGACGACCGGCTCACCAGTCTTTTGTCCGATAACGGTCTTGCCGAACGTGCCACCGCCTATCGATGCGATGTGGCGAAACAGGACAACGTCGAGGGTGCTGTGCAGCGCATCGTCGAAGACCACGGTGTTCCGACGGCGACCATCTTCAATGCGGGTGCCTGGACGCTCGGGACGGTCGACAAGCTGAGCGCAGAGGACGTCGAGACATGCTGGCGCGTCACTGCGCTGGGCGCGTTCCTCGTCTCCAAGGCGTCGGCCCAGGCGATGCTGGATGCGGACGAGACCGGATCGATCCTCTTCACCGGCGCGACTGCCGCGCTGAGAGGGTCGGCCAACATGTCGGCCTTCGCCATGGCAAAGTTCGCGCAGCGGGCGCTCAGCCAGTCCTTGGCGCGTGAGCTTGGTCCCAAGGGCATTCATGTGGCTCACGCCATCATCGACGGGGGCATTGGTGAAAACGAAAGCATGGCGGGTAGCGACGCGGATGCGAAGGACAGTTCGCTTTCGCCAAACGAGATCGCTGAAAGCTATTTCCAGATCCACAGCCAGCATCGCAGTGCCTGGACGCAGGAATTCGATCTGCGCCCCTGGGTCGAGACATTCTAGAAACGAGTAACGAGATGACAGAGCACGTCTTCGAAAGCGGTGAGGCCGTTGCCAGGGCCTTCTTCGATGCCTGGAACGAGCAGGATCTCGACAAGCTGGCCAACGTGTTCGTGGAAGATGCCGATTTCGTCAACGTGGTCGGTTTCTGGTGGTCAAACCGGCGCGCCATTCGAAAAGCGCACGAGTATGGGTTTCGGCGCATCTTTCAGAACGCGCGGGTCGAGATCACGGAACTCAAGACACGTTCGCTCGGTCCAGATGTGAAAGTCGTTCACACTCTCTCGACCCTCGACGGGCAGACCGGCCAGGACGGAGAGACGGCGGGTCAGCGTGTCGCGGTCATTTCCATCGTTGCCCAGCGCCAACCCAGTGGCGGTTTCCGCATCTTGAGTTGCCAAAATACCGACCGGGTCGAAGGCGCTGACACGCATCTCAACGATGCGGCCGGCTTTCGACCCGCTTCCTACCAATCCTGACAATGTGCGAGGCAATGCGATGGGCATTCTAATCGAGGGTGAATGGCATCCAGATGGCGACCAGGAGGTCGTCGATGGCGCGTTTCAACGCTCGACTTCTAAGTTCCGGAACTGGGTGACCGCCGACGGCTCGCCAGGTCCGTCAGGTGTCGGAGGTTTCGCCGCCGAAAGCGGGCGCTACCATCTTTATGTGTCTTATGCCTGCCCTTGGGCGCATCGCACGCTGATCTTTCGGGTTCTGAAGGACCTCCAGTCTCATATCGGCGTTTCCGTCGTTTCACCCTTTCTAGGCGAGGAAAGCTGGACCTTCGAGCAGGATGTCTCGGGGACCACTGGCGATCAGGTGCTCGGCAAACAATACCTGCGCGACGTTTACGTCGAGTCCGATCGAAAGGCATCGGGGCGGGTGACGGTCCCCGTTCTGTGGGACAGGAAAACAGAATGCATCGTCTCGAATGAAAGCGCTGAAATCATTCGAATGCTGAACTCAGCTTTTGACGGCCTCACCGGTAGCACCGCTGATTTCTATCCTGAACAGCTGCGCGGCGAGATCGACAAGATGAATGATCGCGTGTTCGCCGCCGTAAACAATGGTGTTTACGAAGCTGGCTTCGCCACAGCCCAGTCCGCCTATGAGAGCGCAGTCACCAATCTGTTCGAATTGCTCGACGAGCTGGAAGAATTGCTGAAGGCACAGCGCTATCTGGTCGGGGACCGCATGACGGAAGCGGACTGGCGGTTGTTCACATCGATGGTCCGGTTTGACCATGTCTATCACGGCCACTTCAAGTGCAACCGTCGCCGCATGGTCGATTATCCGAACCTCACGCGCTGGCTTCGCGGACTTTATCGGGAGCCAGGGGTTTCGGAAACGGTGCGTCTCGATCACATCGTTCCGCACTACTACGCCAGTCACACTTGGATCAATCCAAGTCGTGTCGTCGCGATCGGACCTGACCCATCCTCAGTTTTTGGAGTTCGCTATCGCGGGGCGGACGCTTCCGACGACCGAGCGCCGACGATCCAGCGTAGACCTGAAAGCAGTTCTGGATAGTGTGGTGGCGATCGAACTGAAACAGCTACAGTATGTCGTCGAAGCTGCGGAACATCAGAGCTTTCGTGGCGCGGCTGAAGCTGTGGGTGTCAATCAGTCTGCTATCAGCCGTCGCATTCGAGACCTTGAAGATGCCTTGGGCGCTTCGCTTTTTAACCGTCATTCAGGTGGTGTGGTTCTGACGGTTGCCGGCAGAAAGTTTGTCCGACATGCACGGCGAGCGTTGAACGAGGTGTCTTTCGCAAAAGCTTACGTGGGCTGTGTCGGTCGCGGAGAGGAGGGCCAAGTAAGGATAGGAATATCGTCATCACTGGCGGCGGGATTTCTTGCCGAACTGCTACGAGAGTACGCAAGTCAGCATCGCAAAGTCGCTATCGATATCATCGAAGGAATCCCGAAAAACCATCTCGCGGCAGTCAGACTGCGAAAACTCGACGTTGCCTTTATAGCCGATACGCCGTCTATCCAGGGTTGCGACAGTGTCCAACTCTGGAAAGAGCGCATTTTCGTGACATTGCAAGAGGGTCACCGGCTAGCTCGACATGAAGTGCTGAGTTGGAATGACTTACAAGAAGAGCGGTTCGTCGTAAGTCGGAATGAATCGGGGATCGACACTAACAGCCTCATTGTTGAGCGGCTTGCCGAACTAGATGCGCGTCCAAAGATTGACCACTACTGCGTGGGCCGAGGAAATCTGATGCAGCTCGTTTCTTTTGGCCTAGGCATTACCGTAACAAATGAGTCGGCGATCGCGGCTCAATTTCCGGGCGTCGTTCATCGAAGGCTGGACGATGAGATCCTGTATTTCTCAGCCGTTTGGTCTCCCGTGAACGATAATCCAGCTTGGCGACGGATGCTAAGCTTGGTGCGTGTCATGGTTCACGACCTCGATCTTAGACTTTGCCATTGATTAGGTTGTATCCGAGCCGGGTTGGGAAGTCGGTTTTCTCAATTGTTGCCGAATGCGTCTGGCCTTCACAAATTCTCGATCGGTCTTCATGAACCGTTCCAGCATCGGCGCGATCAGCTTTACGGGTTCGAGTTTACTCCCGCTCTCGGCGCCAAGAATCTCTGCGTAGACCGTTAAGTCGCGATGCACTTGCGCGGGCAGTTCGACTGTGAGCTTGACTGGCTTGTCGTCGCGGATGTCGCCGAGTTTTAGCTTGCTCATCGTGCGCTTCCTTGGGGTTCGAGGATCAGATCGCGGGTTACCATCACGCGTACGGGAAACCCTGGCCGGATGGTGAGCGTCGGCGGAATGTTCAACTGCCGTTGAACGATCGCCTCGCCGGCTCGCCCAATCGTGTCTTGGGTGCCGTCCCGGATAGCGTCGGCAATCTCATCGCCGCCATCCTCGCCGATCTCGAGGCCGATATTGAGAATCGTGGCGAGCCCGGCGGCACGGAACAGCTGGCCCCAGTGATTGTCCACACCGTCTTCGAGGCCCGCATATCCCGCCTGATCAGTACCGGGCTGGCGTTCGAGCACGATGGAGCGTCCGTCTGGGAGTATCAACCGGGTCCACGCCAAGAGGACACGACGCTGACCTGTTTCCACGCGGCTGTCATATTCGCCGAGAAGGCGCGCACCCTGTGGGATGAGCAGGAATTGCCCGGTTGGGCTGTCATAGACATTAGCGGTGACCTGAGCCGTGATCTGCCCGGGAAGGTCGGAGCGCAGCCCGGTCAGGAGAGCTGCTTCGATGACGGATCCTGCTTGCAGAACGTATGGGCTCGGAGGAGCCTGCAGTCGATCCGCAGCAGTCGTCCTTCGGTCGACTTCCCGATCCAGGAAGGCTTCTTGCCGTTCCGTCCTATCGGGTTGCCGTAACTGCCCGGCAGATGCCGGGAACAGCCCTTGCAAGCCGGCGCTCGGGGCTGCGACCGGTGGAGCCTGTGGGCGCGCCGCACCTGCGCCACTCGACCTTGCGTCGGCAAAGAGTGTCGCGAGCCGTGCGGCTTCGGCCTCCTGCAAGCGCAACTGTTCTTCCGGATCGACCGCTGGACCCGTCGCGGGCACGACGGGCACCGGCTCACCCCGTCGCTGCGCAGACAGAACCGGCCGCCCCAGTTCGCCCGGAAGCGGCGGCCCGAGCTGCGGGATCGAAGCGTAGTCGCGCGGCAGACCCAAAAGGCCCTCGGCCTCCTGGACACGTTCCGTCGAGAAGAGTTCTGAAGGCCCATCGCTTGAATCGGAACCCTGCAAGGCGACGATCAGGATCGCGCCGATGCCGAGCCCGCCTGCGACGGCGAGAACGGTGATCGCCTTGCGCGAGAGCCGCATGACCCGTGGCGGATCGGGGCGCAGGCGGAGTTCCCTGGCGATGTCCTGTTCGCTGCGCGGCGCGTCCTCGCGGGGTTCGTCCGGTTGCTGATCTTCTTTCCCGGTCATGACTCACCGGTCCTCATCTGGACGCCACGCGGAAACCACGCGTTCCTCGCGTTGCGCAGAACGCTGGACCCCATCCGTCCGCACGATCCGGACGACGCGCTGGCGGTCTCCGAGACGCAGTTCGGCGGCGGCGAAGAGGCGGTCGACGATCATGTAGTTGCGACGGATGCGGTAATTGACGAGCTGTCCGTCCCCTTCCGGTCCGATCACGAAGAGCGGCGGCATTTCACCCTGGCCGATCCCGCGCGGGAACTCGATGAAGACCTGCCGCCCGTCATCGAAGGCGCGGCGCGGCCGCCAAGGTGCACGGTCGCCGGTGATGCGGTAGCGGAAGTTGAGGTCGTCGAGATCGACATTGCGCCCGATTGGAAGGCTGGCCTCGGCGCGACCGTTCTGGCGGCGCAAGGCGATGAGCTCGTCTTCGGGATATTGCCAGGAGACGGAGGCCATGTAGGCCTGCGGCGTCGCGCGCAGTTCGAGGTGATAGGTCCGCCGATCCGTGTTGATGACGAGATTGGTGACGAGATCGGGCCGGGTCGGTTTGACCAGCACATGGATGCGACGGCTGTCGCCGGATCCGCTCTCGGTGTCGCCGATGATCCAGCGCGCGGTATCGCCTGCCGCGATCGGGCCGGACCCGACAAGGCTTTCGCCCGGCTGCAAGGCGATGTCCGTAACCTGTCCAGGCGACGTGTAAACCTGATAGAGCGCGCCAGAACTGTAGGGATAGAGCTGGACGGCGTTGATGAAGCCGTCGCGTACCGGTTCGATCCGGGCCGCCGCGTTGGCGCTGGTCACCCGCTCAGTTGGTTCCGTCGCTTCTGCCGGACGATCATCGGCATCGACCCGCATGAGCTGGCCCGGCAGCGGCAATGGTTCGGGTGTCTCGACGATCCGAACAGGCCGCGCCGGTTCGGCGACCAGCGTCGCGGCGACCGGGTCATCGTAGCTGATCTCGGGCGGCTTGAAGGTGGCGCAGCCGGCAAGCATCGAAGTTGCGAGCAAAGTGGTGATGGACAGTTTGATTGGCATGCAGATTTGGCGTGTGATGCAATCACTCATTGGGCGTTCTCCCGTGACCAGTTGATGGCGTGGACGAAGACGCCGAGGGGGTTCTTGCGGAGGCGGTCGGCGTCGCGCGGCGGCTGGACGACAACGGAAAGGATGCCGGTCCAGCGTTCGGTTCCGGCAAGTTGTCCGTTGACGTAGCGGCGTTCGATCCAAGCGACGCGGAAGCTCGAGTCTGAGGCGCGGATGACGCTGGAGATCTCGGCGGCGATCTGAACTTCGCCGACGCGGGCGAAGGGGTCGTTCTCGCGGGCGAAGTCGTTGAGGGCGACGGCGCCGCGATCGGTGGCAAAGTCATAGGCGCGCAGCCAGTTCTCGCGCAGGACGATGGGATCGGCCGGCACTTGGCGCACGTTCTCGATAAATCGCGCGAGGTGGAAAGCGATCTGAGGATCGGCGGGGCGGTAGTTGGCGGTGGCGGGGGCGACGGCCTGCGCCGCGCCCAAGCGATCCACCTCGACCACGTAAGGCACGATGGTGCCTTGTGTGGATTGCCAGACGAGCGCGAGGCCGAAGGTCGCGGTCGTGGCGAGGCATCCCAGAGCCATGAACCGCCAGTTGCGGGCCTGGACGCGGGCGGAACCCATGCGCTCGTCCCATACCTGAGCGGCTTTTTGGTATGGTGTTACGGGTTCAGGAGTCTTGGCGTATCGCACGCTAGGTCGCTTGAATCTCATGATCTCTCCGAAAGGCTGATGGCCGTGCCCGCGCCGCCGCCGTCGCCTGCGCGCAGGGCGTGGGCGGTGGTCATGGCGCCGTGGTGCACTGATTGCTGGCGCTTCATGCGACGCGCCCAGGCGGGCGGACCGTCATTGGCAGGGGTCGGCATGTTGGCCGGGGAATTGCTGAACTTGCCACCGGTGGCCTCAAAAGCGGCGCGCGAACCCGAACGGTAGCTGTCACCAACTGCGCGCTTGAGCGGACTGGCGGCGGCGGATGCACCAGCCTGTCCAACTGCCGCCAATCCGCTGGCAGCTTTTCCGGCGGTTGTTGATCCGGACGCGGCGCCGATCTGGAACGCGGTGGAGGCACCTCCCGCGACCGCCGAACCACCGCGCAACGCGGCTCCACCAGCGGCTCCAGCGATCTTAGCGCCTGCAAGACCTCCAGCGACGACACCGCCTGCGGCTAGGCCAGCACCGACGGCGGTGCCCGCGCCAAGTTGCGGACCGCCGGAAACGATCCCATTGGCAACGCCGGGGCCGAAAATGCCAAGCGCGAGAATGGAGAGGGCCGCCAGCACGACGGCCATTGCGTCACCGATGGTCGGTTCGCCGACGAAGCCGGTGGTGAATTCGCTGAAGATCGTCGATCCGATCCCGACGATCACAGCGAGCACGAGCACCTTGACGCCCGAGGAGATGACGAGGCCGAGGACGCGCTCTGCCATGAAGGCGGTCTTGTTGAAGAGACCGAAGGGTACAAGGATGAAACCCGCCAGCGTTGCCAGCTTGAACTCGATAAGGGTCACGAAGAGCTGGATCGCGAGGATGAAGAAGGACAGCAGCACCACGACCCAGGCGAAGAGCAGGATCATGATCTGGATGAAGTTGTCGAAGAAGGCGACGAAGCCCATCAGGTCGGCGACGGATTCCAGGATCGGCTGCCCGGCTTCCAGCCCGACGGCCGCGATGCGTCCTGGCTGTAAAAGCTCGCCCGCACCGATCGCGCCGCCGGTGGCGACAAGGCCCAGCCCTGCGAAGCTCTCGAAGACGATGCGTGCGAGCGCGTTCCAGTTGCTGATGATGTAGGCGAAGATGCCGACGAAGAGCGTCTTCTTGACGAGCCGCCCGATGATGTCGTCATCCGCGCCCCAGGCCCAGAAGAGCGCGGCGAGCGTGACGTCGATGACGATGAGCGTGGTCGCGAGGAAGGCGACATCGCCGCCGAGTAGACCGAACCCACTGTCGATATAGGTCGTGAAGACCTCTAGGAACCGATCGATGACGCCGACGCCGTCCATGACCTACTCCGTGCCCGAATTGTTGCTGGACGTGCCGAAGAACCGGCGGCGGTTCTCCTCCCATGCGGCTTGACACTCGGTGTCGGCTCCGAGCGCTTCCGGCGAGAGCGTGCGACAGCGCAGCAAGGTCTCGCGCAATGGATCGTCCGAAACCACCGCCGCCGGTTCGGCCGCACGCTCCTCTTCAAGGGCGCGTTGGAGTTCCATCGCCGCCATGAGCGCGGCGATAGCGCCCAAAGCGATGGCGATGGCTTTTAGCGTGGTCTCGGCGGTCAGCTTCATCGCGGCCTACCGAAACATCCGCACGGTCGTCGGCTCGTAGCCGGAGCCGTAGTCGAGAAAGCGGCCGAGGTTTTCTCGCGCTTGCGCTTCGGCCGTCGCAATCCGCGCGGCTTCCAGCGATTGCGCGCGGTTCTGCGCGGCAATGGCGGCGGTCAGGTCGGAGATCTGCTGGCTCTGCAGTGCGAGGAGCTGGTTGCCAGCCTGGGTCGCCTGCAAGGCACCCGTCGCGGCCTGGCTGCGGCCGACGAGCGTCTGCATCTCGGCGCGCGCGGTCTCGATATTGCCGACGACGCCAGCCTGGACTTTGAGCGCATCCTCGAACCCGGCGACGGACGTGCGCCACCGGTCCTGTGCGCCCGCGATCATGTCGTCGAAATCGCCCCGCGCGGCGGCCGCGCCGTAATCCCGGGTGAAGGCTTCGTCGATCGTCGCCACGTCATGGGCGATGCGCTGCGCCTCGCCCAACAGCTGCTGCGTCTGCTGCACCGAAGATTGCAGTTGCGACAGCGAGGAATATGGCAGGCTCGCGAGATTGCGGGCCTGATTGACCAGCATCTGCGCCTCGTTCTGGAGCTGGGCGATCTGGTTATTGATCTGCTCCAGCGTTCGGGCGGCGGTCAGCAGGTTCTCGGCGTGATTGGTTGGGTCGTAGACGATCCCACCGAACCCGCCGCCGAAGAATGCGTGAGCGGGCGGCGCGGTCGCGGGGGTCATCGCGATCGCGCTCGACAGCAACAGGGCCGCGGCGGCGCGCCCTGCGAGTTTACTTGTGTTGGTCTTGAACATCGGTCTTCTCCTTGTCGTCGTTGGACTCTGGGGTTGCGGATGGGGTGGCCTCGATCACGTCGTCCGAAGGTCCGAGCAGTTCGGTGGCCCAGTTGAGATCGCGACGGGCGAGCCAGGCGGCGGCAAAACCGTCACGCCCATGCTCTTCGAGGATCGCGTCGATGGCGGCGTGATCGGATTTGGAAGACGCCGCGGTGAAGGCCAGCGCGACCTCGCCGAGGCCGAGCGCGAAGAGCCGGTTGCCGCGGCGCGACTGGCAGTAATAGTCGCGCTTGGGCGTCGCCCTTGCGATGATCTCGATCTGGCGGTCGTTGAGCCCGAAGCTGCGATAGGTCGCGGCGATCTGCGGCTCGAAGGCGCGTTCGTTGGGCAGGAAGATGCGGGTCGGGCAGCTCTCGACGATGGCGGGCGCGATGTCGGAGCCGTCGATATCGGCCAGCGACTGGGTGGCGAAGATGACGCTGGCGTTCTTCTTGCGCAGCGTCTTCAACCATTCGCGCAGCTGCGAGCCGAAAGTGGCGTCGTCCAAGGCAAGCCAGCCTTCATCGACGATGATGAGGCTCGGGCGTCCATCGAGCCGCGCTTCGATCCGGTGAAAGAGATAGGCGAGTACGGCGGGCGCAGCAGCGGAGCCGATCAGCCCTTCGGTCTCGAAGGCCTGGAAGTCGGCGGTGCCGAGATGCTCGCTTTCCGCATCGAGCAAGCGGCCGAAGGGGCCGCCGAGGCAGAACGGGGCCATGGCGCGTTTGAGATCGTTCGATTGCAGGAGGACCGACAGGCCCGTGAGTGTTCGTTCTTCGATGGGCGCCGATGCAAGCGAGGTCAGCGCCGACCAAAGATGGTCGCGCGCGACCGGATCGATGGTGACCCTTTCTCGGGCGAGCAATCCGGCGAGCCAGTCCTGCGCCCAGCTGCGTTCGGCCGCATCATCGATCCGCGCGAGCGGTTGCAGCTGGACCGCGTCGTCTTCGTCGGACAGTGCGAGCCCGAGATCTTGCCAGTCTCCGCCGCAGGCCATCGTCGCGCAGCGGATCGATCCGCCGAAATCGAACGCGAAGATCTGCGCGTCCTCATAGCGCCGGAATTGCAGCGCCATGAGAGCGAGCAGGACAGATTTGCCCGCGCCGGTGGGTCCGACCATGAGTGTATGACCGACATCGCCCACATGGGTCGAGAAGCGGAACGGCGTCGCGCCTTGCGTCTCGGCGTAGAAAAGCGGAGGACCGTCCAGATGTTCGTTCCGCGCGGGGCCTGCCCAAACCGCCGAGATCGGGATCATATGCGCGAGGTTGAGCGTGGAGATCGGCGGTTGTCGGACATTGGCGTAGAGATGCCCGGGTAGCGAGCCGAGCCAGGCTTCGACGGCGTTCAGTGTTTCCGGGATGCAGGTGAAGTCGCGGCCTTGGACGACCTTCTCGGCGAGCTTGATCTTGGCGTCCACCGCCCGCTCGTTCTCATCCCAGACAGTGATCGTCGCGGTGACATAAGCCGCGCCGACGATGTCGGAGCCGAGTTCCTGCAGCGCTTCATCGGCATCGAGCGCTTTGTTGTCGGCATCCGAATCCAGGAGCGTCGATGCCTCGTTGGTCATTACCTCTTTCAGGATCGCCGCGACCGATTTGCGCTTGGCGAACCATTGGCGCCTGATGCGGGTGAAGAGTTTCGTGGCATCGGTCTTGTCGAGACAGATGGCGCGCGTCGCCCAGCGATATTCGAAAGCCTGCGCGTTGAGTTCGTCGAGAAGTCCCGGCCAGGTCGATGTCGGGAAGCCGACGATCGAGAGCGTGCGGAGATGCGCCTCGCCGAGCTTCGGTGCGAGACCGGCGACCAGCGGCTCGTCCGCCAGATAGGCGTCGAGATGCATCGGTGTCTCGGGCACGCGGACCGTCTGCGCTCGTGTCGAGATCGTCGAGTGCAGATAGGTGAGCGTCTCCGCGTTATCGAGCCAAGCTGCCTTGGGCATGAAACCTTCGAACAGATCGAGCAGCCGGTCTGAGCGTGAGCGGAATGCCGCGAGGTGTTCTTTGGGATTGGCGCCTTTGGTCGGTGCGTCTTCGAACAGCCAGCCACTCGCCCGGCTCGTATCATCCGCAGGCGACATCCACGTCAGCGTCAGGAAGTAGCGGCTCTCATAATGGGACGAGGCTTCTTCGAACTGGGCGCGCCGTTCGGCATCGACCAGTGCGGATACTGGATCGGGAAACTCCGACAGCGGGTAGTCTCGCGCCGGTATGCGCTGCGCTTCGACGAAAACCGCCCAGCCTGAGCCGAGGCGACGCAAGGCGCTGTTGAGGCGCGCCGAGGTTGCGATCAGCTCGGCGGGTGTCGCCGAGTCGAGATCGGGACCGCGAAACCGCGCCGTGCGCTGGAAACTGCCATCCTTGTTGAGAATGACACCTTTGGCGATGAGCGCAGCCCAGGGCAGGAAGTCGGCGAGCAGCGCAGCTTTGGAGCGGTATTCGGCGAGGCGCATCATCTCCTCACACTCCCATCCAGGTCGGGTAGCGGAGGTGACGGCGCGCGACATCGGCGATCTGCGCGTCGCGCTTGGCGGCATAGACCGCCAGCATGTGCCCGATGGCCCAGAGGGCGAGCCCGACCAGCCAGAGCCGCAGCCCAAGGCCCACGGCGGCCGCTATTGTGCCATTCGCGATGGCGATGGTGCGCGGCGCGCCACCCAAGAGGATTGGCTCGGTGAGGGCGCGATGCACGGGCGCGGTGAAGCCGGGGATGTCGGTGGGATCGCTCATACGAGAGCACCACCGCCGAAGGAGAAGAAGGACAGGAAGAAGCTCGATGCGGCGAAGGCGATCGACAGACCGAAGACGATCTGCACGAGCCGGCGCGCGCCACCGGACGTGTCGCCAAACGCGAGCGTCAGGCCGGTGATGATGATGATCATGACCGCGACGATCTTGGCGACCGGGCCTTCGATGGACTCGAGGATCGCCTGAAGCGGGGCTTCCCAAGGCATGCCGGACCCTGCGGCCTCGGCCTGTCCTGCGGCGAGCAGGAAGCCGATCGCGAGCGCCGACGCGTAGATCGGCAAGCGCGGGTAGAGTTGAAGCATTCGGGTCATGGCGTGTTTCCTTTCGGGCTGCTGAGAATGGTTTCGAGCGCATAGTCGCCGGCTGCGGTCAGGCCTGTGACGCGCGCAAGTTCGGCGAGGCGGCGGTCAGAGCCGCGCCCTTGCAGGACGGCGAGCACGTCGATGGTCTCCGCGATCAGCGCCCGCGGGACGGTAACTACGGCTTCCTGGATCAGCTGTTCGAGGCGACGCAGCGCGCCGATGGCCGAGCCCGCGTGGATGGTGCCGATCCCGCCGGGATGGCCCGTGCCCCAGGCCTTGAGGAGATCGAGCGCTTCGGACCCGCGCACCTCACCGATGGGGATACGATCCGGGCGAAGGCGCAGGGACGAGCGCACGAGATCGGACAGCGTCGCGACGCCGTCCTTGGTGCGGAGCGCGACTAGATTGGGCGTCGTGCACTGCAGCTCGCGCGTGTCTTCGATGAGGACGACACGGTCTGAGGTCTTAGCCACTTCGGCGAGCAGCGCGTTGGTCAGTGTGGTCTTGCCGGTCGATGTGCCGCCCGCGACCAGGATGTTGGCGCGGGACGCGAAGGCTTCGCGCAGCGTGTTGGCTGCGACCTCGTCCATGATCCCGGCCCGGACATAATCGGCGAGGGTGAAGACAGCGACGGCAGGTTTGCGGATTGCGAAGGTCGGCGCTGCGACGACAGGCGGAAGAAGTCCCTCGAAGCGTTCGCCGGTTCCGGGAAGCTCGGCCGAAACCCGCGGAGCGTCGGCATGGACTTCTGCGCCGACATGATGGGCGACAAGGCGAACGATCCGCTCTCCGTCGTCGGGCGAAAGTCCAGTTCCTGTATCGCAGAGGCCTTCGCCGAGCCGGTCGACCCACAGGCGACCACAGGGATTGAGCATCACTTCGACGACGGCGTCTTCGTCGAGCCAGGCCGCGATGTCGGCGCCGAGCGCCGTGCGGAGCATGCGGGAACCGCGCTCGATCGCTGCTGATTTGAGAGTGTGGACGGTCATTCGCGGCCCCGCATCTGGTTACGGGATCGATCAAGAAGACCGCTAAGAGATCATTCGCAACAGGTTTGAGGGCGTAGTAGGGCGGTGGCGTGGATAGGCAGGGTATGGCGTGTTCGGTCCACTCTCGTCATCGACGGCGGATGTATGGAGTGCAGGAAAAGTGAGCTTTCGCTGCAGTTGCGCCAATGACCGCTTGTTCACCCAGGCAACAAATCGACTTCCCAATCTCCGGTCGCGTTGGCCTGTGTCCCTCTTTCCAGAAATGTCGAGAGAACGATGTAGCTTTTTGTAGTTTGCACACCTGAATTTTCATAAAGCTTCGCCAAAAACAGCTCCAAAGCGTGCGCGTCGCGTGTTCTGACCTTGATTAGCAAGCCACTATCGCCCGCCACAGAGTGGATTTCCTCGACCTCGGGGAACTGATCGATTTGCATGAGCTTTCTGGACTTTCCCCAACCTGCGAAATCGACAAAAACGAAGGCGAGTAAGGGTTTGCCAACTTTAACAGGATCGATCTTAAGGGTTGAGTGTTCAATCGCACCGCTCTCACGCAATTTTTTCACTCGGGCGTGAGCGGCAGGAGGCGAAAGCCCGACCCGCTGCCCCAACACTTCGTAAGACATCTCGGCATCTTCGATCAGGGCGCTTAATATCTTTCTGTCAAAAGTGTCCAAAGCGGGCTCTCCTTGCATCGCAGGTGAATGTCATTCTTAAATTAGCCAAATATATGAAATTGAGTTCCAAACATCGCCACTACTTCGTAACTTCATACGGAACACAGTAGTGAGGATGTTTATGAATATTCGCAAGATCAATGCCCCAGATAGCCACGACTTGAAGTCAAAGTACTCTCAAGCAATAGAGGTGACAGATGCTAAGCGCACCGTTTACATCAGCGGGCAAATACCGGTCTCGCCAGACGGTATTGTCCCGGAAGGCTTCAGCGATCAGGCCCGCCAAGCTTGGGCGAACGTGGAGGCACAGCTCCGTGCCGCCGATATGGGACTGGACAACATAGTCAAGCACACAACCTTCCTCGGCGACCGAGCGTACCGCGCGGAAAATTCACTTGTCAGAAAAGAAATCCTGGGCGAGCGAGAACCTGCATTGACTGTAATTGTTTGTGAAATCTTCGACGAAAATTGGCTCTTGGAAATCGAGGCAATCGCGGTGGCCTAAGCTCGTGAGCAGACATTCGTTCGTCTCGCAGCGTTCGTGAAAATGGGCTCTAACTGGTCATTCATTGTTCCATGAAGACACGTCGTCTGAAACCTCTTTCGTCAGCGTATTCCCTTTTGCCAGTCGACGCCCGAGCGTCTCTACAAAACCGCCATACCGATCTTTGCCTGAAGCCTGAGCGGCCTCGCGCATTTCGTCCGGCAGCGGTGGCGTTGTGGTCAGCCAGAACCTCACGAACAGTGCGACAGCCTCATTGCCGACGGAAACATCGCGAGCGCCGCTTCCACGATTTGCGACTTCGAGACTTTCCGGCGCGCTGCCAGTGCGTCAAGCTCCGCACTGAGTGACGGGTCGAAATACACATTCAGCCGCTCCTTCTTCATCACGGACGCCTTATAGCTCAATCCCGTCATCGGGATCGAGCGAGGCTTGCCGCGCGACGGTGCCGAACCGGTCGCGCATGGCCTTGGCCCGCTGCGCATCGTCCTCCGGTTCGTCATCAAGATCGGCGAACTCGCTGCGTGCCGGAGCCGGTTCGGGCGCGATGTCTTCATGTTCCGGCAAGTCAGGTTCGCGACGGACACCACCATCGGTGTCGTCCGTTGTTGACTTTCGCTTCTTCGGTGGCGGCGCAGCGATCGGTTCGCAGCCGCTCCAATCGTCTGCCGTGCTGCTAACTGAGTCATCGCTGGCGGTGCGATCCGGCGGCGGCGCAATCCGAGCCTTGAACTGGGGATCGGTGTAGTAGCGCGCCTTCTCTGCGCGGACCGGCGGCGCGCCGGAGACGAGGACGATCTCGTCCGTCGGCGGGAGCTGCATCATCTCTCCGGGCGTGAGCAGCGGTCGCGCGGTCTCCTGACGAGACACCATCAGATGCCCGAGCCAGGGTGACAGCCGATGCCCGGCATAGTTCTTCATCGCCCGCATCTCGGTGGCGGTGCCGAGGGCGTCCGACACCCGCTTGGCGGTGCGCTCGTCATTGGTCGCGAAAGCGACCCGCACATGGCAATTGTCGAGGATCGCGTTGTTCTGCCCGTAGGCCTTTTCGATCTGGTTGAGCGACTGCGCGATAAGGAACGCCTTGATCCCGTAACCTGCCATGAAGGCGAGCTGGCTCTCGAAGAAGTCGAGGCGCCCGAGCGCCGGGAACTCGTCGAGCATAAGCAGCATACGGTGGCTGCGCTTTGCGTGGAGATCTTCGGTCAGCCTCCGTCCGATCTGATTGAGCACGAGCCGGATCAGCGGCTTGGTCCGCGAGATGTCCGAGGGTGGGACGACGAGGTATAGCGTCACCGGCTTGTCGCCGGTCACCAAATCGTCGATCCGCCAGTCGCAAAGCCTTGTGACCTTGGCGACGACAGGATCGCGATAGAGCCCGAGGAAACTCATCGCGGTCGAGAGCACACCGGATCGCTCGTTCTCCGACTTGTTCAGAAGTTCGCGCGCGGCCTGCGCGACGACTGGATGCGGGTGATCTCCCAGATGCGGCGTGCGCATCATCGCCGCCAACGTCGACTCGATGGGTCGCTTCGGATCGGAGAGAAACGCCGCGACGCCAGCGAGGGTCTTGTCCGCTTCGGCATAGAGCACATGCAGGATCGCGCCGACCAGCAGCGAGTGGCTCGTCTTCTCCCAATGGTTCCGCCGTTCGAGCAGGCCTTCGGGATCGACGAGGATGTCGGCGACGTTTTGCACGTCGCGCACTTCACTGTCGCCGCGGCGCACTTCGAGCAACGGATTGTAGGCGGCCGAGTTCGGATCGGTCGGATCGAACAGCAGCACCCGGCTAAATCGCGAACGGTAGTTCGCCGTGAGCTGCCAGTTCTCGCCCTTGATATCGTGGACGATGGCCGAGCCCGGCCAGGTCAACAATGAGGGCACAACCAGCCCAACCCCTTTGCCGGACCGCGTCGGCGCGAAGCAGAGCACATGCTCGGGACCATCGTGTCGAAGATAGCGGGACTGGTAGCGCCCGA
>NZ_JACNMO010000042.1 GCF_020622345.1 Roseobacter weihaiensis | reverse complement strand
ATCGGCCGTCGGTTTGTCGGTTCCAGCTTTCCGTCTCATCTTCACTCCTTGACGGTTCAGATGAGCCAGAAACCTTCCGTTATGCAAATCCCCCAATCAGGCCAAAAGGTGCTGATGTCAGACATGCCAAGTTAGTCCCGCAGGACTACCATGCTGTGACTGTCCCATGCCGCCCAGACCAGATCATCGCCAATGGACTGCCCTATGCCTGCATCGACGAAAGCGCGAAGTCTGGCGCCATCCGTTTCTTCCACAAGAACATCAATCGCCATCCGACTGCCAAGAAAGGTCTTATTGACCACCCGTCCCTGAACCGCATTGGGCACGTCCGGGCGCGTATGGTGGAAGGCCATTTTCTCCAATCTGACGGATGCCGTGATCGGCGTTCCCTGAGGCGGGACCCCGGCCGGCGCATGACCACGGAACGTGTGACCGAACCAGTCCATCACCACCGCACCGCCGTCGACAGCACGCATCTTGCCCGACAACAGGTTGGTCTCACCAATAAATTCCGCGACAAAGCGGCTGGCGGGGTGGAAATACAACTCTTCCGGTGTGCCGTCCTGTTCCACGCGACCCTTGTTCATGACCACGATCCTGTCGGACATCGTCAGGGCTTCTTCCTGATCGTGGGTGACGAAAAAGAACGTCTTGTGGGTCTGCCGCTGGATGGACTTCAGCTCCCGCTGCACCTGCCCGCGCAGCTTTGCATCCAAGGCACCCAGCGGCTCATCCAGAAGGAGCAAGGCCGGATCAGGTGCCAGAGCCCGCGCCAGGGCCACGCGTTGCCGCTGTCCGCCCGACAATTGGCCTGGATAGCGGTCGCCATAGGTGTCAAGCTCCAGGAAGGACATGATCTCATCCAACCGCTGCTTGATTGCCGCCCTGTCCATCCCCTTGAGTTCCAACGCGAATGAAATGTTCTGCCGGACCGTCATATGGGGAAACAGGGCATAGTCCTGAAAGACCATGTTCACATGGCGCTTTTCCGGCGGTTGGTTGGTGACATCCTCGCCATCCAGAACAACGCGCCCGGCATCGGGCCGCTCAAACCCGCCCAGAATACGCAAGGTGGTGGACTTGCCGCATCCCGAGGGGCCCAGAAAGGTCACGAATTCGCCCTGCGCGATGTCCAGAGACAAGTGCTCCAGCGCCACCGCATTGCCGAAACGTTTGGAAATTCCGTCGATATGGACAAGCGGGGCCGAGGTCATGCTTGGTTCTCCTTATTGGCGCGGCGGGTAAAGCGTTCGGCCCAGATGCCGACGGCGGCGGTCAGGACCAGCGCAACCGTGGCAATCGCGTTGATCTCGGGCGACATGCCGGAGCGCAGCATCGCAAAGATCAGCACCGGCAGCGTGGGTTCATATCCGCCTAGGAAAAAGGATCGGACGAAATCATCGAAACTGAGCAGCAGGCAGAAGACACTTGCGCCCAGAATGGCAGGGACAAGGTACGGCAGGGTGATGCGCATGAACGCGATCAGCGGATCGGCCCCAAGATCCCGCGCCGCTTCGATCTGGCTTTTCGGCAGGGTCGACAGGCGCGCCATCACCACGAGCACCACAAACGGCACGTTGTGCACCGCATGCGCCCAGACAATCGCACCCATGCCCGGCTCGATCCCCAACAGCCGCGCGTAGATGCGAAAGGCGATCGCCGAGATAATGCCCGGCACGAGGGCTGGCAGGATCATGAGGGCAAAGGTCACTGTCCAGCCCCAGAATTTGCGTCCCTCCAGCAGGACGGCAATCCACACACCGACGATGACGGAAATCAGCGTCGACAGCACCGCGATGACCACGGAATACCCGAAAGTATAGAGGATCTCCGAATCCGAGAAGACGCCGGTGTACCAGTCCAACGTCCACGACCGGATTGGAAACCCGATGAACTTGCTGTCCTTGAACCCCATCAGGATCATCAGGAAGAGCGGCACAAAGACGTAGAGGACAAACGCCCAATATGTGCAGCTGAGCAGAATGCGATTGCCGCGGTTCATGCTTTCTCTCCCTTGCGCAAGGCTTTCATGAAGGCCTGGAACACCCCGGTGATCAGCAAGGCTGTGACAAACATGATCACCGCAAACGCAGCCCCGGTCGGCCATTGATCGCCCGCGACGTGAAAGAAGCCCGCGATGGTTTCGGAAAACACTGTCGTTGAAGGCCCGCCCAGCAGGACAGGTGTCGCGTAAAACCCGGTCGAGATCAGGAACACCAGTGTGCAGCCTGACGAGATGCCCTCAAGGGTCAGCGGCAGAGTCACCCGGCGGAACCGGGTCCAGGCGCCCGCGCCGAGGTCGGCGGCGGCCTCATTGTAGCTCTTGGGCAGCTTCTCCAGCGCGGAATAAAGCGGCAGCAGCATGTAGAGTGCGGTCAGATAGACGATGCCGATGCCCATGGAAAAGCCCGTATACATGAACGGAATGGGCCGGTCGATCAGCCCGAACCACTTGAGAACAAGGTTTACCGCGCCGGTATTGCCCAACAGGATCATGATCGCATAGGTCCGCACGATCTCGCCCACCCAGAACGGCACGAGCAGCAACAAGAGCATCAGCATCTGGTTCCTGCGGCTCACATGGCGGGCCAGGAAATAGGCCACCGGATAGGTCAGGATCAGCGTGCAAAACGTCAGGATCGTCGCAAAGGCCAGCGTGCGGAAAAACGGCATCCAGAAGATACTGTCGCCAAAAAAACGCATGTAATTGTCAAGGGTAAAGGTCTGAGGCGTGCCGGGGGCGACCGGGTAGGCATCCAGCAGGGACACACGCCCCATTTGCACCATCGGTCCCAGATGCTGGGTCAGCAGCCACAGGATCGGAAAGGTCGCAAGAATGGCAAACTGACGGCGCGGTGACGCCGTGGCCAGGGCTGCGAACGCGCGATAGGGTCCCCACTGGACCAGCCGCCCCCAGAACGGGCGCGCGCCGGTCGGGGCGGTCGCGCCTGCCGCGTCTTTTCGCACGGATGCGTCATAGGTCATGCGCCAGCCATCCCTCTTGCCAGTTACGAAAACAGGCCCGCCCAAATCAGATGGGCGGGCCACACCATCAAAGGATCAGGCGGCTTTGACGGCCTCGACCGCCGGGTCAACGAGGCTGTACTTCAGCTCGTTCGCCTCCGCGCGGAAGAACTGCAGGTTGGCCAACTGCTCTTCCGGGAACGACGTCGACTTCTTCTCAAGGTCGGTCAGGAAGTTCGACGCATCCTTGTAGGTCGAGATAAAGCCGGACGCCTTGGTCATTGACGCGCCGATTTCCGGCGAGGCAAGGATCGCGTTCAGGAAGGTATAGGCGTTGTCCACATTTGGTGCGTTGTTGGCGATATTGTAGGTGTAGACAAAGCCATAAGAGCCCTCGTTCGGGATCGTCATGCCCAAGGGGAAGCCGTCGTTGATCAAAGCTGCAGCCGGTCCGTTCCAGCTGTGGCCAAGTGCGATGTCCTGGTTGACGAACATCTGCTGCACTTCGGCGCCGCTGTCGTAGTACTTGCGCACCAGTGGCTTCTTGTCGATCAGGAACTGCTTGGCCTCCTCGACAATCGCGGCGGCCTTTTCGGGGTCGTCCATGTATTCGACCATATTGCCGTCATAGCCCATCTTGAGCATCACAATCGACATCATATCCTGAATGATATAGGCGGTCTGGCCCGCGTATTTTTCCGAGAACAGCGTGTCCCAGCTCATCGCTTCTTCCTCGGAGACCAACTCGGTGTTGTAGGACAGAACCTCCATCCCCGACAGAATGGGTGCGCCCCATTTTTCGCCGTTGATCGTCGCCCAATCGCTTTCGGAGAAGGTCGGATTGATATTGCCCCAGTTGGACAACCGGCTGGTGTCGAGCGGGGCCAGCAGCTCGCTGTCGATGAACTGAAGGAAACGGTGGCCCGCAACCGTCATGATATCCACCGTCGGATTTGGCTGCTCCGCGGCAAGCAGGTTGAACTGTTTGCCCTGGTCATCGACCAGACGCACGTTCACTTTGATGCCGGTCTCGGCTTCGAACTGATCCTTGAACGCTTCGGGCACGAAATCGTTGTAGGTCCAGATGTTGACTTCGCCGCCCGAGGCATGCGCACGGCGCAGATAGGCCGGGCTGGCCAGTGCTGCACCAGCCGCGGCAGCGGTTCCCATGAAGTGGCGGCGGTTCAGGATCAATTTGGTCATTTTCAGTACTCCTTGTTGGTTTAGTTTTTGATTTATTGTTATTCGTCAGTCTTCCTGACCTTGGGTCAAGTGTCTAGCATAACAGTCCGGTGCGGGCGGCCTGCTGCAAATCTCCAAGGTTGTAACGCTCCAGTTCCAGCACGGACAGCAGATCGTTTTCCGCGGCGAAATCACGGTCGTACATCGCCGAGAAGAGTGCAATCCCGGCTTCGTGCAAAATGGCGGGGCGGTCGACCAACCGGCCCAGCACGGCGGTCAGTTGCAGGCCATAAGGCACATCTTCGGTCACATATCGGCTGTCGGCAGTGGCCGGGCCGGTGCCGCCATTGCCCTGCGCATGCATCTGCTGGTTCATCTGCGAAATCGAAGCGACGGGCACGTGAAAGCTCAGATGGAAATGCTCGAAGATCGTCTTTACGCTCAGGCCCAGTGTCTCGGCAATCGCGAGCCGTTCCAGATCGAGCTTTTCCAGAAGCCGCCCCACCTTTGGCGTGACGTTCTGCCCCTGGCTCCAGACTTCGCCGCGTTCCATGCGGGTGATATTTCCAAGCGCGATGCCCAGATGGTTCTGCGGGTTGAGATTGGACAGCGAGATTGCCAACAGCCCGGCGCGGGGCTGGAACCGATCCCCGAAGAGGCGCTGACAGACGGCCAGCGCGCAATCGGATCGGGTGTCCGGCACCGTGCAGAGATCGACCCGGCTGCGCACGGTGTTCACCCGCACCACCGGGCCCTGCTGTCGCCGCCCGGTCACCACAGTGGTGCCCCAGGCCGTGATGTGAGCCGCCACGCCCCGCCGGTCCAGCAGGCGCATCAGGTAAAGCGCGCCCATGGAGGCGTGGGACGACACGATCACATGCTGCCCGGACCGGATATGCGGCGCCACTGCATCCATGACGGCCTTATGCCCATAGGCCGGCAGCGCGATCAGCAGCACATCGTTTTGCGCCACAAGCGCCTCGGCAGAGGCGGCAATGCGCGGTGTGAACTTGAGCTCAAGCGCGCCTTCGGCGGTCACGCCCGCCTCAAGATCCTCTGTCCCGGCCCCGGAGGGAGACCACAGCATCGGATCATGTTGCCGATCCGCCAAAAGGGCCGCTGTGCCAAGCGCGATCGACCCGGCCCCGGCGATGCCAACCCGCAAACTGTCGGTCATGCTGTGCCCTCCGGCCGGACCGGATCCCCCAGCACATGCATCAGCCGGTTGGCCCAGCCGAACAACGCGGTGGACAGAGTAAGATCCAGAATTTCCGCGTCCGTCAGACCCGCGTCACGCAGCGCCGACATATCCTCGGGTCCGGCCTCGGGCGGGGCCTCGGACAATTTGCGTGCAAAGGTGAAAATTGCCGCATCCCGTGGCGACAGCTCGGCATCGGCCCCTTGGGCAAACAATCTGTCTGTGATCTCGGTACTGTTTTCCAGCTTAGCATGGCGGTCGGCATGCACCGCCGCGCAATAGATGCAGCGATTGACCATCGAGGCGGCAATCGCACCAAGCTCGCGTTCGGCCCGCGACATGCCGCCCTCGTCATACATGATCGCGTTGAACAGGGGCGAGCGTACCGCCAGGCTCTCCACGTCATGCGCCAGTGTCAGGACATAGGCCGAAACACGGGTGTTCGACGGCGTGACCTTGAGCGCGTCAAGCTGGGCGGGCGTGGCCTCGTCCAGACGGACCGGTGTCACGCGCGGCTCCCATTGCGGCACCCGGCGAGTGAACTTGTGCACCACGCGGCTCATGTCTTGCCGCCTTGCATCAGACGCAACCCCGCCACAACCCGGAGCTGATAGGCGACAAAAGCCACCAGCTCACAAAGCCGGACGATGTCCGCATCGCCCACACCTGCCGACTGCAATCGCGTGATATCTTCTGCGGCGATATCCTTCGTCGCGTTGGCGGCCTTGTCGACAAAAGCGATCAAAACCGGATGGCTTGCGGTGCCATCCTGCGTCGGGTCACTCAAGGGTGCCATGGCACCCGCGGCCTTTGCATGGTGCTCCGCCAGCACCCGGTCTCCCGACTGGGCAGCGATACGCGCGGCAAGCGCCGCGCGCATGTCATGGGGGAACGCACCACATTCATCGGGCCGCAAAACGGCTTCTTCTGCCGCCTGCGTCATGTCAAAAATGTTCGAACGAGCCTTGACGGCCGCGCCGAAACCTCCCGTTTCCGTCACCCCCGCCATCAGCGTCGGCATCTCGAAAAGGCTCATGCGACCTTGCCCTCGGGGCTGTCCTGCCCCAGCGCGGTCGGTTCCCATTCATGCCCGACAAGCTCGGGTGTGTCGTAATCAAGCATCCCCTGCCAATGCGCCTCGACGTCTTCGGCGTAGAGCTTTGCCGCCACCTCGCGCGCCAGCCAGGCAGCGCCTTCACTGATGCCGGGAATGTCACCACTGATCTTGCCAAGGCTGGCGGAGGCCCCGTAATTGAAGCAGTAGACATGGCTCAGCCAGGGGGCCGTACCGGGCTGTTTTTCGCGGAAAGTGAAATCCGGGTTCAGAAACGGAAAGCGGCCCAAATCGGCGTTTTCCTCACCCTTGGGCGGGGTGTAGACATCCTGCCACAGCAGAATATTGCCCGCCGTCTCCCCGAATTCCGTTCGCGCCATGGGGTCAATCACGAACCCGGTGCCAAGAATGACGAAATCCGCGCAATAGGACGTGCCGTCGGCAAAAAAGATCTCGGCCCCGGTGTCGCGCTGTTCGATCCGGATCGTTTCCTTGTCGAAATGGAAATACGCGTTGTCGTGCCGGCTGACCCGCAGGGTGGACCCGTGCGGCGGCGGTGTCTGGGTCGCAAAGGAATACTGCATGAAGCGCCAGCGCCATTCCTCCGGCAAGGCCGCAAAGCCCGCGGTGAAGCCAAAACTGCCGATCCCCATCATCTTGTTGATCGTCGGCATCTCCTTGCGACGCACCAGATGGCGGACCTCCGCCGCGCCGTGCTCAAGCGCCTCCGCCGCGTTATCGACCGCCGACGCGCCGACCCCGATCACCGCCACACGCTTGTTCCTGAGCGCGGCGAAGTCGATCTCATCCGCGCTGTGCGCCCAGAGATCACGGGGCAGGTCTTTGACAAAACCGGGGATATTGGGGCCCCCCGTCCCATCGCGACCGGTCGCAAAAATCAGCTTGCGGCAGAGAATCGTCTCAGCCTCCACCCCCGAGACGCTGAGCCGCAACAGATTGCCTTCGGGTGCGACCTGATCCACCGACACACCGTTTTCAATCGGGATCTCAAGCGTCTCGCGATACCATTGCAGATACTCCATCCACATCGGACGCGGGATCTTGTCGAGCGCCTCCCATGCTTCTGACCCGAACTGTGCGCGATACCATGCCTGAAACGTCAATGTGCCATGACCAAAGGCCGGCCCGGTCAGCGTTTTGGGAGAGCGCAGCGTTTCCATCCGCGCATAGGTCAGCCATGGTCCTTCCCGCCCCTTTGGCGCCTGGTCGAGCACGCGGATATTGCGCATGCCCCCCGTGGTCAGGGACAGCCAGGCCACCATGCCGCACATGCCGCCGCCGATGATAACGATATCTGTCACGCCCGCGCGCGGCGGGACCCAGTCCTTGCCCGGATAGAGCAGACAGCCAAGGTTCTCCTTCAGGCGCGCCTCAAGACCCGGCAGGCCCAGATTATCGAGTGTTTGTGTCTCAAGCGATGGCATCAATCTCAGTCCATGAATTAGGTGTTTCGGTTCAGCATCAGGTGATCCCGTAGGACCAGCTGGGATGCAAATCATCAATGACGTAGGCGTGTACGTGTCGGTGGTCCGGCCCGGACGCGCGGGCGTCGAGAAGATGTGGGTGGTCGTCGGGCAGTTCGGGATGCGCATGCGCGCGCGCCAGCGGGTCATGCGCAGGCCAGACCCGCAAGGCAACGAATGTGGTCGCGACACACATCAGCGACAAAACCAGCATGGCGGTCTCAAGCGACAGCCATACCGCCATCCACCCCGCCAGCGGATAGGCCACCAACCACCCTGCATGGCTGAGCGAGAACTGGGCGGCAAAGACTGCGGCCCGGTCCTGTTTTTGCGCGGAACGGGTCAGGACAAGGCCCCCCGGCGTCAGAACGAGCGATGAGGCCAGCCCGAACCCAATCCAGATCACCGCCAGTGCGGCCAGAGTGGGGGCGGGCAAGGCGGCGAAGACACAGCCAACAGCCGCAAAAAGAAACGTGCCCATGCTCATGGTGCGGCGCTCTGCCAGGCTCTTGACCAGCCGCGGGACCAAACCGGCCCCAACCGCAGCCCCCAATCCATAAAACCCCATCAGCACCGGCAGATATGTCTCCGACGCCCCAAGACGCACCCCTGCGTAGACAACGGTATTCACAAGGATCCAGGCCATGGCCAGCGACAGCGCGAGGTTGAGAAGAAACACCCCTCTGAGCCTTGGGGTCCGCAGATAGATCACCAATCCCCTGGAGGCGCGTTGCCAGAACGGTTTGTCAGTGGTGGCGGCGACCTGTGCGGGAAACCGGGCCATCAGCACGGCAGCCATTGATCCGGCAAAGGCCAACGCCGCGACGAGAAACAGCGCATGCCCCGCAACAACCGTCAGCAGAGCGCCCGCAATCACCGGGCTCAGCACCGCTTCGAGCGTGTAGGCGATGCGGGACCAGGACAAGGCGCGCGCATAGACGTCCTCCTCCGGCACGACATCGGGAATGACGGCTTGATAGAGCGGTGTAAAACCGGCCGAGAGCGCGAAAAAGACGAACGACAGACCCGCGATGTGCCACAGGTTGCTCGTGAACGCCATGGGCACCAGCAATAGCATCCGGCCAAGATCCAAGGAAACCAAGGCCGCCTTGCGCGACAGGCCTGCCAGCAGCATTTCGGCCAGAGGGGCGAGCCCGACATAAGCCACCATCTTCAAGGCAAGCAACAGCCCCAGAAGCTGACCGGCTGCTTGCGCCCCGCCAATCCGGTAGGCGGCAAGGGATAAGGCAACGGTCAACAGACCGACGCCGACCAACGAAGATATCTGCGCGCTGAACAGCCACCTGAAACTTGGGTTGGCCAGTGGGCTGGTCACGATGCAAGCGTCTCCTGCGTCATTTCAACGGGCAAAAACCGCGCCGTGGCCGGATCTGCACGATAATGACAGTGATAGTCCGCAGCAGAGAAGGCAAGCCCATCGACCGCCGCAATCACCTGATCCGCCTTGTCATCGGTCATCAGCGCCGACAGATTGAGCCGAACCCAGCCCGGCTTTTCCAATTCCAGACCGCTGGCAATCGCCCGTTCGAGGTTTTCGGATTGATCCGGCCCAAGCCCCAGCAACCGGTGGGCATAGGAGCCCGCGCAGGCACAACCGCCGCGTGCCTGCACACCGGCGACATCGCTCAGCAGACGGGTGAAAAACTGATGTTGGATGTATCCCCCCTGTCCATCCCGCACACGGAACGAAAAGATCGGCAGCCTGGGGGCGTTCACGGACCCCAAGAGATCCAGCCTCGGATTATGCGACCAGACCGCCAATGCCCGCTGGCGCAGATGCTCCTGCCGCTCAGCCAGCCAGTCCTGACCCAAGGCTTCTTTGACCAGCATGGCCAGCGCCACGCGAATGTCCCCGATCACGTTTGGCGTCCCACCCTCTTCGCGCGCGGTGATATGATCGGAATAGGTGTGACCCCAGGGCGAGACGAAGCTGACCGTTCCGCCGCCCGGCAGCGTGGGTGTACTACGTTTCACCATGGCGTCCCGGACGATCATGACCCCGCTGGCCCCCGGTCCACCGGGAAACTTGTGCGGCGAAAACACAACCGCGTCCTTTGCGGCCTCGGTGCCGGTCTTCATATCCATCGGGATATAGGGCGCGCCGCACCCGTAGTCCCAGATCGCCAGCGCGCCATATAGCTTCAAAAGCCGTGTCACGGCGTCGACATCGGTCAGGATACCGGTCACGTTTGAGGCGGCGGAAAAAGCGCCCACGATCAGTTGAGCCCCCTCTGCCCCGCGCAAAGCCGTCTTGAGTGCCTCAAGGCAAGGGCCGCCGGCCACACCTTCGTCGATCTCGACCACTTCGGCGCCGCTCTCGCGCCAGGGCAGCAGATTGGAATGATGCTCGTAGGGGCCAACCAACACAACCGCCCGATCTCCCCGTGCGACAGTCCCGGCGATATCGAGCAAGCCCACAACCCGGTTGATCGCTGCGGTGGATCCAGATCCGGTGAACACAACACTGGTGCCCGCGCCCGCCCCCGTCAGCCGCGCAACCTCGCGCCGCGCCGCATCGCGCAATTGGGTCACATAGGCCCCGCAAAATGACGCCTGCGTGTGACTGTTGGCGTAGTAGGGCAGAACCTTGTGCCTTACGAAATCCTCGACCTGGTCCAACGCCCGGCCCGAAGCGACATAATCCGCATAGATCAACTGGCGCGGTCCAAAGGGTCCTTCAATCTCTGCCCCGTCGCCGATCACACCATCGCGGATCCAATCCACCACATCGGATCGATGCAGGGACTGTTTGAAGTCGTCAAGGGGACGCATCTGACCTCCAGATCCTCAAATTACGCACCTCACAATGACACAATGGGTGGAAATTATTCCATCTAACTTTACACTTTACTCGTGTAAATTCTATCATATGATAGATATATGAGCCTGAAACTCGATCAAATAGACTACCGGCTTCTGGAGGAGCTTCAGCGCGACTCCGCACAATCGCAACGGGCCCTGAGCGACAGGATCGGCCTGTCTCAGAACGCCTGTTGGCGGCGGCTCAAGGCGCTGGAGGCGAGCGGTGTCATCCGCAACCGCACTGTCGTGCTCGACCGCACGCAACTGGGTGTTGGTTTGATCGTGTTTGTCATGATCAAGACCCGGCATCACTCTGTCGATTGGCTTAAACACTTCCGGCAACACGTCTCCTCGATCCCCGATGTGATCGATTTTTTCCGGATCGGCGGCGAATACGACTACCTTCTTAAGATAGCAACCAAGGACATGGCGAGCTATGATCGCGTGTACAAACGCTTGATCGAGGGAATTGAGCTTGAAACCGTTACATCATATTTCGCCATGGAAGCCATAGAAGAGCAGCGCTCGCTTCTGTTTTCATAGGCTTGGTCTCGCGCTTTTGATGGGCCCCTGTGATCCACGGCTTTGCTGGAAGGGGGCGGCACCGCCCGCTGTAACCGGTGCCTCGGGGTATCGCTCTCAGCCATCGCCTTCGCTGCAACCGTGATATTCTGGTTATGAGGTCCGAGCCCGACTATCTAGGCAAAGTTGCGCCGGTTCTGGCAGGGACAAGTTGATTACACCCCGCAGGGGCTTAAAAGTCCTCACCACAGCTTGTCACCCGAACCATGACACGCAAACCCGGTGAGGCCCCTGCATGAAATCAACTAACCGTACCTCTTTCCTTGCGTCGGAAAGTCATCAAACCGAACGTCGCCCCGTGTTCTCGAAACCTTCACGCCGCGCGGTGCTTGCCGGATCGGCCGCTTTTCTGGCCTTGGGCGTCTGGGACAGCGCAAACGCCGACGAGACGTCCGCGAAAACGCCCATGACCTTCGAAGGGCTCATCGAAAAGGCCCGCACCGCGGCCACCCAGCCGTTTCAGCCAGCAACTATTCCCGCGCCCGACCTTATCGAAAAGGTGAACTATAGTGCTCACTGGCAGATAGAGTTTCGCGAAGATGCAACGCTTTATGTCGGAGAAAACAAGGCACCGGTGCAGTTTTTTCATCCGGGCCGTTACTTTCCCGAACCGGTTCGGATCCTCATCCGTGACACGGCAGGCGCCGCGCGGGAAGTGCCGTTCGGCCCTGAATTTTTTTCGATGCCGGAGGACAACCCGGCCTATGACCTGCCGGAAGGGTTCGGCTTTGCCGGCTTCAGGGTTATGCGGCCGGGACTTGAGCCCGATTGGGTATCCTTTCTGGGCGCGTCCTACTTCCGCACCGATGGGCCCGAGGCACAATACGGCCTATCGACGCGTGGCATCGCCATCAATACCGGGTTGAACGTACCCGAAGAGTTCCCCCGGTTCACGGCGTTCTGGCTTGGTCCGCCGGAAACCGATGACGAAGAGCTCTCGGTCTGGGCAGAGCTCGATGGCCCCTCGATCACCGGCGCCTACCGGTTTGGACTGGTCCGTAACGCCGCGTTCGGCGGACATCTGACACGCATATCGGCCCATGTCTTTCTGCGGGAGAACATCGAGCGCTTGGGCGTGGCGCCGCTCACGAGCATGTATTGGTATTCGGAACGCGATCGCGCGGGAGGCGACGATTGGCGCCCCGAGATCCATGACAGCGATGGCCTTGCCATGGACACGGGAAATGGCGAGCGGCTCTGGCGACCCTTGAGCAATCCCGCAAGTGTCACAACATCGAGTTTCATGGATGAAAATCCTGCCGGGTTCGGGCTGATCCAGCGCGACCGGACCTTCGAAAACTACCAGGATGACGGTGTCTTTTACAATCGTCGCCCTTCGGCGTGGATCAGACCCATCGGCGATTGGGGGCTCGGACAGGTGCAACTTGTTCTGATCCCGACGGAGGACGAAACCTTTGACAATGTCGTGGCATACTGGGTGCCGGACAGCACAACAGAAAAGGGCGCAGCCTTTCATTTCGATTACGAGATCGAGTGGCGCGAAACGGATCCACTGCCGGAGGGTGTGGCCCGGGTCGTCGCAACGCGTCAGGGTGAGGGTGGCGTACCGGGCGATCCGCTCCCCGAAGGCGTCGCAAAGATGGTGGTCGATTTCGAGGGACCGTCCCTGACCGGCCTCGACCGCAACAGCGGAGTCGTTCCGGTCATCGATGCCGTCAATGGCCGTATCCTAGAGCCGATTGACGCCTATCCTGTCGTTGGAACGGATCACTGGAGGCTGATGTTCGATTTCGAACAGACCGGGCCCGAACCCGTCAGTCTGCGCGCCTACCTGCAACACAAGGAACGCGCATTGACCGAAACCTGGCTGACGGATGCCTGGGTCGAGCGCAGACGGAGCTAACCCGCATGCCCGTCTGCTTGACCATTTTGGCGTGGCGGTACCGCACCTGAAGGCGAAGCCTGTTCTGTCGGAATTGACCGGAGCCTTGCCGGAGACCGGAGTGCGGACCGTTACGCGGCATGCGGACAATGGCGTGCAGACAATCCAGATGAGCGCGACCCAAACGGGGCGACGACGGCATCACGACGCAGACGGTGCGACCATGCAGTTTGTCGCCACGGGCGTACACATTTCACTGTGCCATCAAGGTAGTGTGACGACGAATATCAGTCCCGAATTCTGAGTGGCGCTACGCTTGTAGACGAACCCTGCATGTCGGTGAGTGAAGACGTCCAGCAGGCCCTTTCGGCCTCTTACACGCTGGAGGGCATCATCCAATGAAGCGGGCACTCACTGTGCTTGGCTGCGGCACTGCTCCGCAGTTACGGAGCGTTTGATATTCCTCCAGGTGGAAAAGGGAACCTGCATTCAGCCTGGACAACTTTCTCAAGCGCCCGATGGATTGCTTGACACAACAGCTTTACAGTGGTGAGGCACACGCGTTTTCTGAAGACGTCGAGCGAGGGGCAATTGGCATGTTGAAAAGTCGGTTCGACAGTTGTTTGAATGTCTGCCATACCGGCGGAAATTGCGTGAAGAACCCACGCAAGACTCATCGCCACTTGAGGCGCTGGTGTTTGGACTGTATGTGCTGCGGGTGGAGCGTTGAACTTACAAACGAAGCGATAGAGTATTGCTCAAAAAGCTGATATCTCAACTCACTAACGAAAGCCTCGTCCGGCTGTTGCGCGAAAATGTGCGTATGCAGGCGATGAATTACACCATAGCCATTCTGGCAATGGTCGTGATTGCCATCACCTCCGCTCTGACGGCCTGGATCATGAAGGACATCATCAATTCGATGATGGAAGGTGGAAACAGGGCACAAGTTCTGTCGGTCGCGGCGGCGGTGGCTGCCATCTTCACTGTGAAGGGTATTGCGACCTACGTCCAGATGGTCTGGCTTGGTAGGGCCGGGAACAGTATCGTGTCGCATCAGCAACGCAAGCTCTACTTGAGCATTCTCAAGCATAGTGTTTCATTTTTCAGCAAAGGTAACTCGTCAGAGTTGCTCATGCGTGTGACCATGTCCGCAGAGGGGGCTCGCCGGGTTATCGACACGGTCGTTACCGGGTTCGCGCGTGATCTTTTGACCTTGATCGGTCTGATATTCGTGATGTTCTACCAACAACCTCTATTGTCCCTCATTTCGCTGGTTGTAGGACCGATCGCGCTATTGGGTGTCCGCAAGATTCTCAGCTACGTCAGAGACATCATGGCTGCTGAGATGACGGGTCAAGCGGAGATCATGAAAATCATACAGGAGACATCGGCGGGAATCCGGGTGGTCAAGGCCTTTGACCTCGAAGACAACGTATATGACCGGATGGACGATGCGGTTCGGAGCGTCGAAAAAAAGCGCAACGCCATCAGAAGGCTGGAAGCCGCGACAAGCCCATTGATGGAAACACTGGCTGGATTTGCCATCGCCAGCGTGGTCGCGCTCAGCACCGTGTCGTTCTTTGGCCAGTCGTCAACGTCCGCGGGGCAGTTGATGTCATTTATTACTGCCGTGCTGATGGCATACGAACCGGCCAAAAGACTGGCAAAAATGCGCGTCAATATCGAGACTGGCATGCGAATGGCCGAGTTGATGTATCAGGTGCTGGACCGTCCGGTTGAAGTGACGGAAAAGCCGGATGCGGTCACCTTGCCAAGTGGGATAGGCGGCGTCTCTCTCAAAGATGTCGACTTCGAATACATGAATGCCCAGACAGTCCTGAAAGGCCTTTCAATAGAGTTTGAGCCCGGGAAGACGACGGCGCTTGTCGGGCCCTCCGGCGGAGGAAAGTCGACAATAATCAATCTGATCATGCGGCTCTACGACCCGACAAACGGGTCTGTCGAGATCGGCGGCACTGATTTGCGTGACGTTACCTTCAAATCTCTGCGCCAAGTCATTTCCTTTGTCGGGCAGGATACCTTTCTTTTCGACGGCACAGTGAAAAACAACATTGCCATGGGCCTTCACGATGCAACGGATGAACAGATCATTGACGCCGCCAAGGCTGCGAATGCGCATGAATTCATCATGGAACTGGAAGACGGCTATGAAACGCGTGTTGGCGAGAACGGAAAACTCCTGTCCGGCGGGCAGCGACAGCGCATATCCATAGCCAGAGCACTGCTTCGGGACAGTCCCATTCTTTTAATGGATGAAGCAACGAGTGCGCTGGATTCCGGTTCTGAAGTTCTGATCAAGCAGGCGTTGGACCGGTTGACAGTGGGTCGAACCACAATACTTATCGCGCACCGCCTGTCGACCATTTTGAACGCCCATAAAATCGTTGTGATCGACAAGGGGCAAGTCGTCGAAGAAGGCAATCTAAACGAGCTTCTGCAACACAATAGCCTGTTCAGAGAGCTATACGACCACCAGTTCAATTCTGACGCCGAAGTCTGAACGCTGCTGATATCAAGACTAATAGAGGGCGTTGCAAGGGGCATTTGCTGCATCTGGCTTTGCCCCGGAAAGCTTTCTAAATCATTCCACAGAGGCCGTTTATCAACCTGCGGGCATCTGCAACCGAAGCATTCGCTGGCGGGCATTTTCCAAAAAATCGCGCATGGGCTGCTGTTTTAAAGCCCAGTCAGGCAATGCGTTCGTTTGTGGTATTTCGGCCTCGTGTCCGGTCCAGGTGCTGGTCCGTTAAGAAGTATTCAGGTGGTCTTGGCCCTCTTTATTCTCAGGGGGTGACCATCCATTTCCGCTCCTCAAAAACGGTCATTGCGATCTTACGTATCTCGACAAGCACAGGGTTCTGTTGCGTTCCGTGAACGGCGTCCTTGATCCGCTGCACCCCATGAAGCGAATGGAGTTGCGCCAGACCGTTTGCCGAGAGTTGCAGCCTTTGCTCCGACGTATAGCTTTTTGTTTTGGCATGGTAGACGAAACAATCCACGGCAACGGCGCAAAGAAAGCCCGCCTCTTGCGCACGCAGATTATAATCGCTTTCTTCCCCGTACCCTTGTGGAAAGCGCTTCTCATCGAACAAGCCTATGGCCTCAATGACATCTCGCTTTATTGCGAGACAGAAGCCGTTTACCTGCTCGACAACGGGATAGCTGAAGCGCTCGGCCATCTCGGAACAGAAAGCGTCGATAGACACAAGCGTGTCGCTATCGGCCTTTATGAGGTTCGGAGACGCATTGGGCCCGGGCATGTAAGGTATTGATTGCCATCCCCCGGCGTTGGACAGTGGTCCGGCGATACCGATGCGGGCGTTCGCGTTCAAGCAATTTTGCAACTTTGCGATCCAGTCACCGACGACTATTGTGTCACTGTTCAAAAGTATGACGGTGCCCTTATCGCTCTGTCTGAGACCTGCGTTGGCGGCCTTACAAAAACCGCTCCCTTGCTCGCGGCGCATCAAATGAACCAGATCCTGGTTTTCACTGGCGATGGTTTCGCATAGCTTTTTTGTCTCGGCTCCGGATCCGTCATCGACGATGATGAGGCGATCGCCCGAGGACATTGTTGGCAGAGTAGACTCCAGACAAAGCTTTACGTCGTCATAGCTGTTGTGGACACATACGATGATATCCGCCGGCGGTCTGCTTGTCGTGGTGTTCATTCAGGTTTACTTCTCATGAAGCCATGTTCCGCTCTGAAAAAAACGCCAGATTTATTGATCGGTTCGGGAAAGGGCGAAAACATGATATCCGGCACGGCCGCCATCGCGATCGGCAATGAAAGCTGATCTCGTTTTGACCCCTTTATCAACAGCCGCCACCACTCTGTGAAAAGCTGCTTAACGGAGGGAGAAGCTGGTCGCAATACCATCGCCATTGTCTCGAGCAAGCCCGTTTTCGGGGCCTTGTCGAGGGTGCCCAACCGGTGGAAATGCTCGGCAAGTTCTTTCACGTTCTCCTTGCCCAAATAAACACACGCAGCTGCTTCAGCCATTACACTGTTCCGGTCGGAATGTCTGAACGTCGCGAAGTCGAAAGGTTTGTCGCTTACTTCGGAGATCACCGTTTCGGGATCGCAGCAAATCAGAACATTCCCATCGACCCACATCACCCATTCATATTCTTCAAAGAAAACAGGGAGGTTCAATTTGATAAAGCGGGCTTTTCGACGTGGATCTACGTGATGGTAAGGAGAGTGAACATGTTGCCAGTGATCGGAAGCTTCAAAGAAGCGGTCTGAGACTACGAAAAAATCCGCTTTGCTTTTCCACGAAGAATCAATTGGCATCAGCACGTCGTAGTTGCCGAAAATCGCTGTGACGACGGCGATCTTCTTGTTTTTTGGATTTGTAATTTTGAAGGGATCGATGGCTCTGCTATCGCTTGGTGACAACACCTGCTGACTTGTATCTCCTATTTTTACGCCGCAGCGCGCAAGGTACTCCAGACCCCAATTTGACAGTGACACCCCATCTTCGCCGGCGAGTGCAACATTCGGAGCAAACGCGTGCTTCCTGCCCTGCTCCAGATAATGTTTCAGACAGGAACTTGCTGCATCAAGCTGATGCGTTTCCCTATACCAATCTTTGTCAAGGCTTGCATCCAGCAGATCTGTTTCTGTCAAAAACCGCTCATTTTCCAGATTGGGATCATATCCCGTCAAATAGTATCCAAATTTCTGGAATTCGAATGCGCGTCGTTCCTGTCTGCCTGACAGGAATATCTTTAGTTTCGTCGAGAATGTCTCGCCTTCGGTTATCTTGAGTCGCCGGCCAATTGATTGAGACAGTCCCATTGAACACCTTCTTACTTTTTAGCTGTCTTATCCGTTGGTCAGCCCAATAATCAATCCCGTAAACGAAATGGGCGAGTTTGCGCGACATTGGGCTGCAAAACGGTCATTGAGCACTGGAATCCTGAGTGTTTCGGATGCGGTTTATCATTTGGCGACGATGTCCGGTTGCCGAACCCTGAAGGTGGCCTCGTAAGGCAAAGCCGTCTGCCTCAAACCGGTTGATGGGGGTCGCAGTGTTTTCCACCGGATCACGCAGATTCCATGCATTTAATTGGCTTTCGCACGGGCGTATTTGTATCGGAGTCCCGACAGACGCGAAGAAAGTTGCCAATAGGTCGAAGAATGCTCTAAGTGATCTTTAGTGCAAGAGGGCGTGTGGCATGGACTCCAATGAATTCGATACGGTGTTCCGCAACAAGGAATTCGACTACGTCGATTTTGGCTGTAGCAAAGGCGGATCTCTGCAATTCGGCAACCATGTGCTGGGTGGTACAATTGGTATCGGCGTCGATATCGATGCGCGGAAGGTCGAACAAACGCGCGAAGCCGGTTTCTCCGCTGTGCTCGGGGATGTTACTCAACTCAATACCGTCCCGGATTGTACCCGTTTCGTCACGATGATTGACTTTTTGGAGCATCTGCCAGGAATTGAATTGGCCGAAAAGTGCATTGCCGCTGCCTGTGAAGCGGCAACGGATTTCGTCTTCATTCGCCAACCTTGGTTTGATAGCGATGGTTACCTTTCCGCTAACAATCTCAAGCTCTACTGGTCAGATTGGACAGGTCACCCAAACGCAATGACCACTTTGGAACTCTACCGCGTACTTAAAAAGATGCCGAAAGCCCGTCAATGGCGTATCTACGCAAGAACACGGATCAAGGACAGCTCCGATCCGGCTGTGCATCCGATTTCGTCACCCTGCGACCAGCACGACTACGATGAGTATCTGCATGGACCGAAAGCCAAGCTGAGGTTCAAGCAAACGGTTTTCTACCAAACAGGTGCGATCATTCTTTTGAAAGACGATCCGGATCTACTTTCGGATATTGAGAAGAGGGCGAAGTTCACTCAGGTTCTGCATGACAGCGCGGGCTTACCACAAAGCAAAAAAAGCCTGCTTTCCCGCCGTTTTGGTACTTAGGATGTGACATTATCAGGCGCGCAAGTTCTGGAGTAAGGCCTGCAGTCTTACCGGCCAGGCAGCACGACCTTGATCAACAAGCCAATGCCCGAGTGTCTGGAAGTCGCCGCGTTCCAGATCCTTTGCGCGCAAAATAGCCTTCGGACCTTTGTGTGACCGGAGAAATGCTTCGACCGCCTCCTCAAATTCAATCCGCCGTGCGACTCCGTAGGTCGGTGATGTCAGGACTTCCTCATCTCTTTCGAATATGATCCCTTTGGATTTCGCGTTCGAGATGGCGTGCCTTTCATGCTGAGCGGGATCATCGCACAGCAGCGCCACTGGCTTGTCAGTGAGCATTTCAGATCCAGCAATCTCAATTGCAGGTGCACCGTGTGGGGAGATGCCCAGAATATTGTCACTGAAAAGGATCTTTTTTCGGGGTTTCCGGGATAGTTTCTTCCATAGCCAATTGGGAGATTTATCGGACCCTTGCACAGCGCTGGTCAGCAATCGTTTCAGGTGCACCTCAGCACCCGGTGCATGCAGGATCACGGCGCCCGCCCTTTTGTAATCGTCTGAAAGGCGCTTTAACCTCTGTGTTTCTAAGTGCGGCCGCCAGCTGAACCACTTGTTTTCGCGAACGTTTTCTTTGATGAGATCAAATTTGACGCCCGTTTCACGAAGCGCGAACGGTAAACTGACTTGGTCACGGCGAGATCCGGCGAGGTATTCTGACCACCACATCTCCATAGCTGTTTCGACAGATGGATCGGAATGCCGTCTCAGGATTGCCATACCGGCGGGGATCGGTTGGTCTCTTGCCGACGCACGACCATCAAAGCCAAGTCCGCGATATCGTGCAATCTGCTTTTGCAATGACTCAGGGTCATCCTTACCGATCCGAATGCAGACCTCCGCTTCCGCAAATACGTCGCGGCGGTCTTCTGGATGCTCAAAGAACAATATGGGTGCATTGTCGAGGCGCGCGAACAAATCACGAAGCGATCCGATGACTTCGAGGTTGGCATCTATGTAGAGACTGCGATCATATTGTTGCAGGAATCTGTGCGGCAGAATTTTGGCAAGACGCGACGCACGCGTAAGACTTGTCCCGACCTCCGTCTGCCGCGCCAGAGATACAATTTTCCAACCGTTTGAGGGAATTAGGGGATTGTCCGTGAAGCAAACAAAATCAACGTCCGGATCATCTGATTTTGGCGGTATGGGGATGTCGTATCCGCCATAAACACATGTGTATACGACCAGCGAAATTCTGTATTCCTACTCAGCTGCAATAATCCTATGGTGAAAATATACACCACGCGCGGTCGCAGCAAGCGTGTTGTCTTCTGTTATTGATGCGGGTTCTACGTGGGCTCGGCACCCTTGAAAGGCATTAAATTGAAGTTCTTCAAATCCAATAATCGGTCTTCGGAAAAAAAGAATAACGACACCAGCCCGGCAAAGCCACCTCAAGATCCCAAGAAAAAGAAAACTTCGGATCCAGACCAGTCAAGCCGTCTGATGAACAAAATTGCCAAGCATTTAGGGTTCACTGACTATCTTGAGGTGGGTGTCCAGGGTGGTGTAACATTTAATGCCGTCGACATCTCTCACCGCGACGCGGTCGACCCTAATTTTCTTTTTGAGACATCCGAGTTCGAACGGGAAACGGTCCGGTTTTTCCAAATGCCGTCTGACGAGTTCTTCTCGCGCCATTGCGACAAGACTTATGATCTGATTTTTCTTGACGGGCTGCATACCTTTACCCAGTGTTTTCGCGATTTCTGCGCTGCGTTGCAGGTGCTGAGGGAAGGCGGCGTGATCGTGATCGACGATACTGTCCCGGGCGATCTCTTCAGTTCTTTGGCAACGCAAGACCTTGCGATTGCGGCGCGGGAGGCACACGGCTTAACGGGGCGCGCATGGACAGGAGATGTCTTCAAAGTCATTCCGACAATTCACAACTACTTCCCAAATCTGAGCTACGTCACCCTGCGCAATCCGGACAACCCCATGTACAAACCGAACACAGTGCTATGGCGCGGGCAGCGGGCGGATTTCCATCCCGCAGATATGGACCTTAAAGACATAGAGAGTTTAGGCTACTTCGACCTCCCGCTTATTGAGAACCTGTTTAACTACATGGACTACGAAGACGGCCTGTCACTGCTGTTCGATAGTGTGACCAAACCCTGAGCTGCTCCCCTTGTTTGGCCCCCCCGGCCGGAGTTTTCCGCCTTGTCTCAGCGTGGCGGGCTGGTATCGCCAACTGAGTTTGTCTTCTGGATCGGTGGGTTGTTCGTGATGGCGCATGCGGTCTTTCTTCGTTTTAGATGCTATGTGGGTTCTCTGCGGGAACCGAGTGCCCGATCTTCCAGAGAATGCAACAAGGAGGATCGACATGATTGCGCACCAAACATCGGAGCCTAGCGGCGACTGCTACGTGGCATTGGAACTGAGCCGGAGCAAATGGCTAATCGGGGCAATCCTGCCGGGTCAGGAGAAGCTCAAGACGACCACGGTTGCCGGCGGTGACACTGCCGCCCTGCTCCAAGCTCTTGATGATATCCGCGGCAGGGCCAGGGCTCTTGGTCCCTCAAACCCACGGCTCCGTGCATGCTTTGAAGCTGGGTATGACGGATTCTGGCTTGCGAGGTTTCTGGCCGATCGTGGAATCGACGTAACAGTTCTCGACGCCACAAGCTTTCTGGTGTCGCGGCGCGGTCGGAGGGTACAGACGGATCGGATCGACGTCGAGGCGATGGCGTTCACCCTCAAGGCGTTCTGCCTCGGCGACAAGTCGGTTTGTCGGGCAGTTCGTGTGCCGACTCCAGAAGAGGCAGACGCAAAGAGGGTTTCCCGGGAGCGAAGTCAGTTGGTCAAGGAGCGCACCCGCAACATCAATCGTATTCGCGGACTCCTGAATTTGCATGGCATCGGGAGAGTCCTTGGCCTCCATGGTGGCGATTGGCGATCATGGCTTGATGAAGTCAGAACCGGTGACGGTCGGCGCCTGGAGCCATTTCTCGTGCGAGAACTTTATCGGCATTATGAACGGCTGCACTTGGTCATCGAACAGATCCGGATCCTCGACAGCGAGGGGAAGGCCGTCGCCGCGCAGCGGGATCGGGTGCCATGGGTCACAAGATCGCAATGCTCCAACGCCTGCGTGGCGTCGGAGAAGGTGGCGCGACAACCTTGGTGGCTGAAGTCTTCTGCCGCCAATTCCATAACCGTCGACATTTAGCGTCATATCTTGGTCTTGCACCGAGCCACTACGCAAGCGGCGGCTCTTCCAAGGACCAAGGGATCAGCAAGGCTGGCAACAAACCAGCTCGCGTCATGATGGTCGAGCTTGCGTGGTGCTGGCTGAGATACCAGCCGCAAAGCCAACTCTCGCTGTGGTACCGGCAACGATTTGGACAGAAGACTGGCCGATCAGGCAAAGTCGGTATCGTGGCGCTGGCGCGGAAGCTAGCGATCGCCTTATGGCGATTTATCGAAGAAGGGCTCGTGCCGGCAGGGGCCAGGTTGAAGACCGCTTGACGACAGGTTCGACCACCGACGGGTGATCGGAAGTTGGGACGTTTGCCGGGCGTGGAGAGGGCATCTCAAAACGCCGAGTTGTAGTTTGGTACCATCCCGACAAACGTGCATCTGGCAACCATGAATTGGGATCATGGCTCGGGCAATGTCCCGACCGAATACAAGTCAAGGCGCCAAGCGCGCCAGCGCCAATAGATGCACCAATCGAAAGGAAGGACAAAAGATCAGGAGCTTGACACCCCAGAGATCATACAAGTCCCTACCGCTGCCCGGCAGGCGCCGCTTGCGGCGATGAGAGGGGCCACTCCTCCATCTTTGCCCAGGCATCGTCAAGACCATGAAGTTGCCATTGGAGCGCCATTGGTCTGAGCGATAATGGCGACGCCTGTTCAGGCATTCGGCCCGGAACTTGGAGTTGAACGCTTCGATGAAGGCATTGTCCGTCGGTTTACCCGGCCGCGAGAAGTCGAGTGTGA
>NZ_JACNMO010000003.1 GCF_020622345.1 Roseobacter weihaiensis | reverse complement strand
CCTCCAATGTGTCGGTGACATCCCCGGCTTTCATCGTTGTGCAGAGCTTCCACGCCACGATGTAGCGGCTGTAGTCATCGAGGATGGTCGACAGATAGAACCAGCCCCAGCCAGTCACCTTCAGGTATCGAAGGACTCCGATACGACCGGAAGACCGACATAACGGCACCAGCTATGGCTTGCTGTGTACTGAACCCTCAAATGCGGAAGGCCCAGCGTCAGAATGACAACAACAAGCGCAGCGGGGCCAGCAGCTTGCCTTGACGGCGAAAGTAGGCCAAGCGCAGCAAATAGGGGGCGTAGCAGCGCGCGCTTTGCGCGTTTAACCATGCGCGTTCCGAAGCGAGTTGCAGCTGCACTACCACCGTTGATATTCAGTTTCACCCGTCCTAAGAACTGCGTGCCGCCATGCAGCGGATTGGCCGCTACGACCTTTCGCCAGAGTGAAATTTCCTGATAGCCTACCTTCAGAGCTCGAATTGGCGGCAAGTTGAGAGACAAGCTGCATTGCCATCGACCATGCATCGGAAATCAAGTCCTCTTTCGCGTGTTCCAGATCATCCAGAATGATCTGCATCGGGTTATAAGCGGCGTTGCCCAGATCGAATTTGTGGGCAGGGTTTAGGATAATGACGTCCTGATCGGGCCCCGTGGTAATCAGTTCACTCGTCTGAGCAGCTAGATCACCTATCATGTCGGCCACGATTTTGGATGCGCCGAAGTCTTGAATAATCGCAGGCATGACAAAGCTGGTTGTCTTGCCTTTTCGCGCAGGTGCGCAGATCAATCCGTGAACGCCGTCTGATAAAAACAGAGGCTGGCCGTCCGCGATGCCGAGAAACAGACCATCTGTTTTGGCAAGGCCAGCTTTACGGGCCTGACGTTTTGTCAGCCAGCTTGCAGAAGCGTTGCTCAATTTGGGGCGCATGGCGCGGAAGGTTCGATGCACGTTTTGCGCCAGCGCTGCCAGGTCTCGAAGTGCAGACGCTACACAAAGACCTGTAACGAGCGCACCGCTATGCGCGAGGAACTTTTTGCGGAACTTGACGCAGCATTTCTTTGTACCAATCTAGAATTGACCCCAGAGGTGCGCACCGATCACGCGGCCTATATTCAGAGCTGGTTGAAGGTCTTGAAAGAAGATAAGCGGGTGATTTTTTCCGCCGCTGCCCATGCACAGCGCGCAGCTGATTTTCTGCATGGGTGCCAGCCTTCTGTTGAGGAAGAAAGGCAAGGAGCCGCCGCATAAGTCGGCTTCAATGGCACAAAATTTCGCCCGCCATGTGGCGGGCGGAAAACCCATGATTTGGATTTATACGGATTTGCTCAATCAGGTCGAGCAAAACACCTTTCATGCAAGCCTTGATCGCGTGCTCAAGGTTTGAGTTGGCGCAGTCGGTCCAAGACCGCGCTGCGGATTGATTTGACAAGCACATCTGGGAATCCTGCGGGAAGTGCAGCGAAAGTTTTATCCATCGCGGCTTCTGCCGATGCGTGGATGTTTTCAAAAATGTCGGCGATAGCTTTTCGGGATAGGCCGGACTCTACGCCCGTTTCCATGATATGCCGCCCGATGATATCACCGACCTTGTAGTGATTGGACTTGCCAAAGCGCATCGCGAGCTTGAAGTCTTTTCTATTCAGCTGGTTTGCATCCAATGTCGGTTGAACGGTCAGCACGTCATAAAATGGCGTCAGCCTGAAACGACCGCTTGGCATCAGGGCGAGGCTGAAATTCTTGGCATGGCCATCGGTCGCGCCGGTTAGCCAAAACAGGATATTGGCTTTGAAGAAATCCAACCGATCTTGGGTGGCTTCATCGCTCCCGCGCAAGAGCCCCATGATTTCAGCGATGCCTGGCCCGCCCTCATTCTGATATTTCTGGGTTGGCGGCACCGATAGCGCTTGTGCGCAGTCTTCTTGCGGCAAGCGGATGAGGCGGCCATCCCTCGTCCAGAGTCGGTCAAACCGCTCAACAACAAGAGCCTTGCGCGCGCCGAAACTGGCCATCTCGACATTTGCGGCACGAAGGCCAAAACCTTCCATCAGTTTCAGGCATAAATATTCATTTTCGACGCTGTTCGACAAATCCATGCCGTTTGGGAGCCGCCCGATCTGCGGTTTGATAATGTGCGTTGTCGGTGTGGTGCCCGAAGGCTCAAACCATTTGCCCTCATGCCAAAGCAGGGCGGTTTTTTCCTGCGCTCCTGCCACCGATATCCGGAAGTCCTTTTCTCTCCTGATACCGAGCGGTGCGACATCCAGCTCACCCAGCAGTGCCTCGATGTCCGTCTCACTGACAGGATGGCCGGTGAGATCGTCAGCGTCTTGCGGCTCTTCGCCGTCTGGCAAAAATTGCAGCGCGCCAACACAATCGCGGCCAATTTCACTCAGCAGGCTATAGGCGTCCGTGCCAGCAGCGCCAACGCGCTCGGCGACGCGCCGCCTGATACCGTCATTATCCGGTAGCAAATTTTCGAAAACGGCCATGACAGGCGCGCCGATATAGCGATCTTCACGCAGCGGCAGGGAAAGTGAAACGGGGAGCCGGTGCTCCCATGCCAGCCAGTCCTGATCATAGACAAAGCTGATCGCGCCCGTGCTTTCCCGCAAAAGCTGGCCAACATGGCGCGCGTTCAAAAAAACATTCAGCGGCGGATAGATTCGTTTGCGTCCCATCCTTAAAAGATGTCCTCGAAGCTTTCAGCCGAGCCCTTGCTGCGGCCTTGCACCAGAATCTCAAGATCAAGCGCGGCAAAGATGTCGAAAACGGTTTCCAGCTTGGTGCCAGACAAACCGTTCTCAACCTTGGAAATAGTCTCTTGCCAGACGCCGCTGCGTTCAGCGAGCTCTTTCTGCGTCAGCTTTTTTGCCTTGCGGGCTTGGCGGATGGCGTGCCCGATATCATTTGGTGTGCGTGCCAGGTTCTTCATCTGTGACTCCTTAGACCCAGTATGATCCTTAAATCATAAAATGTCAATATGATCTGTAGGGCATAAAGATTGATTATGATCTATGGCGCATAAATATAAAGTATGATCTGAAGATCATGAGTGCCTGAAAGGCGTCCAACTGGATGACAAAGAAATGCGGCTGACCGAGTGGCCGGCCGCAAAAAGATCAGATGCTTGGCGAACGGGTAGCCAGTTCATCCTCGATATTGCGCATCGATGCCAGAGCATCGCGGCGCTGATCGCTACCGCGCGGAGCGGCTGCAAAGGCGTTGAAGGCCTTGGTCAGAAGACCGTGCAATTCTGCCGTACTGCGGGATGCCGCTTCAAATCGTGAGACGAGTTTCATGGCAATCCTCCTCTTATTTCAAGGAGGCCCCGAAACACTCAGGGCCTTTCGGCCCGGACACAAGAAAATCATCGGCCAGTGAAGGCGCTGATGGTTCGGCAAACGATCTTGTGACACAGGGGAGTGATGCGCTTGAGGCTCGCCACTTCGATTTGTTCAGGCTTATTCAGCAGGCGGAATGCTTGATCGGACGACAGACGAAGCTGTTCAGCATGCATTTGCCAGCCTCGCCGGTAAATTCTGCGCTACTCTTGCTCTTTCTGCATCGAAATTCTCATGAGGGGATGACGGCGCAACACCAAGATTGAACTGCGGCGATGCTCACTGGACAGGCCGCAATTTCTGAAGGCCAGAGTTTCCAGCCTTGCTTGGGGCTTGCTTGCAACAAGAGCCCTAAAATCCCTAGCCGGATGCGGCTCAGTCTTCAATGTTCTGCCCGCACCACCTGGCTACGCCAGCCGTGTTGAACATGCACCCTGATCCTTTGCCTCCGGCTTATCGGGAGGGCGTTAGCAAGCAAGCCCCAAGCAAAGGAGAAACAACATGGCACGCGAAAACACGAACCAAAGCCCACAGATCAATGCGCCGGACTATCTGGCATGGCACGTCACCCAAAGGGCTGAGAAATCCTTCTGGACCAAGGTCGGAGCAGCATGAAAGCACAAAGACAGGCGCGGCTACACGCTTCAACTTGAAACCTGCCCGATCAATGGCCGGATCGTCCTCCGCCTCCCGCTGGAAGATGCACCGGACACAACAAACGAAGCGGGGCGCGCATGAGCGCCCCCATGACTTCCCAGATCATCTGGGACAGTGTCCAGATAGAGATCACCTACCGCAAACGCCGCTGGAAATCTGACTTTGACCATATCGAACTCCACGTCGAAGATGGCCGGATCATTCCTGTCACAGAAGGTTACGCAGACCGCGCGGGGTTCGCGCGGCGCGCTTTTGCTCTTCGGCGATGCGGCGCGCCTCTTGGGCATCTTTCATTTGCGCGCGCGCCTTTCTGTGTCGCTCGACAATCTGTTCTCGCTGGAACTGAAGGGTAAGGCTGGCATGTTTCGCCTTGGCATGTGCGTCCTCTGCCCATGCCTTGAGCTTCGGAGTCGGAAGTGCACCGATAAATGCCTTGGTGTCGTCCACAGATCGCAATTGATGAGGATCGCCCAGCCATGATTTCAGTTCTTTGACTTTCACACTGCAGGCGCGGGACATTGAGTGGGCCTGGCCGTTCCAGCTGACCGCGACGAAGTTGCGTCGATCACCATGCGCAAGCCAGAACCCTTTCTCACGCAGCGCCGCTTCGAAGCTCTCGGGACTATCTGAGATATTACAACATTCCCGTAGAAGAGCTTTGGTTTGTTTAGGGTCGAGGCCTGTTCGCTTCGCCTTTGGCCAATCTTCCAAAGTGAACTTGAGAGGATCGCGCTTCCGAGGATCGCGCAGACCTTCAGGCATTGGCCAGCCTTGCTCTAGGAAGTCCACTGCGACATAGTTGCGCCTGTCTCCAAGCGAGTCTTCAATCTTTTGGGCCAGTAGTCCGCAACTCAATCCATTGATTGCCAAGTGAACCTCGGGTTTTGGAGTTTAGACTGCCGTGCCCTTGTCCAGCGGAAAGATCGGCCGCGGCACGTTCTTGTAGGGCAACAGGTCGTATCGCGTCGTGCAAAGCGCACCGGTGTCACAGACGATGATCCGCCCTGCAATAGGCGTGAAGGCGGCGCGAAAATGCTGCATGGATTTAAGGGCAACGACGGACTTCGATGCGGGGTCGATCCCGAAAGCGCGGAATTGTTGGAGGTCGAGCATCTGGTGCGCGATGGAGACGATCAGCACGTCGATGCCCGCCACCCGCAGCACCGCAGTCGGCCCGAAACTGCGTTCCTGTCCACCAAGGATCGGACCGTCGCCGACAACACGGCCTTCGCCGCGCCACGTCACCGTGCCGGTTAAGTCCAGCGGCCCGCCGCCGAATTCGGGCGCGGTCTTGCCGCCGATGGCGAGGTTTACATCCCTGCCGATGGGCTTGTCCTGCAGTGCCGCCGCGGCTTCGGCGTCAATCAGCGGTCCAAAACATGCGTTCTCGATTTCAGCCTCCAGAAGCGCCAGCAAAAGCGCGGGGGCGTCTCCATAGGCGCCCGAGCCCGGATTGTCTGCGTAGTCGGCGATAACCAGCGGGCCGCCGCCAGCCCGCCAGCCCCGCGCGATTTCGGCGGCTTCTGTTGGGCTCAGATAGGGGTTGAAGGCCTCGTGGCGCCGCGCCCAGATGTCGTCAGCCAACTCGTCGGCCATCGCCGTCAGATGCGCGGTTTCGCCCGCTCCCGTCACCAGAACGGTCGGACCGACTTCGGCGATATCGGCGCAGGGGAAGCCGCCGTTGATGCTAATCGCATAGACGTCCTGACGGGCCTCGAACGCGCGGGCCATCGCGTGGCGATCTATCATCGGGCCGATATCGGTGCGCCCGCCATTGACCTCTTCCAACATGGGCCGATGGGTGCGGTATGTGCGCGGACGGATCTCTCCGGCCATCGTGCGCTGCAGCAGTTCCGCTGTGCGCCGTCCCGTGGCGCGGACATCTACATGTGGATACGTGGTGAAGGAGACGAGGATCTGGGCCAGATCGCACATCGCGCCGGTGACATTGGCATGCGGATCGAGCGTGACGGCAACGGGCAGGTCGGGGCCGATCACCTCGCGCAGGCGGCGCAGGATCTCACCTTCGCCGTCGTCATGGTCTTCGGTGACCATCGCTCCGTGCAGGATCAGGAAGACGCCGTCCCAACCGCCCTGCACGGCGGCGTCAAGCAGCGGGGCCAGCAGAGTCTCAAAAGCCGTGCGCGTCACACGTCCGCCCGGCCCGGCGGCGGCACTGATCACATGCGTGATAGCCCAGTCATAAGCCCGGCCGACGTCCAGCAGCCCGGCCAGTTCGGTATTCTTGGCGCCCTTAGCCCCGATCGCCGCCGGTCCATCCAGCAGGTAGCGGTCGCGAAAGGCTTGCAGGTCGGTGGGCCGGATGTTGAACGTGTTGGTCTCGTGGGAGATTTCAGCGGAAAGTATATTGAACCCCAAATCCGGTGTCCTTCTTGGTCAGATTGGATGGTGACAGGCCACAGCATGACCGGTCTCGGTCGAGAGGGCGGGTGTTTCGGTGCGACACAGCCCGCTGGCATTGGGGCACCGGTCGGCGAAGGCGCAACCGGGGGGCAGGTCGAAGGGGCTTGGCACCTCGCCCTCCAGGGGGGCGATCAGGCGGCGTTTCTTCGGGTCGGGCTCGAAGGTGCTTTCCATCAACGTTCTTGTATAAGGATGCCGCGCGGGCGCGGCGGTGTCGGGCAAGGCCTCGACCGCCCGGCCCAGATACATCACGAGAATCTCGTCGCAGAAATACTTCACCAGGCTGAGATCGTGGGAAATGAACAGATATGTCAGGCCAAGCTCGGCACGCAGGTCCTCCAACAGGCCGATGATCTGCGCCTGGACCGAGACGTCGAGCGAGGCGGTCGGCTCATCCAGCACCAAAAGCGATGGCCGCAGCGCCAGCGCCCGCGCGATGCCGACGCGCTGTTTCTGCCCGCCAGAGATCTGATGCGGATAGCTGGTGGCGAGGCCGGGGTTCAGCCCGACCATCTCCAGCAGTTCGGCGACTTCTTCGGCCATGGGTTTTTCGGGGGTGACGCCTTGAACCTCGAACGGCTCGGCCACGGCCCGGATCAGCGTATAGCGCGGATCGATGGCGGAATAGGGATCCTGGAACACCATCTGCATCCGGGCCCGCAGCTTGCGCATCTGCGCGGGCGATTTGGCCAGCAGGTCGTCCCCGTCGAAGGTCACCGCGCCGCCCGACGGTTCGATCAGGCGCAGGATCAGACGGGCAAGCGTGGACTTGCCGCAACCGGATTCCCCCACGATGCCGATCACCCGACGCTCTGGCAGGTCGAATGAGACGCCATTGACCGCGTGCATGGACCGCGCCTTGCGGAACGGGCCGCCTGCGCTGGTGAACCGTTTGGACAGATCGCGGACTTCAAGCAGGTTCGGCATGGGCCACCTCCGCGAAGTGGCAGGCCGCGGCGCTGTCGCCCGCGACGGAAAACGCTGGCGGCTCGGTTGCGCAGACCGCCTGCGCCCGGGGGCAGCGCGGATGGAACGGGCAGCCATCGGGGTAGTTCACGACCGTGGGGACGGTGCCTTCGATGCCGGTCAGGCGTTTGGCCTCGACGAGCCCGCGCGGGATGCAGCCGATCAGCGCCTGGGTATAGGGATGGCGCGGGTGATCGAAAATCGCCTCGACGGGCCCGTGTTCCACCGCGCGGCCCGCATACATCACCACGACCTTGTCGCAGGTCTGTGCCACGACGCTCATGTCATGGGTGATCAGTACCAGTGCCAGATCACGGTCTTTCACCAGATCGTCGAGCAGCCGAATGATCTGCGCCTGCACCGTCACGTCCAGCGCCGTGGTCGGTTCATCGGCGATCAGCACATCCGGGTCGGCGGTCAGCGCCATGGCGATGACGATCCGCTGTTTCATGCCGCCCGACATCTGATGCGGATACCGGTCGCAGATCAGCGCCGGTTCTGGGATACGGAGCGTGCCGAGGATCTCCTCGGTCCGGGCACGGGCAGCAGCGGCATCAAGGCCAAGATGCAGCTTGGCGACGTCATCCACCTGCGGGCCGATCTTTTTCAGCGGGTCGAGAGAGGTCATTGGGTTCTGGGTGATCAACCCGATCCGACCGCCGCGCAGTTTGCGATAGGCGCGTTCGGGCAATTTGGTCAGATCCTGGCCGTCGAACTCCACCGTGCCGCCGGTGATCCGCCCGCCGCTGAGCGGCAAAAGACCCATGACACTCATCGCCGTGAGCGACTTGCCGGACCCGCTTTCGCCCACGATTCCCAGCGTCTCGCCCTTGCCCACGGAAAAGCTGACGCCTGAAAGGGGCTGAACCATACCGAAGGCCACACCCAGATCTCGGACGCTGAGCATGGTCACGCTCCTCTGAGCCGGTCGCGGATATCGAGCGCGCGGATCAGTTCGTCCCCGAACAGGTTCACCGCGATGACGGTGACGGCGACGGCTAAACCGGGAAAGATGATGACCCAGGGGCTCAGAAACAGCTGCGCGGTCCCCGATGACATCATCGCCCCCCAGCTTGGCGTGGGTGGCTGCGCACCGAGGCCGAAAAAACCAAGCGTCGCCTCAAGCACGATCCCGTCGCCAATCGCCAGCATGCCGACCACGATCACCGGCGCTATCGCGTTGGGCATCAGGTGTTTCAGCAGAATATGCGAGGGCTTGGCGCCAAGGTTGATCGTGGCTTCGATGAAGGTCTCGCGTTTCAGACGCACGATCTGGGCGCGGGTCAAGCGGGTGAATTGCGCCAGGTACGCAATGGCGATGGCGAAGGTGGTTGAGGTCAGACCCGGCCCGATGATGGCCACGAAAATGAGCGCGATCAGGATGTCGGGGAAGGACCATGTCAGGTCCACGATGGTCATGACGGCTCGCTCGAAAAATCCGCCGAAATAGCCCGCCGCCGCCCCGAGCGTCATGCCTGCGGCCATAGAAATGGCGATGGCCGTGGCGCTGACCGAAAGCGACGTGCGCGCGCCATGGATCACGCGGGACAGCACGTCCCGCCCGAACTCGTCCGTGCCAAGTAGATGCGGCCAGCCAGGGGCGGCATTGGCGTTCATCAGGTTCTGCGCGGCATAGTCAAAGGGCGCGATCCAGGGCGCGAAGATGGCGACCAGGACCAGCAGGATCAGGAAACCACCGGCCACCATCCCGACACCCGAGGCGAAGGCACGTCCGATGCTCATCCGCGCAAACGCGTCGAGCGAACGGCTGGCCATTGCGGAAACTCTCACGATTTCTTCTCTCGAATACGGGGGTCCATGGCGGCTTGAGCCACATCGCCGATTAAGGTGCCGAGCATGACGGCCAGTGCCAGCATCAGCAGGCAGGCTTGCACGACCGGATAGTCGCGCTGGCCCAAGGCGCGGATCAGAAGCGAGCCGAGGCCGGGACGACCGAAGACAAACTCCACCGTGACCGCGCCGCCGAGGATCCAGCCGATGCGGAGCGCCAGGATCGTCACCACCGGCAGCAGGGCATGGGGCATCAGATGGCGGAACAGAATCGTGCCCGAGGACAGGCCTTTGGCATGGAGCAGCGTCACGAAATCCTCGCGTTGGGCATCCAGCAGCGCAACCCGCGTGACCCGCGCCACAAGGGCCACACCGCCAAAGCCGATGGTCAAGACCGGCAGGACCAACGCCTGCCAGCCGCCCGCGCCAGACACTGGAAACCAGCCCAGATTGACCGAGAAGAACAGGATCAGCAGAAGCGCCAGCCAGAAGCCCGGCACGGTTGAACCAAGCAAAATGAAGCCCCGCATCAAACGGTCCAGCACCGGTTGGCGCACGATGGCCGAAATCGTGCCGAGCGCCATGCCAACCGTCGACGAGAAGAGAAAGGCCAGCCCGCCGAGCGTCAGGCTGTAGGGCAGGTTCTGCGCCACCAGATCGGCGACGGGGCGGCGCAGAACGATGGCGTCCCCGAACTCGCCCCGGAACATGTTGCCGATCCAGACGAAGTACTGAACGAACAGGCTGCGGTCTAGGCCGTAGCGCGCCACCAGTTCGGCCCGGTCCTCGGCCGAGGATCCCACGCGCAGCAGATTGTCGATCGGATCGCCCGGCAGCAAGTAGACGATCATGAAGATCACCACCGAGATCGAGAAGGACACCGGGATCAGCATCAGCAAACGCTGAAACGTGTATCTGAGGATCATCCCGGTGCCTCCTTTCTTCGGAGTTCAGAGACTTATTCGACGATCTGGATGTCCATGAACGACTGCTGCCGGAACCGCGAGCCGCGCACCGGATCGGGCACCGATATCCGGGTGCTGTTAAAGGCAATGTTCTGGGTCGGCTGATAGATCGGCACGAAGAGGTGCTGGCTGAGCACATATTCATGATATGCGGTGAAATTCGCAATCCGCTCGGCCGCCGTGGCGCTCTCGGTCATGGCCACATCGTTGAGACGCTGACCTTCCGCGTCCTCCCACATCGACACGTTGGGATAGCCGAGGCGATTGCCGCTGAAGAACCAGTCGAGAATGTCGGAGTTGTTCCAGTCATAGGCCCGCACCGCAAGCTGGTGGGCATTGCGGCGGTATTCGTCGCGGATGGTGGAACTGTCGAAGACGGTGATGGTTGCCTCCATCCCGATCTCGGCCAGTTGCGCCTGCACGACTTGGGTCAGCCTGGTAAATTCGGTGCTGTTGGCGGTGAAGAGGTCGACCGACAACCGCTCCCCATCCTTCACGCGCACACCGTCGTCCCCCATCATCCAACCCGCTTCGTCGAGAAGTTCGCCCGCGCGGGCGGGGTCGTACATGATGTTGAGGCTCGGGTTGACATCGGCCTCGGGCAGGGAGGAAATCAGGAAGTTCCGCGCCGGAGCACCGACACCGCCATAAACCGCGGCCACGATGGAATCCTGATCGATCGCCATACTGGTGGCCTGCCGTACTCGAATGTCGTCAAAGGGCGGCGCGGTCACGTTGATCGGCATGTAGCTGATCCCGGTGCCAGGCATCTGGATGACCTGGATATTCGCCTCGGCTTCGAGGATTTGCAGGAAATCCGTCGGCACACCCAGAAGCAGGTCGATGCCGCCGGTGCGCAGCTCCAGAAACGCAGTCGACTGATCGGGGATCTCGCGGAAGGTGAAGGTTTCGATATGGCCGGGGCCGGTGTTTTCCGACAGGTCGGAGCCCCAAATGTAATCCTCGTTGCGTACAAGGACGGTTTCCAACCCGATTTCGAAGCTCTGCAACTCATACGGGCCGGTACCGACAGCCGCCGTCACCCCGAAATCCTCGCCCAACGCGGCATAGGCCGTGGGTGAGGGCACGCCCATAAAGGCGCTTGCAAGATTGTAAAGCAGATTCGGCTCAGGCCGGTCCATGTTGAAACGCACCGTCAGATCGTCGATCACGTCGACCGAGCCGATGGCCTCCACCAGATACTCGTTTTCCGTGCCTGCATAGCTCGCGATCCAGGTCTGGACGGCTTCGGCGTTGAACGGCGTGTCGTCATGGAACGTGACGCCGTCGAGCAGGGTAAAGGTCCAGGCCATGCCATCAGGCGTTTCCTCCCATGCGGTGGCGAGGTGGGGATGGTAGGATTGGTCGGCATCCTGTTCCACCAACCGGTCATAGATCAGCGATGTGGCAGTGTTCAGGTTGCTTGCGGCGACCGGATTATAGGCGGTCGCGCCGAGTTCGCTTGCGGAAAACGCGATCGTCACGTCCTGCGCCATGGCATTGGAGGACAACAGAAGACCGGCTGCTACGATAGCCGATCCTGTCAGAAGCTGGGTCTTGGTCGAATATCGCATGGCAGATTTCCCTGTTATATGTGTTTTGGCAGATTTACGTGGTGCGGCGGCCCTCCGCACGCAGATGGGGTGCATCGCCGACATGGCCGGTGAAGCGTCCGTAGAGTTGGGCGAATTTGCTCATCCGGGCCTCGACCTCGGGGCCAAGTTCCAGAAACACGCCGTTGACCAGCAGATTGGCGAGGCTCGCCATCTGCGCGGTCGATTCCCAGAACAGGTTGACCGCTGTGGGCACGACGAACATCTCGTCCGATACGGCATGACCCCAGTCGCAATAGGGGTCGGTGATGAGTGTGACGGGGATGCCGGCGGCCTTCGCGTCTTCAGCGAGCATCCGGGCGTGGCGTGAATAGCGGCGCGCCTCGAAGATCACGAGCGCGGCGTCATCGCCATCCATCGCCAAAAGCTCGGCGAAATTGCCGCTTGCGAGATCCATCAGGTGCACGCCGTCACGAATGTACTGCAGTTGATTGACGAAGATCTGCGCCATGCCGCGCTCGGTCTGGAAGCCCGCGGCGAAAACCTGTCTTGCCGTGGCCAAACGCGTCACGGCGCCCTGCCATTCTGGCCTGTGGGCGGCCTCGTAGACGGCTACGAGCGCTGCCATTTCCAGCTCAAGCCCGCGTGTCAGCTGATCCTCTCCGGCCCTGGTGCGTTCCTGCAGATCGCGCAAACGGTCACCAATCAACCACGGCTGATCACCCATGTCGTTCTTGAGATTTCTCTTAAGGTCCTTGAATCCTTCATAGCCGATTGACCGGCAAAAGCGGCCCACGGTCGGTTCGCTGACCTCGACCTTGGAGGCCAGACTGGCAGCCGTCTCAAAGGGCAGGCCCCCCATATCCGACAGCATGTAATTCGCAAGCGCGCGATCCGCTTTTGAAGCGGTTTGCAGCGCCTCGGTCAGGCGATCGCGCAAGGGCTTGGACATGAAAGGTTTCCTGTCAGTTGATGCAAGTAAGAAAGAAAACTTTTATCAAGTCAATAAAATTCATTTTTCTTGCAATTTAGCATGGATGAGCACCTTGTAGCGTTCCGGCCTATCGAGAAGTCGGCGTCGCAAAAGAGGGCTCGACCGGCATGATCCATGATTTTCTCGTGATCGGCGGTGGCATTTCCGGCGCGTCGGTGGCTTATGAGCTCGCCGATGCGGGCTCGGTTCTCGTTCTGGAGGCCGAGACCTCGCTTGGCTACCACAGCACAGGCCGGTCCGCCGCGCTCTTCACGCGGAATTACGGCGGCGCTGTCGTACGTCAGATCAACGCCGCCAGCGCGCCCTTCTTCGCATCGCCGCCGGACGGTTTCTGCGATACGCCCCTTCTGACGCCGCGCGGCGCGCTGACCGTGGCTGACGCGAACAGCTTGGATCAACTGCCGACCCTTCTGGCCCTGTCGGAACCCAATGAGGATGTGATCGAGATTACCGCAGAAGAGGCCCTGGATTTGGCGCCCTATCTGAAACCGTAGCGGATCGTCGGCGCGGTGTACGAAGCGAACGTCACCGATATCGATGTTGCGGGCCTACATCAGGGCTATCTCAAGGGCATCCGGCGGCGTAGCGGCACCATCGCGACCGGTGAAGCGGTGTTCAGCCTTTTGCATCAGAAGAGGGTCTGGGAGGTCAAAACCAAACATCAGATCTACCGGGCGAAAACAATCGTCAATGCTGCAGGGGCTTGGGCAGACGAGATCGGGACCCTCGCCGGGGCGCAACGGATCGGGCTTGTGCCCATGCGCTGCACGGGCATCATTATTGATGCACCCGGCGGGCTTGACCTCGCGGCCAGCCCCGCCGTCGATTTCGCAACGTCGGGGGCCTACATCAAACCCGATGCGGGCAAGCTCATGGCCTCGCCCGGCGACGCGACGCCGACCACCCCTCAGGACGTGCGACCCGAGGAACTCGATATCGCCCACCTCGCCCACTGGATCGAAACCGAAACGCTGATCCCGGTGCGTCGGATTTCGCATTCCTGGGCCGGTTTGCGCAGTTTCGTGGCCGACGAGGCCCCGGTTGTGGGTTTCGACCGCCACATTCCGGACTTCCTCTGGCTAGCCGCCCAGAGAGGCTACGGCATCATGATGGCGCCGGCGCTCGCCAAGCTTGCTGCCGACCTTTTGCTCAAGCGTGCGATCGACCAAGCCGGCTTCGATGTCGACGCGATTTCGCCCGCTCGACATGGTATTTCGAAGCCCCTGTGAGCCGTACGCACTGATGCGTAGAGTGGGCGCTCAACGCACTCGAAGAGTTGGCCAAACATTCTGCAAGTTGCCCTCCGAAGCCAAAAAGCGAATTCGATCCTAGCGTGGTGTCACGATAACTTTGCCATTGCCGCAACCATGCGACCGCGTCGCCAGTTGCGCCCAGTTGGTCATGACAATTCTCGTTTATCATTACCCGGAGCGATGCGATCGACTGTAGGGCAGGGCGGTAACGGTAATTTACAGTTATCGTTACTCCGAGGCTCCAGGATGCTGGGATCTGGTGTTGAGGAATCTGCAGTTAGCTTGGACGCTAGATGGTCTTTCAAGCTTTCGGATAATGCGACCCGTGCGCAATTTCCATCAACCTTTCTTAGGGGCGACTCGCCAAACCAACTGGTCAGTACTAGGGTTGCATCATGGGTTGTTGGGTTGTTCATCCAGGTTCGCAACGTGATGCGTTGTACCGTTGGCAAGAAGGGTTGGCGCGGGCCTTTGTGCGGCTAGACGCAGAGGCCGTTGGTGTCTCAGGAGTATTTGGTGGATGCGTTGATCAAGTCCGAGCCGGAGATTTGCAGGTCAGCCGCGTGGCCGCCGATGCGCACAGAGTGATCCGCAGGAAAGAGCATGCGGCCCGCGCCCGGCAAGATATGGTGTTCGCCAATCTGCAGGTTGCCGGGCGCGGGGCGGTTTCGATCGGTCGGGGGCAATGGTCAGTATCGCCGATGGATCTTTGTCTTGTTCCAACATCGGATCCCTATCAAATCCACCACACTGCCCCTTTCGAGCTGATCTCGATTGCGATACCCTCGCGGGTACTTCCCAAGGATTTGTCTCTCGGACCCATCGCACTTTCGAATAGCGCCGTGGGACGGGAGATAGCAGCCGTTCTTGTGGGGCTCGCGCGTTTGGCGCGCGCCTTGCCCGAGAATGGCGACTCGTTGATGATGCAGATCCTGAGCACCCTTCAACTTGCAGCCTCGGTTGAAGAAGAACAAATGCCCAACGATCCTTCGGTCCTGCGTGCAGCAGTCGAGGCGCATATTGCTCGACGGCACAACGATCCGAACCTATCTGCCAGTCCACTCGCCGCGGCCTTCGGTGTTAGTGAACGTCGCCTTCATGCACTATTTCACGGCACGGGGCAGAGTGTGGGTATGCGTATCGAAGCTGCAAGGATGGTGACAGCACGTCGCCTGCTCGAGACGGGCGGGCTTCCGATTTCGCAGGTTGCCGCGCGCGCAGGGTTTCGCGATACAGCGTATTTTACTCGTGTCTTCAAACGTGCGCACGGCCAAAGCCCGCGTGAATGGCGCGGCGCACGATTGTCCAAAACTTCGGCGCAATAGTCCAAACCGCCTGTGCCATCCTGTCGCAACATCAGCGATACGGAGGATATCATGGTAGGAATTGGTACTCGACTGACCGAAAGGTATGGCGTTCGCTATCCCTTCACGCAAGCTGGAATGGCATTTGCCGGTGAAAAGCCTGAACTCGCCCTAGCCGTGGGGCGCGGCGGCGGCATCGGGGCGATCGGCGTAGGCTTTTTGCCGCCCGATGAGTTGCGTGAACACATCGCCCGGCTGCGCGACGCGGGCACGCCCTATAATATCAACTTCATCACGTGCTTCGGAAACGAGGATCAAGTGCGCGCCACCGCGAGTGAGCACGTCCCCGTGGCCTCATTTCATTGGGGCTTGCCGCCTGAGGACCAGATCAAGCGGCTGAAGGATTCTGGGGCCGATATCTGGGTTCAGGTCGGCACAGTAGAAGACGGCGAAAAGGCCGTCGAGCTGGGTGCTGATGTCATAGTTGCGCAAGGGTGGGAAGCTGGTGGCCACAATTACGGTGGAATGGGATCCATGGCACTGATCCCTGCCATGGTGGATGCGCTGGGCGATCGAGCGATGGTGCTGGGATCAGGTGGGATAGCGGATGGACGTGGCGTAGCGGCGGCGCTGGCGCTAGGGGCAGATGGTGTGTGGGTCGGCACGCGGCTTGTCGCAGCCGAAGAGGCCTGGGTTCACCCTGAGCACCACCGCCGCCTTGTGGCCGCGAAGGGCGCGGACACCACGCGGTCGGGCGTGTTCGGACCCGAGATGCCGGATTTCAACCCTATGCGTCTGATGCGGGTACGCCCGGTTGATCAATTCGAGGGCCGATTGGAGGATGTCCCAATGGAACGCTCCGCTGAGCCAGTGATTGGGCAGACGACCTTTCTGGGTCAACCGCATGAAAAGCGGCGCTTCGACGTGATCTTACCGACGCCTGAGACCACGGGCGATTTCGAGGAGATGGCCTGGCTGATGGGGCAGGGTGTAGGCCTGGTGCGCGATATCCTCCCGGCCGCGGAAATTGTCGAAGAGATGATGACCGACGCTGCCCGTATTCTGGGACGGGTCGAGGCGCCGGTGGCTGCCGAATGACAGCCCTTATTCGCCAGGTGTATATCGAGGGGGCTATCGCGGGTCCCCTCGCAGGTGAAACACTGGCGATGAAGGCCAATATCGCGGTTTTGGGCCAGCCATGGGACGGAGCTTCCCCCGCGCTAGACCGGGTGATTGCTGAGGATACCGCGCCGACGGTCGCACGTGCGTTGGATGCAGGTGCTACCGTCATCGGACAGGCGAATATGCACGAACTGGCGTTTGGCATCACGTCGGACAATGCGGCTTACGGTGCTGTTGAAAGTCCTTTTGGCGGTATAGCGGGTGGCTCGTCCGGCGGTACCGCCGCGGCCATCGCCCGCGGTCTGGCCGGCATTGGCCTTGGCACCGATACGGGCGGATCCGGGCGGCTGCCGGCAGCATTCTGTGGTGTGGTCGGATTGCGACCGAGCACGGGCCGATATCCAGCGGGCGGTGTGCTCAACCTTTCGCCATCGCTCGATACAGTAAGCGCGATGGCCAGCGATGTTGCCTCCGTAGCGAAGCTCGACGCCGTGCTTGCTGGTGAGGTTCTGTGCCTTGAGCCAGCGGGGCTTGAGGGATTGCGCTTAGGGCGCATCAAGGATCCCTTTTGGACTGATCTTGACACCCGTGTGCGTTATGTTGCAGACCGTATGCTCGACCATCTCGCAGACGGCGGTGCCATTGTCGAAGACCGGGTCGCGCCTGGATTGACTGACGCGGTCAAGGCGGTGGCGTTTCCTGTTGTAATTGCAGAGGTACGACGCTGGTGGCAGCCGTTTTTGGCAAAGTGCTTGGAAATGGAGTTTGCCGACTTGTCAGAACGCATTGCCAGCCCGGATGTGGCTGATGTCTTCCGCGCTGTTGCGACCGACGAGAGGGACGATGCCACGCTTGCAGAGTTGCAGGGCGCCGGCATGGAGCGGGTCCGGAGAGTACTTTCTCAATCGATGGAGGGGTTGGACGGATTGATCTATCCGACTGTCCCGATTGCTGCGCCGCCTTTGGGTACGACTGAAGTAGACATCGACGGGGTCGTGCACCCGCTATTCCCGTTGCTTACTGAGCGCGCGCCGGTGGCATGCTTGGCTGGTGCCCCAGCCATTTCGTTACCGATTGAAGGCTTCGATGCTCGCCCTCTTGGAATTGAGCTGTTGGGTCACCCCGGCCGGGATCTCGACTTGTTGGGATGTGCCGCCGTTGTCGAAAGGGCGCTGAGATGATCGGGCGGATCATGTCTTTGGCACGTTTTCCGGTGAAGGGTATGACAGCCGAGCGGCTGAATGCCGTGGAATTAGTCCAGGGTCAGGGTATCGCGGGCGACCGTCGGTGGGGCTTTGCTCGGCCCGGCAGCGGGTTCGATCCCGCCGACCCGAAGCCCTTGCCAAAAGATCGGTTCGTCGTATTGCTGCGGGAGGCCGGGCTCGCCCGCCTCCAGACGCAGCTGGAAGGCGAGGTGCTGTCGATCCGCGATGGCGATGTGGAGGAGTGCTTTTCTTTGGTGGACGCGCCCGATCGCGCTGCGGCAGCGGATTTCGTGCGCGAGCGGCTCGATTTGGCCGAGACGCCGACGCTTGTGAGGTCCGATCCGCATCGCTTCACGGATGTGTCTGTTGTCTCGCCAGACCTGATGAATTCGGTCTCAATTCTGTCTCGCGACAGTGTCGCGGCCTTCGCCGCCGACATTGGTGAACCGGTCGATACGCGCCGTTTCCGCATGAACATTGAGGTTGAGGGCTGGAAGCCTTGGGCGGAGCTCGCCGCTGTCGGTCGTGACTTGACCTTGGGTACCGCGCGACTGCGAGTTCTATTGCGTACAAGACGCTGTGCCGCGACTGAGGTGAACCCGGACACCGCCAAGAGAGACCTGAATGTTCCAAGATTGCTTCGACAAAACGAAGGGCACCTGGATATGGGAATCTACGCTGAAGTCGTTGAAGGCGGGACGATTAAGCTCGGAGACGTCGGGCGTTTGCTGTAGTCATCTCAAATGAATACCGTTTGCAAGTCGCCTCTACGTCTTTGAACACGAGGCAGAATGCGCGTCGGTACTTGCAGATTGCATGGCATCTAACAAAATCCTCTTTGCCAGTTGCTCTCAAGCAGCCGAAGGTGAATTCGACAGTACAACAGTAACCACCACTCAGCCGGTAACGATAATTGGACCCCATATGGAGCTGTACTTGCGACGGCTTAGAGTGATGCACTTTCGCGAAAGATCAGTTTTGAACTCAGTTTTGAGCTTCCGGTCTCGTCGAAAAAGGCCTCAACCGTCCTCTTCCCGACTTCGAAGGATGGAATGGAAACCGTGCTGAGGGATGGGACGCAATGAGCGCCGATTTCGTAATTTCCAATTCCGCAAATCTCGAGATCTTGGGGAACGGAAACACCCATGCGTTGTGCCTCGAAGAGTGCCCCGACGGCAATGACGTCGCCCGCAAACAGGACGGATTTCACGCGGTCGTCACCCATCACCTGGCGCATCAGCTCTGCGCCGGCAGCAAAGGCCGGTCTGACGGCTTCGACTGTATAGACGATAGGATCCTGTGCGACATCAGACACGGCCGTTCGGTAACCATCTTCCCGATGGCGTTCGATCGCGTAGCCGAGCCTCCGGGCAGCAAAGGCCACTGCGCCCGACTGTTTGGCAAGAAGTGCTTCGGCAGCCATGTGCGCCGCGTCGAAATTGGACACCCCGATGGAGATATCGACCGGGTTATCGGTAAAGGCCCAAGCCTCGACAAAGCGCGACGGGTTCCGGGCAATCAAGAAAGGCCCCTTCGCCAACAACGCGCCTGGCGTCTTGAACGACATCGCATCTGTTGAAAGCTTGTTCAAAAATGCCGCGTAAACCACGCCAAAAGTGCAATCCCCGTACCCAAAATCATCAACGCAACAAAGCCGCTTGCCGCTGTGGAGGCGCTTGTCCCCGCGATGTCAGGTCGAAGTATTCTGATCTTCTTCGGCTTTGGCGACGTTGCGCAGCACCTTGATGAAACTGTCCGGTGTGACAGAGATGCTGTCGATGCCATAGCTCACCAGTCGCTGCGCGAAGGAGGGGTCGTTGCTGGGTGCCTGACCGCAAAAGCCGACCTTTGAACCGGCTGCATGTGCCTCACGAATGACGGTTTCGATCATCCACAGAACCGCCGGGTCATCCTCGCGAAACAGTGCTGCAAGCTCTTCTGAATCGCGGTCGATCCCCAAGGTCAGCTGCGTCAGGTCATTCGACCCTATTGAAAAACCGTCAAAGCGTTCTGCGAACTCCCCCGCGCGCACCACGTTGGAGGGAATTTCACACATTACATAGATCTCCAGCCCATCGCCACCGCGCTTCAGCCCGTGCTTTGCCATCACACCAAGCACGCGGTCTGCCTCTTGGGGTGTTCGGCAGAAGGGGATCATGACGATCACATTGTCAAAGCCGATTTCTCCCCGCAGGCGTGCAATGGCCTGACACTCAAGGGCAAACCCGTCCCTGTAATTGTCAGAGTAATAGCGCGACGCACCGCGAAACCCGATCATCGGGTTTTCCTCATGTGGCTCGAAATCCCGCCCCCCCAGAAGATCGGCGTATTCGTTTGTCTTGAAATCGCTCATCCGCACAATGACGGGCCGGGGATAGCAAAAGGCCGCGATGCGGGACAGTCCGCGCGCCAGACGGTCCACGAAATAAGCGGGCTTGTTATCGTAGCCCAGTGTCAGCGCCTCGATCTCTGACCGCACCGCCGGATCGCCGATGGCGTCGAAGTTCACCAGCGCCATCGGGTGCACGCGCACCGCGTTGTTGATGACGAACTCCATCCGCGCCAGACCCACGCCCTTGGTCGGCAAACGCCACCACCGCAATGCAGCCGAAGGGTTGGCCAGATTGAGCATCACATTCGTGCGCGTCTGCGGCAGGTCTGCCAGCGCTTCTTCGGTCACCTTGATCTCCGACACCCCTTCACTCACCACGCCTTCCTCCCCGCCCGCGCAGGAGACGGTCACATCCTGTCCGTCGTGCAGGATATGCGTGGCGTCTCCGCATCCTACGATTGCTGGCAGACCGAGCTCCCGGCTGATGATCGCGGCATGTGACGTCCGGCCGCCATGGTCTGTTACGATGGCCGCCGCGCGTTTCATGATTGGTACCCAGTCGGGATCTGTCGTGGAGGTCACCAATACGGATCCATCGACAAACCGGTCGATGTCCGCGGCGCTCTCGATGACGCTCACACGTCCGGCCACGGCGGCGTCGCCAACGCTGAGGCCAGTCAGAAGTATCTTGCCCGGTGATTGCACGGCATAGGATTTCAGCGACAAATGCGTGCTGCGGGACTGCACTGTCTCCGGTCTGGCCTGCACGATGTAAAGTGTCCCGGTCTTACCATCGCGCGCCCATTCCATATCCATCGGGTGGCCATAATGATCTTCAATGATGCGGGCCTGGCGGGCGAGGGTCAGGATTTCGGCATCACTCAGCACATATTGCTGCCTTTCGGCCTTCGAGGTCGGCACATTGCGCGGCGCACCTGAAGAATTCTGGATCATCTTGATCTCTTTGCCGCCGAGGCGTTTTTCGAGAATGGGGGTCAGATCGGTCTTGTCTAGAAACGGTTTGAAGACCTGATACTCATCCGGATCGACAGCGCCCTGCACGACATTTTCCCCCAGGCCCCAGGCGGCATTGATCAGCACCGCATCGGGGAATCCCGTCTCCGTATCAATAGAGAACATGACGCCCGATCCGCCGGTATCAGCGCGCACCATCAGCTGTACACCTACCGAAAGCGCCACTTGGGTGTGAGAGAAGCCCTGAATCTGCCGATAAGAGATCGCCCGATCCGTAAAGAGAGACGCGTAGCATTTGCGGCAGGCGTTCAGGAGGGCCGCTTCTCCGGTCACGTTGAGAAAGGTTTCCTGCTGGCCCGCAAAACTCGCATCCGGCAAATCCTCGGCAGTGGCGCTTGAGCGCACCGCGACAGGGACATTTTCATCCCCCTGCGTTTGCCCGAGGTTTCTGTAGTGGGTCAGGATCGCGTTGGCGGTTTCCTTGGGCCAATCGCCGCCCAGAATAAGAGTGCGAATGGTCTCACCGGCCTGGTGCAATTCGATCTTTCCGGCAGCCAGCTTGTCGAGTTCGGCAGCGATGACTGCATCCAGATTGTTGGCGGACAGGTAGTGACGAAATGCATCTGCCGTTGTTGCAAAGCCCGGCGGGACAAGTATTCCCTGGCGCCCCAAAGCGCCAATCATCTCGCCCAGAGAGGCGTTCTTGCCGCCGACAAGGTCGACATCATGGCGTGTGACTTTGCTGAAATCGATAACAAGTGCGCCGGAATTTTGCATCATTAATCCTTTTTTTAGGGGCTGAAGACAGAATGCCGTGATCCGCTCTGTATGGATTGATGTAAGTCATTCTGTCGCCGGACCTTTCATAAAAGGGGCTGCAAGTGCGTTTGCGTATTCCGGGGACCTACAACACCCGTCCCAGCTATCATGCAGCACCAGTTGCAGAAAGATGCAGCACAACCGCGTAGCAAAGTCGGGGCGCGCGGAGACCTCTAATATAGCAGCGCGTTGCGCCTTGGACGTAGAGTGGTAATCCCCCCATTTTTGGAGGGGTGCTTCAGTAGAATCTAAGCTGCTTTCAGTTTCTGTATCGGGGTCATCCCGCCGATGCCCATGTTTGGCCTTTCAGTGTTGTAAGTCCAGAGCCAGCGTGTTGTGTGTTCCTGCACTTCCTCGATGCTGTTGAAGTGATAGCGTCCCAGCCATTCGGTGCGGACGGTTCGGTTGTAGCGTTCGACATAGGCATTCTGCTGCGGCTTGCCCGGTTGGATGTAGATCAAACCGATCCCAGCTTTCTCTGCCCAGTTCTGCAGCCTGGCACTGATGTATTCAGGGCCATTATCGACGCGAATGGCCAACGGCTTCCCTCGCCATGCAATGATCTGGTTCAGCGTCCAGACCACGCGTTCAGATGGCAATGAGAAGTCGACCTCGATGGCCAACCCCTCCCGATTGAAGTCGTCCAGAATGTTCAGTGTGCGGAAGGACCGACCGTCGGACAACTGATCGGTGATGAAGTCCATCGACCAGACCTCGTTCGGGACTTCCGGCACCGCCAGAGGTTCAGGCTTCTCACGCTGCAACCGTTTCCGCGGCTTGGTCCTCATATTCAGCTCCAGCTCGCGATAGATGCGGTAGACGCGCTTGTGGTTCCATTTGAACCCCTTCACGTTCCGCAGATGCAGAAAGCACAGGCCAAAGCCTCAGGTCTTCTTGGCATTCGTGAGCGCGACCAGCCAATCGGCGATCAGCTCGTTCTCATCGCTGAGCTTGGGCTGATACCGATAGCACGTCTCACTGATGCTGAAGGCCCTACATGCCAAGGCGATGCTGGCGGATCGGTAGCGCACCGCCCATTCGGCCATCTCGCGCCTTTGAGACGGCCTCACCACTTTTCCTAAGGGCTTCCTTCAGCAAATCGTTCTGCATGCTCTTCTCGGCATCCGTTGTTCGGGGAAAACGCCCCACTGGGGCCTTTTCTGATCCCTCCAACGCTTCAGGCGTTTGTTCTCCTCATCGAGCTCCTTCATCCACGCCATCAGGCTGGCAGCCATGCCGCCATACTTGGATCGCCACTTGTAGAAGCTCGCGCTGCTCATGCCGTGTTCACGACACAGGTCGGCAACAGGCACACCATTCTCCGCCTGCTTCAAGATCGCCATGATCTGCGCGTCGCTGTACTTTGATTTCTTCATCAGAATCTCCTCGTTCATCTTCGAGAAAGTGCTACTTTCAGACACCCCTAAACTTTCACGGGACTACCACCGCAAATGAGTTCTTGACTACGAACCCAGTCTTGACCTCCGCATCCGCCTCATTTGGTGCTATGGCAGTTGCTAGGCGATTGAGGGCGTATTCGACGTCGTGGTCGGTTAGATCGGCAGCGCTGACGCGGTCTAATATTACCTGAAGCGGATCGCCGAGGGGAAGGCAGCGGTCATCTTCCGGGAGGACCGATTGAAGCTTCTGGATGACGTCGGGTTCAACTAAGTCAGCCTGCGAGAATTGCAAAATTGGTTCGGGTACAAGGAGCACGATGCCATTGGCAAGATGACCCGCTCTTGCCGCTGCGTTAAGGATTTCAAGCGCTTCGCGCTCGCCATCGTCAGACCGTTTGTCTCCGGCAAGGATCGCAATATGAGCGGGGAGATTTAGACCTTGGGCTAAGGTCGGCATGGCAACGATGACTTTGGCGCCGTCCGCACGGCGATACAGCCTTTCGGCAAGATCGCGTTCCTGACGGATCATCTGCGCGTTATGCGGGACGGCCGCTTTGGGGGCGTGAAGTGCAGATTTTGCGTAGGTCTGGTTTGGGCGATTACACCCTCATTAAAGAGCGAAAGCGCCACATGGGGGCACAGAAGATCCAGAAAATACGACAGCTGATATCGACGGGCAATTGCTGACAACTGACTTGGGGCTTTGGAAACGGCGTCTGTCTTCAGTGCTATTTTAACCTGAAACGTCGCAAGCCGACCTCAGTCCCAACAACCCGACTTGTGCCTAGAAGGGCTCGATATGATCTGCTGAGAGGGCATAGGCGATATCCGCAAGCTGTGTGGAGGTTGAAGCCGTACCGAACATGCCGATGACGTTTACCGGCTCAAAGAGACCGGTACTTTCATACGGCTTTTCTGTCGTGACGAAGACAAGCTGGTTGGCGGGCGGCGGCGGCACGTGGATGCAAGCCCCTACGAAAGGCACCAGAATAAAGGCGGTGACACCTGTGCCAGAATAATCGATGGGCACGATAAAGCCAGGCAGACGCACGATCTCACCGTTCCAGTCTGTGCGCACGCCTTGGGAGGGCGGTTGCTGGCTGGAAAGGCTGGGGCCATCATGCTGGATAAGGCTTTGGAGATCGGGCGGGATTGCTGGCTGGCCTTCCGGCACCAGATCGGTCCATTCCAGATCAATGTATCCCCTGGCGTTTGCAGCTTTTGCTGTCAGGGCGCAGGCCCCAAGCGCGGCCAAGACGGCCCTTCGGGTCAGGTGCGAGGCTACCATTCGTAAGCCTCAATCTTGTCAGCAGTCAGCGCATAGCCGATATCTGCGATCGTTGTGGATTGTAATTCGTGTTTCATCCTGCCTGTGACCCACACAGGATCCCACAGCTGCGTACCGGGCCAAGGCTTTTCGCTGTCGACAAACACAAGCTGGTTGGCCGGTGGTGGTGGCACGTGGATGCAGGCCCCAACATAGGGCACCATGATAAAGCTGGTCACACCCGCGGTGGACATATCGATGGGCAGCACATAGCCGGGCATCTTGATGTATGCGCCATCCAGGGCGTCATTCAGCTTGGTGGCGTTCTCGTCAAACTCGGGCAGCCAAGTGTCCTGAACAGGGTCCATCTCACCTTCGCCGATGATTTCCGCATAAGGAACACCGGGGGGGATCAGATCATCCCAAGTGACCACCCGTGGCGTGGCCGCAAGGCCGACACCCGGGGCTGCGGCAAAAGCTGCAGTGGTTGCAATCAGATGTCGGCGGGACAGTTTTATCGTCTCATACTTCTTTGTCATATCCGCACCATCATACCATCGGCAAGGGACATACGATAGGCTCTGAATGCGGGGACGAGGCTCACAATTGCGCCAGCGGCAACGACCCCAAGCAGAACCCAGAACTCGCGGAGCGTAGGGGCTTCGATGGGAAGCCAGAGCCCGAACGCGGCATCGACGCGGGGCTGTGCCACGGTGAGGCCCAGATAGAGCAGCGCGATGCCGAGGATCGCCCCGATTGCAGCCATCAAGGCGGCCTCAAGGACCAGTAAGCTGAGCACCGCACGCGGGCGGGCCCCCATCGCGCGAAAGATCGCCATTTCGCGGCGGCGTTCGTTCAGGCTGGAGAAAATCGTGGCCATCATGCCGATGAGGGCAGTGACGACGACCATCCCGGAAACGGCGATGAGGGCCGTTTCAGCGATGCCAACGATTTGCCATAACTCCTGCAGGGCGACACCGGGCAGGATCGCGAGCAGCGGTTCCTGAGGATATTCGTTTATAGCGCGTTGCAGGCCAAAAACCTGAAGACGGCTTTTGACCCCAATCAGGGCGGCGGTAACCGCCTCAGGTTCGAGTTGCATCTGCCGGATGACATCCACAGGCGTGGACTGACCGGGAGTTCTGGCCCCGCCTTGCCAATCGACGTGTATGGCTTCAATCGCCTCAAGGCTGACGATAACGGTGCGGTCCACGGGCGTGCCGGTTTTCTCCAGAATGCCGGATATGCGAAACGGCTGGTCGTCATGGTCGATGAAGGAGGCAAGCCCGTGTGCGACCACGATGGGATCACCTATTTCATAGCCCAGCGTTGCCGCCACATCCGCCCCGATCACGGTGTCAAAAAGCTCCTCCATGATCGCGCCGTCCGCGATGGCGAGCGCTTGGCCCGAGCGATACTTATAGCGCTCGAAAAAGGCGTTGGTGGTGCCCATGACACGGAATTGGCGATGGCTATCGCCCAGCGAGATGGGCACGATCCAGTCAACCTCCGGCCGTGCGGCAATATCCTGATAACTCTCCCACGTCATATTGTTCGTGGCGTTGCCGATGCGGAACACCGAATAGAGCAGAAGTTGAACAGAGCCGGAGCGGGCACCGACGATGAGATCGGTGCCCGAGATCGTATCGGCAAAGCTGGCCTTTGCCCCGGTACGCACCTTTTCAACGCCAAGAAACAGCGCCACGGACAGGGCAATCGCCAGGATGGTCATCCCGACCGTTAAGGCGCGGGCCATCAGGGAGCCAAGAGCCAGACGCAGGATCATGCGGCGGCCCTGTGGGTCTTGGTGATATCCGCCATCTGCACCACGCGGTTAAAATGGGTCGCCAGCCGCGCATCATGACTGACCATCAGAAGCGTGCTGCCGTGCGCCCGTGCTTGCGTGAACAGCAGGTTCAGAAAGGTTGCCTGTGTTGCCGCATCAAGGGCTGATGTCGGTTCATCCGCGATGAGCAGCGGCGGTGCGCCGATCAATGCCCGCGCTGCGGCCACGCGTTGCTGCTGCCCGACGCTCAGCGTGCCTGCCTGGGCCGCTATGGCGTCATCCGGCAGGCCCAGATCCTGGCAAAGCATTCTTGCGGTGTCTTGCGGGGATGGCACGCGGGCCCGGCGCTGGGGCGCAAAGCGCAAAGGAAGCAGGATATTGTCCAGGACACTGGCATAGGGCAGCAAGTTGAATTGCTGGAAAATCAGCCCGATGTGCTCCGCACGGAACCTGTCACGCCTGCCCGCCGACAGCGACGCGATGTCCGTACCGGCCACCGACACAGCACCTGATTGCGGTGCGATCGTGCCGCAGATCAGAGACAGTAGCGTCGACTTGCCGGAGCCGCTTTCGCCCAGCAGCAGAACCGTCTCAGCCGCCTGCAAAGTTAAATCTGGGATATCCAGACCAAAGGACACCCGACCCGACCAGCGATACCGGACATCTTTCAGGTCAAGAATAGGGGTATCTGTGCCCATGTCCTTCCTGCGACTGCTTAAAACATGCCTCGCAAATCGAGGGTTGGCGCGTCACGCTCCACCTCGAATGCCGTGGCCCCTTTGTCAGAGATGACCTGGACCTCAAGTTCCAATGCGTTTGGAAAAGTATCGAAATACGCGAAGGAGATAACAGATGCCGCGGCGGGGTCCGCGCAGTTCACCAGGTACTCCGCGTGAAATTCGGTATGACCTGCCTCATGGGCATGATCCGCGTGATCTTCGTCACCGTGATCCTCATGCGCGTGTGCGTCGCCATGGCTTTCATGCTCCTCCTCACTTTCCAGCGATGCGCTGGCCTGCACGACGCTGCATCCGGCGGCAGAGGGCAATGAAAACAAATCCAGCGGACGGGCAAGCGTCGCGACGGCGGCGTCAACCTTGGCCCTGTCATCAACGCTTTGCGCTTCATATTCAAAGCCGACGATATCGGCACCGGGCGCCCGCAGCTCCATTGCGATTTGAGTGCCATCAAACGCGATATCCAATTGCCCGACACCATGTTCATGGGCGCCAAGCTGACGGGTTTCTTCGGCAGAAACGGGGTTTGCCGCCAGTGCAAAGAGCGCGACGAGGGAGAGGTTTTTCATTTTGGTCGTCCTTCAGGATAAGGGATGAGGGTTCAAGCGATACAGTTCTGGCATCGTCCATGGATTTCGACGATGTGACGTGTGGCGCTGAAAGCGGATTGTGCGGAGATTGTTGTCAGCTGCGGCAGCAGCGGGGTACCGTCATGTTCTTCAACGATCCCGCAGTCTTCACATATGGCAAGGATCGGAACTGCCGCTTCATGGTTGCAGCGGCAAGGAACAAAGGCTTTGATTGATTCCAGCCTGTGAGCACGACCCTGATCCGTAAGCGCTGCCAGCGTGCGATAGACTGTGGGAGCAGCAAGGTCAGGTTCGACCAACTTCATGCGATCCAGAATAGCGTAGGCTGTCATGGGTTTGTTATGTTTTTTCAAGATATCCAGAACATCTGATTGGCGGATTGCGGCCTGCTTGCGCATGAATGGTTCTCCCTGTCCAGACAGTTTGATGTTATTTTATAAAGTAACATTTTTCAATGGTGCGATACCGAATACAGGCAGTTGCAGAGCGTGTCGGTTTAATGCCGCAGCACAAGGTTTGCGAAGATCGCACCTGGGGACCCATCTATCGAAGGGGTCGCGCTATTGATGGATGCTGGCTTGGGTGCGTTCGTATCCGGTCTAAGGCACCGCGCTGCAGGATTTCTGCGGGCGTCCTTACCACGCGTTCACGCCCTATTCATTCGGTTTTCAAGACCTGCGCTTTGGCTAAAGATTGGCATCGGGCGATCACTTGTCTTTATCACCGACGCGGCGGATGCACACAGAGGCTCGCTTCAACACATGACATGTTCAGGAGTGCTGAATGTCCGGGAAAACCTTCGAATTGCAATCACCATACGCGGCGACCGGGGACAGTATGCCCTTGTTCAGGTTGTGCCCTTGCTTGGCGTCATTCTCAGGTCTTGCGACGACAGCGATTTAGACAAGCTCTGATAGATCTGAAAGATTTGCGGCGCGTTTCACCAGAGCGCAGGTTGCAGCGTCCACCGCTTTCAACGGCAGCTCCGTGATGGGCATTGGTGATACAAGTGCGCGGGTCACAAGATTTATGCGGCCTTGTCGGGATGCTTGCAACAGATACGTGTCGTCACACCCCGTCAGACCTGCCTCTGAATTCACCGGACTGCGGTGGTGCCCTGATCCAGTAAAAGGTGCATAATGCCCAAGAACGCAGACGATGTAATCACCAACTGTCACACCCACACATTCTTGCTGGACCACGTACCGCGCGGTTTTCTGCCCTTTGGCCTGACGATGGCCTTGGCAAGGCTGCCCTTTCAACGAACGATTGCACGCGTTCTGCGGTCACTCAATCCGTTCAATGATCGTGATCGGTTCAGCAGATATGCGAATTTCCTTGAGATTGAGGGCAGGCCTAGCCAGTCAGAGACTTTCAAGATCATCCAAAGCTATTATCCTGATAACACACGGTTTATCGTCTTGCCTATGGATATGGCATATATCGGTGCGGGCAAGCCGAACATCGATATCGATCAGCAACATGACGAGCTTGAAAGCATCGCCAAGCAGTCGGACGGTTGTATTTCGCCATTCTTGGCGATTGACCCACGCCGCTATGATGGCCCCGAGGGGCAGGCAAGGCTTCATCAGCAGCTTGAGCCACGTTTTCCACCAGGCAGCGCGCTGCAGAACAGCGGATATTCCGGGGGATCAAACTCTATCCGCCGCTTGGATATTGGCCACAGGATGCGCGCCTGAAACACATGTGGGCATATTGCGCTGCCAACGATGTGCCAGTGATGACACATTGCTCCAGAGGTGGCATCTATTCGCGGCAAGAATCGCGTGCCGAGGCCGTCCGGTATAGCGATCCAGACAACTATCGCGACATTCTCAAGGAACATCACGGCTTGCGGATCTGTCTTGCGCATTTCGGCGGCCTGGAGCACTGGGCCATGTATTTCGAGGTTGCCGAAAGCCGCAAGCTTTTGCCGCATGACGCACCGATCGAACAGCGACGGCATATCAACTGGCTCTCCAAGATCATGCAATTGATTGAGTGTGGCGCGTATCCAGGTCTCTACACTGATATCTCCCACACGGTTTTTGCGACCCAACGCTTTCTGCCGGCAATTTCAGTCATCCTGCGTGGCAATCCAAAGGTGCGGGCCAGGACACTTTTTGGGTCAGATTACTACATGACCGAGACCGAAAAGTTTGATGATCGCTATCTATCGATGCAACTACGGCACGTTCTGGGGGCAGACAACTTCCGGGAGATTTCAAATCTGAACCCGGATCACTTTCTTTGATGAATGACATCCGGTCCGCAGGGTACTATGCGAAGAAGGTCGCCTGTGGCTCGTCAGCGTTGCGACAGTGGTGGCTCAAACTGCACCGCTCTCTGCTTCTTTGGGCTAAGCGCCATCATTGCAGTCATTGAACTAGCTTTGTGTCCAATCGCTGTTCTGTCCTCTCGTGTCGATGTGAACGAAGTTGCCTGAGATGTACTTGCCAATTCCGCCGGCGTAGCGGCTGTCGCTTGCGCGGATGTCAGCGGCGATCCTGCGCCAGATTTCGGGCGTGCCGGCGCTGGCGGTGAAGTCGATCGCACGGAATTGTTTGTGATGGCTATTGGCGGCTCCCGAGATGCAGGCGTTGTATGCGTCATTGCGGTATGCCGAAAACACGCGTACCGGCGCCCCAAGGCGCGCGCGGATTTCATCCAGCATCGATATCGTCGGCACAACATTGGTCCACAAATCCCTTGGCGGCAGTCCGTTCAGCCCTCCGCATGCGCCCGATCCACCATGCGCGTTTCCAAGAAAGAGAAGCTCACTCGGGGTGAAGTGCCGCAAGCCAAGGGGTTCCAGGAAGGCTGTAAATGCATTCAGATAGTCGCTGTCTAACGCCTTTAAGGCGCTGACAGCCTGTGCGCGAACGGTGCCGTTTATGAAATCTGCGCCGAACAGGGCAGGTGGCTTGGTTTCGCGTTCGGTTTGTTCTTCGTCATCGCCTCGATCAGCTTCCTCCATATCCAGTTTTTGGTAGCTGAGCGCGGTCAACTCCTGCTGCTGCGCCGCGATTGCAACGGCGTCTTCGCTCTCCTCAATCGCTGGTTCCGGCAAGGCGATTGGCAGCCCGAGGTAGGTCTCGATGCCCTCACAAATGGCTGCAGCGATCTGATCGAGATACGCGGGATCTTGCAGCCTTTGTTCTTCATCTGCCCGGTCCAGAAAACTGACTTCGGCAAGGCAAGCGGCCGTTGACGGGTGATGGCGAGAAGGGTTCAGAACCCCAAGAGGTTGAGGCTTGATCCGGCTTGGATCAAAGCTGCGATTCCGGTCCGGGAGCTGTGTCACCTGCAGCAGACTGTCTTGAACAATCAGGCTGAGCTGTGCGGATGCGTTGGAATAATTGGTGTGCACGAGCGTTTCTGTCCCCTGCGCCTGACCGTCATCGGACGCGTTAAAGTGGATCGAAACAAATGCCCTTGCCTTTGTCGTTTTCGCGATCCGCGCACGGGCAGCCAAGCTGACATTCACGTCCTGCTCACGCGTGAGCTGGACGTCTTTCAGTCGTTCGGTGATCCGTATCGCAACCTTCAGCGTCAGGTTCTTTTCCAGTGTTCCGTTCGGACCCACCGCGTTGTTCCAACTTGAGCCGCCCATGTCGCGGAACCCACCGTGTCCTGCGTCGATAACAGTATCTGCCATGGTCGTTCCTTTCCATTGCCTGGCGTTGTTTCACGATCAGAGCGGCGAGCGGCTGCTTAAAATGCCACCTCCCGCCGATGCCTGATTTCACGCATCGCGACTCCCATTTTGACATCGGCTAGGGTCGAGGCGCTGGTGTCGCTCAGTCGCTCGGAGTGACGCGTGATATCTGCATCCTGATAGGCATCGAACCCGAGCCCCGTTTGGTCCGCGAGTTCCGGGATAGAGATCTGAAAGAGCCGAAACGGATCAAAATCGATGCTTTCGATGTCGTTTAGCAAGTCACTTTGCGACAAGACAAAACAAGCGGCTCTAAGAGTGTCATCCGCACCACGGTAGGCGATCAGCTTCCAGAAGCTGCGGGGGATCAGGGCATTGCGATAGCTGGGATCGTCCTCGGCGAACAAGGGCCCCGCAAGCACGGAAATGCGGATATCCTGAACATCGGCGTCTTCCAGGATCAGATCCTCGAGCTGCCCCCAGATGCCGCCCCGTCCGGATTGGTTAAAGCTTTCGTGTTGAGGGGCAATGTTTGTAAAGCAAAAGGAGTCGCGATTGGCCTGACGTGCTTCTTCGATCTCTCCCCAGGCCAGGTCGGCGCGCCGCGCGATATGCCCGCGGTCAAGTCTGTTGTTGGCGTATAGCGTGTCATCAAGCTGGTATTTCGTTGCAATACGATCATCCAGCCGAAAGCCTTGACGCCCAAGTTGCACCTTGCGCGCGCCATCCGTATTCCAGGCAACGAACCGCGCCAATCGGCGCTCGGCACTCAGGCAGATGGAGAAATGTGTGTAAGGGATCGTCTGTGCTTTTCCGAAATTCACCGCATCGCGTTTCAGCGCAAGTGACAGATCCGGCATCGGCGCGGGAAGTCCCAGAAAATCAGTGTCGTAGCCGAGTGTCTCATTCGCAGGCACCGTGTGATTTTTGGACGGCTGCGCGTTCGGCGGGGCCAATGTGAAGCCAAGCTTGCTCTGCACCGATTTGGGGTAGCAGGCCATCGCATGCTCATCGGGGCTGGCATCGCCTTCGCCGGCGAAATGCAGCCCTGCGAAGATATCCGTCGCTCTTTCGCTCTCGGAGATAATCCAGATGGCGCCGGAATCTCCCCCCATACTGATTTCGCCGTCCGCAGCAGGAAACTCTGGGTTCGGCGCGATCTCAAAACAGCCGATATCCTGAGTGCCGACTGTGTCTCCGAAATCGATCTGAACGATGACATCCGTCCGCCGCACAATGCCATATGTCGTCCCGGTTGTGCGCCCCGTCTTTACAACCGTATCGCCCAGACTGACATCGGCTATTTGTGTCAGGACGGTATCAAGGCCGTACACCGCCCGTTCAAAGCTGCGTTCCTCGATGCGCGCAAGCGCGCAATCACCGGCAATGCCCAGATGGCTGCGCAACAGCGAACCGCAGGTGTTGTCCTTGGTGTTGTTGTCATCGAAGGGGCCGGGCTGAACGATCCTGTCACCGATCTGGCCCGTCTCACCATGTAAAACATGCCAGTTCGACAGGATACAGGGTGCGCCGCTGGTGGCGTCGAACACAATCGCCCCCAAAGTCCCCGCAGTTCCATCAGGATGACTGACACTGGCGCCGGGCACCAGGGGATCGAGCCGCGATTTGAGAGCCGAAGCCGGGCCGCGCTCGACGATCGTGTAAGACGGTTTGTAGCTCCGTTGAACGACGTCCGTGGGCACGGATCGCCCATTTGTGTCGATCCGTTCAGGAAGCACCTTCGACCCCAGGCTCTCCAGGGCGGACACGCCAAGCTTTTCGCGAACGGTGAAGACAACACTGATCTCTCCGTCGCCGTTCTTGCGCCCGATGCCAATCGACGTGACATTTGGATCACGCAGATAAGTTGTCCCCCGGGTTCGTATGAAGCGGCGCAGGTCGCGCATCAGCTCGGGGTCTTCCGGTCTTTTTGACTTGGCAGGCTTCTTGGCCATGTCGGTTGCTCCTATATAGCGAGGTCTGATCGGGCAGGTATCAGGGTCTTTCGACGTTGGTTTTTGTCACCAGTGACTGCGCGATCTGACCCAGTTCACGATTGGGAACCGATCCGTTCTTTTGGGCAGCGCGCATGACGTGCTGGTAGAGCAGCTGCTGATCCACATTCGCTGGGCGCAGGTTCATCTTGTCGAGTTGGTCCAGAATGCCCGCGATGCCGCTATGCCGCCCGATAACGATTTCTGAGCTGCGTCCGATTGTTTCGGGGGAAAACACATCCTGCATGATCTTTGCCGGAATGGATTGGTGGATTCCGGTTTCGACAAGGAAGCTGATATCTCCCACCAGGGGTTTGTTCGGCGAGAACTGCATTCCGGTATGATCCATGAAAGCCTGCACAACTTCGGCCATCATCTGAGTTTTGCAGCCATTGGCGAATTGCGGATTCTCGGGTGCAAAGTAAGCGGCATAGGCCAGGAGTTGTTCCAGAGCAGTGTTGCCGCCGCCATCGCCGGTATTTCCGATTGTCACCTCGGCTTGGGTCGCACCCGCCCTGATTCCGGCAATCGAATTTGCCAGGCTCAGGCCAAGCAGGTTATGGCAATGAACGCCCAGCGTCGTGCCGGGCGGCAAGGCGGCCTTGATGCGGCCGACCAGTGTGCCAAAACCGTCTGGTTCCATTGTGCTGAGGGTGTCGGCAACCACGATATGCGTGGCACCTGCACAGGCGGCGGATGCGCTCAAATCCATCAGAAACGATGGATCACGGTTTCCGGCGCAAATGAGATAATACTGCGCTTCGGGAAAATAGATTCGTGCTTCATGCATCAGGTCGCAGGAGCGATCTATCGTTTTCCTGCATGCGCGACGGGCTTGCTCCGAGGAGGGCGCAAGCAGATCGAAAGGCCGTGCGGATGTGGCGATCCGAGAGCGATGTTCGGCGCCTTTCAATGCCTCAAAAGCCCGTTTGATATCCTTCTTGATCGGCCGCGACAGGACGCTGAGTTTGACGGTATCCGTCTGACCGGCGATCTGCGTGACGCCGTCCGTGTCAACCTGCGATGCAGCGGGAAAACCGGCGTCGATGACATCAACGCCGAGCTGTTCGAGTAAAATGGCCAGTTCGCCTTTCTGCCGGGCCGTAAAATGGAGAAAAGCCTGTTGTTCACCATCCCGTAAGGTTGTCTCGAAAATCTCCATGCTCTCACCTTCTTTCGTTTCTGCCTTGTCAGGGCGTCTCAAAATCAATGGCCGCTTGAACTCTGCGGTCGCGGCGCAAAGGCACCGCTATCCATGGAAGGCACAGGACCAATTGATGGTCATGTTTTCCGGGATATACTTGAAAGATAAGGAACCGGTCGGCGCGCGACAGGGGCAGAATTTTCCCTTAATTCGGAATTCATTGCCTATTCATGCAGAGCTTATCAGCATGTCATGCAATCGGAGAGATCCCGCCGATATGTCAAAAAACCGGCACGCTTCGTCATCACGGATGTTGAGGCTAAGGGTGGCCTGAACCCGCAAAGCACGCGGCTTATCTGCCGCCAAACGCTTCTTCGTCGCCTCACGGAGTGCCTCCGATCAGCTGCAATACCGGTTCTGCGGGATCCCTTGCGACGGGACAATTCTGCAAGACTGTCTTCGCTTTTCCGGCAATCCGGCTGGCTTTCGAAGCAACATGCGGATCAGAAAATAAGCCCTCAATAAAAATTATCATTTTGAAAAAAAATATCTTGTATAACAGCAATAATCCTGTTTATTATTATTATTATGATAAATTAATACATTATCTTACTTCATAACAGGGATTACACTCGATGTCATACAATGTTGCCATTCCAGTAATTCAATCAGCGGATGTCGAGCAATGGCAAGCATTGTAGTCATATTCGCAAGTGTGGTTGGATTTGGTGTCGCGGCGATTGTTCTGGTCGCTGGCCATGGCTGGTTAACCGCCTTGGTCGCCCTCTACGCCGTGGCAATTGGACTCTGCCTTGCCATTTTTCTTTTTCATAAACTCAAGGGCAGGGTCGGTTTGCAACGGCAGAAGAAAATTCAGACTGAATAGTGCCGGCTAAGGTGATTCCAGTTTGTTCTGATACAACATCCGCACCCATCGAAACATGAACATCAGGCAGGTTAGGACAATCATCAGCCCTGCCATGTCACTTGTGACCAGCCATAGAAAATAGCTCATCCCTTCCGGGAGTGGCAATGTGGACTGATTGACAACTTGGATGCTGCCCGAGTTAAACACAGTTGCAAGCAACCCACCCAGTATCAAAATCCGCCAATTCAGCCGCAAGCGCGCAAACCTTCGTTCATTGGCGATGAGGCAACGAACAACGTAGATAGCAAGAGGGGCGGAGATCAAACTGAAAAATGACATGAAGATGTCGGACAGTTCACATTTTTGAATATCAGCGCCTCCAAAGGTGATGAGCATGATAACGGGCAGCAGATACAACACGGACCGCCACCCATAAGCCCATGCCGCCAGCAGCTGAATGCCATGCGGCAGATAAAACAGCGGCACGGTCTTGGGAAGCGGCGCGACCAAGGCAAGTTCAATAGCGACCACGGTTAAGAAGTGCGAAAAGGCCCATCCAGTTGACAAGAGAGCAGCTATTTTCAAATCAAGAAGCAAACCCCAGCACGCCTAGTATAGCTCGAAAAAAATGTTCAAAGCGCGGGTGACATCTTCTTGTAAATTTATCATTTTGATATTATTATTCAAGCTTAAGAGATAGACCCTGGGAAGTCCGCTTGAAAAAAATCCTTTTTATATAAGTTAACAAAGGGCTATAGCCATGTATCCTAGAATGACTTTACTAACAAGCTCCGACACGAATAATCATAATGATATTTATGAGGGGCGGTTTGTTCACCTTTTGCAGGCTATAGGCTTAAAGAGGGAAACGACAGAGCGCGCGCCGCAGGCGGAGAAGAAAACCTGGGAGCCCATGCCATGCGGAGGCCCGTTTCTGACTCAAAAAACAATCGGTCTGGTCCGTTTCGACGAGGCGGGGTGCCCTGAACTGGCCGAGTGGATGACGGCGTGGGGGGCAGAAGTGTTCTCGATATTGCTGAGCAGGCCTGAGGAGGTTTATCATCTCGACCTGGACGCAATGTCGGTCATCGTTCTCGTGGATACAGCCGGGGCAGACCATGAGAGAAATTCTGGTGACCCCCTAAACAGCCTGTCATCCCAGACCGCTCAACGGATACGGCAGGCAAATTGTGAGGTGCCGATCGTACTTGTTGGTGAGAGTGTAAAAACGACCGCGTTCACTGCCACCACATGTCTGCTTTACGACGCAAGCTTGCGCTTGCCCACCACGAAAACCGGGCTGTCGATAGCGCTTTCAGCGGCAAGTACCAATAACCTCAGCAGCGCGGTGAATGAACAGCCGGGATATCAGTGCGAGGAATATCGCAAGCTTAACACAAGATCTGCCTGCGCCTTGGAGTATCATCCCCCGATGCGGCAGGAAAAAAATGCCCGCGCCGCATCCGAAAGTGAGAGTTGGACGTCATCCTGGGTGCAACTCAGCATGTTTATAGCTGTCATTCTGGCTGCGTATGAATTTCTAAGTAACTGACATCAAAAGATTTACGACTGTGAATAAGCTAATCAATCACGATGCTGAAGTTAACGCGATAGAGGCCGGTCTTTTTACCGCTTGGAAGTTCTATGAAGCCCAATTCAAGAAGACGCTTGAGCGATCGATAGTATGTAGGCTGTGTCATGGATTTCAAAAGCGGGTGGCCCTTGAGTTCCTCACTGCGAACGTATTCGTTGGTCTCGCCCGACAGGTTTTGGGCTGCATAAAGAAGATCGCGTTCGTTGGGTGTAAGCTTCTTGAGGCCGAGATCATGCTCCATACTCTCCAAGAGCATCCGAAGCTGCGCAAGCGTACTAATGTTTCTCGTCATCCGAAGAATTTCTCACTAATGATGCAAATTACCAATACTTTCATTATCATCCACAAGCTTATCCCGGCAGGAGTTGCACGCGCATCCTACCTGTCGTTGAAAACAGAAGGTAAGTCCGAATGAAAGATCGACGAGACAAATGCACTAAACTTTTTACTAAATCCAAAAAACGGCGGAAATTAGTCGTTAATTGGTTCAGGCTGACAAATTTTTCTCATATTGAATGTTTTCACTCAGACCACGTGCTCACAATTTTTACATCAGGCTCCACGTTTTCGGGAACAGAAGTATCTTAAAAGATCTGGGCATATCTTTTTTCGGTTCATTGTATCCATTTGACTTTAAAGGTAAAAAATTTTACCGTGTTGCCTTTCAGACACCAGGCGCTCAATCTGACGCAGATTCTGTGCAAGTCTGTTCAGACCGTATAATGTCGATCTTCTCTACAATATTGTATGGGGGATTTTCAATCTGAATACCGGTAGAATTCAAATGACCCTGCGTCAGTCTCAAAAAAACATCACATTAGTCTCGAAGAGCGCGATCTCGAACGCGCACAACTGGTCTGACAATATAGTCCAGCACAGTCTTGCGCCCTGACAAGAACTCCACTTCTGCGACCATTCCGGGCACGATGTCTACGGCCTGCTCATCAGCATCTAGCAACTCTGACGAGGTTACGACCTCAACGACAAAGACATTGACGTCTCGATCGGGATGTTTGACTGCACTGGCACCGATACGTCTGATCTGTCCGTCCATGGCGCCGTAACGCGAGAAATCATACGCAGTAATCTTGGTGTTAACCGGCTGTCCGGGATACAGGAACGCGATGTCGGCGGGGCGCACGAACGCTTCCACCAGCAGCGTCTCATCGACAGGTACGATCTCGATCAATTCCTGTCCGGCACCAACAACACTTCCCACATTCGGGACGAAAACCTGATTGATGATCCCGCGCACGGGCGCGCGCAACACCAGTCTTCTTACCCTCTCTTCAAGCGCGGGAAAGGAGGGGACCAACCCGGCCAACTCGCCTTTGACATGGGTCAACTCTTCCAACGCTGCGGATCGAAAGCTCATATCCAATGCCAGAAGTCTGTTTTCAACTTCTTGCAGACGGACCCTTTCGCGGTTCATGACAGACTTGGCCTGCGTTGCGCGACTGTCCCATTCGCCAAGCTGGATTTGCATTTGCAGCAGGGAGGTCTTTGGCTCAAGCCCCCGATCCACAAGAGGAGCAATGAGAGCAATCTGTTCCTTGACCAGATTGCGTGTTGATGTCGCCGACTCCAGCAGGGTTTCGGCCTCCCTTATCGCAACGCCCTGTTGTTCAATCTGCTTGAGCAATACATCCTTTTCAGCCTGCAAGACTGACTTGCGCGCGCTGAACAATGCCGCTTCGGACGCTGCCACAGCTGGAGAAGACGCAGTTACATCGGGCAAGAACGAAATGCCGCTGCCGTTGACTTCGCTTTCCAGGCGCGCAGCTCGTGCCCTGAGCGCAAAGACGCGCTGGCGCTCCTGATCAAGATGCCCTGAAACAAAGGTGCCATCCATTTCGACCAGCATGTCGCCAATTTCAACGAGATCACCTTCTTTGACCAGCACGTGCTGAACCACACCAGCCTCAGGGGCCTGGATTACCTGCACACTGCTGTTGGGAATGATCCGGCCATCCGCGCGGGTTACATCATCGATCTCGGCAATTGAGGCCCAGGCAATGACAAACACAAAAAGCGCGAGGATCGAAAACAGAAGAAGCGAGCCCCGAAGGCCACGGTGTTTTTGCCTCTGTTTCAGCATCTTATGGAAGGTTTCATCACCCTGCATTTGAAACAACCGTGGGTGCGACCTTGCCTGACATCTGTCGTTTGGTCAGCAGTTCCTTGGGACCATCAAGCGCAACGCGACCGTCATCCATCACAATGACCCGGTCCACTGCCTCCAGCAGCGCCGTGCGATGGGTGACAAGAATGACGGTACGATCCGCGCCATACTCTGAAAGACGTTCGATCAGGGTCTTTTCCGTCTGAACATCCATTGCGCTGGTCGGTTCATCAAGAAACAGCATTGGCTTTTGGCCAACCAACGCGCGCGCCAGCGCAATCGCCTGACGCTGGCCCCCGGAAAGGGCCGCCCCCCGCTCGGTAACTTGTAAATCGTACCCCATCGGATGGGCCGCGACAAAACTGTGCACGCCAGCGAGATGTGCGGCGGCAAGTATGTCGTCATCGCTGGGTCGATGTGCCCCGACGGCAATATTCTCGCGAACTGTGCCGCTGAAGAGCCAGACATCCTGCAGTACAGTTCCGATGTTGTTCCGTAAATCCAACGGATCAATATGCGTAACATCTGTACCATCGACCAGAACCTGCCCGGTGTCGGCAGTATAAAGCCCGGTGAGCAATCGGCCGACGGTGCTTTTGCCGCAACCGACCTTACCCAAAATGGCAACTTTCTCACCCGGCTCAATCCGAAAAGACAGATCACGCAGGATGGCGTTTTTCGCCTCCGGATAGGCAAAGGAGACATCCCGAAACTCAATCGCACCTTGCAGGCGGGGACGGCTGAGCCAGGTCCGGCCCGGCTGATGTTCGGTGGGCTGCTGCATGAGCTGGCTGATGGAGCGGAACGATGATCTGGCCTGGCTGAACCGTGTCATGGTCTGCGCCAGTTGGGCCAGGGGGGCGAGGGTTCGGCCGGTCAGGATTACACAGGCAATCAAAGCACCCATGCTGACCGTGCCTGCCTGGATGAGAAAGACCCCGTAGAAGACGATCATGACCTGTGCTGTTTGTTGCGCAAAGGCTGTCGCGTTCAGCGCAAATTGCGAGACCGCCCGCGAACGGAGCGCGTGACCCGATTGCTGCGCAAGGGCCCGGTCCCATCTTTGCCGCATGACACGGGCCGCGCCGATGGTCTTGATGGTGTCGAGGCCCGACACCGTCTCAACAAGAACGCTTTGTTTGTTCTGACCTTCGGAATGGTTTTTGTCAGCTGACCGGCTCAAGATTGGCTGCACGGCCAAGCCAATTATCAGAACCAGCGGAACCGCGATCGCTGGAACAAGGGCAAGCGGCCCGCCCACAAGGCTGATGACGAGGATAAAAAGGCCAATGAATGGAAGATCGACCAGCCCGATCAGTGTTGCGGATGTGATGAAATCGCGGAGTGTCTCGAATTCCCGCATGGTGTTTGCAATTGCGCCGGTTGATCCGCGCCGGGCCTGCATCTGAATATCCAGCAGCTTTTCGAAAATCAGCCGCCCCATGATCAGATCGGACCGTTGCCCCGCGCGATCAACAAAACTGGCCCGCAGGGACTTGATGATAAAATCAAACACCAATGCCACCCCGATGCCCACCGTCAACGCAATCAGAGATTCCGTCGCTTCATTAGGCAGCACCCTGTCGTAAACGACCATGATGAAGATCGAGGTGGATAGGCCGAGCACATTTGAAACCGCAGCGGCAAGCATCACCTGGGTGTAGGACCATTTGCTCTTCAGCAGCGTCGACCAGAACCAATGCGAATTTTTCGCATTGGACATCCCGCCGCTTTGCGCTGTGTCAGGCTGCCGCAGAAAAATCATCTGTCCCGAATAGGTCTTTCCCAATTCGGTCAATGCGACCAGGCTAAGGTCGACATTGGAAATTGCCGGATTGAGGATCAGAACCTTGTCCCGTCTGCGTTGGGTCACGAGAACAGCCCGGCCTTCCGGACCGACGAGGATGGCAGGCAGCATGTCCGCATCCAACTGTGTCAACGAAATCTGACCCAGTGCCACGACAAAACCCAGCCGCTCCGCAGCGCGGGTGACATCCTCGACGCCAATCTCATTTTCCTGACCAACGGCATTTGCACGCAGACTGACCAGAGAGGTGGGCTGTCCGAATTCTCTGGCCGCAAATATCAGACAGGCTTCAAGTGCCGACGGCTTGCTGTCTGACCCTTCGTCGACCGTCATTCTAGCGACCCCATTTACATATCAGGCGTCTATCCATCCTCTGATACCCTCTCAGCCGACATCCGGTGTGGCGCGCGGCGGGCGCTTTTGGTGCCGGCATGATCGATGCCGAAAACCGTCGCAAGATCGCCAGTCATTTCCAGGATCTCCAACTCCGTCCTGATGCGAACACCCTGCAAGGCAATCTCACGTGCCAGTGCACTGGTCAGGTCGCGCTGTGCATCCAATATCTCGACGATGCCGCGGCGCCCAATGCTGAACTGGATACGTGCAGCATCCAGCACCGCGGCATTTGCCCGCGCAGCCTCAGCGGCGGCCGCAGCCTGTTGCTCTGCCGCGGAGCGATTGGCCAACGCAACATCCAATTGTCGGCGAATTTCACGCCTGGTTTCATCAAACACACTTTCGGCGAGACGCAGGTTGCTTGCCGCCTGCTCTTCCCTTGCACGTTGCTGACCCCCTGAGAAAATACTCTGGTCGACGGAAAAACCTGCAAATACCTCAAATTCGGAGTCCTCGCTCGCCAGATCGGTTTGACGCCCTGTGAGCTCAAGGAAAATACCCGGAAACCGACCCGACCGGGCCACGTCCACTTCCGCGCCCGCCCCAGCCAGACGCATCCTCAACACTGCCAGTTGACTGCTGGTATCAATGCGATTGCGAGCAAGTTCATCGCTCAGGCGCGGCAGCGGTGGCGGAAGGCCGGAAACGACAGGCAAAGGACCGATCAAAGCAATATAGGACGCCTGCGCCTGAGCCTGAGCAGCGACCGCCTGAGCCCGTTGCGACTGCGCATCCGCAAGCCTGCTGAGAGCAGAGAGTAAGTCACTTTCTGTGGTCGTTCCGCCGGTGACGCGCTCTCGTGTTTGCTGAACAAAGACCTCATGCGCTGCGACATCGTCTCCGGCCAGTTCCAACAGTTGGGTCTGTTCCCATAAATCAAGCGCAGCGGTTGCGATCCGTCGCGAAAGGCTGGACAGCAGTACATCCAATTCGAGGGTCAGCTGTTTCTGACTGATCTGTGTCAACGCAATCCGGTTCTTCGTAGCGGCGCCATCAAATATCAATTGCCGGACCGTGACATAGGCATCGGCGGTTGCCCCGGAATTGTCACCAGCAACAGCCTGGCCAGCGGAGACACCCGCCGAAAGCTGCGGCAGCAGGCTACCTTGCAAGGCATCGAGACGAGCTGCGGCGCCGCTCACCCGTGCGTTCTGGCCACTGAGCGCGGGGAAATCCAACACTGCCTGACGCACTGTCTTGCCGAAAAAACTGTCCTTGAAGGTCGAGTCGCGAACGATAGACGGCGGGGCCTGATCCTTGCGGGCTGAGACCTCACCTAATGTGGTGGCTGTTTCTGTGGTAAATACCTCGGGCGGAATCACCGTACATCCCGTTAGGAAAAAGAACAGAACAACAATTGTTCCCGGTCGGTCACGGGTTTCCAAATGCTTCAGTATGTTACTCATTCTGGATCGCTGTGCTTACAGTATCGATGAATGCATCAAAGCCCTGAGGTATGCCGACGTGCTCGGCAGCTTTGCTATAGTCACCAGCCTGAAGGGCCCGCAGCTTTCCTATCTGGATCAGGGAAACCGCGTGCGCATGAAGGATAGATTGCAGAACGATATCCTGGGACAGATCTGCCACCAATTCCTTGTCCGCATAAAGACGCTTCCAATCGACCACAAACAGGTGCTCGCGATCTTTGCGGGTCAGATGCGCAGGGGTGTACCTGACAAAGAGCCGCTTCTGAGACAGCTTTTGCAGGAGCAGAGCGGTGCGCTTGGCTTCTTTCCGTTGCTCCAAAAGAAAGCTGCGGACACCCTGAAGCGGGTGAGACAGCCCACCGCTACTGCCGAAGTATGGAATGCTTTCAGGCTGACCGACACCATGGGCCGCGTCAGCGGAGACGTCGACAAGCAGCCGCTGACCATCAGGTCCCTGCGACATCTCAAAGGGGTGTGCGCGCAGGCTCGCCGGGACATAGCTGCCAACCCATCGTCCGTCCGGGTCTACGAATTCGTTACGCTCCCCCGAGAGCGAGAACAGGATATAGGGCATCATGCCCGTCTTGAATTGCCAAAACAAAAAAGGAGCAAAGCTTGCAACCGGAACAACTTCGACAGCGCCAATTACAGCGCCAAGTTCTGATCGGGCAAAGCTGTAAGAGGAAAAGCGGGCCCAGCTCTTTCCGAGAAACTGGGCGTCCACAGGAACAAGTCGCTTCGAAGGCATTGTCTTACTACTTTCTGACTGCGGTACCGGAGAAACATTTCCCGGTACCGCAGTTCGTGAGCCGTGTTTGTGCTGATGACTGTCCTCAGGTGTTCGCAGAGACGGCTGAGAAATCGTAAAGATTATCCGCTGTCAGGCCTGACGAGACCGTACCTTCGAGGTAAGCGATACTTGCGACCCGGTCCTCGCTGGCAATCTGGTCGTCCATATCCACATCCAGAATCAGCGTATCCTCACCATTGGATACCGCCATGAGGACGCTTCCACCCTCGCCACCTTCCAGCGAGTCGGCCGCTTCCAGCAAGGCGGTCAGTTCGACACCTGAGAGCCCCGCCTGAACGATATCGGAGAACGATGATGTAAACGCCACTTCGGTTGTGAACACAACAAACCCGGTGTCTGAACCAATTGCGTCCCCTTCCTCCAGGGTCTCGACAGTCATGCCGCGCAGATCTGCCAAGGCGTCAGTCTCCGACGTGAAGGAAAAAATATCACCGCCATTTTCCGGAGCACCCGCAGTGAACCCCAGAATCTGGTTGATGCCTTCCTCAGCACCGCCTGAGACAAAGAGTACAAAATCCGACCCCCCGGCGGTAAGATCAATCACCGTACCGAGGGCATTGTCGACGATCACGTCGTTACCATCCGTGCCGGTGATCGTAGCCTGATCGGACTGAACAATGGTCACATTGTCCCATTCACCCGAAATGACGACGGGTTCTTCGCGAGCAAAGTAGAGAAGGACCTGGTCGGTTTCCTGGACGTATTGATTGCCAGAGAGCGTGACGTTGCTGTTGTCGACATCCCCACTGAACCCGATTGCTTCGTCGTTTCCGTCAAACGTGCTGTCTGTGACGGTAACAGCGGCAGGATCGTCGGTTCCAATCCCAGCGGTGTTGCCGGTGAAGGTCGTGTCATCCACGTTCAATGTGGCATCGGGGTTCAGATAGATACCGGTTGTCAAATCCGAGAACGCTCCTCCGTTGACGTTGATCGTCGGCGTCGATCCGGTCTCCGTCTCGATCCCAAGCATACGCTCGCCACCAACACCGGCCACAGAGGTGTCTGTCAGGTTCAGCGTGACCTCATCGCCCCTGACGTAGAAACCGACACTATTGGTGTCTTCGCTCAAAGCCAAATCCAGGCCGGTTATGGTTACAACCGATGATGACCCGTTGGGATCAGGTTCGACCCGAAAGCCACCGTCTATGATGACTTCGCCAACCCCCATCACCGTGACCGTACCGATAATTGTCAAATCACCGGCATAGGTCCCGGCACCGATCACAATGTAGGCGCCGTCATCGGATGCCAGTCCCGCCGCATCAAGGTCCGTGAAGGGTTGAATTCCGTCAGCATCAGGATCCGCGTCGACAACGATATTACCGTTCAGCACATAGATTTCACCGTCCCCGGGGGTAAAGTCCGCGCGGGGGATACCGTTGGCGACATCCCAGACCTGGCTTGCCAGCAGATCGTCTTCGTTGCCATCGTTACCATCATAGATCGGACGGTCATGAAACTGCAGACCAGCCTCATTGCGGTTGTCTTCGTCCAGTTGCGCCGGCACCGAGTTCAACCGGCTGTTCACCGCAGCGTCGGTCAGATTGCCCAGAAGGTTGTCATGCAAGGATTGCTGACGGGCTTCGAAATCTGGCGTCCCGCCAACCTTGGTTTGCACGATGTCCAGCAGGGGGGCACCCCCATCCAGAAGGTATTGAGCGTAGAGATTGCCCAGCTCAATATTGGCGCCGTTGACGTCTGGCGTTCCGCCCGGAAAGGCATCGTAATAAGCATTATCTGCCACGTTCCAAATCAGCTTGAACGTGTCTGCAACACTGCCCGCGTCCAGAACTTGAAACCAATCAACGGGAGAACTGGAGCCATTGACGGTGATCCCGGAAATATCAATCTCAGGGCTCAGGGACGGGTTGTCGCTGCTCAGATCGGCGTAGTCGACGTCAATGGTCAGCGTGGCATCATCGGCCAGATCAATCTCGAACCCATTGGCCTGCTCCGCCGTCAAGGTGAACGCAAAACCTTCCACGTCGGTCGCGTCGATTTCTGCCGAAATGCCCGACAAATCAACATCCGGATCAGCCGCACCGACCAGTTTGACCGTACCATTGCCAAAAACATTCAGGCCGTCTGCCTGCCCCACCGTAAGCGTCAGATCGACGCCCTCTAATACCTCGTATGACGAGGACAGGAAATCCACATTGGGGCCAAATTTTGAGAGGTTTACATCTTTATCAACGAAACCGGCTTCGCTTGTCACCTCAAGATCATCCCAGTGAATATCATAGGACGGGCGCGCTGCAGTCTCGTCGCCGGGAACCTGATTATAGCCCTGCAAGATAACATTATCCAAGGCCGCCACGTCGAAGTCGCCATTAGATGTATCAACGATCTGGGTCAGGTCGCCGATAGTGTATGTGACTGATCCATCTGGATTAATCGCAATGCCAAGCTCTTGAAACGTTCCGAACTCGAAACCCTCCGGCACGCCAAGATCAATCCACTCTGCGTCCACCCCTGAACCTACGCCGGTATAAACTCGAAAATTTGGCACGCCATCCAACGTGGAGAACTCAATGAGCGGAAAAGAAAGATCGGACTCATTTTCAGAATTCAAGGCCGTCGTCCAGAAACCGGACTGTCGAAAGCCGGTCCCGCTGTCTGCAGGATCCCAAGATGCATCAATATAGAGCTTGATGGAGGCCTCCGTCGCCCCGACAGGCAGATCGATCTTGCGACCTTGCGTTTGCTCGAATGTCGGTTGGCCCTCGATAGCCTCGGTGGTCATACGCAGAACGGACTCGCCTTCAAGTTCGACGACTTCAAACGCTTCGGGGGCGTAGCGATCAACATACCAAGCTCCGTCTGATGCCTCGTCGGCCAGAACGATTTCGCCGTCAAAATCCTCAGCGAAAGCGGCTTTAAACTGAATCTTGCCATCCACAACGTCTTGAGCATCGTTGGCAGCAGTTTCTACTTCGTCTGCGGATATGACGTCGTCCACTTCACCATTTCTGACCTGGTCAGAGATATCCCCCTGAACCACCTGCTGCACATCAGCGATGCCATCGGTATCTCCCTCGGCAGCGCGTTCATCGATCAGGTTGTTGGCATTTGCGACAGAGCCTGCCACGTCAGCAGGATCATTATTTTCCGGATCAGCCCCCAGCGCTTCCACAAACACTTCCGTCAGGTTCACGCTGTCATTCAGAGGTGTCTCACCGTCTTCAGCGTCTGCCAGGGACCTTGCCAAGGCTTCAAGCACTGCCGTTTCGCTGGCGCCATTCGCAACACCAACGCTGACAATGTTTGCAATCTTGGCACCTGCTGCGAAAAGGGCATCATTTTCACCTGCGATGGGATCTTCATTCAGAACGTCCGTGTCTGCTGGCAGGCCCAGTGCCGCATTGACGGAAGCAATTGCAGCTTCCAGCGTCGTCCCTTCTTCAACAATCTTCTGGATCATTGTTGTGACAGGCGTCACCACCGTCGATCCTGCAGGGGCCGTCAGCGTGCCCGTGAACGGCAAGCCTGTTGAGATGTCAGTACCCCCGGTCGAAACGATTGAGACGCTCTGATCACCCCCAAGGGTGAAGCCCCCCTGTGCATCGGTTGTTGTGGACACCTCGCCATCATCCAAAAGGCCATTGCCGTTTGCGTCCCGAAAAACGGTCGCACCAGAGATGTATCCGTCGATGACAAAGCCTGTTGTTGTCGCAACCGGACTGCCGCCACCGCTACCACCACCACTGCCACCCCCGCCAGCGAGAGCAGCACCGCCCGCCAGAACACCGAGAACCGGCGCCATCACTCCGCCAGCAAGGGCACTTTCCACGCCTGCAAGGGCGTCGGCCTCAATCATGATTTGGCCATCGGCGGTAACGCTGTAGTCACCTTCGGCTATTATTTGAGTGCTGCCGTCCTCCATGGTGAGCAGCAACGTTCCGTCGTCCTGGATGGTTGCGCTGACCACATCTTCAGCAACGGAAGCGTTCACCGCAGCACTATCTTGTGCAGAAGCGGACACTGCGAACATTGGCAGCACAAGCATGCTGGCAAATCCAGTGGACATCGCAGTCTTTCTCTGCCGCTTGGCCCAGTTCTTCAGATACTTCACCCGGGCAGCCGGAGCAGTCGGCACATCGACTTTGACCATGTTGTCCTGCCGCAGCAATGCGTGCTGAGTGTCGCTGTCTGCACAAACGAAAACACCGGTCAGGTAGTGCCCGGCATGCACTGCATTGCTCAGTTCAATATCGCTTGATACTTCAATCCCGGTCTTCGGGTGGTTTAAAGAGTTCATTATCAATCTCATCCCATGCATTTAGAGCGCTGTTACGTCGACAGCAGATTAAAATTATCACTTTGATATTTTTTGAAATCTGCAGAGTCAACTTTTTTATCATTTTGATAAAAATTGGCATTCCGAAACTCTGCGCTCAGAGTGGGACAGCCAGAAGAAAAATCTCTATATCTGGAGCAGAACAATAGTAAGATCAACTGATCCGATAGGGCTGGTAAAGTGACGTCGTTGGGAGAATCGATGTAACAGCACGGACAGAGCGCGTCAGAAACGACGTCGACCTGGAATTCGAAAGTCGGAAAATAGTTTCATATTGATCATTTTATGCTAAGCTTCTGCCCGCATACTGATCAACTGTTACGGCTCAGGGCTGGCAAATTTCTGCATTGCTATCCATCTCTGCGGAAACCGGGAAGCCGACACAGTCGAGCTTTCTGATCTAGGGCATTTGATCTCCGGCGTTGGCAACCGGGGCCGCCGGTTGAGTTTCGCAATCCAACATGGCGAGGCTAAATAAATGAAAAGCAAAGAAAGCCTCAGACGCATCCAGCCGATCCGCCGGTTTGGCAAAGCCGATAAAAGTGGGCGTTAACCGCTCGATTTCACAGACGGCAATCTGATCACCCGGTTCATCATCAATACCCGCATCCCCCTTTGCAGCAAGGGGTGTTGTTCCATGAGTTTGCTTTGGAAGACGATGTATCCAAAGAGCACAGCCCATCCCGCCCCCTGCCAGTCAATGCCTCTCGGCGACTGATCTGGCTGGTGGTCTTTCACAGCAGATACTTCGCGTCTTCATGATCCCCATTGCGGATTACGATGGCAGCCTGAAGAGGGTCTGCAAGGATGTAGCCGCGTCAGCTCGACCCCGGGAGATAGGGGCAGGCGACGTAATGCTGCCCGCCGATGTCATTGAATTCCGGAACAGCCTGCGCGCAGGTGTCGCGTGCGATCGGACACCGCGTCCGAAAGATACATCCTGACGGCGGAGCAAGGGGCGACGGGAGCTCGCCCTGCAAGACCGGGCGGTGACGGGCGCGTTCGGCCTTGGGGGAGGGGATCGGAACCGATGCGATCAATGCACGCGTGTAGGGGTGGCATGGGTTTTCGACCAGCTCCGAGGCCTCCGCGGTTTCCACGATCCGGCCCAGGTACATCACCGCAATCCGATGTGAGATATGCCGCACCACACTGACGTCATGGGCAATGAACATCAGCGCCAATCCCATGTCCCGCTGCAGGCTCTGCAGCAGGTTCACGACCTGTGCCTGCACCGACACGTCCAGCGCACTGACCGGCTCATCGCAGATCACAAGATCGGGTTCGGTAATCAACGCCCGCGCAATCCCGATGCGCTGGCACTGGCCGCCGGAAAACTCATGCGGATAGCGGTTGACCAGTGACGGCAGCAGGCCGACGCGCTCCATCATCGCGCCGACCTTCTTGCGCACTTCGCTCCTTGGCATCTCCGGGAAATGGGTGACCAGCGGCTCGGCCACCACCTGGCCCACATTCATCCGCGGGTTCAGCGCGGCCAGCGGATCCTGAAACACCATCTGAACATGACGCCCATGCGCGCGCCGTTGCCTTGGGCTTGCCGCAGCCCAGTCCTGCCCGCGCCAGAGCACGCGGCCCGAACTGACCGGAACCGTGCCGACAATGGCCCGTGCCAGCGTTGACTTGCCGGACCCGCTTTCCCCCACGAGGCCAAGTGTCTTGCCGGGCTCCAGCGTGATCGAAGCTGCCTTGACCGCCTGCAGCCTGTCGGGTGGTGTCCAGGGCCAGGCGCCTGCGCGTGGCACATCGAAGGTAACGCTGACCTCTTCGGCCTCCAGCAGCGGGGCGCTCATGTCACGGTCTCCCGATCAGCATGGCAGGCCCGCAAGCGCCCCTGTCCGAAGCCCTCCAGCGGGGGCATGGTTTCGCGGCAGGGACCATCCGCGAACGCGCAGCGTGGGCTGAACGGACAACCCGGTGACAACCGCGTCAGATCGGGCGGATCGCCGGGGATCGTCTGCAGTGCCTCCTGCGGGATATCGAGACGCGGAACGGCATTGAGAAGCCCGAGCGTATAGGGGTGTGACGGCGCTTCGAACACATCGTCGGTCGTGCCCATCTCCATCACCTGTCCGCCGTACATCACAAGGGTGCGTTGGCACGCCCCGGCGACAATCGCCAGATCATGGGTGATCAGGATCAGCGCGGTGTCAAAATCGCGCTGAATGTCGGCAATCAGTTCCATGATCTGATTTTGCACGGTCACATCCAGCGCCGTTGTCGGCTCATCCGCGATCAGCAGTTTGGGGCGGCACAGCAGCGCCATGGCTGCCATGATCCGCTGTCGCATGCCGCCGGAGAACTCATGCGGGTACATTCTCAGGCGTGACCGCGCATCCGGAATGCGCACTGCATCCAGCATCTTGGCGCTTTCATCCAGCGCCTTCCGCTTTGAGGTACCCTGGTGGAGCATCAGAACTTCGGCCATCTGATCGCCCACCCGCAGGTAGGGGTTGAGCGAGGTCATCGGGTCCTGAAAGATCATCGCGATCTCATTGGCGCGGACCTTGTTCAGCTTCGGCTCGGGCAGGTTCAGAATCTCCTGGCCGTCAAAATGTACACTGCCGGTCGCCTGGCCGTTCTTGGCAAGAAGGCCGAGGATCGCAAAGGCCAGTTGCGTCTTGCCGGACCCGCTTTCGCCGACAATGGCAAGGGATTGTCCGGCGTCCAGTGACAGCGTCATGCCGTTGACCGCATGCACCGTCCCGTCCGGGGTGTCGAAACTCACGCGCAGGTCCGCGACTTCAAGCAGGGCCATAGTTCACAGATCCTTTGGGAAATTATTCATGTTACCGATCCTTCGGGACAAGGTGAGCGCTACCGATCCTTCGGATCGAGCGCATCGCGCAGGCCGTCGCCGACAAAGAAAAATCCAAAGAGCGTGATGACAAAGAAAAACAGCGGCCAGGCAAGCATCCAGAGTGTGCTCTTGTTCATCTCTGCGGCCCCGGCATTGATCAGCGCGCCCCAGGACGTCAGCGGCTCCTGCACGCCAAGCCCCAGAAAGCTGATGAAGCTCTCATAGATGATCATCGACGGCACCAGCAGCGTGGCATAGACGATCACAACGCCGAGCAGGTTCGGCACGATGTGGCGCAGGATGATCGTGAAGGGGCGCACGCCCGTGGCAATCGCGGCCTCGACATATTCCTTGCTGCGCAGCGACAGGGTCTGGCCGCGCGCGATCCGCGCCATGTCGAGCCAGCTGACCAACCCGATGCCGATGAAGAGCATCAGCATGGAGCGCCCGAAGACCACCAGCAGCAGGATCAGGACGAACATGTAAGGGATCGACATCAGCACATCGACCGTGCGCATCATGATGGCGTCGATACGGCCACCGAAATAGCCTGCAACCGCGCCGTAGAGCGTGCCGACAATCACCGAGATCAGCGCGCCCACAATGCCCACCATCAGGGAAATCTGGGTGCCCTGAACGGTACGGGCAAAGAGATCGCGCCCCAGCGCGTCGGTACCGAACCAGTGACCGGTCTCCAGCGACGGGCGTCCTGCCTCCGCCACGTTGCCCAGCACGTTCCAGTCGATGTCCTCGTTGTTCCAGGGTGAGATGAAGGGGCCGATCAGCGCAAAGAGCATGACGCAGACCAGCGCGATCAGCCCGGCGACGGCAGCCTTGTTCCGAAAGAACCGCGCGCGCGCGTCGGCCCAGAGCGACCGCCCCTTGATCGGGGCCGCTGCGGCAAGCTCATCTGCGACGGATTTTGTTGCTATCATCGCCTCAATACCGGATTTTCGGGTCGATCCATGCGTAGAGGATATCGACCAGCAGGTTGAAAAGAATGGTGAGCGTGCCCAGCAGCACCGTGATCCCCATCATCACGCCGTAGTCACGGTTGAGGGCGGAGGCCACGAAGAACTGTCCGATCCCGCCGGTTGAGAAATAGATGTCGATCACCACCGACCCGGTGATCATGCCGACAAAGGCGGGTCCGAGATAGGAGATCACCGGCAGCAGCGCAGGTTTCAGCGCATGGCGAAAGATCACGCGGTGCATCGGCAGGCCCTTGGCACGGGCGGTGCGAATGAAGTTCGACGTCAGTACTTCGAGCATGGAGGCACGGGAAATCCGCGCGATGGACGCCATGAAACTGGTGGAGAGCGCGATCACCGGCAGGATAATATATTGCCATTGCCCACCCTGCCAACCGCCACCGGGCAACCAGCCGAGCCAGAGCGTAAAGACTAGTACGAGGATTGGTGCGAGCACGAAGTTCGGCAGAACCTGCGCCCCGATCGAGATACCGACAGCCAGATAGTCAAGCCAGGTGTTATGCTTGACTGCTGCCAGGATTCCCAGCGCACCGCCAATGATGACGGCGACCACAAAGCTCCAGAACCCGTAGGTCAGGGTCACGGGAAACCCCTGACCAATCAGGTCATTCACATTCTGATCGCGGTAGATGAAGGAGGGACCGAAATCGAATTCGGTGACGATCCCGGTGATATAGCGCCATATCTGCACGACAAAGGGCTGATCCAGCCCGTATTGCGCCTCCAGATTGGCCAGCACGGCGGGGGGGATACCCCTTTCGGTGGCAAAGGGGCTGCCGGGTGCGGTGTACATGAGGATGAAAGTGCCGACGACCAGGATCAACAGAACCGGAATCGCGACGAGAAGGCGTTTGATGATGAAAACGAGCATCGGAGACGTCCGGGCTTGGGGCGGGTCAGGTCACCCGCCCCAGACCGGCCTATTCAGCAGCGGCGCGGTAGATATCGCGCACGTACCAATTGTTCTCGACGTTCTCCATCGGCCAGTTCCGAATGCTCGGGTCCAGTACAAAGTTCTGGGTGTAGTGATAGATCGGCAGGATCGCCATATCCTCGGCCAGGATCTTCTCCACCTGCGTGTATGTCGGCTGCGGGTCGGCCTGGGTCAGGCTCTCTTCCATCAGGCGGTCGACCTCCGGGTTGTTGTACTTGCCGTCATTGTTGTCGTTGTTCGAGGTCAAGAGATCGAGAAAGGTCGACGCCTCGTTGTAGTCGCCGCACCAGGCGGATCGCGCGATGTCGAAATTCTGATTGCCCCGGATGTCCAGATAGGACTGCCATTCGTAGTTGCTGAGCACCGTGGTCACGCCCAGGGGCCGCCACATCTGGCTGATCACAGTTGCGATCTGTCGGTGATTTTCCGAAGTGTTGTAGATCAGATCAAGCTCCAGCGGATTGTCCGGCCCATATCCTGCCTCCACCATCAGCTCCATCGCGCGCGCCATGCGCTCCTCCTGCGACCAATTCGCGTATTCGATGTCAGGCAGTTCAAATCCGGCCGTGGCCCAATGGGTAAAACTGTAGGCAGGGGCTTGTCCCGCCTGAAGCACCTGATCGGTGATCACGCTGCGATTTATCGCGTAGCTCAACGCCGTGCGCACGCGCGGATCTTTCAACGCCTCGTGCCCGCTCTCGGACTGATTGACGGTGTAATAATAGGAACACAGCCGCGGCACGGAATGGGCCACATCGGGCGCTTCGGCTTCAAGCCGCGGATAGCTGCCCGCGGGCAGCTCATCCATCATGTCAAACTCACCGGCCTGAAACCGGTTCAGCGCCTGATTGACGTCGTTTATCACATAGCCGGTCACTTCGGTGATTATCACATCATCGGCGCCCCAGTATTCGGGATTCTTTTTCAGACGGAAAAACTCGTTAACCGCCATTTCTTCGAGTGTGTAGGCCCCGTTGCTGACAATGTTCCGGGGGTTGGTCCAATTGGCCCCATGTGCCTCAACGGTGGGCTGATGCGTCGGCATGAACGTATAGTGCACCGTCATCTGCGGAAAATAGGGGAGCGGCTGTCCCAGTGTGACTTCCAGTGTCTGGTCATCAATCGCGCGAACGCCCAGTTCTTCGGGTTCTAATTCTCCGGCAATCACCGAAGCTGCCTTTTCGATCTTGGCCAATTCCACATACCAGGCGTATTCGGAGGCCGTGGCGGGGTCGGCGGCACGGCGCCAGGCAAAGACAAAGTCATGCGCGGTCACAGGGTCGCCATTCGACCACTTGGCATCCGGGCGCAGTTTGAAAATCCAGGTTTTATTGTCTTCCGATGACCACTCTTCGGCAACACCCGGGCGCAGCGTTCCATCCGCATTCTGGGTCAGGAGCCCCTCGTACAACTGTCTCGAGACATGGCCGCCTTCAACTTCCTCGACAAGCTGGGGGTCGATTGAAGGGAATTGATCGAGAAGCCTGTAACTGAAGGTCTGATCCTCTGCGAGCTTGTCGCCGGTCACCGGATGCGTTTCCTGAGACCATGCGGCGGTGCTCAGGGCCATTGTCAGCACAGTTGAGGCGGTCAGAATGTAGAATTGCGTCAAGATACTCTCCGTGTTGTTTTATGTTTATGAGTGTCACGCTCGGAAGCAACAAAAAGCAAGCAAAAATAACACCTTCGAATCCTTTCCGAACGTTCTTACAGCAGGTTAGCACAAACTACCCTGAGTAGAGTAGTGTATGAAAGCATTGGCCGAAAGGCGCCTATCCATTCCCGGGCTTCTCAAAGTGCCGAGTTTCAAAAGCCAATCCCATTGCACTTGGAACGATCCGGCACGGTGACGTGTCTTGGTCCGGGAACAACGACACCCTCGCCCCATTGCCCCGCGGCCAGATACAAGTCACGAGGACACGTGGGGAACCAGGATGGGAAGGCAGACTTCTAAGCCGATCATGGGGGTGCCCGAGGAGGCAGGTGCATGCCGCCTCATTCTATGAGTTCTCGCTGCAGCATCATCTACCGCTGTCCATGGATCGCGACCCCGAGCCGAATAGCATTCGGCCTCATCTGGCGGACTTCGGCAGCGACAAGGGGGCGCCGCTCCACGGTCCCCGACTTCCTGATCTCCATGCTTGAGCAGCCGTTTGCAGCACAGCAACGGTCAAGATGCGATCATTTGGGGGGCCGGCAGAAACGACCGGCTCCCCGGACATTCAGGGTAAAGCGACGCTATCATTTCTTCGCTTCGGGCTCGTGGAACTGGCAGCACATCTCTGCAACGGCCTGTTTGCGTGCGGCTGCTCTACAATCCTGTTGACATGAGAAATGCTGCCCTACTATCATTCGTATACAAACGATATGGAGGTCGATTTGGCTTTTGAACGCCCGGACAATCTCGAGCTTGCATTGGATGCGCTGAAAACGCGCGCATTCAGAGTGATCGCGGGCGGGACGGATGTGTTTCCGGCAGTTCAACAGGGGCAACTGCCGTCTGCGTTCCTTGATGTGACCCGGATCGCGGGTCTTGGAGGGATCACGCGGGGCGACGGGACGACCCGAATAGGGGCTGCGACCACGTGGACCGATATCGTCAGGGCGGAGCTGCCTGCAGCGTTTGACGGCTTAAAGGAAGCAGCGCGCGAGGTGGGAAGTGTGCAAATTCAGAACGCGGGCACAATCGCCGGTAATCTTTGCAACGCCTCTCCGGCGGCGGATGGTGTGCCGCCTTTGCTGGCGCTTGATGCCCGTGTGGAGATCGCGAGTGCGGCGCGCGGAACGCGGGTCTTGGCTTTGTCGCAATTCATCCAGGGCGTCCGAAAGACGACCCTGGCAGAGGACGAGCTGGTCACCGCAGTCCTGATCCCGGATCAAGCGCTAGGCACCAGATCCGCGTTTGAAAAGCTGGGCAGCCGCCGATATCTGGTGATCTCGATCTGCATGACCGCCGCCAATATCTTACTGGACGCGCAAGGGCGCATTGCGCAGGCGCGTGTCGCTGTCGGGTCGTGTTCGGCGGTGGCGCAGCGATTGCCGGCGCTCGAAGCCGATTTGCTTGGCAAGCGATTGCAGGATGTCACGGTCAGCACAGCGCACCTGTCGCCCCTGTCACCGATTGACGATGTGCGGGGCAGCGGAACCTACCGGCTGGATGCGGCGCAAGAGCAGTGCAAACGGGCGATCTTGAGGGCAGGCGCGGTATGAACAAGCATTTCCCATCAATGGCCATTTCATTTGAGTTGAACGGCACTGAAGTTTCAGCACCCGCCACGCCGGGGCAGCGGCTCTCAGCGATGCTGCGGGAGGGGCTCGATGCGCGCGATGTCAAGATCGGCTGTGATGCGGGCGATTGCGGGGCGTGCACGGTCTTGGTTGATGGCCAGCCGGTTTGCGCCTGTCTCATGGCAGCCCATCAGGCGGAGGGGCGCCGGGTAGAGACCTTGGCCGGTCTGCACGGGCGCGACCCGCACGCCAAATCCCTGACGCAGAGCTTTCAGGATCATGGGGCTGCACAATGCGGCATTTGCACGCCGGGGATGATGGTGTCTGCGGTTGCCTTGCTGCGGGAAAAACCGACACCGACACTGCAAGAGGTGCAGGATGCCTTGGGCGGTGTGCTGTGCCGCTGCACGGGCTACCGGAAAATTCTGGACGCGGTGACGCAGGCTCCTGCGATCGCACGGCAAGGCGACGGTGCGCTTGGCACCTCTATTCCGCGCCTCGATGGCCTCCCCAAGATCTCCGGCGAGGAGGTCTTCGGCGACGATGTCGCGCCCTTGTCCTGCCTGGAGATCCTGATCATCCGCTCGCCCTTTGCCCGGGCTGCGTTCTCCATTGGCAATCTCGACGCCTTTGCGGAGGCTGTGGGGATTGAGGCGGTGTTGACCGCAGATGACGTGCCCGGCGAGAACCTGTTCGGTGTGATCCCGCAATTCGTGGATCAGCCTGTCTTTGCCGAAAAAGAGACGCGGTTCCGGGGGGAAGCTGTCGCGGCAGTCATTGCCCGGCCCGAGATCATCGCGGCTTTTGACCCGGCTGACTTTCCCGTCACCTGGACCGAGCTTCCGGCTGCCCGAGACGTGCCATTTGCAAAAAGTGCCCAGGCCGCACAACTGCATGACGGACGGCCCGGCAACGTGATGTGTGGCGGATTTGTAACCTGCGGCGACCCGGCAGCACGCCTGGCGGAGGCGGAGATGACCGTAGAGGGGCGTTTCCGCAGCGGCTTTGTCGAACATGCTTATATTGAACCCGAGGCGGGCTTTGCGCAGATGGTGGAGGGCCGTGTCGAAGTTCATGCCTGTACGCAAGCGCCGGTGATGGATCTGGAAAGTCTTGAGGCAATCCTCGGCATGGACCGATCGCAAATTCGTATTGTGCCGACCGCCGTAGGTGGCGGGTTTGGGGCGAAACTGGATATTTCAGTGCAGCCCTATCTGGCCCTCGGGGCCATGAAGACCGGTCGGCCCGTTCGATTGTGCTACACGCGGACCGAGTCGATGCAAAGCTCGACCAAGCGCCATCCCTCGGACATCATCTTGAGGATTGGTGCCGACAGGCATGGTAAAATATGCGGCTTTGATTTCAAAGGTGATTTCGATACGGGTGCCTATGCAAGCTGGGGGCCAACCGTGGCCACACGCGTGCCGGTGCACGCCTCGGGGCCCTATGCGGTCCCCGACTACCGTGCGGAATCCAAGGGTATTCATACAAACAACCCGCCCGCCGGGGCGTTCCGGGGATTCGGTGTGCCTCAATCGGCTATTGCGCAGGAATGTCTCTTTGATGAGCTGGCCGAGAAACTGGGCATGGACGCGCTGGACTTCCGCATTTTGAATGCGCTGGACAACAATGTGCCGACGGTCTGTGGCCAGGTCTTTCGCCAGGGCGTCGGGATCAAGGCTTGCCTTGAGGCCCTGCAGCATGCCTGGGATGCCGAACGTGCCCAGGCTGATGCCTTCAACGCCGAGCATGAGACGCTCAAGCGCGGGGTTGGCCTTGCTGCCGGTTGGTATGGCTGTGGCAATACCTCGCTGCCAAACCCTTCCACCATCAAATCCGGTGTCACGGCAGATGGGCGGGTCATCCTGCATCAGGGGGCCATGGACATCGGCCAAGGGGCGAACACCGTGATCACTCAGATTTTCGCGACGGCCCTCGGCATGCCCATTCAGGACATTGTCCTTGTGGGAGCCGATACAGATGTCACGCCGGATGCGGGCAAGACCTCGGCCTCTCGCCAGACATTTGTGTCCGGCAATGCGGCGCGCTTGTCGGGCACGGCATTGCGGGCCCGTATCCTTGAAAAAATCAATGTCGGTGAAGACGCCAGCCTGACGCTCGAAGGTGCCCGGATCGTGGCGACGGATGGGGCGGGGCGGCATCATCTGGAGCTGTCGTCGCTGCCTGCGGATGCAGAGGGCTTCGTGCTCCGGGAGGAGGAGACTTATGATCCCCCGACCAAGCCCCTGGATGAAAACGGACAAGGCAGCCCCTATGCGCAGTTCGGCTACGCGGCCCATCTGGCGGTCGTTGAGGTTGACACGGCCCTGGGCACGGTCAAACCCCTCAAGTTCGTGGCGGCCCATGATGTCGGGCAGGCCATCAACCCGATGCTGGTCGAAGGGCAGGTGCATGGTGGCATCGCGCAAGGCCTCGGCATGGCCCTGATGGAAGAGTATATTCCCGGCGTGACAGAAAATCTGCATGACTACCTGATCCCGACCATCGGAGATATTCCGCCAATCGACACCATCATCATCGAAGAGCCGGATGAACATGGGCCCTACGGGGCCAAGGGGCTGGGCGAACATGTCCTGATCCCGACCGCACCGGCGCTTCTCAATGCCATCAAACATGCAACCGGCGTGCGGGTTTTTGAGGTGCCGGCAACACCTCACCGCGTGCGCGCAGCGATCCTCAAAGGGGCGTCATGACGACCGCAGATAATCCAGAAAAGATCCGCTGCGACGCCTGTCCGGTGATGTGTTACATCGCAGACGGTAAATCCGGTGCCTGTGACCGCTACGCCAACCATGGCGGCGCGCTTGTCCGGCTGGACCCGCTGACGATCATTCAGGGCACCGATCAGAAGCTTGTCCCCTTCATGGGGAGCGGGATGGATCAGGAGGGTTGGGACGGCGACATCGTCAAGGGAGACCGCCCCTTCGTGACCGCTGTCGGTGCGGGCACCACCTATCCCGATTACAAACCGGCGCCCTTCATCGTCAGCCAGGAGGTGGACGGCGTGGATATGGTCACGGTCGTGACCGAGGGTATTTTCAGTTACTGCGGCGTGAAAGTGAAGATCGACACCGACCGCCACATTGGCCATGAACGTGATGTGGTCCGGGTGGAGGGCGAGCCGATCGGCCACGTGATGACGTCTGAATACGGGTCAAAGATGCTGTCCCTGGGGGGGGTGGAACATCTCACGGGGGGGAGCAAGAAAGAGGGGCGGGTGACCTGCGACGCCCTGATGCGCCTGTGCAACCGCGAAGCTGTCACGATGACGGTGGGCGAGGGCGAACACCGGACCGAGGTCGTGGTTGAGGCCGGCAAGCCGCCGATTGTGAATGGTGTCACGGAAAGCTTGATGCGGGTGGGCTGTGGATCGGCCACCATCGGGATGTTCCCCAAGCAGTGGATCGGGCACGCGGACGAGGTTGTGGTGGTTGATGACCACATCACCGGCGTTTTGTCGGAGCATGAAACCGGCAAGCAACTGGATGTGCCTGCCACGGGCATCAAAATACTCGGCCGTCGCTCGACGCCGGGTCGGTATTTCCAGGTGGCCAATCCGGGTACCGGATGGGGCGGAACGGACATCGACGATCCGCTCGGAATCCTGGGGCCCTTCAACCCCAAGATCGCCTGGGAAGGGTTGCGGCTGTTGATGGTCTCCACGACCGGGGAGCAGGTGGCCTACTACGAGCTTGACGCAGCGCTCGTTCCACAAAAGAAGGACGTACCTGCGCCCCTGGCCGCCTCTGCCGATCTCATTGCCGAAAACTGCGAACCTTCTGTCTGCTCGGTGCTTTTCATGGGGGGAGCGGGTGGCAGCCTGCGCGCGGGTGTGACCGAAAACCCGGTCCGGTTGACCCGTTCGGTGAAGGAATCCCTCACCCATGTGTCCTGCGGCGGGGCCAATGCCTATGTCTGGCCGGGAGGGGGCATCACCGTCATGGTCGACGTGCTGGATATGCCGACGCAATCCTTCGGTTACGTGCCCACCCCGGCGCTCGTGGCCCCCATTGAATTTACCCTGCGGGTGAGCGACTATCAGACGCTGGGCGGCCATATGGAGCATCTCAAAAAGGTCTCGGAGGTGAACCGGGACGCCACGCGTCAGGTCTCGCAAAACCCCAACGCCCGAGATCCGATGGCCCATGAAAACTATCGCTGGTCCAAGAGGTCCTGATCCATGGGGCCAACAGCCAACATGCTGCCCGACGGCGCCCGTCTGCATCTGCAACACGGGCCAATTGATCTGATCATCGGGGCAGACGGGCAACGGCAAACCGCATTTGAGGCCGCGACCTGTCGTTTTGCAACAATTCTCGATGAGCTTGTGGCTGAATTGCCCGCGTTGCGAGCCCCCATGAGCGCCATGACGTCCGTCCCCGAAGGAGCGGTCGCACGGCGGATGCATGATGCAGCCCTGCCGCTTTGCGGTTCCGCCTATGTGACGCGCATGGCGGCAGTCGCCGGGGCGGTGGCGGATGAGGTGCTGCTGGCCATGACGCATGCCGCTGAGCTTCGTCGGGCCTATGTGAACAACGGGGGAGACATCGCCTTGCATCTGGCACCGGGCACAGCCTTCACCACCGCCATGCAAACCCATGACGGGCAGGACCTCGGGCGTCTCACGGTGGCCGCCGAGGATGGCATTGGCGGTATTGCCACCAGCGGACGACATGGCCGTAGCCTCAGCCTGGGCATCGCGGATAGTGTGACGGTGCTGGCCGCGTCAGCCGCGCAGGCCGATGCTGCGGCAACCCTGATCGGCAATGCGGTTGACCTTCCTGGACATCCCGGAATTGCCCGGCGGGCGGCCAATGCGATCACAGAGGACAGCGATCTGGGGGACAAGCCTGTTGTGGTCGGATGTGCTAAGCTGTCCGCCTTTGACCGTCAGGCCGCGCTGCAGGCCGGCAAGGATTGCGCGCTTGCCTTTCAATCTCAAAACATGATCTGCGCGGCAGGTATTTTCCTGCAAGGTCAGGTCATGACAACCAACGAACATATGCTGCCAAGTCAAAAACCGGAGTTTCTTTATGCCTGATGTGTCTATCCGAAAAACGGCCTATTCGGTTGAAGAAATCTTCCATGAAGGGGGGCCGTTGCCGCCCAAGAGCCTGCGGCGTGCCGCCGGAATGACCGTTATCGACAACCCTTTTGCCGGGCGCTACGAGCCTGATATCCAATGGTTTATGGAAGAGCTCAAACCCTTGGGCCTCGCGATGGCCGAGCGGCTGGTCGATCTGCTTGGCGGTGCCGACCAGATCGAAGGCTACGGCAAGGGCGCGATGATCGGGGAGGCGGGCGAGTTGGAACATGGCGCGCTCTGGCATGTGCCGGGCGGTTACGCGATGCGCCAGATTCTCGACAACTCAAATGCGATTGTGCCGTCGAACAAGAAGGTTGTCGGCGTTGGCGGGCGCCTTGACGTGCCGGTTACACATATCAACGCGTCTTATGTGCGCAGCCATTTCGACACCATGGAAGTTGGCCTCAACGATGCCCCGAAAGCGGGTGAGATGGCGCTGATCCTGGTGATGACCACCGGGGGCCGCATCCACAACCGGATGGGCGGGCTGGCGGCAGAAGACATCGTGGGAAAGGACGGTTTGAGATGAGCGTGAAGATCCGAAAGATTGCCGTCAATGTGGAAGAGACACACCGCGAGATCGGGCGTGAGATTACGCCGGCGACGCGTAAGGCTGTTGCGGTGGCCGTGATCGAAAACCCCTTTGCGGGTGTTTACCAGGAGGATCTTTCAGAGTTGATGGAGATTGGCGCGGAACTCGGCGCGTTGCTGGGGCGGAAATGCGTCGAGGCACTGGGGATCACGCCGGCGCAGGCCGAAAGCTACGGCAAATCCGCCATGGTCGGTGAAAAAGGTGAGCTGGAGCATGCTGCCGCCATACTGCATCCGAAACTTGGCGCCCCGCTGCGGGCCGAGGTTGAGAAGGGCGCGGCGCTCGTGCCATCGTCCAAGAAAATGGGCAGCCCCGGTCAGGTGCTGGATGTGCCTTTGGGGCATAAGGATGCGGCCTATGTGCGCAGCCATTTCGACGGCATTGAGGTGCGCCTGAACGACGCGCCGCGCCGCGACGAGATTATGGTCGCCGTCGCCGTGACCGACAGCGGTCGGCCCCTGCCGCGTGTCGGTGGCTTGACTCATGCCCAGGCGGAAGGAAAAGATGGTTTGCGATGACCCTCTTCGCAAATGTCGCCTTGCGCTTGTCTCTGGATAAGACCTAAACTTCGACATGGAGACATTATCGAAGCCCCAGCCCGAGATTTCCGACTACCAACTGGATGAGCAGGTGGGCTATCTGCTGCGATTGGTGAGCCAGCGGCATGCCGGAATTTTTCAGGACAATATCTCCGAGGACCTGACGCCAACGCAGTTTACGACCCTGATCCGTGTGGCAGAGCATGGGGACGTGTCGCAAAACCATCTGGGCCGTCTGGCCGCGATGGATATTGCCACGATCAAAGGTGTTGTGGATCGCCTCAAGCAAAAGGGACTTCTGGCCACCAACCCCGACCCGAATGACAAGCGCCGGTCCATCATTTCGCTGACCAAGCAGGGCGCTCGGATGATAGACGGTCTCAGGCAAGATGGGCGGATCATCACGCAGGAAACGCTGTCACCGCTTAAACCTGCTGAACAGAAAAGACTTCTTGAGCTGCTCAAGAAGATTTCGTGAAATGGGGGATCACATCGGTTTTGGCTTTGCTGGTGATGCACGATCAAGCGCGAGAGTCGACCGCGAAAACGTAAGCGGTGTCCGTATTCCGGGCACGCCTTCCGGCGCAATTTGCAGGCGTCGATGTTTGATTTGAGGATCCGCCAGGGCGTCTTCGACCGTATTGATGGGGCCGCCCGGAACCTGCGCGGTTTCAAGGGCTGACAGGATATCTGCTTTTGTCCATGCTTTGAGCGCGCGCGCCAAAACAGGAATGAGGATTTCCCGATGGGCAACGCGCGCCGGGTTTGTCGCATACCGGTCATCAGCGGCCAGGTCCGTCAACGCCAGAACCTTGCAGAGCGCCTTGAATTGGCGGTCATTGCCGCAGGCCACAATGATGTGCCCGTCATTTGTTGCAAATGTCTGGTAAGGAACAATATTCGGATGCGCGTTGCCCAGACGTGTCGGTGCGGTGCCGGTTGCCAGATAGTTCATGGCCTGGTTGGCCAGAACGCCGGTCATGCAATCCAGAAGAGAGATATCCACATGCTGGCCTAATCCGGTTTCAGCCCTGTCGGACAGGGCCGCCTGAATCCCGATCACACCGTAAAGGCCGGAAAAGATATCGGCGAAAGCAACGCCGATCTTTTGCGGATCTTGGTCAGGTTCGCCCGTCAAACTCATGATACCGGACATGCCCTGGATCAGAAAATCATATCCCGGCCGGTGCGCATAGGGCCCATCCTGTCCGAACCCGGTGACCGAGCAGTAGACCAGCCGGGGGTGCGCCTCGCGCAGGCTCTCAAAATCAAGGCCGAACTTGCGCAACCCCCCGACCTTGAAGTTCTCGATCAGAACATCGGCCTCGGCGATCTCCGCTTTCAGGCGGGCCATGTGGGTGGTATTGTTGAAGTCCACGGCCATGCTGCGTTTTCCGCGATTGGCGCAGTGAAAATAGGCGGCGGATGTGTCGTCCTTGCGCGCGATGAAGGGGGGTCCCCAGGTGCGGGTATCGTCCCCCTGCGGGCTTTCCACCTTGAGAACATCGGCCCCCAGGTCTGACAGCGTCTGGCCGATCCAGGGACCCGCCAAAATCCGTGCCAGTTCAACAACCTTCAGCCCGGCCAGGGGGGCCGTCATGCGATGTGTTCCGGCAAGCGGTGCGCGGGCGGGGTATTGCGCGAGCGTTCGGAGCGGATGACGCCGTCGATGATGGTCATGCCGACGCCGGGCAGATTGCCCAACTGCACCGACTCCAGCATGCTCTTACCGGGTGCATGTTGTGCCTGATCCAGCAATACGAAATCGGCGCAATACCCTTTCTCGATCAGCCCTGTATCGAGTTTCCGCTGCCGCGCCGTATTGCCGTTGCCAAAGCAGAACGCCTCTGCTGCGGGGACGTTGCCGAAGGCCGAGAGCATCGCGATCATCCGCAGAATGCCCAGGGGTTGCACGCCCGACCCCGCAGGTCCGTCGGTCCCAAGGATGACCTGATCGAGCTTGCCCAGTTCACGTGCCGTGTTCACCGTCAGAACAGCCGCCCGCTCATTGCCGTTGTGTACAATCTCAAACGCGGCCTTGCAGCTTTCGCACAGGCAGATGATCTGATCGTCTGGCAGGGCAGAGTGGCCGCCGTTTATGTGACCGATGACATCCGTGCCGGTTTCCATCACCATATCCGCGTCAATCAAGCCGGAACCGGGTATGGAGGGCCCGCCGGTATGAATGGTGCTTTGCATCCCGTATTTGCGGGCCCAACTCACCATCTGCTGCGCGGTTTTGCCGTCCTTTACCGTGCCAAGGCCAACCTCGCCCAGCAGTTTGACCCCTGCATCTGCCATTTCTTTGAAGTCCTGCTCGACCATGCCGTGCTCGATCACAGGGGCGCCCGCATGAACTTTCATGCCGGAGGGGCGGAAGTTCTCATACCAGCGCTGGGAGGCAATCGCCATGGCCTTGAGGCCCACGACATCTTTGGGACGGCCGGGCATATGCACTTCGCCAGCCGATATCAGCGTCGTGACCCCGCCATGAAGGGTCGAATCAATCCAGTGAAGCTGCTGCTGGCGTGGCGTGTAGTCGCCCACAACGGGGTGGACGTGGCTGTCGATCAGACCCGGCGCCAGCGTCACACCATTGGCATCCACCACGGTCGTCGCCGCGTCGCAATCGAGGTTTTTCTCATGCCCCCAGTCGTTGATTTTGCCGTCGATAGCAATCATGCAATCGCCATCAAAGACGGGCTCTTCGAGCTTGCCAGAGAGAATCTGGCCGATGTTTCGTATGACAAGTTTTTCCAAGGAATTCCCTTTCGGCAATTTTCATTCGTACACAAACATACTCGCAAAGCTTGGGTCAAGGGAGATAGGCGACCTCACCAGCCTTTGGCGAGCTATTGACAGGTGGATATTCACTCACATATTCATTCGTATACTAATGAAAGTACGAGGCGACAACCGACGGTATAGCTTATGCCCCGAATGGACCGAGAAGGGCGATAATCTGGGTTGTTCATCCGCAACGCCATTAAAATAGGAGCCAGACAAATGTCCCTTGATACTGCACAGCAAGATCCAGAGCTTCCGATCCCGGCGGGTGTCTTTGCCGAAAAAGTCACGTCGGTCGAGCACTACACGGATCGTTTGTTCAAATTCCGCATCACCCGTCCCCCGACGTTTCGCTTTCGCTCCGGCGAGTTCGTGATGATCGGCTTGCCCAATGCGACAAAGCCCGTTTTCAGAGCCTATTCGATTGCATCGCCAAGCTGGGATGAAGAACTTGAGTTCTACTCGATCAAAGTGCCGGGAGGACCGCTCACGGAACATCTGCAAAAGGTAGCGGTGGGGGATACAGTGGTGATGCGCAAGAAGCCCACGGGCACCTTGGTCAATGATGCGCTGCTGCCGGGCAAGCGGCTTTGGATGTTTTCAACGGGCACCGGTATCGCCCCTTTTGCCAGCCTGATCCGCGACCCCGACACCTATGAGAAATTCGAAGAGGTGATCCTGACCCATACCTGTCGGGACGTGGAGGAGCTCAAATACGGGCAAGAGCTGGTGGCCGCTGTCAAGGACGATCCCCTGGTGGGGGAATGCGCGCAAGCTTTGCGTCTGTATAACTCGACGACACGCGCAGAATTCCCGTTCAGGGGGCGCATCACGGATCTGATGGTATCCGGAAAGCTGTTCGAGGACCTGGGCGTTCCACCGATTTCGCCGGAGACCGACCGGGGCATGATCTGCGGCTCCATGGCCATGCTCCGGGATACGAAATCGGCGCTTGAAGGTTTTGGTCTGGTAGAAGGGTCAAACAACCGTCCCGACACGTTTGTCGTGGAACGCGCCTTTGTCGATTAGGGCAGAACCGCCCCCAAGATACCGCCCCGACAGGCGCGTCGGGTTTCATTTTCCACCTGCTGCAATTCAATCTCGCGTGCTGCGCAATTGAACTACTGGCCGCCTCGGCCTAAAGATGCGCTGTGGTCGAGCGTCACGCGCACGCAGCCGCGAGGTGAGCCAAATGCCCTGCCTGGAATGGTGGCGAGGGTTATGCGCAAAAGAACCGTGTCCTGACCGGTGGGCTTCTGGCTCTGCGGGTACGATGCGGGGTATTTGCAGTGCCAAACGGCAAGAAAAACTATATTCCGGGGATAAAAGGTGGCAGCCAAAGGAAAAGCTTGACCTGATGAAAATCTTGGAAAATAGTTTGTGTACTAATGATATAAGGGCAGAAAATGCCTAATGGTAGAATACGTAACCCCACCAACGGGAGAGAATAATGAACTTTAAGACCTTTGCAGTCTCCATCTGTGTCGCCGCCGCGGTCCTTCCCGGCGCACTCGCCGCTCAGGAGCGCGAATTCGGCGTTGGCCTGATTACACCGCCGGTGCATGTCTGGAACCAGGAAGTTGCGGCCATGGGCGAGACCTTGGGCAGCCTGTCTGACGGCCGCTTTTCCGTCACGGCTTTCCCTTCGGGGCAATTGGGCTCGGAGGGCGAAATGCTGCAACAGCTTCAGACCGGGGCGCTGGATATGGCCTGGCTGACGACCGCAGAGGTCACGACCCGCATTCCCGACATGAGCGCGCTGCACACACCTTTCCTGGTGCGCAACATCGAAGACGCCGCCCGCGTGCTGCGCTCCGATGAGGCGCGGGAGATCCTTGAGCAAATGCCGCGCGCCACTGGGGCCGTTGGTATCTGCTATGCGATGACCGGTATGCGTCAGATGATGAGCCGCGAGGCGCTGGAAAGTGCCGCCGATCTGGATGGCAAACGCTTTCGCATCACACCCGCCCCGCCGATGCGGTCTTTCTTTGAGATGATGGGTGCCGCCCCCGCGCCTATGCCTCTGACACAGGTATACGATTCACTTGCCAACGGGCAAATCGACGCGATTGCAATGGATTACGAGTCCATCATCAATTTTGGGTATCACGAGCACGCACCGAACCTGCTGCAGACCAACCACCAGATGTTCCCGATGGTCGCCCTTGTATCCGGTCGGGTCTGGGCGGGACTGTCCCCGGAGGATCAGGCCATCCTGCGGGAAGCTGTGCAAACGCATTGTGACGCCACCATCGACCGCTTTGTCGAAGGTGAGGCGGGCAAGTTTGAGACACTGAAGGCCGTCGAAGGCCTTAACATCATCGAAAATGTCGGAATGGACTTCTTCGGTGACGTGGTTGCCGAATGGGATGCGGAGTGGTCGGAGCAGACGGACTACGTCGAAAGGTTGCGTGCCCTGGTCGCAAGCTTCTGATCTTCTGATGCGCTAATCCGGGGCGTCCGCTGTGTGCGGGCGCTTCGTTCTTGAACAAATCTTTGAAGAAGTGGACTGCCTCTTTGTTCATCGCCCGTGCCATCCTGCGGCTTTCCTCTCTTGTTGTTGCGATAGAAAGACCAATTCTTGGATCGCTCGTTGCGAGTATTGCGATGTTTGTTTTGGCAAACGTCCTGTTACGCATGGTCGGCATCACCATCGCCTGGGCGGATGAGATCGCGATCCATTCCATGATCCTGTCGGGTTTTGTCGGCGCGTCGCTGATGCTGCGCGGTCGCATCGATCCGGCGGTGTTCCTGTTGCATGAGGTCCTGCCGCGAGGTGTTGTCCGAGGACTGAGGACAGTGATTTCGCTTCTCTCCGTGGGCTTCGGGATCGTGCTGTTTTACCTGTGCTGGCGATGGTTTGACCCGCTTGGTCTCATTGCGGCAGATTTTGACGTGGGCACTTTCGAGGCAACGACCTTCAACTTCATCTACACGGACACAACACCAGTGATGGGGGCCTCGTCGTTCTGGTTTTATCTGGTCATGCCGTGGTTTGCCACGACCCTGACAATACATGCGGCTGCAAACCTGATGGAAGATCTCGGGGTGGTTGACCGCGTCGAAAACCCGATCAGAGTGTCGGCGTCGGAGGCGTAACGCATGGCTGCTGTTGTTTTCATCGTGTTGTTGTTTCTGGGTGTTTCGATCGGTCTGGTCCTGTGCATTACAGCGCTTGCTTTCATCCTGTCGTCCGGCAATCCGCTCTTGCTTGACAGCTTTGCGCTCCAGTTTTTCGGATCTCTCAACAACTTTGGCCTGCTGGCTATCCCTCTATTCATCCTGATCGGCGAATTGATGAATGGCGCAGGCATCACGCAGCGCCTGGTGCGACTGGCAGCGGCCTTTCTCGGTGCGCTGCGGGGCGGGCTCGCATATATCAACCTGGTCGCCAACATGATGGTTGCGTCTATCCTGGGGTCTGCGACGGCGCAGATTGCCATGATGAGCCAGGTCATGGTGCCGGAAATGGAGCGCGAGGGGTACCGGCGCGATTTCTCGACGGCTGTGACCGCCTTTGGCGGGCTGTTGGGGCCCATTATCCCGCCCTCCATTGTCTTCGTGGTCTACGCGGTTTTGGCTCAACTGGCGGTTCGGGACATGTTGCTCGCGGGTCTCTTGCCGGGTTTGATACTGACCGGCCTGTTCCTGGGAACAATTGCGATACTGGGTCTGCGCTATGATTACCCGCGTGGCCAAAAACTGAGCTGGCGTGAGAAAGGATCAGCGCTTCGCAAGGCACTGCCGATGTTGACGATCCCGGCGATCATCACGGGCACCATTCTTGGCGGCATCGGATCACCGACCGAAGCGGCCGCACTGGGCGCGCTTGCCGCTGCCTTTATCGGCATGTTCGTGACGAAATCGCTGAAACTCTCTGACCTGCCGACGATCCTGCTGCGGACGGGGGTCAACTCCGCGCTGGTTCTGTTTCTGGTTGCCTCCGCCAGTGTTTTTTCCTGGGTTCTGGTCTTCGGTCAGGTTCCCCAGTCCGCCGCAGTCTGGATCCAGACCGTTGCGACGACGCCGACCGCGTTCATGTTGTTGGTGTTGGTGATGCTGCTCTTGGTGGGGACGGTGATCGATGGGATTGCGGGTCTTATCATGGTGGTGCCCATCTTGCTGCCGATTGCGACCGAGGTCTATGGTATCCACCCGGTCCATTTCGGGGTGGTTGTATCGATCAACCTGATCCTTGGATTGCTTTCTCCGCCCGTTGGGATTGGTCTCTATGTCGCGGCGTCAGTGGCGCAAGTCAGCCCATTGGCCGTCTTCCGAGTTGCTGTGCCGTTTTTTCTTGTCACATGTTTGGCACTGGTGCTTCTGGCGCTTGTTCCTGAGATCAGTCTTGCACTTCTGTAATGGTCAAACAGCGGCTGGTCCAGTGGTAAGATTTGCGAAGCGGACGTGACCTCTTGCGGGACAAAGCTCTGTCCCGCCTCGCAAACTTTCGCAGCGAATGAGGAATCTTCAAAAGGGTGGGTCGGCAAACGGGCATTGCAGCCGTCAGGATGCGCGTCACCATCCAGCTTCGTGTTTCCGATCAATCCATCATAGGACAGCTGTCAGATCGTGTTTTGGCAGGCGAGGCTTTGCAGGATCCGATCCATCATCGCATCACAGGCGGCAAGCTGGGTTAGCGCCAAGGCTTCATCGGGTTTATGACCATCAGACGCCATATCGCCGGGGCCGACGACAAGGGCATCCAGACCAAGTTGGGCAAAGTAACCCGCTTCTGTTCCAAAGGCGACCTTCGTTGGTGCTCCGCCATTGGCCAGACCTCTGACCCAATCAATGACTGGGTTATCCGCGGATAGATTGAGACCCGGATAGGCATTGATCTGCTGAACCGAAATGGCATCAGGGCGCTGAAACAGATCGCCCACATGGGTCGCCGCGGCGTTGATGGCCTCCAGAAGATCGGCGGCCGCTGTCCCCGGCAAATGCCGGAACTCCATATCCATGCTCACCAAATCGGGTACGATGTTCAGTGCGCGTCCCCCCGCGATCTTGCCGATATGAACGGTAGAATAGGGAATGTCATAGGCGGGGTCGCAAGGCCCCTGCGAGAGTTTGCTCTGCAAGTGCCGTGCTTCGTCCACAAAGGCCGCGGCCAGATGGATCGCATTCACGAAATGCGGTGCAAGCGCGCTGTGGCCGGTCTCACCATGGCAGGTGACCTTTAACGTGGCTTTTCCCTTGTGACCCGTTGCAAGTTGCATCGATGTCGGCTCTCCCACGATCACCACGCGTGGCTTGCCAATCAAAGGGGTCAGCCGGGGCAGCATTTCGCCCAGCCCGACACAGCCGATTTCTTCGTCGTAGGACAGAACGAGGCTGAGCGGTTTGACCAGACGAACGTCTTGCGCCCGTTCCGCCAGCGCCAAGGCAGAGGCCAGGAAGCCCTTCATATCCGTTGTGCCGCGCCCGAACACATGCGTTCTGTCGCGGGTCAAACTGAAAGCATCACGGGTCCACTGCTGCCCCTCAGCCGGCACCACATCGGTATGACCCGAAAGGCAAACGCCGCCGTCGGTGGCGGGCCCGAGCCGTGCAAAAAGACCGGCTTTTGCCCTGTCGGGTGCGTAAATCCGCGTTACGTCGAAACCGGCCGTTTGCAGCAGATCTTGTGCCCAGTCGATGAGGTCAAGATTGCTTTGGTGGCTTACCGTCGGGAATGCGATCAGGTGCTCAAGAAGCTCAAGGGTGCGGGTCATGCGGAGGGCCCTCCGCTCAGCGTCTGCAAAACAGACAGTACATCACCGGCATGGGTGTCAGGGTTCACAACGCAGAGCCGAAAGACCTTCTCTCCCTTCCACGTCGTCGGCAGGCACAACAGTGCGCCGGACCGGCGATGTACCTCGGCCCACTGGTCCATAGCCTGATCCGACATCTGGGTGGGGCGAAAAAGCACGACGGAGAGTTGCGGCCCGAGGATCAGCTCTACACCAGGCATTGCGTCGATGCCCGCCGCGATATCCCCTGCAATGGCCATGGTCTTTGCAATCGCATCGCCATAGGCTCTGGTGCCATGCGTCGCCAGCGCATACCAAAGCGGCAGGCCCCGCGCCCGGCGGGTCAGATGCAAGGCATAGTCTGACGGGTTCCAGTGCGAGCTGTCGACCGCATCAAGGTATTCAGCACGTTGTCCGTGTGCATTCGCCCCGTCTGCCGCATGCCGGTAGACCAGCGCACAGCTATCGTAGGGCGCGAAAAGCCATTTGTGCGGATCAACGATCAGGCTATGCGCGCGTTCGATCCCATCGAAAACCGGGCGTGTGGCAGGGGCCGCAAGGGCTGCCAGCCCGTATGCGCCGTCAAGATGCAGCCAAAGGTCGTGTTCGGCCGCCAGATCGGCCAGCCCGCTGATGTCATCGACTGCGCCGCAGTTCGTGGCGCCTGCATTTGCAACAATGGCAAAGACATTCGGCTGGCAAGCAGCCCTTGCGGCCTCTGCATCCATGCGGCCATTTGCATCGGCGGCGACCTTGATGATATCGACATCCATCACGGATGCAACGGCCCTGATGGAGCTGTGCGCTTCGCTCGAACACAGGATCGCCCACCGGGTTGGCGCTGAGGAGCGTCGCGCTTTCCATGTCCGGGCCGCATGCAAGGCGCTGAGATTGCCCAGGGTTCCGCCCGCGACAAAAACTCCGCCCGCATCCGCCCCCCAGCCCGCCATGTCCGACAGCCACCGCAGGGCTTGATTTTCGGCATGGATCGCCCCCGCGCCTCCGTCCCAATTGCCCGCAAAGATGCCGGCAGCCCCGAGGGCTGCATCAAAGCTCAACGACGCCTGGCTGGGGGCGGAGGCGACAAAGCTCAGCGAAGTGGGATGGCCAAAGGGTCGGGTCGAAGGGACGATTGTTTTGGTGAAAAGATCAAAGGCAGCATTTCCACCAATGCCGTCCGGGGTTATCGATCCGCCCAATATCGGGTCTAGTGCTGCATGGCTTTGCGCCCCGTGTTTGGGGTCCGGGCCGCTTAGGATGCGTTGCCTCGTCCAATCAAGGATGTCTGAAACGAGCGTTTGGGGAAAGGGAAAGACACTCATCAATCGACCGCAAGTTCTGTGATTTCTCGCCGGAACGAGAGCGCGTCGCCGATATCCGGCGCATCCAATTCCCGCGCATACCTGTGGCCGGCATAGGTTGCCCAAGCAATCGGACCGGGTGCATTCGCGTCGCCAATGAGCGTAACCGATTTGATCCCAGCATCCGCCCACGCCGCCTTGTGCGCCTGCAGGTCTTTGTAAACACCGTTGTGCTCAACTCTCGAGCTGACCAGCAGAACGGCATCGCAAGCCATTTCGCGGCGGGTGTCGGTGAACATGCAGTTGGTCTCAACATGCCTCGCACCAACCGCCGTCACGCCGCGGTTCAATTCAACCGTGACACCCATCTTGGCCAGCCTGCGGTGAATTTCATGCTGCTCCAACGTGTTGAGGGTCCACTCGCTGACATGGGCGGCGGGCGTCACCAGGGTCACATTGCAGCCCTTTTGCACCAACAGCTCTGCCAGCACACCGCCCATGTAGTAGTGATCGTCATCATAAACCACCACATGCCCGGTGGGCAGTGTCCCGTCCATGAGATCATCCGGCGTGAAAAGCGGCATCGCTGCATCCGTCGGGAAAGGCACCACATGCTGGCGTGCCACGCCATCGCGCCGCCAGTGTGCGCCGGTGGCCAGACAAACATGTTCAAAGCCGAACTCAAGGATGTTTTCGGCATCCAGTGCACTGTCGAAGTAGGTTTCAACATTTGGCTTCTGTCGGATCTGGTATTCACGGTAATCCACCACACGGCCCCAGGCCGACAGTCCGGGCAACAGTCGCTCGCGCGCGACGCGACCGCCCAGGGTGGTGCCCGCTTCGGCAAGTGCCACGTCGTACCCGCGGTCCGCCAGTGCGCGCGTTGCTTCGAGACCGGCTGGACCGGCACCTACAACAAGAACAGATCTGCTTTCGCCTTTGACATTCATTGTTTCCGGATGCCAGCCCTTGCGCCATTCTTCCATGAAAGTGGGGTTCTGGGTGCAGCGGCTGATCGACATGGTCATGTCGCCGGTGATGCAGATGTTACACCCAATGCATTCGCGGATGTCTTCAATGCGGCCTTCTTCGATCTTCTTGGGCAGGAAAGGGTCCGCAATGGAGGGCCGCGCGCAGCCGATGAAATCGAGCGTGCCGCTGCGGATCATCTTTGCCATCACATCGGGGCTGGTGAACCGCCCGACGCCGACGATGGGTCGGTCCGTGAGTTCGCGAATACCTTGGACCAGCGTCTGCTGGGAGGCCTCTTCGGTGAACCGCGAGGGGCCCGAGCAGTCCTCCCAGGTGCCCTGCGCCAGATCCCACAGATCCGGCAGATCGCGATTCATCTCGATGAACTCGCGCACTTCCGCGTTGGAGAACCCAAGATCACCGATGCTTTCGTCCAGAGACACCCGCATCGTCAGCCCCATGGTATCGCCCACAGCATCGCGGATATCGGCCACGACCTCCTGTGCAAAACGAGACCGGTTCTCGAGGCTGCCGCCATATTCATCGCCGCGGTGGTTTGTGGCACGGCTCAGGAAATGTTGAAAGATGCCAAAGCCATGCGCACCGTAAAGGCAGATGAGGTCGAAGCCTGCAAGTTTGGACCGCTTTGCCGCAGTCACGAACCACCGCCGCAGATCACGGATATCGGTCTTGTCGAGCGCGCGCGCCTGCACCGGATCATTGGTGAAGGTGCGGATCGGTTGGGCCGAGACCGCCAGCGGCACTTCCTTGGTATAAAGGTTCGGGCCGTTCACACCGGAATAGGCCAGTTGAATACCTGCGAGCGCCCCGTGGCCTTTCATGGCCTCTGACATCCGGCGCAGCATCGGGATGTCCTTGTCCTCCCACAGCCGCAGTTCGATGAAGGGGGTGATTTCCGAGCTGTGGTGCATCTCGCATTGTTCGGTAAAGATCACCCCCCAGCCGCCTTCGGCCTTGGCGCCTCGCATGGCCGCCGCCGCGGATGGGTCACGATAACCGCCGCCGTTACAATGGGGCACCTGGTAAAATCGGTTCTTTGCGGTGACAGGCCCGATTTGCACCGGTTCAAACAGGATATCGTAGCGGGGGTCACGCACGGGCAGGCACTCCATCGGGGATCGTCATCGGTCTGAGCGTCGCAGATAAATGGCTTAGGCTAAAGTCATGGTTGGATAAGCATGGCTTAGGTCTGCGCTAAACCTCTTGTTTGATTGCGCGTCCTGGATAGCCCCATGTGGCAATCGTCTGCGCAGTGTGATCGATGAAGGCGCTGACCGTCAGAATGCTGCGCGCGCCCTGCGGCAGGATCAAGCCCAGACGCATAGGGCGTTGTGGACCTTTGAGCGGCACGAACCGAAGCGGTCGCCCGTCTGGCGACAGATCGGTGTGTGGGCGGATGTTGGCGATCCCAAAGCCAAAGCCGTTGGCGACCAACGACCGCATCACCGCCATATCCCGCGTGCGTTCCACGATTTGTGGGCGCCGTCCGGCCTGGTCGAAAAAGCTCAGGAAGTAGTCGCTGCTGAATGGCAGGTCGAGCAGCACCATGGGGTGCTCCAGCAATTGGGCAACCGACACCGCATCGCGGTCTGCCAGCGGGTGGTCCGCGGCCATCATCGCATAGGGCGACAAGGCGCGCAGCGGCACGAAATCCAGGTCTGGCGGGATTTCAAGGTCATAAGACAGCGCCACATCGATCTCTGCGCGCCGCAGCTTTTCGATGAGTTCCAGCTGGTCGGCCTCTATCTGGCTTACCCTTGTATCGGGGTGGCTCTGCTCGAACTTGCGCCGGATCGCGGGCAGCAGGACTTGTGCAAAGGTCAGCAAGCAGCCGATCTTGAGCGGTCCCTGGACTTTGCCCGATATGTTGTCGGCCAACCGGTTCAGCGCCTCCGCCTCCGCCAGCACCCTCTGCGCCTTGCTCAGAAATTGCAGCCCGGCTTGCGTCAGGCTGAGCCCGTGTGCGTGTTTGCGGACGAACAGCGGCAGACCGAATTCACCTTCCAACTGCGAAATGGCGGCAGAGATGGAGGGGGAGGAGACATTTACCCGCTCACTGGCCTGCGCGATTGAGCCCTCCTCGCCAACGGCGACGAAGTATTCCAGCTGACGAAGGGTGAAACGCAAAGGCATGGCAGCAACTATGCTGTGCTGTGCTGCAGCTTCAAGTCCGATGTTTGCGCATTGCAGTGACCGACTAGGCGTCGCCCGGCACGCCGTAAGACGGTGCCTTGGTCGGGTCGAGCGCCCGTTGAACATATGCGTCCAGCTGCGGTTTATAGATCTGCCAGGCGGTCGAGATCGCGGTAATCGGGCACTCTTCGGTCCAATCGCAGCGCAGATCCGCGACGGGCCACGACACGGTGTCCACAAGCATCATGCCGGCAGAATGCACGGGCCCTGCTTCACCGCCGGCGGCAAGACCAGCCTGCATCGCGCCGATCAGACGGTCTCCCAAATGGCCAGAGCTTGACAGAAACGCATCGATCATCGCTTGGGGCACGGTGTCATTGGCAAGAAGGTTGCCGCCCGACGCGACATCTGCCGCCTGCGCCTGCGTCCAGATCCCAAGGCTGTTTGCGCCTGAATGAATGGCGGTCTGTCCCGCCGCATCCACCGCCAGGACCTGTCTGTAGGTCATATGGGCGCCTCTTTTCTGCACCTCGCCGATGGCGGCGGCCGCGTCTCTCCCGCGTTCCATGAGGTCAAGCGCCAACGGCCCCAGTGTCGGATCGGTAACATTCTGTGACGCCACTGCCCCGACGCCTGCACGAACATAGGAACACCGCGCGGCCACTGCCGGAGAAGACGACGAAATCGCCACGCCGAACATTCCCGTTTCCCGGCACCGTGCAACAAGCGAAAACGTCATTCCGGGATCACCGCCGTGCCGTCAATCTCAACCAGCCATTCAGGGCGCGCCAAAGCCTGCACAACCAGCCCGGTGGAGACCGGATGCACGCCTTTGATGTATTCACCCATCGTGCGATAGACCGCCTCGCGATGCCGGACGTCGGTGATATAGACAACGACCTTGACCAGATGCTCCATCGTGCCGCCGGCTTCTTCGATCAGCTGTTTGATGTTCTGCATCACCTTGTGGGTCTGCTCTGCCGGATCATGACTGTCAATGTTCACTGCATCCTCAAGGTTCTGCGGGCATTGACCGCGCAGCCAGACGGTCTTGCCCCCTCGGGTCACCACCGCCTGGCACAGGTCGTTGTCGAGGCTCTGTTCGGGGTAGGTGTCCCCCGTGTTGAATTTGCGAATGCGTTGATGGGCCATCAGAGGCTCCTTGCCGTTGAAACTTACTCTGCTGCGGACCGCACGATGCCCGCGTCGCCGTCATACTCGGCATAGGCCCGCTGAATGGCAATCTGGTCCGCGATGAATTTGGCATCATGCCAGACGCCCCATATGAAGGTCGAGCCCCGGCGGGACTGCCACGGCAGGCCAAGGAAATAGACGCCCGGTTCGCGCGAGACGCCGCGCTGATGGATCGGTGCGCCGTCGGCGTCAAAGGCATCCACCTCCAGCCAATCATAATCCCTGCGGTAGCCCGTGGCCCAAATCAGGGTGTCGATACCCTCCTCGGCCAGCTTCAATTGCGTGATCGGTGTGGTCAGGCAGGCCGGATCAGGCAGCATCTCACGGGCCTTGCGGTCCTGCGGCAGATCAAGACCCATGCGTGTGACATACGCGTCCGCTGCATCGAGCATGCCCAGATAGTTTGCATCCCCCGCGGCCACGTTCTTTTGCAGGTCCGGGGCAAAGGTGATTGTGCCGTCGGCAAACCCTGCTGTCATACCTGCAAGCGTGACACCTTCATGGGCCAGGCGTCGGAAGTCCATGGTATGCCCGCCATAGGCGCCGCTGACGGCAATGGTCACATGTTCCGTTCCAGGCTCCATCGCTGCCATGTCCCACAGCCCCAGCACACCCAGCCACCAGACGAAGTCGCGCCCGCGATAGCGCCGGGGCGGGCGGTCGTGTGGACCGACTGACAGAAACACGCGCCGGCCTGCGCGGTTCAGTTCGTCGGCGATCTGCGCCCCCGAGGACCCTGACCCCACGACCAAGACGGCCCCTTCGGCCAACTGTTCAGGGTTCCGGTAGTGATAGGAATGTATTTGTGTGATCCCGGCGGTCTCCGGGACAATCGGCGGTATGACCGGGTGCTGAAATGCGCCCGTTGCAGCGACCACGCGCTTTGCCTCAAGGGGGCCTTGCGATGTCTCCAGGCGAAAGCCCGGCTCCCCGATCAGCCGTTTGGCCTGGATCACCTCAACGCCTGTCCGAATAGGGGCGTCAATCATGCGGGCATAATCCTCAAGATACGCCGCCACACGGTCTTTGGTCACGAAGGCATCGGGCGCATCGCCCTCAAATTCAAGGTTCGGAAAGCGGTCATGCCAAACCGGCCCATTGGTGACCAAAGCGTCCCAACGGCCACTGCGCCAGGCTTCTGCCACGCGGTCTTTCTCCAGCAGCAGATGTGGGATGGTGTGATGGCCCAGATGCTCGCTCAGCGCGATACCGGCCTGTCCGGCGCCGACAATAACGGTGTCAATCTTTTCTACGGACATCAGATTTCCTTCCAGAACCGCGGCGGACGCAGGCCAAGCGACAGGCTTGCAGTGTGCCATCTGAGGCCTCCCCGAAAAGAACAGTCTGCATTACCCCGGCTTAGGTGGTCCCTAAGGTTGATGTGCCAGGCAAAGGTTTCCCCTAACCCAATCTTCGCTAAAGACGACGTTTTCAAAACCGCGATTCCGCTCTAGCGTAAACCCGAAGACTTGGAGATCCGGATGTATTCACTGCCTCATTCCCCTTCGGCGGACATGACATCAGGCCCCCTCAGACGTCAGGGGTTGGACAAGTCCGGGGATGTTTGAGTGACCGACGACACCCAGATTGCGGTGGATGTGCGCGATGCCGTAAAACGGTATGGTGATTTCACGGCGCTTCAGCAGATCTCACTCGGCATTCGTGACAATGAGTTCTTTACGCTGCTTGGGCCTTCGGGATGTGGCAAGACAACGCTCCTGCGGATGATCGCGGGGTTTGAAGATGTGACCGAGGGGGCCATTTTCCTCTATGGAGATGAGATTGAGACGCTGCCGCCGCACCAACGGCCCGTGAACACGGTGTTCCAGAACTACGCGTTGTTCCCGCATATGACGGTCCTTGAAAACGTTGGCTTTGGGTTGGAAATGCTGGGCCAGTCCAAGGCTGCAGCCCGTACCCGTGCCGCTGAGATGCTGGAGCTTGTGCAACTGTCGCAATTTGCATCGCGCAAGCCTGCGCAGCTTTCGGGTGGGCAGCAACAGCGTGTTGCCCTGGCACGGGCGCTGGCACCTGCGCCCAAAGTGCTGTTGCTGGATGAACCGCTCTCTGCGCTTGACCAGAAGTTGCGCAAGGCGATGCAGATCGAGCTCAAGCATATCCAGCGCGAGACGGGCATCACGTTCATTTTCGTCACGCACGATCAGGAAGAAGCGCTGACCATGTCAGACCGGATCGCGGTGATGTCGGCGGGTGAGCTTCAGCAACTGGGCGCGCCACGCGATATCTATGAACTGCCGCGCAACATGTTCGTGGCCGATTTCATCGGTGACACTAATCTCTTGGAGGTAACGGTTGATGAGGTGACGGAATGCCGTGCGGCCTGTAGCCTGGATGGTGGGCTGACGCTGAGCTGTGAAGCCGTGGAGGGGGTCCGCAAAGGTGCGCAGGTCCATTTGTCGATCCGGCCCGAACGTCTGGTGCTGTCGGAAACGGCAACCGGCGCTGACAGCCTGCGGGCAAGAGTGCTTGAGAATATCTTTATCGGCACCGATATCGCGACCCTTCTGGTTCTGGACAACGGCTCCGAGATCACGGTGCGTACCTCGAACTCCGAGCGCGGGAGCAAGCGGATTTTCGACGCCGGTCAAATGGCCTTTGTCACCATGGAGCGAGGTGCAGCGCGCCTCTTGCGCGACTGATGGCAGGGGGGGCGGCAAGCAGCGGCTCTACCGCAAGCGATACCTACGCGGGCGCACGGCACTGGCTGTTGATGCCGTCGTGGTTTGTGCTGCTGATTTTTGTTGCCGCCCCGGTAGCCATGATGCTGGTTTACTCTTTCCTGACCAAGGAGTTCCGCGGCGGCGTGATCTGGGAGTTTTCGCTGGGCGCCTATGACCAGTTTTTCTTTGACCGTGGCCTGTTCGGAGATGACCCGCCGCAGATCGACTGGACCTATATCAACATCTTCTGGCGCTCGATCTGGCAGGCGGGCCTTGCCACGGTGCTCTCCCTGCTCATTGGCTTTCCCACGGCCTACTTCATCGCCACACGGCCCGAACGGTCGCGCGCGCTCTGGGTGTTTGTGATCACAATCCCCTATTGGGTGAACCTGCTGATCCGGACTGTGTCGATGAAATTCCTGCTGCGCGATCAAGGGCCGATGAATGATTTTCTGATCTGGACCGGTGTGATTGATGACCCCTTGCGGATCATAAACACCAACCTTGCGGTGCAACTGGGCCTTTTCTACAGCTATCTGCCGTTCATGGTGCTGCCGATCTATGCGGCAGTCGAGCGTTACAACTTCACCCTCTCCGAAGCGGCCGCCGATCTTTACGCCAGCAAATGGGCCACTTTGCGCCGGGTGCTGCTGCCTGCGGTGAAACCGGGCGTGATCGCGGGGTGCATCCTTGTGTTCGTGCCCAGCCTTGGCGCGTTTCTGGCTCCTGACCTGCTGGGCGGGGCCAGGAATTTCATGATCGGCTCACTGATCGAAGAGCAGTTCAAAGGCAATGCAGGCAACTGGCCTTTTGGCGCTGCGGCCTCCATGATCCTGCTCACGCTGGTCTTGATCATTCTGATGGTCTTTGCCCGCCAGCAACGGCGCATGGGGGACATGCGATGAGCGCCCGCACCGACGTCAAAACCTACCCTGGTTTTTTTGCGATCACGCTGCTTTGCATGGTCATCCTCTATGCGCCGCTGATGGTGGTGACAGTCTATTCTTTCAACGCCTCACCGTCGATCACTGTCTGGGAAGGCCTGTCTCTGCGCTGGTACGCGGATGTCTTCACCGGGCCGGAAAGCGACAAGTTCAAACAGGCGGCATTCAATTCTTTCAGCATTGCGCTGATCGCGGCGACCCTCGCCACAGCGATTGCGACGGCATCGGCCACCGCCATCGTGCGCGCAGGGCGGTTCCGGCTGCGACTGCCGTCACTGGGGCTCATCACCTTGCCCATCCTGGTGCCTGAGATCGTGCTCGCGGTCGCCACGCTGATTTTCTTCAATTCAATCGGTTTCACGCGCGGCTATATGACCATCCTTGTGGCGCATATCGCCTTTTGTATCCCCTTTGCCTACCTGCCTATCCAGGCCCGCATGCAGGGGATAGAGAACACTTATGAACAGGCCGCGATGGACCTCTATGCGACCAAGGCGCAGGCGTTTCGCCAGGTGCTGCTGCCTTTGATGATGCCGGGCATCATCTCGGGCTTTTTGCTGGCGTTCATCGTCAGCCTTGACGATTTCATCATCACCAACTTCGTCAAAGGAGCAGGGGTCGAAACCCTGCCCACGGCGATTTTCGGGTCGGTGAAACAGGGCATCAAGCCCAACATCATGGCCATCTCGACGATGCTTTTGTCGCTGTCGATCATGATGGTCACGATCTCCTACTTCCTGTCGAAGTGGGACAACACAAAATGAAGATCAACCGGGAGAAACAGATATGAAATACTTTGCATCCACCGCCATGGCCTTGGCCCTGTCCGTCGGCGCAGCGGCTGCCGAAGGCGACCTTGTCGTCTATCACTGGTTTGAATACATGCCGCAGGAGCTGCTGGACAAATTCACCGCAGAGACCGGCGTCAATGTCACCATGGATACCTACGATTCAAACGAAGCGATGCTGGCATCGCTCAAGGCAGGCGGCATGGGCACCTATGACGTCGCCGTACCGGGGGACTACATGGTTGCGATCATGGCGGGCGAGGGTCTGTTGGATACGATTGCAGATGGTGAGCTGACCAACAAAGGCAACATCGCCCCTGAATGGGCCGACCCAAGCTTTGACCCTGGCCGCAAGCATTCGATCCCCTATCAGTGGGGTTCTACCGCCTTTGCGGTCGACACCGGCAGCTATGAGGGCGACATCAACACCACGGACATCCTGTTTAACCCACCCGAAGAGTTGAGGGGCAAGATCAACATGCTCGACAGTCAGGGCGAGGTGATGGCGATGGCATCCCTGCACATGGGCATCCCGCAGTGCTCTACGGACCGCGACCAACTCAAGGCGCTGAACGACATGTTGCAGGGGGCCAAGGCGAACTGGGCATCCTTCAACTCTGATACCGCCAAGGAGGTGCTGGTCTCGGGCGATGCGGTCGTCGGCATGATCTATGACGGGTTCAGTGCCAAGGCGCGGGAGGAGAAAGCTTCTGTCACCTATGCCTTCCCTAAAGAGGGCTACGTGGTCTGGATGGACAATGTTGTGTTGCTGAAAGATGCACCGAACCGCGAAAACGCGATCAAGTTCATGGACTTCCTGCTCGAGCCAGAGAATATCGCTGCTGTCTCCAACTACGCGCGCTACGGTCTCGGCGTGACGGGGGCGGAGGATTTCCTTGATCCTGAACTGGCCACACTGCCAGAATCCAATCCACCGGCCGATGCCGGGGCTGGCGCGTTCATCGAGGTCTGTGATGAGGCGACGCAAGCCGTCTATGACCAGATCTGGACCAACCTGAAAAAGTAATCTTTCCAGCAAAACGGCTCCGGCAGGCATCTGTGTCTGCCGGATGACGCATTTCGGGGGCGGCATGGACACCATCTTCACGGAAAAGCATCACCTGAGGAACTCAAAGACAGAGCTCTACGGGGGGCAACTGGTAGAGCCATTCGAGCGCCCTTCGCGCGCGGAGTACATTATCGGACGGGTCCGTGAGGTTGCCTTGGGCCCGGTCAGCGCACCCAATGACTTTGGCATTGCTCCGATTGCAGCGGTTCATGACGCGGATTACCTGACCTTCCTGCAAGCCGCCTGGACCGATTGGCGGGCAGAAGGGTTCAAAGGTGAGGCGATGACCACCGTCTGGCCCGCGCGGCGCATGTCTAGCCGCATTCCGACCCATATCGAGGGGCGGCTGGGGTACTATTCGCTGTCTTGTGAAACCGCCATTTCGGAAGGTACATGGGAGGCGGCCTATGCTTCTGCGCAGGTGGCGCTGACCGGGGCCGAACGGATAAGGCAGGGGGCGGGGTCGGCTTTTGCGCTTTGCCGTCCGCCGGGTCACCATGCGGCGATTGATATGTATGGTGGATATTGTTTTCTCAACAATGCGGCAATTGCGGCGCAATACTTGCTGGAAAATGGGGCTGCGCGCGTCGCCATCCTCGATGTTGATTTTCATCACGGCAATGGCACGCAGGACATCTTTGACCGCCGCGATGACGTGCTCTTCCTGTCGCTGCATGGCGACCCGATGGATGCCTTCCCGCATTTTCTGGGTCACGCGGATGAGATCGGCAGCGGTGCAGGCGCAGGCTTTACGGTCAACTACCCGATGCCGCCGGGCACCGGCTTTGAGACATGGCGCGCTGCCCTGAGCGACGCGCTGTCCCGGATGGCAACATTTGCGCCGGATGTACTGATCATCTCGCTGGGTGTGGACACGTTCGAAACGGATCCGATCAGTTTTTTCAAACTCACATCAGACGATTTCACGACTTACGGCGCAGATATTGCGGCCCTCGGCCTGCCGACGCTATTTGTGATGGAAGGCGGCTATGACATCGCCGAGATTGGCGTGAACACTGTTAATGTGCTTCAGGGCTTTGAAAGTGGGTGTAACAAGCCCTCCTGTCTGACGTGACAGGGGGTGTGACGTTACGCCCAGAGGATATGGGACAAGGGCTCACCAAACCGGCCGCCGCCGCGGGGATTTTCTGACCTGATCTGTTGCGATGTCACGGAAGTTGCTGGGGGCCGACGCGGCGCATCTGTTTGCGTTTTGGCGCCCGCCCGGCAGGGATTTACGGCACCACTTGCGAACCCGGAGCGCTGACATTCTACCTTGGGTTAGCTTATGTGCTCGATCCGTTTTACCAGTTTTTTCTAGATGTTCCCGCAGACCGTGTGGATCGGTTGCGGGGTCTGCGCATCTCTCATCCGCAGCCACGTTTTAGCAACAGGGTATGCTCTCTGGTGCGACAAATTCGTCTAGTCAAATCAGCACTGACCGTTCGGGACCGGCACCTCCGAAAGCTGCCATCTTGTGATGATCCCACCCAGACATAATTAACTTCCGGTACGGGCACGGTTTTACAACCGACGCCGATGAGATTTACATCCAACTTATCGCACAAGCACAGGCCGCCAGCACCGAAGACAAAGAACAGACACCTCGGGTCGCTAAAGCGGCCAGTGTCGCAGCCGCTCAAGCGACCTTGCGCTTTCAGCTCAGTGCGGCGATCCGTTTTATGGCATCCAGTCTTGTCGCGGCTGTGGTCGTCCGGTCAATTTCTGGCCCGATTACGCGGATGACACAAACAATGTGCCATCTGCTCAAAAACAGGCCGGAGCTGAACGCAGAATGCAACTGGCACAAGAAGCGGGGGCAGCAGCGGTCCCGGAACACGATCTGAGAGACCGCCAAGAAGCGGTAGCTCGTACTGCCCAATCGCAAAAGCTGAAAAGAGCAACCTGTGCTGTGTCGTTATGCTGGCCGAGGCAGGTAATTTTACTGCGCGCATAGGCGATAAATCTGACGAGCGCGTAAAGGAAGACATCAAACTTGGCGTCAGCGCGCTTGTGACCTGCGCCGCGCATCGGGCAGACTGCGGTGAGTATCGAAGAGACGTCTGCGGCCATCGAAGAACTTACGGTGTCGGCTCAGTCTGCCGCAAATGGGGCCGTGACCAGAACCCCGGAAAACATCAACACCGGAGAAACCGTACCTCAATCAAGCAATGCCAATCTTGCTGCGTGGGAAGCATTCTACGCCAAGGCAGTCTGCTTATCGATCATCTGACCAAGCCTGGCTGCAAGAGCATCTGCTACCAATGCAACATGCGGCTCGCCCGTTTCTGCGCGGTGTACCGATATCGCGACCTCGGACAAAGGCGGAAATCCAGATTGGCCGTCGATTACCGTCAGCCCTGGTGGGATAATGGACGCCTCCATGACCGACACGCCCGCGCTCTCCAGCATGGCCTGTTCCATCAATCCGATGCTGCGCGTCGAGTAAGCCACATGCCAAGGCCGTTCGATCTGCCGCAGTGCATCCAATGCAATGTCCCGGCACACACAGCCGGATGGAAACAGAACAAGTGAAAGTGGCGTTCCGGGGTCATCCACATAACCGGGCGCTGCGACCCAGTGAAGTGGTTCGTATCTGGCGATCTGACCGGCAACCGCCTTGGGGTGGTGCGTTGCAACCACGATATCAAGATCACCGTTGGTCAGCATCCCGAGCAAGTCAAAGGCATTGTCGCAGGAGACTTCGAAGCGCAGGCGGGGGTGGTCTTTCTTGATGCGCGCCATAATCGGCGGCAAGAGGTAGGTTGCATAATCATCAGGTGCACCGAGCCGGATGAGCCCCGCTGCTTCCGGTTGTTGAATGTGTGACAGGGCGGCGTCATTGGCCGCCAGAATACGGTTGGCATAGACCAGCAGCGCCTCGCCGACATGCGTAATCGACACGGACTGGCGGCTCCGTTCAAAGAGCCGCTTGCCCACGATGTCTTCCAGCCGCTTGATCTGCAGACTGACCGCAGATTGCGTGCGGCCCACGGCCCGCGCGGCCTGTGTGAAATTGCGGTGCGCGGCAACCGCAAGGAATGACCGGAGAAGGTCGATTTCGAGATCTTTCCTCATTAGGAATGATTAACAAAAATCATCAACAAGAGCAATATAACTCGTTTTGAAAATATACAGACCTCAAATACGCTGAGTCTGGAGGTGACCGTCATGTTAGGCTTATTCGCACAATGCATGTTCGAAGCGACACGCATTTACCCTTTGTCCAGTTCTGCAACAGCCACTGACTGGCGCAAACACCCAGATGACCCTGGCCAAACGCAGGATGTCGAACGGCACAAGAGGCAGGACGCCCTGGCGGTCGATCACCAACAGAAGAAACAGGAATAGTTCCGGCACCTTGACGCTTTCGGCGGCGCATTTCTCTTACAAAACGCAGCGGCTGCCGGAACCTTTGAATATCGGAAACGGACGCAAGGTTCATGCATCCGTCGCAGTGCCGACGAACGTTGTGATCGGCCTGCTTGCATCGGTCTGTTTTGCGGGGTAATCCCGGCTTTTTGCGCAAGATATTCAATGCTGGGTTTCTTTCTGAAAATTGAATCTGCAGCACAAAACACCTTCGCTGGCTTTCGGTGTCAGAGGTGATCGCCTGCTGTTCCTCTGGATCACGGCAACGCTGCCCTCACTCCCCCCGCGCAGGCTTGCGCTCTCTGGTCAAGTAGCGCGGTTCCTTGCCGCTAGCCGCTTTGCACCCTCACCATCTCGCCCCGATTAAGTAAGGGCTCTTTAACCACCCGGCAAAGATATACGGTTCGATTGAGGTTTTTTTTACTTCTCAGGGCCAGGAGATATGCGTTCTGGATTGAAAGGATACGCCGTGATCTCTCGCCTGCTTCTTGCTGCCCTCTCCTTTGTCGTGTGGACTGTAACTGCCGCTGCGGACGGGTGGGTTTTGCAACGTGCGGACGGCAACGTCCGTATCTCTGTTGATGGTAGGAACTGGAGCCGCGCGACCGATGGTTCCGATCTTGCCAGCGGTACATGGATCAGAACGGGGGCACGCAGTCGAGCAATCCTCGGTCGGGGTGCGGAGAGGATCATTTATCGCGCCAATACACTCGCGGCAGTATCCGTTTCGCGCCCAACCGGGCAAACAACACAGGTGACCCAACAGCGCGGCTCGGTCTTTCTGTCGGTGACCACAAAAAAGCGAAAACGAACCAGTGTCCTGACGCCGCATCTTGCGGCGGTCATCAAGGGGACTGTTTTGGAGGTCACCACCGACCGACAGGGTGCATCGGTCCGGGTCGACAAAGGTCTTGTTGAGGTCCAGCGGGATGGTGAAAGCGTGAGTGTGGGTGCAGGCAACAAGGCGGTGTCGGATGGCGGCTCTTTGAGCGTGGCAGCAGCACGCGTGACAAGCCGGGTCGCTGGGTCTCCAAATGCTTTTACCACTGAATTGCGCGAAGTTCCGGCGAACCCGTCAATTGGGGCACGGAATGCAAGTGCAACAGGCTTGGCAAATGGCAACGCGCTTGGACGATCAGACCAAACGGGCAGGCAGAATAACGCGGGCGGCAACGGGAACGGCAACGGCGGTGGCAACGGCAACGGCGGTGGCAACGGCAACGGTGGCGGCAACGGCGGCGGCAACGGCAACGGCGGTGGCAATGGGAATGGTGGCGGCAATGGGAACGGCGGTGGCAACGGCGGCGGCAATGGGAACGGCGGCGGCAACGGCAACGGCGGTGGCAATGGGAACGGCGGTGGCAACGGCAACGGCAACGGCAATGGGAACGGTGGCGGCAATGGCGGCGGCAACGGGAATGGAGGTGGCAACTGAGTTTTCACGCTAGCGCACTACGGTGCATCCTCGTCGCACATCTGATCACCGCCGCAGTCTATTTTTTGGACCGCGGCGGTTTTCTACAGGGTTGGAACGATCGATTGGAGGACTTTCGGTCGGCTCATGCAGAACGGCCTGCTTCTGGTGATTTCGTTTTTGTCGCAATCGACGCGGCGTCGATCCGCAACTTAGGTGAATGGCCCTGGTCACGTCGGGTCCATGCAGATATTCTCGACAATCTGACGGCCTCAGGTGCCGTGGATGTCTTTTTCGATATTGATTTCGCGTTTGCCGCTGACGCTCCGGGTGACACCGCCTTTGCGTCTGCTCTGGAGCGGTCCGGCAATGCCTATCTTCCGGTTTTCCGACAGGCAGGTCGCACCGGGGAGGCCGAGAGAATAACAAACGCACCGTTGGAGCTCTTTGCCGCTCGAAGCTGGCCGGCACTGGTCAACGTGTTCAGCGACTGGCAGGGCGCTGTTCGCTTCTACCCATACGGCGAGAGGATCGAGGATGAATATCTCCCCTCCGCCGCTGCTGTATTGACCGGCTCCTTTTCGGAGACGGTCGGGAGTTTTCCGATCAACTATGCCATTCGACCCGAAACAATTCCGATCTTGTCGGCCGTAGCGGTCGCGACCGGTGAATTCGACACGAATCTCGTTGCTGGTCGCTCTGTCATCGTGGGCGCCTCGGCCGTGGAACTGGGTGATTTGTTTGCCGTTCCTGTGCATGGCATCCTTCCCGGCGCTTTGGTTCACGCTTTGGCAGCGGAAACTCTGGCGGCGGGGCTTGTCCCGGCGACCGTCGCTGTGGAGTGGGTACTACTGTCGCTTTTGGCAGGGCTCCTCCTATTACAAATCTCGGTTTTTCAGAAGCCCTCCCTCTTGATTTCGTCAGCAGGCTTTGCGCTGATCGCAAGTGAGGCAGCGGCATACGCTCTTTTTGTGCAAAATGCCGTCGTTGTGCCGACTGCAGCCCTTTACCCAAGCCTACTTGCTTTTTGCAGCTGGTCGCTGCTGCGGCGGCTGGCCCGCAACAAACGGGTCATCAAACGGCAGAGACAGGAGGTCGAGAACACCTCGGCGCTGTTGCGACAGGTCTTTGATGACAGTTTTGATGCGATTGCCGTTCTCGACAGTGCCGGTACGGTCCAGATGCACAGCGGCACAGCGGCAAATCTCTTTGGCTTTGATTCGGGTGGCCGACTTCTGCTCCCTGAACGATTGAGAAACGACGCTTTGGCCGCGATGGAAGGTCAATCGGATCGAACAGTCCGGCAACATGAGGTTTTGAACAGGGCCGCACCACTGCATCTTGAATATACCGTTACGCGTTCCGAAATGGTATCGTTTGACAAAGGACCAGAACGCTTAACGCGGATTGCGACGCTTTCCATGCGGGACGTCACCAAGATCAGGCAGCAGGAGCGCGAGATTGCCTATTTGTCGAGCTACGATGCGCTCACGGGCGCGCTCAGGCGCAGCGTGTTTCTTGAGTTCCTGAACCTTCGCGCGTCTGACCAAGAGCCCTTTGCCATCTTTGTGTTCAACCTGAGCCGTTTTAAAACGATCAACGTGGTTCTGGGACGCGCCATTGGCGACGCGCTTTTACAGCATGTGGTGAAGCGACTGGCGGATGCGGATATGGAGATTTCCGCAGCTGCGCGGCTGGGGGGTGATACCTTTGCCTGTTTTTCCGAGATGGCGCTGGACGAGGCGCAAGCTTCTGCATTCGCCTGTCGCCTCTGTGAGGTGATCTCTGAACCTTACTCTTTGGAAAGGGCAAAGGCGCGCGTTGGGGTCAAACTTGGATATTCCACATTTGCCCCGGACAGTGCGGTCACGGCGGCGGATGTGTTATCCCAGGCCGAAGAAGCACTTGATGCCGCGCGACTTGCCGGATCCAATGAGCCGCAGGTGTACAACCCGACGCTCTCCAGCAGGCAATTCCGGTCCAGAAAGATCGAGCGTGCGCTGGGACGTGCGTTGGACTGCGAGGAGTTTGAGGTATGGTATCAGCCACAACACCGGCTCAGTGACCTCAGACTGATCGCCTCAGAAGCGCTGGTGCGCTGGAAATCAGAAACACTGGGTCAGATTTATCCGGATGAATTCATCAAAATCGCCGAATCGACCGGGTTCATCAATGAGCTCGGCGCCTGGGTCTTGGAAAAAGCTGTTCAGGATACGCTGCTGTTTCCCGGTGACTTGGGCATAGCTGTGAACGTGTCCGGCGTTCAGATGATCGGTAACCGGCTGATAGACGATTTGTGCAAGCTGCTGGACAAGAAAGGCTTTCCGGCATCGCGCTTGTGTCTTGAACTCACGGAAACCGTTCTCTTCGATGGGACCAGTGACGTTGTCGAAAAAATGCGCGACATACAGTTTCGCGGAGTTCATTGGGCATTGGATGACTTTGGGACAGGGTATTCCTCGTTGGGATATCTCTCACAGTTGCCAATCGACAAGCTCAAGGTCGATAAGTCCTTTATACAGGCTTTGGGCACCGATCCATCGGCGGAACCAATCCTGTCGGCCATCAGTGACCTGAGCCGGAGCCTTGGGATGACGCTCCTCTGCGAGGGCGTGGAGACGAAAGCGCATCTGGCCTTTCTGAGGCAACACCCCCATGCCCAAGCGCAGGGTTTTCTCTTCGGCAAACCGATGCCTTTTGCGGACTTCGCGGCTTACGCAGAAGCGAAGGGACCAGAGAGCCATCTCATCACAAAGAGTTAGACTTGACGCCCCTTCTCTTTCTCCGCTGGTAGCTGGGATCCGTTTGAGCAAAATCTTGTGCCTTTCGCGTTTTCTAGAAAAAATCGTTCAGGATGCTTTCAGACCGGGTCTAGATTCAGAAGGGCCCACGATTGCGAAAAGCGGTGATGGACGCGCCTTGGGTAATTATCAGAAGCTCTGCTCGAACGGACATTTCTGTCTCGAATGCTCCTGCATTTTTTATGAAGGTCCGGTTTCGGGATGCCGACCCCACGATGATTACTTCAGCCAAATGTTTTTTACGGGTCCGCGCAGGCCTCGCGTGAGAGCAACTAACAGGCGTTGAGAGTATCGCGGTACGCGTTCTGGCATTCGGTCTCTGATCGCCAGCCGGGCATTCAATGGTTTGCGTGGGATGTGTCGAGGAAACGGCGCAGCATCCCTGCTTCTCTCTTGCTATCAAATTCGCTTTCGCCTAAAGAGCGGCTTCTCGCTGCGGGACCGGCCAATGTGGCATGCCGAGTCGCGCGCAAACCGATCTACAGATTAGGAGACGGAAATGCCCAAGATGAAGACGAAATCGAGCGCCAAGAAGCGCTTTAAGGTGACGGCCACTGGCAAGGTCATCGGCGGCCAGGCGGGGAAACGCCACGGCATGATCAAGCGGAGCAGGAAGTTCATTCGCGACGCGCGCGGCACGACAACCCTGTCCGAGCCCGATGCAAAGATCATCAAGGGCTTCATGCCCTACGACCGTTAAGCCAGAAGGAATAGAGATATGAGCCGTGTAAAAGGTGGTACCGTCACCCACGCCCGTCACAAGAAGGTCATCAAGGCCGCCAAAGGCTACTACGGTCGCCGCAAGAGCAGCTTCAAGGTCGCCCGCCAGGCGGTCGACAAGGCCAACCAATATGCAACCCGCGACCGCAAGAACCGCAAGCGCAATTTCCGCGCGCTGTGGATACAGCGGATCAACGCGGCCGTGCGCAGCCATGACGAAGCGCTGACTTACAGCCGTTTCATCAACGGTTTGACGCTGGCCGGCATCGAAGTGGACCGCAAGGTTCTGGCTGATCTGGCCGTGCACGAGCCCGATGCGTTTGGCGCAATCGTCAAGCAGGCACAGGACGCGCTGGCCGCGTAACTCTCCAGCCCAGCCCAAAGATATCAAGCCGCACCTTTCCAGGTGCGGCTATTTTTTCTCTCATCATGAATTCTCCAAGCGATGGCGCATCCGCATCGAGCCCAAAGGGAGAGATGCTTTGGCGCCCGGGCTTGTCTTTTGCCACTATGCCTTGTTCTGGAACCGGGCGAGCCAGACCGTTTGAAGACCGCAGTCCGGGTCTTCAACGACATGCTGTAGGATTTCAAACCCGTACTGATTGAGCAAAGCCCGATATTCATCCGGATCCAGGCTTGCGTGATAGAGCGGCTCTCCTTCGAACGCACCGACCACTTCCCCGCAGCTTGGGCCGCTGGTAAACATCAGCGCGGCTCCGTTGGCCGCATGTCGCGCGAAGATGTGGAACATTTTGCGCTGATCATCGGGCGTCAGATGAAAGGTGCTGTTCCAGGCCAAGATGCCATCAAACCGGGCCTCCAGCCCGAGAGAACGCATGTCGGAGACGCGCCAGGTGGCCTCCGCGTTGTTCTCTCTTGCAATCTCGATCAACTCCGGGGAGGCATCAATCCCGGTAACGGCACAGCCGCGATCAAACAAGTAACGGCCAATCGGTTCTCCCGACCCGCACCCTATGTCAAGAACTGACGGCATCTCCGGCAAGAGTGCGATGAACGGGTCGACCCATTTTTTCTCTTGGAAACCTGATCTGCGCCGCGCCGTCCATTCACGTGCGTGGCGGCGATAAAGGTCGATGATCTGATTTGCGTGAGCACTCATGCATCAACGATAACCGGACAGGCGGCACGTTCAAGTCCTGGGCAGCTTTGCCCCGCAACCGCAGGTTTTGCGATCAAACCGCGTGATTTCGAAAACGTGACCTTCCGGTTAAGCAAGAGCGTTCGGACGGCACATTAGGGCCCTTCCTGAAATGCCACCAGCATTGAGCTGTCGTCTTGTCATTGGTGTCGCATCTGCTAGGACAAAGCCCAAACCAAACGACGGGTGAATGATGGACGATCTCAAGCAGAAATACCTCAGCCAGATTGCAGATGCCGGCGATGAGAACGTTTTGGAGGCAATCCGTCTGGCGGCCGTGGGCAAGAAAGGCGAGGTCGCACTCAAGATGCGCGAGCTGGGCAGGATGACCCCCGAAGAACGGCAGGTCGCAGGCCCGGCTCTGAATGCGCTCAAAGACGAGATCAATGCCGCCTTGTCTGCAAAGAAAGCCGCCCTGACCGACGCCGCCCTCGATGCACGTCTGCGCGATGAATGGCTGGATGTGACCCTGCCTGCGCGTGGGCGCCCGCGCGGCACAATCCACCCCGTCAGCCAGGTGACAGAGGAAGTCACCGCCATTTTCGGCGAGATGGGGTTTTCCGTCGCAGAGGGGCCGCGCATCGATACCGATTGGTACAACTTTGATGCGCTGAACATCCCCGGTCACCACCCCGCGCGGGCCGAGATGGATACTTTCTACATGCACCGCGCCGAGGGCGACAACCGCCCGCCGCATGTGTTGCGCACCCACACCAGCCCGGTGCAGATTCGCACCATGGAAGCGCAGGGCGCGCCGTTGCGGATCATCTGCCCCGGCGGCGTCTACCGGGCCGACTACGACCAGACCCACACACCGATGTTTCACCAGGTTGAAGGGCTGGCGATCGACAAGGACATCTCGATGGCGAACCTCAAGTGGGCGCTGGAGGAGTTCTTTGCCGCGTTTTTCGAGATCGACGGCATCAAGACCCGTTTCCGCGCGTCGCATTTCCCCTTCACCGAACCCTCGGCAGAGGTGGATATCCAGTGTTCCTGGGTCGACGGTCAGCTGCGGATCGGTGAAGGCGATGACTGGATGGAGGTCTTGGGCTCCGGCATGGTGCATCCCAATGTTCTGTCGGCGGGTGGGATCGATCCCGAGCACTGGCAGGGCTTTGCCTTTGGCATGGGGATCGACCGGATTGCGATGCTGAAATACGGCATCCCCGACCTGCGCGCGTTTTTCGATTCAGATTTGCGTTGGTTGCGGCACTATGGGTTTGCAAGCCTCGATCAGCCGACTCTGCATGGGGGGTTGAGCAGGTGAGTTTTGCTTTTGATTTGGGAAGTTTCGTTGCCGCTTTAATAGTGGTTATGGGAGGTGCATTGGCCTACTGGAACCAAAAACGGATCGACCGGCAACACGAGCTCACATTAAAGCGCAGAGAGCTTTATTATGAATTCGTTGGTTCTCTTGTAGATGCTGCAAACGGAGATACCGATCCTCATTTGAGATCACGTGTTCGAGCGATTGTACTTGCTTCTGATAAAGTTCTGATGGCGCTAGCCGCGTACAACGAATATGCCGATAGTACTTCTTTAGGCTTTGAACCGCGCGAAAACGCAAAGCTAAAGTCTCTGTTGTCAGATGTTGTGATTGCTATGCGAGAAGATGTTTTCGAAAAATCGGCAATTGCAACAACAGAATACTCGAAATTGCTTCCTATCAGGGCTTAAAAATGAAATTCACCCTCTCCTGGCTCAAAGAGCACCTTGATACCTCTGCCACGCTGGACGAGATCACCTATGCCCTCACCGACCTTGGGCTTGAGGTGGAGGGCGTCGAGGACCGCGCGTCAAAGCTGCGGGATTTCACCATCGGCTACGTGCAATCTACCGAGAAGCACCCTGACGCGGATCGTTTGAAAGTCTGTCAGGTGGAGACCGACGAGGGCGTCAAGCAGATCATCTGCGGGGCGCCGAATGCGCGCGAAGGGATCACGGTGGTTGTGGCCAAGCCGGGTGTTTACGTGCCGGGGCTCGATACGACCATCGGTGTGGGCAAGATCCGCGGGATCGAAAGCTTTGGCATGATGGCCTCCGAACGCGAGATGGAACTGTCAGACGAACACGACGGCATCATCGAACTGCCCTCGGGTGAGGTCGGGCAGCGCTTTGTCGATTGGCTGGCCGAACATGACCCGGCCAAGGTGGACCCGGTGATCGAGATTGCGATTACGCCCAACCGGCCCGATGCGCTTGGCGTGCGCGGGATCGCCCGTGATCTGGCGGCCCGCGGGCTCGGCAAGCTCAAACCCCGCGATGTGCAGGGGGTTGAGGGTACCTTCCCCTGTCCCATCAGTGTCACGATCGAAGCGGATACGCTGGCGCAATGCCCGGTGTTCTATGGCCGTGTCATTCGCGGGGTAAAGAACGGCCCCAGCCCTGAGTGGCTGCAGGATGCCCTGCGCGCGATTGGCCTGCGTCCGATCTCGTTCCTGGTCGATGTGACGAATTTCTTCACCTACGACCGCAACCGCCCGCTGCACGTCTTCGACGTGGACAAGGTCGCGGGCGATACCCTGCGGGTGCACCGTGCCAGGGGTGGCGAAACCATGCTGGCGCTGGATGACAAGGAATATACCTTCGATGAAGGTATGACGCTGATTTCAGATGCAAAGGGCGTGGAGAGCATCGCCGGTGTGATGGGCGGCGCGGCGTCGGGATGTACCGAAGAGACCACGAATGTGTTCATCGAAGCGGCCTATTTCGACCCGGTGCGCACCGCCTATACGGGCCGCGCGCTCAAGATCAATTCGGATGCGCGCTACCGGTTTGAGCGTGGGATCGACCCTGCCTGGACGCCTTACGGCATCGAACAGGTCACGCGGATGATCCTGGATCACGCGGGCGGGGAGCCGTCAGAGGTGATCGTCGCGGGCAAAATCCCCGATACCAGCCGCGCCTACAAGCTGGACGCGGCGCGGGTGCGGTCGCTGGTGGGCATGGACATCCCCGAGAGTGAACAACGCCAGACGCTGACGGCGCTGGGCTTTCGGCTCGAGGGGAATATGGCGCATGTGCCGAGCTGGCGCCCGGACGTGCAGGGAGAAGCTGATCTGGTGGAGGAAGTGGCGCGCATTGCGTCGTTGACCAAGCTCAAGGGCAAGCCGCTGCGGCGCCTGACCGATGGGGTGCCGCGCCCGATCCTGTCGCCGATCCAGCGGCGCGAGGCCATCGCGCGGCGGACCTGCGCGGCGCTGGGTTACAACGAATGTGTCACCTACAGCTTCATCGATGAGGCGTCGGCCAAGCTCTTTGGCGGCGGCGACGACAGCACGCGGCTGGAAAACCCGATCAGCAGCGACATGAGCCACATGCGGCCTGCGTTGTTGCCCGGTCTCTTGCAGGCGGCGGCCCGCAATCAGGCGCGGGGCTTCAATGATCTGGCGCTTTTTGAGGTGGGTCCTGCCTTTCAAGGCGGCGAACCGGGTGAACAGCATCTGCTGCTGAGCGGTCTGTTGGTCGGGCGGACCGGGCCAAAGGATGTGCAGGGGGCCTCGCGGGCCGTGGATGTGTTTGACGTCAAGGCGGACGCCGAAGCCCTTCTGGCCGCGATGGGTGCGCCTGCGCGGGTTCAGATATTGCGCGATGCGGCCTCCTGGTGGCATCCTGGACGGCATGGAAAAATCTGTCTTGGTCCCAAAAAGGTGCTGGGCGTTTTTGGGGAAATTCACCCCCTCGTTCTGTCAGCCATGGATGTGAAGGGTCCGGCGATGGGTTTTACGCTCTGGCCTCAGGAGGTGCCTTTGCCGCGCAAATCCGGCGCGACACGCGCCGCCCTTCAGATCAGTGATCTGCAAGCGGTTGAACGTGATTTCGCCTTTGTGGTCAATGCCGAGGTGGAGGCGCTGACGCTGGTCAATGCGGCGCTGGGCGCGGATAAATCCTTGATCGAGGATGTGCACGTCTTTGACGAATTCATCGGGGGATCGCTGGGGGAAGGCAAGAAATCTCTCGCACTGACAGTGCGTTTGCAACCCGTGGATCAGACGTTGAAGGACCAGGACATCGAAGCTGTCAGCGCCAAAGTCGTTGATAAGGTGACAAAGGCCACCGGGGGTGTCCTGCGCGCCTGATCGTGCGCCGGACATTTTGCCTGCGAGGGCTGGCTTATTCAGACTGGGGGCTTGAAGCCGCTCCCCTTGGGAGATGAAAGAGGACCAAAATGACACTGCAAGTCTACCTGTCAGGGGAAATTCACACCGATTGGCGCGAACAAATCACCGAAGGGGCCAAAGGGTTGGATGTGCGTTTCAGCAGCCCTGTTACGGATCATGCCGCGAGTGACGATTGCGGGGTGGCAATCCTCGGTGCGGAAGAGAACAAATACTGGCATGACCATAAGGGCGCCATGGTCAACGCGATCCGCACACGCAAAGGCATCGCTGATGCCGATGTTGTCGTGGTGCACTTTGGGGAGCAGTACAAGCAGTGGAATGCGGCCTTTGATGCCGGATATGCAGCGGCTTTGGGCAAGTCGCTGATTATCCTCCACGGTCCCGACCATGCGCATGCCCTCAAAGAGGTCGACGCCGCTGCTCTGGCAGTGGCGCAGGACCCCGGACAGGTTGTTGAAATACTGCGCTACGTCCTGACCGGGCAGCTTCCAGCCTGATCGTGCCCGGCTCACCGTTTGAATGACAAAAAAGGCGGGGGTAAGACCCGCCTATGTCATCAGGGGGTTCTTGGTGGAATTTGCCGTCCCTTGACAACCGCAGGCCGCGCCATGAAACGGTCGAGATAGGTCACGACGTTCTTGTACTCCGCAAAACCCGTCACCGCTTTGGTGCCGTAAAAATCAAGCGCGTTAACCCAGGGGCCAATGGCAATATCGGCGATAGAATAAGGCCCGGCAATCCACTCCTTACCGTCCAGGGTCCTGTCCAGCACCGAGAGCAACCGCCTGGCCTCGTCGATGTAACGCTGCTGGGGGCGCTTGTCCTCCCACTCGGATCCGGCGAATTTGAAGAAGAAGCCCAGCTGGCCAAACATCGGGCCCAAACCACCCATCTGAAACATCAGCCATTGGATGATCTGTGCCTTTTCATGCGCGGTTGAGCCCAGCAACTTTCCCGACTTTTCCGCGAGATAGATCAGGATCGCACCGCTTTCGAACAGGGCGATAGGCCCGCCGTCGGGGCCGTTCGGATCAATGATCGCGGGTATTTTGTTGTTGGGGTTGAGTGCCAGAAATTCCAGGCTTTTTACATCCGTATCGGACAGCGTCACCGTGTGCGCCTCGTAGGCGATGCCCATCTCTTCCAGCGCGATTGAGACCTTGACCCCATTTGGCGTTGGAAACGAGTAAAGCTGTAGCAGCTTGGGGTCTTTTGCCGGCCACTTATTGTTGATCGGATGTGTGGATAGCTCGGTCATCAGGTCTCTCCTTATGCTTTGGAGCAGACAGTTCATGTTTTTGCTTGGAAAAACACTACTTCATTTGCGCAGCCATGTGTTAACTGGCGCACATAAGGTCAATTGAATGGCCAAAATGAAACATTGCGAGGTGCATAATGCTATCTGAATTCAAAAACTTCATCGCCAAAGGCAACGTCATGGACATGGCTGTGGGCATCATTATCGGTGCCGCTTTCACAGCGATTGTCAGCTCGCTCGTTGCCGATCTTGTTAATCCCTTTATTGCTCTCTTTACCGGTGGCATCGATTTTTCCGGCTGGTTCTATGCGTTGGACGGAGAAAGCTATGCGTCCCTGGCTGCTGCAACGGATGCCGGTGCACCGGTCTTTGCAATTGGCAATTTTATCATGGCCGTTATCAACTTTCTGATCATCGCCTTTGTCGTCTTTATGCTGGTCAAGATGGTGAACCGTGTCAAAGACGCCGCAGAGGGCGAAAAGGAAGTCGCAGAAGAAGCGCCGGCGGATCCGACAGAACTGGAAGTGCTTTTGGAAATTCGTGACAGCTTGAAGAGACAGGCCTGACCCTGAAAGGGGTCTTTCATGAAAAAGCCCGCTGACGTCGGTCAGCGGGCTTTTTTTGTTAGATCAAGTTTTGGATCAGTTGTTGCCGAGGTTTAACGCAGGCAGGGAAAGCCCGCCGTTTCCTGCCGATTGCAACGGAGGAATACCACCTGTGGGTGCCTCGATGGAGGCTTTGATGATCGCGTTACGCTCTGCCGTTTTACTGGGTACGAACACAGGTTGCGCGCCTTGCTCCATTACTGTCAGCGCAGTGTCATACCAGGCATTGGAGGCCTCAGCCGACCGCGTGGTGCCGAAGCCCCAGCGCAGATGGTGCCCCATCACTTCGGCATAGGGCATCTGGCCCGTCGCCAACATCACTGTCGCTGCACCCAGCGCCATCTTTGCGTCATCCTGCCGGTAGCCCAGGCCGAGGCAAATCTGACCGTAGCCCGACGCGGTGGCCATATCGTTGTTAAAGATACCGTTCGCAATGCCCTGGGCGGTGGTTGCAACCAGTTTCACATCTGCCGTGCTGATCTGTGCACTTGCGGGCAACATCGCATCGGCAATCTGCGAACATGCGGCGGAAACCTGATCTTCGGTCTGGCGGGCCTGTGACATCAATCCCTGGCTTTGAGTAATGGCAAAGGAGCGCGCCTCGCAGAACTGCTCCCCGAGTGCCTGTTCAGGGTCGCTGATGTTCGTGGCCAGTACCACACCCTGATTGGCCTGGGTCATGCCAACAACCAACTCGCAATGGCTGGCCATGGAGGTCGGTGCCTGACCAAGGGACAGATCAAGCGGTGCAATTGTCGGGGTAGCCGCCTGCGCCGCGCCGGCGCTGTTGGACTGGCCTTGATCCGCAAAAGCGTTGTTGTTTTGCAGAGAGGCGGATTGAACCCCGTTGTTCCGGTAACGGTTCGCATAGGTCGGATCCGAGAAAGCTTTCAGCAGGCCCTTGGTGCCTTCGTTGGCAACAACCTCAGGATAGGCCGCACCGCCGCCGGCCTGCAGCCGCTGGTGTGCGCCGACAAGGTTCTGGCGCTGAAAATCATCCAGATAGCCGGTGGGCTGATAGCCCATGTAGGACTGATAGTTTGAAATCGCCGCACGGGACCGTTGGCCCAAGGCTCCATCGACAGCACCGACCGGAAAGCCGAACCCGTTCAGGGCGGCCTGAACTTCGCGGTTCTGCTGACGCTGAAAGCTGTTTGCACTCGAAGACCGCTGTGTCGTGCTGCGCTGCTGCTGTCGTTGCTGCTTGTTCTTGTTGACCTGATTGTTGATCAGAGCCCCAATGGCCGCACCGGCAACAAAGCCGCCCAAGGTGCTGTCCGCCATGGACGCGCTGGATGTCAAAATCATCGCTGCGGCCAATGCGCCCGTGATACCATTTCTCTTCTTCATACCTAAACCCCGCTGAAACATATGCGTTTGCGTAATTAAATCAGATTCTGCCCTGAGCTGCACTGGTTTTTTGCCCTGATACGGTGATGTGATCGGATTTTCAGGCGTTTGAACGCCGACTGCGGACGCATTTGGCGCGAAATCTGAGCCTATTCTATCCAGCATCCTCATCGGGCGGGTCGCAGGCAGGGAAGTTTCTTGTAATGCGAGAACAGGATCGGGCAGTAGGTGCAAAAAACGCCTGCGCGCAGATTTGCGACCGACCAAAGCTGGGCGAGACTCGGATTGACGTTGAATTTTTTATGCCGTTATCTGTGCCTGCGGGAGCGAGTGTAGCAAGAGGAGGCGCGATGGTAGGCGCCTGATTTTGATAAATCTTTGGGCTTTTTTGCGACCGTCACGGGCCTTGGCTAAGTTGGCATTGGTTTGACGTTGGGGCGACATACCGCGCCAGATATTATTTGGAGCCAATAATGGCTGAACACTTTTTGACCAAGTCACGCATCGATCTGGGGCGCTGCATTGTCGTCGCGGGCGCGCCTGCTTTGGAGCGCTATGAGGACTTCTTTGCGCAGGTATCCGCTAAGGCGGGTCCGGATGTTGCGAAACTTTTCGCCGAGCCGCTGGTCAGCAAGGGTAACGATCAGGCCGCCTCAACCGTTTCCTGGTACAGCGACCGTGTCGGGCAGGGGGTGCCGATTACAAAACTCGATGCCGCAGGTCAGCAAGAGGTGGGGGCGATTCTCACGGCGCGTCTGCAAGCGTTGGAAGGGTTGATAAGCGATCCGGATGTTGGTCCGCAGATCGCTGCTGCTCTGCATATCGGCAGTGCTGCCGATATCTGGTCGGTTGAGGGGCAGCCGGTGCTGGTCAACTGGGGGCTGATGCCGCAGGACGGGACGGATGCCGCCACGCGGGCCGCGCATTATGCAAAGACGCTCGGGGCTTATCTACCGATGGCCGCAGCGCCACCGCTTACCGAAGCCGAACAGGATCAGAAACGCGCGGACCTCGCCGCTGCGTCGGCGGCAGCGGCCACGGTGCCCCCGGCTGCCGCGACTGCGGCGGCAAGTGCAACGGAGGCAGCGGCTATCGCTCCGCGATCCGGCGGGGTGGACCAAGGTCAAGAAGCCGCGACGGGAGGGGCAGAGGACGTATCGGCCCCCCCTCCGTCTGACCCGCCGCCACGGGGTCGGGTGCCCTTGCTGGCCTGGGTTCCGCTGGTGGTTTTGCTGCTGCTCTTTGGTGGTGCCTTGGCCTGGTTGTTGGTGCCTGGCAACCGGATTTTTGCGGATGACGGCTCGCAACCCGTGATCGCGGACGAGGAAACCCTGCGTGCCGCGCGCGAGATCAATCGCGCGCTTGAGGCGCGGCTGAACGATCTGACCCTTGCCCTGGACGGGGCGGTTTGCCGGGCGGATGGCACCTTGCTGATGCCGGATGGGTTGACGATAGAGGGTCTGTTGCCGCCGGAATTGAACCAGGGCAGAGCGCAGGGCGGTCAGGTTCTCAAGGCGGACAGCACGCCGGTGCTGCCGCCTGCACCTGAGCGCGTGGTGGTGCCGGGAGAAGCCGGCCAGGTCACCGATACCGCCAGTCTGCTGCGGCATATTGATGATCGCACCGCCATGGTGATTGTCGGCATCGAGCAGGGCATGGGTGTGGGGACAGGATTTTTCATCGCCCCCGACCTGATGGTCACCAATTACCATGTCATCGAAGGGGCCACCTCGGACAATATCTTTGTGACGAACAAGTCCATGGGTGGCCTGAAACGTGTGGAGATTTTGAAATCCTTCGGTCCGATGCGCGAGGTCGGCGCTGATTTCGCCCTGCTGCGTGTCGAAGGGGTCGACCAGCCGTTTTACTCGATCTGGCAGAGCGATGCATCGATGCGGCTGCAATCGGTGATTGCGGCGGGCTTTCCAGGCGATGTGCTCAACACGGACAGTGAGTTCAAGGCGCTGCAGGATGGCAATGTCGCGGCGGTCCCGGCCCTCACCGTGACCGATGGCACCGTGAACACAGAACAGTCCCTGTCGGCGACAAGCAGCGCCATCGTGCATTCCGCGCCGATCTCGACGGGGAATTCCGGCGGGCCGCTGATTGATATGTGCGGTCGCGTTGTCGGGGTGAACACCTTTGTCGTGCAGGGGCCACTACGCAATATGAACTTTGCACTGGCCACGGACGATCTGCTACGCTTTTTGGCGGATACCCCCGCGCAGCCGGTGATCTCGGGCGATGTGTGCGAACCGTTGGTGGCCCGGCCCACACCGCTGCCCGTGGCATCCAGTCAGTAGCGGCCGGGCGGTATGATCGAATCCTTCCTGACCAACACCTCCACCGAAGGGCTCAAGCCGCTTGGTACAGCGCCGCAGCGGTCGTTCGAACTGGTCAGTGACACGGTGCGCGCACGATTTGGCGACCGCCATGCCGCGCTCTTTGCAGAGCCGGTGGCCACCCGGTATGGCGACCGGTTTGACTGGTATGCCACCGTTGAGGGCAAAGCGGTGCCGCTCACCGAGATGGACGCGCCCGAGCCTGTGCGGGAGACGCTGTCGGAACTGGTGTCTGACATCAAGGGCATGGCGGATGAGCTTCTGGCCAGCAAGCTACCGGACGACCAGCGCCTCGGGGAGGCGCTGGCCAACGCGCTGGAAATCCCGGACGAAACCGCCGTTTTCGTGATCGCGCCGGAGGCGGGCGGGACAGCGCAACCCGTGCTGGTCAACTGGGCCTGGACGCGGGATGAGCAGGTGGCCGTCCGAGGGGTCCTGACCGGAATGGACCGCCGCGCACCGGAGAAGCGGCCGGGGTTTGTACCGGCCCCGCTCTTAGCGCCCGCAGCTGCCGGCGTGGTTCCGGTCGCAGGGGTCAGCCCGCTCTGGTGGTGGCTGGTCTGGCTGGGCTGGGCGCTTCTCGCGCTGTTGATTGCCGCGGTCATCGCCTTGCTGATCGAACCCTGCGCGCTGCGTGTCTCCTGGTTGCCCAATACCTGCGAAAAGGTCGAGGTGGTCCCCGACACTTTGCAGGAAGAGCGCAGTTTGCTCGAAGATCAGATCGCCCTGGTACAAAAGGAGATCGGCATCCAGGACCGCCTGTGCCAGCCGGATTTCGCGCTCTTGCCGATCCCTGAACCCCAGGTCGCGGTGCCGCCGCCCACGGGCATTCAACCCAGCCTGCCCATCGATCCCGAGGTGGACGACCGCGCCGAAGCGGCCGGGGCAGAGCGCGGCGATCTGTCCTTTACGCTGATCTGGGAGGGCACGGACGATCTTGACCTGCACACCACCTGCCCCCGAAACGAGACCTTGTTCTTCCTCGACAAGGCCCGGTGTAACGGCGCGATGGATCTCGACATGAACGGGTTTCAGGTTGTGCCGAACCCGGTGGAGAACACCTATTTCACCAACCCGTTTCCGGGCGACTACCGGGTGCGGGTGAACCTTTACCGCCAGCGCGAAGGCACGGGGCCGGTCAGCTTCACGCTTCAGGTGCGCGAGGGGGATCGTGTGACCACGCAAAAAGGCACTGTTTCTGCCAGCGATGAAAACTGGCAGTATACGTACCGATACAAGGGAAAATGATGTTTGAAGAACGTGTCGGAAGATTAAAACAGCTGGTCGATTTCGGGGATGAGATCGCTCTCGTGCCTTACAGCGGGGCGCAAATCCTCGATTTCGGGTTCGATCTGGATGCGCTTGAGGTCAAGGCCTCCAAGTTCATTGAACGCGTGACCCGTGAAGAGGCAGGCGAGGTGGAGCGCACGCTGATCCCGCTGAGCGGCAACGAAGAGCGCGATATGCCGATCCTCGAAGCCTCGCTTGAGACGGATGATGCCTATTCGGTCCGCCCGATTGCCGCGCTTGAGCCGTTTTTGGAAAAATGGGTCCCCGTGCCGGTGCTGCGGATGAAAAGCCAGCGCGGTCCCAGCGGCGAGGAACGCTTTGATCCCGGCCCGTCAAGCTGGGCGCGGATGCGCGTCGTCGAGCTGGAAGAGGCAGACCCCGAGACCGGCCACAGCCACCGGGTGCAGCTTGCGCTCGACACCAACCTGATGGCCAGCGGCCACCCGGGCCATTACATCGCGCCCGAGGTGGCCGATGCGGAAAAGCCGCGCGATTTCAGGCTGGTATCTGATCCGGGCGACATGGACTGGTTCCTGCGTCGTCTGGAAAAGGCCGAAGACGGCAGCCTAATCGACTTGCAGCTCTGGGTGTCGGACTGGCTGAAGGAGCTTTTCATGAGCTTCAAGCGGGTCGAGCGTCCGGGGCGGCAAATCCTTGAGGAAAACCTGCCGCATCAGTTTGAGCATTGGGCACGCTATCTGGCCTATCTCAAGCTCATTCAGACCGCTGTGCGCCCGCCCAAGATGCGCTTTGTCAACACCGTGGCCGAACGCGACGCGGTCACGCCGGTGTCGGTCGATCTGGTGCTGGATATTGGCAACAGCCGGACCTGCGGCATCCTGATCGAACAATTCGCGGGCGAGAGTCGGGTGGACCTCGCCCGCTCCTTCCCGCTGGAAATCCGTGATCTGTCGCGGCCTGAATTTCAATACTCGGGCCTCTTCGAGAGCCGGGTGGAGTTTGCCGAACTGCGCTTTGGCGATGACCGCTATGCCAGCCGGTCGGGGCGGCGCAACGGGTTTCTCTGGCCCAGCTTCGTGCGTCTGGGCCCCGAAGCGGTGCGTCTGGTGCAGGGCGAAGCGGGGACCGAGACGATCTCGGGGCTCAGTTCACCCAAACGTTATCTCTGGGACGATGCGGCGGTGTCGCAGGATTGGCGGTTTCACAACCACATGGACCCCAACAACCTGCCCAAGGCGGTGCGGGCCGCCATGCGCCACCTCAATGAGGCGGGCGATGTGTTGGAGCAGCTACGCTATGACATCAAGAACGGTCTGCGACGGGCGGGCACGGCCAGCCTGACACCTGCGATCCGTCCGCAGTTCTCGCGCTCCTCGCTCTTTGGGTTCATGCTGGCCGAGATCATCGCCCATGCGCTCATTCAGGTGAATGATCCCGCGTCCCGCGCGCGGCGCGCACAGAGCGACCTGCCGCGCCGACTCAACCGGATCATCCTCAGCCTGCCCACGGCCACCTCGATCCAGGAACAAGCCATCATGCGGTCGCGCACGGCGGGGGCGCTTCAGCTTGTCTGGTCGATGCTGGGGATCGGTGAGGGCGACAGTTCGATCTCGCGCAGGCCGGAACTGATCATCGAGTGGGACGAGGCGAGTTGTACGCAGCTTGTGTATCTCTACAGCGAATTGACACAAAAGTTCGAAGGCCGCATCGACACCTTCCTCAAGCTCAAGGGCAAGGCGCGGCAACCCGCAGGACACACGGCGCCGGAACCGACTTTGCGCTTGGCCTGTATCGACATCGGCGGCGGCACGACGGACCTGATGATCACGACCTACCGGGGTGAGGCCAACCGCGTGCTGCATCCGGAGCAGACCTTCCGCGAGGGCTTTCGCGTCGCGGGTGATGACCTGGTGCACCGGGTGGTCAGCGCCATCGTGATCCCGCGTCTGCAGGACAGCATCGAGCATGCGGGGGGCCGCTATGTGGCGGAAAAGATGCGCGAGCTTTTCGGCGGTGACCGGGGCGGTCAGGACCAGCAGGCCGTGCAGCGCCGCCGTCAGTTTTCGGTGCGTGTGCTGGTCCCTCTGGCCGAGGCGATCCTGTCTGTTTCCGAGGGTTCCGAAGAGTTTGACCGCATTGATCTGAACCCGGCGCAGGTGTTGGGCCTTGATGTGCCCGGCGAGGACGCGACCGAAGAGGAACTGGCCGATTACACCCCGCTGGAGGTACTGCAATACCTTGAACGCGCGGCAGCGGACTGCGGTGCGGAGGGCTGGCGGCTGGCGGATATGGTCCTCAGCACGTCGCGTGAAGATGTCGACGCGATCAGCCGCGAGGTGTTCCAGAAGGTGCTCAGCAACATGTGCGAGGTCATCGACCATCTGGGCTGTGACATCGTGCTGCTGACGGGGCGGCCCTCGCGCTTGCCTGCGGTGCGCTCGATTGTCGAAGAGATGCTGGTGGTGCCGCCACATCGCCTGATCTCGATGCACAAGTACAAGACCGGGCGCTGGTATCCCTTCCGTGATCCGATCACGCAGCGCATTGGCGATCCGAAATCCACGGTGGCGGTCGGGGGCATGCTGATCACCCTGTCAGAGAGCCGCATCCCGAACTTCAAGGTGACAACGGAGGCTTTCCAGATGCGCTCCACCGCGCGCTTCATCGGTGAGATGGACCGCAACGGACAGATCCTGCGCGAACGGGTGCTGTTTTCCGACATCGACCTCGACAAAAAGGGCCGGTCAGGCGATCAGACCGCCACGTTGCAGATGTTCTCGCCCGTGCACATCGGCGCGCGGCAACTTGATCTGGAACGCTGGACCACCACGCCGCTTTTCCGGCTCGACTTCGCCAACACCGGCGCGCAGCAACGCCCCTCCCCCATTCAGGTCACGCTTGAAAAGGACGAAGGCGATGATGACGAGGCGCAAACCTCCGTGGCCAAGCTGCGCCGCGAAAGCCTGCGCGAAGCCTTCAAGATCAGCGAGCTGCTGGACGGTGAAGGTGATGAGATGAAACCAAGCGATCTGTCGTTGAAACTTCAGACCCTTGGGTTTGACGATGACTACTGGATCGATACCGGGGTCTATAGAATATGAGTGCGGAAACGGAAGACCAAGGAACGGTGTGTAGCGATGACTGAACAGAATGCTTTGTCCGACAGATGTGTCGAGGTCGCGCGGCTGACGCGGGACGCGCTGGATTGGGTCAATCACGATCAAAACGCCGAAACCGTCGGGCCCAAGCACAAGACCCTGACCAAGCTGCTGCGCAAAAGCGCGCGCCGTGCCGAACGGCTGGGCAAATCCGCGCGCACCAACATGTCGGTGAGTGTGTTTGGCCCCAGTCAGGCGGGCAAGTCGTTTCTGGTCTCTGTTCTGGCGCGCCCGCAGGACGGTCGGCTGGCGGCAGATTTCAACGGACCCGGCGGGCGCCTGGATTACATCAGCCAGGTCAACCCGGCGGGGGATGGCGAATCCACCGGCCTTGTGACGCGGTTCACGATGACCAAGACGGCGACACCGGACGGTTTTCCCATCCAGCTCAACCTGCTGAGCGAGGCGGATATCGCGCGCACCATCATCAACAGCTTTTTCGAGGATGGCGATCAGTCTGAGGCCCCGCCGGAGCCTGGCGATCTCAAGGCGCATTTTGCCGAACACACCGGCAAAGCGGGGGCCGGCGATGTGCCGGGGTTGTCGTTCGAGGAAATCTACGAGATTGCCGAATACGTCGAAAACACCTTTGGCAAAGTGGCCTATGCAAGCCACCTGCGCGGGTTCTGGGACGAGGCCGCAAGCCTGGCCCCCCGGATGTCCGTGGCGGACAGGGGGGCGTTTTTGTCTATCCTCTGGGGCGGGTATCAGCCGCTGACAGATCTCTACATCAAGCTCGCCTCGGCGCTGACGCTGATTGGCAATGCCGACGAGGTCTATGCGCCACTTGAAGCGCTGCAACCGCGTGAGACCTCGATCATCGATGTGAACACGCTGAGCGGGCTCTTCAAACCGGAAAACGAGGATCTGCTGCCCATCCGCACACCCGGTGGCAAGGTCGCCCAGATGAACCGCGCCGTGGTCTGCGCGCTGGCGGCGGAGCTGGTCTTTCCCATGGCCGAGCAGCCCTCAGATTTCTTCGGGGAAACCGACCTTCTGGATTTTCCCGGCGCGCGCAACCGCTTTGAACTGCCGCTGAGCAAGACGCTGGAAAACCCCGAGGAAGGCGTGACCAACATGCTGCTGCGCGGCAAGGTCGCCTATCTTTTTGACCGCTACGTGGCCAATCAGGAGATCACCTCGATGCTGCTCTGCGTGCCGGACAGCAATATGGACACCGTGAGCCTGCCGGGGCTGGTGGAAAACTGGATTTCCATGACCCATGGGGCCACCCCGCAGGAACGCGCCAAGAACGACTGTATCCTGTTTTTCGTGATGACGAAGTTCGACAAACACTTGGGCGAAAGCGCCTCGGGCGGTTCGGCGACGGAACGGTTCGAGCGCCGCATGGATGCCTCCCTGCTCAAAGCCTTTGGCAAGCTGCGCGACAGTTGGGTGCATAAATGGACGCCGGGGCATCCCTTTCAGAACTGTTATTGGCTGCGCAATCCGAACTACTTTGTCGAAGGGCTGATCAATTACAACGGCGACGAGACCGAAAAGGAAATCCGCCCCGAAAAGCTTGAGCGTGTTGCCGAGCTGAAAGAGGGCTGCCTGTCGACCGACACGGTCAAAGCACATTTCAAAGAGCCCGAGGTGGCCTGGGATGCGGCGCTGACGCTCAACGACGGCGGTGTGGGATATCTCACGCAGGAGCTGACCAAGGTTTGTAAACCCGAAAGCAAGCTGGCGCAGATCTCTGCGCAGCTTGACAAGATGACCAATGATGTCCTGGGGGAATTGCGTGATCTTTATGTCTCTGACGATATCGAGACGCGGATCGAGGAAAAGCAGGTCGCGGCGGCAGAGATCATCGACTGTCTGGAACTGACGCTGCAAAGCCATCGGTTTGGGGCGTTCATCAACGCGCTCTGCGTGGATCAGGACGCAATTGAGGACCGTATCGCGCGGGTGCCAAGCTCCATTCGGATCAGCCAGGCGGTCGGGGCCTCTGGTTTGGAGGCGGGCAACTCTGCGCGCCCTGCCGCGCCCGCCCGGCCTGGTGGTGTGGCACGCCCGTCGCGCCCCGGCAGACCGGCCCGTCCCGGTGCGGCTGCGCCTCTAGCGGCAGGGACAGAGACCAGCGCCGATGCCACCGCCACCGCGGCCAGCAAGATCCGGACCATGACCTCCGAAGAGTTTCAGGCCAACACCGCGATCGATATCTGGATCGAACACCTGTCGGCGCTGCGTGAGGATGTTGACCGGCTGGCAGCCTTCAGCATGAACGCCGAGGCGGCGGCCGATCTGATGCGCGAACTGGTGCATGGGTTCCGGCGCACGCATGTCGTTGAGGATATGAAGAGCTTGCTGAAAGCCATTGATTACGGGCTGACCGTCGACAAACAGGCTCCGCCTGCCGCCATTGTCTGTGCCGAGACGATCAACCAGTTTGTCTTTACCCTCGGGGCTGAGAGGCTTCCTGACAAGGACCGACCGACCATCGAACTGCCTGACGGCAGCACCCGGATGGCCTTTGCGCCCCGTGCGGCCTCGGACACCGCGTTCGATCTGCCTCAAGAGCAGCGCGCGGCGGCGGAGGCCACCTGGACCGATTGGGTCTACATGCTCGAGGCGCTTTTTGTGGGCAACGCCAAGGATGGCGACGCGGGCGAGATCAACATCGAACAGAATATGGCCATCGGTCGGGTCGTCGGCGCTTTGGAGACCGATCAGGCGGCCTGAGGCCCCATTGATCTGCAGGAGGGATGCACGTGATTTCAATCAGACCCGATCCGGCTCACCCGCGTGGCGGATACGCAGAATTGTCCCTCTCCGACGAGAGCCTCGCGGGGGAGACCACGCAGGTGGCGGTCTTTGACAACTACTCCGAACGCTATCTGGGGGAATCAGGCTGGCAGGCCACCAAGGTGATGTTCGGCCCCTATGCGGTTCTGCGCGAGAGCGGTCAGGTGCGGGTGGTGATCGGGCCGGAAATCGTCAACCAGATCGAGGAATACGCCAACGTCAAGCTTTTGGTGGGCGATACCTCACAGGATGTGAGTTGGCCGGATGAGATCGTGCCCGCACCGGGCGCGGCCAGGATCGGCGGGATCATGGGAGCCGCTCTCAAAGACGCGCCGGTGCAGGGGACGCTGACCGCGAAAATGCCCGAGCCGGAACCAGAACCGGATGCGCCGGACGTTGTCACCGACCCCGAACCCATGGATCAGACCGATGCGGCTGTGGAGGAACCGGCGGGCAGCAAGACAGGCATGTGGATCGGCCTCGTGGCAATGGTGCTGCTTGCGGCGGGGATTGCCTATTGGTTCTTGAATGAAGCTGACCCCACACCCGTGGCGGCGCCTGCGGCCTCTGTGGTCACGCCCGACCCCGTGGCCGAAGCGCCCGCGGATCCCTGTGGTATCGACGCCTTGCAGGGGTTGGAGAGCTTTGCCGCCCAGGCCACCGCTCTGCGCGGTTGTGGCAGTTCTGCCAGCGCGGATGCCGCTCTGGGTCTGGTGGAGCGCGCGGCGGCGGCGGGTGATGCGGAGGCTCTGTTGCTCTTTGGGACGGTCTATGACGGCCAGTCGACCGATCCCGTCATCGAAGATCAGATCGGTCTGACCTTTGCCGACGTCCCTGCCACGGCGGCGGAGTATTACGCCCGCGCCCTAGAGGCCGGATCGCAGGAAGCGCCCGATAAACTGGCAGCCCTTTGCGCGCGGATGGCTGGCATGACGGACACATTGGTCAAAGGGGCCGTGGCAGACTATTGTGGCCAGTAAGGAGATCGGTATGATTTTGCGGGCTTTTTCACTGCTGGTGGCTGCTGTGGCTTTTTGGGGGTCGTCTCTTGCAGCCCAGCCCTTGCTGGTGGAGGGCACCCAGACGGTGTTCCAGCGTGTTCTGACCCGCCCGGCGGCAACGTTGCACGGGGCGGCAGACGGGCCCGTTGTGGATCAGATACCGGCCTTTCAGCCCTTCTATGTCTTTGCGGACACCGGTGCCTGGAAACAGATCGGCCCGTCGGTCAGCCGTGACCCGACCGGCTGGGTCAAGACCGAGGATGTGGTGGAGTGGAAGCAGAACATCGTCGGGGCCTTCACCAACGGGGCAGGGCGCGAGCGGCAGTTGATGTTCAGCTCCGAAGAAGACCTGCGCTGGCTGTTGAACCACGAGGCACTGCCACAGATACAAGAGCGCCTTTTGGCAGAGGCCACTGCGGGCATCTCGCAGGGTGACCGCGGCGTTGTCTCGGTGGAGCCTGAGGAATACGTCAACATTCGCGAAGATCTCTATGTTATGCCGATCCTCGATTTCGTGGAAGACCTGCATCCGCTGAACTACGAAGACATCCTGTTGATGGAGGTGGCTTCGGTGCCCTTGCAGACGCAAAACAAGGTTCAGGACACCACCGGCCAGGACACAGCGGCATTCGATGTGGGCATCGTCTTTGTGCTCGATACAACCCAGTCGATGGAAACCTATATCGCGCGGACGCAGAAGGTGCTGAAAAACACCGTTGAGCGCATCGCTGGCACCGAGATCGGCAAGCTGGTGAACTTTGGCGCCATCGGGTTTCGTGATAACACCGACGCGGTTCCGGCGCTGGAGTATCGCACGCGGGTGCTGGCGGATATCAAGCGGCGCGACGACCAGTCCGAGGTGATCGCGGCCATCGGCAATGCCCGCGTGGCCACCGCCAATTCGCCGGGCTTCAATGAGGACAGCCTCGCCGGTGTCGAAGATGCGATCGACCGGATTGACTGGCAGCAGGAGGGCGCGGGTGACCCCATCGATGCGCGCTATATCATCCTCGTCACGGACGCAGGCCCCAAGGACCCGCGCGATCCCAATGCGCGCTCCCCCATCGGAGTGCAGGAATTGCAGGCGGATGCGGAAGGCAAAAACATCGTCACAATGACCCTGCATTTGAAAACCCCGACCGGGGGCGAGGCAAACCACGCTTACGCAGAAAGCCAGTACCGGGCGCTATCGACCTTTGCCGGGCGGCAGTATTACTTCCCCATCGAGGGCGGCTCGGAGGAAGCCTTTGAAGGTGTTGCGACCCGTCTGGTCACGGCCATCACCGATCACGTGCGGATCGCGCGGGGCGAGGACACTTTCCTGAGTGCGGATGAGGCGGGCGAAGACCTCGTGGCGCTGGGACGCGCCATGCGGCTGGCGTACCTCGGTACCCAAAGGGGCACACAAGCGCCGGACGTGATCCGCGGGTGGATCAGCGACAAGGCCGTAGAGGCTCCGCAATCCCTGGCGGTTGAGCCGCGCCTGCTGATCACCAAGAACGAGATGGCGACGATGGCGGAACTGCTCGACAATCTGATCCGGTTGGGCGAGCAGAGCCAGGGTGGCGATGATGCGCTGAATTTCTTCACGCAGGTCCGGGGGGTGATCGCGGATATGGCGACCAACCCGGACCGCCGCCTGAACACCGAAGCCGAGACGCTGGGTGGCGCGCTGGAATACCTCGAACAGCTGCCCTACCGCAGTCAGCTGTTGCAGATGACCGAAGACCGCTGGGCCCAAAGTGCGATGCTGCGCCGGTCGATCATCGACGGCATGCGCCAGAAACTGACCCAATACCGCAAATGGCTCTTTGATCCGCAGGTCTGGACGGCGCTGCACGAGGGGGCGACGGATGGCGAGCTGGTCTTTGCCATGCCCTTTGACGTGTTGCCCTGAGGCGCGCGGATGGCCTATGTCCTGTCCATCGACGATCTGACAGTCACGCTGGGGGACGCGGAACGGCGCTTTACCTTGCGGGCCGGCAAGTGGTCGATTGCGGCGGGCGAGGTGATCGGGCTGACGGGGCCTTCGGGGACCGGCAAGACGCTCCTGCTTGAGCTTTTGGGCATGTTGCGCGCGCCCGATGCGGGCCGGTACCGGGCCGAACCACTTGCGGGAGAAACCGGTGCCCCGCAGGCTTTTGACAGCTTCTGGAAAGCCCCGAACGCCATTGCGCTCTGTGCGCAGGCGCGGGCGCGGTTTTTCGGCTTTGTCCCGCAGGCGGGCGGGTTGCTGCCGTTTCTGACCGTGGCAGAGAATGTCGAGATCAGTCAGAGAATTGCGAAGCGCCCGGACCCGGATTGGGCCAGTGCTTTGCTGGGGGAATTGGGGCTGTCGCAGATCGCGCATCTGCGTCCGGGGGCCCTGTCGATCGGCCAGCGCCAGCGGGTTGCCATTGCGCGCGCCCTCGCGCACCGCCCGTTTTGTGTCATCGCCGATGAGCCCACCGCCGCGCTTGACCCTGAAAACGCACAGGCCGCGATGGGGCTGCTGATCGAGGCGGCGCAGGCCGGGGGGACGGCAACGCTGCTGTCGAGCCACGACTTTCCGACACTGTCGCACTTTGCGATGCGGCGGATGGCCTTGCAGATCACCTCGGCTCCGCATGACCCGAATGTCGTGAGCACGCTTGTCCCGCTTGAGGCGCAGAAAACCGCGAGCGCGCCACAGGAGGTGTCGGGGTGATGCTGATCCTCCGCCTTGCCTTGCGGGACCTCTTTTTCCAGAAGGTCCATCTGATCTGCAACATCGCCGTGCTGGCAGGGGTTCTGGTGCCCTTACTGGTGCTTTTCGGGGTCAAGAATGGTGTCTACAACGCGCTCATTGGGCAGTTGCTGAGCAACCCGCGCAGTTTGCAGATCGACACCTCCGGCAACACGACCTTTACGACTGCCGATGCTGAACTGGTGCGCGGCTGGCCGGAGGCGGGCTTCGTGACGCTGAAGACCCGCAGCCAGTTTGATTTCGTGAACGTGCGGCTGGACGGCGGGCGGCAAAAGCGCGATGCGATCCTGATCCCCAGCGGGGCAGGGGATCCGAACCTGCCAGAGGGCGTTCAACTCAATGCCAGCAGTGCGGCGGTCAGCGCGCAATTGGCGGAGCAGTTGCAGATCAGCACCGGCGACCGCATCGATGTCATCACGCAGGCCGAGGACCGCCCCCGGCAACTGCGGGTCCAGCTTGCGGTGGCTTCGGTTTTGCCACCTGGCGGGGTATCGGGCCGCGCGGTTCTGGCGCAGATCGAGGTGCTCGATCTGGTCGAGGCCTTTTACGACGCCTATGCCTTGCCCGAGCACGGCATTACCGAGGGCCGCTCCTTTGCGCAGCGCGCGGCTGTTTTCGAAGGGCTGCGGGTCTATGCGCGCGGGCTTGAAGACCTCGCGCCGTTGCAGAACCGGATCGAGGCCCATTTCGGCATCCGCACCGAAGCCCGCACGGCAGAGGTGCAGGGGGTGCTCAATCTGGGCCGCAACCTCAACCTGGCGCTTTTGCTGACGGCCTCCGTGGCGAGCCTTGGCCTGGCGGCGGCGCTGGTCTTTGGCTTTTGGGGCGAGGTGCAGCGCAAGCGGCAGGTGCTCGCGTCGCTGGCGCTGATGGGGTTGGGAGGGCAGCGTCTCTGGCTTTTTCCGCTGATACAGGCACTGGTCTCGGCGGCGCTGGCGCTGATCGTGTCGTTTGCGCTTCTGGGGCTGGCGAGCCTGATTGCAGAGCAGCTTTTTGAGACAGGTCTTGCCGTGGGCGGCCTTGTTCAGATGACCGGGGCGCAGGGGGCTGTGATCGTTGTGCTGGTGATGCTGTTTGTGGTCGCCTCCTCGCTCTTTGCCGCGCGGGCCGCCCTCGGGATCGACCCGGCAACGGTCTTGCGGGAAGGGGCGACATGAGACGGATACTCTGCGCTCTCGCATTTCTGAGCCTGGCAGGTGGGGGGCTGGCGCAAGACACGGGAACCCCCGCCCCCTGGGACAATGAGCTGATTGATCCGGCCGGTGGGGCTGACCTGATCCTGCCGCTGCCCTGTGGCGGCGGGATGGCCTTTCAGCGGGTGGGGGTGCCTGTCGATATCTCTGATCCCATCGACGACCGGCCTTTCCGGATCGGTCAATCCGAAGAAGGCACCGGCTTTTCGGACTACCTGACCCCGGCTTTTCTGCGCGGTGCTTTCACCACCGACGAAGGCTCACATTTCTACATCGCGCGCTACGAGATGAACGTGGCGCAATACCGCGCCCTGACAGGTGACTGCGCTGCGGGGTTTTCGCGCAAAGACCGCTTTGCTCAAGGCGGGCTGAGCTGGTTTGAGGCGGTGGATCTGACCCGTGTGATGACCGAATGGCTGATGCAGAACGCGGGCGACGCGTTGCCGTCGCAAGGCACGCGCACCGGCTTTGTGCGCCTGCCCACGGAGGTGGAATGGGAATATGCCGCGCGCGGCGGGGCGCGGATCGATCCGACGCTGTTTCCGGGCCGCCGGTTTTTCGATCAGGGCACGCTGGGCGATTACGCGCATTTTCAGGCCGCCGGACAGGGGCGCGGCAAGCTGCGCCCGGTCGGTCTGCGGGCGGCCAATCCTGTCGGCCTGTTCGATATCTACGGCAACGCCGAAGAGCTGATGCTGGAGCCGTTCCGCCTCAATGCCGTCGGGCGCCGGCACGGGCAGGCAGGCGGGATCGTCACACGGGGTGGCTCCATCGATACCACGGCGGAGAATATCTATTCCGCGCAGCGCCGCGAGTATCCGATGTTCAACCCCCGCTCAGGGGTCGCGCAAAGTGGGGAGTTCTTTGGCCTGCGTCCGGTGATCGGGGCGCATATCGTCACCGATGCGGCCTATGACGCCATTCGGGATGGCTGGTTGGACCGGGTGGAGACGGATGAAGCCTCGCAGAGCGCCGAGCCGCTGACCGCCCTTGCGGCCTTGCTGGCAGAGGAGATCGATCCGCGCCGCAAACAGGCGCTCAGCGATCTGCAACTCAGTTTCCGGGTGGCGCAGGAAGCCGCCGAAAGCTCGACCCGGCAGGCGGCCAAATCCACGTTGATCAGCGGGGCGGCCTTTGTGGAGACACTGATCGAGGACACCCGCACCATCCAGCAGCTTGATCTGCGCATCCGGTCCTTGCGGGATCAGACAGCGATTGCGGTGGGCGATCAACGCCTGCAGTTGATGACCGCTTTCCGCGGCAGTCTGGAGCGGTTGGGTCAGCTCAGGGCCGGGCAGGCCACCTATCTGCTGTCCTATCGCGCTGCGTTGGAGACCTTGACCGGGGATGTGGAAGGTGCGCTGCTCGACAGCGCCTACCAGACCCTGTCGCAGGACCTGATCGAGGCGCAGCAAACCCAGTTTCTGGAGATGCTGCGGCTGTTCTGGCGCGATCTCGAAACTTACCGCGACCAGCCCGACATGAGCCCGCAAGAGCTTCTGGCCCTGGCGGTTCAATAGGTGGGGTCAATTGGCGGGCAGGCTTTTACGTGTCGGCATCCGGTCTATTTCCGGTGTCACATCGGAGGCGATGTCAAAACGCTCCGTCCCCGGATCGATGGTGGCAGAGATATAGGGTCTGCGCTCGCCGCCTCCCGGCTTGTCCGAGGCTTCGACCAGCGCATAGAGCGTTACCGGCTGCCCTGTGAAATCGACGAAACGGCCCACCGGGGCCTGACCCTGATTGGGAATCGTCTCCCAGTGCCGCAGAATGTCCAGGGGTTTGACGGGCTCCCTTCCGGCCAGCAGTAGATCGCCAAAGAACGCGCCATCCCGTGAGGGGTCGGTGCTGCGGCTGAATTGCGCCTGGGGGAGGATCGCCGCAAGGACCGTGTTGGCCGGCACCTGAAAGATGTTGTGATCTGTTCCGATCAGCAGCCCGCCCCCCGCCTGACGCAAGGCGTCAAGCTGGTTTTCCAGCAGGTTCGCAGAGGAGTTATTGACCCCCGGCCACTGGGTGAGCCGCCGTGCCGACACATTGCGGATAGGCAGCGTGCCATCCAGCATCAGCGCTTTGGAACCGCTGGCGTAAAAGCTTTGGAAGGCCGCCAGATCGTCATCATTGAAGATCCGGTCCCTGTTTGCAGCCGTCAGGACGATAAGCTGATATCCGGGCGTTGTCGCCATGTGCCGGGCGAAGGCACCGCGCCGGGGCTCATATTTGTAAACCACCGAATAGCGGCCCCCCTCATCAAGCCTGCCGAGATACTCCGCCATTTCGCGCCGCAACGCAGGCTCATTACCGGGGTCGTTGACGGTGACGTCCCACCACAGCACCCGCATCGGCTCCGCAAGGGCGGCATCGGACAGCAAACCGCACCAGACAAAGCTCAAGGCCGCGAGAAACCGGATCGTCATGTGCATCAGTTTCCTAAGCTTTTGCGGGTTGGCATGTAGTCTTTGACCGGTTCCGGGTCGACCTGGCTGTCAATGGCCGTGCGGCCCTCGCCGGGGTCGAAACTGGCCGAGATATAGGGGCGCTTTGCCCGCCCGCCCGGTTTGTCGGAGGTCTCGACAAGGGCGTGCAGCGTGACCGGCGCGCCTGTGAAATCGGTAAACTGGCCCACCGGCACTTCGGCCTGACTGGGGATTTCCTCCCAGTGGCGCAGGATATCGAAAGGTTTGACCGCTACGGCGGCATTCAGCAGGCTGTTGCCCAGAAATGCTCCATCGCGCGACGGGTTGGTTCTGCCGGAAAACCGGGCCTGTGGCAGGATGGCTCCCAGCAACTGGTTGGCGCCGACCTGAAATTCGGTGTGATCGGTGCCGATCAGAATGCCACCGCCTGCATCCGCGAGCGCCTGCATCTGGTTCATCAGCAGGGCCGCGCTCGCCCCATTGGGGCCGGGAAAGAGCGTCATCGGGCCGGGCCGGGCATTGCGCACCCAGAGCGTGCCATCGAGCATCAGCGCACGCTTGCCGCTCTGATAATGGCCGCGCAATGCATTCAGGTCCGCATTGGTGAAATTGGCCGAGGTCGTTGTGACATCGAGCACGAGGATATCATAGGACGCCCCTGCAAGGGCCGCGGCCAGATCGCCCCGGCGCGTCGAATGCTGAAAGGTGACGCTGTAATCCGCGCCGCCGTTAAAGCTGCCAATGTAGCGGGCCATGGCTTCGCGGTCCTGGCGGTTGGTGGCCCCGTCATAAGGGGGCGAGCCATCCCACCACAAAACGCGCTTTTGATCTGCCTGTGCCGCCATCGCACCCAGCAAAAGGGTAAAAACCGCAAAGAGCGCCGTTAAATGTTTACGCATCCATGAAAATCCGCTTAGGTTGCTCTGGTCAGAATGGCCTCTGGGGGGACATTTGTCCAATTGGTTTACGCCATCGGGGGTCGATCTGTCGGCGGATGCCATACCGTCTTTTGTGGCAAGTGAGAAAGAAGCTCCATGACGCCTGTGCTGAAAGTCTTTTCCATTCTCGGCGCTGCGGTTCTGGTCGCGGCCAGTGGGGCGGCGGGCTACGCTGCCCTGCAAAGCTGTGCGGTCCGGTCGGATTTTCTGTCCGCCCTCAATGGCTGTCCGACAGAAGCGGAACTTGCGTTGCAGGCCGAGTTGGTGGCACTGGAGGCTCGCCGCGCCGGGCTGAGGGCTGAGATTCTGCGCAACGAGCGCGTGTTGGCCGCGCGTCAGTGCGACGCGATACCGCCATCTTCCACCGCGCCGATCACCCGGATGGCGCTTGAGGGCGGCGATCTGGAAGCCCTTTACGGCTGCTGGTCGCTGGGCAGCAGCTACCGGACCCGCGACGTGGATACCGGTAAGGTGATTTCCTACCCCACCTGGAGCATGTGCTTTGACACTCAGGGGCGTGGCAAGCAGATCATGCAGGGCGATGACGGGTCCACCTGCGAGGGGCCGGTCGAGGCCCGCATCGACAGTCCCGCACGGCTGATTCTGGGCGAAGGCGGCAATCTGGCCTGCAGCGATGGCGGCTATATCCACCGCCGCGATATCGCCTGTGTGGCGGCAGGCGGCGGCCTGTCCTGTGCGACACTTCAGCCCGAAACCGAAGGTCAGGCCGAGGTGCCCTTTACCCGCTGGCAGTAGGCGCAGCCGGTGCCGTTATTGCTTGAGCACCGCGGCGGGCGAAACGACATTGATCCCCAAAGCCTTGCCCACCGCATCGTAGGTGAGCTGGCCCGCGTGCACGTTCAACCCGTTCATCAGGTGTGGATCATCGGCGCAGGCCTGCCGCCAGCCTTTATCTGCCAGCGCGAGCATGAAGGGCATCGTCGCATTTCCAAGGGCAATCGTTGAGGTGCGCGCCACGGCCCCCGGCATATTGGCCACACAGTAGTGCATGATGCCGTCGACGTCATAGATCGGGTCCTGATGCGTGGTCGCCCTGGACGTCTCGAAACAGCCGCCCTGGTCAATGGCCACGTCCACAAGGGCGGCGCCGGGTTTCAGATCTGCCAGCTGGGCACGGCTGATGAGTTTCGGGGCGGCAGCCCCCGGGATCAACACGGCCCCGACGATCATATCCGCGGTTTGCGCCAGTTCGGCGGTATTGCCTGCCGAGGCATAGGAGGTCTTGAACGTGCCGGCAAAGACATCATCAAGATACCGCAACCGGGCCAGTGACCGGTCGAGCACGGTCACATCCGCGCCCATACCTGCGGCAATTCGGGCCGCGTGGGTGCCGACCACGCCCCCGCCGATCACCACAACCCGCGCGGGACCAACGCCGGGGACACCGCCCATCAGCACGCCGCGCCCGCCGTTGGCTTTCTGCAAGGTCCAGGCCCCCACCTGCGGGGCCAGGCGACCCGCGACCTCTGACATCGGGGCCAGAAGGGGCAGGCCACCCCGGTCGTCGGTAACCGTTTCATAGGCGATGCAGGTCGCCCCTGATGCGATCAGGTCATGGGTCTGCGCGGGATCGGGGGCAAGGTGCAGGTAGGTAAAGAGCACCTGCCCCTCGCGCAGCATCTTGCGCTCCACCGCCTGCGGCTCCTTGACCTTGACGATCATCTCGGCGGTGGCAAAGACCTCTTGCGCGGTGGCCGCGATCTGCGCGCCTGCCGCCACATAATCGCTGTCCTCAAATCCCGCCCCTGCACCTGCGGCGGTTTCGATCAGCACCTTGTGCCCGTGGGCTACGGCCTCTTGTGCGGCATTCGGGGTCATTCCGACCCGAAATTCCTGCGGTTTGATCTCTTTCGGGCAACCGATAATCATGATGGCATCCTCCGCCGCTAAAACTGTTAGGCGCAGCATAGGCCCTTGCTTTTGCAATTGCAGACGAAATACATGTCACGCGGAATGCCGTATATCGAAGAATTCATCGTCATTTGCAGCCAGATCAGGAGGAACTTGCGGCTATGAGCCTCGACACAACGGACAAGCGCATTCTGACGGCGCTTCAGCGCAAGGGCCGGCTGTCCAACGCAGACCTGAGCGAGGCGGTGAACCTCTCGCCTTCAGCCTGTCACCGGCGGGTCCAGCGGCTTGAGAAAGACGGCTATATCCGGGACTACGTCGCCCTTTTGGATGCGCGCAAGATGGGGGTGCCGACCACCGTTTTCGTGGAGATTACCTTGCAGGGACAGGCTGACGAAGTACTGGATGCCTTTGAAAAGGCCGTGCGGCGTATCCCCGACGTGCTGGAATGTCACCTGATGGCGGGATCGGCGGATTACCTGCTCAAGGTTGTTGCGGAAAACACCGAAGATTTCGCCCGCATCCACCGGCAATATCTGGCGCGTCTGCCGGGGGTCGGGCAGATGCAGTCGAGTTTTGCGCTCAGGACGGTGTTCAAGACGACGGCCTTGCCGGTTACCTGAGGGTCAGGTCACGCCTGACGAAAAGCCCGTCCCCTCCGGGGGGCGAGGGGGCGGGCCGCAGGCTCCAGGTCAGGCGATAGTGTCCCAGGCGTCGATCAACACGAAGCCCGGCTCGCCCTCGTCAGCGGCCTGTTCCTGAGGGAAGACCAGGTCGTCTTCCGTCTGATCTTTACCGGCCTCGCTCTCAGGTGGTGTCATGAACTCGGCAAAGAACGCATCGACATCAAATGTGGCGGTTTGGTTTTCGCCTTCATCGTCCTCCCAGTTGAAAACAAGGGTGTCGTCGACCAGGGAGGCCTCAAACCCGGCTAACAGCGCCTGCAATTGGGCAAACGGGCTCTCTTCGGGCCCGGTATCGGCAGGGGTTTCAGGGTCGGTTTGCGGGGTATCTGGTACCGTGTCCCCTTCGGTTTGTGGGTCGTTGGGGGAGCCTGCGACGGGTTCTTCGGATATCTCGGCCAAAAGGTCCGGGTCCTCTGCAGGCATTTCGGTGTCAGCATCGGGCGCCATTGGACCTTCCTGGTCGAGCTGCACTTCTCCATCCGTGCTGGCGAAATTCTGCGTGACCATGACGGCCTCGAATCCGTCGAAATCGCCCACCTCGATACCGAGACCGATCACTTCGTAATCCGGGTTCAGGATATTGGCGCGATGGCCGGGGCTGTCCATCAGACTGTTGTGCAGATCGACAACGTCATCGGACAGTCCGGGCGCGCCGCGTTCGCTCTGATAGGCGATGTTTTCGCCCCAGGACCAAGCCCCTTCGAAATCAAAATCAGCGTCTCGCATGCGGTCACCGGCGCTGCTGCCGTTGACGCCTGTATGGGAAAACTGGTCCTGATCCAACATCCACTGGCTGTGATCCTCGCTGCTCTCGTTCAGGCGGACTTCCAGCGCCACAGTGTTCAGACCCTGTGATGTCCGTTCCTCGTTGATCAGCTCCAGCATCTGCTGTTCCAAGTCGCTTGCGCGTGACATATCAGTCTCCTAGTTGATTGTTGTCGACCTGATGACCGCTAGGATCTGGCGTGGGGCTTGGGTAGGCCCGGTTGCAGTTGCCGCCCGTCTCAGCAAGGATAAGCCCGAATGCCGCGCGTGAGACGGCGAGAAAATGCCGCGTCCCGGCCCGGTCGCGGGTCAGCGGGAAATTGCGAGGATTATGCTGTGTAAATCGCCAGTGCCGGAACGAAAAACCCCGCACGGGCAATCCGCACGGGGGTCTGTATTCACAAAAAACCTGATGGCGAGGATGGTTTACAGCATCCCTTCGCGTTGGGCCTTTTTGCGTGCCAGCTTGCGGGCACGGCGGATCGCTTCAGCTTTCTCGCGCGCTTTTTTCTCGGACGGCTTCTCGAAATGTTGCTTGAGCTTCATCTCGCGGAAGACACCTTCGCGCTGCAGCTTTTTCTTCAGGGCACGGAGGGCCTGATCGACATTATTGTCACGAACACTAACCTGCATGTGGTTTTCACCACCTTTCTAAGTTGAGTTGCAAGGATTTGCAGGAAGTGGGCATATAGCAAGCAAGACCTATCTTGTCCAGTCAGAACAGACATCAACCCAAGGAGCCACAGCATGACCGTCCCCTACGAGACCGCAAAGAACGACCTGTTGCAGGCCGCGCTGAACCATGTGCCTTTCGATGGCTGGTCCGAGACAACGTTTCGGGCGGCCGTGCGTGACACAGAACTGTCCGCTTCGGTTGCTCGTGCGGTCTGCCCCAGAGGCGCTGTCGATCTGGCGATTGCCTTTCACAAGGCCGGGGACGCGGAAATGCTGGCGCGTTTGAAGACCACCGACATGAGCGAGATGAAGTTTCGGGACAAGATCGCGACGGCGGTGCGCCTGCGCCTTGAAGTGGTTGAGGACAAGGAAGCCGTGCGGCGGGGCACCACGCTTTTTGCCCTGCCGATGTATGCCGCAGACGGGGCCAAGCTGGTCTGGGGGACCTGTGACGAGATCTGGACAGCGCTGGGCGACACGTCGGACGATATCAACTGGTACACCAAACGCGCCACGCTATCGGGGGTTTATTCGGCTACCGTGCTGTACTGGCTGGGCGATGACAGCCCCGATCACATGGCGACATGGGCTTTTCTGGACCGGCGGATCGAAGATGTGATGCGCATCGAGACGATCAAGGCCCGCGCCCGGCAGAGCCCGGTGCTGAGCCGGCTGATGACCGGTCCCAACTGGCTGCTCGGTCGGATCAAGGCCCCGGCGCGGATGCCAAAGATGGACTTGCCCGGCAGTTGGACCGCCCCGCGCGACTGAAGGCGTTGCACCCGTTGGGCGCATGTCTATGGTGGCTTCAGACAAACCGATAGGACCTGAGCCATGACCCAGATGATGCGCGCGATCGAGATCACCGAAGCCGGTGGCCCGGAGGTGCTGAAACCGACCCGGCGTCCGCGTCCGGAGCCGGGTCATGGGCAGGTCGTCATCAAAGTGGCCTGGGCGGGAGTGAACCGGCCTGACGCTTTGCAACGGGCAGGGCTCTATGCGCCGCCCCCGACCGCCAGCGATCTGCCCGGGCTTGAAGCATCGGGTGAGGTCGTTGCCATCGGCCCCGGCGCGCAAGGTTTGGCACTGGGCGATCTGGTCTGCGCGCTGTTGCCCGGCGGCGGTTACGCGGAATATGTGGCGACCCCGGCGGCCCACTGCCTGCCGGTCCCGGACGGACTGGGGCTGCGCGAGGCGGCTTGCCTGCCGGAGACTTTCTTTACCGTCTGGTCGAACGTGTTTGGCCGGGGCGGGCTAAAGGCGGGCGAGCGGTTTCTGGTGCATGGCGGCTCCTCCGGCATCGGCACGACAGCCATTCAATTGGCCAAGGCCTTTGGCGCGCGGGTCTTTGCCACGGCGGGCTCTGCGGAAAAATGCGCGGCCTGCCTCGATCTCGGGGCGGAACGCGCGATCAACTACCGTGAAGAGGACTTCGTCGGCATCCTGAAAGAGGCAGGAGGCGCGGATCTGATCCTCGACATGGTCGGCGGCGACTACATCCCCCGCAATCTCAAGGCGCTGTCAGAGGAGGGCCGTCTGGTGCAGATCGCCTTTCTGGGCGGGGCGAAGGTTGAGGTCAACTTTGCCATGCTGATGACCCGTCGCCTGACCATGACCGGGAGTACCCTGCGCCCGCAAAGCGATCTGGCCAAGGCGCGCATCGCCCAGGATTTACGCGAAGCGGTCTGGCCCTTGCTCTCTGCCGGGAGTGTCGCACCAGTGATGGATCAGACCTTTGACCTCGATGAGGCTGCCAAAGCCCATGCGCGGATGGAAAGCTCAAACCATATCGGCAAGATTGTCTTGAAGGTTGGTCAAACCGGCTGAGACCTGACGAACAACAACATAGGGATAAAAAGATGGCGCAGACGGTTATCATAGAAGAGGCGGGCGGCCCAGACGCGCTCAGGTTGGTGGACCGGCCCGTCGGTGATCCGGGTCCGGGAGAAGTGCGGATCGCGCAAAGGGCTTGCGGGTTGAATTTCATCGATGTTTATCAGCGGATGGGGATGTATCCGCTGACGCTGCCGCATGCCCTGGGCATGGAGGCCGCGGGCGTGATCGAGGCCGTGGGCGCCGGGGTCACGCATCTGAAGGTCGGGGACCGCGCCGCCTATGCCGCAGCCCCGCCGGGCGCTTATGCCGAGGCGCGTGTCATGCCAGCCGCACAGGTCTGCCCTTTGCCCGAGGATATCTCCTTTGACGAGGCGGCGGCGATGATGCTCAAGGGGCTGACGGTCCAGTATCTCTTTCACCGCACGACGCCGCTTGGGCCAGGCGATACGGTTTTGTTCCATGCCGCCGCCGGGGGTGTTGGCCTGATTGCCTGCCAATGGGCGCGTTCTGAGGGGGTCACGCTCATCGGCACGGCGGGGACAGACGAAAAATGTCAGCTCGCGGTTGAGCACGGCGCGTCTCATTGCATCAACTACCGCAGGGATGATTTCGCCGCGCGGGTAAAGGAACTGACGGGCGGTGCGGGCGTCGATGTGGTGATGGATGCGGTGGGGGCCGATACATTCGAGGGGTCGCTGGATAGTCTGAAACCCTTGGGAATGATGATCTCTTTTGGCAATGCCTCGGGCGCGGTGCCGCCGTTTTCGGTCGGGCTGCTGGGGCAGAAAGGGTCGCTCAAGATCACGCGGCCGACGCTCTTCACCCACATCGCCGATCACGACACCTGCCAGGCGATGGCGCGGCAGCTCTTTGGAAAAGTATCAAACGGGGACGTCAAAATCCGGATCGACCAGCGCTTTGCGCTTGCCGATGTGGCCGCCGCGCATGAGGCGCTGGAGGCGCGTCAAACCACCGGCAGCACGATCCTGACGCTTTAACGGCTACCGGACGGGTGTAAAGAGGGCTGAAGCGGCGCTGCAATCCCGTAAAACGTCAGCGCCGCAGCGTCGGGGGGCGAGGTCTTTGGTCAGGCAGATGCGGGCTTCCTGGATGTGGCCGTCTTTGCAGGTGATGGTGATCTGGTCGGCGCTCAGGCCGGTGTTCTCTGCCAGGAACGCCTCTTCGATCACCTTGGGGGCGATGCGCACCGGGTCTGTCAGCTGCCGTAGGATCTTTGGCCTGGTGATGCCGGTATAGGCGCGGCGTGACAGCCCGTAATACTCCTCAGCTGACAGGCCGCTGCAGGTGCCGTGTTTGCGCCACTGGTGCCAGGCCAGCCCGGAGGTGCCCATGATGTCGGCCATCTCTGATGTCATCCGGCGCGAGGGCGCGGGTTCGACGGTCTGGCAGTCTGCAGGATAGCCACGTTCGTACTGCGGCCAGAGGCCATGCAGGATCCAGCCGTGGTCATGGCGGGCATCGCATTGATCGGAGCCGCGTGCGTCGCCTTCCAGAGCACACCAGTTCGGCGACCAGCTCAGCGACAGGACGTAATAGTCGAAGCTGCCTGCCCTGTCGGCTGGCGCCAGAGTGGGCAGGGCGAGCAAGAGGCATGAAATCAGCCGGCGCATTGGGGCTTTCCTTATCTGACCTGCGCGACTATATACCCTGCAAGTTCCCCAACAATGGAAACCGTCCCAGACCTTCGGGACCGCCCTTCAAGGCGATGGGAAAGATGTGGGGAAAGAGATTGTGATAGGAGCACTGCAATGGCAAAACCGATTATGGCCAAGGCCACCGCTGTCTGGCTGGTGGATAACACGACCCTCAGCTTCAAGCAGATCGCCGATTTCGTCGGCATGCACGAGCTGGAAGTGCAGGGCATCGCCGATGGGGACGTCGCACAAGGGGTCAAGGGTTTTGACCCGATTGCCAACAACCAGTTGACCCAGGAAGAGATTGACACGGCGCAAAACAACCCGTTGCACAAGCTCAAGCTGAAATTCAACGCGGCAGCGCAGGGCGAGGAAAAACGCCGTGGACCCCGCTATACCCCGCTCAGCAAGCGTCAGGACCGTCCCGCATCGATCCTGTGGCTGGTGAAATTCCACCCCGAGTTGACGGATGGGCAGATCAGCAAGCTGGTCGGCACTACCAAGCCGACCATTCAGGCGATCCGCGAGCGGACGCACTGGAACATCGCGAACATCCAGCCGATTGACCCTGTGGCGCTTGGCCTTTGCAAGCAGTCCGAATTGGATGCCGTTGTGCAGAAAGCGGCTGCCAAGAAAGCGGCGGATGCCCCGGTGATGAGCGATGACGAACGCCGCAAACTGGTCAGCACCGAACAGAGCCTTGGCATGGAGGCGGAGCCCAAGATTCCAACCGCCATCGAAGGGTTGGAGACTTTCACACTGTCCGGGGAAACAATAGAGGAGACCGAAGAGGCTTCTGCCGGTGATTTCTCCGATGCCGACAGCTTCTTTAACCTGCCCGATGGCACCCATGACGACGAGGAAGAGGAAGAGGCAAAAGACGCGCGCTGACCTTTGCCTCAGACCTGCTGTTTCAACCCCCGGTGCCGCAGCGCCGGGGTTTTTCTTTGGTGCTCACTCTTGTCATTTGTGCCTGGATCGGTGCTTGTACCGTCTGAGATGAAACCAGAGGGGCCGTCATGATTGAGCGGATAGAAACGGGCGTCAGATCGTCCAAGATCGTCAAATATGGCGGTGTCGCCTACATCACCGGACAGGTGGGCGAAGGTGAGACCATCCAGGATCAGACGGCTGAGTGCCTGCGCCGGCTGGATGCGCTGTTGCTCAAGGCAGGGTCGTCGCGGGAAAAGATGCTGCGGGCGACGATCTGGCTTGCGGATATGAGCGATTTTGCCGGTTTGAACGAGGTCTGGAATGCCTGGGTGCCGGAAGGGCATGCACCGGCAAGGGCTTGCGGTGAGGCAAAGCTGGCCCGCCCGGAACTCAAGGTCGAGATTATCGTGGATGCCGCCTGCGACTGACAGGATCAGAGCGTTTTGCGGGCGCGCATCGCAGCGGTGATTGTGCCATCGTCGAGATAGTCAAGCTCCCCGCCGATCGGGACACCCTGTGCCAGAGAGGTCAGCCGCACCTGACCCTCCAGCTGGTCTGCAATGTAATGAGCGGTGGTTTGCCCGTCGATCGTGGCGTTGAGCGCGAGGATCACCTCCGCGATCCCTTCGGCTGGCACCCGGTCCAGCAAACGCGGGATGCGCAACTCTTGCGGCCCTACCGCGTCCAGCGCTGAAAGGGTCCCGCCGAGCACATGGTAGCGCCCCTTGAAGACGCCTGATCGCTCCATCGCCCACAGGTCAGCGACGTCCTCGACCACGCAGAGCTCTCCGTTGGCGCGCTTTTCAGACGTGCAGATGTCACAGATATCGGTGGTGCCGACGTTGCCGCAGTTCAGACATTCGCGGGCGGTTTCCGCGACCGTGGCCAGCGTGTCAGCCAGCGGCATCAGCAGCAGGCTGCGTTTGCGAATGAGATGCAGCACTGCCCGCCGGGCGGAGCGTGGCCCCAGCCCCGGCAGCTTGGCCATCAAATCAATCAGGGCGTCAATGTCTTTGGTGCTGCTCAAGGGGCCCGCCTCATCTGACGCCCGCGCCGGACACATCTCCGCCCCCGGCCCCCGTCAGACAAAATGCTTGCACCGTTCAGAACGGCAGCTTCATATCTGCCGGCAGGCCCATGCCTTCGGTGAGCTTGGCCATTTCCTCCTGCGCGCGCTCTGCGGCTTTGCTCTGGGCGTCCTTGATGGCGGCGAGGATCAGGTCCTCGACCACTTCCTTGTCGTCGCTGTTAAAGATCGAGGGGTCGATATCCAGCGCCTTCAACTCGCCCTTGGCGCTGCAGGTCGCCTTCACAAGCCCGGCACCTGACGCGCCTTCGACCATGATGCTCTGCATTTCTTCCTGCATTTGCGCCATCTTGGTCTGCATTTCCTGCGCTTTTTTCATCATCCCGGCCATATCGCCGAGAGAGCCTAATCCTTTGAGCATCTGAGCTGTCCTTTTCCTGTCCGTTCTCGTTGATATGCGGGTTTTGCGGGGGGCTCGCAAGGGGTGTCATCCGTCCTCGAAGGGGTCCCATTCGTCTTCAACCTCGGGCAAAGCCTCGGCCACGGCGGCGGCCTCGATCTGTTCGGGGGTGCGGATCGCGGTGATCCGCGCCTTGGGAAACTGCGTGAGCACCGCTTTCAGCAGGGGATGGTCCAGTGCTGCGTTCTTCAGGGCGATGTCTGCTGCATCGCGCACTTCTGCAATGGTTTCGGCGTCGCTTTCACTGACAACGGTCACCGCCCAGCGATTGCCGGTCCAATGCTGCAGGCGTTGTCCAAGCCGTTGCGCCAGGTCGCGCGGGGCATTTTCGGTGGGGGCAAATTCGATCCGGCCAGGCCGGTATTGCGCCAGCCTGACGCAGGTCTCTACCTCGACCAACAGTTTGACGTCGCGGTTTGCGCGGATGAGGTCGACGACATGATCGAAACTCGGAAACCGGGCCAAAGCGGCCTCAACATCCTGCGCCAGCGCGGTCGCCGGTCCGGCGCCTGTCGGTTTGGTCGTGCGGGCCGAGGCGACAGCCGAGGCCCCCCCGCCCGCGGCACGCGTCCCCGTGCTCTGCACGGGGGTCCCCCCGGTGCCGGATGTGCCGGACGCGGCAGGGGGCGTCGTCCCTTGCAGCTTGCGCACCAGTTCCTCGGGGCTGGGCAGGTCGGCCACATGGGTCAGCCGGATAATGGCCATCTCGGCGGCCATCATCGCATTGGGCGCGCTGGCGACCTCATCAAGCGCCTTGAGCAGCATTTGCCACAACCTTGTCAGCACCCGCATTGGCAAGGCTTTGGCCATCTCAAGCCCCCGGCGGCGCTCATCGGGGGAGACGGTCGGGTCTTCGGCGGCCTCCGGCGTGATCTTGACCACGGAGACCCAATGGGTGATTTCGGCCAGATCGCGCAGCACGGCCATCGGGTCTGCGCCTTCCGCGTATTGGGCGGAAAGCTCGGTCAGCGCCGCCGCCGCCTCGCCACGCAGCACCATGTCAAACAGATCCAGAACCCGCCCCCGATCCGCCAGCCCCAGCATGGCCCGGACCTGCAGTGCCGTTGTCTCGCCGGCCCCGTGGCTGATCGCCTGATCGAGCAGGGACGTGGCGTCCCGCGCGGAGCCTTCGGCGGCGCGGGCGATCAGCGCCAGCGCGTCTTCGGCAATCTCGGCACCCTCTGCACTGGCGATTTTTCGCATCAAGGCCATCATCACCTCGGGCTCGATCCGGCGCAGGTCAAAGCGCTGGCATCGCGACAGAACGGTCACCGGCACCTTGCGGATCTCGGTGGTGGCAAAGATGAATTTCACATGGGCGGGGGGTTCTTCGAGCGTTTTGAGCAACGCGTTGAACGCGCCCGTCGACAGCATGTGCACTTCATCGATGATGTAGACCTTGTAGCGCGCCGAGGCCGCCCGGTAGTGTACGGAATCGATGATCTCGCGGATATTGGCCACGCCGGTATTCGAGGCCGCGTCCATTTCCATGACGTCAACATGACGGCCCTCCATGATGGCGGTGCAATGCTCGCAGCTGCCGCACGGCTCTGTCGTGGGTCCGCCCGTCCCGTCCGCGCCGATGCAGTTCATCCCCTTGGCGATGATCCGGGCCGTCGTGGTTTTGCCCGTGCCCCGGATGCCGGTCATGATGAATGCCTGCGCGATCCGGTCTGCCTCGAAGGCGTTCTTCAGGGTGCGGACCATGGCGTCCTGACCCACAAGATCGGCAAAGGTCTCGGGGCGGTATTTGCGCGCAAGAACCTGGTAGGGGGCCTGATCCGGGGGATGTGGTGTGTCTGACATGTGTTGCCTTGTCGGAACGGAATCGGAACGTCAGGGGATAGACTAAGCCGCGGGACCCGCAAGGACAACGCCGCCCGGAAAAGAATAGCCCCGAGAGGTCAAAGGGTCGGTCGTTCTTTTTGCCTTTGAGCCTGCCATCTGGTTGGGACGTCTCTGTCTATGATGCTGGGGATATCGACCGCCCGTCTGCACCGTTTTGATCGGCCAGCTTTTACTTGTCCTGTCGGCAGAGTGGGAGGTGAGAGGCTGGACAACGACCCAAGCGGGGCTCGTTACGGCTGCTTCCTTCCGGATCTGACCGGGTTGGCGAGGCGCTCGCCCGCGCCAACCTCTCAGAACCGCATATAGGCAAGCTTGCAAGGCGATGCAAGTCAGCGCGTATCAGAGGTGCAACCGCAGCCGCAAAAATCCGTCAGGTGTTTCGCCGCACTGTTCCGGGTTTAAATGGGCAATTTCGTCGAGATAGTCGCAGGCTTCGGGCGCTGTGTGCAGGATCGCGGTTCGGTTCATAGGATGTGGAAAGGACCACGGCGGAGCAGCCTGCGCACTCTGACGATCCGGCGATTGCAGATAGGCGAGTACAGCCTCCTGCAAGGGCGCATGCCCCTGCATGACGATTTCCTGGCTGGAGAAGGTTTTGTAAACGCCACCACCCCCGGCCCGATGATCGGTCGTGGCGACGATGAATTCCTGCTCCCATGAAATCGGCTTGCCGTGATACCGGATGTCCCGGATGCGTCCCTTGTTGCTGGCAATTACTTTGCCGGAGATGTCAAAGCGCGGGGGTTGGCGCGGATCGACCGTATAGGTCAGACCGTAGATGGCATCGTAGCGAAAACCCGGGATGCGCGGATCGACCAGCAATTGATCCGGTGCATTTGCCGCAAGGGTGTTAAAGATCAGCGCCGACCGTTCGAGCCAGTCCAAAAGCTGCGCGCCGGTGGTTTTAACCGCCCAGACATGGTTTGCATAAGGGTTCAGGCCCGCGATGTGTCGCCGCTGCAAGACCCCTTTTGACAACGCCAGAAAGTTGTCCGGCCCGTCAAACCCACCGGTCAGCTGTGCAGAGGCCACAGCGACAAGGGGCAGGTTGCTGTCGGCCGTATCCGCAATGACCTCGGCAATCGTCCGGCGTTTGGCGGCGGCCAGAAGGGCGGGGACAGGGCTGGGCTGGGCCAGAGCAAAGAAGCTGTGGATGCTTTTGTCCATCGTCGCAACCGGCTCGGCGAGATACTGCATTGTTGCAGAATGCGCGTCTTGCGCGATCTTGAGGATCTCGGGACATTCCGGCGTGTTTTTTGTCACCGGCACCAGCTTTGATGTTGCCGATGTAACTTGCCAGGCCGCACTCCCTTCGGGCTTTCCAAGATACAGGTCGATCACCCCCAGATCGGATGCCGACGCTCCGGGTTGCACAACCGGTGTTCCGTGGACGGTCCCAAGGTTGCAGTCGGCCTCGGCCACGCCTGAATGGTCCGGTCCGGGAAACCGCAGATGGGTATGGCCGCCGATCACGACATCCACATCCTCGATCCGGGCGACGTCGCTGATCTGGTTCTGCGCCTCCGGTCCTTCGTCGAACAACGCCAACCCCATATGCGCCAAGACAACGATCAGATCGGCGCCTTGCGCCCGCAACGTTGCCGCGGCCGTTTTGAGCTTGGGCAGTGGTGGACAGATGTTGGCGCGGTCCTGGACGTGGTGTCTGCTCCACAGAGCCGTTTTGTCCGGCAGGCTGGACAGAACGCCGATGCGGATGGTGTCTGCGGTGCCGTCGGCAAAGGTCACCGCGCGCTCCAGCATCAGGTCGGGGCAGACATCGGGCAAACTCGCGGACATGACGTTTGTACAGACCACGGGCATTTTGTGCTCTGTGAGCCAGCTTGCGAGCGCATCCAGCCCATGGTCAAAATCATGGTTTCCCAACCCGCCGGCATCGTATTGTAGCGCGTTCATACAGGCGACGATCGGGTGTACCTGCTGGCATCCGTTTCGGACAATGAATTCTGTGATCGGGTTACCCTGAAACGTATCTCCGTTGTCAAAGAGCAGGCAGGCCCCATGCCGCGACGTGATCTCTGCGCGTGCCTCTGCGATCAGGCTGGCGAGCTTTGCCAGGCTGCCACCACCGTTCGACATGCCTTTGACGTAGTCAAAAGCCATCATCTGCATGTGCAGATCGCTCGTGGCCAGAATACGAAGCTGTGCGTTTCGGGAGGTGGGGGCTTGGGGTATGTCTTCCTCTTAAATCTTGCGAATGAAACAACTAAAGGCTGATTTCAGTTTCATCAGATCACGCAAGAGTTGGCAAGCCTTGCGCAGAACAAAGAGGGCCGCATCTTGCGCTCTGATGTGCTGCGTGCAAATGCTCTGCACTTTAAGAACGGGATAGTCATGAAGCATTCAGAAACGGTCACCTTCGGTGGTTCCGGGTTGGATCGGGCCAGCGACATGCGCACGGACGAGACAGCGATCCGCGCCGCCTTGCGGAGTGACGCAAGCCGCGCAATCCTGTTCTGGCGGGGCAAACCGCTTTTGTCGATGACTGAGCCCGTGCAGCTTGTGCGCCTGCCGATGGATCACCCGGTCTTGGCAGAGGCCGCGCCCGATCCCATTTTGCTGGGACGCGAGGACGGGGCCGCGCGGTTTGCCTATGACCTTTCAGCCTGGATGCCGGACGCGTTGGACGAAACTGCGCTTGGCGGCTTTCTTGACCCGACAGAGCAGCACCATCCAAAACTGCCGGACGAGATGGCGTTCGCAGAACTTCGACGCGTCATGACGTGGCTGACACCGCGCGATGCCGAGCTTGCCGCGACCGGCAAGGCCGTCTTCGGGTGGCACCAGACACATGGGTTTTGTGCCTGCTGCGGCATCGCCTCGGTGATCGTGCAGGCGGGCTGGCAGCGTCGCTGTCCGGCCTGCAACGCGGGCCATTTCCCCAGAACGGATCCCGTTGTCATCATGCTTGTCACGCGCGGCAATTCGGTGCTGGTTGGTCGGTCGCCCGGCTGGCCGGACGGTATGTATTCGTTGTTGGCTGGATTTGTCGAACCGGGTGAGACGCTCGAAGCGGCCGTCCGGCGCGAGATCTTCGAAGAAGTGGGTGTTCACGTGGGCCGGGTGCGCTATCTTGCCAGTCAGCCCTGGCCGTTCCCGGCGTCCCTGATGTTTGGCTGTACCGGTGAGGCGCTGAGCGAGGATCTGAATATCGACCCCGTGGAGATCGAAGATGCGATGTGGGTAACGCGCGAAGATATGATGACAGCGATGTCCGGCAACCACCCGTCGATTCTACCCGCGCGAAAAGGGGCCATCGCGCATTTTCTGTTGAACAACTGGCTGGCAGATACGCTTGACTGATCCCGTCCAGATGCATCGGACCCGCGCCCATGGAAAGGCTGTGGTGTGAAGTTTTCAACCCGTGAAGACATAGAGGCACCAATCGAACGTGTTTTTGATCGCCTGTTATCGTTTGAGCAGCACGAAAACGCTGCCCGGCAGCGCGGTGCCAAGGTCCGGTTGGCAGATGCGCTGTCGCCTTACGGGCTGGGCACGGTTTGGGATGTCAGCTTCATGGTGCGCGGCAAAGAGCGTGACGCCGTCATGGAGATCGTCAGGTTTGATCGACCGACGGACATCATCGTCGATCTGAGGTCCCGTAATATCACCGGCCATATCACTTGCGAGCTTTTTGCCCTGGCCCGCAGCCGCACGCGGATGCTGGTCGCGATCGAATTGCGCCCGGAGACCCTCAGGGCACGCTTGCTGATCCAGTCGCTTAAGCTGACGAAATCCTCGCTGGATCAGAAATACAAAGCCCGCATCGCACAGATGGTGGCCGAGATCGAGGATCACCGCCGCCAAAGCACCTAGTTGCGTCCGGGGTCTGCGGGATAGACGCCCAAAATCTCCACCATATTGGTGAAGTAGTCGAGCTCTTCGAGCGCGCGCTGCACACCGGGGTCTTCCGGGTGGCCTTCGATATCCGCATAAAACTGTGTCGCCGTGAAGGACCCGCCGACCATGTAGCTTTCCAGCTTGGTCATGTTGATCCCGTTCGTCGCAAATCCACCCATCGCCTTGTAAAGGGCTGCAGGAATGTTGCGAACCTCAAAGACAAAGCTCGTCATCATGACACCGGCGCCGCGTCGGCTGTGATCTGCGTCCGGGGACATCAGCAGAAACCGGGTCGTGTTGTTGCCCTCGTCCTCGATATGGCGCGCCAGAAGGTCGAGGCCGTAAATCTCTCCGGCCAGTTCGCTGGCCAGCGCGGCTGTTTGCGGATCGCCTGCTGCGGCCACTTCCTTGGCGGAGCCCGCGGTATCCGCGCCTGTGATGCGGGAAATGCCGTGCTGCGCCAGAAAGCTGCGGCATTGCCCCAACAGGACGGTGTGGCTCTTGGCGGCTTTGATATCTGCAAGAGAGACGCCCGGCACCCCCAGCAGATTGATATGCACCCGCACGAATGATTCCTCGATGATGTGCAATCCCGACTTGGGCAAGAGCGAATGAATGTCTGCAACACGCCCATAGGTCGAATTCTCAACCGGCAGCATCGCAAGTTCAGCGTCGCCTTTGCGCACGGCCGCAATCGCATCCTCGAAACTGGCACAGGGCACCGGTGTCATGTCAGGTCGGGCCTTGCGACAGGCCTCATGGCCATAGGCCCCCAACTCTCCCTGAAAGGCGATACGAGCGTCGGATTGGGCTATCATTACGTTTTCCTAAGACTTCTGTAGATAAAAAGAGGCGTTTCGTCGCGGTAACTACACCTTGCCACGGCCAAGGTGAAGACGTAGATAGCCCCAAACACTTAGCAATGGACCTTAGCCATGTTCGATACAATGACCTTCACGAAAGCAGCCGGCGGCATTTGTGGCGCGTTGCTGGTATTCCTTCTGGGCAAATGGGCTGCCGAAGAACTTTACCATGTCGAAAGCCATGGAGAGCAAGCCTATGTCATCGAGGTCGAAGGCGCGGATGATGTTGCAGAAGTCGAAGAAGTTGATTTCGAGACCATTCTGGCGTCCGCCAGTGTTGAAGCGGGCGCGCGCGTTTTCCGCAAATGTTCGGCCTGCCATCAGCTGGTTGAAGGCGAAAACGGCGCAGGCCCTCACCTTTATGGCGTCGTCGGTCGCGAAAAGGCCGCCGCCGAAGGGTTTGGCTACTCGGACACCCTTGCATCGATGGAAGGGGCCTGGACCCCGCAAAACCTGAGCGATTTCCTCGAAAGACCGTCTTCTTACGCGCCGGGCACATCCATGGGATTTGCGGGCCTGCGTGACATCGAAGAGCGCGCGGAGGTGATCGCCTACCTCGACAGTCTCGACGACTGATAGGGCCCTAAATCAGAGTACAAAAGCCACGTGTGTCAAAGCACGTGGCTTTTTTTGGGGGTCAAAGCCCACGATCACAATTTCGCAACTTGTCTCTTGGCCCGGCCTCCCATTAGCTTACATCTGGTGGATAAAGTCGAAACAGTCGACGCGATATAGGAGGACTTTCAGATGGCAGATCCGCGGGTTCGGACCGAAACGGGGCAGAACAACCGGCGATTGGTCTGTCTCAGTCTCGGCCTGCTGACGTTTGCATTCGTCCTGATCTGGGCCTCTGCGAGCCGCGCGCAGGAGGATACAATCGTCAGCCACGGATACTCGTTTTACGGCGATCTGACCTATCCGGAAGACTATCCACATTTCAACTACGTTAATCCTGACGCGCCGAAAGGCGGAGAAATATCATTTTCCGCGCTTGGAACATTTGATTCCATGAACCCTTTCACGCGCAAGGGTCGTGCCGGTGCCCTGAGCACGATCATGTATGAAAGTCTCTTGGGAGAGGGGACCGGAGGTGCCGTGGCACCCGCGGATGTCTATGCCGAATACTATGGATTGGTTGCGGAACGCCTCGAATATGACAAAGGCCGAAACTGGGTCATCTTTTATCTTCGACCAGAAGCTCGCTTCTCAGATGGAACGCCGTTGACCGCCCACGATGTTGCGTTCAGCCAACAACTTATCCTGGATCAGGGTCTCAGGTCTTATGCAGATGCCGTCAGCAAACGGATTACAGATATTGAAGTCATTGACGATCACACCATCAAATACTCCTTCACACCGGGTATTTCGCGCCGCAGTCTGATAGAGGTTGTGGGGGGGATGACGATTTTTTCGAAAGCGTGGTACGAAGAAACGGGCGCGCGCCTTGATGAAAGTCGCCTCGAGATATCTCCGGGCTCGGGTCCGTACATGATCGAGAGCATCGATGTAAATCGTCGGATCGTTTACAAGAAGAACCCGGACTATTGGGGAAAAGACCTGCCGTTTAATGTCGGCAGGAACAATTTCGACAGAATTCGAGTAGAGTATTTTGGAGATGAAAACGCTGCTTTCGAAGCATTTAAGGCAGGTGAATACACCTTCCGTACCGAAGGCAATTCAAGGCAATGGGCTTCGGCTTACGACTTTCCGAAGGTGAACAACGGCCAGATTGTTAAAAAGGAACTGCCCGATGGCTCACCGCCGATACCAACGGGGTTTGTATTCAATCTTGGACGGGAGATTTTCAAGGATCGCCGCGTGCGGGAAGCGGTAGCCTTGGGGTTTAATTTCGAGTGGACCAATGAATCACTTCAGTTTGGGCTGTTCAAGCCGCGCGCATCTTTCAATCAGGGCACTGACCTGATGGCCGTGGGGAAACCAGAGGGCGCAGAACTTGCGTTTCTGGAAACGCTGGGAGATCTCGTACCCGAGGAAATGCTGACATCCGAGGCGCGGATGCCGCATACCTCGGACGCCAGCAGGCTACTGGACCGGCGCAACCTTCGACAAGCAATGAAGCTGCTGGATGAGGCCGGGTGGCCCGTAGGAGCGGATGGCAAACGCAAGGATGCAAATGGACAGGCCTTGAAAATTACGTTTCTGGTCAATTCTGCAGGCTCATCAACACTGCGTGCTGTGGTTGAGAATTTCATGTCCAACTTGCAAGCCATGGGGATCGAAACCGTGCTTGAGGCTGTGGACGCATCGCAATACACAAGCCGAGAGAGGGATCGGGACTATGACATGGTTTTTGACCAATACATCCCCTTCCTGAGCACTGGCGGAGGCCTGCAACAGTTCTTTGGCTCCGAGGCTTCCGAGTTTTCTGTGTTCAACCCTGCTGGATTGGCGAGTCCGCTGGTGGATGAGATCATTGAAGCGTCCCAACGCATGGACACCAAGGAAGAGACTGACGTGACGCTGAGGGCTCTGGATCGAGCCTTGCGCTATGAATTCTTTATGATCCCCGCATGGTACAACGACAGCTTCTGGGTCGCCTATTATGATAAGTACGAACATCCGGACGAAATCCCCCCATTTGCTTTAGGCCAGCTGGATTTCTGGTGGTACAATCAAGACAAGGCGGATGCCTTGCGCGCTGCCGGAGCGCTGAGGTAACGCTGTGGGCGCCTATATTGTCAGACGGCTTTTGCTGATCGTCCCGACGCTCTTGGGGATCATGTTGATTAACTTTGCCTTGGTGCAGTTCGTACCCGGTGGACCGGTAGAGCAGGCAATTGCTCGTGCGCAGGGTGGCGGGGATGTTTTCGGTGGCTTTGCTGGTCCTGGCAATGACGCGGGCAACTCTGACCTGTCCACAAACGACAGCCAATATCTCGGTGCAAGGGGACTGCCGCCGGAATTCATTGCGGAACTGGAAGCAGAGTTCGGCTTTGACAAACCGCCTGTCGAGCGGTTCCTGAACATGATCTGGAACTACATGCGCTTTGACTTCGGCGAGAGCTATTTCCGGTCGATCTCCGTGCTCGACTTGATCAAGGAAAAGCTGCCGGTGTCAATCTCGCTGGGCCTTTGGTCCACGCTGATTGCCTATCTGGTCTCGATCCCGCTGGGCATCCGCAAGGCGGTCAAGGATGGCACCCGTTTTGACACCTGGACATCCGGGGCGATCATCGCGGCCTATGCGATTCCGGGGTTCCTGTTTGCGATCCTCTTGCTTGTGCTCTTTGCGGGGGGGTCTTACTTGCAAATCTTCCCGCTGCGGGGACTGACCAGCGATAACTTTGACCAGCTCAGCACATGGGGCAAGGTTGTTGATTATTTCTGGCACATTACCCTGCCGGTGCTGGCCTCGACGATTTCGGCCTTTGCCACGCTGACGCTGCTGACCAAGAACAGCTTTCTGGACGAGATCAAGAAACACTATGTGATAACCGCCCGCGCCAAGGGGCTTTCAGAGCGCAAGGTGCTTTACGGACATGTGTTCCGCAATGCGATGCTGATCGTGATTGCGGGTTTCCCGGCGGTGTTTATCGGGGTGTTCTTTGGCAGCTCGCTCATTATCGAGACGATCTTCAGCCTGGACGGCCTGGGGCGTCTGGGGTTCGAGGCGGCGGTGGCGCGGGACTATCCGATCGTCTTTGGCACGCTCTTCATCTTCGGCCTCATTGGGCTAGTCGTGGCGCTGCTGTCGGACCTGATGTATGTGCTGGTCGATCCGCGGATCGATTTCGAGCGGCGGGAGGGGTAGCGCATGGCCGTCACCGACCCGATCCCCGATCAGGCACCAGACCTCGATGCGCCGCCCGCCGAGGCACCCGAGCCCAAGCGCGGCTGGCTGTCGCCGCTCAATCAGCGCCGCTGGCGCAATTTCAGGCGCAACCGGCGCGCCTACTGGTCGCTTTGGATTTTCTCGATCCTCTTCGGCCTGTCCCTTTTCGCGGAATTTATCGCCTATGACAAACCGATCCTGGTCCAATACCGGGGCGAATACTACACGCCGATCTGGAACTTTTATCCCGAGACCGCCTTTGGCGGCGACTTTCAGACAGAAGCCGTCTACCGCGATCCGGAGGTCAAATGCCTGATTGAAACCGGTGGCCTTGAGCAGTGTTTCGATGACCCGGAGGGTTATTTCGAAGACGCCCAGGACGGCCTTGTGGACGGTAGCGAAATCGAAAAGGGCTGGGCCATCTGGCCGTTGATCCCCTATTCTTACGACACTGCGGTGGACCGACCGGGGGCCGCGCCGCTGCCGCCCAACGGGGAAAACCTGCTGGGCACGGATGGCACCAAGCGCGATGTGATGGCCCGTGTGGTGCACGGATTTCGATTATCGATCTTCTTCACCTTGGTGGTGACCGGCCTGTCCAGCCTGATCGGGATCATTGCCGGGGCGGTGCAGGGCTTTTTCGGCGGAAAGACCGACCTGATCTTTCAGCGGATCATCGAGATCTGGTCCTCCACCCCGCAGCTTTACGTCATCATCATCCTCTTTGCGATCCTCGGACGGGGCTTTTGGCTGCTGGTCTTCCTGATGGTGCTCTTTGGCTGGATGTCTCTGGTGGGGGTGGTGCGCGCCGAATTCCTGCGCGCGCGTAATCTGGAGTATGTGCGGGCGGCCCGGGCCCTGGGGGTCAGTAACCTGACGATCATGTTCCGTCATATGCTGCCCAACGCCATGGTGGCCACGCTGACCATGCTGCCGTTCCTTGTGACCGGCACAATCGGCACACTGGCGGGGCTTGATTTTCTGGGCTTTGGCCTGCCGTCCTCCGCGCCCTCGCTGGGCGAGCTGACCTTGCAGGCCAAGCAGAACCTGCAGGCGCCCTGGCTTGCCTTCACCGCGTTTTTCACCTTTGCGATCATGCTGTCGCTGCTGATCTTTATCTTTGAGGGCATCCGCGACGCCTTCGATCCCAGAAAGACTTTCACATGAGCGCACTTCTCGAGGTCAAGGACCTGAGTGTCGGCTTTCGGCAGGACGGCAGGCTGACGCAGGCGGTCAAAGGTGTCAGCTTCTCCGTTGAACGCGGTGAGACGGTGGCGCTGGTGGGCGAATCCGGATCGGGCAAATCCGTCTCAGCGCTGTCGACGGTATCGTTGCTGGGCGATAGCGCCGAGATTTCCGGGTCCGTGACCTATGACGGTCAACAGATGATCGGTGCGGATGAGGCGTTGCTGCGCAAGGTACGCGGCAATGACATCAGCTTTATCTTCCAGGAGCCGATGACATCGCTGAACCCGCTGCACACCATTGAAAAGCAACTGGGCGAAAGCCTCGCGCTGCATCAGGGTGTGGTCGGCGCGCAGGCACGTGCGCGTATTCTTGAACTGCTGGAGCAGGTGGGCATCCGGGATGCGGCGACCCGGCTCACAAGCTATCCGCATCAGCTCTCCGGCGGGCAGCGGCAGCGGGTGATGATCGCGATGGCGCTGGCAAACAAACCCGATGTGCTGATCGCGGATGAGCCCACAACGGCGCTGGATGTCACGATCCAGGCCCAGATTCTCGACCTGCTGAAAGACCTCAAGGACCGCATGGGCATGGGGCTTTTGTTCATCACCCATGATCTGGGCATCGTACGCCGCATTGCGGACCGGGTCTGCGTGATGCAGCAGGGCGAGATCGTGGAGGCAGGCCCGACACAAGAGATATTCGCCAACCCGCAGCACCCCTACACCAAAAAACTGCTGGGGGCGGAGCCGTCGGGTGCCCCGACCGCCGTGCCGCTTCAGGCCGAGGTCGTGGCGCGTACCGAGAACCTCAAGGTCTGGTTCCCGATCACGGCGGGGCTCTTGCGGCGCACGGTCGGCCACGTGAAGGCGGTGAATGACGCCACGCTGACGGTGCGGTCGGGCGAGACCATTGGTGTGGTCGGCGAGAGCGGGTCGGGCAAGACGACGATGGCACTGGCCCTGATGCGCCTGATCGCCTCCGAAGGGCAGATCACCTTTGCGGGCCAGGATGTGCGCCGCTGGTCCACACGTCAGCTGCGAAGCCTGCGCAAGGACATGCAGATCGTGTTTCAGGACCCGTTCGGCTCGTTGAGCCCGCGGATGACCTGCGCGCAGATCATCTCCGAAGGTCTAGGCATTCACAAAGTCGATCCTGAACGGGACCAGCGCACGCTGGTGCAGGAAGTGATGGAGGAGGTGGGCCTCGATCCGGCCACGATGGACCGCTACCCGCATGAGTTCTCGGGCGGGCAGCGGCAGCGGATTGCAATCGCCCGTGCGATGGTGCTGCGCCCGCGCCTGCTGGTGCTGGACGAGCCGACATCGGCACTGGACATGACAGTTCAAGTGCAGATCGTCGATCTGCTCAGGCATCTTCAGAAGAAATATGGGTTGGCCTACATCTTTATCAGCCACGATCTGCGCGTGGTGCGGGCCATGTCGCACCAGGTGATGGTCATGAAAAGCGGCGATGTGGTCGAAACCGGGCCGGTCGATCAAATTTTCGACGCGCCCGCGCATGAGTACACGCGCAGTCTGCTGGCCGCCGCCACCTGAACCTCAGATGGCCGAGGCATGCCCCGCGCTGGCCATGTCATAGGCATCGAAGTGCCGGGCAATGATGCGCGTCAGCGGGCGGCCTTCGGGCAGAATATGGAAGCGGTTGGCATCCATTTGCACGATGTCGCCAAAGAAGTCCGAGGCTCCCCTCAGCAGGGCCAGAATATGGGCTTCGCGGTCGGGGAACCGTTCGATCAGCTCACCGATCTGAACCTCGAAATCGCACATGATGGCCTCGATCAGGCGGGCGCGCAGGAGGTCTTCGGCGGTGAAGGCATGCCCGCGGGCGGTGGCCAGCGTGCCTGCGCGGATCGCTTTGGTGTAGCCGGAGGTCGCCGGGTTGTTCTGCGCATAGCCCTGCGGGAACCGCGAGATGGAGGATGCGCCAAGGCCGATCAGGACGTCGGCGGGCTCATCCGTATAGCCCTGAAAGTTGCGGCGCAGCTGGCCCGTCTGCTCTGCAATCGCCAGCGGATCATGGGGCACCGCAAAATGATCGATCCCGATCTGCCGGTAGCCGTCCCATTCAAAAAGCTGTCGCGCGGTCTCAAAGAGCTTGAGCCGGTCCTCGGGCGCGGGCAGGGCGTCGGAGGGGATCAGCGACTGTCGCCGCGCCATCCAAGGCACGTGCGCATAGCCGTAAAGCGCCACGCGGTCGGGGCTGAGCGTCAGCAGTTTTTGCACGCTGGCAGCAATCTTTTCGGTGGTCTGATGCGGCAGACCAAAGAGGATATCCGCATTCAGCGACCCGATGCCCGCCGCGCGCAGCATAGTGGCGGCGTTCTGCGTGACATCAAAGCTTTGCAACCGACCAATCGTGGTTTGGATTTCCTCGTCAAAATCCTGCACGCCGATGGAGGCGCGGGTCATCCCTGCTGCCGCAAGGGCATCGACGCGGGGTTGGTCGATCTCATTCGGGTCGATCTCTACCGAGAACTCTCCGCCTGGTGCGAGAGGGGCCATCTCGGCAATTGTCCCGGCCAGATCGGTGATCATCGCCGCATCGAGCAACGTCGGCGTGCCGCCACCCCAGTGGATGCGGCTGAGGCTCACATCGGGGGGTAAAAGCGCGGCCAACAGGCCAATTTCGTCTTTTAGTGTGGACAGATAGGCGATGACTGGGTCATTACTGGATGTGCCTTGAGTGCGGCAGGCGCAGAACCAGCACAACCGTCGACAGAACGGAATGTGCAGATACAGCGAAATGCGACTGCCGGACGGTATTTCGGAGATCCATTTTTGTGCGTCTGCGCTGGTGGTGTCACCGGAGAACTGAGGTGCAGTTGGATAGCTCGTGTAACGCGGTACTTTCGCGTCAAAGAGTCCCATTCTGGCGAGTTTGGATGTCATGCTCATGAGGACTTGATAGGTTTTCGGCGGTTTGACATCCTTGACATGGATCAAGGGCGGAGACTTTTTGATGCAAGACATGATGGTGCCCGACATGAAAGACTGTTCGGACTGTCCGATACGGCACCGGGCGGTGTGCGCACGGTGCGATACGGCAGAGCTGGCGCTGCTGGAGGACATCAAATACTACCGCAGCTTTGCCGCCGGACAGACGATCATGTGGGCCGGTGACAGGATGGATTTCGTGGCCTCTGTTGTCTCTGGCGTCGCGTCCCTGACCCAGACGATGGAGGACGGTCGGACGCAGATGGTGGGCCTGTTGCTGCCCTCGGACTTTGTCGGCCGCCCGGGCCGCGAGGCTGCAACCTATACTGTCACGGCGACATGCGACCTTGTGATGTGCTGTTTCCGGCGCAAGCCCTTTGAGCAGATGATAAGCTCCACGCCGCATATCGCACACCGTCTGCTCGAGATGACATTGGATGAGTTGGACGCTGCGCGCGAATGGATGTTGGTGTTGGGGCGCAAGACCGCGCGGGAAAAGATCGCCAGCCTTCTGGCCATCATCGCGCGCCGCGATGCCATTCTGGCCAAAAACGCCGAACAGAACAGTCTGGCCTTTGACCTGCCGCTGACCCGCGAAGCGATGTCGGACTATCTGGGTTTGACGCTCGAAACAGTCAGCAGACAGATGTCCGCGCTGAAAAAGGATGATGTGATTATCCTTGATGGCAAACGGCGCATCATCGTGCCTGACATGGACCGGCTGATGGACGAGGCCGGCGATGACAGCGATGGCGGCTTCCTAAGCTGAGGCCACCATCGCCTGCCTGCGTCAGTGTGCCATGAGCACTGGCACCTTGCTGTGCTCGAGCATGTCGCGGGTGGCCCCACCCAGAATCGCTTCGCGGAAACGCGAGTGGCCATATCCGCCCATCACCAACAGATCTGAACCGGTCTCGGTGACGTGCTGCGAGAGCCGTTCGCTCACTTTGTAGCCGCCGCGTGCCAGGACCTGAATGTCACAACGCACCCCGTGGCGCGCCAGATAAACGGCCAGCCCGCCGCCGGGGTCAGACCGTTCCGGCCCCATCTCCGGCGGGTCGATGATGGCGATATGAACCGTTTCGGCGGCTTGCAAGAAGGGCAGGGCCGCCCGGACGGCGCGCACCGCCTCGGCACTTTCGTTCCAGCCAATGACGATGCTTTCGGGGCGCGCGGTCACCTCTCCTTCGGGGACAATAATCGTGGGGCAATCCGCCTCAAAGAGCAGCCCTTCCAGCACGAGTGTTTCCTCATGACGCTTGTTGTCGCCATAGGGCAAGCCCACGACGGCCAGATCGGCAAATCGGGCCTGCGTGGCCACGGTGCGTCCGACACCGGCACTGGCCGAGATGCCGTTGATAACCTCCCACCGCAGGCTGCTGCCTTCAAGATAGGCGCGCACCGCCTGATTGATCTCGCCCGCGCGCTCATGGGCTTGTTCGATCGCGGCATGCATCACCACGGCGTTCGATCCCATCTCGTAAAACGTGTTTTGCGTCCGGTCCAGCCCAAGACACAGAACGTCGAGGTGCGCATCCTGCGCTTCGGTAAAGGCCACCGCCAGCGCCAGCGCCGGAGATACACCGTCAAAGTCTGTCAGGGGAGTAAAGATTGACTTGTAGGCCATGGTCACAACCTCTTGTATCTGCAGATATGCGTCATTCTACCGCGCATAAACGGGCGTTCCCTTGATCTTCGTCATCCAAAATTGCCGGTGCTCTTGATGCAGATCAAGGAACCAAAAGGGCCTCTGCGCGACAAAGCCCTCCATAACGAATGATTTGCGTGGGCGGAGTCCGTCTGCGCGAAAGCCGAGATGGAAGGGATACCGGACAGATGAATACCGGAACATTAAACTACGCAAAGCTTGTCGGGTTGGGGCTCGTCACGCTGTTTGCGATGATCGCGGCGAGCTATGCCCGCGATCTGGCGTATCAGCTCCATATGATTATCTTCATGCTTGTTGCGGGCGGCCTGTTTCTGGTCACGCTGCGCAACACGGATGAACCCGCCAAACCGATCCCCATGGATGAATACTTTGACAGCGTCGTTCGGGCGGGGGTCATTGCCACGGCTTTCTGGGGTGTGGTGGGGTTTTTGGTTGGTGTCGTCATCGCCTTCCAGCTTGCTTTCCCGGTACTGAACTTCGAATGGGCGGAAGGCTACGCGAACTTCGGGCGGCTGCGGCCGCTGCACACCTCTGCGGTGATCTTTGCCTTCGGGGGTAACGCCTTGATAGCAAGCTCGTTCTTTATCGTGCAGCGTACCTCGGCAGCGCGGCTTTGGGGCGGGAACCTGGGGTGGTTCGTCTTTTGGGGTTACCAGCTCTTTATCGTTCTGGCGGCCACCGGGTACCTCCTGGGCGGGACGCAATCCAAGGAATATGCCGAACCGGAATGGTACGTCGATCTCTGGCTGACCATTGTCTGGCTGGCGTTCCTGGCCACGTTCCTCGGCACGATCATCCGGCGCAAGGAGCCGCATATCTACGTGGCAAACTGGTTCTTGCTGGCCTTCATCGTCACCGTGGCGATGCTGCATGTGGTCAACAATATCTCCATCCCGGTCTCGATCTGGGGCAGCAAATCGGTGCAGGTCTTCTCTGGCGTGCAGGATGCGATGGTGCAGTGGTGGTATGGTCACAACGCGGTGGGATTCTTCCTGACGGCCGGGTTCCTGGGCATGATGTACTACTTTGTGCCCAAGCAGGCTGAACGGCCGGTGTTCTCGTACAAGCTCTCCATCATCCACTTCTGGGCGCTAATCTTCCTTTATATCTGGGCGGGTCCGCACCACTTGCATTACACCGCTCTGCCGGACTGGGCATCGACCCTTGGCATGGTCTTCTCGATCGTCCTGTGGATGCCCAGCTGGGGAGGTATGATCAACGGTCTGATGACGCTGCAAGGCGCCTGGGACAAACTGCGCACCGACCCCGTTCTGCGGATGATGGTGACGTCGCTGGCCTTCTACGGCATGTCCACCTTTGAAGGTCCGATGATGTCGATCCGTGCGGTGAACTCGCTGTCGCATTACACCGACTGGACCATCGGGCACGTGCACTCGGGTGCGCTTGGCTGGAACGGGCTGATTACATTCGGCGCGCTCTACTATCTGGTGCCGGTCCTGTGGAAGCGTGAGCGTCTCTACTCGCTCAGCCTTGTCAGCTGGCATTTCTGGCTCGCCACCATCGGCATCGTGCTCTACGCGGCCTCGATGTGGGTCACCGGCATCATGGAAGGCCTGATGTGGCGCGAAGTGGATGCCAATGGTTTCCTGGTGAACTCTTTCGCTGACACCGTCAGCGCCAAGTTCCCGATGTATGTTGTGCGGGGTCTCGGGGGCGTTCTGTTCCTCGGCGGTGCCCTCATCATGTGCTACAACCTTTGGATGACTGTGAAGGCTGCGCCCGCAAAAGCGCCGCTCGGCACAGCTGTCCCTGCTGAATAAGGAGGGATCAGAACATGTCGATCCTCGCAAAACACAAGTTCATTGAAACCAATGCGACGTTGCTTTTGGTCCTGAGCTTTCTGGTGGTGAGCATTGGGGGGCTGGTGCAGATCACCCCTCTGTTCTACCTCGAAAACACCATCGAAAAGGTTGAAGGCATGCGGCCCTATTCGCCGCTGGAACTGACCGGTCGGGACATCTACATCCGCGAAGGGTGCTATGTCTGTCACAGCCAGATGATCCGTCCGATGCGCGACGAAGTGGAACGCTATGGTCACTATTCACTGGCAGCCGAATCCATGTACGATCACCCTTTCCAATGGGGATCAAAGCGGACAGGGCCTGACCTTGCCCGCGTTGGGGGGCGGTATTCGGACGACTGGCACATCGATCACCTGCGTGATCCACAGTCGGTGGTGCCTGAATCGATCATGCCCAAATACGGCTTTCTGGAGCGCACGCTCATCGAGCCTGAGTACGTTGCGGATCTGATGTCCACGCACAGGTTCGTTGGTGTGCCTTACACAGACGAAATGATCGCAGCCGCCGAGGCGGACTTCCGCGCGCAGGCCGATCCCGACAGCGACTGGGACGCCTTGGTGGAGCGGTATCCAGGCGCGCAGGTGCGCAACTTTGATGGCCAGCCGGGCATCTCTGAAGCTGACGCGCTGATCGCTTATCTGCAAATGCTGGGTACCTTGGTCGACTTCTCGACCTTTACCCCAGATGCAAACCGCTAAGGAGGTTACAACATGGAAACCTATACATTCCTTCGCGAATTTGCAGACAGCTGGATGCTCTTGTTGCTCTTTATCATCTTTGTGGGTGTCTGGTTCTGGGTCATCCGACCCGGCAGCAGCAAAATCCACTCCGAGGCCGCCAACATGATCTTCCGAAACGATGAACGACCCGCCCCGAAAGAGGAGGCAAAGAAATGACCAAAGTCCCACCGAAACAAGAGGGCGACCCAAATACAACTGGCCATAGTTGGGATGGCATTGAAGAATTTGACAACCCGATGCCGCGCTGGTGGCTGTGGTGCTTTTACCTGACAATCATCTGGGGCGTTGGTTATACGATTGCCTATCCCGCCTGGCCGCTGGTATCTTCCGCGACGGCTGGCTTGCTGGGGTATTCCACACGGGGTGAGGTGGCCCAAGAAATCGCAGCCGTTGAAACCGCCAACGAAGGCATCAATGCGCAGCTTGCCTCCGTCGAGTTGACCGAGATTGCGGCAAACCCCGAGTTGAACGGCTATGCCACATCCGCGGGCGCTGCGGTGTTTCGGACATGGTGTGCGCAGTGTCACGGGTCCGGTGCGGCCGGCTTTGTCGGCTATCCCAACCTGCTGGATGATGACTGGCTCTGGGGCGGCGACATCGAGAACATCCACGCGACCATTGCCCATGGTATCCGCAACGAGGATGACCCGGATGCGCGCTACTCGGAGATGCCCGCCTTTGGCGACATTCTGGAGCCGGAGGAAATCACACAGGTCGTCAACTACGTGATGGACCTGTCTGGTGCGACACCGATGGATCCAACGCAAGTGGCTGCAGGCAGTGAGCTTTTCCTCGATAACTGCAGTGCGTGTCATGGGGAACAGGGTCTGGGCGACCGCGAACAGGGGGCCCCGAATCTTGCGGATGCGATCTGGCTCTATGGGGGTGACTACGACGCGCTGATGGAGACTGTGACTTACAGTCGCTATGGCGTCATGCCACCTTGGACACAGCGCCTGACGGAGGCAGAGATACGGGCAGTGGCCGTCTACGTGCATCAGCTGGGCGGCGGCGAATAAAATAACCCCACGTCACGACAAACAGGCGCGGATTTTTGATGCACATCAATGCCGCGCCTGTTGCAGTTTAAGTACTGTGCCCGTGACCTGTAACCGGAGTGCCTCCCCCGTGTCTGACCAAGCCACACCGCCAAGCCTTTACGCTGCGCGCGAGCCAATTTTCCCGCGCCGCGTGTCTGGTCCGTTTCGCAATCTGAAATGGATTATCCTGATCGTGACACTGGGCATCTACTATGTGGTGCCCTGGTTGCGCTGGGACAGAGGGCCTGACCTGCCCAATCAGGCAGTGCTGCTTGATTTGGCCAACCGGCGTTTCTACTTCTTCTGGATCGATATCTGGAGCCACGAGTTCTACTTTGTCGCGGGTCTGCTGATCATGGCAGGGCTGGGGCTTTTTCTCTTTACCTCGGCGCTGGGGCGCGTGTGGTGCGGCTATGCTTGCCCCCAGACCGTGTGGACAGATCTGTTCATTCTGGTGGAACGCTGGGTCGAAGGTGACAGGAACGCCCGTCTGCGCCTGCACCGGCAGGAAAAAACCGATTTTCGCAAAGTCCGCTTGCGGTTGACCAAATGGACGCTCTGGTTGCTGATCTCGGTGGCCACGGGCGGGGCTTGGGTTTTCTACTTTGCTGATGCGCCAACACTCTTTGTCGACCTCTTTACCGGGCAGGCTGCCGCGGTGGCTTACATCACGGTTGCCATCCTGACCGCGACCACATTCGGCTTTGGGGGGTTTGCGCGCGAGCAGATTTGCATCTACGCCTGCCCCTGGCCACGTATCCAGGCGGCGATGATGGATGAGGACACGCTGACCGTGGCCTACCGCGAGTGGCGCGGGGAGCCGCGCAAGCACTCCGAGGAGGCCAAGTCCGAACCCATGGGCGACTGCATCGACTGCATGGCCTGCGTGAATGTTTGCCCGATGGGGATCGATATCCGCGATGGCCAGCAGCTTGAATGCATCACCTGCGCGCTTTGCATCGACGCCTGCGATGACGTGATGGAGCGGATTGGCAAACCGCGCGGCCTGATCGACTACATCGCCCTCTCGGATGAAAAACTTGAGCGTGCAGGAAACAAGCCGCGAGCCATCTGGAAGCATATCTTCCGCCCGAGGACCCTGCTTTACACCGCGCTTTGGGGCGGGGTGGGGGTCGCCTTGATGGTCGCCCTCTTTATCCGTGCCGATATCGAGGTAACGGTTGCCCCCGTGCGCAACCCGACCTTTGTGACCATGTCCGACGGCTCTATCCGCAATACCTACGACATCCGGTTGCGCAACAAGAATAACGACGAACGGCTCTTCCGCATCGCGGTGCAGGGCGATCCGGCCGTCCGCATCCAGCTTGAAGGTACGCCCTACGCGTCCGTGTCTGTCGCAGCGGATGCGTCGCATCTGCAGCGGGTCTACGTCATCGCGCCGCCAAACTCCTCCCCTGCGGAGGCGGAGCGGACAGACATCCGGTTCTGGATCGAGGATCTCAGCAATGGTGACCGCGCTTACAAAGACAGCAGCTTTACAGGAAAGGGACAACAATGATGACGAAACCTTTGACCGGGCGCCATGTGGCGACGATTTTCATCTGCGCTTTCACAGTTATCATCACCGTGAACCTCACACTTGCGTTCAACGCGGTCAGCACCTTTCCGGGGCTGGAGGTCAAGAACTCTTATGTCGCGAGCCAGCACTTCGACAAGAACCGCGAAGCGCAGCAGTCTCTGGGCTGGTCGGTTCTGGCCCAAGCACGTGACGGGCAGGTGATGCTCTCGGTTACCGATGCGCAGGGCGACCCGGTTGAAGTCGCCAAGCTGGATGCGACGCTGGGCCGGGCGACCCATGTCCGGGATGACACCTCGCCTGACTTCAAGTACGATGGCCAGCACTACGTGGCTCCGGCAGTCCTGTCGCCGGGCAACTGGAACATCCGCATGGTTGCCGAAGCCGAGGACGGCACTGTCTTTCGCCAAAGGGTCATCCTGCATGTGGCCAAGGAGCGTTCATGACAACCCTGAGCACCAATAGTCCTGCGAGTTGTCCGGGGTGCATTGCGACCCCGGCCGAGCGGATTGAGGTGCCCCTGCCGGACGCACAGCTGGCGTTGTCGTTGCCGACAATCCACTGTCAGGCCTGTATTGCCAAGGTTGAAACCAGCCTCGGGGCGCATCCCGGCGTGCGGGCTGCACGCGTGAACCTGACGCGCAAGCGCGTGATGATTGATGCAGCCCCCGAGGTCAGCGCGCAGGAGCTCGCTGATCTGGTGATCGATGCGGGCTTCGAGGCGCATGAGCTGGACATTGGCGCGCTGAACCAGACCGAGACGGACGCCGCTGGTCGCGACATCCTGATGCGCCTGGCTGTGGCCGGCTTTGCCGCCATGAATGTGATGCTGCTGTCGGTTGCGGTCTGGTCCGGGGCGACAGATGCGACGCGCGATATGTTCCACTGGATTTCGGCGGCGATCACCCTGCCAGCGCTGGCTTTTTCAGCGCAACCATTTTTCCGCAACGCCTGGGCCGCGCTGCGCGCCGGGCGTCTCAACATGGACGTCCCGATTACCCTGGCGATCGTACTCGCGGTTGTCACCTCCCTCTGGGAGACAGGTCTGTCTGGTAAACATGCCTATTTCGATGCGGCTCTGACTCTCACCTTTTTCCTGCTCGCGGGGCGCTGGCTGGATGCGCGCGCGCGCTCCGCCGCGCGGTCGGCAGCCGAAGAACTCACCGCGCTCGAAGTGCCGCGTGCGTGGCGCGTGACCGACGGCGCCCCCACCGAAGTCGCGGTGAGCACGCTGCGCATCGGGGAACATGTTCTGGTCAAACCGGGCGCGCGTGCGCCCGTTGACGGGGTCATCACCGAAGGTGCGTCAGAGGTGGACCGATCTGCCCTGACCGGCGAGACGATGCCCGTGACCCGCACCAAAGGTCACAGCATTAGCGCCGGTGAAGTGAACCTGACAGGGCCGTTGACGCTGCAGGCCACCGCTGTCGGGACCGATACGTCGCTCCATCAGCTCGCAGCCCTTGTCGCGGTCGCGGAAAGCGGTCGGTCGCGCTATACTTCGCTGGCTGACAGGGCGGCCAAGCTTTACGCACCGGGTGTTCATATCCTCTCCGCACTTGCCTTTCTGGGCTGGCTTTTGTGGTCGGGCGATATGCGCGTGTCTCTCAACATCGCGGCGGCGGTGTTGATTATCACCTGTCCCTGTGCGCTGGGTCTGGCGGTGCCGGCGGTGACAACGGCGGCCTCTGGCAGGCTCTTTGGCAAGGGCCTCCTGATAAAGAACGCGACCGCTCTGGAGCGGCTGGCCGAGGTCGACACCGTTGTCTTCGACAAGACCGGTACGGTGACCATGGGCACCCCGCGGGTTACAAACTGGGGCGATCTGACGAAGGGCGAGCAAAAGCTGGCCTATGCGTTGGCTCAGGGATCTGCGCATCCGCTGGCGCAGGCGATTACCGCTTGCGGGCGGGCGGACTCGCTTGAACCGCATGCGCTTTTGAATTTGCAGGAGCGTCCGGGCTATGGCACCGAAGCTGAGCTGGACGGGGTTGCGGTCCGGCTCGGTCGTCCAGAATGGATCGGCGCGCGCTTTGATCACGACGGGCTTTGCACGGTTCTGGACAGCGGGCAGGGGCCTGCGCGCCTGATCGCGTTCGAGGATACGCCACGCCCCGGTGCGTCCGATCTCATCGCAGCGCTCAAACAGGAGAATGTCGATGTTGTGCTGCTCTCGGGAGATCGCGAAGCGCCGGTCGCCCGGACCGCCGCACAGCTTGGTATCTACACCTATGCCGCCCAGAAGCTCCCCGCAGAAAAAGTGGCCTACGTCCAAAGCCTGACCGGGCAGGGGAGATGCGTGCTGATGGTGGGCGATGGGTTGAACGACACCGGCGCGCTGGCGGCGGCACATGTTTCCATCAGCCCGGCACAAGCGCTGGATGCCGCGAGGGCCGCGTCTGATATCGTGTTGCTGGGCCGGGATCTGGAGCCCATTGCCGACGCTTTGGCGACAGCCCGAAAGGCGACAAAGCGTATTCGGGAAAACTTCCAGATCGCAACTGTTTACAATGTCATCGCGGTGCCCTTGGCCGTAGCCGGTATGGCGACACCGCTTATTGCGGCCTTGGCCATGTCGACCTCCTCGCTGACGGTATCTTTGAACGCGCTGCGGATAAGGGGGCGGTCATGAACGTATTGGCATATCTCATCCCGATATCACTGATCCTTGGGGGGCTCGGACTGGCGGGATTTATCTATACCTTGCGCAGCCGGCAGTATGAAGATCCCGAAGGGGACAGCCGCCGCATTCTCAGCAGCGACTGGGACGACAAACCCAAAAGCGACTAGGTCTCTCGCCTCAGGACGGCCCGACAGTCTCGCAGTTGATGTTCCGGGCCTCGAGACGACGGCACGCCAGATTTGCGGCGTCCCTGCTCATGCCAAGGAAGTTCGCATCAAACCCGGTGTTGCGCTTGACCACCTTGCGGAGTGTGCCGTCGAGTGTTTCCATCTCTGTGAGCGCTGTTGTGAGCAAGGCCCGCTCCGCCAGATAGCGGCTGCCGAACTGTCCGACATTGACACCCCACTGATGTCCACCTGACGTTGAGAGCCGTGTCACCACTTCGTTCTGTTCCGGCACCGCGACCGCTGCGTTTACCAGGCCGGTTGGCCTCAGCGCCGGCCGGATTGATACCGGGGCGACCGCACCGGCTGTTATGGCGGGGTCGGGCGCGCTTTCCTGTGCTGCGATCAGGGCCGAGGTGATATCTGTTGCAAGCACCCCGCTGGTACTTGCCTGAGCAACAACAGAGACATCGGTCGCTTGGGCCTCTGCCACGGCTGCCACGATATCCGCCGCATTGACCTCAGCCACGACAGTTTCTGCACCGGGGCGCAGCTGGGGACGCAGGCTGGCGGTCAGCATTTCACCAACCCGCTGACCCTTGCCGCTGGAGGCGATATAGGAGGGCTTGGAGGGTCTGCGGAGGGCTACGCGGGTCGGTGCGCGTTTGAAACCCATGTCCAGCAGCTCTGCCACCCGCGCGTTCCGCGCTGTCGTGGATGTGCCGCCAAAGACGGTTGCGATGATCCGCTCCTGCCCCCGTTCCGCCGAGGCGACGAGGTTGAAACCTGCCGCACGTGTGTAGCCTGTTTTGATCCCGTCCGCGCCACGATAGGCTGACAACAGGCGGCGGTTGGTATTTGCCACGTTGCGCACACCGGCATCGGTCGACCGGCGGGAAAACAGGTTGTAATACTCCGGATAGTCATAGAGCACGTGGCGCCCCAGAATGGTCATGTCGCGGGCCGTGGACATATGGCCATTCTCGGTCAGACCGTGTGCGTTCTTGAAGGTCGTGCTCGTCATTCCCAATGCCTTGGCAGTGCGGTTCATACGACGTGCGAAAGCCGCTTCGGATCCTTCCAGCGCTTCTCCGATGGCAGTGGCGGCATCATTGGCGGATTTGATCGCAGCGGCACGGATAAGATAGCGGAAGGCAATGCGCTGACCCGATTTGAGGCCCAGCTTGGAAGGCGGCTCTGACGCGGCGAAGCGGGAAATCTTGACGCGGGTGTCGAGCGATATCTCCCCCTGTTCAACCGCCTGAAAGGCGATGTAGAGCGTCATCATTTTGGTCAGAGACGCCGGGTGCAGTCGTGTATCGGCGTTGCGGGAATGCAAGACCTCGCCGCTCCGCGCATCAATCACGACCGCCGCGTAGGGCGCCGCTGCTGCGCTGAGAGGTAAGATAACAATCATCCACAAAGCTGCGAATGCAAATAGCCCGTACCGGGCCGGCCAATTACGCCGTACCTTCATGATTTCCGCCTTTTCTGCCTCATGCCGTCGAATTTTTCCGACTGGCTTTATTAACCAAGAGGCTAACATAGCTTTCGGACTCGATAAACCATTGAATTAAGGCCTAGGCGTTAATGTTCGATGAAACTTAAAGTTGATGCAATTTGCCCTCAGTTTTTAGCTGATTTCTTGCATTAAAGCGCTCAGACCACCCGAATTCTTGATCTGCCGATAGTGTGGATGGCTTTCGGGGCTGACGGCTTTGCCCAAATCCCACGCGATTCCATGCGGTACGAAAACACCCCAGCCTCCGGCTTCAATCATGGGAATCACATCTTATCTCTTGGCATCCCCGGCATTACGTCAGCTTACATTCCTGACCGGGTAAGTCTCTTCTTGGGACCAGCAGGATACAGTGCGTTTGCTTGGCGGATTCAACAGCGTCCCGCACCGGCGGTAGCAGATCGGCAGGAGGCGCAGCATCTCGTGGTCTGCATCCAAAATCTGAGAAATCACTGCCCCCGGTGACCCGGCGCCCGCAATGGCGGTTTCGATCATCGGGAGGGTAAAGCCCTTGATGCCGGGTCCGTAGTGCCCCAGGCTCCTGCGTGCAGCGACAACGAGCGTTGCATCAGACCGGTGGGATCGGTGCAGGAGGAGAGCAGCCCGGCAAAATGCGCCTGTGTCATCCGCAAAGACCATTCATTGTCCCACAGCGTGTCATCTGCACCAAAGGCAACGGTCGTGAGATGCCGGTGCATCCTCGTGACCCCTTTTCTAAATTGTCAGACAGGTTATATAGACCCATCAAGGACTCAGCGCACACCAGAAAAGCAGGAGCAGCAATGCACCGCGACGCCCCTATGATGTCAGATCGTTCAGAGGATGATGGCGATACCTCCATCCTGACGGCAACAAAGCCCAAGACAAAGCGGCCGCCGCTTTACAAGGTTTTGTTGTTGAACGATGATTTCACACCCATGGAATTTGTCGTCCATGTCTTGGAGCGCTTTTTTGGACTGAACCACGCGCAGGCCTTCGAGATCATGCTGACGGTGCACAAGAAGGGTGTCGCCGTAGTGGGGGTTTTCAGCCACGAGATCGCCGAGACAAAGGTGGCGCAGGTGATGGATTTTGCACGCCGTCATCAGCACCCGCTGCAATGCACGATGGAAAAAGAAGAATAATCAGGTGATCGACGCCCGGCTTGCCCTGGCCCTTGACGGGGGTGGTTTCGTTCTGCCTGACGACGGGGCGATTGCTGTTTTCAAGCCGCCTCAGGACGCTGAGCTGTCCGTGCTGCCGCAGGATCGCTGTCTTATCATCGAAGGGTTCAAGCCCGCCCATGATGCGTGGTGCGCGCGCGGGTTCGATTGTGTGACAGAACTGAACCGCCGGGTTGGCGCCGCGATTGTGTGTCTGCCAAGGGCCAAGGCAGAGGCCCGCGCCCTGATCGCTGAAGCGATGGAAAAATCGGAAGGCTCCCTTGTCATCGATGGTCAGAAGACCGACGGCGTTGACAGCCTGTTGCGCGAGATACGCAAACGGATTGATATTTTCGGGCCGATTGCCAAGGCCCACGGCAAGCTTTTCTGGTGCAGCGCGGACAGCGCATCCGTTTTCGACGACTGGCGGACCGGGCCCGCGTTGACGGCCGGAGGCTTTTGGACCGCGCCGGGGGTGTTTTCTGCGGACGCGATTGATCCGGCCTCCGATCTGCTGGCGGCGGCCTTGCCCGAAAACCTTGGGAAAGAGATCGCGGATTTCGGGGCAGGTTGGGGGTTCTTGTCCGCCCATATTCTCACGCGGGCGGAGGTGTCGGCGGTCCATCTGGTCGAAGCGGGGCATATGGCGCTTGAATGTGCCCGCCGAAATGTGACCGACCCGCGTGCGGTGTTCCACTGGGCCGATGCCACGACCTGGAGACCCGAGAAGAAGCTGGATGCGGTCATCATGAACCCGCCCTTCCACACCACAAGAGCCGCAGAGCCAACCCTTGGGCAGGGGTTCGTTCAGGCCGCCGCACGGGCCCTCTCGCCGTCCGGTCAGCTCTGGATGGTGGCCAACCGGCACCTTCCTTATGAACAAACATTGATGTCGCATTTTGCAAATGTCTTTGAAGTCGGGGGCGATGCGCGCTTTAAACTGTTGCACGCAACCCGACCGAAACACCCCGCGCGACCGTAGCGGCGGGTGGGCCTGAGAAAGGAAACACATGTCTTTTTCCATCAATGGTAAGACCGCGATTGTCACCGGGGCAGCCAATGGCATCGGCCTTGCGATTGCCCGACAGTTCGCGGATCGCGGGGCGAACGTGATGTGCGCCGACATGGATGAAAAGAAGCTGTTCGAGGAGTGGGGGGCCCAGACCGACGATGGCAACCTGCGGTATTTCGCGGGCGACCTGCGCCAGCGTCTGACCATCGCCAATCTTGTTTCTGCCACGATCGACGGGTTCGACACGGTCGATATTCTGGTCAATGCCTCGCGTCAAGTGATCGAGACAGACGCGCTGAATGTCGAGGATACCTCTGTTGCGGTGTTGCTGGAGCAAAACCTGATGACGGCGCTACATCTGACCCAACAGGTGGCCAAGCGGATGATAAAGCAGGGCGCCGATCAATCCGAGGGCCAACTGGGGTCGGTCATCAACCTGAGCTCTATCGCGGCCCGTCAGACGCGGCCTGAGTTGATGGGATATTCCATCGCGTCGGCGGCCCTCGAACAGATGACCCGCTCCATGGCGCTGGCGCTGGCGCCAGAGCGTATCCGTGTCAATGCCGTCGCTTTCGGCTCGGTCATGAGCGCATCGCTCAAATCCTCTATGATCGAACACAGCGAGTGGCGGGACGACATCCGCGCCCACACCCCTCTTGGGCGGATCGCAGGCCCGGCGGAATTGACGGAAACCGTGCAATTTCTGGCGGCCGAAAGTTCAGGCTTCATGACAGGCGAGGTGATAACGGTCGATGGCGGCCGCAGTCTGCTGGATGCGGTCACGGTGCCTGCGCACTGACAATTGCGCTTGGACTGACATCCCAAAGCAGTTTAGACAGGGTGTCAGACAAAATTGACACATCAGGCTGGCGAATGACCCAAGACTTTGAGACCGAAAAAACCCGTGCCTCGGCGTGGTTCAGAACCTTGCGCGACGAGATTGTCGCAGCTTTTGAAACGCTGGAGCAGGATCACGACACTGGCCCCCTCTCAGACGCGGCCCCTGCTGTTTTCGAGGTGACCAACACCAATCGACAAAGCGAGGACGGCTCGGATGCGGGCGGCGGTCTGATGAGTGTGATGCGGGGCGGGCGCGTGTTCGAGAAGGTGGGTGTCAATGTCTCGACGGTCTATGGCACGCTGGGCGAGCGGGCGCAGATGGCCATGGCCGCACGCAAAGGCATTCCGGGGATGAAGGAGGACCCGCGGTTCTGGGCTTCGGGCATCAGCCTGGTGGCGCATATGCAGAACCCGCACGTGCCTGCCGTCCATATGAACACCCGCATGTTCTGGACGCCACATGCCTGGTGGTTCGGCGGTGGATCGGACCTGAACCCCTGCATCGAATACGATGAGGATACCGCGCATTTTCATGCCCAACAGCAAGACAAGCTCGACCCGCACGGGGAGGCCCTTTATCCGCGCCTCAAGGACTGGGCGGATGAGTATTTCTATATCCCGCACCGCAACCGGGCGCGCGGTGTCGGCGGCATTTTCATGGACGATCATTGCACCGGTGCGTGGGAGGCGGATTTTGCGCTGACCCAGGATATCGGGCGTGCGTTTCTGCCGGCCTTCCTGCCACTGGTGCGCAAACGGCGCGTACAGCCGTGGGATGACGCGGATAAAGAGGCGCAACTGGTCCATCGCGGGCTCTATGCCGAATACAACCTCGTCTACGACCGCGGGACGAAGTTTGGCCTGGAAACAGGCCATGACGCCAATGCGGTACTGATGAGCCTGCCACCCCTGGCAAAATGGATCTAAAGCGCGCGGCCCCTAGTGCCAGTCAAAGAAATCGGGGCCGGCCCGTTGCAAAAGTTCCTCCGCCAGATCGCGCCCCATCGTGACGCCGTCGCGGATGGCCCCGGTCCGCTCCCCGGCCAGCGCTTCTGATCCGTCTGGCCGCAAGACCTCTCCCCGCAGGTGGAGTTGACCGCCCTTAAGCTCCGCCAGCCCCGCAATCGGGGTTTCGCAGGACCCGTCGAGGGTCAGCAGCAAGCTGCGCTCTGCCGCAAGCCGCTGGCCGGTCTCGGTATCGTGGATGGCGGCCAGCATCCGGGCGGTATTCTCATCCGCGATGCGCCGTTCGATCCCGATGGCCCCTTGCGCAATGGCTGGCAGCATATCGTCCGCGTCAATAGGGGTCGCGGGGACATCGCTCATCTTGAGCCGGTTGAGCCCGGCCGCCGCCAGAAACGTACATTCCGCCACACCTTCGCTGAGCTTTTTCAGCCGGGTCTGCACGTTGCCGCGAAATTCCACCACATGCAGGTCTGGCCGCCGGTTCAGCAATTGCGCCCGGCGTCGCAGGCTGGAGGTGCCAACAACCGCCCCCTTTGCCAGATCGGCCAGATCGGTAAGGGTGGGCGAGACGAAAGCATCGCGCACATCTTCGCGTGGCAGATAGGTATCAAGGATCAGCCCGTCCGGTTGAATGGTCGGCATGTCCTTCATCGAATGCACGGCGATGTCAATTTTTTCTGACAGCAGGTCTTCTTCGATTTCACGGGTGAAAAGCCCCTTGCCGCCGATGTCTTTCAAGGGGCGATCCTGAATGGCGTCCCCGGTGACCTTGATAACCACGATGCTGAAAGCTTCTTCAGGCAGATCAAAGGCTTGCATCAGTCTGCCGCGGGTTTCATAGGCCTGGGCCATCGCTAGGGGAGAGCCACGGGTGCCTATTTTGAGGGGCGAGTCGGGGGTCGGAAGCGTCACTGTCATGGGCACATCTTTATGCGCGTCAATTTATCCTGACAACCCGTCTGTCACTTGACAACGAAGCTGTGGGCGGAGACGAAGTCATCTGACACCCAAGAGGACGACCATGGCCCCTACAAAAACCATCCTGCGCGCCCTGGCAGGCGAAACACTCCCCACCCCTCCGATCTGGATGATGCGTCAGGCCGGCCGGTATCTGCCGGAATATCGTGCTACCCGCGCCGAAGCAGGCGACTTTCTATCGCTATGCTATAACCCCGAACTGGCGGCAGAGGTCACCTTGCAGCCCATTCGCCGTTATGGCTTTGACGCCGCGATCCTCTTTGCGGATATTCTGCTGCTGCCGCAGGCGCTGGGGGCGGATTTGTGGTTTGTCACGGGGGAGGGTCCACGTCTTTCCACGATCACCACGCAGGCGGATTTTGATAAACTCAAACCGGTCGAGGAGATCGACGCGACACTGAACCCGATCTACGAGACGGTGCGCATCTTGCGCTGTGAGCTGCCGCCCGAGACGACGCTGATTGGTTTTGCGGGCGCCCCCTGGACTGTCGCCACCTACATGATCGCGGGGCGCGGCACCCCGGACCAGGGCCCGGCCCATGCGCTGAAAGACGAGAACCGGGCATTGTTCGAGGCCTTGCTGGCGCGCATTACCGCGGGCACCATCGCCTATTTGTCCAAGCAGATCGAGGCGGGGGCAGAGGTGGTCAAGATATTTGACAGCTGGGCGGGGTCGCTCAAAGGGGAGGATTTTCAGAAGTACGCCATAGCACCCGCGCGCGAAATCACGGCAGCGCTGAAAGCACAGCACCCCGATATCCCGGTGATCGGCTTTCCGCGTGAGGCGGGCGACGGCTATATCGGTTTTGCCAAGACAACTGGTGTCGACTGTGTGGCCCTTGATAACTCGGTGAGCGCCGATTGGGCCGCGTCCAATGTTCAGGTTGATGGCTGCGTGCAGGGCAATCTCGCCTCAAGCCACATGGTGACCGGCGGGCAGGCGCTGGTCGATGAGGCGCGCGCGATTGTAAAAGCCTTCTCCGGCGGGCCGCATATCTTCAACCTTGGGCATGGTATCACGCCTGACGCGGACCCTGACAACGTGCAGCGCATGATTGACGCGGTGCGCGGGCCGTAATCGCTGATTCTGGCTTGACGGGCCGGGCGGGCTGCAATAGGTCACGGCCCGATGGCGTTATAGCTCAGTTGGTTAGAGCGAACGACTCATAATCGTTAGGTCGGTGGTTCAAGTCCACCTAACGCCACCATTTCCGCCTGCTTCAGAGTGCTTACCCCCCCCCGGTGTGGCAGGCCTTTGCGCCTTGCGCGCGCGGGCAGAAATACGGGTGACAATCCCCCTGATCTGCCTTAGCACTTTAGCGAGTTTATTAACGCAAAGGCGGCCTTGTCTGCATCGCAGGCGGGTTCTTGGGGGAGAAACCAGATGACCATATCGCGCAAGGGTTTTTTGAACATGGCGGGGGCTGCAGCGCTCGCATTTGGGTTTGGGGCCGGACCAGCCGCTGCACAAGAGGTCACCCTGACCCTGCACCAGTTCCTGCCGGCACAGGCCAATGTGCCCAAGCTGATTTTGGACGTCTGGGCCGATAACGTCGAAGAGGCCAGCGACGGTCGCATCAAGATTGATCGCTTTGCCTCCATGCAGCTTGGTGGCCGCCCGCCCGAACTGATGGATCAGGCCATTGACGGGGTCGCTGATGTTATCTGGACGGTTGTGGGCTATACCCCTGGCCGCTTCCCGCAAACCGAGGTTTTCGAGCTGCCCTTCATGATGACCAATGCCCGCGCCACCTCGCGTGCCTATTGGGAAATGTTCGAGACGCACATGAAAAACAGCGACTTCAAGGATGTGGAGATCCTGGGCACCTGGGTTCACGGACCGGGGATTATCCATGCCAACAAGGAAATCCGCACCCCCGAGGACATGGCGGGGATGAAGGTAAGGGGCGGCTCGCGGTTGGTGAATTCTTTGCTGGAAAAGGTTGGCGCAGCCCCTGTGGGCATGCCTGTCCCTGCGGTGCCCGAAGGCCTGTCCAAAGGGGTAATCGATGGCACCACGATCCCGTGGGAAGTCACCACGGCCTTGAAAATCCCCGAGCTGGTCGACAACCACACCGAATTCACCGGCAATGCGCTTTACGTGCTGACCTTTGTGCTGGCGATGAACAAGGACCGTTACGACGGCCTGCCGGAAGACTTGCGTCAGGTGATTGACGATAACTCGGGCCTTGAGTTTTCGGTCTTTGCCGGGGGCGTGATGGAGGACAACGACGCCCCGGCGCGCGCGATTGCACAAGAGCGGGGTAACAATATCGTCACCCTTACCGAAGAAGAGGCGCAGGCCTGGCGCGCGGTTGCGGATCCGATCTATGCCGAATGGGTTGCAGAGATGTCTGAAAAAGGCATCGACGGACAAGCGCTGATTGATGAAGCGCGCAGCCTGATCGACCAATACACCGAGTAAACCAATCATGCGCGGCCTCGCGGTGCAAAACATATCGCGCGGCGGCGGCGTTGCACACCCCGGAGACAGGCATGCACCATGCGATAAAACGGCTGGCGCGCAGCACGGCGATTGTCGGGGGGTTTGTGCTGATTGCGCTGATTGTGCTGACAACCGCGTCGATCATCGGCAGAACGCTCAGCGATGTGCTGCATACTGATTTCGCTGCAGATGTGATGGGTAGCCTGACGCAGCGGTTGCTGGACGTCGGTCTGGGCGAGATCAACGGCAGCTACGAGCTGCTTGAGGCCGGTGTTGCCTTTGCCATCTTTTCATTTTTCCCGGTCTGTCAGCTCTATACCAGCCACGCCACGGTGGATGTCTTTACCTCGCTCCTGCCACAGCGCGTCACGCGGTTGCTGATGGCCTTTTGGGAGGTTGTGCTGACCGCGGCGCTCATCCTGATCAGCGTGCAGCTTTTTGGTGGCGTGCAGCGCTATTACGGGAATGGAGAGACCACGTTCTTTTTGCAGTTCCCGGTCTGGTGGGCCTATGCCGCGAGCTTTGCCGCATCGGTCGTCACCTGCATCGTTGCCCTCTACTGTGCTGTCATGCGGATCAGGGAAAGCATGACGGGCCAGGCCCTCCTGCCGCAGGTCTGATCCTCGGATGAGCGCGTTTCTCGATCTGCTGCCCTTCGCCGACATGAGCCGGCTGGAGCTTGGCTTCTGGTCCTTTCTGGTGCTGCTCGGCATGGTCTTTTTGCGGGCCCCCATCGGTCTGGCCATGCTGCTGTGCGGTTTTGGGGGCTGGTACTATGCGATGAACGGCAATCCGACACCGCTGCTGGCCAAGCTGAAGTCGGAAACCTACACGACCTTTTCCAGCTATTCGCTGACCATCATTCCGCTGTTCTTGCTGATGGGGCAGTTCGCAACACTGTCGGGCCTGTCACAGGCGCTCTTCAAGGCGGCAGAGAGCTGTCTGGGTCATCGCCGCGGCGGCGTCGCGATGGCCGCGGTTGGGGCCTGCGCGGGTTTCGGGGCGATCTGCGGCTCTTCGCTGGCCACGGCGGCAACCATGTCAAAGGTTGCCCTGCCGGAACTGCGCCGCTACGGCTATTCTGGTGGCTTTTCCACCGCGACGCTGGCCGCCGGGGGCACGCTGGGCATCCTCATTCCGCCGTCGGTCATTCTGGTGATCTATGCGATCATCACCGAGCAAAACATCGCAAAGCTCTTTCTGGCCGCTTTCATCCCCGGTATTCTGGCAGCCATCGGGTATATGCTCACCATTTCGATCTATGTACGGCTCTACCCGGATGCTGCAGGCACGCGCGCCCCGGTCCCGATGGCGCAGAGGTGGCGCGCGCTGGGGGCGACCTGGCCCGTGCTGGTGATCTTTGCTGTCGTGGTGGGGGGCATTTACCTGGGCTGGTTTACGCCGACCGAAGGGGCTGCCATCGGGGCGGCCGGCACCGGGTTGGTGGCCCTGCTCTCGGGCAGCCTGAACTGGCCGGTTTTCAAGGAATGCCTGCTGGGGACGGGACGGACCACGGCGATGATTTTCTTCATCGTTCTGGGGGCAAGCTTTTACAACGGCTTTCTGGCGTTGTCGGGCGTGCCGCAGTTCATGGCAGACTGGGTGCTGGGACAGGCGTTCAGCCCGTTCTTGGTGCTTTCCGTCATCCTGCTTTTCTATCTGGTCTTTGGCTGCCTGATGGACAGCCTGTCGATGATCCTGCTGACGGTGCCGATCTTTTTCCCGGTGATCTCTGCGATGGACTTTGGGATGTCACCGGAACATGTGGCGATCTGGTTCGGCATTCTCGTTCTGATCGTGGTCGAGGTTGGGCTGATTACACCACCTGTCGGGATGAATCTTTTTATTATCAACGCCATGGACCGTGACACGCCAATCTCGCAAACCTACAAGGCGGTGATGTTCTTTGTCGGGTCCGACATCCTGCGGGTTGTTCTGCTGGTCATGTTTCCGGCAATTACCCTGTTTCTCATTCCCGTTTAGAGAGCAGGATTTATCCCGAGAAGCGTAAAAAGCGATCTGCGCCCAGCGGAAAAACTTGCCACTTGCGCCGGTTAATGCAGGATGTGTTCTGCGACGTCCGCAGAATCTTGGGAGGGATTCGTGAACAGCATGGCCCGTGCTGCCACTGACATATGTGTTTTTTGCCGACGGGAGGCAGGGCAGAAAGCTTATCATGAGGCACACCATCCGGTCGGCGGGCGTCGAACTGTCTGGCAATATGCGCAGGCAAAACCATTTGGACAGTCCTGCAAATACCATGCCTGACACCCTGCGTGAAATTCCCTTACCACCCCATGTCTATGTGCCGGGCTTCAGTCCAAGGCATGCGCCAACGTGGTTTGACGATATAAAGGCGTCCGTGAGGCCGGATATCCCCCCCCATCAACTGCATCGCACCGATGCTTTCATCGCCGGGCGCACCTATTTCGATGCGGGGTTCTTCTGGGAGTGTCACGAGGTACTCGAAGCGGTCTGGATGCAGACAAGGGATCCCAGCTCTGAACGCGACATGGTTCTCGCACTGATACAGCTTGCCAATGCGCGGCTGAAGGTTCTGATGCGGCAACCCCGTGCGGCCTGGCGGTTGTGTGATATGGTCGAGACACATCTGTCGCGCTGCCCCTCCGATCGGACCGTGTTGGGTCTCTACGTGCCGGATATGCTGTCGCAGGTCAGTGAGGCACGGCTGATTGCCAAAGATGCGATGTACCGCACGCCCCGGCTTTAAGCCCCTTATCTCCCGCACTTTGCCGATATCTTGATCTGCATCAATGCGGGTCAGGTCTGCTGCTATGCTATTGGGGGTATGGTGTCGATATAGACATGGCTTTAGGAGGATCACATGCAGCCCCAGACGAAAACAACCGCAGTTTTGCCGCGCAGCAATTGCATCGGGTGCAGGGATTGCAAAGGACTGTGCCGGGAACTGGTTGAGCTGGCGTTTCTGCCGGAAACCGTGCTGAGGGTTTCGACAGCTTCTCGCTGAGCTTCTCGGTTTCGACTGAACGCGCCCGGTGTACGGCAATGCTGCGGCGCAATCAGGCTGCGCAGTGTTTCCGCGATCCATACGAAACGCTCGGTCGTTTTGATCAGATCATTGCAAATGCAGGGCTTTATGAAAGAGGGCCGCGCAAGACGCGCGGCCCTCTCAACGTCACAAGTTCAGGTCCAGGCCATACGGGTCGGGTGGAATTCATTGGTGATGTGGTGCTCTGCGCCAACAAGTCCCTCGCGGGTAAAGTTGTAGAGTGACCGCCAATAGGGCTGGATCGTGACCCCCTCTTCCTGAATGAGCGCCTGCATGTCCTTCATCAGGGTCCGGCGCTCGTCCACATCCGCTGTCGCCAGCGCGGTGTTGAGCATGCCGTCGAATTCCGCGTTGGCCCAGCCAAATTCATTCCACGCTTCGCCGGAACGGTAGGCCAGTGCCCAGACCTGCACACCAAGCGGGCGGTGTGCCCAGTCGGTTGAAGAGAAAGGATACTTCGCCCAATCGTTCCAGAACGTCGATCCCGGCAGGATCGTGCGCTTGACCGAAATGCCGGCATCCCGCAGCTGCGCGGCGACCGCATCCGTGGTATCCCGGCGCCAACCATCGTCGATGGAGATGAGCTCATGTTCGTAATCGCCCATGCCGGCCTCGTCCATCAGCGCTTTGGCCGCGGCAGGGTCAACGGTGCGCGGCGGTAACTCTGCGTAATCGGGATGCATCGGGCCAACGTGATGGTTTTCCGCCTCCAGCCCGCGCCCGCCGAAGCCCAGCTCCAGCAGGATCGCATTGTCGACAGCCATGGCAAGCGCCTGACGCACACGTTTGTCTTCATAGGGTTTCTGGCCATCAATTTCCGCCAACTGGTTGGGTCGGATCACGATGGTCGCGGCCGTGGCGATGGAGTTCTCCTGCCAGCCGTCGAGCGTGTTGAAGATGTCGATGAAATCGCCCTCGATGGAATAGAGCCCGTCGATTTCTTCCGCCTCCGCGGCCGCCACAAAGGCGGACGGGTCGGTACCGTAGTCAATGTATTCCAGACTGTCGATGAAGGGCCCGCCAAAGACTTCCGTCCCCCACCAGGTATGCTCGGTGTTCTTGACCAGAACGCTTTTGACGCCAACTTCGAGAGAGTCCGGCAGGTAAGCGCCGGTGCCCACCGGATTTTCGAGCATGGTGTTTGCGTCGAAGCCGGCGGGGGTGATGGCCGCAGGATAATCCGCCATGCCGGGGATCAGCGAGATATCAGGGCGCGGCAGTGACAGTTTGACGGTGTGGGTATCCACCACCGTGATCGCACCATCGATGGCTTGCCCGGTTGTGTCGTCGATCAGCGTGCTGAAACGACCTGCCATGGAGTTGCCTTCGAGGCCCTTGTCGCACCAACCTGCGATATTGCGGGCAACGTCCTCGGCGGTGAAGTCATCGCCGTTGTTCCACTTCACGTTCCGGCGCACATTGAGGGTATACTCGGTGGCGTCGTCATTGATTTCCCAGCTCTCAAGCAAGGCAGGGGTAAAGGTGCCGTCATTCTCATAGATCACCAGGTATTCCAGCCAGCCGCGCGAAAAGTTTGCAATCTGCGGCCAGTCGTAGGTGCGGGGGTCTTTCAGGGCGCGCACTTCTTGTTGGATGCGCACGACGCCGCCTTCCTGATGTGCGGCAGCTTTCGCAGCCGGCGCGGATAGGCCAAGCATGGCATAGGCCGTCGCGGATGTGGCGCCAAAGGCGCTTGCCGTTGCCAGAAACTCGCGACGATTGATCGGATCTGTTCCGACTTTCGCCGCCGATTTCACAACGGACTGCGGTACCGGTTTTCCGGTACGGGTGAAAAATGTCATGTTCTTCCTCTCTGTTGGCACGCGCTGGCAAAGGGCGCGCAAGGCCGCGTCTTACGTCAGCAAGATGGTGCAGTTGGCCTGCTTTTCAAATGAACCCCTGAGGGGGACGACGTAATACTCAAACACTCGAGCGCATGGCGTCAAGCCCATCTTGGGAGGGGCGCAAGACACAAAAGCTTGAAAGCTTGCGCCGGTTTCGAGGCGTTGCAGCGGAAAGTCCAGCCTGCTGCCCGGAGGGTAGCCGGCACGCGATGGGCCATCGAAGCCGAGACCCGGTAACTTCAGAACGGCCCCTGTCATCAGTGATCTTCGCGATCGCCATGCTTCCGAAGCTGGCGCAATGTCCATAACAAGGTGCCGCCGAAAAATGCGCCGGTGATCCCGACGATTTCGAACATTGCGGGCCCTGTTGGCAGCCCCCGAAACAGCAAGGCGCCAACCAGCATCGCCAGCCCCGCGACAGAGACCCAGAGGCGGAATTTCAACTCTGATCGGGAAGGGCCGTATTTGGTCATAATGGGCCTCGTAAGATCTCTATGGTCTGGCTGCGGACCCGCGCGGCAGCGCCCGCACAGTTTTTTGCCCCTCGTGGCCCTCCCCCCTTGGTCATTTGTCGGTGGGCCCTCTGTCGTTGTCGCGCTTTGCCTTCTTGCGGTTTTGCAGCCATTTGAAACCATAAAAGAAGACGACAAAGACGACGATCCAAAAAAGAAGTTCGAGAAAAGCTTCGCTCATGCCGGGGTCCTATTTCTTGCCGGGAGTGCCATCGAACTGTTTCTCAAGGCTGTCCCAAGGCTCTATGTAGTCGTCTTGAGGGGGCGCTTCCACCGCTGCAAGGCGCGTCAGATGCTGGAGGAGGCGTGTCTCGAACATGAACGACATGGTATTGTCGAGCTTTTCGGCTTTGAGGGGGCCGTGCGGCAGCATCATGTTCTGCAGGCTGATACCGTCGGGGACAAAACCCTGCGGTTTCGCGTCATATTGGCCATAGATATTACCCATCAACTCCGACATGATCTTCTTGTGACACCATGGCGGGCGAAACGTGTCTTCGGCAATCATCCGGCGCTCAAGATAGAGCACAAAGTCGATGTTTGCCCTGCCGGGCAATAGCTGCGCAGATCGTATTTGCAGGGCGCATAATTGCCATGCCAGGCACCACGTCCAAGCGCAACTGCCCCTCCTGCGGGACAACCAGCAGGTCGCTGTCAGTGGAACAAATGAGCTGTTATGAATGTTCTGGGTGGCGAATATGAGAGGCCGTACCCTTCTGGGTGTTCAGATTGCCCGCTGTGGTCATGGTGCGCATGCCCGTCGGCCAGATGCGCGGTTGATCCGGGCGGGTCCCCGCGATCCTGGCCCAGTGACATGACATCGGGATCGGTATGTAGCGCTGATTTCCTACAGGGCAGGTCGATCTTTGTGTGGCGGTGCGAATGCTTGATCGATGGCGGTATGCGGTAACACCACGGTCGTTTATTCTGGGGCGCGGGCGCGATAAGGGCGGTGCCCTCAACTGCTTCCCGTAAGGCCCCTATGCAGACTTCTGCGGGCTGTTCCATCTGGGCTTTACGGGGGCGAATGACCGCGGGACAGATCGGGCAGGCGGCCGGCCTTCACAAGACCAAGATCAGCCGTGACTTTGCAGCGGCTGCCCGGTCGTCGCTTCGCCGACCGCCGGATAGAGCATCTGGAGCTCAAAGTGGTGGGCCGGGCGGCCTATGAGGATCTCGCTCAGGTTGCTGAAACCCATGATGCGACGCTGGCCGAAAAACTGACTCAAACTGAGCCTGTCGTGCTACGGCGCGCATTGAAAAAACTTACCAAGGCCGGGCCCGTTGCGCGCATTTGATCCCGGTGGGGAATGTGTTGTGCGCAGGTCAAGGCCCCCGTCGTGGCGGTATCAGAAATCGATGTTCACACCGGGCAGCTTCAACGCTTTCATCAGATCGCGCAGCTCCTGGCGAGCGGCCACGTTAGAGATATTGAGCTGTTTGACACCAATGTCTTTGAGGTCCAGCAGCGTCAGGCCGCGGGGGAACAATTCGCGAAAGACGACACGTTCGGAAAACCCCGGCGCGATGCGAAAACCAATCCGTTTGGATAGATTCTTGATCGCGCGCTCCATCTTTTCCTTGTTGACCATCCGCTGGGCGCCCATGCGGTTGCGCACAACAATCCAGTCAATCGGCGTCAGACCGGCCTGCGCGCGCAATTGCCGCGCGTTCCAGACCATTTCCGAGTAGACGGACGGCCCCAGTATCTCGTCGCCCATGGCATCGGTCCGTGCCAGCAGATCGAAATCCACGAAACTGTCGTTGAGCGGCGTGATAAGCGTGTCGGCAAGGCTGTGGGCGACCTGGCTCAGCCGGGTGTGCGACCCCGGGCAGTCAATGAGAATAAAGTCATTGTCGGCTTCAAGCTCTGCGACGGCGGCGGACAGGCGATGGTCATAGATATTCTCACCCGGCTTGAGCGTTTCCGGCGCGATTTCCGGCAGGGAGTGAGTATGAGGGCTCGCGAGGTCAAGTGCTGCCTTTTTCAAGAACGCCGCGCGGTTTTCCGTATACCGCCCAAAGGTGCGTTGTCTCAGGTCCAGATCAAGGGCGCTGACCTTGTGGCCCATCCGCGCCAGAGCGGTCGCGACATGCATTGAAACGGTAGATTTGCCCGCGCCACCCTTTTCGTTCCCCACAACAATGATATGCGCCATTCGCCCGATCCTTTGCCGCGACCGTTTCAAGCGGCCTTGTTGGCGGCACTATATGAGCGGATTGTGGTTAAGTGAAGGCAAGATGCTGCGTGTTAGAGCCTGTTTCTCACAAACCGGAACGACTGCTGCCTTTATGTCATTCCGGTTTGTCCGGGACCCGGCTGCGCGGGATTCCGGGGCGTTGTGGAGTGAGAGAAGGGAGTGCCGGAGACGATATCTCTCTGGCGCGGCTATCTGACGATAAAGGTCACCATGTCGCCGTAGATCTCGATCTTTTCGCGCCCTGGTGTGGTGGCCACAAAGAGCGTCTCCATCACGGGTGTGTTGCCGTTGCACTGCCCGCTGCGACGCACACCGGGTTTACCGTATTGCAGCCTGCCGGTGGTCAGTTCCGCATTGTAGCGCTCCAGCGATCTTTTCATCTGGCCCTGATCCGGCAGTTTCCCACAGGCCCCCCGCAGGCCGTGAAAGACCATGGCCTGGCCGACTTTGATGCTGACCCTGTTCTTGAATTCAACCCTGTTTGAGCTGTCGGCATGGGCGGCTGTCGCCAGCGACAAGGCCAGCACCCCTGCGACGGGCAAGATGCCTGAACGGGTAAGAAAGCTTTTTGTCATGATCGTTTTGTCCTTTATGCTTTGCGGTGGTGTAAATTTTTTGTGGAAGATCAGCCTCCCGTTTCAGCGTCTGACATCGGGGGATGTTTTGTCCCCATCAGAATTGAGGGGACGGATGGATATTTCGGTGGCCTTCAGGGAAGGGGCATTGGGTTTTTGAGTTATCATGCGGATTTAAGTACGCTTTATGCGAGTGCTTTTGATGACAAGGCCTTTGGCGCGGCCTTGACCGGTCTTCAGCGGCATGTGCATTCGTCTTTTCTGCACGTCCTCGCCTTCGATACGGAGGCTGGCTGCCCCATAGAAGGGATCGGCAGCGGGGCCAGCGATGTGGACCAAATCTACCGCGAGGAATGGGCTGCGCGCGACGTACGTGTGCCTCGCGGGCTTGCGGCACCCCGCAACCAGATTTGGCATCAGAGCCAGCTTTTTTCGGATCGGGAACGCAAGACGTCCTCGATCTACAACGAGTGGCTCCGGCAACACGATGCCCAGCATGGCATCGGCATCATGACGGCGGTATCCCCAACGACGGTGGTCTGCACGACTGCGTTCCGCCCCGAACGCCAGGGTGTCTATTCCGGCGCGGAAACAGCGCTTTGGTATGAGACGCATCGCCATGTGATGACGATCATGGGGCTGCGAGAACATTACCTGACAACTTATTTATCCGCTCCGCCCGCCGTAAACACTCAAACAGCGGCGATCTATCTTGGCAAAACCGGGCGTGTTTTTCGCGCGACGCCTGCGGCAGAGGCGTTGCTGGGAGCCGCGTCTGGCATCGATATCTTGCGGGGACGGGTCAAATTGGCGTCTGTGTCACAGACGGCCCAGCTCGAAGGGAAGTACCAAAGCGTGTTGGATGGCCATGCTTGTCAGCCGATGCGTTTGGAGGGAGAGGGGTCCCGTGCGATACTTGTGCTGACAGTTGTGCCCGCGGTTGCGCCTCCCTTGGCGCTGATCGGTGCGGACTGGCCGCATCTGACGCTGTTCCTGCGGGTTTTGACCCCGGCGGTGACGCTCGATCCTGCCACGGTGGCTGAAGTCTTTGGCCTGACCCCGACCGAAGCTGCAATCGCCTGCGCGGTGGCGGACGGCGCAACGGCAGCACAGATCGCCGCGCAGCGAGGCCGTGCGCTGAGCACGGTGCGCTGGACGATCCGCAACATCCTCGAAAAGCTGCAGGTGCAACGGCAATCGGACCTGCGCGTGCTGTTTTCCGGGCTGGTATAACCCCGCCGGCCTCGCACGCATCAGATCGAAAAAGCCGCGCCCAAGAGTGTGCGGCTTTTCCCGGCATTGCAAAGAGCGGTGGCTTTAGAAACCAAGGCCCGCGTATTTGTTCTTGAACTTGGAGACGCGTCCGCCGGTGTCGAGCAGGCGCGACGACCCGCCTGTCCACGCAGGGTGCGCGGAGGGGTCGATGTCGAGCGACAGCTGGTCGCCTTCCTTGCCCCAGGTGGATTTCATCTGAACGATCGTACCGTCAGTCATCTTGACGTCGATGAGGTGATAATCGGGGTGTGTATCTGCTTTCATCGGTCCGGTCCTTATGCGCTGGCGCCAGATTTGGGCTTGTAGTTTGCGTTTTCTGCAATTCGCGCGGATTTACCACGGCGGCTGCGCAGATAATAAAGCTTGGCGCGACGCACGCGACCGCGGCGGACCACGGTGATGCTGTCGATGTTGGTGGAATGCAGCGGGAACACACGCTCTACGCCTTCGCCAAACGATATTTTGCGAACGGTGAAGGATCCGGCAATCCCATGGCCGTTGTTACGTGCGATGCACACACCTTCGTAGTTCTGCACACGGGTGCGGGTGCCTTCGGTCACTTTGAATCCGACGCGGATGGTGTCACCGGCGCGGAAGTCGGGGATATCTTTCCCCAGAGCGGCGACTTGTTCCGCTTCAAGTTGTGCAATCAGATCCATCTGATCGTCTCCTATGATGCTCGTGGTTAGCCCACGAAGTTTTGCGCGTTTCAGAGCTTCCGGTCTGAGATCGGGTCCGCATGTCGCGCCCGCCGGGAGAATACAAACATCATTCCTTGTGAAGACATTTCGAATGCCGAAATGGTCCGGCGTCGCTTGTGCGATTCCAGACTTGGGCGTTCTAGGCGGAAAATCCTGCCAGATCAAGCCCAAGACACTGATTGGGAGCAGTTCTTAAAAGTTAACAAAAAATGACCGGCCGGCATGTTTTTGCTGTTCAGCGGCATCGGGTGGTGCTAGGCATCACGTCGGATTACGGCGGGAATGCCCCGGTTTAGTCCAATTTTTGGAGCATTCACGCTCTAAGTTACTATAACGTTAAATTATTGAGGTCATGTTTACCATGAAAAGACTTTTGAAACCTGTCGCCGCGTTTGTTCTTGGAAACGCCCTTCTTGTGGGGGCTGCGGCCGCCTCGACCGTCCTTTTTGAAGATGACTTCAACCGGGCCAACAGCAATTCGGTTGGCAACGGCTGGTCAGAGCTGGAAGATGACAGCAATGACGTGCGCGTCAGAGGAAATACACTGAGATTGCGGGATACGCTTTTTGGTAATCCTGATGCTGCCGCTGCCAGTGCAGTGATTGATGCAACCGGGTTCAAAAATATCACGGTTTCGTTCACCTGGAGAGCGTTTTTCGGGAATGAAGCCAGTGATGATTTGTATCTGTCCTGGGCGTTCGATCCTGCCCCTGCTCTGACAGATCAAAACGCCTGGACCGAGGTTTTCTCGAATGGCAGCGAGACCACGACAACTTTCTCGGAAACCGTGTCGCTCGGATCGGCTGCTGATGGCGCCCTGTTCAATCTCATGTTCTGGTCAGATGTCAGCGCGTCTTCCGAAGGGTTCAAGATCGACGACGTTGTCGTTACCGGTGAGGCGATCACGCCCGTGCCATTGCCGGCGTCTTTGCCGTTAATGGCGGCAGCATTAGCGGGTTTTGGCATTATGCGCCGCCGAAAAGCCGCAACCTGATCACGCGTCAAGAACGCAGCGGAGAAGGCGGCCAGCAGGGTCGCCTTTTTTGTTGGTTTTAAGATACCATCCCGATCTCGCGGTCCGGGTGATTTACGCAGCAAGGGGTCGATCTCGCATATCAGCCGGGCTGTTTGCCGGTCCAGTCATGGTGGCCACGGGCATTCATGATCGACATCATCTTGAACCGCCCATCACTTTCACGCAGCAGTGCTGAGGAAACATAGGGTTCCGCCGCGCGTACGCCCCGGCTGAGCAGGTTGGTTTCATAAGTTCCAATCCACGTGCCATCGCTGCAGGCCTCCAACGCGACGGGTCTGCGGTAGATTTTATCGAGATGCATGGCCTCGCAGGCTTGCAGGTACAGATTGAAATTTTCACGAAGCTCATCTTCATCGCGAATGAGCACAGGTCCCGCAGCGGTTATTAGCGTAAAAGGATAAATTACCCGGTCTCGCCAGGTCGCAAAGTCGCGGTCAATGAAACAGGTCGAAATCGCATCGAGGAATTCTTGAAATTCGGTATCTCCCAAGTCTGTGACCTCCTTGCGCGCGGGGATACCTTGAGATGGTCGTTCAGCAATACATTGATCGTCAGACGTAACATCGGACCATTGCCCTCCAAACTGGCATGGTTTTCTTAATAATTCTTTAGCCGTAGAACGTGATCCGAGGCGGGTCATTCGGCCCAGAACTCCAATTCTAATAAAAGGCCAGCTCTTTGGAGCGTGATTTCATCTGGGCAAAGCGTTTGGGCAGTGCCTTACGTAGCGTGGAGACAGGGATGCGGGTGTCAGCGTGCAGATGGGCGCTATCGTCAAAGCGCGGTTTTTGCGTCACGGCAGCCCGGGTGATCGGACGATGAGCGCCCACCGGCACCTGAGGATCTGAGGGTTCAGCGTTGGTCTCCAGACCCAGGGATGAGACGCGTTTGTGATTGTTGGCGCCGCGGGTGTAGCGCGCAGGCTCAACCAGTTTCGCGGGCTGTGGCTCTTGGTTGCCAAGTGACCCTAGGAATTTCAACATCTTATTTTCCCCACAAAACGCCCCCGCTGACCACTCTGGCGGGAAATTTTGACGAAATTTAGTCAAATGAAATTCCAATTGGGGCAAAAGCGCGGCGATGTCTGAGGCCCCGGCAGGGACATCAATCCTCAGAAGATCTTGTGGCCCAAAGGTCAGGCCGGCGTTTTTTTGTAAGGTCTTCCGACTGGGTGCGGCGCCATTTGGCAATCTCTGCGTGGTTGCCGGACGTCAGAACCTCAGGGATATCACGACCTTCCCATGTCGCGGGGCGGGTATATTGCGGATGCTCCAAAAGGCCGCTGCTGTGGCTTTCCTCAACGGTACTTTGCACATTTCCCAAGACCCCCGGCAGCAACCGAACGGTGGCATCCAGCAGCGCCTGGGCAGCAATCTCTCCACCCGTCAGAACATAATCGCCCATGGACACTTCGGTCACCTCGTAGCGGTCGAGCACCCGTTCGTCGACACCTTCGAAGCGGCCACACAGAACGGTCACGCCGTCGCAGCGGGCCAGATCGCGCGCCATGTGCTGGTCGAACCGCCGCCCGCGCGGGGACATGTAGAGCACCGGCCAGCTGCCGCGCGCAAAGCTCTGTGCGGCCTCGATGGCCGGGCCGACCACATCGGCGCGCAGCACCATGCCTGCGCCACCGCCCGCGGGGGTATCGTCGACGTTGCGGTGCTTGCCGATGCCGAACGTGCGCAGGTCGTGGGTGTGCAACTGCCAACGCCCCTCTTGCAGGGCCTTGCCGGTCAGGGACAGTCCCAGCACACCGGGAAACGCCTCGGGAAAGAGGGTAATCACCCGCGCCTGCCAGGCCGCCGCCAGTTCCGGGCCTTCCTCCATCAGTGATTGAGGTTTCAGCGTGGGGCGGATGGTTTTGCGCCCATGGCTCTTTGCGGGCCCTGTCATCTCAGAAAAGACCGTCAGGCGGGTCGGCAATGATACGACCCGCAGCCAGATCGACCGTCGGAACCGCGGCCAGTGTAAAGGGCAAAAGCACCGTCTCGGACGAGGCGGGGCGCTGGACCTCGAGGATGTCACCCGCGCCATGGTCCTGCACGGATTTCACGGTCCCCAATTCTTCGCCACCCGTGTCGAGTACGGCCAGCCCGATCAGGTCGGTGTGGTAGTACTCATCATCAGGTAGAGACGGCAATTGCCCACGCTGCGCAAAGAGTTGTGTGCCTTTCAACGCATCTGCCTGTTCCTTTGTGGCCACCTCGACGATGCGGGCGGCAAACCCGTTCTTGATCTGCCGGACCAGAGCGAGGTGAAAGACCTGCTGACCATCTTCGGAGGTCAGGGGGCTATAGGCTTCGATGTCTTCGGGCACGGCACAAAAGCTTTTGACGCGCAGCTCGCCGCGCACACCATACGCGCCCCCAATGGCCCCGACACAGATTTTACCGTCCTTCATGAAGCCCCCCTGCACAAACCGGCGTCCATTGTCCCCCCTGCGGTCGCGCACCGTTCCGATGTGTTGTTACGCTCAAACAGCAGCCCCGCCATAAAGGCGATCAGGATCACGATAAGCAGTCTGATGGGTTTGAACACCGGCGCGGCCCCGCCTTTGTCAGAAAGGACCCCGGCTCACCATCCGCTGAGCCGGGTTTTTGGATTTCACGCAACCGCTCGAAAGGCCGGTTGCGTGCCATGTCGCAGGTTATTCTGCGGTTTCTTCCGCCGGGGCTTCTTCGGCGGGGGCGGAGGCTTCGGCGGCCTTGGAGGCTTTCTCTTCGGCGCGCTCCTGCGCTTTCTTGCCCGGTGTGCCCTTGTTGGGGTTGTTGCGGACGGCTTTCTCTTTCAGCCCAGCCGCTTCGAGCATGCGCGCCACACGGTCGGTGGGCTGTGCGCCCTGTCCCAGCCAGTGCTGCACACGCTCGACATCCATTTTCACGCGCTCTTCGCTGTCCTTTGGCAAGAGCGGGTTATAGGTGCCCAGCTTTTCAATAAAGCGGCCGTCGCGCGGCATGCGGCTGTCTGCTGCAACGATACGGTAGAAGGGGCGTTTTTTGGAGCCGCCGCGGGCGAGACGGATTTTCATAGCCATGGTGTCGTTTCCTTTTTTGAGTGTCGGGGCACAGCGCCCCTATGATTGGTGTTGTTTGTGGTGCTGAATAACCTCAGCGATGATGAAGTTGAGAAACTTCTTGGCGAATTCGGGGTCCAGATCGGCCCGGTCCGCCAAATCTTCGAGCCGTTCGATCTGTGCTACTTCGCGCGCGGGATCGGACGGGGGAAGGTCGTGGCTGGCTTTGAGTTTCCCCACAGCCTGCGTGTGTTTGAACCGCTCGCCCAACGTATAGACGAGAATCGCATCGAGACGGTCGATCGAGGCGCGGTGCTCTTTCAGCAGCTCTGCGGCGCGGGTCGTGGTATCAGTCAAGGGCCCATCCTTTCGGCTTAAAAAGCGGGTCAGCGTAGTGACCGATCTCCATCTCAATCCCATGCGCCAACTGTGTGCCGCTCAGGGCCTCGGAAGTGGGGTGCCGGTAGACCGCATCGTTGCCGTCGATGGTGGCGGCCTCGTGATCCTTGACCGCGCCCAGACGTTCCGCCAGCCGGATACTGTCGAGGTTCTTGGGGTCGATGTAGCTGACCGCCGTATCCCAGCCGCACTGCGCATAAAGGTAGTCGCGCACCGCATGGGTGGCCTCCAGCGCGTAGCCCTTGCCGTTCCTGTCGGGCCAGATCACCCAGGCGATCTCGGGTTCGGGCCATTTGGCGGGCTTCCAGCCGCCCGCCATGCCGTAGGTTTCGTCGGTTTGCCGGTCGTGGATCATCCACATGCCGTAGCCGCGGATCTGCCAGTGGCCGATCTCAGCGGCATAGAGCATCCAGGCCTCATAGGCATTGAGTGGCCCGCCCATGAAGCGCGCGCGGTAGCTGGTGAAGGTCGCCTTGAAGTCGGGGTAATCCTCCGGCTCCGGCCCGCGCAGGCTGAGGCGGGTTGTTTCAATGACGGGGATGTCGGTCATGCGTGCGCCTCCTCACGGGCGTTCGCGAGTGCGCCCGCAGACGGATGGCGGTAAATCAGCGCAGGTTTGCCCGCAGGCGTCTGCCAGTCGTCCCGCTCCAGGCGGGCCCCCAGACGCTTTGCCAGACGCAGCGATCGATCATTCTCGGGGCCGATCACGCTGATCAGCGGGCGCCAGGCCAGCGTGTCATATGCAAAGTCACGGACGGCCACTGCTGCCTCGAATGCCAGACCCTTTCCTTCGAAACCTTCGAAAACCCGCCAGCCCAACTCCACCTCAAGCCAGCCCTCGGGGTTCCAGAAGCCCACCTGTCCGGCAATCGCACCGCTGGCCTTGTCGACCAATGTCATCAGCCCGTAACCGCGCAAGGTCCAGTGTCCGATCTCGCGTGCGAAACTGCCCCAGGCGGCAGGGCGGTCCAGCGGTCCGCCGTTCATCACACTGCGCGCGTCAGCCATGAAGGCTGCGTAAGCCTCAAAATCCTGAGGCTCAGGTTCACGCAGGACCAGACGATCCGTCAGTATGGTGGGGATTTTGGTCACGTCACATCAGGCCCAGATCGGCGGGGCTTTCCCCCTGCAGCACGGGCCGGGTGAAATGGCGGTCCCAGCGGCGGATGCATTTGGTGCGGGCGGAATGATCGTAGGCGGCGATGCAGGCCGGATCCGTTTCCATCTCCACCCGGTAGGCCTCATAAGCGGCCAGCGAGGGAAAGCTGAAAGCGCACCACGCCAGATCAGACGGTCCTTCGGAGGGCAGCCAATAGCCGTGATGGGTACCGCCCATCCGGTTGATGTTGTGAATCCACGCCTTGGCGTAGATTTCAAAGTCACCCACCTTGGCCGGGTCGATTTCGTATTTCAGAAAACAGGTGATCATTTTTTCTTCCCGAACCCGCTGAGGCCCGGGGGCAGCGCCATGCCGCCGCCGCCCATCCCGCCCAAACCGCCGGGCAGTTTGCCGCCCATCTGCTTGGCGGCGGCTTCCAGCGCCTTGGGGTCCATGCCTGCGGCCATCTCTTCGGGGGAGGGGCCACCTTTGCCGAACATGCCCTTCATGGCCTGTTTGAGCATGCCGCCCTTGCCCATCTTACCCATCTTTTTCATCATGTCGCCCATCTGGCGGTGCATCTTCAGGAGCTTGTTGAGCTCGGACACCTCAAGGCCCGCGCCCTTGGCGATACGCTTCTTGCGGCTGGCTTGAAGGATTTGCGGGTTGGCGCGCTCTTTCTTTGTCATCGACTGGATCAGCGCGATCTGCCGTTTCAGGATGCTGTCGTCAAAGCCCGCCTCCTCGACCTGTTTGGCCATCTTGTTCATGCCGGGCATCATCCCCATCATGCCCTGCATGCCACCCATCTTCTGCATCTGCTCAAGTTGCATGCGCAGGTCATTCATCGAGAAATGACCCTTCATCATGCGTTTGACCATCTTTTCGGATTGCTCAATCTCGAGCGTTTCCTGCGCCTTTTCGACCAGCGCCACGATGTCGCCCATGCCGAGGATGCGGCCTGCCACGCGGTCCGGCTCGAACGTCTCAAGCGCGTCCATCTTTTCGCCAAGACCCACGTATTTGATCGGCTTGCCCGTCACCGCGCGCATCGACAGCGCTGCCCCACCGCGCCCGTCACCGTCCATCCGGGTCAGCACGACCCCGGAGATGCCGATGCGCTCGTCGAAGTTCTCCGCCGTGTGCACCGCGTCCTGCCCGGTGAGCCCGTCGACGACCAGAAGCGTCTCGCGCGGGGTCGTGACATCGCGCACCGCTTCGACCTGGCGCATCAGTTCCTCGTCGATGGACAGACGCCCGGCGGTGTCCAGCATGTAGACATCATAGCCGCCCAGAGAGGCCTGCGTCTTGGCGCGTTTGGCGATGGCAACGGGGTCTTCGCCCTTGACGATGGGCAGGGTGTCGACGCTGATCTGGGTGCCCAGGATTGCCAGCTGCTCCATCGCGGCGGGGCGGTTGACGTCGAGGGAAGCCATCAGCACGCGTTTGCCGTCCCGCTCCGTCAGGCGTTTGGCCAGCTTTGCGGTTGTCGTGGTCTTGCCCGACCCCTGCAGCCCGACCATCAGGATCGGCGCTGGCGGGTTGTCGATCTTGAGCGATCCCGGCTCGCCCTCACCTTTGAGCACATCGATCAGCGCGTCATGTACGATCTTGACGACCTGCTGGCCGGGCGTGATGGATTTGGTGACCGCTTGACCTGTCGCCTTGTCCTGCACGACCTTGACGAAATCGCGCGCTACCGGCAGCGAGACATCCGCCTCAAGCAGCGCCACACGCACTTCGCGCAGCGCGGTTTTCACGTCTTCCTCGGAGAGAGCGCCCTGCTTTGTCAGGCGGTCAAAGACGCCGGACAGGCGTTCGGACAGGTTTTCAAACATGGGCCATGGCCCCCTTCATGTCGGTTGCGGGATACCTCGGAGATAAGCACCCTGCCTCAAATTCTCAAACGTCAAACGCCCCCGTGGGCGCAACGCGCTGACGGAGGGCGATCCCGAAGAGTGTCGGGACCGGAAGGCTGAAGCTTCCGGAATTCGACCTGCACTTAAGCGGCGGGCCGGGGCGAGTCAAGCCATGCGTTGATGGTGTTGACGGCCTGATCCTGTTTCAAGTTGTACCGGTAGAGCGACGTAAGTGGGTCGTCCAATTGGGACTTGGGAGCAAGTTTGATCCGGTACCAAAGTTTTGGTTGCAAATCCAGCGGTTTGCCCTGATCGACATCAACAACAGCCTTTTCGATAGAGGCTAGCGGTATCGTACGTTGGAACGCCAGCTTCCCGTGTTTCCTGCGTTCGTAGTGGATTTGGTTCGACCTGCGGTCAAAAATGAATGCATCACGGTCAAACATCCCTTTCGAACTGCCAAGGTATAGTATCAGCAGGAAGGACAATAAAAAACAGCCCCAGACGGGGCGATGCCTGAGCAAAGAAAAAGTGGTAGAGATAACCGCCGCAACTCAGCATCAACAGCACACAAAGCACCGTTGGCACCCATTTGGGTCGTGTCTCCATCATCAGTCGGTCGGCTGACATCTCGCGAATTTTCATGCACGCCAGTGGACACCCGAAATCTGGCAGCCGTAAGGCGCATTCGGGTCAAGGGAAGCGGCGCGACTGGTTTTTGACGCGCCGCGAAACTTGTTTTGAGAAACGGCTCGGTCTGTCTTCAGGCGGCCAGAGCGTCGATCTGCGCCGTTGCTTTGCCAAGAGCGGTGTCGGCATCCAGCATCATCTGGTCTGCTGCAACTATCTCGACGTCATGAATGCCGATGAAGCCCAGAAAATGGCGCAGATAGCCTGTGGCAAAATCGATATCCGATCCGACCGCTGTCCCGCCCGAGGACGCCGCAATGATGGCACGCTTGCCCTCAAGCAACCCAACCGGCCCTTTGTCCGTATAGTCAAATGTCACGCCCGCCCGCGCAACCTGGTCGATCCAGGCCTTCAGTGCGGCCGGGACGCCGAAGTTGTAGATCGGCATCCCGATCACCAAGGTGTCGGCGGCCTTGACCTCCGCCACCAGAGCATCGGAGAGATCGAGTGCGGCGCTTTGTGCCGCGGTGCGTTGATCTGCGGGCGTGAAGCTTGCCGCGACCCAGTTTTCATCAATCTGCGGGACGGGCTCCGCCAGGTCGCGTTCAAGGATGGTCCCGCCGAGCCTTTTGGCAATCCGGGCTGTCAGGTCACGAGAGGTTGAGCCCGTCTGCCGGGCGGATGAATTGATAAGCAGTACCGTATCTGTCATTTGAAGACCCTTCAGAACGTTGGTTTGCAGTGCTGACATCAGAGTTGAGCACAACAAATAAAAACTCAATATTGCCAGGCGAACGGCTACTGTGCATGAATGCAGATATTGCGCTGCTGGCCAGCGGTCATCGAAACGAGGCCTTCATGGACAATTGGGACGAGATTAAAACGGCCTTTCAGGTGGCGCGTATGGGCACGGTCAGCGGGGCTGCTGACGTCTTGGGGGTACACCATGCCACTGTCATCCGGCACATTGATGCGTTGGAGGGGCGACTGGGTGTCAAACTCTTTCAGCGTCACGCGCGCGGGTATACCGCGACCGAAGCGGGGCGGGATCTTTTGCGGGTCGCACAGGCCACTGACGACCAGTTCAACCAGCTGGCCGGACGCATCAAAGGTCGCGGCAACGAGGTTTCCGGCGATCTGGTCGTCACGTCGCTGATTGATCTGGCACCCCGCATGGCACCGATACTGGTGGCTTTTCAGGAGGCCTACCCGGACGTGGTGGTCCGCTATCTGACCGGAGAGCGCTTGTTTCGTCTTGAGTATGGCGAGGCGCATGTGGCCATCCGCGCGGGCACGGTGCCCGCGCAGCCCGACAACGTTGTTCAGACCTTCCATACCCACCGGATGGGGCTCTATGCCAGCGCCCGGTATATTGAGAAACACGGCAAACCCGATGGGGTCGACAGCTTCAAGGACCACCGCTTTGTCGCGCATGACGCAGATGACAGCCGTGCGCCGTTTGAAAAATGGCTGCGCCAGCATGCGCCTGTATCGACCCTCGTGTTTCGCAGTACCGATACCCGTGCTTTGCGCGCGGCAATCATTGCAGGCGCGGGTATCGGTTTTTTGCCCGTTTTCGAGGCGCAGGCGCATCCCGAACTCCAAGAGGTCCATCCCGAACAGGAGGTTTGGAGCGGGCCCTTGTGGTTGGTGACCCATGTTGATCTGCACCGCACGACCAAGGTGCAAACCTTCCTCAACTTTCTCAAAGCGGCGGCAAAAGACTGGGACACATGACGCCTCATGCACAAGGCCACGCGGCGATGCTGATGTTTTCAGCTCTGGTGGCCGGGTCTTTTTCGCTCGGGGCACAGGTGGCAAACGACATTGCCCCGGCGGCCCTGAACGCGGTGCGGTTCTGGGTGGCTGCGGCAGTCATCGGTTTGCTGGTGATCTTTACGACCGGGTTCCCGCTGAGCGCCTTTCGGGCGCTCTGGCGCTATGCGGTGCTCGGCGGTCTGTTCGGCGCGTATTTCGTGCTGATGTTCGAGGGGCTGAAAACCGCGCCGCCGGTGAGTGCCGCGGCGGTCTTTACGCTCACACCGCTGCTCACCGCCGGATTTGGGTGGGCCTTGTTACGTCAGCGAATGACGCCGCGCATGGCCGTGGCGTTGGTGATCGGAGGCCTCGGAGCGTTGTGGGTGATTTTCAGAGCAGATCTCGCAGCCTTGCGTGCCTTTGAGGTCGGACGAGGCGAAATGATCTACTTCGCCGGCTGCATCTGCCATGCTCTCTACACCCCGATGGTGCGAAAACTGAACCGCGGAGAGCCCGTGCTGATCTTTGCCTTTGGCACATTGGTGGGGGGTGGTGTTCTGCTGACGGTCTTTGGATGGCGCGATCTGATTGTAACGCCTTGGGGGGGCATGCCAGCCCTGGTCTGGATCACGCTGGGCTATGTGGCGGTCTTTGCCTCGGCTGCAACCATCCTGCTTCTCCAGACGGCTACGTTGAGGCTGCCATCAGCCAAGGTCATGGCCTATACTTATCTGGTCCCCAGTTGGGTCATCCTGTGGGAAATCGCTTTTGGCAAGGGTCTGCCCGCCACCGTGATCTTTGGCGGTGTCGTCCTGACGATCATCGCCTTGGGTCTTTTGCTGCGGGACGAGGAAAAGCCCTGATCGGGAACATCGCAGCCTTTTGCGCGTTCATCACCTGACGCAACATGCAAAGGAGACCGAAATGCGCAGCATCATTTATCTTGTGGGCCTCGTGGTGGTGGTCATGGCGATCCTGAGCTTCGTTGGCATCGCATAGACGCCCCTAGCGATCGCCGCCGGATGCGTCGGGCAGTTCGGTGGCGAGAAACCTTTCAAAAGCATCCAGATTAACCGGCTCAAACTGTCCAAAACCCTGCATCCAGACGGAGGCGGCCCGCAATGCGTCTGGCTCCAGCTTGCACCATTTCACGCGGCCGTGCTTTTCCTGGCTGATAAGGCCCGCGGCTGTCAAAACACCCAAGTGTTTTGAGACCGCCGCAAGCGACATCTCAAACGGCTCCGCCACGTCGGTGACGGCCATGTCATCTTCGAGCAACATGGTAAGAATGGCCCGGCGTGTCGGGTCGGCCAGTGCCGCAAATACCTGGTCCAGATCACGTGTCATGTGACAGCCTCTGCACAGTTGCCGTATAATCGTCAACCAGATGGTTGAATAAGCTTTTGCGTGCAGACCATCCTGTTTCCGCCCTGCGGCACGGTGACTTGCCAATCGCGAATTCATGTTTAATGACTTAAAATCAACCGTTTGGTTGGCATTTTTCCAGCGCTTGAACCCGGTTGACTCGCGCCGTGCTGCGCCGTAGCAACGTCACAACTCCATGGGGGGTAGTTTACGTGTGAAAGATCCTGACCAACAGCAGCGCATCAAGCAGCTTGAGGAAAAGATTGCAGCCGCGAAAAAGGCGCAAGAGCCGGGCCCCCGAACGGATGAGCATTATTCTCAGGCGCAGTTGGCCTGGCGGATGGTGATCGAACTTGTGGCCGGTCTTGGGATCGGTTTTGGCATTGGATACGGGTTGGATGTTCTGCTCGGAACGATACCCATTTTTCTGGTGCTGTTTACGATGCTGGGTCTGGCGGCCGGGGTAAAGACGATGCTCCGCTCCGCCAAGGAAATCCAGGAAAAGAAATTGGCCGAAGAGGCCGAGGATCGAGACGAGGGGCCTTGAGATGGCGACAGACGCAGACGGTGGCTTGGTTTTCAAGCCGATGGAGCAATTTGAGATCCAGTCTCTCTTTGGTGGTGAGATTGCCTGGTATACGCCCACCAACACCGCATTGTGGATGGGCCTTGCAATCTTCGCCGTCATACTGTTGCTCGTTGTTGGCAGCCAAAAGCGGTCCATCGTACCGTCGCGTTCGCAGTCGGTGGCCGAACTGGCGTACGGGTTTATCTACAAGATGGTGGAGGACATCTGCGGCAAGGAAGGCCTGCGGTATTTCCCCTATATCATGACGCTCTTCATGTTCATCGTCTGCGCCAACTTCCTCGGCCTGATCCCCACAGCCTTCACGCCGACCTCGCATTTTGCCGTGACTGTTGTGCTGGCGATGGCCGTGTTCATCACCGTGACGGTGTTGGGCTTTGTCAAAAACGGCGCAGCTTTCCTGGGCCTGTTCTGGGTTGCGTCCGCCCCCCTCGCGCTGCGCCCCGTGCTGGCGATCATCGAAATTATCTCCTACTTCGTGCGCCCGGTGAGCCACTCCATTCGTCTGGCGGGCAACGTCATGGCGGGCCACGCGGTCATCAAGGTGTTCGCAGGATTTGCCGCGATTGCTGCTGTCAGCCCCGTGGCTGTTCTGGGCATCACCGCAATGTACGGTCTGGAGGTCCTCGTGTCCTTTATTCAGGCTTACGTCTTTACCATTCTGACATGCGTCTACCTCAAGGACGCACTTCATCCGCATCACTAATTCGGGCGATTTTCAAACCCGTCCGCATCCTCAACTTCCAATCGTAAGGAGAATTCACATGGAAGGCGAACTCGCACACATCGGCGCAGGTCTGGCGGCAATCGGTTCTGGCGCTGCAGCCATCGGGGTCGGCAACGTGGCCGGCAACTATCTGGCAGGCGCCCTGCGCAACCCCTCCGCGGCAGCCAGCCAGACAGCAACACTCTTCATCGGTATCGCTTTTGCAGAAGCGCTGGGGATCTTCGCATTCCTCGTCGCCCTGCTGCTGATGTTCGCTGTCTAAGACCTAAAGACAGACAACGATCCTTACGGTCGGGCGGCGCATATCCTTGCGCGGCCCGAATGTAACAACCCGCTTCCACCGCAGCCCGTTTCTTGCAGGAGAGTAGAATGGCAACTGAAACAACTGGCGCTGATGTCGCAGCCTCGAGCCCCGGCATGCCGCAGCTCGATTTTTCGACGTGGGGGAACCAGATTTTCTGGTTGGTGGTCACGCTTGTGGTTATCTACATGATCCTGTCGAAAGTGGCACTGCCGCGCATTGCGGCCATTCTGGCGGAACGGCAGGGCACGATCACGAATGACATCGCGGCTGCCGAAGACATGAAGGCCAAGGCGCAGGAGGCCGAGGCTGCCTACGACAAGGCGTTGGCCGACGCCCGCACCGAAGCACACCGGATTGTTGCAGAAGCCAAGGCGGAAATTCAGAGTGATCTGGATGCCGCAATCGCAAAGGCCGATGCAGAGATCGCGGCAAAAGCGGCCGAATCCGAAAAGGCAATTGCCGAGATACGGGCGGGGGCCGCGGAAGCGGTTCAGCAAGTGGCGAAAGACACCGCGCAGGAAATCGTGGCAGCCATGGGCGGTAAGGCGGATGCAAAGACCGTCGATGCTGCTGTGACCGCGCAATTGAAAGGATAACGCCAATGCTTCGTTTCCCCCGCATCGCGACTTTGGTCCTGGCCGGCATGGCCGCCACGCCGGCGCTCGCCGCAGACGGCCCGTTCTTTTCGCTGAAAAACACCGATTTTGTCGTCCTTCTGGGCCTCATCGTCTTTATTGGCATCCTGATCTACTTCAAAGTGCCCGGGCTTGTCATGGGGATGCTGGATCAGCGCGCCGATGGCATACGCTCCGAACTGGACGAAGCGCGCGCGCTGCGCGAGGAAGCGCAGAGCCTTCTGGCCAGCTACGAACGCAAGCATCGCGAAGTGCAGGAACAGGCAGACAGGATCGTCGCCGCCGCCAAGGAAGAGGCGCAGATCGCCGCAGATCAGGCCCGCGCGGATCTGGAAGTGTCGCTGGTGCGCCGCATTGCCGCTGCGGAAGACCAGATCACGAACGCTCAATCCGCTGCCATCAAGGAAGTGCAGGACCAATCCGTGACCATCGCCATTGCTGCGGCGCGTGCTGTCATCGCCGACAAGATGACGGCGGCCGAGGCCAACAGCCTGATCGATGCCTCGATTCAGGACGTAGAGGCCAAGCTGCACTGACCAGCGCCTCACAGGATCAAATGCTGAAAAACCCGGCCATCTGGTCGGGTTTTTGCGTCAATCCAGTGTGAAATTTTTGTGACAATTTCAAAAAGCGGGGTCAGATCAAGTTCTGCAACCATGCCTCTCCGCACTCTGGGTCCGAATGCTTGACCCTTTGCCGATGGAGACACCGCGATGTTTGATGACACCTATGCCCCAAAGCCTGCTGGCCATACAGCTTCCTTGCGAAACGCGCAGCCGTTTTTGTCGGTCCGCAATCTGACGCTGCACTACGGTGAGAAACAGGCGCTGCGGGATGTAAGCTTTGATCTCTACGACCAGGAAATCCTCGCTTTCATTGGTCCCTCAGGCTGTGGGAAGTCGACGGCGCTCAAGTGCCTGAACCGGATGCATGATGAAACACATGGGGTGCGTATCGACGGTCAGATCATCATGCATGGCCAAGATATCAACAGCCCCGACATTGACCCGCCCGTGCACCGTCGGCGCTTTGGCTGGGTGGCGCAGAAACCGAACCCCTTTGCGGCCTCGATCTATGAAAACGTGGCCTATGGTGCCCGCATTCACGGCCTGATGCGGAACCGCAAGGAAATGGCTGCGCATGTGGAGCACTGTCTGCGCCGGGCGCATCTGTGGGAGGAGGTGAAGGATCATCTGCATAAAAAATCCGGCCATGACCTTTCCGGTGGGCAGCAACAGAGGCTTTGTATTGCGCGGGCGCTCTCGACAAAACCCGAGATCCTGCTGATGGATGAGCCGACAGGCTCCATCGACCCGGTCGCGACCGCAAAGATCGAAGAGCTGTTGCTGAGCTTGCGCGACGATCATGCGGTTGTCATCATCACCCATTCGATGATGCAGGCGAAACGGATTGCGGACCGTGTGGCTTACTTCCACCTGGGTGAGCTGCGCGAACTGGCCCCGACCGAGTTTCTTTTTTCAGCCGCCCAGGACGCAGACGCGCGGGCGTTCGTCGCCGGCAGGTTTGGCTGATCTCAAGGTCTCAACGGTCCTGCACGGCATGGTCAAGCCGCTGTTGCGCGACCTCTTCATGCTGGGCTGCCTTGGCTTCATTGCGCAGGCACGCCTCGATGTAGTTCAGATGCGCCTCGACCGCCGCCCGCGCGCCCGCACCGTCTCGGGCCTGCAAGGCCGTATTGATCTGACGATGCTGGTCCAGCAACAGGCTGCGCGTGATGCGCTGTTTGAACATGACCTGCCGGTTGTAGAAAACCCCCTCGCGGAGCAGCTGGTACATTGAGCGCATCATGTGCAGCATCACCACATTGTGGCTCGCTTCAATGATCGACATGTGAAATTCAGCATCAAGCCGCGCCTCTTCCTCGGGATTGCGTTTGCCATTGGCCACTTCCATCTTGTTCATCAACGCCTGCACGACCTTCAAATCCGTGCTGGAGGCGAGCTCAGCGGCCCTTTCCGCCGCCAGCCCTTCCATATCGCGCCGAAACGACAGGTAGTCGAAAACCGCTTCCTCATGGCGACCAAAGAGATCCACCAGCGCAGGGGAGAATGCGGACCCCAGAACATCGGCGACATAGACCCCCGCGCCTGCTCTGGTGCTCAGCAACCCTTGTTCTTGCAGCAAGCCGATTGCCTCGCGCAGGATCGGGCGCGATACGCTGAGCCGCTCGGCCAGCTCCCGCTCAGACGGCAGGCGTTCGCCGGGCCGCAGGATGCCCCGCAGGACAAGCGCCTCGATCTGGCGCACGACGGCGACAGAAAGCTTTTCGGATGTGACAGGGCGAAAGGGCATTTATCTCTCCTATTGGTCAAAATATATGACCACTTCCAACGACCCGCAATTGCTTTTCGACATCAGGAAGTCGCGGTTGGTTGCCCCTTCGGGCGTCAATATCTTGTGGATAACTAGAGGTGTGGCGCAGATTGTGGTGCGATACTGTTGACACCATAGGGGCTCGACCGCCACGTTGGACACCTCTGGGAATCACTGGAACACCCGACTTGCGCTTTTCAAAACTCAGACTGACCGGCTTTAAAAGCTTCGTGGACCCCACCGATCTTATCATCGCGGACGGGCTGACCGGCGTTGTCGGACCAAACGGGTGCGGTAAATCCAACCTGCTGGAGGCCCTGCGCTGGGTGATGGGAGAAAATCGCCCCACGGCGATGCGGGGCGGGGGCATGGAAGACGTGATTTTTGCCGGGGCCGCCACCCGACCCGCGCGCAACTTCGCCGAGGTCGCACTCCATATCGATAACACCGAGCGTCTGGCCCCGGCAGGCTTCAACGACAGTGATGCGCTTGAGATCGTGCGGCGGATCACGCGGGATGTGGGCAGTGCCTACAAGGTCGGTGCCAAGGACGTGCGGGCCCGCGACGTGCAGATGCTGTTTGCCGATGCATCGACCGGCGCGCATTCGCCAGCCCTTGTCCGTCAAGGTCAGATTGCGGAGCTTATCAATGCAAAACCCAAGAGCCGCCGCCGTATCCTGGAAGAAGCGGCCGGGATCTCGGGGCTCTACCAGCGCCGCCATGAGGCCGAGCTCAAGCTCAAGGGCGCCGAGACAAATCTGGCGCGTGTTGATGATGTGATCGAACAGCTGGCAGGGCAGCTGGCGCAACTGGCCCGTCAGGCGCGGCAAGCGGCCCGGTACCGGGAGATCGGCAATGATCTGCGGCGGGTCGAGGGCATGCTGCTCTACCGGCGCTGGCGCGAGGCGGACGAGGCGCGCGCCGAGGCTGAGGAAGCCCTGCGCAAGCAGATCACCGCTGCCGCTCAGGCCGAAAGTATCGTGCGGCAGGCCGCCAAGGCACGCGCGGCAGCGGAAGATGCTTTGCCGCCCCTGCGCGAGGAAGAGGCCATCGCTGCGGCAGTTGTCCAGCGCCTTGCGGTCCAGCACGATACGCTCAGCGATCAGGAAGCCCGCGCGCAGGCCCTGATCGAAACGCTGACAGGCAGGATTGCACAGCTTGCGCGGGATATCGACCGGGAGGGTGGGTTGAACCGCGACGCGGGAGAGACCATTGACCGCCTCGCCTGGGAAGGGCGCGAGCTTGAGAAGGCGGCTGAGGGTCATGACGAAGCACTGGCCGAGGCGGCTGCCGCCTCCCGGGAGGCGGCAGCCGTCTTGCAGACCCGAGAGGGGGAGATGTCTCAGCAGACCGAAGATGTGGCGCGGCTTGCGGCCCGGCACGGGTCTGCGCAGCGGCTGCTGGAGGATAGCCAGAAGACGCAGGCCAAAGCCGATGCCGAAGCAACCAAAGCACGCGACGCGGTTGTCACGTCCAAGGCGGCTCTGGTGAAGGCCGCGACGGATTTCGAGGCGGCGCAAAAGGCCGAAGCGGTCGCTGTGGCTGCCGCTGCCGAGGCCGACAAGGCGCTTGTTGATGCGGATGAGGCGCGGGCCGACACTCAGGCACTTGAAGCCGAGGCGCGGGCTCATCGTTCGGAGGCCGAAGGCGAGATGAACGCGTTGCGGGCCGAGGCGGGCGCCCTGGCCAAGCTGTTGGAGCGCGACACAGCCGAAGGGGGACAGATCCTGGATCGGCTGCAGGTCGGCCATGGGTTTGAAAAGGCGCTTGGGGCGGCGCTCGCTGATGATCTGCGTGCCCCGCAGGTGGATGCGGATGGCCCGTCGGGCTGGGCGCTGCTGCCAAGCTATGAGACCGCGCAGGACCTGCCCGCAGGTGTCACGGCGCTGACGTTGCATGTCTCGGTGCCGGATGTCCTTGAGCGGCGGATGAGCCAGATCGGCCTTGTGGATCCGGATGAAGGGTCCCGATTGCAACAGGCGCTGAAGCCCGGTCAGCGGCTGGTGTCGACCGAAGGGGATCTGTGGCGCTGGGACGGCTATCGCGCCTGGGCCGAGGATGCGCCGTCGGCTGCGGCTTTGCGGCTGCAGCAGCTTAATCGGCTTGAAGAATTGAAACAGGCGCTGGAGCAAGCCACACAAAAGGCCGCAGGGGCACAGGCGGCGCATGAGGCGCTGACAGCACAGCTCACAGAGCTGACCAAGGCCGATGCCCTGGCGCGGGATGCCCGGCGCGCGGCGGATCGTCTGGTTGCGGAAGCCGGGCGCGCGCTGAGCCGGGCAGAAGCGGATCGCAACCTCGCGGAGGGGCGGCTGGAATCGCTGGGTCTGGCCGTGACACGCCATGAAGAAGAGGCAATGGGGGCCCGCACCCGCCTCAAAGAAGCAGAACGCGCGCTGGCAGAACTGGGCGATCTGGCGGAGGCCCGCGCGCAGGTCGAAGCGGTCCGCATGGCGGTTGAAGCCTCTCGTATCACGATGATGAGCCGCCGGTCTGCCCATGACGAACTGCGCCGCGAAGGAGAGGCGCGCGCCAAGCGGGCGCAGGAGGTTATCAAGGAGATCAGCGGCTGGCGGCATCGGCTCGAAACTGCTGAAAAGCGGAGTGCTGAGCTGGTGGAGCGCAAGGCGGCGGCGGAAACGGAGCTCAAGGAGGCCAGTGCCGCCCCCGAAGAGATCGCGGCAAAGCGGGCGGAGTTGAGCGAGGCGATCGAGGCCGCGGAGGCCCGCAAGGCGGAAAGCGCTGATACGCTGTCAAAGGGCGAAGCGGCCCTGCGCGAGGCGACGGTTGCGGAACGGGATGCCGAGCGGCAGGCGTCAGAGGCCCGCGAGGCCCGTGCGCGCGCCGAGGCCCGCTGTGATGCGGCCAGGGAGACCGTGGCGTTGGCGGCGGAACGGATTGCGGATGAAAGCCAGGTCACGCCCAGTCAGTTGCTCGCGCAGCTTGATGTGGTGCCTGAGGAGATGCCGCGCGCGGAAGCACTGGAAGCGGATGTGAACCGGCTCAAACGGCAGCGCGATGCTTTGGGGGCGGTCAATTTGCGGGCCGAAGAGGACGCCAAGGAGGTGCAGGAAGAGCACGACACCCTCGCACAGGAAAAGGCCGATCTGGAGGAAGCGATCAAGACCCTGCGCGGCGGCATCGCCAGCCTCAACCGGGAAGGGCGCGAGCGGTTGCTGACGGCCTTTGAGCAGGTCAATTCCAACTTTTCAATGCTTTTCACGCATCTCTTTGGTGGCGGTGAAGCCAATCTGGTGATGGTCGAAAGCGACGATCCGCTGGAGGCAGGTCTTGAGATCATGTGTCAGCCGCCGGGCAAGAAGCTCTCCACCCTCAGCCTGCTGTCGGGGGGGGAGCAGACCCTGACCGCGATGGCGCTGATCTTTGCGGTTTTCCTGGCCAATCCGGCCCCGATCTGCGTGCTTGATGAGGTCGATGCGCCGCTGGATGATGCGAATGTCACGCGGTTTTGCGATCTGCTGGACGAGATGTGCCGCCAGACCGAGACGCGGTTTCTCATCATTACGCACCACGCGGTGACGATGGCGCGGATGGACCGGCTCTTTGGCGTCACCATGGCGGAGCAGGGCGTGAGCCAGCTTGTCTCTGTCGATCTGAAGAAGGCCGAGACGCTGGTGGCCTGAGGCTGCGGATCACCCATTCGTGTCGCGACTTTGTGGCCTGCGCCGCTATAATCAAACCCATGAAATTCTTGATGTCTTTGGCGGCCCTTTGTGTCGCGATGCCCGCGTTCGCCGCGGATTGGGCGCTGCGTGAGACCGACCGGGTGCTGACGCGGGACGAGGTAGAGACCTTGACGACCGGTCAGACAATTGTCTTTTACGATGACGGTCAATCCAGATATGCGGCTGGAGGGTCGTATTCCTATACCTATGCTTCCGGCGAGGCCGCCTTTGGCAGCTACCGTATCGCAGAGGATGGGACGGTCTGTATTCAGTATCGCAATGGTTTCGGGCGATGTGACAGGTATGTGCAAAGCGGCACGCGCTTTGTTTTACTCACGCAGGACGGCTTGCGATTTCCCATCAGATCGACGGGAAAAAACTGACCTCGCAAAGCGCGCAGCCCTGCGAGGTCGAGAAGTAAAACTAACCTGAATGTAAGTTTCGACCAGAAAGCTAAGTGTAAACGGCTAAAAAGTGGTAAATACCGAGCACGTCAAAGGCTGTTGAGCAGTGCAGGCGTTGGCCATGCATCGGCGGGCAGGCCCAGCCGCTGCTGTTCTTTTTGCACGGCGATCCGGGTGCGCGCGCCCAGTATGCCGTCGATTTTGCCTACGTCATGACCTCGGGCCTGCAGTTTGGTTTGCAGGGTTTTCATCTGATCGCCGCTCAGGCCAGTATCAGGGTTGCCACGCTGCATGGCGGGCGCGCCCTCCAGCAGGGTCCCGAAATAGGCGGCTGTGACCACATAGGTAAAGCTTTGGTTCCAGTCGAAATAGACGTTGAAATTGGGATAGGTGATGAAAGTGGGCCCCTTGTGGCCCTGCGGCAGGATGATCGAGGCCGCGACACCCTGGTGCAGCGACCCGTTGCGGGGGCTAACTCCCAAAGCGGCCCATTCCCGCACCGGTTTTGTGGTGTGAATACCGGTCTGGGACCAGTCAAAATCTTGTGGCATGCGCACTTCCTGCAACCAAGGCTCGCCCGGTCGCCAGCCAAAGCCGGCCAGCATGGCTGCCCCCGAGACAAGCGCGTCCGGAGCAGATGTCTTGAGGCGCACCTGGCCATCCCCATCCGCGTCCTGACCGTGTTCGAGGATATCGCGTGGCAGCATCTGAACCATGCCAATTTCTCCGGCCCAGGCCCCGGTCGTGGTGCGCGGATCAAATTCGCCCCGCTCGTAAAGCTCAATAGCGGCAAAGACCTGTGGACGGAAAAGGTTGGGTCTGCGGCAATCATGTGCCAGCGTCACCAGCGCGTTGGCGGTGTTGAAATCGCCCTGAAAGCCGCCGTAATCCGTCTCGAACGCCCAGAAGGCCAGCAGGACACCGCGATCCACGCCGTAGCGTCGGTCAATCAGATCAAAAACCGCGTCATAGTCGCGGCCCAGTTGCTGGCCTTTCCGCATGCGACTGTCGGAGATCAGGTTGCGCGAAAAATCCAGAAACGGTTTTTGAAAGACGCCTTGGCTGCGGTCTGCGCGCAGCACGCTCTCACTTTGCTGCACGCCTGAGAAAAAGCGATCAACCGCCGCCGGGGCGTGCCCCTTTTGCACGGCTTCCGCCTTCATACCTTGAACAAAGCTTTGGAAATTGCCGCCGCAGGCTGCCAGAGCCAGCGTTGGAGCGGTCAGCAGACCAAGAGAAAAAAGAAAAACAGACAGACGCATCGGGGTCTCCCGCAGGGTTAAAGAAACAACATTCCAAAAAGCGCAGATACCACCAGCATGAGCGCCCAGGCCTTCCATAGCATGACAATAGTTTCGTCAATGTCTACGGCGGTCAGATTGCGCCGCCCTGCTGCATTGACCCACGGAAAATCCTGCAAGCGCCCGTTGTAGGTGCGCGGACCGGACAGGGCGATCCCCAGAGCGCGGGACATCGCCGCTTCGGGCCAGCCTGCGTTGGGGGACCGGTGCAGCCCCGCATCCGCGCGGAGTGCGGCGGCGTCGAACTGCTTTGCCGGCAGCGCGATCAGCGCGGCTGTCAGACGGGCGGGCACCAGGTTGAGCAGATCATCGGTACGGGCAGCGGCCCAGCCAAAGGCCTCGTGCCGTGGGGTGCGGTATCCGATCATGCTGTCAGCGGTATTGACCATCTTATAGGCCAAAAGGCCCGGCAGCCCGCCGATCAACAGCCAGAAAGCGGGGGCGATGACCCCGTCCGACAGGTTCTCTGCCGCGCTTTCGATGGCCGCCCGCGCGGTTTGGCTCTCGTCCATGTCCGATGTGTCACGGCTGACGATCATCGCGACGGCTGTCCGACCATCCGCGACAGAGCGGCACAACCCGTCGGCCACCGCGGTGACATGTTCGACAAGCGAACGCTGGGCCAGAAGGATCGCCGCAACGATGATCTCTGCCACAGGGCCCAAGGCCCCGATGGCGATGCCAAGCATCACGGCCAGCGCGACAGCAGCGCTCAGGCAGGCCACGCCTTTGGCACGCCGCTCCGTGCCGATGTTAAAGGACCGGTCCAACCATCCGATCAGGCGCCCCATCAAGACCGCCGGATGCGGCACGCGCGACCACAGCCATCGCGGCTCGCCCAAGGCTGCATCAAGCAGCATGGCACAGACCAGCACCAACGCAATGTTCATGCCAGGGCGGCTTCGAGCCGGGGCCAATGCAGCGTATGTGGCAGCCCCAGGCGCAGCCACTGTGCATCGTAGGGAAAGCAGCGTGACCAGATGTGGTGCCGCGCCAGCCGGTCTTGCCAGGCTGCGGCGTCCTCCACGCGGTAAAGCCGAAAGAGGGTGGTCCCGCCCAGGGGATCCGCTCCCGCCCGCTGCATCAGGCGGTCAAGCCGGGCGCTGTCCTCAGTCAGTCGACGGCGTGTTTGCTCTGCCCAAGCATGATCGCGCAGCGCGGCGGCCCCGATGGTCAGCGCGGGCCCGGCCACCGCCCAGGGCCCAAGACGGTCGCGAAGCCGGGCGATGAGCGTCGGATCACCGATCGCAAAGCCCAGCCGCAGACCGGCAAGCCCCCAGAATTTCCCAAAGCTCTTCAGCACCAGCGTTCCTTTTTCCTTACTCGCCGCTATCAAGGATTGCGCGGGGAGAGTATCGCAAAAGCTTTCATCGATCACGGTCAGATCAGCGTCCGGCACCGGCAGAGACTGCGTGGTCCAGACCCTGCCATCCGGATTGTTCGGATGCACAATGACTTGGGCCTGCGCGGCACCGGTATCGGCGATCTCCCAGCCATAGGCTCGGAAGGCCGCCGCGTGTTCGTTATAGGTCGGGCCGGGGATCGTCACACGGCCCTTTGCGATCAGACCTGGGATCTGTGCAATCAGAGCGGAAGCGCCGGAGGCTGCCATAATCGCAGCGCCGTCCGGGACGTTCCAGCACGTGCGTGCGGCGGCTATCAGCTGTGCCAGCGCCGTCTGATCGGGGAGCGCTGTCCAGGCCTCCTGAGGCACGGAAGGTATCGGATAGGGGTGCGGGTTTATGCCGGTGGAAAGGTCGGCCCAGCCGATTCGGCTGCCCCCGTACCGGGCACAAGCGGCATCGATGCCGCCCCCGTGATCGCGTTCCTGTCCTGTCAACAATAAACCTAATCCATGCTTATTCGGCGCAAATCCGCGTTTCTGTCCGTTGCTGAAAGCGGAAATTAGCCGGTTATTCAAGTCTGAACGGAACGATTAAGATTGCTGGCGAGGCTTTAACGCTTTCTTAATCTTTGAGGAACACCAAGGATAGCATATTTCACATATTTTGGTGTACTTACCGGAATGGAGGTCCATGAAAGTCCTGATCGTCGAAAGCGAGAATGGTCTTGCGAATATATGGCAAAGGCATCTCCAGCGCATGGGGATGACCGTATCGAGGGCGCGTGGGCAAGACGGTGCAATTGCGCATCTGAGCGCGACCCCGACAGACATAATTATTCTTGATCTGATGCTCGCCGAAGGCTCGGCGCTGGCGGTCGCGGACTATGCGAGTTACCGCCTGCCGGACGCGCGAGTCATCTTCGTCACGAACACAACTTTCTTCTCCGACGGTTCGATCTTTTCGTTCGCGCCGAATGCCTGTGCCTTTGTCCAGAGTGCGACCCCGCCAGAGGACCTGGCCGCCATGGTGGAGCACTACGGCCCGGCGGAGGAAGTCGGCCCCGCAGGTGCGCTCTGATCCAAGACAGCGTCTGCTGCGCGTGGCAGGCGGCAGGGATCAGTCACGCCCGTGGGGGGCGTTGAAATCAAGCTGAGGATTTGTCGGGATGATCCGCTGCGGATTGATGCTGTCATGGCTGTAATGGTAATGGCGCACGATGTGATCGAAATTGACGGTTTCCGCGATGCCCTCTTGCTGGAAAAGCGCACGGGTATAAGCCCAGATATTGGGGTAGTCGATGATCCGCTTTCGGTTGCATTTGAAATGCAGATGATAGACCGGATCAAAACGGACCAACGTGGTGAAAAGCCGCCAATCCGCCTCTGTCAGAGGGTCGCCTATCAGGTAGCGGTTCTGCGCAAGGCGCGTCTCCAGGCAGTCGAGCGTGTCAAACAGCGGACCAATCGCGGCGTCATAGGCAGTCTGCGTTGTGGCAAAACCGGCTTTGTAGACTCCGTTGTTCAGCGTGTCGTAAATCCGGTCGTTGATGGGGGCGATGGCCTCGCGCAGGGGTGCGGGCCAATAATCGTCGGTATTCCCGGTCAGCTCATCGAAGGCGTTGTTGAACATCCGGATGATTTCGGAGCTTTCGTTTGAAACGATCGTTTCGCGCACTTTGTCCCAAAGGATCGGCACCGTGACCCGTCCGGTGAACGTCGGATCGGCGCGGGTGTAGATTTCACGTGCGAACCGTGACCCGTAGAGTGTGTCTCCCGTTGCCCCCTTCTTGTCTGTCTCGAAGGTCCAGCCGTCCTGCAGCATGTCGGGATGAACGACTGAGAGGGTGATATGATCCTCAAGCCCTTTGAGGTGGCGAAAAATCAAAGCACGGTGCGCCCAGGGGCAGGCATAGCTGACATAGAGGTGATACCGGCCCGAATCGGGTGTAAAGCCAGCGTCACCGGTAGGCCCTGCCGCCCCGTCCGGGGTGATCCAGTTGCGGAATTTCGCATCCTGCCGCTTGAATTTTCCGCCCGTTGATTCTGTGTCGTACCACTGATCCTGCCAGACCCCGTCTACCAGCAATCCCATGCCCAAGCTCCTTATTGTTCTGCGCCTGCTTAAATATCCGGTTACTGCAAGCCCAGAGCAATCTGCGCGCAGACAGGCTGCGTTGGTGCACAGCGGTTTTCTGCATGACATAAAAACTTAACTTGCATTTTACCGGATTCAGGTCACTCCTAGCACTGTCGATGACAGGAGTTTGGTATCGTGGAAACGGTTTTTTCCAAGGAGATTCAGGATGGTCTGGATCGGGCGCGTGTGGAGGGGATGAGAAAGTCCTCTCGGTTGCGTGTGACAGTGGACGGGCAGATCAAACCGGTCTTGCGGATGTGGAAGACAGGGTTCGCCATGGAGGCGGATGCGCCTGCGTTGCGGGGGTTTGTCGATCTCTATGATGGCAGCATACATCTTTTCCAGTGTCTGATTGTCACCAGCGAAGAAGAGGCAGGCGAGCGCCGCTTCGAATTCAAGCGCGCCACCGCGGTGGCGGAAAAGCCCGCCGTTGATTTTGAGCGTCTCGACAGTGCGCCCACCGCTCTGATCGAGGATACGCGCGGCGCTACTGCAGATCGCTGAAGGCGTCTTTGAGCCGCGTGCAGGCTTCTTCGACGCGGGCGCGCTGGGTCGCCAGATTGAAGCGCAGGCAGGTTTCGCCCCCGGGTCCGAAGTCAGGCCCGCTGCTGGGGGCAATGCGGGCCACCTTGCGTACCCGATGCGATATCTCTTCAAAGCGCATGCCGGTGCCCGAAAAGTCCACCCAGGCGAGATAGGTGGCCTGCAGCGGCATCGAGGCCGCCCCGGGGATGTCTGCGATGGCCGCATCAAAGAGTTTGCGGTTCTCGTCAAGGTGCGCGATCTGCGCATCCGCCCAGTCCGCCCCTTCCGGGGAGTAGGCGGCCGTGATCATACGCAAGCTGAGACCCGCAGGTTTGTAATCCAGCGCGTTCAGCCGTTTTTGCATATCCGAACGAAGCTTGGGATCGGGAATTATCATGTTCCCGGTGCGTTGCCCGGCGATGTTGAAGGTCTTGGAGGCGGCTGTCAGCAGCACCAGACGGTCCGTGATCTCCGGGGCCGCGATATGCATCGGGACAAAGGTCGCGCCCGGAAAGACCAGATCGTGATGTATCTCGTCCGACACCAGGATCAGATCATTGCGCACCGCAAAATCCGCAACCGCCCGCAACTCGTCGGCTGTCCAGACGCGGCCCGACGGGTTTTGGGGTGAGCACCAGATCAGCATCTGCTCTGACCCGTCCAGCCGCGATTGGGCGTCCTCCAGGTCCAAGACATATTGCGATCCCTCGCGCTTGAGCGGGCAGGCGACGACCGAGCGCCCGGCCTTTTCCGCTTTCACGCGGAACTCGTGATAGACCGGGTTGAAGGTCACAACCCTTGCCCCCGGATCGGTCCAGACATCCAGACAGAGTGCGATGGCGTTGCCGAGGCCCTGAGAGGTCAGAATCCAGGAGGTGTCGATTTCCCAGTTATGGCGTGTTTTCATCCACCATTGCACCGCCTGAAGGTATTCGTCGTAGATCGGCATATAGCCAAAGACCCCATGATCCGCCGCTTTGCGCAGGGCGTCGATCACGCAGGGGGCCGTGGGATAGTCGCTGTCGGCGGTCCACATCGCCAACCCGTCCTCGGCGGGGACGTCGTAGAGTTCCTCCATCATATCCCACTTGGAGCTCTGCGTGCCGCGGCGGTCTATGGGATCGTTGAATGACATGGGGCCTCTCCTGCGCTTTGACTGAGCTGAAAGCTATCTGGAAACACGGCAGGGGCAAGCCCAAGTTCTGTTGCACCGGAAGGGTGCATGACCTAAATGAACCCTATGAAACGGAATATCCTTTTGCACCCCGATCCCCGGCTGAAGAAAGTGGCCTCTCCCGTTGCGGATATCACGGATGATTTGCGCCAGCTTGCCGATGACATGCTGGCGACGATGTATGAGGCGCCCGGCATCGGGCTGGCGGCTCCTCAGGTCGGCGTCTTGCAACGGCTGGTGGTTATGGACTGCATCAAGGAAAAAGGCGAAGCTCCGCGCCCGCTGGTGATGTTCAACCCGGAGGTCGTTGCCGCCTCCGACGAGACCAGCGTCTACGAGGAGGGCTGCCTGTCGATCCCGGAACAGTTCGCTGATGTCACGCGCCCGTCCGAGGTGGAAGTGCGCTGGATGACCCGGGACGGGACCGAGCAGTCCGAGGTGTTCACCGGCCTCTGGGCGACCTGTGCGCAGCATGAGATCGATCATCTGGAGGGCAAGCTTTTTATTGACTATCTCAAACCTCTGCGGCGGCAGATGATCACCCGCAAGATGGTCAAGCTCAAGCGCGAGCTTGCCCGCGCATGAGCCTGCGGGAGATCGTGAAGTGGCCTGACCCGCGACTGCGCGTGGCCTGTGACCCCGTCAACGACATCACGCCTGAAATCGAACGTCTGGCGGATGATATGCTGGAGACCATGTATGCCGCATCTGGCCGCGGGTTGGCGGCGCCTCAGGTCGGTGTGCTGCGCCGCCTTTTTGTGTTGGATATCCAATGGAAGGAGGCGGCGCGTGATCCGATGGTCTTTGTAAACCCGCAGATTGCCGGGACGAGCGACCGGATGGTCACGCAACCCGAGGTCTGCCTGTCGATCCCGGGGGTTGCCGCCGAGGTGTCCCGACCCGACCGGATTGATCTGCGCTGGACGGACCTTGGGGGTCAGCCGCAGGCGCAGAGCTTTGAGGGGATTGCCGCGGTCTGCATTCAGCATGAGATCGACCATCTGGAGGGTATCGTGACGTTGGACCATCTCCCGCAGAACACCCGCGCGCGCGTGCTCAGGGACGAGAGCGAGGCGCAGGCTTGACCGTCCGCCCCTGTCTGAGATGGCCCGACGCGCGCCTGCGCACCGCAGCAGACGACGTGCCCGAGGTGACCGACGAGATCCGCGCGCTCTGGACAGATATGATCGACACGATGGATGCGATGCCGGGCGTCGGTCTGGCCGCGCCGCAGATCGGCGTGATGTTACGCCTTGCGGTTGTCGATGCCTCGGACAAACGTGACCGGCGTATTCGGATGGCAAACCCGGAGATCATAGAGGCTTCGGCAATCCTGAACGCGCATGAAGAGGCGAGCCCGAATCTGCCGGGTGTATCTGCCAAGATCAAACGCCCCCGGGCTGTGTCGGTGCGGTTTATGGACGAAACAGGGGCCTATCTGACGCGCGATTTTGTCGGGCTGGAGGCTACCAGCGTGCAGCATCAGATCGACCATCTGGCAGGGCGGATGTATTTTGACCGTCTCAGCAAGGTAAAACGGGACATGCTGTTGCGCCGGGCCCGCAAGGTGATGTCGTGAGCGGGTCGGCAGGCCTTACGGACCGCAAGGGGAGCAAAATGCGTTTAGTCTTCATGGGCACACCGGAATTTTCCGTGCCGATACTGGAGGCGCTGGTGGCGGAGGGGCATCAGATCGCTTGCGTCTATTGCCAGCCCCCGCGGCCTGCGGGCCGTGGCAAGAAGGAGCGCCCCACGCCTGTGCAAAGCTGCGCCGAGGCTCTGGGGTTGCCTGTGCGATCTCCGGCTTCGCTGAAATCCCCCCAGGCGCAGGCCGAGTTTGCCGACTTGCAGGCGGATGTTGCAGTCGTCGTGGCCTATGGTCTGATCCTGCCGCAAGCGATCCTCGATGCCCCCCGGCACGGGTGCCTGAACATCCACGCCAGCCTGCTGCCGCGCTGGCGGGGGGCCGCGCCCATTCACCGGGCGATCATGGCAGGGGACGCTCAGACCGGGATTTGCATCATGCAGATGGAGGCTGGACTGGATACCGGGCCGGTGCTTCGCCGGGCAGCGCTCGACATCGGGCCGGAGGAGACAACCGGCGCACTGCACGACCGGCTGAGCCGGTTGGGCGCGCAACAGATTGTCGAGGCCCTGGCGCAATTGGGGCAGCAGGTGCCGGTGGATCAGCCCGAGACAGGCGTCACCTATGCCGACAAGATCGACAAGTCCGAAGCACAGATAGACTGGCGCGCGCCTGCGCGGCAGGTTGACCGGCACATTCGGGGTCTCTCGCCCTTTCCCGGTGCCTGGAGCATGCAGGGGGGCACGCGGATCAAGATTCTGGCATCCCGGCTCAGCACCGGTGCGGGCGCACCGGGCACGGTCCTTCTCAACCCGCTCAGGGTGGTGTGTGGTGAGGGCGCGGTGGAACTGCTCCGCTTGCAGCGCGCAGGCAAGGGCGCGCAGGACGCCGCAACCTTTCTCAACGGCTGGCCGCTGACCGAAGGCACCAAATTCGAAGGGAAAAGCTGATGTTTCCAAGCCTGATCGGAACAGTCGTCATCGCCGGGATCGTTGGGTATCTGTCGGAAAAGACAAAATTTACCCATAATGGCTATCTGCAAAGCATCATCATCTGTATCGGCGGCGCTTTCCTGTTCTACTTTGTGACGCTGATGTTCGGGATCGGCTTTGCCCGGCCGGGGTTCAACGCGATTGCAGCCTCCATCGGGGCGCTCATCATTGTGCCCACGCACTGGCGCAGATAATCACTGCGCGGGGGTGCCTGCGACGACAGCGGCCTCCTTTGCGGCAGGCGAGCGGACGCAGAGCCGCAGCAGCGGCGGCACGGTCAGCAGGGTGAGGAACGCCGACATCGACAGCCCGCCCACAACGACCGCGCCGAGCCCGCGGTAAAGTTCTGATCCTTCGCCCGGGAAAACCACCAGCGGCAGCATGCCGCAGACGGAGGTGAGCGTTGACATGAAAATCGGGCGGATGCGGTTGCGGGTGGCCTCTTCGATGGCGTCAATCGGTGCCATGCCTTCATCGCGCAGATGATAGAGCGTCTGGTGTACGATCAGGATCGCGTTGTTGACGACGATCCCCACAAGGATGATGAAGCCCAGCAATGTCAGCATATCGAGCGGTTGGGTCTGGAAAGTATTCAGCAAGGCCAGCCCTCCCACACCCCCCGCCGCGGCCACCGGTACGGAGATCAGAATGACCAGGGGCAACACAAAGCTCTCAAACAGGATCGCCATGACCAGGAACACGATGATGAGGGCGACCGCGAGGTTGATCTGAATGGCCTCCCAGGTCTGGCTGAGCTGATCGGCCGTGCCGGAGACGGTGACCCGCACGCCATTGGGCAGGCCACGCTCTTGCAGGGGGGCCACGACCTCCTGCTCCAAAAGCTCAACGGCGGCTTCGAGGGGCAGGGCGTCGGAGGGGCGTATCTCGAGCGTGATGGTGCGCAGCCGGTCCCGGTGACGTATCTCTGTGGGGCCGGCGGTCACCACCACATTGGCCAGCGCGGAGACGGGTATGATCTGACCCGAGGGGGTCACCACGGGATAATGCCCGATGTCCTGCGTGCGCTGCTGGAACCGCAGCCCGGGGTCCCCCTTGAGCATCAGGTTGATCCGTTCCGCGCCAACGGTGATTTCGGCGATCCGCAGCCCGTCGTTGAAGGCATCGACAGTGGTGGCCAGATCCGAGGCCGTCAGCCCCGCATCGGCCAGCCGCAGGCGGTCGGGCACGAGACGCACCTCGGGCGCGCCGAGTTCAAGGCCGGGGATCGGGCGGAACTGATGACCTTCGGCGCGTGGCAGCAGTTGCGAGATCACCCCGGCGGCCTGCCCCGCGACCGAGAGGATTTCGTCAAGATCCTGCCCGGAGATATTCAGCTCGATCGTACGTCCGCCGCCCACGCCCCGCCCAAAGAGCGAGGGTTGCGTCATGAAGCCAAAGGTGCCGGGTTCGGCAAAGATCGGCTGCGACAGAACCGGGATCAGGTCACCGGCACGGGTACCATCCATTGCCGAGGCGCCGACAAAGCTGTTGCCGGGCGTGGCGACAAAGAAGAAGTTATCAATTGTCGGCGTGCCGTCCTCGGTCTGGGTTTCGGGGGCTGCTTCCCACAAGGGAGTTGCGACGGTCTCGATCCGTTCGGCGATGGTCTGGGTTGTGTCGAGGTTATAACCCGGCGGCGGGATGATGAGCCCAAAGACGAGGTTGCGGTTGCCCTCCGGCAGATACTCCAGCCGCGGCAGGAAGGTCACCGTGGCAATCGCAGCCCCTCCGGCAATGGCGGCCACCATCAAGATGCCCAGGGTGCGAAAGCGGACCGTCATCCGCACATAGGACATCACGAGACGATGGAAACCGCGCGCCAGATGATCGAGGCCCCAGATGTTGATCTTCTTTTGCTCTCCACTGGTGAGCAAGCGGCTGGCAAGCGCGGGGATCACGGTGACCGCCACGACCAGCGACAGCAGCACCGAGACGGAGATCGCCACCGCGATGTCGCGAAAGAGCTGTCCGGCCTCAAGCTGCATGATGAGGATCGGTACAAAGACCAGAACCGTTGTCAGCGCAGAGACCAGAATGGCCCCCCAGACCTGTTTGGCCCCCAAATAGGCCGCGTCGCGTCGCGATTTGCCCTCCTCCCGCAGCCGGTAGATGTTTTCCAGCACAACGATGGCGGCATCCACGATCATGCCCACGGCAAAGGCGATCCCCGCCAGCGAGATCACATTGAGCGTCCGCCCCGTTGCGGCCATCGCCACGAAGGTCGCCACAATGCTGACCGGTATGGCAAGCGACACGACAAGTGTCGCGCGCGGACTGCGCAGAAAAGCCAGCAGCACGGCGGCGGCCAAGGCCCCGCCGATCCAGATGTTCTGTGTCACCAGATCGATCGCACCGTTGATATAGATCGTCTCGTCATAGGCTTGTCGCATGTTCAAACCGGCCTCGGCCACAGGACCTTCGGCAAGTTCTGCCAGCACATCCTGCACACGCGCCATCGTCTCGATCACATTGGCCCCCGGTTCGCGGACGATGTTGAATGCGAGCCCGGCTTCCCCGCGGAACCGCAGCCGGCTTGTGGGGTCGGCAAAGGCGAAACCCACATCTGCGATATCACCCACACGCACACGACCGGAGCCGCCTGTGCCCGTGCCAGAGCGCAAGACCACCTCTTCGATGGCGGCGACGGTGTTGAGGTTGCCTTCGGCGCGGACCACATAGCGGCGCTTGCCTTCCTCGACATCCCCTGCGGAGAGGGAGATGTTTTCGTCGCGCAGAATGCGGACCACCTCGGGCACCGTCAGGTCGAACCGCGACAGCCGCCGGGGATCGACCACGACCTGCAGTTCGCGGGTCACACCGCCAAAGACATTGACGGCAGAGACCCCTTCGATCCGTTCAATCCGGTCCTGGATGACATCGGAGACGAAATCGCCATAGGTCGGCATGGGCCGTGTGTTGCCCTCTTGCGCGGTCAGCAGCACCCAGGCGATCGGGCTGTCATCGGAGCCGGAGGTATCCAGTGAGGGTTCGCCTGCCTCATCGGGATAGTCCCCGACCCGGTCGAGCCGGTTTGACACCAGCAACAGGGACTGGCTCATGTCGGTGCCGACACCGAATTCCAATGTGACCTCCGCCTCGCCGGTCTGGGCCCGCGATGTCATGATGTCGAGCCCTTCAAGGCCGCGCAGGGCCTCTTCCTGCGGGTTTATGATCTCGCGCTCCACCTCGGAAGGGGCGGCCCCGGGCCAGTCGGTTGTGATCACGACGACAGGTTTGCGCACATCGGGTGCAAGCTGAATTGGAATGCGGCTGACGGCGATCAGGCCGAAAAGGACCGCCATGATAACGGCGGCAACGACGGCAATCGGGCGGTCGATCGCAAAGCGGATGATATCCATGGTCGTTGCCTCCTAGTTGCTCGCGGTCATGGGGGCGATTTCCTGCCCCGGGCGCAGCCGTTCGTTGCCACGGGTCACGACAACATCGCCATCGGCCAGCCCGCTGAGCACTTCAAACCGGTCCCCGAGGGCCACCCCGATCTCAACCGTGCGGGGCTGGGCCGTGCCGTCTGCTGCGACAAAGACCGTCCAGCCGCCGCGCGCCTGAACCAATGCGTCCTTGGGCACCGACAAGACCTCTCTGGGGACGCTGATCGGGATGTTGACGGTGATCGACTGGCCGATGGCCAGCGCATTCAAGTCGGCCAATTGCTCTGAGACAAAGCGCACAGGCCGGGTGCGTGTCGCGGTGTTTTCGACGGGCAGCAAGACCCTGACCTCCAATGCCATGGTCTCGTCCGTCTCGGTGTAGCCTTCTACGGCCAGCCCCGGTTCGAGAACGCTGACAAAACGCGAGGGCACACTGGCTTCGATCTCGATGGATTGCGTGTCCAGCAAGGATACGACCGGTGCGCCGGAGCTGATGAATTCACCCGGATTGGTCGTGACTTCCAGTACGATGCCGGGGAAGGGGGCTATGATCTCGGCGCGGTCCAACTGGTAGCGGGCCTCGGCCAAGGCGGCTTCCGCGGTTTTGACGCGGGCCTGCGCTTCGGCAAGCGTGCCTTCGGCCTGGAAATAATCGCTTTGCGCATCATCAAAACGGCTGATCGAAAAGGACGCCGTATCGCGCAGCCCTTCGATTCTTGCCAAAGCGTTTGTCGCGCGGTTCAGGTTCGATTCGGCAATCGTGATCCCGGCCTGTGCTTCGGCCAGCTGGGCGTCGGCCTGGCGGGCGAGAATCTCCAGCAGTTCGGTATCGAGCCTGGCCAGCACATCTCCCTTCTCGACGATGGCCCCTTCCAGGACCAAAACCTCGCCGACCGTCCCTGCGATCCGGCTGGCAATCGTCCCTTCCCGCGAGGTGACAACCTCGGCAAAAAGCGGAACAGTTTCTGCAACCGTTTGTATCTGAACCGTTTCGACTCCCACCGCCGCTGGCCCGCCTTGGGACACTGCAGCCGTTGGGGCCGCGAGGGAGACACAGGCCGATATAACGGAAAAAATGCCCTTCTGGGCGAAAACAGAGGTCATGAAATAGCCTTTTCCGATATCAAACAGTTCAACTAAACCAGATAGTTCGTTTTTTCGAGCTTCAAACCCGCTGGTTATCCCGTTCACGTCGATATGATGACTTAATTTCGGGGCTTAAACCAGTCCTCCGGTGAACTTGAACAGGACTGCAGGTCGGCGGTTTGCTCTTCACCGGGCTCCTGCCCGGCAAAGCCGATCAGGCGGGCACGCACCAGTTTGCTGCGGGCCGTTCGGCCATTTTGACCAAAGCGGATGAGTTGGATGTGTCCTTTTCCACCGTCATCGAGTTTGCCAAAGTGCAGTTTTCATCGACTGCTCGGAAAGGAGCTACCCAATGACAGTAAAGACCGTTGGCCTGGATCACTGACCGGCAGTCTGTTGCGCGAGTTCGGGCACATCCTGCCCATTGGGATTGAAGCAGTGACGGCGTTTGCAAAGCGTCATCTGGCTGGAGATCATCCCAAAATGCCAGAGATCGCAAACGGCATGCTTGGCATGCAGTGCTATCAATTCATCGGCTTGAACGAACGCATCGATGGCTGTTGCAAGATGATCGAACAACATGCCATGCTAAGTTTTGATGCGCGCAGGTTGATGCGCATGCCGGGAATTGGACCGATCACGGCCTCAGCGGTCGTCGCCACGATTGGTGACGCACATCAGTTCCGCAAAGGGCGCGATCTAGCCGCATGGCTTGGACTGCCGCCACTCAACAAATCGAGTGGCGGCAAAGAGCGTCTGGGCAAGATCACGAAGAAAGGCGATCGCTATATCCGGAAGCTTCTGGTGGTCAGCATGACCTCGCGCGCTGTCATGGCAAAGCGTTCGTCTGAAAAGGCGGATCTTTGGGCCGCGATAGATCATCGCGGACAAACCATTCCGGTCGGCAGCAACAGCGATGTCCAACAAGGCAGCCAGGATCATCTGGGAGATGCTCACAAAGAAACAGGAATACCAGGAGCCAGCGTTCTGACCACGCGCACTGCGGAGAAATGAAAGACGTTGAAGGGATGATGCGGATTAAGTCAACCAAGAGCAAGGACACTCCGGGAATGTCAGCGGCGGCCCCCAAGGTCGATAAGCCGATTGGAACCTCGCTTGCGGACCTCATCCACTGCCCGGCAGGGTATTGCGCAGCGATGTCCCGACAGAGAGGGCCAGCGGAACACCACCGCACAAACAGGCCCCTTTCATTGATTGCTTTGCAATCAACTACCGGGCAGTGGGAACAGACCACAGTACTGACGAAAGTCACCGCAGAAATCAAAAAAACGCTCGCAATGCAGGAGCCATACTCAGATGCTGTTGGTGCCAAAAAAGGAATGCCCAAAGCTGATCAATCTGACTCCTTGTTGGCAACGGACAGCTTCATGGAGGAAGTTCATGCCAAGGGCAGTATCCGCCCGAATTACTCCAAGTGTGCCGTTCTAGTTGGATCGGCCGGCAATTCGGCCCAAAACAGCCGCTGCCAAAAGACCGTTACCCGACAAATAGCCGCTGTCAGCGCTGCCTGAAACGCCGCAGGCCGCGCCACCACCCGCAAAGAGATTGGAAAACGCGCCTCCGTCGGGACGCAGCACGCGGGCGTCAGCGTCGACGCAAAGCCCGCCTTGGGTGTGAAACAACGCTCCGGTCACACGAACCCCGCAGAATCTTGCGCATAGAGGCGGACCTTCGAAGCGGCGGCCAAATTCGTCTATTTGGCCCCATGGAATTTGGGCGAGTGTCTCGCCAAGTGCAGTGGGCGGCAATCCGAACACCCGAGCGAGGCCCTCGATTGTGTCGTCGGTCCGTACCGCTCCAGCGGCCTCTGCGCGCTTGAAGTCTTCGAATTGTCGCGCGATCCCGGCGATGCGTTCGTCGAAGATCGCGAAAGCTTCGCCGCCGGGTTGGGCCAGCACGGCACGCGCCGCTTCCGAATAACCCTGCGCTTCGTTCCAAAACCTCTCACCGTAGTGGTTCACCTGTATCCCGCCTTGGGTGATCACTGCCCATGTGATCAGGATGCCATGTGGATGCGCGACATTTCCGTGCCCCTGATAGGCCCCGAGGTGCCGGGTCTTGGCTCCGATGGCGTCCGCCCAAAGCACGGCCTCGCCGCGGTTGCCGTCATGACCGAACCAAACCGCCTCGGAGATGTCCGGCATGTGTTGTGCGACGAGGTCGCGATTGCCGCCGAACCCGTTGCAAGCGAGGATCAGCCGGTCGCATCCTATGGTCTCGACCCCGCCGTCGGGGCGGGTGACGCCAACACCGGCGATCCGGTCTTCGGCATGGTAAAGCGTTGTCGCACGGCTTTCACAGACGATATCGATCCCTGCGGTTTCGGCAGCACTACGCAGCGCGTCGATCAGTTCCGTGCCTGAGCGGCTGGGCAATCCGTGCATTCGGTGACGGGAATGGCCGGGATAGTCGAAATCGGTCACAACGGAAAACGGCAGGTGGTGGGTGTCGCTTAGCCAGTCGATGACCTCTGCTGCGCCATGGGCCAGCAGTTCGGCCAGTGAGGGGTCGTTCTCGCCATGCGCCTTGGCCTGGATGTCGGCGGCGAACCTCTCGGGTGTATCGTCGATGCCGGCGGCACGTTGAACCCTTGTACCAGCCGCCGGGATCAGTCCCGCTGACAATGCCGTCGAGCCGCGTGGCACCTCGTCGGCCTCGACCACCAGCACCTCTCGGCCTGTCTCCACAGCTGAAAGGGCAGCGACCAACCCGCAGGCGCCCGCACCGATGATCAGTGTCTCGACCGATAGGTCGAAACGGTCAGGAGGTGCCGAGACGCTGACGTCAGTTGCCGTCATAGCGTTTGCCGAGGGTCAGCATCTCGGTGGTGCCGATAGCTTCGTTCAACCCGTCGAAATCGAACATCCGGTCCTGGAACCGCGTGTTTGAGCCGTGGGCGGCGAGGCTTTGATAGTAGGCTTCGCCAGTGCGGGCGAGCGCCCGGACGATGCCGCCGGGAAAGATCACGATGGAAAAGCCCAGGCTTTCCAGATCATCCGATCCAGTGATCGGGGTTGCACCGCCTTCGACCATGTTCGCCAGCAGCGGGATGCGTACGGCGAAGGTCTTGGCGACGTCCTCCAGTTGCGCGCGGGTCTGGGGTGCCTCGATGAACAGCACATCCGCACCTGCCTCAATATAGGCCTCGGCCCGATCCATAGCGGCGGAAATCCCCTCGACGGCGATCGCGTCGGTGCGTGCGATGATCAAGGTGTCGCGAGCGCGTGCGTCGGCCATCGCAGCGATCTTGCCTACCATCTCGGTCGCGGGGATCAGGGACTTGTCTGTCAGATGCCCGCAGCGCTTCGGATGGCTTTGGTCTTCGACCTGCAAGGCCGCGGCACCGGCGCGCTCGTAGACCCGCATTGTGCGTTGCGCGTTCAATGCGTTGCCAAAGCCGGTATCGGCGTCGATGATCACCGGCAGCTCGACGCGGTCGGCGATCAGCGCCATGGTGTCGGCCATTTCCGACATAGTGCTGAGCCCGATGTCGGGGCGCCCCAGTCGAGTATAGGCCACCGCCGCCCCCGACAGATAGAGCGCCTGAAACCCCGCCGCCTCGGCCAGCGTTGCTGTCAACCCGTCGTAGACGCCAGGGGCGACCAGGATTTCCTTTTGCGCGAGCCGGGCGCGCAATGTCATGTCGCGGCCTCCAACCAGCTCAAAGCATCAGCGCAGCTCATCTGATGCGTGACCGTGCCGAGAGAGAGCAGCGTTGCATCATGGACTTCTTGACGAAAGGCCGCGCAGCCATCGGTGAGCATCACGGTATCGATGTTGCGCAGATGCGCGTCCCTGAGCGTCGAAGCGACGCCCCCGTTTGTCACAATGCCGCCGACGATCAGGGTTTCGATCCCGGTTGCACGCATGATGTACTCCAGTCGGGTTTGGTAGAAGGCCGAATAGGCCACCTTTTCAATGGTGAAGTCTGCAGGAGCCAGCGTATCCACCAAAGAGTGCCCGAAGCCACCCGGAACAAAATCCCCCCGGCCCAGAAACGGGCGCAGGGTTTTCAGATGAGGCGCGATCAATGGCTCTCCGTCGCGGTCGGGTACAAGCGTGAACTGTGCAGAGAAATACCGCCCGCCCCGCGTGCGCAAGGCGGCAGCAAGCGGTGCGATGCGGTCGGGAAGCGCCGTGATCGCCTCGTCGGTTTGGCCAGCGCGTCCATAAGCACACTCCGGATGCAGAAAGTCGTTTTGCAGGTCGATTGTCAAAAGCGCTGTGCGCGACAGGTCCCAAGTGGTCGGATCGCTCATGCGTCTCCCTCCACCGGTTCGATGATGGTGTTGCCAAAACGGTCGACCTTTCCGGCGAGGCCCGGTTCAATCAGCACCGTTGTGTCGGGTTGGGTTAGAATGGCCGGACCGTTGATCACGGCGCCGACGGGCAGCGACAGCCGATCATGGATAGCGGTCTCAAGCCAGACGTTGCCGAAGTGAACTTTCCGGGTGGCGGTTGGAGCGACGCTTCCAGTGGTACCTGGTGCTAGCGTGGCCAGATCGAACTTGGGCCGTTTGCCGGTGACCGCAGTGCGCAGATTCAATATCCGCCGCGTGCCGTTCTGAAGAAGCCGCCCAAAGGTGGCCTGATAGGTAGTGTCGAACGCCACCTCGATCTCGGCCTTAGAGGGCGGCGTTACCTTGTCGTCCACCATCGTGACATCAAGCGGCACCGACACGGTGTGCGTTTGCCCGACATAGGCCATATCGAGCGTGAACGACGCCTCGCGTGCCTCAAAACTGGTGCGGGAGGCTTCCAGCAGTGCCATCCCGTCATCGGTATTAGCCTGCATGAAGTCACCCAATGCGGCTTCATCCAGCGTGTCGACCAGCGTGTTGACGGTCTGCACGAAGTCCTGCCGCATGTCGGCGATCACGCAGCCCATGGCAGAGGTAACGCCGGGATAGCGAGGCACAATCGCGCGCGCGATCCCGACCTCGGCCAACATCGCGCCTGCATGCAGCGCGCCGCCACCGCCGAATGGCATGAAGGCAAAACGCTTTGGATCGAAGCCCCGTTCGATGGACACGAGCCGGATTGCACCGGCCATCCGCGAATTGGCGACCCGCAGAATGGCCTCGGCCGCTGCGACCGTGTCGAGGCCCAGCGGCGCGCCCACATGGGCGTCGATGGCCCGCCCGGCGGCTTCGATATCCAGCCGGTCAAGTTTGCCGCCAATGGGGTTATCGGGATCAATCCGGCCCAGCACCACATTTGCGTCCGTCACCGTCGGCCGGTCATTGCCCAGCCCGTAGGCCACAGGGCCGGGATCAGACCCGGCGCTTTCGGGGCCGATGTTCAAAAGCCCTCCCTTGTCGACCCAGGCGATCGAGCCACCGCCCGCTCCGATGGTGGTAATCTCGATCATCGGGTTGCGGACCACCATGCCGAAATCGATCGAGGTTTGAGGCGACAGAATGGATTGCCCGCCCGCGATCAGGGACACGTCGAAACTGGTGCCGCCCATATCGCCGGTGATGACGTTATCAAAGCCCGCGACACCGGCGATATATCCCGCCGCAATCACGCCCGCAGCCGGGCCGGACAAGGCGGTGCGCACCGGCAGGCGACAGGCAGTATCCACCGTCATCACGCCGCCGTTTGACTGCACGATCATGAACTCGCCGTCGAACCCGCCTTCGGTCAGGGCCGTTTCCAGACGTCCCAGATAGCCCGAAACTTCGGGTTGCAAATAGGCATTCAGCGCAGTGGTCGAGAACCGCTCGAACTCGCGTATCTCGGGCAATATCTCGGAAGACGCAGAGACATGCGGATTGGGCCAGACCTCGCGCACAGCGGCCACGGCGGCAGCCTCATTTTCCGGATTGGCATAGGCATTGGCGAACAGCACCGCGACGGCCTTGCAACCCTGATCGCACAACTGCCGAGCTGCCATGCGCACGGCGTCAAGATCGACCGGCGTGCGAATGCTGCCATCGGCCAGTGTGCGCTCTTGCACTTCCAGCCGGTCACGCCGGTCAACGACCGGTTCGAAATCGCCGCGTAGCCCCCAGGTGCGAGGCCGGTCGCGGCGGCGCATTTCCAGAACGTCGCGCAACCCCGCGGTGCAGATGACACCGGTCTTGGCACCCTTGCGCTCCAGCAGGGCGTTCGTTCCGGCCGTCGTGCCATGAACGACCACCGCCACCTCGCTAAGTGTGTCGACCTCGCGCCCGATGCCGTCAAGAAACCCAACCGACTGGTCGGGTCGGGTCGTGGGCACTTTGGCAACGCTGGCCGAGCCGGCGGCCTCGTTCAGCACGAAGACGTCCGTAAACGTACCACCGACATCGACGCCGATCATTTGCCCGCTCATACCGTCACCTCGCGCCAGGCGGTTCCATAGTCGGTGTCGGCCTGATCGGCGCTGACCAGACCACGCGCAACATCCCGTGCCACCGCGCGCGCCTCGCGTGCCGCCGCCGGGCCGTATCCGCCGCCGCCCGGTGTTTCCAGCCGCACCGCCTGCCCTTGTGTCAGCTTGATCCCGCGCATTTTCGAGGCCAACGGCGGTGCTTGCCAACCGTCCGATTGTTCAAAGGTGAAATGGTTCATGGCTCCATCGCCACCCTCGACAATCCCTTTCGGAGCAAACCGCCCGCGCTCGCCGAAGAGAAATGCCTCCGCACCATTTTCCTCAAGCACTTCAATCTCATAGACGGCACCCATCCCGCCACGGTGCGCGCCTGCACCGCCCGAATCGGGCCGTAAAGCCCAGGTGCGGAACATTACCGGATAAGCCGCTTCAAGGATCTCCATCGGCGGAATGGTCGCCGTCGAGATTGGCGCATTGCCGTGGTTCAACCCATCGCTTTCGACCGAACCGCCGTGTCCGCCACCGTAGAACGAAAACATGACCCAAGCCGTGCCGTCCGACCGCTTTCCTGCAATCGAAAGCGCATTGATCGTGCCGTAAGCATTGGCCACAACCCGGTCTGGCGCAGCTTGCGCGAAGGCCGAAAAGACCACGTCGATCATGCGCAGGATGGTCTCAGTGTAGCCGCCCGTCGGAGCGGGAAACTCGGCGGAAAGAAGCGACCCTTCAGGCACGATCACCTCAATGGGGCGCATTACGCCCGCGTTGGCGGGAAGGGCTGGGAACACATGCTTGATGGCGACATAGGCCGCCGCGGCCGTGGTGGGCAGCGCGATGTTGACCGGCCCCGCGCATTGCGGCGAAGAACCCGAAAAATCCAGCACCATCCGGTCGTCTTTGATCTCCAAAGCCACCCGGATCTTCAGTGCTTCATCGATGATACCGTCGTTGTCGAGGAAATCCTCGGCCTCCCATCGTCCGTCCGGCAGCTCGGCCAGTTCGGCCCGCATCAATGCTTCGGCCCGGTTGCCCAAAGCTTCAAGTGCGGCCGTAATCGTATCGCCGCCATATTCGGTCAGCAACTCATCCATCCGCTGGACACCCAGATCAAGCGCGCCAAGCTGGCCATTCAGGTCTCCCATCGCCGATTGCGGCAACCGGGTATTGCGCAAGAGAATGTCGATGATGTCCTGATTGACGGTCCCCTTCCGTGCCAGTTTCACGGGCGGCAGCACGAAGGCCTCCTGAAACACCTCGGTCGCGCCCGGATTGTAATTGCCGGGTACCGCGCCGCCGACATCGTGCCAATGGCCAACCGACGCGAGGAAACAGAACAGCTTACCGTTGTGGAAGTAGGGTCGTACCAGGCGCATGTCGCTTAGATGTGTGCCGCCGATGTGTGCATCGTTGAAGATGTAGATGTCACCGTTTTCCAGATCGCCGTCAGCGGCGGCTTTTTCGATTACCGCTTTCACCGCGAACGACATCACACCGACGAAGATCGGCAGGCCGGATTTACCCTGCACCAAGGTGTCGCCAGTGGTGGCGTGATACAGCCCGTGGCTGGCGTCATGCGCCTCGGCGATGATCGGGTTAAAGGCCGCGCGGAACAGCGTGGCATCCATCTCGTCGGCGATCTGTTCCATTCGGCCGGCAAGAACCGACAGCGTGATCGGGTCGATTTCGGTCATTTGCGCGCCTTTAATTCTGCAATGTCGTTCCAGACCTCTTGGCGAGTGATGCGCCCGTCCATGACCTCGAACCGGTCAATAAAGCGGATGCCGTCAAAAGGGGAACCGTCGGGCCATTCACCCGACAAGGTGCCGCGGCAATAGACGACCGCAACATCACCGAGCCCCTGCATCGCCTCGAAGCCTTGATAGGTTTTGGCGACGTGATTGTACCGAGGCTTGGCCCAGTTGATCAGTTCCTGCAACGAGGTCATCGGACCTGAACCGGGAAAGGCCATCATGAAGCCTTCACCCAGCATAGACTGAGCGCGAGCAAGGTCGCGCGCCTCCATCGCGGTAAGGAAATCGCGCACGAGTTGGGCCGGATCCGATCGCGCGGGGGCCGGGCTGCGCGTGGTCCCACCGCGGTAGTAATCCTGTGCAGGAAGGTCGTGGATCAGCACTGTCACCAGCTCGGCTGCCGCGGGCACCACGAATCGCACCGCCTCGGTCAGCGCTGCGCCAAGCCGTTGTTTTTCTTTCGGAGAATAGCCTTCGATTACATGCAGCTCGACGATTGGCACGGTACACTCTCCATTCATTTGTATTATCTGTAATAACAATTGTGTTTCATTGTTAAGCAGAATCATCGTCGAAATGAAGTACAATCTCTTGCATTTTCTAGGGGTATCACTAGGCTCTGCTTTGCTCCGAATGAGGGAATCGATGGACGCAATCGTAACACCGACCTTGCCCGAAGGCGCCAAGGCGCAGCGCGTCTATCTGTCGTTGCGCGATCAGATCACCGAAGGTCGGTTGGCCGATGGCGAGTCGCTTCCCGGCGAACAGAAGCTGGCCGTCAGCTTCGGCGTGTCCCGTGTCACCGTACGCCGCGCCCTGGATGCGCTGTCACAATCTGGTCTGATTGAACGCCGTGCAGGCAGTGGCACAACCGTGCGCCGCAGCCGGCAAGCTGGTCGCCGGGCCGCGATGGACTTCAACACGCTGATGCCGCAACTGGTCGAGATGGGGCAGTCGACCACGGCCCAGCTTCTGTCCTTTTCCTACGACCACGCCCCTGATGTGGTCGCCGCATCGATAGGTTTGGACAGAGCAGAGAAAGTGCAGATCGCCGTCCGGGTTCGGTTGGCCGATGGCGTGCCTTTCTCGCATCTGACGACCTATGTACCTGCGCGCATTGCGCAAAACTATTCCGAGCACGATCTGGCTACTACGCCGCTTTTCAAACTGCTCGAGCGGAGCGGCGTGCAGATCAAGGAAGCGCATCAATCGGTGTCAGCCACGTTGGCCGCGCCCGATGTTGCGGAAGCGCTAGGTGTTGCGGTTGGCTCGGCGCTGCTGTCGCTCAAGCGCGTGGTCCGGGATGAGCAAGGCAATGGGGTTGAGTACCTCGCCGCGCTCTACCGGCCTGACATGTTTCGGCTTGAGATGCCCTTGGCGCGCGTCGGTGAAGGCCGCGCGCGACATTGGGAACCGGCCATCGGTCAGGCGGGAGCCGCGGGATGAGCAAGCGCCGGACTATGCTCGACAAGCTTTGGCGCGCGCATGAGATTCTGTGCCGCGAGGACGGCATTTCGCTTCTGTGGGTGGATCGGCATCTGGTGCACGAGGGCTCGCACCATGCCTTCGCCAAGTTGACTGATCGTGACCTGCAGGTCGCCCGCCCCGACCTGACCTTCGCCGTGGTCGATCATTATGCCCCGACGCGCGACAGGGCGAGAATTGCCGATCCGAAGATAGCCGGAATGATCGACACTTTGCGCAAAAACGCGCAGGCGCATCGTTTGCGGTTATTCGATCTTCACGATCAGGATCAGGGCATCGTGCACGTAATTGGCCCCGAGCAAGGGTTGACGCTGCCAGGCTTGCTGATCAATTGCGGTGACAGCCACACCTCAACCCATGGCGCCTTTGGTGCCTTGGCGTTTGGTATTGGAGCGACCGAAGTCGCGCATGTCCTGGCGACTCAGACGGTCTGGCAACGCAAGCCCAGAACCATGCGGATCACGTTGAACGGCACCCTTGGTCCGGGTGTAACCGCCAAAGACATCGCGTTAAATTGGATCGCTGCCTTGGGCACCGGCGGCGCTCAGGGACACGCGGTCGAATACGCCGGGTCTGCTGTTCAGGCGCTGTCGATGGAAGGGCGCATGACGCTGTGCAATCTCTCCATAGAAGGGGGCGCGCGGCTGGGAATGATCGCGCCCGATGCAACGACTTTCGACTACTTGAAAGAGCGTCCTTTCGCGCCCGATTTAGATTGGGAGGCAGCCGTCACCACTTGGTCGACCCTCGCCAGCGACGAGGGTGCCATTTTCGACCGAGACGTCACCTTCGACGCGGCCGAGATCGCCCCAACTGTCACCTGGGGCACAAGCCCTGAGCAGGCTCTGCCGGTCACCGCAACACTCCCCGACCCCACTGCGGTGGCACCAGAGAAAGCCAAGGCCATTGATGCCGCGCTTGACTATATGGGGTTGCAGCCGGGTCGCCCGCTTGAAGGCACACCCATAGATCAGGTCTTCATCGGCTCTTGCACCAACGGGCGTATCGAGGACTTGCGCGCCGCTGCTGCCGTTCTGGCCGGTCAGCGCGCCAAGGTGCCGGGGCTAGTGGCCCCCGGCTCGGCACAAGTCAAAGCACAGGCCGAGCAAGAGGGCCTCGACGATGTTTTCAAGACTGCCGGGCTGACCTGGGCCGCCTCGGGCTGCTCCATGTGCGTTGGCATGAACGGTGACCTGGTGGCCGCAGGCAAGCGCTGCGCCAGTTCTACCAACCGCAACTTCCGGGGCCGACAGGGCCCGGGCGCGCGCACACATCTGATGTCGCCTGCCATGGTTGCAGCAGCGGCACTGACTGGAACGATTATCGATGTACGCCGATTTCTTGGCGAGAGGGCGGCGTGATGGCGGGATGGACAATACATCAAGGCCGCGCGGTGCATTTGGGGCTCGACAATATTGACACCGACCAGCTGATCCCGGCGCGCTTCATGTCGACGCCCCGAGCTGAGGGCTACGGCCAATTCCTGCTGCACGATCTGCGGAGTGATCCGGAATTCCCCCTCAACCGCCACCGGGACGTTTCGATACTGGTGGCCGGTCGCAACTTCGGCACCGGCTCATCGCGCGAAGCGGCGGTTTATGCGCTGTTCGACGCTGGCTTCCGCGCCGTGATCGCGCCCAGCTTTGGCGACATCTTTGCGGCCAACGCCGTCAACAACGGCCTTCTCCCGGCGCGGGTGTCTGACGACGCCCAGGCCGAACTGGCCGCATTTTTGGCGGCCGAACCAGCAGAGATCACCATAGACCTCAACACCCGCACCATCGCACTCGATGACCGGACCTTTCCATTTGATGTTGACGAAAGCTGGCGCACGAAACTGATCAACGGCTGGGACGACATCGACCTGACCCGCCAGCACGCGGACAAAATCGCGGCCTTCGCGGCCTGCCGAGCTTTCTCTGAGCCATGGGTCTTCCCAACGGCATCGGATTGAACCGCGCCTCAAGGGGGGCGCAAACCAAGAGCATCCCGGGTGGGTGCCGCAACAAAATTGGGGCAAAGGCAAAAGCGGCCTCGCAACGTGGAGGAAGACTGAATGAGACACTACACACAGGGCGGCATCCTCGCTGCCGCACTTGCTCTCGGAGGCGCGGCCAAAGCCGAAGAGACCATTTCGGCGGTTCACGCCTTCCCCGAGACCCTTATTTACACCCAAAGCTTTCTCAGCTTCGTCGACAAGGTAAACGCGGCAGGCGAAGGCTTTATCCAGATCGACGTGCGCGGTGGCCCGGAAGCCATCGGCATGTTCCAGCAGCCCGACGCGGTGCGCGACGGCATCGTGGACATGGTTTACACACCGGGGTCCTTTTATGCCGCCGCCCTGCCTGAAAAGGACGCGCTTGTGACCTCCAACCTGACGGCGGTCGAAACCCGCCAGAATGGCGGCACGGAATTGATTGACCAGATCCACCAGGAAAAGATGGGTTTGAAGTATCTCGGCTGGATGGATTCGGGAGTCTGCTACAACCTCTGGACCCGGAACGAACCGACCTTCGACGCCAACGGAAACCTCGAGGTCGAGGGCCTGAAACTACGCGGCAATGCCGTCTACAATGCATTCTTCACCAACTACCTCGGCGCGCAGGTGATCGACCTGCCGACAGGCGAGGTCTACTCGGCCCTACAGCGCGGGGTGGTGGACGCCACAGGCTGGACCCAAATTGGGCTGATTGATCTGAAGTGGAACGAATTCCTGAACTACAGGATCGAGCCCTGCTTCTTCTCGACCGACCTTGGCGTGATCGTGAATCTCGAACGATGGAATTCTCTCAGCGATGAGGCAAAAACCATTCTTCAGGATGTTGCGATCCAGCACGAGAAGGACTCGGTCGAGGCGCTCCAGGCCAAGAAAGACGCCGACTTCGCCGCCCTTGACGCCGCTGGCATGACCGCCATCGAACTGGAAGGCGACGCCAGGGCCAACTACCTTGCCGCTGCACGCGAAAAGACGTGGGAGCGGATGCGCGAAGTCATGGAAGGCCAGCCCGGCGGGCTTGGCAACTATGACAAGCTGATCGAGCTATTCTACGATCTCGAAGCCGCGCAGTAACGCGAGGCTGCCCGGACCTGATCCGGGGCCTCCATCGGAGCGGTCACACACCGCTCGGGTCCAGCGACGAAGGGACAGCCGAGTGCAAACTCTCTCGCGAGCATACACAGCATTGCTCTATGCGATGGCCTTCGTGGCCGGAGCGACGCTGGTTTGGTTGATGGTTTCGGTGATCCTATCGGTCGCTATGCGCAACGCCGGGATTCAGCCCTTCGCCTGGCTTTTCACCTCCGCCGAATACGGGATTCTCTACATGACAATGCTCGGCGCGCCTTGGCTAGTTCGTGAAAAGGGACACGTTCACATCGAACTGGTCACCGCCGCTTTGCCAGACGGCGCGCGAGCGGTGGTCAGCCGCACCGTGGCGTTTGCCTGCGTCGTCGTCTCGGCGATCCTGGCCTGGAAAGGCGCCGAACTCATGCTGACCAACATCGAACGCGCCGACTACGACGTCCGCGCCTACTACTATCCGCGCTGGCTGTTGACGGTGACCTTCCCGCTTTGCTTCGGCATGATGGCGTTCGAGTTCTCGCGCTTCGTCTTCGGCGAAAAACTTATGCACAGCGGCGAAGCAGGGATACACGAATAGTGGAGTGGTTCGAGGCGCTCGCGCTCCTGCTGGGCGCAATCTTGTTCCTGATGGCCGCGGGCATGCCGGTGGCGCTGGCTTTCTTGGCCGCAAACATTATCGGCGCATGGGTGTTCATGGGGGGCGAGCGCGGCGTCTCGACACTGCTGAACAACGGCTGGGGTGCGCTGACGAAATACGCGCTGATGCCGATCCCGCTGTTTTTGCTGATGGGTGAGATCTTCTTCCACACCGGCCTTGGCGGGCGCATGTTCAACGCCATCGACAAGCTGCTGGGCCGCCTGCCGGGACGGCTGAGCTATGTCACGGTGCTGGGCGGCACTGCCTTTTCGACCCTCTCGGGGTCCTCGATGGGCTCAACCGCACTCCTCGGCTCGCTGATGGTGCCCGAGATGCAAAGGCGCGGCTACAAATCCCACATGAGCATCGGTCCCATCCTCGGCACCGGCGGTCTCGCCATCATCATCCCGCCCTCGGCCCTTGCGGTGCTTTTGGCAACACTGGCGCAAATCGACGTCGCCGGACTTTTGATCGCGGGCGTCATCCCAGGGCTGATACTGGCCATTTTCTATATCGCCACAATCTGGCTTCAGACCAAACGCGATCCTTCCGCCGCCCCTGCGTACGACGTGCCGCCCATGTCGTTCGCCAGTAAACTCGGCCTTTTCCTGACCGAGGTCGTGCCCATGGTCGGCGTGATGGTGGTCATCATCATCATGATGATCCGCGGCATCGTCACCCCGTCCGAGGCAGCCGCCTTTGGTGCGCTAGGCGTGATGATTCTGGCCGCTGTCTTCCGCTGCCTGACTTCCGAGGCCATGCGCAAGTCCATCACAGGCGCTCTGCGTGTCACGCTGATGGCCTATCTCATCGTGTTCGGCTCGGCCACCTTCAGCCAACTGCTCGCCTTCTCTGGCGCCTCGCGCGGATTGGTAAATTGGGCGATCTCGTTCGAACTGGCACCTCTGGTGATGCTATTGGTCATGTTCGCAGTGCTTCTCCTGCTGGGCATGTTCATGGAACAGATTTCGATCATGCTTCTGACGGTACCAATCTTTTTCCCGCTGGCACAGACACTTGGCTTCGATCTGATCTGGTTCGGGCTGATCATGCTCCTCGCGCTGGAGATCAGCTTTACAACACCGCCCTTCGGGTTGCTGCTGTTTGTGATGAAAGGCGTCGCTCCGCCGGGCACAACGATGCGCGAGATCTACAGCTCTGCATTTCCATTCATCTTTTGCTCGCTCCTGCTGGTGACACTGCTCATAGCCTTTCCGCAGTTGGCACTTTGGCTGCCGTCGAAGTAGAGCGATGGAGCCCTGCTGGTGTGCGCCGCGCAGCCAGTTTAGATTCAACTGCCGCCGATGCGCTGACAGTGGCAACGCATACGAACGTCCAAATACCGATTTGATCCAAGTCGTTTTCGCGCAAGCGACCGACCGCGTCTCACCTTATCTGCTCTGAGCTGAGGTCGCGAGCCGCGCAAAGTGGACTTTCGTGCCACGATTCAAAACGACCACTTCGTCTGAGGTTTGTGGCTGCTGGCTGCGTACCATCCAGTGGCTATAAATCTGACAAGGAGGAAAGCGAGGGCGGATTTCGTTGCTATGGGGATTGTTGCCCAGGGCTCGGCCCGTCGAAGCGCCGAACTGCGCAGACTGGAACCCAAACTGTGCAGGCGTGCAAATGTTTTCATTCAGATGCCCCCTGATGGCTGGCGCCTTTTGCCGCTTGGGAGCTGTTGCGGTGCAAGTTTTGGAGGTTTGTCTCATTGCTAAGGCGAGGAACATATTCAGATGCGCTTTCCTGAAAACCGAGTGCGCCGGTCCGGTCCGAGCCTGATTCAAGAAGATAGGTGAGCTCAGAAATTCCGAGGGCGTCCGCTTCGCTCGCCTTGCCGCCAACAAGTCGGTTGATAAGAACTCGGCTGCCCCAGGCGTCCGGTGAGCCATCGCGGATGCAGCTAGCCATTGAAAGACCGGTGATTGGCTCGATCAGACCGCGGCGCAGCGGAAGCTCAGGTGCGTAAACCGGTATTACATTCTTACGATCCAGATAGCTGGCACCATAGTTGAAATTATAGGTCTCTCCGTTTTTGGTGAGCCGTCCGGCAACGACAGGTTCCGTGTCACCCGGATCTCAGTTCCATACGGCCTTCTCGTGCGCAACGTCAATAGTGGAATGTGGAGCCTCAACTCTGCAGGCCTCCGGCCCAGGTTGACTGTCAATCAGGCCGCCCCGTTACAGACCAAAAGCGGCTTTATCCGGGCTCGGCGACCAATCCCTGCGCTTCGATGGCAGCCATCGCGCAGGCTTCGTCATTGTCTGAGCTGTCGCCGGTGATTCCGATCCCCCCGATCAGCATAACCTCGCGCAGGATCAAGACACCGCCGGGAACTGGGACGAGGCTTCCTCCGTTCAGCGCATTCATCGCGTTGATAAAATATGGCTGCTCCTGTGCGCGGTTGTAGAGTGCGCGTGAGCCCAGGCCCATTGCGACGGCCCCTTTGGCTTTCCCTTGGGCAATCTCAGCGCGGAGATTGCTGGTGCCGTCCTCGCGCTGCAAGGCCACCAAATGCCCGCCTGCATCAATCACTGCAATTGTGAGCGGTCTCATTCCGTGCGCGCGGCGATGGTTCAGTGCGGCAGAGATGAGGGCGTTGGCAAGGTCGAGGTTCATGGTGTGTCTTTCAGTCGTTAAGTGGCCCGCCCGCGGGAGTGACGGGCAGGCCAGGGTGGTTAGTTGTAGAAGTAATCCACAAGAAACAGCGGGATCGCCGGGATGTAGGTACACATCAGTAGCACGGTTAGAAGGACCGCGATGAAGTATACGTTCACCTTTGTCACGTCCCAGATATTGGCCCGTGCCACTGCGCAGGCCGTGATGAGCACGCTGGCCACCGGCGGGGTCTGCTGACCAATTGCGAGGTTCAGCGTAACGACGAGGCCGAAGTGGATCGGGTTGATGCCAACAGCATCGATCAGCGGGATCACGATCGGCACCACCAGGATGATCGCGGCGGCAGAGTGCAGGAAAAAGCCGATCACCAGGAAGAAGAAGTTCAGGATCAGCAGGATGAGCCACTTGTTTTCGGTGATGCTGAGGATGCCAGCGGCAAGTTCCTGAGGGTATTGCGCCCGGGTCAGGAAACCGCCCATCACGACCGATGCCGCCACAAGCAGCATCACCACCGCGGTTTGCATCCCGCCATCGAGCATGGAACGTTGCAGGTGCCTCAAATCGACCTGCCGGTACCACAAGCTGATCGCGATTGCCGCAAGAACGGCAAGGCCCGCGGCTTCGGTTGCCGTGACATAGCCACCAAAGATGCCGCCCAGAATGATGATCGGGAGTGCGAACGTCGGAAGCGCATCGACGAAAGCTGTCCAAAGTTTGCGGCCCGAAAACGCCTCTTCACGCGGCAGATCATATTTGACCGCAAAGAAATAGGCGACGCCCATCAGGCCTGCGGCGCCAAGCAGGCCCGGAACGATACCCGCCACGAACAACTGCTCGACAGACACATTGGCCGACGTCGCATAGAGGATCATGGGGATCGACGGCGGAATGATAATCGCCAAAGATGCCGATGAGGAGGTCACCGCCGCCGCAAACGCCCCGGAGTAGCCGCGCTTTTTCATCTGCGGGATCATCACAGACCCCATTGCCGCCACGTCGGCCACGGCAGAGCCCGAGATTTCGGCAAAGAAAAGCGAAACACCGATGTTCACATGGGCCAGACCACCGCGAATGAAACCGATCAAGGCGGCCACGAAGTTGATCAGCCGGTCGGTGATCCCACCCGCGTTCATGATCGCACCGGCCAAGACGAACATCGGGATTGCGATCAGTGAGAATTTGGTCGCCCCGCCATACATGTCGAGTGCCACGTTCACCAACGACCCAGTGCCCTCGAGCACCAGCAGGCCGCCGATTGCTGAGACAGCCAGGGCGACGCCAATCGGTACGTTCAGACAGATCATCGCGACCATGGCGATGAAGATACCCAGCATCAACATCAGGCGTTCCCCGCTTTCTTCATTTCTGTTTCGACTTCTTCTTCGATTTCAGCGTGTTCAAGCGACACGCCCTCTGCGGTTTTGCGCCAGTAATCGGGCAAGCTCAGTATCTGACAGATGACAAACAGCGTCGCTCCGATGGGGATCACGGATTGAGTGACGCTCACCGGGACCCAGGTCAGCGATACAAGGGACATCCCACCAAGGATGGTCATCACCGTGTACCCGGCCCATGCCAGCAGGATGAAAAACCCGGCCGTAGTCGCCTCTGCAAGGGCGACGGCCCACATGCGCGTGGGCATGGGGATCGACAAAAGCACGCTGTCAAAGCCGATGTGACGCCGCCGCAGTACCGCCAGAGCAGAGCCGTAATATGTGATCCATGCCAGAAGGATGGCCGCGATCTCATCATACCAGGCCAGGCTGGACCCCAGCAGCCGGTAGATGACGGCCACGACAACGATGGTTGTCAGGATCACCATGAGGAAGATCACGAAGTACTCCAGGATGACCTCAAAGAAATTGCGCAGTGATGTGAGCATAAGAATTCCCCGCCGGACATCGGTCCAGGTGACATGCTAAGACGGTGTCACGGTTGAGTTCCGAAAGGCAGGGGACCCTGATTGGCCCCCTGCCGAGTGGGTCAGGATCCCGATGCGAGGTTCTGAATGCGCTCGATAAGCTCGGCCCCGCCGTCAACGGTGCTGGCGAACTCTTCATAGATAGGGGCGGAGGCCTCGATGAAGGCCGCATTGTCGGCCTCGTTGACAGCGACACCCGCTTCGCGGATCACGTCGAGCAACTCCGTTTCAAGCTTTGCCGCGTGTTCGTAGACAAAATCCTGCGTCTCGGATCCGCAGGCCTCAAGGTCAGCGCGCATATCTTCGGGAAGCTTTTGCCACTGGTTTTCGGCCACCAGCACATAACCGGGTGTGTAGACATGACCCGTAATCGACAGATATTCCTGCACTTCCTGAAACTTGGCTGATGCGATCTGGGCGTAGGGGTTTTCCTGGCCATCGATCACCTTGGTCTGCAACGCCGTGAACACTTCGGAAAACGCCATCGGCGTCGGATTGGCTCCGTAGAGCTGGAACATCTTAACCCGCCATTCACCGTTTGGTGTCCGCAGTTTGACGCCCTCAAGGTCTGCCGGAGTGGTAATGGGCCGGATGTTGTTGGTGATGTGCCGGAAGCCGTTTTCGAAATACCCGATGATCCGGTAGCCTTCGCGCAGTGCTGCGTCTTGGAACACATCGCCCAGCTCTGCCTGAATGCGGCGCATATGATCGCGATCCTGCACGATATAGGGCATCTCGAACACACCGAATTCCGGCGCGACCGAGGACATCACGGACGACGGCAGCGAGAAATCGACCTGGCCGAGTTTGAGTTTCTGCAGCAGCTCGCGGTCCTTGCCCAACTGGCTTGCGCCAAAGGTCTGGACCTCGGCCCGGTCGCCCAGTTTGCCGTTTGCACATTGAGCAAAGGCGTCTGCCGATGCTTCAAACAGTGACCCCGGATTACCGACATGCCCGAAGCGCAGTGTCATGTCCGTCGCCGTTGCCGCAAGCGGCATCGCAATGGCCGCAACGCTGGCGAGAATAGTTGCTTTGAGTTTCATGGTTCTTCCTCCCTTTACGCCCCCTCCCGGGCATCATTCAGCGGCTACCCGCTCGTCTATCGTGTCTTTGAGATGTTCCATCGCGGCCTGTGCGCCGCCACGCTGATGCGGAATGCCCGCTTTTGCGAGGCCCATTTCGACTCCGGACAGCGTGGCCATCAGCATCAGGTCATTGAAATCGCCCAGATGACCGATGCGGAACACCTTGTCGGCGACCTTGGACAGCCCGTTTCCAAGCGAGATGTCGTAATGCTTGAGCGTTGTCGCGCGAAACGCGTCTGCCGAATGGCCCTGCGGCATCAGAACGGCGGTCAGGACGCCCGATTCCTCGCCTTGCCGCGCGCAGAGCACTTCAAGCCCCCAGGCCCGAACCGCTGCCCGTGTTGCGGCGCCGTGCCTGGCGTGCCGGGCAAATACATTGTCAAGCCCTTCTTCATGCAGCATATCAACGGCCTCATTCAGACCGTAGAGCAAGTTGGTGCCGGGCGTGTAGGGGAAATACCCAGTCTCGTTCGGCCCAACCATGTCCTGCCAATCCCAGTAGCTGCGGGGCATGGTGACGGATTTGGCGTGTTCCAGCGCCTTTTCGCTGACGGCGTTAAAGCTCAATCCGGGCGGCAGCATCAAACCTTTCTGTGACCCGGAGACACAGACGTCCACGCCCCATTCGTCAAACCGGAAATCGATGGATGCCAGCCCCGAAATGCTGTCAACCATCAGAAGTGCCGGATGTCCCGCGGTATCAATGGCCTTGCGCACGTCCGAAATCGATGAAACCGACCCGGTCGACGTCTCATTATGCACCACGCAGACCGCCTTGATCTCGTGTTTCTTATCCTCGCGCAGGCGCGCTTCGATGCGGTCCGGCTCAGCGCCACCGCGCCAATCCCCTTCCAGAAACTCCGGTTCCAACCCAATCTTGCGCGCCATCTTACTCCAGAGCGCCGCAAAGTGCCCGGTTTCAAACATCAGAACTTTGTCGCCAGGTGAGACGCTGTTTACCAGCGCAGCCTCCCATGCACCGGTCCCGGATGCGGGGAAGATGAAGACATGCTGCTCGGTCTTGAAGATGGATTTCATCCCATCGAGCGCCTTCTTGCCCACAGCGGCGAAATCCGGGCCGCGATGGTCGATGGTCTGCTGACCAATGGCCTTGAGAATGCGGTCGGGCACGGCACTCGGTCCCGGTATCTGCAAGAAGTGTCTGCCAGCCTGGCGCATCGAAACTATTCCTCCCACAAGCGCCGTCTGGTTGGCGCGATTAGATGTTGTCAAAACGTAATTATGAATTCATAATTCAGTCAACTAAAAAATTTCACGTCAGTGCTTCGAAACGAAAAACGGGAGAGGGTAGGGACATTCATGCGTGAGAATGCACGACTTTCCGGCCGCCTGCGCGCTGCGGTCCGAGGCGACGTAATGAGCGATGCCGCCGCGCGGGGCCGCTACGCCACGGACGCATCGATCTACCAGATAATTCCCGAAGCAGTGGTTGTTCCCCGCTCCGAAGACGATATCCAGGCGGCCATGCAGGTCGCTCGCGAGGAGGAGATTCCGGTCCTTCCGCGTGGCGGCGGCACGTCGCAATGCGGCCAGACGGTCAACCGCGCTGTGGTGTTCGACAACACGCGGTATCTGAATGGAATTCTGAACGTCGACACAGACAGTCTGACCGCTTGCGTGGAGCCGGGCCTTGTGCTGGACGAATTGAACCGCGCGCTGAAGCCGCACGGTTTGTGGTTCCCGGTGGACCCGTCCACCGCCTCACGCTGCACGCTGGGCGGCATGGCTGCGAACAATTCCTCGGGCGGGAAATCCCTTCGCTATGGTATCATGCGCGACAATGTCCGGGCCATCTCGGCCATTCTGCCCGATGGGACAAAGGCGCGGTTCAACGGTGCCGATCCGGAGCCGGGTGCCTATGCTCATCTTGTTTCGGACATGCGGGCGCTGGGGCAACGCGAGGCTGGCGAGATTGACGCGCGTTTTCCCAGCGTACAGCGCCGTGTGGGCGGCTACAATATCGACGCGTTGGCCGGCAACGATGTGAATATGGCACACCTGTTGGTGGGCTCCGAAGGCACGCTGGCCTATTTCACCGAGCTTGAACTGAACCTTGCCCATCTTCCTGGTGAGAAAGTCACCGGTGTCTGCCATTTCCCGACTTTTTACGCAGCGATGGATGCCGCCCAGCATCTCGTCACGCTGAACCCGCAGGCGGTGGAATTGATCGACGACACGATGGTGGCACTTGGGCGCGATATTCCACTGTTTCGCAAAACCATCGAAGCCTTTGTAAAGGGTGACCCCGCAGCCCTCTTGCTCGTTGAGTTTGCCGAAGGCAGTGCCGACGCGAATGTCGCCAAACTGGCCGAGCTGTCCCAGTTGATGGGCGATCTGGGCTTTGCCTTCACTGGAACCGGCACAACCTGGGGAGGCGTGGTCCCGGTCACCGACAACGGGCTGCAAGGCGCTATCGCCGAATACCGCAAATCCGGTCTCAACGTGATGATGTCGATGAAACAAGCGGGCAAACCGATTTCTTTTGTCGAAGACTGTGCTGTCGCGCTGCCTGATTTGGCGCAGTACACCCAAGGGCTGACCGACATCTTTGCGCGCCACGGCACGAAAGGGACGTGGTACGCCCATGCCTCGGTCGGTTGTCTGCACGTGCGCCCTGTCCTCAACATGCGGCAGGACAAGGATGTCAAAACGATGCGCTCTATCGCCGAAGAAGCGTTCGATCTGGTCAAAAAGTACAAAGGGTCGCATTCCGGCGAACATGGCGATGGCATCGTGCGCTCCGAATTTCACGAAAGGATGTTTGGGCCGCGCATTGTCAAGGCTTTTGAAGAGGTCAAGGCACGCTTCGACCCAGATGGCCTGATGAACCCTGGCAAGATCGTGCATGCGCCCGCGATGGATGACCGCCGTGTTTTTCGCTACGGCCCGAAATACGAGGTGCCCGAGTTTGAAACCGCGCTCGACTGGTCGGCGTGGCCTGGGGCTGCGGGTGGGTTCCAGGGCGCCGTCGAGATGTGCAACAACAACGGGGCGTGCCGCAAACTCAAGGGCGGTGTGATGTGTCCGTCCTTCCGGGCCACGCGAAACGAACGGGACGCCACGCGGGGACGCGCCAATACGCTGCGCTTTGCGATCAGTGGACAAATGCCCGGTGGGCTGACGTCTGATGCGATGGCAGACACCATGAAGTACTGTGTGTCCTGTAAGGGATGCCGCCGCGAATGCCCCACCGGCGTCGATATGGCACGCATGAAGATTGAGGTGCTGGCCGCGCGGCGCAAGAAAAAGGGACTGAGCCTTGCCGACAAACTGGTCGGGTATTTGCCGCGCTACGCACCCAAAGCGGCCAAGCTCGCGTGGGTCCTGAACCTGCGCAACAAGATCGGACCGCTGCGGAAACTGACAGAAGGCCTCACGGGCGTGTCTCACCGCCGCGATTTGCCGGTGTGGTCGTCTGACCCCTTCCGCGATGATGAGGCGCAGGACGCCAACCCCTATCTTCTGCTCTTCGCGGATGTTTTCAATCGCTATTTCGAGCCGGAAAACCTCCGTGCTGCCCTGCGCGTGCTGCGTGCAGGGGGGGTGCGGGTGGCCGTGGCGAAAGACGGCAGCGGCAAAGCGCTGGATTGCGGGCGCACGCTCTTGGCGACCGGGCGCGTTGACGAGGCCCGCCGCGAAGCACAGCGCGTCATCGATGCGACGCGGGCCGCTGTCGCGCAGGGTGCTCCGGTGGTGGGTCTGGAGCCGTCTTCGATCCTGACCTTTCGGGACGAATTCCTTGCGCTCTGTCCCGGACCCGACGCAGAGGCCTTGGCCAAAGCTACCTGCACGTTTGAGGAATTCCTCGCCACACAAGCGGATCTTCCGCTCACATCGTTGGACCGGCCGATCTATGTGCACGGTCACTGTCACCAGAAAGCGCATGATGCTGTGACGCCGATGCTGGATCTGCTCAAGCGCATCCCCGATGCGCAGGTCCATATGATTGAAAGCAGCTGTTGTGGCATGGCGGGTGCATTCGGGTATGCACCGGATACCATCGACGTTTCGCTCAAGATGGCGAACCTCGATCTCTTCCCGGCACTTGAAGCAGCTCCCGAGGACGCGTTTGTGGTTGCGGATGGCACATCATGCCGTCATCAGATCGCAGATGGCACACCACGGCGCGCCCTGCACGTTGCGCGCTTGCTGGATCAGGCACTTGATGGATAGGATACGCATATGAACCTGACAAAAAGCATCAATCGCCCAACCCTGCACGAAGAGCTCGTGGAACGCCTGCGCAATCTCGTGGTCGAAGACGCTCTGAAGCCGGGCGAGAAAGTACCCGAGAAAGACCTGTGCGAAGCCTTCGGCGTCTCTCGGACGCCACTGCGCGAGGCCCTCAAGGTGCTTGCCTCGGAGGGTCTGGTCGTCCTGCAGGCAAATCGGGGCGCGCGTGTTGCGCAGGTAACGCGCGAGGAGCTTGAGAATACCTTTCCTGTTATCGCTGTGCTGGAACAGCTTGCAGGTGAATTAGCGTGTCAGAACCTCAGCGGTGCGGGGATCGCGCGGATCGAGAAACGGCATGATGCAATGGTGAAAGCGTTCATTTCGCGGGATCGAAAAGTGTATTTCAAAGCCAATCAGGATATTCACAACGCTCTGATTGAAGGGGCGCAGAACGAAATCCTCGAAGCGCACCACCGCATGCTTGCCGTGCGGGTGCGCCGTGCCCGTTTCATGGTCAACCTGTCAGATGAACGCTGGGCGCAGGCGATCCAGGAACACGAGCAAATGATGGAGAAGCTGCGCGACCGGGACGCGACCGGCTTGGGTCAGCTCATGAAGACTCACATGATGAACAAATACGCGGCCCATATCCGGGCGCTCGACCCTGCGCCGGGTGACATGGCCGAAAGCTGACATCCCGATTTTAAGGTTGGACGTCAGGCGACCCCGCAGGATCCGTGTCCTGTGTCCCAAGGCAAAACAATCCACTCAGTTTTCATTGCGAGGTCCGAGCATGACCCTACCGCACCCGATTTTGGAGGAATACGATCCATGACCAGCGAAATCACCTCTCACCTGCGTGGCCAAACGCTTTGGGTCACCTTCAACCGGCCCGAGGCCCGCAACGCGCTAACCTTTGCGATGTACGAAGAACTGGCCAAGCTTTGCGCCGGTGTTCCAACGGACGGTTCGGTCCGGGCGATGGTCCTTGCCGGCGCGGGGGGCAAGGCCTTCGCAGCCGCCACTGACATGACACAGTTTCGCGCGTTCAAAACAGCTCAGGATGCTTTAGATTACGAGGAGGAGATCACCCGTGTGCTGAGGGCGGTGGACCAGTGCCCTGTGCCGACTGTTGCGGCGGTGAATGGGGCCTGTACCGGTGGCGGCGCGTCTATCGCTGCGGCTTGTGATATCCGGATCGCCAGTGCGCAGCTCAAATTTGGCTTTCCCATCGCCCGAACCCTGGGCAACTGTCTGAATGCCGGAAATCTCGCCCGCCTGAGCGAGTTGATCGGGGCAGGACGTGTGCGCGAGATGATCTTTACCGCAAGGCTCATGGGCGCGGAGGAAGCGTTGGCTGGGGGATTGGTCTCTGAGGTGTTGCCGGACGAAAAAACTTTGATGCAACGCGCTGACGCATTGGCACAACATCTGGCGGGCATGGCACCGCTGACGCTCCGCGCGACAAAAGAGGCGATGCGACGCAATCGAGAGGCCCTCGCGGTCGAAGACAGCGACCTCATTGCCATGTGCTACATGAGCAACGATTTCAAACACGGTCTGGAGGCATTCCTTGCCAAAGCCAAACCTGAATGGAGCGGCACGTGAAACCACAAGGCCCCTTGACCGGGATGAAAGTGATCGAACTGGCGCATATCATGGCCGGTCCGGCCTGTGGCATGATGCTGGCCGACATGGGCGCAGACGTCACCAAGGTGGAAAAACCCGATGGCGACGATAGCCGCCGTTTCCTGCCGCCGGATATCGAAGGCGAAAGCGCCGCCTTCATGATGATGAACCGAAACAAGCGGGGCATTGCGCTGAACCTCAAGGACCCGGACGCCATCACGGTGCTCCGCACGATGCTCGACAGCGCCGATGTGGTGATCGAGAACTATCGCCACGACACGATGGGGCGGCTTGGCCTTGGCTATGAAACCTTGCGCAAAAGCAATCCAAAGCTGGTCTATTGCGCCGTCTCCGGGTTTGGCCGAACCGGGCCCTACGCCGAACGCGGCGGGTTCGACCTGATCGCTCAGGGGATGTCGGGCTTGATGTCGATTACGGGCGAAGGGCCGGGACGGCCCCCTGTCAAGCCGGGTGCGCCGATTGCAGACATAACCGCGGGGTTCCTCGCCGCCTTGGGCTGTGTCGCGGCCTATTCGCGCGCGCAGGCAACGGGCGAAGGACAGATGGTTGACACTTCTTTGTTTGAGGCGGGCATTTCGCTGACCTATTGGCAATCTGCCATCGCGTTTGCCACGGGACAGGCACCCGGGGCGATGGGGTCGGCCCATCCGCTCAATGCGCCTTACCAGTCCTTTCGCACCCGCGACGGCTGGATCAATATTGGCGCTGCCAACCAGCGCAATTGGCTGCGGCTGCTTGACGTGATCGACGCGCCAGAGCTTGACGAGGACCCGCGATTTGGCAGCAACCTCGACCGGATGAACAACCTCGCAGCACTTGTGCCGATCCTCGAAAGTCACCTTGAGCACCGCGATACCGATGACTGGATCGCCTGCATGGACGCTGCCGGTCTGCCAGCCGGACCTGTTATGGACATTTGCCAGATGCACCGCGACCCGCAGGCCCTTGCGCGGGACATGATTGTGGAAACCGACCATCCTGTTGCCGGCCCGGTCAAGGCTATTGGGCTCCCGGTAAAGTTCAGTGAAACCCCCGGCGGTGTTGTGCGCCCGGCCCCGACCCTCGGCCAGCACGGGCAAGAGATTCTGGCAGAGCATGGATACTCGCAGGATCAAATTAAGGCGCTGAAAAGCCAAGGCGCACTGATCGTCGCGTGAGGGGAAGATGAGCTATAAACACTCTCTTACCCGACGGGGACCACGCACGAACGCTGAGGATAGTCGAACCGTGCACGCACCACAGGCAGTAATGCCACAACCAGATTTGGTGATTTCAACGCCATTGATGATGGGATGGCAAACTGACGCAAGGCTTGACGCCTCAGCCGCACGGCGTCACAGATAGGTCGGTGCGGCCGGATCAAATCGACTGAAAACCGCTCTCAATTTCCTATTGAGAGCGAGGATTCGGAATGGTCGTCTTGCTGCTGGTCAAAGCCGAGGTCGGGCATCAACTGATTGCTCGAAACGCCGGGCCGACACTTGGCCAACCATTACCTTGAGGATTAAGACCGAGATGCTGAGACTGCGTTACCCTGTCAGCGTCGGTGCGCATAAGCGCCAAAGACCTGTGGAATGTCGATCTCCAACGCGTCGAGGTGTTCGAGAATGAGTTTTCCAGTTTCCCTAAACGTGACCTGCGCGCGCCGTTGCGATGCGCTTTGGCCGGGCCAGGTCGATCTCCTTTCGCGAGACCCTTGAGGCATGGCTAGACAGCATTCAGCCGGTCCGAAAGCGCGCTGCCGTCACACCACATCTGCAGGGTTTGCGCGAAAAGCTGCGGGTCTTCGTTGCACCAGGCATGTCCCATTCCCGGAACCGTGCGCGCCGTGCAGGCTGGCATCGCCGCTTGGAATGTCCGCAGCGAGTCGATGATGGTGGCATGTTCGTTGCCCCCGGCGATCATCAGGGTCGGCACTTCGATTGAGGGCAGTTCATCCTGCACATCGAACACCGATACCAGCCGGAGAACGGCACGCATCGTGCGGGGCGTCAGGTTTGCCCGACCGTCCGTGCGATCGATTATCGATGCGTCTGTGATGCCCAGAGGTTCTGCAAGTTTCCGGCGGACCCAGCCGAGGCGGATCAATGGCGACATCAGTCCCGCGACCAGGTTCATGGCCTTGGCATTCGGTATCGCGCCGAGGTGGATCCCGCTAAGCATCGACCGTCGGATCAGGTGTGGATGCCGCGCCATCAGTATCAGTCCGACATAGCCGCCGAACGAGAGTCCGACGAGATTGACAGGGCCGCCACCGAAGTCTTGTTCGATGACGCGAGCGACTGCATCCGCTGCCTGGTCCAGAGAGGTCAAGTCGATCTCGCGCGAGTAACCGTGGCCTGGCAGGTCGACGAAGATGCAATGGTGGTTCGACACGCGCGCTGCGATGTCGTGCCACATCGTTCCAGAGTAGTTGCCCGCGTGCAAAAACAGCAGCGGATTGTCAGAACGCGCCCCCGATATGGTGTAATATAGCACTGTAGGCAATCCCTTCTAGACAGAGGAGCTCTGTTCCGGTTCAGAAAAACTTGGGGAGTGTTACGATAAGTTGCTCGACACCAAAAGGCCATTGCACCGGCAAAACCGCTCCTCCGATAGGCGAGGACAGTCCGCCCGCTGTGAACCATTGGGGCAGACCGGCTGCGGGCGTAATGCATTGCTCAAAACCAGCATTGGAGACGCCAAGCCATGAAATCACGGCCCGAGACCTTCACCTCTTGTTTCGATCATGTAAGGAGTGCCGCGACGCGATCGCACACGGAAGGGCGGGGCAGATCGGGGTGTCGCGGCGCTTCGGCCACGTGACACCGGGTGGCGCACCCGTGCATGAGGACATTTATTTCCGGGCTGCGTCGATCAGCAGGACGGCAAATGCCCTGGCGGTGCTGTCGCGCGCAGACGCGGACTGCTCGAACTGGACCGCCCCGTAAATGCGCAACCGAAACGCTGGCAATTGGCCGGGCCCCACGCGGATCGGGTCATACTTATCATGTTGTTTTCACACGCCAGCGGAACCACCGGTCCCGGTTTCCCGGGGACATCGGTGCGGCGAGCCAGTGGCCGGCCTGATCGACACCCTCGAGGGGGGAATGCGCGTCCATCCTATCCCGGTGGTGGAACGAGCGCCTTGCAACTCTTGGTCGAAGATGTGTCGAACGCGATTACGCCGACCTTAAGGACGAGCGACTTTTGAACCCGCTGGCCATATTGAATTCGACCTTGCGGGGTCCAGACGAGGCGGATGTATATGTTGCGCGCGGCATCTTTGTCGCAAAGCACAGTGTGTTGTTGCACGCCGGACTGAACGCGGGTTTCGTCTCTCTCTCTCCTACTCGTCGAGCCGAGCAGCGATCCTTCGGTCGCGATCATGGTGAACTGTGAAACTGTGCCCAGCGTTCTCGAAGCGTTTTTTAGCCATGTGCCTTTCCCCTCGCGCTACTCAACGTCATAGGATTTGCAACCCGGCGCATCGATCGCTCAAGCCCTGAGCCACAATCCCCATAGCACCGAAAACCGCCCGCGCTTTCCTCTTCGTCAGATTTGGCGTCGGATGGCACGAATCCAGCAGCCACAAAGCTCAGACCTTTCGGTCATGCGCCATGGATCAAACAGTGTCTGCTTTCACATGTTTAATAATTTGCGCGACGGCTTTTAAACCTCAGTGATGTGCGAAATTCTCGATTACTGAATTAATTGGGGAATTTTTGGTGGCCACTCCACCCAAGGTCTATAGATTGGCGCATTGTGCTAACTGGCGGCAGTCCGGGATGAAGGGAGCTTTCTAGGAAGGTCCCCTGGTTCAAGGTAATCCCCACATAAAAGACCCACTTATTGTGGTCTTGCCTATTCTTCGTTGATTAAAACCTATAGCAGTCCTAAGCTCAAATTTGGCCGCGTGACCGAAGTGAGTGCTATCATGGAAGCAGAAAATGCGACCCAAAAACAGCAACGCTCTTTTGTACAAAATCAGCTTCTGCATATATTTCGAGTGCAGTATTGATACTTTCTGATATTCCCGATGAAGAATTGTCGCCGCAAGTCTTGTCCAGCAAGCGCCGCTATCTTTTTTGGGCTGCAGCATATTCAATCATGCATCTATCGCTCTGCTATTATCTCTATGTGATAGAGCCTCCCGTCTTTTCCGTCGGCTATAACCGTGCGGTTGCGGCCTTGATTATTGGACCCTTCTTTTGTCCTCTCGATCTCTACCTCAGGCAAATTTTTTGGCCCTACTGGAAGGAGATGAGACGGCGGGGTGGCTTGCCGCCAAAAGAAAAGCGCAAGCATCCTTACGACTTCGAGCTTAAGGTCGCCTGTTGGCCTGTGTTTTCTGCAGCATTGGGGGTTCTTGCTGCGGTAGTATTTCTCTGGTTCGAACACTATTCTCATCTACGCGCCTGGCCTGCAGCCGCAGTTGGAACAGTCGTTTTTTCGCCCATTATATCTATTGGATTTTACCATAGCTACTTTGTTTGGAAAGGACCGGATCATGAATGAGGAGCATGCTAAAGCAGACGACTCTGAAGTTGGGCGTGCCGGAGACGGGCTCCGTGAGCACTCTGGCCTCGTTGGTACTGGTTTGGATGGTGTAATTCGGGTCTTGGCCAAGGTGCCAAAGATGCGGAGCTTGCCCAAAGCGAAGCCGAGGAATATGAATCTCAAAACCGCAAACTCGCGCTATGTACGAAGGAGCCTCGCGGGGCAGGTCACGCGATGGATTACTTTTCCCAGTTCTGTTAAGTATATTGCCCTTAATTTCATCATAGCGGCCCTTCGTTCAATGTGCAGCATCGGTCGAAGTGGGCTCAAACCGGCCCTTTACACTTCTCTACCTTGAAGCCACCGCGACCCATCCCGCCTGGCGTGCCTCGCCTTCGTCGCAGAACCAGCGCTCGCCCTTTTGGTGTCGATCTTGGTATTGCTGTCGTTGGGCGACCAGGGCGTGTGATAGATTTTCCGCGTCGCCCTTCCGGGGCTGATGTTGCTCTTGATCGGGCATCCCTGCGGCGCTGATGCGACGGCCCGGTTAGGTCGGGTTCAACGCGCGCTGACCTGCTTTGCCAAAATTATTACAGCTCAACGTATCTGACGCTCACTTGGATCCTCAAATGTGAGAAAAGCTCATTTGAACTCTGAGCGATGTTATCTTGCCGCAGGTTGAAAACGGACTGGTAGTCACCACGCACTCACCAACAACCTGCGCTTTGCGCATACATCGGGCAGGTCATTCTGCCAGTCTCCAGCACTGATGGCTTGTCGTTCAGGTAGTCCGACAAGTGAACCGTTTCACCATCAGGGGGGCGTAGCGGAGCCTCCGTATACGTATCGCCTGCTTGCAGGCCCTCGCCGACGGTAAAGTTGCATTCTTCCGGTGGGAAATGGCGATGGCCGTAGATCTTGGAGGCAATGTTCACTCCCCGATCTGAATGTGTGCTACCTGAGAGTAATGTGTAATTTTTATTCTACCTCATGAATAACGTTACCAAAAATGAGTAAAGCGAATGCCAGCTCAAAAGAGTCCCAAGAATAGCGTGACCACGACACCAAGGATGCGTTTGAGATGTGCGAACATCGGGTCGACTTTTCTGCGCTGCTTCTGAGCTGTTGGATTGAACGGGAATGCCGCACCGAACCCCGGGGTCTGTGGGTGCTGTCTTGTCCAGCGGGCGAGCGCAGCGCGTGATGGGTAGAAATAAAGCAATTGCTTTAATCTGACTTCAAGGTATCGTGAAATCCGCCATCCGCAAAACAGCTGATGTGACCGCCAAGGAGGAAGATGATGGATATCGTGAAATTGATCGCCAATCAGCGAGGCGGCAATCCAGAGACGGATGCGTTGGACATCCTCGAAGGATACCTGCCTTTTGCTGGCCTCTCGACTTTCATGAAAGCACCATACACGCGTGATGTTCAGCCCGGCGATATCGTCGTGATGGGTGTGCCGTTCGACGCAGGTGTCACCAACCGGCCTGGCACGCGCTATGGCCCGCGCGCAATTCGCGAACAATCGTATTACGCCACTGAATTCCCACCAGTCTATCCCTGGACGACCATGCTGGGGGACAGGCATCGTATCATCGACTTTGGCGATGTCACACCCTTTCCGGGCACCGGTGTGATGGACATGATTCTGGAGCTGACCGAGCAGGTCTCTACCGAAATCAATGCAGCGGGCGCGCGCATTCTGACGCTGGGTGGGGATCATACGCTGCCCATCGGGTTGGTAAGGGGCGTGGCAAAAACACATGGGCCTGTGGCGCTCGTGCATCTGGACTCACATCAAGACAGTTATGACGTCCGGGATGAAAGCGGTGCCCGAATGTACAACCACGGCGTGTTTGCGACGGCTCTGGTGGAAGACGGACAGGTCGATCCCGCCCGCTCAACACAGGCCTACATTCGCACGTCGCAACCCCTCAGTCCAAAGGGTGGATATGACATCGTTCATGCAAACGATGCGCTGGACATGACGCCCGAAGCGCTGGCAGAACGGATCAAGGCGCGTATCGACGGCGCCCCGGTCTACCTGACGCTTGATATCGACGCCCTGGACCCGTCCTGCGCGCCGGGCACAGGCACACCTGTCCCTGGCGGCCCGACAACGGCGGACGTACGCCGCCTGCTGAAGGCGCTGGAGGGGATCAACCTTGTCGGTGCGGACCTGGTGGAGGTCAATCCGCTCTTCGATCCAACGGGAATGACCTCGGTCGCGGCGGCCTATCTTGCCGCGGATCTGTGTCATTTGCTTGATGCCTCGTTTTGATCGGCGGGGTTGAACGATGAGACGGCCACATGTCTTTGATTGCATTGTTGTTGGGGCCGGCTTTGCCGGTCTGTCGGCGGCGCAAACGCTGGCAAAGGGCCACAATGTTCTCGTCCTCGAAGCGCGGGATCGCGTTGGCGGCCGGACCGAGGCCGGTACTCTTGCTGGCGAGGTCATCGACCTCGGTGGCATGTGGGTTGGTCCAACCCAGACCGCCCTGCTTGAGCTGGGCCGCGCGTTCGGGGTTGAGACCTATCCGACATATCTGGAGGGTCGGAGCATCGGGCGTTTCGATGGCTTGAATACCGTATTCGACGGAGAAGCCTTTGAGACCAGAATTGGTCTGATTTCCAAGATACATCTGGGCCTGCTTGTACATAAGTTGGATCGCCTGTGCGCCCGCATTGATCCCGCAACGCCATGGATGTCGTCGGGAGCGGCGCAATTGGATGCCATGACAGTCGCGCAATGGTCCGGTGTTCATGTCCGCAACGGGCGCGTCAGAAAGCTGTTTCACTTCATCGTGCGCAGCGTGTTTTGTTGTGAGCCCGATGACCTGTCGCTCTTATTCTTCCTGTTCTATCTTAAGTCGGCAGGCGGGCTGGAGGTGCTGATCAAAGCCGGTCCCGGTGGTGCACAGAACCACCTTTTTGTCGGAAGCCTGCACCAGATTGCGCAGCACTTGGCCGGGGAGTTACCGCACCCTGTCAAGATGGGGTGCCCGGTGGACAGGATCGATCAGCAGGATGCCATGGTCACCGTAAGGACAAAAAGCGGCCAGACCCACAAGGCTCGCCGCGTGATTGTTGCGACGCCGCCCGCGCAAACGAATGCCATCGCGTTTTCGCCCGTGCAGCCACTGCCACGGCGTGCGCTTTTAAAAAGGCAAGTCATGGGAGCCTGCATCAAGGTCTGGCTTGCTTACGAGCGGCCATTCTGGCGCGATAGTGGGCTCAATGGCTCTGTTGTCGATACGTCGCAGGCATTTGCCCCCGTTTTCGATGTGACACCACCGGGCACATTACATGGGTTTCTGGCCGGGTTCTTCGATGCGCAGGCAGCCATCGAATGGGGGGACGCCACACCGGAGGACCGCCGCGCCGAAGCCGTCCACACGGTAACAGAGGCATTTGGACCTCAGGCCGCCCGGCCGATCGACGTGGTTGAGCGGAACTGGATGGACGAGACCTATTCCAGCGGGTGCTACGGCGCATACATGCCGCCAGGGACGCTCACGAAGTATGGACCATATCTGCGGCAGCCCTTTGGACGGGTGCACTGGGCAGGCACCGAGACGTCAGAGATATGGTCGGGCTATGTGGAGGGTGCGATCCGCTCTGGTCGACGGGCGGCCGATGAGGTGATCGCGGCGTTTGGGGACAATCGACAGCCTGAACTTGGCGCAGAATGCAGGTAGTGCGCACCCGACCAGACCCTTGCCGGGATTTGAGACAGCGGTATCAGAAAATCGACCGCATTCGTGATTTCAACGGGACGTCCATCAACCGATTGGCATCGACTTCAGCCGTGGTATCGCTGGGTTTTAACATTATGTCTGTGCCCAATGGATATCTGATGCAACATGCGGGACTGCCCGCCCAAGTCGTCGCCGAAGTGGCCGAAATGCAGTTTCTTGGCTTTGGACTGACGGTCATTTCGAGCCAATGAGGATTTCCCGGACCAACACACGTGCCGCCATGACGTTGGGCCTGATTTTGCTGTTCATCTTGCCGGTCATGCTGTTGACAGGCGGCTTTGAGGCATGGGGCGGCCTCTTGCTGGTTGCGGGCGTCGGCGGGAGCCTTGCGAATTCAGCAGTCTTCTATTGTGCGGCAAGCAGCCGCCATACGGAAAAAGCCTATGGCAAGATCTTCGCCCCTCAAATGGGATTGGCGCAAGCGGGGCCGTTTCTGTTGGTCCTTTGTATCGTCGCGCTGTCGTTCTGCTGGAACCTTGGGCTGATCCTGTCAACCGCCGAGATCGCCCACGCAGACCCCAGCGGGCGGGCTGTTCCGCTTGTCCGTGCCACGGTCGGTCTGGGTGATGCCACCAGGTTGATCACCCTGGGCGCTTCGGAGGGTGGGGCAGACGATGCCGCGTTTCTTTGGGGGGCCGCTGACTTCGTCGCCTTTGGCGCAGGCTTATTATCCTGGCTGATTGGGCTGCGTAAAACGGCTCCGTCTGGGTCCGTTCGAGAGAACCAGGCCGTTCCGCCTTAATAATTGTGTTTATCGACCGACCAACTGTAGGGAATGAAGCACCGTTGAACAATCAAAGGCGAGTGAAGACCAATGAGAGAGAGCCGGTCCGAACCATCGCAGGAAAGCGACACCCGCACCCGGTTGCTGGATGCAGCGACATCGCTTTTTGCCACCCAAGGGATACATGGGCTGTCCATGCGCGCCGTGGCGCAACAGGCGGGCGCGCGGAACACGGCTGCGGTCCACTATCACTTCACAGATCGCGAGGGGCTGCTGCGCGCCGTCCTCGATCGCATTTCCGATGCGATTTGCGACGATGTGTCCGAGGCAGAGGTGCGGGACCTTGGTGTCGTCCTTCGACCGTCTGCGGGGCTCGAAGCTGAAATGGCGCGTGCCTTTCTGCCAACCCTGATGATGGAGCGACGCTATCCGGAATGGGGAAATGACGGTCTGCGTGTCCTGTCCCGCATCCTGTTGGGCGAGGCGGACACTCTTGTGCGCCGGTTCGAAGCGAACCTGATGCGCGATGCAGAAGAGTTGCTGGACAATCTGCAGGTATTCTTTCCAGACACCCCGCGACAGAGCATAAAGGGCAGCGTTGACCTTGCCATGATTTCGCTGATCTGCGGCCTGGTGGCTGTTAAGACCCGCGATGTCGATGAACACTCTTCAGTGACGAAACCGTCAACGCAGGCTCTGCTGGATCATCTGGTTGGTGGTTTGGTTGGGAGCTGCGGACCCAAGGCCGGGCGGTGACGACCGCAATGGCCGATCATCTTCACGTCAAAGCGGACAGGGTCGGTGGATGGCGCGGACCTAAGGGGGCTCTTTCACTGCAGTCCTTGATCGGGGTCAATGCGGGTCTGTCGCCGGTGCCTTGGTTGCCCGCGACGCCGGTTCGCAATAGCGTCAGCCAGTCCCATTGCGCCCCCGCCGGTTGTTAACACCGCAGATATGCTGAAGGAGCCTCTATGACATCCGTTTTGCCACCTATCCCATCCCTCGACCAAATCGCGGCGCATTCCCTGTTTGAATTGCCGGATGGGCGGCATCTGGCATACATGGACTGGGGCGATCCGGGCGGGTTCCCAACGTTTTATTTCCACGGCACGCCAAGCAGCCGGTTGGAGGGTGCATTTGCGCATGCGGCTGCGTGTAAACATGGCCTTCGCCTGATCGCAACCGATCGACCGGGATATGGGTATTCAAGCTTCCAGCGCGGCCGCGTCTTCGGAGACTGGCCAAAGGATGTTTCGCGATTGGCGGACGCGCTGGATTTTGACACGTTCGGCGTTGCGGGGCATTCGGGCGCCGGCCCCCATCTTTTTGCTTGTGGTGCCTGCATCGCACCCGACCGCTTGCGGTTTATCGGCGCCCTGGGACCTTGGGGGCCCGTCGCATCCCCCGAAATCATGGCGGATCTGAACCCACTTGACCGGTTCTATGCCAGAGTATCCCGGCGTATGCCATGGATCATGCGCACGGCCTTCGCGCCGATGGGATGGGGAGCCCTCTATTGGCCGTCACTTTTCTTCAAGATCATGAAAGCAGCTGTCTCTGATGCGGATAAGGCGTGCCTGGAAAATGATGCCTTTCTGCGTCACTTCCGCCAAATGGAGCAGGCAGCATTTCGGCAAGGCAGCCGAGGTGCGGCCCACGAAGCGTCGATCTGCTTTGGCGCCTGGGACTTCGATATCGCCGATGTCGCGGTGCCAACATACATCTGGCTTGGCAAAGACGACATCTTCGTTTCAAACAGGATGGGACAGCTTCTGAAAAACACTATCCCCGGTGCCGAGTTACATCTGGTTCAGGACAAGGGTCATTTCAACATAGAGAACTGGGACGACATTTTCGGTGCATGTGCGGAACACTTATCTTGATGCCGCTGCCGCGACAAATGACATTGCCCATTCCACTCCACGACCTCGGAAAGCGCAGGGAATGGGCAAAACTCAGGGGGGCCGTATTCCATTCTCCTTTTACCCAACTCCTAGGGGCGGCCTTGATCGTCCCCATGGTTGCACTCTGGCCTGCACCTATGCCAGTTCAGACCGCGCCATTTCGGAATGCCTGATCCACCCGTAGATTGGCTGAGGGATTCCCCGGTCTGCATCGATCGTCCGCAGCTCATTCTGGCCCTGATTCTGCGACAATCCATCACATGTGAACCTTCAGTCGTCGATGAATTGCACAGCGCGCTTCTTTTGGTTCATAAGGCTGATATCCGAGGAAGCAGGGCACAGGCTGGAGAAAATGACAAAAGTTGCAATTATCACGGGCGGTCTGTCGGGCATGGGCCTTGCCACTGCCCAGCGTTTGCTTGTTGCGGGGACAACCGTTTGCATCGGCGCCCGACGCGGCGGTGATCCGAAGGCTGTTGCCGATTTGCACGCCAGGCTTGGCAAGCAGGTTGATGTGGCAAAACTGGATGTGCGCGACAGCGCGAGTGTCGCCGAGTTTGTTGAGAATGTCGCGAAAAAACATGGCAGTGTTGATATTCTGATAAACACTGCCGGTGTCTATGATGAGGCGCCGGTGATCGACCATCCTGACGCGCTTTGGGACGATACCATCGACACCAATCTGACCGGGAGCTTCAAAATGATCCGGGCTGTGATGCCTCTGATGAAGGCGCAGGAGTGGGGGCGGATCATCAACCTGGCCTCGACTGCCGCGCATGAGGGTCTTGAGAACAACGTGGCCTATTGCACGTCCAAGGCCGGGTTATTGGGGCTGGGGCGCTGTGTCAGCCTTGAAGGCGCGGCCTATGGCATCACCTGTGTGAGCATCAGCCCGACCTGGGTTGAAACCGAGATGCTGAAATCCTTTGTGGATCAGGAAACGATCGAGACAGGATTGCCCCGTGCGGAAATTCAAGCACGATACGAAAGCTCCAATCCACAGGGGGCGCTTGTTCAGCCGTCAGAGATTGCGGAGCTCATCGCTTTTCTTGTCAGTGATGCTGGCCGGGCGATCACCATGGAAGATATAAAGGTGAACGCCGCCACCAATTGGTAAGGCTCACGCAGCGGTTGCAGGCGGCGTCAACCTCTGCTGCAGCAATGCGGCTGGATCGGAGGTGGTAGAAAAGGCACGACCGGTGATCTGTTGCCAAGCGGTTTGCGCAGCGCCGTGGTCAAATAGGGCGGTTGCGCGCAGCACGTCTTGATCTGCGGCAATCAGTGCCCGCTCTGCCTCTGTCAGCGGCGCTTCTCTCAGCCAACTGTCCTGCGAGAGCGTCACCATCCCCTTTGGCATGACATCAGGTGTCGCAAAGACGTTCGGGGTAAAGTTGAAATACTGTGTGCCCTCTGGCTCTGGCAGACCTACAAGGAAGGCTGCGGCCGCCTGCGCCTCTACCATCCGAAAGGTCATGCCCTGCGGGATTGCATTCATCTTCAGGCACGCCCCCATGATGATTTCATAGATATCCTTGGTGTTGGGTGCGGACAGGTCATAAAGCGAGGGCAAGCGCACGATATGGGCGGGCACACCGGACCGCGCAATCCGGTGTTCGGCCTCGATTTTTGCCGCCCCATAGCCGGAACATATCTCAAAAGCGGATGTGGGCCCTTCGGCGTGCGGGCCACCGACCTCGGGAAAGACGGCGGAGGAGGACGTGAACCGCAAATCCGCCTCGGCGTCCCGGCAGAATTGCAAGATGTTGGTGATGCCCGCCTGCGCCCAAACCTCCATATGTGTCCGATCTACCGCGAGGTTCACCATGGCCGCACAATGGATCACTGTCGTGACACAGGAAGCCAGCGACCGGTAGCTCTTGCCGTCCAGGCCAAACCTTGCATCATCCATGGAGCCGGGAATGAGAACCAGGCGGTCCGGTTCCACGCCCTGCGCGGTTGCGAGGGCCATGAGGCGTTTCAGGGGTGTTCTGCGCTTTTCGCGGATCACGCAATAAATCACCTCATCAACGGGCAGGTGCTGTGCGGCAGCAGCCAACACACGACGGCCAAGAAACCCTGTCGCTCCGGTGAGCAAAATACCCTTGCGGTCAAAAACGGCGCTGTCGTGGGGTGCAATGGTCGTATTTGTCAGGATGTCATGCAACCGCCCCAAGGGGACGTTCAGTGCAAAGTCGAAATCCACACGGCGACCATAGGTGGCCTCAAGCGCCAGCAGCAGATTGACGGCCATCAATGAATCGCCGCCCTGGTCATGAAAAGAAAGGGAGGGATCAATATCTGCGACCCCCCGACCCATTGCCTCTGCGCTCAGCGCGAGCGTGGGCAAAGAAGCTGTTGCAGGGGTGGTATTTGCGGAGGTTGCCTTAATCTTTGGCAAGCGTTTGAAATCGCATTTGCCAGAAACCGCGTTGATCGGCATCTCGTCCAGCTGTACCAGATAACTGGGGATGCAATAGGATGGCAATTCCGCCCGCAGTGCTTTGGAGAGGGCAGGGGGCATGCGCATCTGGCCTGGGGTCAGCCCCCAATCGCGTTGGTTTTGCGCCATTTGCATTTCGTCGGCCAGATAATAGAGAACGAGGACTTTGCCCTGACCGTCTACCTCCTGGATCCACGGTACGGATTGCGTGAACCCGATGAAACCATGCAGAGAGGCTGTCAGCCCCTGCGTTTGAATGCTGTGGCCGCGCAGCTTCAGCATATGCGCGACGCGTCCCATCACATGCACCGCACCCGCGCGATCCACGAAACCCTGGTCCCCGGTATCATAGAGCCGCATCTGCTGACCTGCGACTGCTAGGTCGCGGAACCGAAGTGCCGTTTCCTCGGGGCGGTTGATATAGCCGGGCCCCAACATGCGAGACCCTTCAAAGTGCAGCAGGCCGGGCTGACCCGGGGGGCAAGGCTGGTCATGATCGTCCAACACCACGGCTTTGAGATAGGGCATCGGAACACCAACCGCGCCAGCGCTCTCCCGGTGCGAGGAGACGGGTGTCATCGCAATGTCGTGGGTCTCGCAGATGCTGTAGAGGTTCCATACGGCCACATGCGGCAGCTTTTCATGCATTGCCGCCACCAGTTCGTCGCTCACGACTTCTCCGTTCAGGATGATGCGCTGCACCGGAAGGTTCTGCAGGGCCGATGCAGGCAGGGCCTGCAATGTCTTTTCAAAGGCTGACGGTGTGAAGAGCATTTCGGTCACGGTGTGACGCTGCCAGAACTTGAGCAGGGCGCGCGGATTCATCAATTCGCCGAATTCAGGGAAGCAAACCACCGCCCCGCCCCGCAGCGGGCGGAACATCTCCCAGATTGCAAAGATATAGACGCCAACTGTCTTGCTGGGGTCATAAGGCGTGTAGGCATCGCGCCAGTCATAAGACAAACAGGCGGCCTGATGCGTGACCGGAATACACTTTGGCTTGCCGGTCGTGCCGGAAGTGGCGACGATGTAAATGATATCATCCGGCAATACCGGGGCCGGGGCCAGTGGCCGTTTCGGCTGGTCTTGCGATGAAGCCAACACCGTCTGGACATCAACGCAGACACAGGCAGGGGGCAATTGCCCCTGCTGCGGGGGTTCGGACAGAAGAACAACACCGATACCAAGCTCGAGAATGATATTGGCCAGCACCTCAGTCGGCATTGCCGGATCGAGATGCACAAACGGACGCCCGGATACGACACAGGTCGTTGCCGCAGCGGCGAAGACAGCAGATGGCCTGCCATATACAGCGACCGGTCCATCAGAGGTAAGATACGTCTGAAGCCGGGTAATGAAATCGGCCAACTGCCCGTATGTCAAAGTGATCTCACGATCAAGCAACGCCGGTTTTTCGGAATGCTCATGCAGCGCTTGCACGAGCTGCGCTGGAATCGTTTCGATGCCTGACAAAATCTTCCTCGCCCCGATTGCAGCGCAATAGCGCCGCTATTGCGCATTTTTACGACATTTTTGAGGGTATCGCGCTACCAGAAAGGAATTTCAAGGTGAGAAGTGATACGAAAGCATTCTGCTTGGCGATTATCTGTGCAGATGCCGCTCAAGGCCCGCAAAGGACCTTTCGTTGCTTAGACGTAGATCAGCCAAGCGCCGCACAGTCGATTGGCCCCGTTGCGCGTCATCAGGGGATCACACCTTTGCGCAGGATGAAACACCCAAAGGCGCGCGCTTCACCGCAGTGTACCACGGCAAAGCTGTGGCCTGCGCGCTTGTAAAATGCCTGACGCTCAAGGCTTGCCAGAATGCCGCCTTCGGGCAGGCGCGGGCTCACAACGTCCCACACTTCCTGATGCGGGGTGGCCATCTCATCGGGCGCATCGTCAATCTCCATCCGAAGGACAGAGTGGCTGTGGAAGTCATCAAGCGGCATCAGTGCCGTGATGATGTCTGCCACCTGCTGTGCCGTATGGCCGGGATATTGGATCACATCTGTTATCACGCAACCGGCGGCAGACCATGTTGCGGGATAGTTGGCGTCGGCGATCACAATTTCGTCGCCGTGACCCATGCGAGCCAGGGCCGACAAAAGCTCTGGCGTGGTGCGAGGATCTATTCCGATCAGCATATGCGTCACTCCGCTTGGGGGTGGGGGCGCGCGCCGTGGCAGGGCGCACGCGGAAACATCAACGGGAGGGCAGCGCGATCCAGTCGGCCATGGCGACATCCGCATGCTGGAATTGCGGCATCTTCTCGCCCAGGTCTTCCATGTTGCGGATGTCCTGGTCATTCAAGAAAGCCTGCGTGATCAGCGTTGGTGGGACGATCACCGATGCACCGGGATCTTGGCCCGCCAGCATCAACGCCAATGCGCGCACGGATACCTCGCCCACGACAGCCGGGTTTGTTGCAACCGTTGCCTTCCATGCGCTGCCCGGTTCGCGCATGAGGGCGATGTCCGCGGTGGAGATATCGGCCGAATAGATGCTCATGTCCGCGCTCATCCCCACCTCATCCGCTGCAATCTTCACGCCTTTGGCAAACTCGTTATAGGGCGCAAAAAAGACCGAAATGGTGGGGTTGGCTTGCAAGGCTGCACGTGCCTGGTTGGCGTTGGCATTGGCAATCGGGTTGTCGAGCGTGCCGATCCGCGCGGCCTCGGTGATGCCGGGATGGGCGGTCTTGACCTCTTCCCAGGCCACGTGACGACGGTCGAGCGGTGCGATGCCCGGAACGTAGACATAGCCTGCTGCAAAGCTTTCGCCATTGTCCGCAATGGCCTGTTCCAGCGCGAGCTTGCCCAGAAGATAGTCGGATTGTTCGATCTGCGGGATCGCATCGTTTTCGACGTTCACGTCAAAGGCCACCACCTCGATCCCCGCATCCACTGCGCGTTGTGCCGCATCGCGCATCGATTCGGTCAGCCCGTGCTGAATGATGATGCCATCGACACCAAGGGCAATCGCCTGATCCACCATGTCGGCCTGCAAGGCGGCGTCCTGCCGGCTGTCCAGCACCCGCAGGTTGACACCAAGCGCCTCGGCCTGCGTCTCCACACCCGAGAGATAGGCCTGAAAGAAGTCGCCGGTTGACAAATAGCGCACCAGCGCGATGGTCACGTCTTGGGGCGCGTCAAAAGGGGCCGGGGCCTCCTGCGCAATCGCCGCCCCCGCGCCAAGGGCAAGGCCCGCAGCCCCTGTAAGGGTGATGAAATAACGTCTCAGCATGTCGATTCCTCCCAGTCGCTGATGATCAATGCCCCGCGCCGGACCGGCGCGAAGATAGGTAAAACGTGAACACGAGGGCGGCGACAAGCACCGCACCCTTGACGAAGTCCTGGGTGTAGTAGGGTGCGTTCATCATGGTCATGCCCTGCAACAGGATGCCGACAAACAGCGCGCCGATGGCGGTGCCAAACGCATTGGGCCGGGCCGCTCCCAGCACCGCAAACCCGATCAGGGCGGCGGCGACACTGTCGAGCAGCAGGTTGTTGCCGCTGGCGATATCACCGCGCCCAAGGCGGGCCGCCAGCAGGATGCCACCGATCGAGGCTGTGACCCCGGAAATCATGTAGGCCGCGATCTTGTAGCGGTTCACCGGTGTGCCGACGAGGCTGGCGGCACGGGCGTTGGATCCGATGGCGTACATCAGCCGTCCGTGGCGGGTGAAGCCGAGAAAGAGCCAGATCACAACCGCGATCACCACAAAAATCACGACCGGCATGGGCAGCAGCCGTTCGATAAACACATCGAACCGGTGGCGGCCCAGCCAGAGGAATGCCGCCGAAAAGGTGCCTTCGGCGACAGTGCCATCGGACAGCGTCATGCCGGTGGCGATGGAATTGCCCTGCGTGGGGATGCGCTGCACGCCAATGAGCAGGAACATCATGCCAAGCGTGGCCAGCAGGTCTGGCACCCGGAACTTGACGATCAAAAGCCCGTTGAGCAGCCCCACGAGCGCGCCCATGCCAAGGCACAGGAGCACCGCCACAATAGTGGGGTGTTCAAGGATCACCATCGAATAGGCAGACAGCATCAGCGCCGAGGTAGCGACCGCGCCGATGGAAAGATCGAAACCGTCCACCACCAGCGTACAGGTGACCCCAAGCGCGAGAATGCCGGTGACGGCCACCGATTGCAGTACGAACGCGGCGGACAGCGGGCCGAAGAACCCCGGCGCCGCGAGGCTGAAGTAGACAATCAGGCCCACCAGCAGGATCAGAAACCCGTAGCGGACGGCAAAGTTGAGGATCTTGTCATTCATGGATGCAGGCCCGTCTCAGGCCCGTCGGGGCCAGTGATATCGGCGACAAGGGCTGCAAGGTTGATGGCATCGCTGATATGCTCACCGACGATGGTGCCTTCGTTCATCACGACAATCCGGTCCGCGATCTCCAGCGCCTCGTCGATCTCGGCAAGGAAAACGAGCGTGGCGCGTCCCTGCGCCGTGGCCCGGATATGCCGCCCGATATCACGTCTTGCGCCGATGTCGACGCCCTGAAACGGTTCATCCAGCAGCAGAACCTGCGCCGGTTCCAAAAGCCAGCGGGCGATCATTACCTTCTGCTGGTTTCCGCCCGACAAGGTCCCGATCCCGTCGCGGACCGATTGGCATACGATCCCGACCCGCTCCACCATATCGCCTGTGCGCTTGTGCTGTCGGCGGGTGCTGAGGAAAGGGCCCAGGCTGACACCCCGCAGGAACGGGAGGGTCATATTGTCGGCGATGTCAAAACCGGGGATGACGGCGTTGGTGCCGCGATCCTTCGGTGACAGGAACACAGCCTTGCCCACGGCTTCCTCGACCGAGCGTGGCGCATAGCGGGTGCCGTTGATCCGCATGATGCCGCCCAGTGGGTGCGAAAGGCCAGACAGGATGTCGGCGAGCCGGCTTTTGCCACTGCCGAGAAGTCCGACAAAGGCCACGACTTCGCCGTCACGCACGGTCAGGGTGATGGGTGCGGCGCCTTCCCGGATCTGCAACTCGGTGAGCTCCAGCAAGGGGGTCGTGCCGGTCCGCTGACGGATATCGACCTCGTTCATCCGGTGTCCCAGCATGGCCGTGACGGCCGCCTCATAGTCCAGCGGTCGGGTGTCGAAAACCCCCGAGATCGCACCGTCGCGCATCACCACGATACGCTCTGCGACTCGGCGGATATCAGACATCCGGTGTGAGATATAAAGGATCGCAACACCCTGCGCGCGCAGCCGGTCAATCAGGTCAAAGAGTCGCGCGGCTTCGGTCGCGGACAGCGAGGAGGTCGGCTCATCGAGGATCAGAACCTTGGGCGCCCGAACCATCGCCCGCGCGATGGCGATCATCTGACGGTCGGCCACCGGCAGATCGCTCACCCGCGTGCGCATGTTCACCGTAAGACCCATTTCGGCGGCGACCTTGCTGGCCTCGGCCCGCAGACGGCGGTCGCGCACAAACAGCCCGTCTTGGCCGTCCACAAGCCGGTCGAGCATCAGGTTATTGGCCACATCAAGGTCGGGGATCACGCCATCATCAATGGACTGGTGCACGGTTACTACGCCGCGGCTGATGGCATCGGCCACATCCGCCGGGTCAAAGGGCCGTCCCGCGAGGGTCATCTGCCCACCGTCCGCCCGGTGATGCCCGCAAATGGCTTTGACCAGCGTTGATTTGCCAGCCCCGTTCGCGCCCATCAGCACGGTCACACTGCCTGGTGCAAGCGTGACGTCAACGCCGCGCAAAACCCGGTTCCTGCCAAATGATTTTTTCAAACCGCTCACATGGAGCGCAGCGTCAGACACCCGGTTCCTCCCCCAGACTGTCGTGACGGTAGGCGGGCTTAAATACTTTTGTCAAACAGTTTGACATATGTGTATTCTGGAAGCTACCCAAAGGGACAAGTGTCAAACAGGGACCGGAGCGTTGCCCATGCGTGCAGGATCGGAATACGAGGCCTTGACGGTTGAAAGCCTGCCCGCCCGCCTTGCGGGGGTCGCGGCCCTGGTCGCGCAGGTGGGGCCGGACAGCACGGTCTGGCGCGTCAGGGAGGTCGGCGACGGCAATCTCAATCTCGTGTTCATCGTCAGCGGCCCGGACGGCACTGTGATCGTGAAACAGGCGCTGCCCTATGTGCGGCTCGTGGGCGACAGTTGGCCCTTGCCGCTTTATCGCGCGTTCTTTGAATATCACGCGCTCACCCGGCAGGCGGCCCGCGCGCCGGGAGCTGTGCCGGAGGTGTTCCATTTCGATGAAACGCAGGCGCTGATCGTGATGGAGTTCTTTGCGCCGCATGTGATCCTGCGCCGCAAGCTGATTGCAGGCGAGCAGGTCGAAGGGCTGGCGGATTTTCTGGGGCGCTACTGCGCGCGGACCGCTTTTCGCGGGTCGGAACTGTCGATGCGAAGTGCGGACAAGAAGGCGGATGTCGCGCTTTTTGCCGGCAACGTGGAAATCCCCGCGATCACCGAAGGATTGGTGTTCACGGATCCTTATTATGAGGCCGAAATGAACAACCACACCAATGGTCTTGACCCGGTGGTGGCGCAACTGCGCGCAGATGTCGGCCTGAAGGTGCGCGTGCAGCAGGCGCTGCAACGGTTTACCTCGAACACCCAGACAATGCTGCATGGCGATCTGCATTCGGGCTCGATCATGTCCACTGCGCGCGACAGCCGCGTGATTGATCCGGAATTCGCGCAATACGGGCCGATTGGCTTTGATGTCGGCATGCTCTGCGCAAACTTCCTGATGGCGTATTTCAGCCAGCCCGCGCATCGGGGCGACGATCTGGAGACCTATCAGAACTGGATTCTGAGGGTCATCACAGACACCTGCACCCGATTTGAGGTTGAATTCCGCGCCCTGTGGCAGAGCGAACGCACTGGTATCCTTTACCCAGCATCTTTGTTCGAAGATCAGGGCCATGACAGCACCCTGGCCTGCGATGCGATGCTGAACGAAATCTGGTGCGATGCCTGGAGCTTTTGCGGGATCGAGATGCACCGCCGGTGCCTGTCCCTGGCGCATAACGCGGATTTTGAGGATATTGCGGATACTGCGGTGCGCGCCCGGCTGGAAGCGCGCAATCTGATGATGGGGGCTGCCTTAATTCACCAGGCTGGGACGCTTTCGGATGTGGGCATGGTTTGCGCGATGGCCCGTGATTTCAATGGAAAGGACATCTTATGAAGATCAATGGCACGCCCTATCGCTCTTTGTGGTGGAACGCAGACAAAGACGTCCTGGAAATTATTGATCAACGCTGGCTGCCGCATGATTTTCGTGTGATCCCGGTGCAGTCGATGCAGGATTTTGCGGATGCGATTTACGAGATGCGCGTGCGGGGAGCCCCTCTGATTGGCGCGACGGCGGCGTACGGGATGGCGCGGGCGATGGCCGAGGATGCGTCCGATGCCAATATGGATGCGGCCTGGGCCTTCCTTGAAAAGACCCGCCCTACCGCGATCAATCTGCGGTGGGCGCTGGATCGCTGCCGCGCGGCGCTGCGCCCTTTGCCAGAGGCCGACCGCGCCGCTGCAGCGCTTGGCCTGGCGCATGAGATTGCCGATGAGGATGTTGAGATCAACCGCCGGATCGGCGAGAACGGTCTGGCCCTGATCCGCGAGATCGCGGCCAAGAAACCCGCGGGCGAGCCGGTGCGTCTGCTGACCCACTGCAACGCCGGTTGGCTGGCGACCGTTGATTGGGGCACGGCGACCAGCCCCATGTATCAAGCCCATGACGCTGGCATTCCGCTGCATGTTTGGGTGGATGAAACGCGCCCGCGCAATCAGGGGGCCCTGACGGCGTGGGAATTGGGCAGCCACGGCGTCGGTCACACCTATATCACCGACAATGCCGGCGGGCATCTGATGCAGCACGGCATGGTGGATATGGTCATCACCGGCACTGACCGGACCACGCGGCGGGGCGATGTGTGCAACAAGATCGGCACCTATCTCAAGGCCCTGGCGGCGCAGGACAGCGGGGTGCCCTTCTATGTGGCGCTGCCGTCACCCACCATTGACTGGACCGTCAGCGATGGCGTGGCCGAAATTCCGATTGAGGAACGCGATGCGCGCGAGGTCACGCATATTCAGGGCGTCGCAGATGCGGGGACCATCGGTGCGGTGCAGGTCACCCCCGACGGCACCGGTGGCGGCAATCCCGCATTTGATGTCACGCCCAACCGTTTGGTGACCGGACTTATCACCGAACGCGGCGTGTGCGACGCCTCCGAAGCGGGGCTGGCGGAGCTGTTCCCCGAACGCGCCCGCGCGGCAGACGGGTAGGCGGGGCGTGCCTGCCAGCCCTCTTGGCAATGTCCGTGCCGGACCGGCAGAGACCTCCCGGCTGCCGCCCCGTGACGACGCGCCTTATGTCGAGGCGGCGTGGCTCTACTATCACGATGGGCTGAACCAGACCGACATCGCGGCGCGGATGCAGATCAGCCGGGCGTCGGTGGTCAACTACCTCAACGAGGCGCGCAGTCGGGGCTGGGTGCGTGTTCATCTGGACAGCGACGTGTTTCGCGGCCATCGCCTCGCGGCAGAGCTCTGCGCGGCTTACGGTCTGGCGGGGGCTCTTGTCGTGCCGGATGATCCGACCGATACCGGCAGTGGCGCGCGCGTCACCCGCGCAGCCGCAGACTGGCTGCCCCGGCTGTTGGAGCCGGGCGACACGCTGGGGGTCTCCTGGGGCGCGACAGTGTACCAGATGGCGCAGCAGGTCCCCAATCATCCGATTTCCGACCTCACGGTGATCCAGCTGCTGGGCTCGCGTCCGGCCGCTCTTGGCTTTGCCGCGGAGACCTGTACCGCCATGCTGGCGCAAAGGCTTGGCGGGCAGTGCATCAACCTGCACGTGCCGCTGCTCTTGTCGAGCAAGGAATTGCGCGATGCGCTCTGTGCCGAGGCGGTGGTGGCCGCACAACTCGAGGCGCTTGCGACCTGTAACAAGACGGTGCTGGCCTGTGGCACCTGCGACGCTGACGCCCACATCGTGCGCAGCGGGATCCTTGATGCGGCCAGCATTGCCACCTACCGTGAAGCGGGCGCAGAAGGCGTGATCTGTGCGCGGCTGATTGACGGCGCAGGCCGCCCTGTCGTGGCCGCCATCGAAGATCGGATGATCGGCGTCTCGCTGAATCAGATGCGCGGCAAGGACATGGCCTTGCTGGTGGCCGCAGGCCCCGGCCGGGCGCTCCCGGCACATGCCGCGATCATGGGGGGGTTCGTGACGCATCTGGCCACCAGTACACGCCTGGCCCAAGATCTGTTGGAGATGGTCTGATGAAAGAAACTCCCTTCCCCGCGGTCGCTTTGCCGGATACCGATGAGACCCGGCAAGCCCTCATCGACGCCTGTCTTTGGATGAACGCGCGCCATCTCAACCAGGGCACCTCAGGCAACATTTCCATACGCACCGACGCCGGCATCCTCATTACGCCCTCCGGTGTCGCCTATGAGGCGCTGACCCCGGATGCGATGGTTCTGATCCCGCTGGAGGGGATGCCGTCTGAGGAGGGCGCCCGCCCGTCCTCGGAATGGCCGTTCCACCAGGGGCTGCATCGGGCACGGCCCGATATGCCTGTCGTGTTGCATGCGCATCCGCCCTATTGCAGCATCCTTGCGGTGCAGCGGCGGGCGATCCCGGCCTGTCATTACATGATCGCCGCGTTCGGCGGCAGCGACGTGCCGCTGGCGGATTACGCGCTCTTTGGCAGCCCGGAGCTTTGTGCGAACCTCGCACGGATCATGGCGGACCGGCACGGCTGCCTGATGGCCAACCACGGTGCGACCGTTCTGGGGGAAACGCTGGACAAGGCGCGCTGGCGTCTGGAAGAACTGGAGGTGCTGGCCCGCACCTACCTCTTCAGCAGCATCGGCGGGCAGGCGCATCTGCTGACCGATGCCGAGATTGCCGAGGTTCTGGTCGCATTCGAGAGCTATGGGCCCCGCCCGGCCGTTGACACATAAATAAGGAAGGAACCGCCATGTACTACCGCACTCTGGGACGCACGGGGCTGAAGATCTCTGCCCTGACAATGGGCACGTTTACGTTTGGCGGGCGGGGTGCCTTTGGCCGGGCTGCAAGTCAGAGCGTCAGCGATGCCCGGCAGCTGGTCGATACCTGCATCGATCACGGGGTGAACCTGTTTGATACGGCAAATATGTACTCCACGGGCCTGTCGGAAGAGATCCTGGGTGAGGTGCTGGAAGGCCGGTACGAGGATATCCTTGTGACCTCAAAGGCGCGGATGCGGATCGGCGACGGCCCAAACGACGAAGGCGTGTCCCGCTGGCATCTGATCCGTGAATGCGAACGCTCGCTCAAGCGGCTGCGGACCGATCACATCGACATATACTATATGCACGAATGGGACGGCCTGACCCCGGTGGAAGAAAAGATGGAAGCGCTGGAGACGCTGATCCGGCAGGGCAAGGTGCGCTATGCGGGATGTTCAAACTACTCCGCGTGGCATGTGATGAAATCACTGGCCGCCGCGCCCAGCCCCGCCAGCCGCTTTGCCACGCAGCAGATCCACTACACGCTTGAGGCCCGGGAGGCCGAGTATGAATTACTTCCCCTCTCTGTCGATCAGGGGTTGGGTGTGCTGGTCTGGTCACCTCTGGCCGCGGGGTTGCTGACCGGGAAACACCGTCGCGGGGCCAACCCGCCAGAGGGGTCGCGACAGGCGCAGGGCTGGGACGAGCCTCCGATCCGCGACACCGAGCGGCTGTGGTCCATCGTTGATACGCTGGTTGAGATTGCGCAAGCCCATGAGGTCGAGGCGGCACAGGTTGCTTTGGCGTGGCTGCTGACCCGGCCTGCGGTCGCATCGCTGGTTGTCGGCGGGCGCGACGTCGCACAGTTTGAGCGCAACTTCCGCTCGGTTGATCTGGTCTTGTCGAAGGAGGAGCTGACCCGTCTGAACGATGTCAGCCGGCTGCCGCTGATCTACCCTTATTGGCATCAGCACAACTTTGCCCGACCGCGCTTTGGCGCGGCGGATCAGGCGCTGCACGCGGATTACCCCGACCGTCACTACGGCGGGGAGGATACGTTGATCTGAGGGTCGGGGCCGCTTTGATGCCCTCCGGCGGTGGGCGTATGAAAGCTGTCGCCGCCGCGCTCAGCTCTGCACGGCGGCCTTGACCACCGACTGCATCGCCAGCATGCCCGGATCATCGAGGCCGACACTCTTTTCCGCAAAGATGCGCGCCCGGCCCACGGTCGCGGGCCTGTCGCGGAACTCCTCCAGCGCGTTGTCCACCGCTTGCGCGGCGGCGGCGGCTTTGTCGTCCGCACCGGGCAGCGCCTTGGCGAGGAAGTCCAGACTGTCCAGCACCGTCTTACCGCCAAGCTCGGCTTTGCCGCGATCCTGCATCTTGTCGCGCGCGCCCGCGATCAGGCCTGCCAGGTCCGAAGAGGCGATGTTTTCTTGCCCCCGCAAAGCCTTCGCGGCGCTCATCAGACCAGTGGCCAGCAGCGTACCGTAGGACGAACCGGAGGATTTGGTGAACGCCTGCGCGCATTGAAAGAGCGCCATGCCGATGTCCGCTGGCAGGTCGTCCTTCATCTCTGTAATCGCGCGCATACCGCGGGTCATGGTCACGCCCAGATCGCCATCCCCCAGCGCACCGTCGGCAGCATTGAGCATTTCAAAGTCGCGTTCCATGGCCTGTGCAATGCGGTCAATTGCGGCCAGGAGGGTGTCACGGGTGAGGGTCATCCAACCCTCCAGAACGCGCAATCGCAGGGGGCTTGCAACAGTGTTTCAAGCTCCTCGTCCAACTTGCACAGGGTAAAGGACACCCCAGCCATTTCCATGGAGGTGGCATAGCGACCGACCAGCGGCATGACGATGCTGGCGCCCAGACCCTCCAGCCGTGCCTTGACGATCCGGTAGAGGATGTAGAGCTCTTCGGGTGGTGTTGCCCCAAGTGAGTTGACCATGACCGACACGCGGTCGCCTTTGGTCAGAGGCATATCGTCAAGCAGACGGTCCATCATCTCCCCCGCGATCTCATCCGCCTGGCGCAACTTGCCGCGCCAGACGCCGGGCTCGCCGTGGATGCCCATGCCCATTTCCATCTCGTCCTCCGCAATCTCGAAGGTGGGCTTGCCGGCCTGCGGTACGGTGCAGGGCGACAAGGCCGCGCCGATGGACCGGCAGGCATCCGCGGCCTTCTGCGCGGCAGCGGTCACACCGTCTAAGTCGCGCCCTTCTTCGGCGGCGGCCCCGGCGATCTTGAACGCATAGACCATCCCCGCGACACCGCGGCGTTTCTCATGCTCCTCGGGCGGGGCAGAGGCCACATCATCGGCCAGCAGCACGGTGGAGCAGGTGATATCCTCGAACTCGACCAACTCTCCGGCCATGTCGAAGTTCATGACATCGCCGCCGTAATTCCCGTATAGCCGCAGCACACCTGCCCCGCTGTCCGCCGCGCGTATCGCATCGGCCATCTGTTCGGCGGAGGGCGAGGCAAAGACATCCCCGATGGCGCAGGCGTCGAGCAGCCCGGTGCCGACGTAACCGGTGAAGACGGGCAGGTGACCCGACCCGCCGCCCGTGACGATGCCTACCTTGCCTTGCTTGCCAGCTTCGGCCCGCGCAATCACTTTGCCGCTGTCGCCGTGCAGGCGATAATACTCGGGATGCGCGGCCACGAAACCTTCGAGCATCTCATCGACATAGGCGTCTGTCTTGTTGAGAATCTTCTTCATCGCGTTTTCCTCCCCATTGAGGTGTGTTGGTTATTTCACCGTCTTGCCAAAGCCGTCGCGCAGGCTCGCGAGGGCTTGGGTGTTGATGACCATGACAAAGATCAGCAGCGCGCCCCAAATCAATTCGCGCGCAAAGTTTGAGACCTGCAGCATGTTCAGCCCGCTCGACAGGAATTGCATCGACAACACGGCCAGCACCACGCCGATGACGCGTCCGTAGCCGCCATAGGGGTTTACGCCGCCAAGCACGGCAATCAGGACGGCCAACAGCAGGTAAGAGGACCCGTAGTCGGCTTTGGCCGAATTCGCGCGGCTCATGATGATGAGCCCCGCGACGGAAGAAAACATGCCAGCGATGACATATACCTTGAGCAGCATGCGGTTGATATCGACCGCCGCATAGAGAGCGGCCAAGGGATTGGCTCCGTACATCGTCACGCGCAGGCCAAAGGCCGTGCGGGTCAGGATGAGGTGCAGAACGACGGCGAGAATCGCAAACAAGATCAGAGGGACCGGGAGACCAAAGATCTGTGCATTGCCAATCAGCGCGACCGTACCGGGAAAGCCCATCACCGCGCTCCCGCCGGTCATTGCAATGGCAAAGCCTGTGAAAACAAGCCCGGAGCCCACGGTCGCAAGGATCGGAGGCAGGCCGAAGAATGCGATCAACGCACCGTTCGTCACCCCCGCGAGCGCGCCGACGCAAAGGGCCGCCACAACTGCAAGTGTCAGCCAAAGGGCAGATTGCGCTGCGGGCATGGCCGGATCGGTGAAGGTCGTCAGGATGACGGCTGCAACCACAGCAGACAGGTTCGCGATGCCGACAACGGACAGATCGATGCCCCCCGTCATCATTGCAAGTGTCATCGCCAGGGCGAGTATCGCGAATTCGGGGAATTGGAAGGCCATCGAGGTCAGGTTTTGCGACGACAGGAACCGGTCCGGCGACAGCACCGACATCAGAACAAAGACCGATATGGCGATCACAAGCAGCCGGAATTCCGGAGCCGAGGTGACGTTTTTCATGATGGTTTGGTTTGACATGACACCCTTACCCCGCGCGTGCGGCTTCTTGTTTGGCCCGGTAGGCGGGAACGCCGGTGCCCAGCAGGATCAAAAGGCCGATGGTGACGGACTGCCATGTGGTCGGAATACCGACCACGATGAGGCTGTTCTGCACGATCACGATCAGCGCGACACCCAAAAGCGTCCCCGTCAGTGTTCCGTACCCGCCGATCAGACGCGCCCCGCCCAGCACGACGGCAGCGATCACCGACAGTTCCAGCCCGACAAGCGAAAAGGGATCTGCCATACGGCCCACCGATCCATGGATAATCCCGGCCAGCCCGGCCAGTGCCCCGACATAGACGTAGACAAAGAACTGTGTCCACTTGACGTTGACGCCCACACGCCGCGCGCTTTCGACCGAGCCGCCGATGGCGTATATCGACCGGCCCAGCATGGTCTTGTGCAGGATGAACCAGGTCAGCACGATCACAAAGAGCAGCGCCAGTGCGGCCCAGGGAATCGAGTAGAAGTTTCCGGCCTCCGTCGTGCCGCGTGCCAGAACCCCGCGAGAAAAGTCGCGCATGGCAGGCGGCAGATCTGAAATGCGCTGCGACCCGATGAAGGTCAGCAGGAAACCCCGAAACACGGACAGGGTCCCAAGGGTCACGATCAGCGTGGGCAGTTTCAGAAACGCAATGAAAAACCCGTTTATGGCCCCAAGCAAAGCCCCAAGACAGACAGCAATCACAAAAATCAGCGGCCAGGGCATATCGGGCCAGATGGCCAGCGACAGCACCGTGGACGTGTACATTGCAAACACAGCGATGGCCGTGAAACTGACATCAATCCCGCCAGACACAAGCACCAGCATTGCGCCAACGGCGAGAATACCGATAACGATTGCCGCCCGCAGCAGGTCAGACACGGTGGTGATGGTCAGGAAGCGCGGGTCCGACAAGGTCGCGATGATACAGAAAAGTACGATGACACCAGCCACCAGTGTCTCGTTCCGGGTCCAGAAATCCTTGGGCAGCCAACGCTTCATGACGCCAACCTGTGGGCAAGTTCCTCTTCGGTCACCGTGCCGCCTTCGAGCGTATCGGTGATCCGGCCATCGCGCATGACGAGGATGCGGTGACAGGTGGCAAGAAGTTCGGGCAGGTCGTCCGAGATCAGGATGATCCCAATACCCTGGCTGGCCAGATCGCGGATGATGTCGTGAATATCGGCCTTTGATCCGACATCGACCCCCACGCTCGGACCGTTCAATATCAGGACACGCGGTGCACGGGACAGCCATCGGGCAAGGGCGACACGCTGCTGGTTACCGCCTGACAGGGACTGCACCGGCGCCTGGACATCAGGGGCTTTGACCTTGAGCCTCTGCAACCACTCGGTTGCTTCGGCCAGCAGACCATTCATGTTCAGAAACCCGCCACTGGTGTGCGCATCAAGCCGTCCGATGGCAACGTTGCGCAGAATGGACTGGCTGAGGAACAGCCCTTCGGTCAGACGGTCTTCGGGGACATAGCCGATGCGCGCCCGCGATGCAGCTTGGGGATCCCCGGTCGGCACGGTTTGCCCTGCCAGCGTAATGGTGCCCCGATCCGGGGCGACAAGACCAAAGAGCGCTTTGGCGACCGAGGTCCGCCCGCAGCCCAGCAAGCCCGTGATGCCCATCACTTCGCCCGACTTCAGCTCGAAGTTGATGTCTTCAAACGAGCCTGCTTTGCTCAGCCCGTTCACATGCATCAGTGTTTCTGCGTCGGCCCGCCTTGTACGAGGCGTCACATCGGGCACGTCCCGGCCTGTCATGTGGTAAGTGAGAGATTGCGTATTGAACTCTGATGCAGGGCCTTCGGCAACCTTCTTGCCGTTGCGCAGGACGACGACCTTCTCAGACACGTCCAGCACCTCGGCCAGCTTGTGGCTGACAAAGATCACGGCCACGCCCTCTTCCTTGAGCATCCGAATGATGCCCTGCAGGCGCCGCACCTCTTTTTCAGTGAGCGCGGTGGTGGGTTCGTCCATGATGATCAACTGCGCTTCGGAGGCCAGAGCGCGGCAGATCGCGACCAGTTGTTTCTGCGCCACGGGCAGCGTTTCGACCCGGGCATCAAGGTCGATCTCAACCCCGATCCGGTCCAGCGCCTTGCGCGCAATCTGTCGCGTGGCGGCCGGTTTGAAAAACCGTTCGCGCGTCGACAGCTGGGTGGCAAAGGCGATATTCTCCGCAACGCTGAGGTTGGGGAAAAGCGAGAAGTCCTGAAAAATCACCATGACCCCGGCAGCGGCCGAGATACGCGGGTTGAGAACCGCATGCTCCTGCCCCGCGATGCGAATGGTGCCCTCGGTGGCGGGCTCAACCCCCGAGATGATCTTGATGAGGGTCGATTTGCCGGACCCGTTTTCGCCGGCAAGGCAGACCGCTTCGCCCGGCTGAACGGTGAAATCAACATCCTGGAGCGCGGTCACACCTGCGTAGCGTTTGGTTATGGCCCGCAGATCGATAAACGCGGCGTCACGTTCTGAGGACATGAACAACCAACTTGTATTGAGAAGCAAAGAAGGCGCGGAGCAGTCCAGAAACTGCTCCGCAGAAAGAAAGGATCAGAACGGGTAATCGCCCATATTGTCCTTGTTCACATTGACCCACGCCTGGCCGTAGATCACCTTGCCATCGAGCGAGATTTCCTCATAGCCGGGCAGGCCGAGATCCATGCCATCTGTAACCGTCTGGCCGTCCATGACCATCACAGCGAGCTTGTTCATCGCCTCACCCGCAACGGCCGGGTCCCAGAAGCCGATCCCATCGACGGCGCCGGTTTCAAGATACTGTCCCGCAATGGAGGGCAGGGAGGTGCCAAACACACAGGTGGCGTTTTCCATGCCACGCTCTTCGATTGCGCGGCCAATGCCCGCCACGTCAGTCGAAGCCGAGCCCTGCATCCCCTTGATGTCCGGGAATGCACGCAGCACTTCCTGCGCCTTGGTGTAGGCCTGCTCTGCATCGTCGAAGGTTTCGTTCTTGTCCCCGACAAGCGTCATGTCCGGATAGTTCGCTTCTTGATGCGCAATGGCGCCATCAACCCACTGATTGTGGGTCTGCGAGGTCAGCGAACCCACGAACACGGCGTATTCACCTTCGCCGCCCATACAAGCCGCGAGTTGCTCCATCAGGTTGGCCCCGAAGTCCTCGTTGACGAATGCCTCGAGGTCATAGCTGGTGTTCTGTTGGGCTGCGGCCTCGTGCGTGATGACCGTAATGCCCGCTTCCATCGCGCGGCCCAGCACCGGTTCAAGCGCCTCGGGGGACATGGGAACAACGGCGAGCGCATCAACACCCTGGGCGATCATATCTTCGATCAAGGCCACCTGCTGTTGCGGGTCGGCTTGCGCCGGGCCGACTTGAAAGGCGTTCATGCCGGTTTCGCTGGCGAATTTGTTGACACCCTCTTCCATGCGGTTGAACCACTGGATGCCTGCGATTTTCACAACTGTCGCAATGTCTTTGGCGTGACCGTCCGCCACGGCCTGCGTAGCCGTCAGCGATGACGCGATCAGCGCAGCACCTGCCATTAATTTCGTACGTGTCTTCATTCTGTTTCCTCCCTACGCCCGCATTTGCGGGTCATTTTCCGGGGCGCATTGGACGATGTCGCCCGCGTGACATTCCTGCGTACGCACTGTCCGTCGGAAAGGGTATTCCCCCTTGGAACAGGCCGTCTTCACACTTGTGCATTGACTACACGAATGTGACTATATAAGCGTATGTCGCTCGGTCAAGCCGTTTTGTCACATGCCTCAAAAAGGAACAGAGCGCCCAATGTTTATGCAAAAACCCGAGGCGGATGATAACATTGCGCAGGCGGCGTGGCTCTATTACGTTGGCAATCTCAGTCAGCAGGATGTCAGTGAACGGCTGGGGATTTCACGGTTCAAAGTGCTGCGGATGCTGGCCGACGCGCGCGAACAGGGGTTGGTGCGGATAACCGTGGAACACCGGACCTCGCGCACGCTTGCGCTGGCTGACCGGCTGAGTGACACCTTTGGCCTGCAAGAGGTTCAGGTCGCCCCCACCGGCACCGGAGATGAAGACGAAGCATTGGCGCGCAATGCCGTGGCAGTCCTGGCCAGCGGCTATCTGACACGAATCGGCAAGACGGCGCAGGCATTGACCGTCGGTGTCGGATGGGGCCGCACGCTGTCGGCAATGGCGGATAACCTGACAAGGACCAAGAACAGCGGGCTGACCTTCGTGTCGCTTATGGGGTCGGTTACCTATGCGTCGCACACGGCGCCCGGGGATGTTTGTGTCCGGCTTGCCGCGCAAACCGGGGGGCGCGCCATTCTGATGCCCGCGCCCTTTGTGACCGACAGTGCGGTCGCCTGTGATGGGATCATGTCGCAACGTCTGGTGCGCGAGGCGATGGATGTCGCACGCCGGGCTGATCACGCTCTCATGAGCGTTGGTGAATGTCGCGAGGGCGCCATTCTATTTGACAGCAACATTTTCAGCCCCGATCAGATCCAGCAGCTGCGCGACGCGGATGTGGTCGGTGATTGCTGTGGAATATTCTACAAGGCAGACGGCACGGTCGCGGATATTGAGCTCAACCGCTCGACGCCCTGTGTGCAACCGGCCGACATGGCGGATACCGACACCGTGCTGTTGGCCGGCGGCACGGGCAAACTGGCAGCCACTCTCGCGGTTTTGCGCGCTGGCTTCGTAAAGCGGCTCATGGTCGACGAAGGGCTTGCGACTGCGCTTTTGTCAGCCAGCGAAAAACAGGGGGTATAGATGGAAGGTTTTGGCGTGCACACCAGCATGTGGACCATGTCTTGGGACAGGGCGGGCTGTGAAAAAGCGGTTGCCAAGGCCGTGTCTTACGGCATGGATTTTCTGGAAATCGCATTGCTTGACCCACCGCGCGTGGATGCGGCACACAGCCGCAAAACACTTGAGGCGGCGCAAATGCGGTCCGTTTGCTCCCTTGGTTTGCCGCAGGAGGTCTGGGCCTCCCGCAATCCGGAGGGCGCGACAGAGTTTCTGTGTGCCGCGTTGGATAAATCTGCAGCCATTGGGGCGGAGGCGCTGTCCGGCGTGGTTTACGGCGGGATCGGCGAACGCTCCGGCCAGCCACCGACGCAAGCGGAACTGGATAACGTTGCGCATGCCTTGAGCCGCGCGGCGCAGCACGCCAGGACACTTGGTCTGGCGTTCGGGATCGAACCGGTGAACCGGTACGAGACGCACCTGCTGAACACCGGATGGCAGGCGGTTGAGATGATCGAGCGCATCGGCGCGGATAACATGTTCGTTCATCTCGATACCTATCACATGAATATCGAGGAAAAGGGCATGGCCCAGGGCATCATCGATGCCCGCGATCACCTGCGCTATATCCATCTGTCGGAATCCGACCGCGGTACGCCAGGGGCGGGCACTGTCGGCTGGGATGAGGTTTTTGGCGCCTTGCGGGCGGTTGGCTTTACTGGCGGGCTTGCCATGGAGAGCTTTATCAACATGCCGCCCGAAATCGCCAACGGCCTGTCGGTCTGGCGGCCTGTTGCGTCGGGTGAGGCTGAGGTGATGGATAACGGCCTGCCCTTTCTGCGCAACAAGGCGCGGCAGTACGGGCTGATCTAAAACAAGGGATGCGCGGATCATGAAGAACACGACATTGCCACAGCTCTACCAAGAGATGCGCCGGGTGCGTACCTTTGAAGAACGGGTCGGAGAGCTTTTTGTGCGTGGCCAGTCCGCTGGGTCCATGCTGCATCTGTCGATCGGAGAGGAAAGTGCAGCCGTCGGTGTCTGTGCCCGGATGCGCGATGGTGATACCTTCACCACGCATCATCGCGGCCACGGCATTTTTCTGGCGCGCGGGGCCGATCCCGACCGCATGATGGCCGAGATTGCGGGCAAGGACACCGGGTATTGCCATGGCAAGGGCGGCTCCATGCACATCGCCGACATGGGGCTGGGGCACCTTGGGGCAAATGCCATCGTGGGCGGTGGCATTCCGGCGGTCGTGGGTGCTGGATTGTCCGCGCGTCATCAGAAAAGCGGTGCCGTATCGGTCGCGTTCTTTGGTGATGGCGCGACGGGGCAGGGTATTCTTTATGAAAGCATGAACATGGCGGCCCTGTGGAAGCTGCCCGTCATGTTTGTGTGCATCAACAACCAATACGGTATGGGCACGCGCATCGATCAGGCCACCGCAAACCCCGACCTGCATGAACGGGCAGCAGCCTTTGGTCTGGCGGCGCGGACCGTCGACGGGCTCGAGGTCGAAGATGTCGTCGAGGCTGCCACGGACCTGATGGAGCAGGCGCGCGGCGGTACGCCCGCGTTCCTCGCGATTGATTGTTATCGCTTTTACGGTCACGCCCGCAAAGACAAATCCCCTTACCGTGAGGAGTTAGAAGAGGAGGAGGGCCGCAAGAAGGACCCGGTGCTGCAGGCGCGTGAAAAACTGCTGACCACCGGGTTGATGGACACGGCAGAGCTCGACGCGCTGGATGATGAGATTGCCAGGGAAATGGATGCCGCCATCGACTTTGCCATCGCCGGGGAGGAGCCACAGATGCAATCGATGTTTCGCGACGTCTATGCTCCGACCGAACCGGAGCCGGAACCGGTGCGCACCCGGCTTGACCGCATTCTGGCGCAGGGCTGAGGGCGATGGCTTTGCAAGAGACAACCTACCGCGACGCGCTGCGCCTGGCGTTACATGAAGCCATGCAAACCGATGACACTGTTATCCTTTTGGGAGAGGAGGTCGGGCGGTACGGCGGTGCTTACGGGGTGACCAAGGACCTCATCAAAGAGTTTGGCGCCGATCGCGTGATCGACACACCGATCTCGGAGGCCGCGATTGTCGGGACCGCCGTGGGCGCTGCCATGACGGGCCTGCGTCCGGTCGCTGAACTGATGTATGTCGATTTCATTGGCATGACGATGGACCAGCTTGCCAACCAAGCTGCCAAGATCCGATATATGTTCGGAGGTCAGATCGGCGTGCCCATGGTGCTGCGTACACAAGGCGGAACCGGCCGGTCTGCAGGCGCGCAGCACAGCCAGAGCCTCGAGGCCTACGTCATGCACACACCGGGCCTGCGGCTGGCCATGCCCGCGACAGTCGAAGACGCCTACCATCTGTTGCGGCAATCACTGCAACAGCCTGATCCCGTTGTTTTTATTGAGCATAAGGGTCTTTATACCATGAAGGGCACGGTGGACGCGGATGCTGAACCTGTCGCATGGGGCCAAGCCAACCTGCTGCGCGCGGGAGCGGATTTGGTGATCGTCACCTATTCCCGGCAAGTCCATCATGCGCTGGTGGCGGCACAGACGTTGCACTCTGAACACGGGATCAATGCGGCGGTCCTCGATCTGCGCACCCTGAATCCGCTGGACTTCGACACGATCCGCCCCCTTGTTGAAGACGCCGGGCGCGCGATGGTCGTCTCCGAAGGGGTGATGACATGTGGCGTCGCTGCCGAACTGGCCGCCCGCATCACGGAGGAGTGTTTCGACTTTCTGGAAGATCCGGTGGTCCGGGTGGCCGGAGAGGATATCCCGATCTCGGTATCGCCTCTGTTGGAACAGAACTCCGTGCCCACGCCCGAGCTTATTGCCGAAACCGCACGAAAGATGTTTCCATGACAACGCTCACCTTGCCGATGCCGCGCCTTGGTGAAACCATGGAAGAAGGCACCATTGCCGAATGGCTGGTCAAACCCGGCCAGAGTTTCAAACGCGGTGATCCTCTGGTGGAAGTCGAGACGGATAAAACCCTTGTTGAATATCCTGCCTTGGGGGATGGCACCTTACGCGAAACCCTCGTTCGCCCCGGTGACGTGGTTGAGGTCGGCGCCCCCATTGCCATGATCGAGACAGATGATCTGTGGGACGGGATCAAGGGTGAAGAGACCGCCGAGGCCGCTGTCGAAAATGTTCCTGCACAGAGCACCGTCACGACCGCGCAGCCCGCCCCCCGCGCCGCCACGCCGCGCGCCACCCCCTTGGCACGGCGGATCGCCAAGACAAATGGTATCTCGCTCGATGACATCAGCGGAACCGGGCGGCGTGGGCGGATCGAGGCTGCCGATGTCCGTCTGCATGTATCCGGTCGCAGCAGACCGGCCACGGCATCTCTGGCTGCGTATTTCGTGCACGGATTTGCAGGATTAGGCTCGAACTGGGCGGCGCTGCGGGCCGTCCTGCAACGCAAGGGGATGGCCTCCGTCGCACCGGATCTGCCCGGCCATGGACGTAATGCTGCCGATGCACCGGATGTTGAGACCCTTGTGGATTGGCTTGTGGGCGAGCTGGAGAACCAGCCGGAGCCTGTTCACCTGATTGGCCATTCCCTTGGTGCCTATCTCGCCACGCAGGCCGCCCTGCGCGCGCCTCTCAAAACCGCCCGCCTGACCTTGCTCGCGCCAGCGGGATGCGGGCCCGAGATCAATGGCAGTTTTGTGCGGGGTATGGCGCAGGGCCCCAATCGGGGTGCACTGGCGCATCTCATGCGGATGCTGGGCCCAAAGGCATCCCAGCTTGATGCAGACGCCTTGAGCGCAATGGCAGAAGGTCTGGTTGCCGGTCGCTTGTCATCCCTTGCCGCCACCACGGTTCAGGGTAATGTGCAAGGCATCGACACCCTTGCCCCGCTTTTGGCGCTGGCGGGCAAGATACCGGTGACGGCGATCTTTGGGTTGAATGACCAGGTCATCCCGCGCGATCATGTCTTTCACTTGCCGCCCCATGTTGCCTGTCACATGGTAGCGGCGGGGCACATGCCACACTGGGACGCCGCCGACGTGGTGGCGGACATCGTCGCAGCCCCCTAAAAGACCCAACGGGAGGATGGGACAATGTCTTATGTTTTGGCAGTCGATGGCGGCACCGAAAGCCTGCGGGCCCGCATCTATGATCTGAATGGCAGCTGCATTGCGTCACACGCAGAGGCCTATGAGACAATGTTCTCCCCCGGTGCGCGGGCCGAGCAGAACTCCGATGACTGGTGGGAGAGCCTTTGCAAGGCGACCCGCGCATGTCTGGCAGAGGCTGGCCTGTCGGACGACCAGATCGAAGCGATGGCCTGTGCCACGACCTGTTGTACCGTGGTTGCGCTGGACAAGGCCGACAGACCCCTGCGGCCCGCGATCATGTGGATGGATGTGCGGGCGGACAGGGAAGCCGAAGCCGTTCTGGCGACAGGCGACACGCGGCTGAAGCTCAACGCGGATGGGGCCGGACCGGTCTCTGCCGAATGGATGATCCCCAAGGCACTCTGGATCAAGAACAACGAGCCCGAGGTTTACGACGCGGCGGAGACGATCTGCGAGTATCAGGATTACCTGACACTGCGCCTGACGGGCGAGCGCTGCGCGTCCCTGAATAATGTCGGGTTGCGCTGGCATTATGCGAACCGAGATGGCGGCTGGGCGGACCGCCTTGTGGACAAATTGGGTATGCCCGATCTGGTCGGGAAATGGCCCGCGCGCATCGCTGCACCGGGCGAGGTTGTCGGACCGCTGACTGCGCAGGCGGCAGAGGCGCTTGGGCTGACACCCCGGACCCTGCTGGTGCAGGGCGGGGCTGATGCGCTGATCGGGATGATCGGTCTGGGCGTATCCCGACCCGGGCAGCTTTGCCTGATCACCGGGTCGTCACACCTGCAATTCGGGGTGACAGAACAACCTTTCCATGCCCCGGGTATCTGGGGAGCTTATGCCGACATCGTGTATCCGGACCGTTATATCATCGAAGGAGGCCAGACCTCGACCGGGTCGATCATCAACTGGCTGAAACGGTTTGTCGGTGATGCGTTCGACCTTGACGAGATGAACCATAAAGCGGCAGCCTTGCCACCCGGGGCTGAGGGGCTGATCGTGCAAGACCACTTCCAGGGCAACCGCACGCCCTATACCGATGCGCTCTCACGCGGGGCAATCACCGGCCTGACCCTTGCGCATGAGCCGCACCACGTTTTCCGCGCGGTCATGGAGGGTATTTCAATGGGCACCCGCGCAATTCTCGATGCCTTCGCCAAAGGGGGGTATCAGGTGACGGAAATGATCGCCGGAGGCGGTGCCACAAATTCGGATCTTTTTATGCAGATACACGCCGACACGGCGGGCATTCCGGTGCGTATTCCTGCATCAACCGACGGGCCTTCGCTGGGCTCGGCCATCCTTGCGGCCCATGGTGCCGGACGATTTGACAGCATCGATGACGGGATTGCGGCGATGATCAGACCGGGCCGGGTGATTGACCCTAATCCGGCGGCTGTGCGTGCCTACGAAGAGATCTATGCACGCTATCTCGCGCTCTATCCCGCGCTCACCTCTGCGCTGTCTGTCGAAAGCAGCCCGTAAAGGCCGCAACCTGCTTTCGCCTGGCTCAGACCATGCCAACACCGGAAACGGAATGGCCAGGCGTCCCGTTCCTGCCGAGCCGGGGTTCATATGACCGAGCTCTCATGGGCCAGGGGGTTTGGCATGGGGGATATGCCGCAATTTGACCCAGAGTGTGACCCCCTGACGGCCCGCCCGAGCGTTGAGAGTACTGCCCACAGGCAACCGCAGCCATGAACCGCGTTGCAACACATCGCCACCTTCTGTCACATCGCCGTCCAACACCAGAAACTCACCCCCTTCGGGCAGCGCAAGTGTCACGTCAGTATTCGCAGCCCACCGCTCTGCCCGCACGGTTTCAAAGGCATCCTGAAAGAGCGGCATGACGTCGATGCCGGGGCGCGTCACATCCGGCAGATACTCCATCTTTGTCATGTCGATCACCACATGCGTGCGGTCGTCGGGCTGGAACTGCCAAAGCTTGACAAAGATCGTGCAGCCTTCCTCTGACCGGGGGGTATGGGCGGAAGTCGGCGGATTGCGCACGTAGGATCCGGCGGGAAAGTCGCCGTGGTCATCCGAGAAAACGCCCTCAAGCACGATAAATTCTTCGCCGCCCGCGTGGGTGTGCTCAGAAAAATGGCTTTGCGGGGCATAGCGCACGATGCTGGTGGCACGCGCCACCTCGCCTCCGATCCGGTCGAGCATCCGGCGGTCCACGCCCGGCATGGGCGAGGCCTGCCAGTCAAGCTGTGCCGTGTGCACAAGCGCGCGCTTTGAAAAATCTGCATTCAGGTCCATGGCCGTCTTTCGATGTTGTTACCGGTCCAACGTACGAAGCCGGCCGGAGGTTTCCAACCTCTGCGCCTCGGCTTTCTTTCGTGTGGCAGGAAAGCAAAGGGCCGCGGGCGGGTCGACACCGTTGGCCTTGATCCGATACTTTTGAAACAGGGGCCTTTGTCATCTTCGATACGACCAGCGAGTTGGCGGGCGCAGATGGGTCCGGGACGAACTTTCCAGATTTCCGCCCTCTTGATGGGGGACAGCACGTTGCAGAACGGGCCATTGGGGACAAAAGCGACATCCTTGCATCCTGAGCACCCCGACAGGCATTTGCCTTAGGTCTTTTTTGCTGCTGGGAGGTTCACGCCACGATCCCGTCCCGAAGGCTGTCGCGGTTACACGCTATGTGTCAAATGGCAGGCCCTCTTCTATGGGCAGGTCGAAATCACGGGACCATTCATTCCAGGAGCCAAAATAAATCTGCACGTCCGGCAGCCCCGCTTCTTTGAGAGCGAGGAAAGTATTTGCAGCACGCGCACCTTTGAAACAATAGATGTAAACCGGCGTTTCCTTTGCAATGCCAACAGATGCACACTCTGCCAGGATTTCATCCGGTGATTTAATCATCGGCCCTGTTTCTGTTGGCTTCATCATCCGGTACCACTCGATCCACTTTGCGCCGGGAATGCGCCCTTTTCGCGGACAGAAATCCTTGCCATAGGGGGAAGAGCTGTCGCCAATCCATTCGTCAACATCACGCACATCCAAAAGAGCAATATCCGAGCGACCCAGAGCAGATTTCACGTCATCCTTCGTCAGCATTGTCTTGGTCGCGTTCGCACTGGCATGATACTCAACCGCCTCAATCTCCGGTTGATCTTGAGTGACCGGATAGCCTTTGGCCTCCCATGCTTTCAATCCGCCGTGGAGTACACGAATTGAGGGATAGCCGAGGTAGTCCAACAAGAAATAACCACGACAGGACTGCCCAAAGCCGGTGTCCATGGACTGTTCGTAAACAACGGCCATTTTTTTTCCGTCAAGGCCTGCGGCCCCAAACGCCGCTGAAAACCTGTCAGCCAACTCCTGCATGCCTTCCGGGGTCGATGTGGCCAGAAAAGTGAATATCTCGTGCATGTTAACAGCACCCGGTATATGCTTTTCTGCATAGTCGTCAGGACTGCGTGTATCGATTACAACGATGTCATGCCCGAGCGCTGCTTTGAGTTCTTCGGGCGAAATCAAGGCTCTTGTCATTGGCGTTAGACCTCCATCCGATCCGCGACTTCGGTGGTTCCAAGGCTCCGTCACGCTGTCATTCAGGATGCGGCCTTCAATCATGTCGACGACAGTATAAGTTATCGAAGCGTAGCTGGACAGGTTGAGTGTGAGATTGGGCAAATTCCCGCTTAAGGAGAATTTTTTGACGCACCGCGACCGAGTCGTTCCTTGAAACGTCACACTATAGCCCAATATCATACAGCTTAGGCGTATGCGCAGATGACCGAGGTGGAATGTTGCACGCTATGGCCGATGCCTTTGTTTCGATTTCTGTAGATTCACGGCGAGTTAAAACTGGTTCAGGGTATACGGTCGCGGCCGCTCTTTTGGAAATTGACCATGTTCAATTCAGGCGGACTTCCCGGTTTTCCACCGGCAGATCTCTCTTTTGTGGAATAGGAAGCTGCTTTGATTGCGTGGTGAAAATAGATGGTATCTCGAACAGGCGGGCCTGCATTACGGAAGTACAGGAAGGAATGATAATAGAAACGCAGGACGGTGACGCGCAGTTGGTTCCTTCCCGTGAGTGAAGAGACCACAGATCTGCTTGTTGTCGGTGGAGGCCCGGCCGGGGCAAGCGCGGCAATCGCAGCTGCGGGTCACGGCATTTCATCTGTTCTGATCGAAGAGGGCGACATGCCGGGCGGGCAGATTCATCGTGCGCCAAGGTCCCCAAATGCGCCCGGGCCCGATCCGGATGGTGAAAGGATCAGGCGGGATCTGGTCGCCAATCGCAACCTTATCGATGTGCGCACGAACACCTCGGTCTGGGGTGTGTTTGATCGCAAGAGGGTCTGTGTGAGTGATGGCGATGCCTCTACGATACTGACAGCAAAGCAGATCATTCTGGCACCGGGCGCGCAGGAATATGTACCACCTTTTCCCGGATGGACGCTGCCCGGAGTTATGACCGCGGGGGGTGCACAGGCCCTTCTGAAAATGACCGGGGTTGCCCCGGGTCGCAGGATTGTCTTGGCGGGGTCTGGTCCCTTGCTTCTCGCCGTTGCAGCCCAGATGGCAAAGCTTGGTCATCAGGTCGTGTCTGTGTTCCAGGCCGCGTCGCGGAGGTCCTGGATGATGCTGCCGCTGCGGGCGTGGCAGGCTCCGCAAAAAACTCTCGAAGGCATGAAGTATTTTGGAACGCTGAAGCGAACGGGTGTAAAGATGCGCTATGGGCGCATGGTTGTATCGGCGCATGGAGATCAAAGGCTCACCGGCATTAGCCACGCCCCCGTTGATGCGTCTTGGCGCCCTGATCTATCGCGCACCGAAACGATCAATGCAGATGCGCTTTGTATCAGTTATGGTCTTATGCCGCGCACTGACCTGTTCCAGATATTTGGGTGCAAAATGCGGTTTTGCGAAATGCGAGGCGGATGGCATCCGGAGCGAGACGACCAATTGCGCACAAGCCGGCGGGATGTTTTTGCAGTGGGGGATGGTGCCGGTGTCTCGGGTGCTTCTGCCGCGATCCTCGAAGGAAAGCTGGCCGGAAATGCAGCTGCCCACGCGCTTGGGGCCTGTTCAGATGCCTGTCTCGAAGGTGTGTCACGTCGCCTTGGTCGGGCGCTCCGAAGGGTTCATACCTTCGGCGCCGCCATAAATCAGATCTCTTACCCGCGCGCTGGTTTGTTGGATCTGGTGACGGACGATACGATCGTCTGCAGATGTGAAGAGCTTATGTGGAAAGAGGTTCGAACCGGGATTGAGCAAGGCGGCACGGACTTTAGAACACTGAAGTCAGCGACCCGGCTGGGTATGGGCCCTTGCCAAGCAAAGTTCTGTTGGCCATCCGCCTCGCGTCAAATTGCCCGGCTGACCGAGCGCGCCATGAAGGAGGTAGGCCCCATAAGCGTGCGAAATCCGATCCGTCCGATTTCTCTGGGAGCCCTTGCTAAAAAGGCGGCGGTATCCGGATGAAAAAGACGTCGGATGTCTTGGTGATCGGTGCCGGCGTTTACGGAACAAGCGTCGCATATTCATTCGCCAAGCGTGGCTGTTCGGTCACCTTGATCGACGCGTCCAAGCCGGGAAAGGCGACAGCGGCGTCTGCGGGTGGTTTGTGGGCGATTGGAGAATCCGTCGGGCTTGGGTGCGGAGTGATTTTCCACAACGCTGATGAAGTGTCATCCACCGAGCCTGAGCCGGTCCCCCGTCTGTTCATGCATCTTCTAAAGGCAAGCAACAAGATGTTTGCTGAGCTGGCGCCTGAACTCTTGCTGCAGACAGGGATGGATATCGAAGCGGAAGTGGGAACGGGCCTGCTCTATCTGCTCTACAACGGCAGACAACGACGGCATGCGCAGTCCATTCTCGATTGGCTGGGGCGCGACCAAGCACTTGCCGAAGAGTGGGATCGGCAACGTGTATTGGCGCATGATCCGCATATTACCGACGATGTTCTGGGTGCCGTGCATTTCCCCGGCGACAATCAGGTCAACCCGTTGTTCTTGAACGAGGCCCTTAAACGAGCTGCGATAAATCTGGGTGCCAGGTTTGCAGGCGACACACATGTGACCGACCTTTTGATGGCCGACGGTAAGATTACGGGAGTTGCAACGACACAGGGCGTTTTCTGTAGTGGACTGGTGATCAATGCTGCAGGTGCATGGGCGGCCAAGCTCGCCAATATGATAGATCAAGACATTCCACTTGTTCCGGTACGTGGACAAATCATCGGGACCGAAACGCTACAGGATAAGCTTAAGTCGAATATCAGCACGGTGGATTGCTACATTTTGCAGAAGGCCCACGGTGAGGTTCTTATCGGCAGTACAACCGAAATGGTGGGGTTCGATACGGGCGTCAACTATGAGATGCTGACTGACCTTGCGCGCGGAGCGATACGTGCCATTCCGGCACTCGAACGCGTGAACATCAAACGCACCTGGTCCGGGTTGCGGCCTGGTACACCTGACGAATTGCCGGTCCTTGGACAGTCACCGGAAATCGCCAACTTTCACTATGCAACAGGCGGATTCAGGACGGGTATCGTATCGGCCCCGCTGTGCGGCGAACTGGTTGTTGCAAATGCGCTCGGAGAAAAACCGCGAATGTCCATAAATCCATTTTTGCCGAGGAGGTTCAACGGTTTGCCGAAATTGAAGCACGTGAAGACACCCAGGTCTGCCATTCAACCCGACGCCGCGCCTCCGCAATCGGTATGATTTTGGACACTCAACAAAGGAACCAACAAGATGCCTCATGCAAAGAACAAAGAACTTTGGTCATTTGACGATGGCGAAACGTTCAAGGCGGCGGCAAACCTTCACCGGACGTCGGTGGCAGATCTCTTGGTTCCGTGCGCCCATGCGGGAAATCAGGACCAAGCGCTTCATGACGGTATTGTGGATATTCATCGAACGATGCGTCGCGAATATGCGGCGAACATTCGCAAGGTCGGGCGCAACGTTTATCCCTTGATCGTCGCACGCGATACGCAACCGGAAAAAGACCGACTTGACGTCGGGCGCCAAGGACTTGGAGGTATCTATACGCTGTATCTTGAGACGGGCGAAACACACACGATACAGCCCACGCCGCGCGAGTACGAACGTTTGAAATGTTTGTCACACATTCCGCTCGGTCTCTTTAGTATACTGAGCCCATACTTTTCTGAACACGGGGCACGTACCTGGGCACCAAAGCTGGCTTCGTTTGGTGAACAGATTGCCGGTGCTTTGGAAAAGCTGCCAATGCGGTCGAGCAAGACCGACCCCGTCGACGACATCAGCCGCAGAATCCTTAGTATGTCAGATGAATTCACTCAGAATACGTTGTCAAACGGCAATCCAACCGCAGAAAGTCTTGAAAGCTACGCACGTGCTGTCCGTCCCGCGATCCGCGATGCTATGGACATCGCCGCAAAGCTGCAAATAGACGCCTGTATGACGGCATTGTTGCGTTGGAAACGGGATCTTGGCCAGGAAGCATGGAGACAGTTGCATGTCCTGGTTACGACAATTTGGCCCGTGTCAGAGCATAGCCCACGCTGGCAGATGTTTCGCACAATCATGCATCCAGACACAGTGGGCACGCATTTGATTGTCGGCGAAGGCATTCGAACAGATGAAGATGCCCGCGATCTTGTGGGCCGGATCGTGGCGGATCGCTTGGCAGCGCGACTTATCCTCGGCACCGAAGACGAACGCGGCCAACGCATGACGCAATGCATCTCGTCTCGTACCGATGTTGTTGCAGATTCTGCTTACAAGGCTTTGCAGGAGATGTACGACTAACACATAATGACGGCCGGGCTCTGAAGCACCCTGTCCTTTGTCAGATAATGGGCCGATGGTCTTGCTGTGTTATCGAACCAATAGTTTGCCGAGCAGTTGGGACGCGTATGGCATGATTGCCAGAACCGTCCGCGCCTCCGTTGGATGGTTTTAAGAGAGCTTCCGGCACCAGGATCAAGACATCTTCGGCTCCAAACAGGCGCAGTCGGTTTCTGATCTCCAGCCGACGCCCCTGAGCGATCATCGCCTTGGTCTCGAAGAGCGACGTGTTGTGCGACAGGTCATTGGAACTGATTGCGACAGCCCCCTTTTATTGTAGAGCCTTCAGCTTTTCCAGCAAGCTCGCGAGTCTTTTCGCTGCACTTGCCATGATGCCCTCGGTGCTGGTCCTTGGTCAGGTTTTTGTGCTGTGCAAGGTTCAGGCAAAACGGCGGTCGATATGCAGGCCAAAATGGTGATCCAGTAAGAGAACGCCAAAACCCAGCCTCAGCCTGCGGCGAGCGATGGCCAAGGCCGCGTTCTTCGCGGCCGACCTTGATGACGGTGCGATGCTCTCCAACAGGTGCTCCGAACAAGGGCGGCTTCGAGATGTCAGCTTCGACGCTGAGTGAGGAAGCAGACCGATCACGCGCCCGGTCAGGGCAGCCTTTGCAGATCATCGAAGACAAACCCATTGGCGCGCGCGACGAAGACGGGAGATTTGTTATCGGCATTCGTCACGTACAGCCCGCGCCGTGCGCTCTTGTAAGCGATGGGACGCGATGACGGCATCCTCCGGGCCCGCCAGTCCTGTTGAGGTTGGCCGACCAGGCTGGCCAGGAAATGCAGCCCCTCATAGGTGGACTGGCCCAGGGCGTTCAGCATCGGCGCGCGCTCCTGATGCAGGCTGTGGTACTTTTCCCGAAACTCCGCATTGCCTGGCGTGTCCAAACCGGCAAAATAGGAGGCTGAGGAAAAGAGCCGATCCAGATTTTGTTCGCCGCTGGCCAGCAGGCCGTTCTCTTCGATGGCGCAGGACAGACGGAACGTGGTGGAATGCAGCTTCATCGCGCCAAAGATGCGGTTGAACGCAACTGCGTCCTGACCCACCAGCGAAATCAGAACCGCATCCGCGCCCGATTTGCCGATTGTCTCCACCGCATCTTCAATCCTGTTGGAGTTGAAGGGCAGGTAGGTTTCGAAAACCAGCTCGCGATGATGCCGGCGCAGCTGTATCTTGGCGTAGGCGTGCGAGACCCGTGGCCAGATATAGTCATTGCCGATCAGGGCCCATTTCTTGAGCCGGAACCTTCGGCTCATGTATCCGATGGCCGGGCCAAGCTGCCGGGCGGGCATGTCGCCGATTGTAAAGACGCCCGGTGAGGCCTCGCCGCCTTCGTAAAGCGGGGTGTAGATGAACGGTATTCTGCCCCGGACGGTCCCGATGATCTTTTGCCGCACCGCGCTGATGTGCATGCCCACGATGGCGTCGACCCGGCCCTGCGAAATCAGATCGCCGATCAGGGTTTCGACGGGTGTTTCCGCTTCTAGGGCCGCATCGATCACCACGACCTCTACAGGACGTCCACTGATGCCTGTACTCGCATTGAGCTCGTTCAGCGCCACCTCAGCACTGGCAATGCAGGACGGTGCCCACATGCCCGCCGCCCCGCACATCGGGATCAACAGTGCGACGCGGTAGGGCTGACCGGCATTTGCACCTGGTCCCGCATCCGGTCTGCCATATGGAAAAGAGGCCGCATCCTCACTTCGCCAAAGATGAATGTGCGTCGAAGCCATCGATCCGTTTTCTCTTCTAGTTTTAATCCAAAGACGGTGGTACTTGGTGTCCGAAACGTCAACTTTTTTTACCATTGAACTGTCGGTCGTCGGATGTCAGAGCCTCAAAAAACAGTAGATTCGTATATTTCTTATGCACTTGCTGCGGCCCATCGAAAACTTCACATCGAATTGAGCCAGAATCTCAAAGCGCTGAACGTGCAGGTCGAAACCTGGCGTGTGCTGCAGTCATTGCGTGCCTCTCAGGGTACCACAATGCGTGAGCTGGCTGAAATTGTTTTGATGAATCCGCCGACACTGACCAAACTTGTAGATCGCATGGTGGCGGACGGGCTGGTCCAGCGTCAGCTCTCTGCAGAGGACCAAAGGCGCGTTCAATTGGCGCTGACCGATCTGGGGGTCACGCTTGCCGACAAGATCGCGCTCCATGTCGAAGCGCAGAATGACTGGATCATCGAGACAATCGGTTTTGAAAAAGCGCAGCTCCTGCGAGAGGCACTGGATACGCTTGCGTAGGGTTGCATGCCTGGTGTGATTGCGCCTGTCGCCCGTGTCATCAGACACGTTGATCCAGTCCGATCAAGATGCTGTTTGTGCGATCTGCCGCTGCTCCGGCTGGACCTGCGGTGACGCCTCCTGGGATACTCACGTCCCAGCGCCAGCAGCACCTTTCACAAGTACCGGCGCCTCGCCAAAGCCGCGGTGCTCATCGGCCGCGCGCCAGTCTTCCTTTGCCGCCAGCAGGCTTTGCGCATTGGTCACCTTCTTTTCCGTGAGCAGCTTTTCCAGCGCGCTGAGCCAATGCTTGTAATAGGTGTCGCCCAGATCGGGATCGCCCGCCGCCTGCGCCAGCCTGATCTCCTCCGACAGGGTCTTGCACCAGTCTAACCACGCGAAGACACCGCGTTTGTGCAGATCGACCGTTATCGCAAAGGCCTTCGCCTCCCATGGTGCGTTGAAGACAGGCCCGCCTTTGTCATGGGGCAGGTGTGGGGTGCGTTTGAGGTCATAACCTTTGATCTGATCGTTCATAACGCGGGCTTCATGTAATCGTCGAACATGTCGATATAGAGGTACATGTTCTCTGCGTGATCCTCGCCCCAAAGCTCCCGAAACGAGAATTTCACCGAATAGACATGCTGCGCCTTGTGCCCCAGCCCGTGGGCGCCGGTGTCGGGGAAGGCAAAGACGCCATGGTCCCGCTCCACGACGCCTTTCTTGCCACGCACATAGCGCGGCAGGCGCGTATGGGTCACCGGGTTGATGTTCTTCATCTCCACCGCGTCGCCGACGCTGAACTTTGCTGCGACATCCTCGTCCAGCCGGGCCGAAGCCCCTGTGGCGATCAGGCCCGGCACGATGTCTGGGGTCAGTGTGGGCATCAGGCGTCCTCCATCGCGATGTGTTTCTTGCGTGCAACCAGTTCTTCGCGTGTCACCACGCCCTTCTCCGTCAGCAGCGTTTCCAGCGACGCCAGCCAATGTTCGTAGTAGCTCGTCTCCAGATAGTGGGCGGGATCCATGCGTTCGATCGCATGGCGAAACTCGTCCACATTGTAATGCCCGCCCGCAAAACAGGAAACGAAAAGGCCGAACATCCGCCTTTCCCAGTCATCCTTGAAACAGGGCTCGTCCTTTGCAGGGTTGATCGGGCCAAGACCATCCATGCCCCCCAGATCATGTATGCTGTTCATGCGGTCGTCCTTTCTGTCAGATTACAGCGTTCAATGTGCCGCCAGCACATCGGTGCCGATCATCGCATCACGGGTGACGATCTCGGCCAGTTGCGCCTCAGACATATCATCGGTGCCATCGGGTCGTTTCGGCAGCACCAGGTAGCGCAGCTCCGCATTGCTGTCCCATATCCGGATTTCGGTCTCGTCGGGCAGGCTGACACCGAACTCTTCCAGCACCCCGCGCGGGTCCTTCACCACCTTCGCGCGGTAGGGGGCGGCCTTGTACCACACCGGCGGCAGACCCAGCGTGGGCCACGGATAGCAGGAACACAAAGTGCAGACGACGATGTTGTGCACAGCCTCGGTATTCTCCACCACGACCATGTCCTCGCCCTGCACACCGGAAAAGCCAAGCTCGCTGATTGCCGCGGTGGCATCGCTCAGCAGACGCGCCTTATAGGCCGGGTCGGTCCAGGCCTTGGCAACGACGCGCGCCCCGTTGCGCGGGCCGATCTTGGTCTCGTAGGTTTCGACAATCAGGTCGATCGCTTCGGGGTCGATCAGCTTCTTCTCCGTCAGGACGGATTCCAGAGCCTTTACCCGCAGTTCGACATCCGACAGCGGTTTGTTGTGCGGGTGAGAGTGGTCATGAGGCATCGTCTTTTCTCCTTGTCCTGCGGGTGGTCCATTGCCTTGCCAGTTCCGCGATTGCCGTCAGCGATGTTGTCGTCGCATCGGATCATTCAGCCAAATCCGGTGCACGTTACCCGGTCGGCAGAATGGGGTCTGAACCGGCGGGATGACTGATTAAATATCGGGCACTTTTCCGCTGCGCAGACAAGAATCCCAAATTTTCTGCTCTCGATCTGTTGCGGCTGCGCCTTTCAAAGGTTAACCAAAATTAAGTTTCCAATTCAACTAATTTCATTTAATAGTTGTTTCTGGACAGCGGGAGTGCATGAGACAGAAGTTGCGCTACAAGATGCGACTGTTTCATTTTACTTAGTTAAGTCAAAGTATTGCGCGTCAGATGCTTATCATTTGAACGCAGTGACAACGGATTGAGCCGCCAAGGACGCATGCCTGGGCGGGGCTGAAATGATGGGGGCCATTGGGATGATAGACCGTCCGGACGCGGCAGCGGTGCGCGCAGCGGGGGCCGAGCTGGGTCTCGCGTTGAGTGCGGAGGATAGTGCCTCTTTTCTGGGCCTCATGGCGGGGCTTTTTGACGCCTACGATCTTGTGGACGGGATGGACGCTCCACTGCCAGAGGTCAAATACAAGCGGTCGCGGGGCGTCAGGCCTAACCCTGAGGACAATCCTTTTAACGCCTGGGTCGTGAAAACAGAGATCAAGGGCGCGCCAACTGGCAAGCTTTCGGGCAAGACAGTGGCCATCAAGGATAATGTGAATGTTGCTGGTGTGACGATGGAAAATGGCGCGAACATCCTGCAAGGCTATGTGCCCGAAACCGATGCAACCATTGTCACCCGCCTGCTGGAGGCGGGCGCGGACATTCACGGCAAAGCGGTCTGCGAATACTATTGCGCCTCCGGGGGCAGCCACACCTCGGCCAGCGGGCCGGTGGAAAACCCGGTTGTGCCCGGCCACAATGCCGGCGGTTCGTCGTCGGGCTCTGCGGTTCTGGTTGCGGCTGGGATCGTTGACATGGCAACCGGCGGCGATCAGGGCGGCTCGATCCGGATACCGGCGTCTTTCTGCGGTGTCGTGGGGATGAAGCCAACCCACGGGCTGGTTCCTTACACCGGCATCTTTCCGGTCGAGCTGACCGTCGACCACGCGGGACCGATCACGCGGACGGTGGCAGAGAACGCGCTGATGCTGGAGGTCATGGCAGGCCCAGACGGGCTTGATCCGCGCCAGACCGGTGCGCCCAGCCAAACCTACTCCGACGGGGTGGGGATGCCCACGCGCGGCCTCAAGATCGGGGTGGTGTCCGAAGGCCTTGGCCATCCGGGCGGCGAGGCGGAAGTGGATGCCCGCATTCATGAAGTGGCCGACCGGCTCGGGGCGCAGGGTGCCGAAGTCGAAGAGGTATCCATGCCGCTGCACGCGGCGGGCGCGGCCATTTGGACGCCGATCTTCCTGGAGGGCGCCACCGAGTTGATGATGCGGCAGAACGCCTACGGTACCAATATGAAGGGCGTGTTCCTGGAAAGCCTGCTGGACAAGCAATCGCATTGGAAAGCGCAGGCCAATGAGATGTCGGAGACGCTGAAGCTGGGCCTTTTGATGGGGCATTACATGTCTTCACGCCACAAGGGGCGCTACTACGGTAAGGCCCAGAACCTCAATCGTCTGCTCACGGCGGCCTATGATAATCTGCTTACCAAATTCGATGTCCTGCTGATGCCGACAACGCCGATGGCGACCACACCACTGCCCGGTCCGGAGGCCAGCCGCGAGACGGTTGTCGAGCGCGCCTTTGCGATGATCCCGAATACCTCGCCCTCCTGCGCCACAGGGCACCCGAGCATTTCGGTCCCTGCGGGCACCACCAATGACGGGCGGCCCATCGGCGCGATGTTCATCGGGCGCAAGCTGGAGGAAAAAACGCTCTACCGGGCCGCTGCCGCGGTGGAACAACTCTCCTTTGAAAAAATGACGGCGGAGTGACACCGCCGCTGAAACTGTCCTGCGCCAACGGGTCTGCTCCCGGTGCAGGCGGCAGATCCACCATAGAACAGTCTCAGCAGACAAAGAGACACTGACCAACCAAAGGGAAACACAGATGACACTCTCACGCCGTAAATTTATCCGGAATTCTGCCGCGGGCTCGGTCGCACTTGCGGCGCCTTCGCTCATCGGCAGCATGGCGCAGGCACAGGACGGGCCGATCAAGCTGGGCAGCCTGCATGATCTTGCCGGGCCGCTGGCGGCCACCGGCGAGCCCATGGTCTATGCCATCATGCTGGCGGTAGAGGAGATCAACGCTGCGGGTGGATTGCTGGGGCGTGAGGTCGAGCTGATCAACTACGACACGCAATCCAACATCCAGCTCTACTCGCAATTCGCCCAGCAGCTTGCGGTGCGCGACAAGGTGGATGTCATCCATGGTGGCATCACCTCCGCGTCGCGCGAAGCGATCCGTCCGATCTTCAGTCGGTTCCGGACCCTCTACTTCTACAACACGCTCTACGAGGGCGGCGTCTGCGACCGAAACACGTTCAATACCGGCACGACCCCGGCCCAGACGGTCGAAAAGCTGGTGCCTTACGCCATGAACCTCTGGGGCAAGAAGGCCTATATCATCGCGGCGGATTACAACTACGGCCAGATCACCGCGAAATGGATGCGCAAATACGTGGAAGACAACGGCGGCGAAGTGCTCTCGACCGATTTCTTCCCGCTGGACGTGACCAACTTCGGGCCCTCTATCTCGCGGATTCAGGCAGCAGGCCCTGACTTGCTGTTGTCGGCGATGGTGGGCGGAAACCACACCGCGTTTTATCGCCAGTGGGCGGCGGCGGGTCTGAAGGACGAAATCCCGATTGCCTCAACAACCTTTGGCCTGGTCAACGAGCCTGCAACGCTGGAGGATGCAGAGAGCAGGGGCGTGCTGGGCAGCTATGGCTATTTCGAAGAGCTGCAGACCCCGGCAAGCCAGGCTTTCGTAAAGGCGATCAAGGACCGCCATGGGGCCCAGACGCCGTATGTCAGCGAATTGGCCGCAGCAAGCTACGAGGGCGTGCACCTCTGGGCCGAAGGGGTCAAGATGGCGGGCTCGGTCGACCGGATGGAAGTCATCGAAGCGTTGGAGACGGGGCTGTCGTTCGACGGGCCGAGTGGCAAGGTCGTCGTCGATCCGAAAACCCACCATGTGACCCGCAATACGTTCCTCGCAGAGGTCGAAAACCGGGCCTGGAACGTGCTGGAGACTTTCGAGCAGCAACAACCGCTCGACACGGCCGCGGTCTGCGACCTCGAAGCCAACCCCAACGACACGACCCACTATATCATCGACATCTGAGGAGCCGGTCATGGACATCGCGATCATCGTCGGATTGGACGTCATCAGCGGCATTGCATCTCTGGTGCTGATCAGCGCCGGTCTCGCGGTGATCTTCGGCATGATGAAAATCATCAACCTCGCGCATGGGGAATTCCTCATGCTTGGGGCCTATGCCACCGTTCTGTCGGTCTCGGCGGGGGTGAACATCTGGTTTGCGATGCTGGTCATCGCACCGGTGTTCGTGGGTCTTGTCGGGGTGATCGTCGAACGCTGTCTGATCCAGTTTCTTTACGGCAGGCTGGTCGATACGATGCTCGCGACATGGGGCCTCAGCCTCGTGATCGTCGGCGGCACCACGATGATCTTCGGCAACACGATCGTGGGGGTGTCCTCGCCTCTGGGCGGATTTCAGGTCGGCGCCTATCAATCGAGCCTCTACACGCCGTTTCTGGCGCTGATGGCGATATTTCTCATGACAGCGGTGTTTGGCGTGATGCGGTACACGCGGGCCGGGCTCATCGCGCGCGCGGTCATGCAAAACCCCGAGATGGCCGCGACGCTGGGCGTCAACCCCGCGCGCGTCTATATGGCCACCTTCGGCGCGGGCGCGGCGATGTCCGGGCTCGCCGGTGGCCTGCTGGCACCCGTAGCAGGCGTCGTGCCGACCATGGGGGCGGCCTATATCGCCAAGGCCTTTATCACCGTGGTCGGCGGCGGCACATCGCTGCTCTGGGGGCTGATCTCGGCCTCGGGCCTTTTCGGGTTCATCAACCAGATCGCGGCCTTCCTCACCACCCCCGTCTTTGGCGAAGTCATCCTCTTCGTCGCCGCGGTGGTCCTGATCCGCATGCTGCCCACCGGCATTGCGGGCCGGTTTTTCAAAGGACGTTTGTGAATGCAGATACTCAACGGCATGACAGGGGCGCTCATTGGGTCTGCCATCGCGGCAGTGGCCATAATCGTGGCCCCCTTCTTCGTCGATCTCTTTCAGATCATGCAACTGACAGTCTTTGCGGCCATGGCCGTGCTGGCGCTCAGCCTGGGGTTCATCTGGGGCTATGGCGGCATCCTGTGCTTTGGACAAACGTCGTTCTTTGGCTTGGGGGCTTATGCCTATGCGGTGTCGGCGATCAACTTCGGGGACAGTACGCCCGCGATCCTGCTGGCCATTCTGGTGCCCGTCGTCTTTGCCGCACTTCTGGGGTATTTCATGATCTACGGCGGGATCAGCGACGTCTATCTGGGTGTCATCACACTCACGGTCTCGCTCATCTTGTTCAATCTGGTGAACTCGACCGCCGGAGACTTCTATAAGATCGGGGATGCACGTCTTGGCGGTTTCAACGGGATGCCGGGGGTGCCCACTTTCAACCTGCCGGGCAACCCGGGCTATATCCTGACGCCGGAACAGGCCTGGATGGTCACTGGGATCGCGTTGATCCTCGTCTACCTCGGTCTGAGGGTGCTCATTGCCAGCTCATTCGGCCGCATCATCATCGCCATCCGTGAGAACGAGACGCGCGCCGCCCTACTGGGCTACGACCCGCGCATCTACAAGCTGATCACCTTCATGATCGGCGGGGCCATCGCAGGCTTTGCCGGGGCGCTCTACGTGAACTGGGGCGCTTTTGTCAGCCCGACGATCTTTGCCCTCGGGCTCTCCGCACAGATCATCATCTGGGTCATCATCGGGGGGCGCGGCACCCTCATCGGACCGGTCATCGGTTGCCTGCTCCTGCAATGGATGGTCACGGAGATCGGCGCGCAGCAGGCGTTGGACGCCAATTTCATCCTCGGCGCCATCCTGATCGTCTTTGTACTGCTGGTGCCCAAAGGCATCGCCCCGACCCTGCGCGGTCTGGCCCTGTCACGTCTTGCGCGAACCGAAGCAGCGCCACCCGAGACCCGCGTAAAGGTGAAAACATGAGCGCGCCTTTGCTGCAGACCAGCGGTCTCACCATCCGCTTTGGCGGTGTCACCGCCGTCGATCGGGTGGATTTTGTGCTGAAGGAGGCGGAACTGCGCTGCCTGATCGGGCCGAACGGAGCAGGCAAATCCACGTTCTTCAAGCTTCTGACAGGGCAGTTGCCGCCGACCGAAGGCCATGTGCATCTGCGTGGTCAGGACATCTCCGGCGCGCGACCGCATGAAATAGCACGGCAGGGGGTGGGCATCAAAACCCAGGTGCCCAATGTGTTCAACGCGATGACCGTGCATGAAAACCTGTGGATTGCGGCGCGCCACAAGCATACGCCCGCCTTTGCCACCGAACTGACCGATCAGATCCTGACCCAACTGCGCTTGACCGGCATTGCGACTAAAGAGGTCGGCCAACTGGCACATGGGCAGCGGCAGTGGGTCGAGATCGGCACCGTTCTGGCAGGGGAGCCGGAGCTGATCCTGCTGGACGAACCGGCGGCGGGCATGACCCATGAGGAGGTGGAACGGACGGCAGAGCTGATCCTGGAGATCAACAAATCCCGCGCGCTTATCGTGGTCGAGCATGACATGCAGTTCATCAAGATGATCGCGAGGACAGTGACCGTGCTGCATCAGGGCGCGGTTCTGATCGAAGACGATGTGGCCCGCGTTCTCGAAGACGCCCGGGTGCGCGACGTCTATCTGGGCAAGGGGTTGGCGGCATGATTTTGGAAGTCGATGCGCTCCGCTCTGGCTATGGCCGCATCCCGATCCTCGCGGGCGTCACGCTCGGCGTGGCCGAAGGCGAATTCCTCGGGATCCTCGGACACAACGGCATGGGCAAGACCACCCTGATGAAGACCTTGATGGGGCATCTGCCCGCAACGGGCGGGACCGTCCGCTTTGGCGGTCAGGACATCACGCATCTGCCACCGCATAAACGCGCGCTGGCCGGTCTGGGGCTGGTGCCGCAGGGGCGGCAGATCTTTCCCGATCTGAGCGTGCATGAAAACCTGCGCATGGGCATGGCGGGTAGTGCGGCGGAGGATGCCGCACTGCTCGATGACATCCTGAGCCTGTTTCCGCGTCTGCAAAGGCTGCTCGACCGGCGTGGCGGCGCGCTTTCGGGAGGTGAGCAGCAATTGCTGGCGCTGGCACGGTGTCTCTGCGCCCGGCCCAAGCTGATGCTGCTGGATGAGCCGACGGAAGGCATTCAGCCCTCGATCCTGGAAGAGATCGTGGACACGCTCAAAGCCCTTCGCGCACGCGGTCTGTCGCTGGTGCTGGTGGAGCAGAACCTCGATTTTATCGCTGCTTTGTCAGGCCGTGTGCTGATCATCCAGAAGGGCGCAATCACGGGCGAGCTGTCGCCGCAAGACCTCAAGAACCCTGAAACCGTGGCCGAATTCGTTGGCATGACAACGGCCTGAACCCAACCCATCCGCAGCGGGAGATGCGCTGCACCACACCGAAACCGATCCAGAGGAGACGATCCATGTCCATCACAAGACCAAGCGTTGAAAAACTTCTCGAGATAGCGACGGGGCTGGGGATGAACCTGACCCGAGCCGAGGCGGAGGAGTATCACACGCTGATGCAGCCCAACCTCGATGCCTATGATGTCATCGATGCCGAACCCGATTTCACCCCGCCGGTCGCTTACCCGCGCACGTCAGGCTATGCGCCCGGAGCGGGTGAAAACCCCTATGGCGCCTGGGCGCGCAAGGTCGAGGTAAAAGGCGCGCCCGAGGGCAAGCTCAAGGGCAAGACGGTGGCACTGAAGGACAATGTGGCGCTGGCGGGCGTGCCGATGACGAACGGCGCCTCAACGCTCGAAGGTTTCGTGCCGGTGGCGGATGCGACCATCGTCACACGGATGCTGGACGCAGGGGCCACCATCACGGGCAAGGCGGTCTGCGAATACTTCTGCCTGTCGGGCGGCAGCCATACTTCGAAACCCTCGATGGTGCATAACCCGCGGCGGATGGGCTATTCGGCGGGCGGCTCGTCTTCGGGGAGCGCGGCGCTGGTGGCCGCGGGCGAGGTCGATATGGCCATCGGCGGCGATCAGGGCGGCTCGATTCGCATGCCTGCCTCCTACTGTGGCATCGCCGGAATGAAGGCGACCCATGGGCTGGTGCCCTATACCGGTGTGATGCCCATCGAGAGCACCATCGATCACACAGGCCCGATGACGATGTCCGTTGCCGACAACGCGCTGATGCTGGAGGTGCTGGCCGGGGCCGACGGGCTGGACCCGCGCCAGTATGCGCCCAAGGTCGACAGCTACACCGATGCGCTGGACCGCGGGGTCTCGGGCATGAAGATCGGCGTGCTGAAGGAGGGGTTCGTTGCAGGCAACATGATGCCGGGTGTGGCGGATGCGGTAAAGGAAGCCGCAGAGACCTACCGCGGGCTCGGCGCCACTGTCGAGGAAATCTCGGTCCCCGAACATCTGCTCGCCGCTGCGGTCTGGGGCCCGATTGCCATCGAAGGTCTGCAATGGCAGATGATGCAGGGCAACGGCATGGGCATGAACTGGAAGGGCGCCTATGACGTGGGCCTTATGGATTTCCACGCGAACTGGCGCGGCAAGGCGGATGATCTGTCCGAAAGCCTCAAGATCTGCATGCTGATCGGCCAATACGGCATCGACCACTACAATGGCCGCTATTATGCCAAGGCGCAGAATCTCTCGCGCAAAGTCAAGGCCGCCTATGATGCGGTCTTTGCCGACTATGATCTGCTGCTGATGCCAACCCTGCCGATCACCGCCTCGAAACTGCCCGAACCGGGCGCGCCCATCGCCGAAGTGATTGCCCGGGCTTTCGAGATGATCGCCAACACGTCACAGTTCGATGTGACAGGCCATCCGTCGATGTCGATCCCCTGTGGTCAGGTCGATGGTCTTCCCGTGGGGCTGATGCTGACCGGCGCGGATTACACCGAAAGCACGATCTATGCTGCTGCGGCCGCCTTTGAAGCGACGGTGGACTGGACGGGCACGGTGGCAAAACCCGCCGCCGCAGAGCCGGAACTGACGCCCGCGCAATAAGAGAAGGACCGAGGGGCTGGCCACCACGGTGGTTGGCTCCGTTCCGGCACCGGCAGAGATCCCTTATGATCACCATCACGGCCATCATCCGCGCGAAAGCGGGGCAGGAGAACGGGTTGCGCGACGCCCTGCTCGACGTGGCGGCCCATGTGATAGATCATGAGCCGGATACGATTGGATTCCATGTGTCACAGAGCCTCGATGACCCCGCTGTTTTCACCACCTACGAGCGTTTCGCGACGGAAGCCGCCAAGGATCTTCACAATGGATCGGAGGCCGTCGCGCGGTTCTTTGCCCGGGCCGAGGCGCTGATCGAGGGCGAAGCGGTGCTACATACCTGTCGCGAGGTCACGGGCCATGGATGATTTCGCCGGGCGCTGCGTCGAGGAGGCCAGCCGGCTGCACGTCTTTTTGCAGGACTGGTTGCGGGGCACACTGCCACGCACCGCGCAGGGTTTTGCGCCTTTTGCCGACGCTTTGGCCGACCCTTGCCGCGTTGTCAGCCCGCTTGGCACCGTCACGGAACGTGCCGCACTGCTCAGCGAGTTCGAAGCCACGCACGGCGTGTTAGCAGAACAAGGCGATGCCTTCGTGATCCGCGTCGAAAATACCGTCGTACTGCAGCAGTGGGAGGACCACGCGCTGGTCAGCTACGAGGAATGGCATGATCTGGGCGATCAGAGCTCTGCCAGGCTGTCAACGGCGCTCTATACGGCCGATGACGCGGCGCCGCTTGGTGTTGCATGGTCCTACATTCACGAAACATGGCTGCCCGATCGGGCGCCTTTGGCGGGGGAACGTTTTCCCATGGAGCCCGGGTGAGAGCGCGCGAGAGATCGCCGCGCGGCGATGGTCCTGTCGACGGGCGCAATTCGCAGGCGTATGATGGTATGATGACCAAGCAGGAGAGGCGGGCCTATGGACTGGCTTAAACACTCGATCATGGGCCAAAAGGGCGTCGCGGCAGGGGTTGCCGGGGCGGCGCACAGCCTGACAATCGAAGATCAGAAGACGTTTCACTATGTCTACGGCCCCTATGCCGATCCGGTGCTGGAGATCGATCCCGGTGCCGTTGTCACGGTGGAAACCCATGACGCCTTTGAAGGCAAGATCCGCAGTGAAGCTGATAAACCGTCCGACATTTTGCAGTTTCCCTTCCTCAATCCGCAGTCGGGACCCATTCATGTGCGCGGCGCGGAAAAGGGCGACGCGCTGGCGGTACGGATCATCTCCGTCAGTCCGCGCGGGCCGCAGCCGGTGGGCACCACCTGCCTGATCCCGGAATTCGGCGGGCTTGTCTCCACCGGCCAGACCGCGATGCTGAACGCCCCTTTGCCGGAGATCGTAAAGAAGGTCGTGGTCGATGACGCAGGCGTGCACTGGTCCGATACGCTGACGCTGCCCTACGAACCCTTCATCGGCACCATCGGAACAGCGTCCGAGATCGAGGCGATCTCCTCGCTGCAGCCCGACTACTACGGCGGCAACATGGACCTGCCGGATGTGGCGCCGGGGGCGATCATCTACCTGCCGGTGAACACGCCCGGCGGCTACCTCTACGTGGGCGATTGCCATGCGATCCAGGGAGATGGCGAGCTCTGTGGGGTTGCATTGGAGATTCCGGCCACGGTGGTCTTGCAGATCGACCTCATCAAGGAATATGGCAATACCTGGCCGCAACTGGAGACGGAAGAGGCGATGATGTTCATCGGCAGCGCCCGCCCGCTGGAGGATGCCTCGCGCATCGCCTACCGGGAGTTGGTACGATGGGTCGCGGCGCAGACCGGCCAATCGCAGGAGGATGCCTATATGCTGCTGACCATGTGCGGCAAGGTGCGCCTGGGCAATATGGTCGATCCGAAGTACTCGGTCGGGGCCTCGATCCTGAAACGCTATCTGGTTTGAAGAGGAGACGACAATGGATCTGGGACTGAAGGGGCTGAATGTCCTCATCACCGGCGGCAGCAAGGGCATCGGGCAGCGTTGCGCCGACCTGATGGCGCGCGAGGGCGCAAATGTATCGATCTGCGCGCGCAAGGCGGCCGAGATTGACACGGTGGTCGAGAGCCTTAAAACCCATGGCACTGCTTGCTTTGGGGCACCGGTGGATGTGGCCGACAAGGATGCGCTGGAGGCCTGGGTCAGCGACAGCGCAGCGGCGCTGGGGGGCATCGACATCGTGATCGCCAATGTCTCGGCACTCGCCGTCAGCGATGACGAGGCCGCCTGGCAGGCGGGGTTCGAGACGGACATGATGCATTCCGTGCGGCTGGTGAACGCGGCGATGCCCTGGCTGGAGCAATCCGATCACGCGGCGATCACGCTGATCTCGTCGGTCTCGGGGCGCGAGATCGACTTCACCGGCCCGGCCTACGGCGCGTTCAAGGGCGCGCTGGTGCATTACGCGCAGGGTCTGGCCTACAAGCTGGCGGGGCAGGGCATTCGGGCCAATACCGTCTCCCCCGGTAACACCTATTTCCCCGGCGGCATCTGGGCGCAGATTGAGGAAGGCAATCCGGAGCTTTTTGCCGAAGCCATGTCGCTGAACCCCATGGGTCGCATGGGCACGCCCGAGGAGGTCGCCACCGGCGTCGCCTTCCTCTCGGCGCCCTGTTCCAGCTTTACGACGGGAACCAACCTGGTGATTGATGGGGCGTTGACCAAAGGCGTTCAACTGTGACGCGGCAGCACTGACCTGCGGCGGTTCGGTGCGGATGGAGATAAACCGCGAGGCGGGCCAGCTTACAAAGAAATGGATTTGAGCGACGGCCTCTCCCGGCGATCTGGTTCGGGAACCTGGACACCAAAAGTGACGGCGGCTTCATTCAGACTGATGTCACCAGTATAACGCCCACATAGGCGTCTTATAGTGAGGCTGCCAATTCGGCCATCAATATGTTCAGGACAAGATACAGCTTCGACAAAACTGGATTTTGTTTCTTTACCCATCGGAGATGGCTTCGCTTTCAGCTGCCGTCGGTTCGCGCGACGCTCAACATCCACGGTGGTGCCTTGTATCTCCCTTTGTTGTAGGGCTCCGGTGCGATCAGTGTCAGAGGGGCCTTGTGATCCTGGATCTGATAGAACAGATGGGGGACACCCAGAGACGGGTCCGATGTTGCATCAGGAAACGGGATCGCTGATTGCCAGACCGGATGGTAATTGATCGTGCCTGCGACGCTGCGATAAATGGTGTCATGCAGCTTGGCCGCGATGCGACGGTTCTGGTCGAAATCACCAGGGCCGCCTGTGCCGCCCGCCAACGACGCAGCCATCGCGTAGTGATGCACCGAGCTATAGGGAAGGCACCCCACGAACGGCGTGGAATTCTCGCCGAACCTCGCATGGTAACGCGCGGCAAAAGCGCGACCGGCCTCATCATCAAGCAGGCCGATGACCGTGCCCACGACGATGCCTTCGCCGTCCTTCTCGGTCATCTCGCGAAAGGTCTGGTGCATCGCGCCATATTGCAGATAGACCAGCGCGTTCATTGGGCTTTCCATGAATTGCTTTTGAAAGGCGGCCAGATCCACCGCATAGAAATGCGTGTTCGCCAAAACCGCGGGATCGAGCGGGCGCACCCTGTTAAGTACATCGCGCCAATTGGTTGTGGGCGTCTGAACAATCTCGGGGCCGAAAACCAGGTTCCAGCCGAAATCCTTGGCCACCGACTTCATCGCATTGGCCACCACGATGGAGTAAGGCTTGGAACCCGAGATGATCGCCAGCCGGTTGTTGTGCGGTGTCCAGCCGCCGGTGTCGCGTAGCCATGAGATGAACTTGATGAAGCCCTGACCATACCAGTAGTCGGCGGGATCTCCCATGAAACAGCCGAAATAGCGGTCCGGATCACTCGCGACGGTATCGTGATGCTGAAGCGATGTGTTGTGGTGAATATAGATGATGCCTGCATCGGCTATCAGGTCGTATTCCGAGTTTTGTGGGCCGATATTGTAGCCGTTGATGATGGCGTGCACGCCGTGCTCGTGAATGAGCTTTTGGGCGGCCGAAATAACCTCTCCGGCTGTCTGCGTGCAGGTATCGATGGGGATCAACTCAATCTGCCGACCACAGATGCCACCGCTTGCATTGACCTCTTCAACGGCGAGCCGGGTGCCGTGATGGAACTCGCCCCCGTCCGCAGCGGATGGCCCGGACAGAGGCAACATGGAACCGATGGGTATCGGGGGATTCTGGGACATCAGGAGCCTTGTATGTTGAGCAGGTCGGGTTCGAACAGCAGGTTGTGCATCAGTACGCGTAACTGCGGTGGGCTGATGGGTTTGATCAGGAGCGGAAAGCCGTCTGCCTTGATCTCCTCAACCAGTTTGGGGTCGGTATCGGCGGTCATGATCACCGTCGGAACCGGGCGTCCATAGAGCTGCGACAGGTCTTTCGCGGCTTGTGTGCCGGTGTCGCTAACGCCAAGCCTGTAATCGGCCAGGAGGATGTCGGCCTCTAACTTTGTGTCGACGACAAGCCGGTCAAATGCGGCGCGGCTTTCCGTGCTGGTGACCTCTATACCCCAGCGCTCCAGCAGCGTGCTGATGGTGCCGCGCAGGATGTCATCGTCTTCCAGTACGATGGCGCAAATGCCCGCGAACTGGCCACCAATCGCCTCGGACACTTCGGGCACACCGATATCGCTTTGCCAGACATTGCCGAGTGGGACATCGATCGAGAACACCGACCCTTTGCCAGGCACTGAGTCCACGGAAATCTTATGCTCTAACATCTGTGCCATGCGTGCGGCAATGTTCAGGCCCAGCCCAAGACCCATCTTCTTGGATTCCTCCCTGGCCCTGACCTGAAAGAACTCCTCAAAGATACTGCTGAGGTTTTCGCGTTTTATCCCGCAGCCCGTGTCATGCACCTCGATCCGCAGCGTGTTGCCCCGCTTGCGGCAGCCGACGAGAATTCTGCCTTGAGCGGTGTAGCGGATCGCATTGGCCACGAAATTGCTGACGATCCGTTCCAGCATGGCGTGGTCGCTCTGGATGGTTGCCTGATTTGAAATGATGCGGAGCTCAAGGCCCTTCTCTCTGGCTTGAGACTCGAATTGCGTACGAACCCGCTCCAGAAAGGGTGCGATCTGGAAATTGGTTACCATAGGCACGACCTTGCCCGCGTCAAGTTGGCCCACCTGCAGCAAGACGCTCAGAATATCTTCCATGATGCTGGTGGAGACATCAATCGCATGCAGCATCTCCTGTGTCTTGCTGATATCCTCTTCCTCGATGCAGTTGTAGGTCAGGATCTTGATGGTCGCCAAAGGCTGGCGCAAATCATGGTTGGCCGCGCGCAAAAAACGGGACTTGGTGGCATTGGCCAGTTCCGCCAATTCCCGTGCTTGTTGCAGTGCCCGTTCACCCCGTCTTTGCGAGGATACGTCATTGACGATTGTGACGCAGCCGACGCGCGCAATCGGTCTTTCGTTCATTGCGAAAAAACGCCCGTCCGGCAGGGTCAACTCGGAAGAGCGGCCTCCGCGATGGGCAGATAGCTGCTGCTTCGCCCAAAGTTCGGGCTCACTGCCTGAGTATATCTCCTTGTTCGCCGCAAGCGCATCGAAGAACGCCTCGCTTGTCATACCCGGCGAGAGGATGGCTGCCACTGCCAGGAAATGCTCTTCGAATTTGGGATTCCACGTCACGAGGCAGTCCTCGGCATCCCAGATCGCTAGACCAAACTCTGACTGGTGGAAAGCCTTGCGGAAAAGACCCTCATCAGTGCCGCCGCCTGCCGGCGCCCGTGTCTTGGAGATGTCCTGAATGGAGCCGACGATCTCCATCACGTTGCCCTGGGGGCCGTGAATGGGCGTGGCCGCCTCTCTTAACCAGAGCAAACTGCCATCGGCCAGGATCAGGCGGTACTCAACTTCGGATTTATTGCCCGTTGTCAGTCGGTCGATATGGTCTTCGAACCGCTTTACGTCGGCATCGGCAATTTTGATCGTGTTGTTTGGATTGGCGTGCAGCACGATGGGTGGCACTGTCAGGTTGCTCAATGTGCCGGAATGCCAGATCAGTGTGGGCGCGTCATTCCTGAATTGAACCGCGTAGGAAAAGCAATTCAGCAGGCCCGCAGCGATGGCATAGCGATCCGTGTTTGGCGTAACCGGGATTTCAAATGCCATACTGTTCCCTTCCGGCGCGTTCACTCCGCGTTATCCGGCAGAAGGTTCCGGACATTCGTAACGGCGAAGTGGATTGTCTCCGCGCGGTCAGACAGGCCAAGCTTCTTCATGATGTTCTTCACATGAACGCGCACCGTGTTCGGGCTGAGCCGTAGGATATCGGCGATCTTGGCGTCAGACATGCCGCGCCCCAGCCAGGACATCACTTCTTTTTCGCGGCTGGTCAGAACTTTCCAGTCCACACCCACCCGGTCCTGGATTGACGCTGCGGCCCCTTCAACCTCGACCGGAATATCGCGGGCGAGGATATCGCGCGGGAAGTAAACATCGCCTGCCAGTACCCGCTCAAACGCACGGGACAGCTCCTTGGCATCTGTGGTTTTGGGCACATATCCAACCACGCCAAGCTCGATGCAGCGCATAACGGATTTACGGTCTTCATGAACCGATAGAACGATGACGGGAATCTCGGGGTAGGTTGCCCGAAGCACCTGTAAACCCTCAAAGTCATGAAACCCGGGCATGATCAGGTCAACGACAACGAGCCCGACCGAGGCCTCTGCCTCAAGCAGCTCCATGGCCTCCTGATAGCTGCCCGCCTCCAACGCTTCGAGCTTGATGCCAAGGCGTTCAAAAACATGCCGCAGAGACGCCCGAACGATCCAATGGTCATCCGCAAAGAGAATTTTCATGAACCCGCTCTCGATTACTACAAACTGACATTTTCCGTGTTTCTAAGTTGATTTGGGCATTCCGGCAACCGGAAGCAAGTTAGCCGGCAACTTTCGACACCACGTATTGTTTAGTTTAAATCGCTATAACTAAGCACTTTCGAACGGAAAATTCCTCGAATTTGACACGCTTTCAAGGTTTCGCGTCACTTTATCGCGCTTGACTAGTCAAAATGATTACTCATAGTAAACAAAATTTCATAACTCGAATCGTTGGGCTCATCCGCAAATCTGGTGTGGCCAACGGACGCACCGCGCGGCAAAAACAACGGGGAAAACTTATGATCACGGCAAACATGGTCCTCATCGGACTGGTCATCCTTTTGATCCTCATCGTGATCTATGCCAAATTCTATCAGCGCAGTTCCAAAGACGTGGCCTTTGTCAGAACCGGTTTTGGCGGTGAGCGGATCGTTCTGACCGGTGGCGCGCTGGCCATCCCGATCATCCATCAAACCACGCCAGTGAACATGTCCACACTGCGGCTCGTCGTGGAGCGCGCCCGCGAGAAGGGGCTCGTCACCAAAGACAAGATGCGCGTGGACATAGAAACCGCGTTCTACGTCCGTGTCGCCGGGACCAGGGAAGGCGTTGCATTGGCCGCACAGACCCTCGGCCCGCGCACGCTTAATCCGCAATCCATTCAGGAGCTGATGAGCGGTAAATTCGTGGATGCCATGCGCGCCGCCACTGCGGAGATGACGCTGGACGAGCTGCATTCCGATGCAAAGGGTTTTACTGATCGGGTGGCCGAGATGATCCACGGTGCGGTCACGATGAACGGTTTGGAGCTGGAATCCGTTTCCCTCTCCAACATGGATCAGACCGAGAAGCAGTATTTCGACCCCAACAACACGTTTGACGCCGAAGGCCTGATCAAGATCACCCGGGAAACCGAGGAAAGCCGCAAAACCCGCAATGAGATCGAACGCGCGTCCGAGTTGAAGATCGAACAGACCAACCTGGCGGCGGAAGAGAAGAGCCTGGAGGTTAAGCGTCAGTCCGAATACGCGCGGATGCAGACCGATTATGAGATCGCGCAGCGCCGCGCCTCCCAAGCGGCCGACATCGCCAAGGCGCAGGCGGAAAGCACGCGGCAATCCTCCGAAGCGGAAATCGCTGAGACCGAGACTGTCGAGAAGCTGCGCCTGGCATCAGAGCAGACCGTTTCGATGGAACGGATCGCCACCGAACGCACTCTCCGTGAAGCCGAGCTTGAGAAGTCGAAGACACTAGAAGTGATGGAGATTGACCGTCAGCGCGCCCTCAAAATCGCCGAGCAGGAACGCGAGATCGCTCTGCTGGCCAAGCAGCAGGAACGCGCCAAGGTCTCGGAGGCCACACGCTCGGCCGAGGCCAAGGCAGCCACCGCCGAGGAGCAGGTCGATACTGCCCGCGAGGTGGCGCGGGCCGAGCGCGAGAAAGCGGTGGCTGAGCTGAAATCACAGCGCGTCGCGCAGGAGAAGGCCATTGCCACGAAGATCGCGGCACAAGCTGAGAAGCTCGCCGCGCAGGACCTGGCCAGCGCCAAGGAAGTCATTGCCAATGCCGAGGCCGCTGCCGAGCGTGTTCGGCGTCTGGCCGAAGCCGAAGGCCGACAGCGGATCAACGAAGCTGCCAATATCCTATCTTCCGAGCAGGTTGACATGCAGGTCAAGCTCGACACGATCAAGGCGCTGCCGGACATCATTCGCGAAAGCGTCAAACCAATCGAGAACATCGACGGCATCAAGATCATCGATGTGGGCGGGCTCAATGGTGAAAGCACCACATCCGGTAATGGCGATGACGGATCAGGTGCGGGTCGGCCCGCCGGGGGTGACGATGGCAATCTGGTGGACCGGGCGGTGTCAGGTGCGCTGCGCTACCGCACCCATGCGCCGATCCTGGACAGCCTGATCCAAGAGGTAGGCCTGGTCCAGGGTAGCGAAACCTTGACAAGCCTGGTTTCGGGCAAGTCGTCACTGGCATCAGGCAAACCAATTGGTCCTAAGAAACGTATTTGAAATCAGCTAGATAGCTTTCCGGGGGAGAGCAGAACTTAACCGGATGCGCTTCAGGAGCACGAGCATGGCACGAAAGCACAAAGACCCCAAGACGGCCCTGCAGGGAAACTATGGTTTCGCGGCGGTCGATGATTACGACATGCGGATGTATGTGCTGCCGACGCTTCTCGACCCGGAAGGGCGGGCCGCCATCATCGCCGAACACCGTGCGCTGCCGGTCTACGCCGCCACCCAACCGGGGGAGCCTGCGCCGATGTATTCCGATGTGCTCACCAAGTTGATCGACAAGCTCAGAACCGTGCCGATGCGGGGCAAACACACCATCGTCGAAGTCAAACCGTGGGAAGAATACGCCATCGGCTTCCTGCCCGGCCAGCGCGGCGGGCGTGTCGAGATATCGGCTGAAACCTACCCAACCCGAGAGGATGCGGAACACGCAATCTTTCTCAAGCGGCTCGAAGTTTTTCTGGCCGGTTACGGCATCGAAATGTGATCGGCGGCCCCCCGCACGACAAGATTACAGGAAGTCAAAGTGACACAAGACGTTCAAGACCATCTGCTGCAGATCACCGGCTATTCAGACCGGTTTTCCGCCCGCCCGGGCGAGACCATCCGGTTTCACGTACATTCGGAGTACAACGAGCCGTTTCAGGCCGACATCGTTCGCCTGATCCATGGCGACACCAACCCTGAAGGACCAGGCTATAAGGAAGAGCTGATCCATACCCATGTCAGCGACATGTATCCCGGCAAGAACCAGCCGATGCATGCCGGCAGCTATATCCTGGTGCCGCATAACGAGATCCTGAACGTCAGCAGCTTTACGCTTTGCGCCTATATCTATCCCACCACGCCCTATGTGGACATCGAAGGGGTCGAGGTGGGTCCTCAGGCGATCCTGTCGAAATGGGATGACGCGGCGCAGACGGGTTATGGCCTCTTCATCAACGAACATGGCGAGCTGAGCCTGCGCATCGGCCATGGCACGGGTCGGGTTGAGGAATTCTCAACCGGCAAACCGCTGTTCCGCAAGGTCTGGTATAAGGTGTCGGCGACTTACGATGCCAGGACAGGCGAAGTGCGCGTCGCGCAGCGGCCCTATCTCACCAACACGAATGGCGGGCATGGCATGTCGATGCTGCATCCGCTGGACGACACGCAAGGCGCCTATCGCGGCTCGTCGCATATGGGCGGGCCCGCGGCCAATGACGCACCCTTCCTGATGGCGGCGGCCAGTCAAAAGGCCCGTTCGGGCCGGTTCATTGGTGGTGCGCATTTCAAGGACGTGCATGAGCCGATTGAAATTCCGGTCAACACGTTGAATTTCAACGGCAAGATTGAACGGCCCAAACTGGCCAAACGCGCGCTGAGCGATGCGGAGATCGAGTTGCTGTTGGGTGCGCCAGGTCTGGAGAATGTCGGTAATGAGTTGCGTGCGGCGGTGATCGGTGCCTGGGACTTTGCGGCCAATATATCGGAAAATGCCGCCTCGCCCACGATCATCGACAAGAGCCTCTGCCTGCAACACGGGCAGGGCATCAACATGCCGGTGCGCGGGGTGACTGGGTTCAACTGGTCCTCGGATTACATGAGTTTCAAACATGGTCCGCAGGAATTCGGCGCCATCCATTTCCACGACGAAAGCGTTGATGATGCCCGGTGGGAAGAATCCTTTGCCTTCACCGTGCCGCAAGGGCTGCCCAGTGGCGTTTATGCCGCCCGGATGCGCGTCAACCGGATCGCCAGCCCCGAGACCGAGGATTACATCCCCTTCTTCGTGCGTCCGCCGAAAGAGGGGTCGGGTGCCAAGATCGCCCTGATCATCCCGACCTTCAGCTATATGGCCTATGCCAATGACAACCTGTCTGTGAACTCGGTGATTGCCCAACTTCTTACGGGCCGCGTGCCGCTCTTGCAGCCCGAAGACCTGCTGCTCAATCAGGAGAAAGGCTATGGCCTTGGCACCTATGCACATTATCGTGACGGGTGGGGTGTCAACGTCTCTTCACGCCTTCGGCCAATTCTGAACATGCGGCCCAAATACATTCACATTCTGTCCCCCTCCCTGTGGCAGTTGAATGCGGATCTGCATTTGGTCGATTGGCTGGATCAGAAGGATTACCCGGTCGATATCCATTGCGATCAGGACCTGCAGGCCGAAGGTGTGGAGCTTTTGAACAAGTATCGGGTGGTGATGACACCGCACCACCCCGAATACCCCACCGAACAGATGATGGACGCCTACCACGACTATCAGATGCAGGGGGGCCGCTTCATGTATCTGGCTGCGAACGGGTTCTACTGGATCACCGCAGCCCATCCCGACAATTCCAACATCATCGAGGTACGCAAGGGCGACAATGGCACCCGCGCCTGGACCATCGCGCCGGGTGAGTACTGCAACGCCTTTGACGGCAAACACGGCGGGCTGTGGCGGGTGCGCGGGCGCGCCATGTCCAAGCTCCTGGGCGTGTCCTTCACCAGCTTCGGGTTGACCTACTCGTCCTATTACCGGCGTGCGCCCGACAGTGAATTGCCCGAGTGTTCGTGGATTATGGAAGGCGTCGGCCTCGACGAACCCATCGGGAACTTCGGCTTGATCGGGGACGGGGCGGCCGGACTGGAGCTTGACCGCTACGATATTGAGTTGGGCACACCGCATCGTGCCTATCTGCTGGCGCATTCCGAAGGGCATAACGACATGTTCGTGACTGTGTCTGAGGAATCAACCTTCCACGCACGCGGCTATTTCTCAGCCGGGACGGGTGAGAATAACCCCAATACTCGTGCCGACATCGTGTATTATAAAACGCCCAATGACGGTGCCGTTTTCTCTGTTGGATCAATGACCTGGTGTGGCTCTCTCAGTCACAATAATTACGACAACAACGTCTCGCAGATTATGGAAAACGTGATCGACGGGTTCGTGAAGGAAGGGCCCTTGCCATGAGTGCAACCCCAAACCAACCCGACAAGACCGTCCGCCCCAAGGACCTGCTGGTCAAGGATTTGAACGCTACCAAAGACGAATTCTGGTGGGTGCACCATGCCTATAAGGGCAAAGGGGCATTCGATCTGACCAGCGCCGGATCCTTCCCCGAGGGCAGCCAAATCTGGGTCCGCTCGGACGAGGTGGACCCCAACGCCATGGAAAGCGCCGAGGCCTGCATGCCGGTCGGGCTCGGTGATTTCGCCGACTTCGCTCAGGTGCTCTACAAGCTGAACGGATATCGTCCGGGTGCTGTCAAGGGGTGGTACGTGGTGGTCTGCGTGCAGGAGAAAATCGCCTGGGCGGTGGGCCAGCTGCGGGCTGACACGGTACATCCGCTGCAGCTCTTTTCGGATCTGGTCTTCGAGACCGAGGATGAGGCCGTGAACAAGGCTGCCGAGCTGCGCCTGCAGAACCCCGGTGCGATCCGGCTTGCGGGCGAAATGCCGGTCGGCAATCCGGTCGAACGCCGGACCGCCGAAACCATCGCGCTTGAGCGGGAGTACAATGCCCGCTTGTCCGGATTTTCCCGGTCTGCCAGGCCCAAGAAGAACCAGCAGACAGGACAGACACAAAAAGAGGCGGCGGGTGACCCGACCGCTCTCAATACTCAGGCCACCAGCAAAAAGGCGGCCAGCAACAAGGAGGAAGGAAAATGACGAACCCACTTTGGCCAAAGGTCAATCGGTCTCACAACACGGCGGAGCTGGCGGCGACTAAGGACGGCAAGGCCAGGCTTGCTGAAACCTCGGACGGCAATGAGCTCTTCGACGATGCGCGCCGAAATCTGCTGAAATTGGGCGGCGGCAGTGTTCTGGGCATGGGCGCGCTGGCGCTGATGAATAGCCAAGCCAAAGCGCAATCAAACGAGCCCATCCCGATCGGATCGATGTATCCGCTGACAGGCGCGGCAGCCACTGACGGGCAGGGATACAAGCGCGGCGTTGAACTGGCGATTGAAGAGATCAACGATTACGGCGGCATTCTGGGTCGCCCGCTTGAACCGCATTACGTGGACACCAAGAATATGAGCGCCTCCGAGGTTGTCGCCGCAGCGAACTTCCTGATCGACCGCCACGAGGTCCATGCCATTATCAATGGCTACAATATCGGACCAAACGATGCCGAGTACGAACCGATTGCCGATGCGGGCATCATCTACATGCATGTAAACACGGCAATCCAACATCATGAAACGGTCGCCTCTGATCCTGACCGCTATTTCGGTTGTTTCATGGCTGACCCTGCGGAATACTGGTATGGTGGCGGCTACATCACCATGCTGGCCGATCTGCGGGATGCGGGCGTATGGACACCGCCCAACAACAAGATTGCGATCATCGTTGGCTCGATTCCCTATTCGATCGTGATTGCCGATGCGATGAAGGAAGCCGCTGTCGAGAAAGGCTTCGAGGTAGCGTTTTCCGAGGTTGTCCAGACCCCCACGACCGAATGGGGTCCGGTTCTGGCCAAGGTCCGTCAGGTCGATCCGGCGGCGATTGCCAATACGCATTTCTTTGCCGGTGATATCGCGCAATGTCAGCTGCAATTCGTGGAAAACCCGACCAACAGTCTGTTCTATTACCAGTATGGCGCGCTGCAGAAAGACTTCCGCGACATTGCGGGCGACGCCTCGGTCGGGGCCTTGACGGGGTCGGTCGACGGTCTGCTGCCGGATGATTTTGCGAAGCCCTATGTAGAGGCGCATGCGGCCAAATACGGTGAGGACAGTGATCCGCAGCCCGGAGCGCTTTCCTACGGTCCGATGCATCACTACGCGATGGCAGCTGCCGTGGCCGGGGGCACGGGCGAGCCGGGCAATTACGATCAGAACCGCAAGATCGCCTGGGCGCTTAAGCGGTTCACGTTCCGCGGGCCGACCGGATCCTACTGGTACCACCCCGAGTTCCAGGCGACGCTTCCCTATCCCACTTACACGCGCGATCCGTCGCTCGGCCACCCGCATCTGCATCAGCAGATCCAGGACAAGACCAAACCGCCGGTGGTGATCTATCCCGAACCCTATACAGACGGCAATTTCATTCTGCCGCCCTGGTTCACCTAAGGGCTGGGGGATACGCAAACATGCCATGGCCCCGGAAAGGACTTGCCAACCTGTCGCTGCACAGGGTGGCCACCACGTCAGACGACGGCAGCGCGCCAGCGCTGTTGTCTGTGCGGCGTGTGACCAAGTCTTTCGGGGCCCTTGTTGCCGTCAACAAGATGAGTTTTGACATCTCCCCCGGCACGGTGTTTGGGATCGGCGGGCCGAATGGCGCGGGCAAGACAACGATGTTCGATGTCATTTCCGGCGTGCAGCCCGCGAATAGCGGCGAAATCCTGTTTGACGGGCAGGTGATCACCCAGAAGAAACCGCATGAGATTTGCCATGCCGGGATCGCCCGCACCTTTCAGCTGAACGCCGCGTTTGAGACGATGACCGTGCTGGAGAATGTGCTGATCTCCACTCATCACGGTCATGACCCTCATGAAATCCCCTCAGTGGTGTTTCGTCAGGGCGAACAACACGATGCATTTGAGGCGCTTGAACTTGTGGGGTTGCAGGACCGGCAGGGCGCCATCGTATCCTCTCTGACCCTGATGGAGCAGAAGCTGCTGATGATCGCCTCGGCCATCGCAACGCGACCGAAGCTCTTGCTGCTTGACGAACCCGTGGGTGGCTTGATCCCACGCGAGATTGGCCATGTCGAAAATCTGATCGGCCACCTGACCGAGACCCGCGGCATGTCGGTGATCCTGATCGAACATGTGATGCGGTTCCTCATTGGCCTCTCTGATGAAGTCATGATCATGAATTACGGCGAGAAGCTCTATCAGGGCAGCGCCGAAGGGCTGACCGAGGACACTAAGGTGGTTGAGGTCTATTTGGGCCACGGGGCCTCAGCGCAATACAAGAAAAAAGGGAATGGGCAGGACGCAGAAGCCATAGACACCGTGCTCACCGACCCCGGTGAGGACGAGATCAGCGACAAGTGGTCCGACGATGTGACCAAGGCCGCGCGTCAGGTCTTACGAATGCATCGCAGCGGCAAGCTCTACCCAATTGACTATCTGAGCCTGCAAAAGTTGCTGGAGGCCCGGTCGGCGGAAGAGAAATCCACCCGGGTGTCCCGGGCCGCGCGTGGGCTGCTGGAGGCCCGGGCCAAGGGAGCGCCGCTGAAGCAGCATTTCGAGCTCTTGGAACGGATGCTGGACGAGGCTCACGAGACACGGGTCAAACCGCCGAAGCCCGAGGCCCTGAAAGGTCTTGAACAACGCCGCGCCGATCTCATCGAAACCGCCGCCCGCCGCCTGATCGATGCGCAGGATGGCCAGTCGCTCAGCGACGAAGACCTAAAAGCGCTCCGCGCAGCCTTGATGTGGGACATCGCATTGAACAGATCGCCGAACCCTGATGGGGGGCAGGCACAATGACCCATGCGATGCAGGTCTCGAATCTGACCGCCGGATACGGGCGCAGGCAGGTGCTCCACAATGTCTCTCTCGACATCGAGGAAGGCCAGGTTGTCGGCATCATCGGGCCGAACGGGCATGGCAAATCGACCCTTTTGAAGGTGCTGTCCGGGTTGGTGCCGGTCACCTCGGGGCAGGTTTTTATGGGTGGCATTTCGATGGACGGTCTGTCCGCCCATGGCCGTGTGGAACAGGGGCTGGTGCAGATCCCGCAGGGCGATTTGGTGTTTCCCGATATGACTGTCGAGGAAAACCTCTTCATGGGTGGATATCTGGCGCAAGGCCGCAGCGAAATTGAGCGCCGGCTGGAGCGGGTCTATGACCTCTTTCCGCGTCTGGCCGAACGCCGCCCGCAGATCGCCCGGACCCTGTCGGGGGGCGAGCGGCGGATGCTGGGGATCGGACGTGGGTTGATGAGCGAGGGCCAAGTCGTGCTGATCGACGAGCCATCGCTGGGGCTGGCCCCCAAGGTGATCGACATGGTCTATGACGTGCTCGCCAAGCTGCGCAGCGTCTCGCCAACTTTGCTGATTGTCGAGGAAAACCCCGTCAGGCTGCAAGGGATCGCCGACCACATCTATCTGATGGATAACGGAGAATTTGTCTGGAACGGCACCCCGGGCGAGCTAAGCCGCAACAGCGATCTGATCGCCACCTATCTGGGAACCTGATCCATGGACATCTTCCTGCAAATCCTTATCAGCGGCCTGTCCCTTGGGGCTATGTATGCCGTGGGAACGATCGCCCTGTCGCTGCTCTGGGGCACGATGGGCATGATGAACCTCGCCCATGGCGGGTTCATCGCCATTGGTGGCTATCTGGCCTATTGGTGCATGACGGTGCTGGGCGCGAGCTGGATTTTCGTGCTGCCACTGGCGCTGGCTGGGGGCATGCTGAGCGGCTACCTGATGTATCACCTTGTGGTGCGCTGGATGTTCGAGCGCAAGGAATTCGGTGTCGATATCATCATCGCCACGGTCGCCATTGCGGCCCTTGTGGAAAATGGGTTACTGAACATCGCCGGGCCGTCGGCCAAACGCCAGCCCTTCGCGTTGTCGGGTGGCTTGAGGATTGGTGACGTCGTTCTGCCCTATCAGACGATCCTGACCGTTGTGATCGCGATCATCCTGCTGATCGTCGTGTTCTACATCGTTACCCACACCAAGCTTGGCATCGTGATCCGCGCCATCTCGCAGCAGCAGACCGCCTCGCGCTTGATGGGTGTGAACACGCGCAGCGCTTTTGCCAAGGCGATGATGCTGGCGGGCGGCATTGCTGCGGTGTCGGGTGTGCTGGTGACGGGCGCGACACAGCTTTTCCCCTCGGTCGGGTTCGACACGACGATTAAGGCGCTGGTGATCTGCATCATTGCCGGTCTGGGCAATCTGCGGGGTGCCATCTTTATGGCCTTCGTCTTGGGACTCTTTGAGGTCGCCGTGCAGTACATATTCGGCCAGCGCTACGGGTTTCCGGCGATGCTGGGCCTGGTGATCGTGGTGCTGATCATCCGTCCGAACGGGCTCTTCGGCAAAGCAACGGTGGACAGGGTATGAGCAGCTCTGCAAAACAGGCCAAGCGGCGCGAGATCTGGCGCGATTTCTGGATCGGCCTCGGTTTTGTCACCATCGCGGTGCTGATCCCGCTTTTCGATCCGGGCAATTACGTTCTGTCGCAGATCACCCTTTTCTTCATCTGGGCGGCAGTGGTCACACAGTGGAACCTCGTCTTTGGCGTGGCGGGCGTCTATTCGCTGGCTCACATGGCGGTGTTTGCTGTTGGCGGCTACGCGACGGGCATGATGGGGCTTTACGCAGGCTGGAACCTCTGGGCCGCCCTGCCGATCGGTGCGCTGGCCGCAGTGATTGCCAGCCTGCTCATCGGTGCGGCCAACCTGCGCCTGCGCGGGCCTTACGTGGCGATCATGACCCTGGCCATCGCGCAGGTGATGTACTCGCTGATCATCACGGATGTGGAATGCTTCATATACCAGGGCAGGCTTTGCCTGAATTTCACTGGCGGCTCCAAGGGGCTGATTCAATACGGCGATTTCGGCTTCAGGGATCTGCTTGGCTTCAAGTACCGGATTTGGGGCGATTACTATCTGAGCCTTGTTCTGCTGATCCTGGGCATGCTGTTTTCGCTCTTCATTATCTATGGACCGCTCGGGGCCACCTTCCGCGCCTTGCGGGACAATCAGATTTGCGCCGAGGCACGTGGCGTGGACCGCGTACGCAGCCAGCTTCTTGTTTTTGCCCTGTCAGGGATTTTTACCGGGCTGGCAGGAGGGGTCTATGCCGGAGTGCAGCGCACCATCGGGCCCGATATGCTGTCGACCACCCTGCTGCTCTTCCTGCTGTCGATGATGGTGGTGGGCGGGCGCGGCACCAAATGGGGGCCGATCCTGGGGGCGGGTGCGCTGATGCTGGTGGATACCACCTTACGCGATTTCGGCCAGATTCGAGTGGCGGGCCTGTCGCTCATCATCCTGCTGGTTATGATCTTTCTGCCACGTGGCCTCGTTGGGCTGGTCGATGACATCTTCCGCTGGCGCCCGCGCAGTCGCTGGGAAGACGGGGCCGAGGGCGGCGAGGAACGGTTCGACTTCCGCGAGTATCAACGCCTGCGCAACCCCAAGAAGACGCCCTTTGGCACGGCAAGGAACAACGGGTAGGCCGCTATGGACAACGAGATCGCTGCAACGCGTATACTGCTTGTCGAAGGGATCGGCATCCTGGCTCTGGTGCTGGCGCTCATGGCCCCGCTGGGTCTCAGCCTGGTGACGATGGGCTGTGGCCGCTTCCGCAACCGCTTTGCCAATCTCGGCGCGTCGGTTTTGCTGTTCCCGTTCGTCTTCGTGGTCAGCTACCTTTTCGGCTGGATGTTTTCCTTCGCTTTTGCATCTGGGCCAGGCTTTACTGGCGGATTCCAGTCAGCATGGCATGCCGCGCCTTGGGGCGACAGGCTGGGGCCAGGGTTTCACCAGACTGAAAGTGGTGCCTTCAGCACTGACACTCAGGATTTTATCCGCTTCGTCCTGCTTGGATGGCTGGCCTGCGTAATTCTGGCCGGGGCCGTATTGGAGCGGATCAAGATCGGTGGTCTGCTGTTGCTGGCGACCCTTCTGTCAGGCTTCTGCGGTTCTCTGGCGGTGGGCTGGGGCTGGTCAGAACGTGGCTGGATGGTTGCCCTAATGGGCTATCATGACCCGGTTGGTGCCACCACGATCGCCACGTTGGCGGGCGGTTTTGCGCTGGGGGTGCTACGTATCCTCGGGCCGAGAATAGCAAGCGTGGATGACAGCGGGCAGACCCATGGCATCGGCCCCAACAGCGCGGGCCTCGTTCTGGCTGGGCATACGCTGTTCCTGTTGGGCCTCATCGGCATGATCCTGGCTTCAGTCGAACTGGCCGCCCCGGTTCAGCTTGGCGAAGTGACGCAATATGTAGCCGCCACCGTCTATGGTGCCCCCACCGATCCCGCTGGTCAGGTACTCAACCTTATCGCCGCCGTGATGGGCGGCCTGATGATCGGCTCCATCCTGACCCATGCCGATATCACCCGAACGATGACCCTCACCATCGCCAGCGTGATCGGCACCCTGCCGGCGTCGGATTTCTTCAATCCCTTGCAAACCGTCCTTCTGGCCATGTTCTTTGCCTGGGTCTGCGGCAACGCACGGGATTGGCTCGAGCGCAAGTTCAACCTCGACGATGTGACGGGCTCGGTGGCTCTGTTCGGCTTTTCCGGTTTCTGGGGGCTGGTCATTTCCGGAATACTTCTCTGGGGCATCCCGGTCTCAACTGTGCCAGCGTATGTGCATATCAACCCCTTCGGCAACACCACCGCAGCGATGATCTTGTTCTGGGTGCTTGGCTTCATTCCCGGCAACATTGCGGCGCGCATTCTGCGCTATGCCGGTGGCCTCCGCATTGATCGTACTCTGGAATTGGTAGGTCACGATCTAGAGGTGCTGCGGGACGTCGAGGACACGACAAGCGCAGCCTATATGCGCGAAGACCGTTATGTCCGTGAAGAATTCCAGGAAAGGCCCTAGATCATGTCCATAGGTCCCGTGAACGAATGGGATAACAGCCTTGCCGACGTCACGTCCGTCGCGCCAATCGCCGGGGCCGAGGCCCTCTGGGCTGGTATCATCTTTGTTTTCGGCATCTGGTTTGTCATCGCCATCTACCGCATCGGCGCAGGACAGGAAGCAGATGTTGCTCAAGAATTCTCGGATCCGGACCTTTTGCGCAGGTTGCTGGCCTATTTCGAAGGGCAAAGCGAACAAGAGTCGAATAATGACACATAGATGCATTTGAGATGGGCTTAGGTTTCGAGTATTGGATTCTGCGCTTGCGTACCTGACCAGACAAGAAAAACAACATGATATATCAAAATGAAAGCTGGTGGCGCAATCCAGGATTTGGGAGAACTAAAGAGCGATGTCCTGTTATATGGGGCCATATTCAACCGTTCACGTGATCTTAGCGAAAAAGGGCATCGCGGTTGAAAACCGCATAAAGATCCGCCGCCGGGCCCGGTGATGATTATCAGACCTCTATACGTCACGTTCTCACCGCTGTGCTCTGACCGGATTCCTGCGCTCGGCTGCCGCCAGAACAGCACCGCCCAGCACGAGGGGTAGGGCCAGAAGGAAGCTGGTCGACAAGGGCAGGTCGAAGATCAACAGATCTGCGAGGATTGGCCAAGCAAGAGTGATGTATTCGAAGGGGGCCAGATAGGAGGCTTCGGCGTATCGGAACGACAGGGTCATTGCGATGTGTGCAAAACCGCCGAACAACCCGGCTAGCACCAATAGCGACAAGGTAGGTGCATTGAGCACCGGCCAGCCCCAGGGCAAGGTCAGCAGGCCTCCAATCATGGATGCTACGACGAAATAGAAAGCAATGGCCCCGGGGCTTTCGGTGTGGCTCAGGCTGCGCACCATGATGAGGGCAAAGGCGGTCAACACTGCCGTGAGAAGCCCCAGACCGATCCCAATGAGGCGTCCGGCGTCAAATGCTCCGCCACCGAGGTCGGGCCAGACCAACACCATCACGCCGCAAAAGCCGAACGCCAGCGCAGCGACGCGCCACCGGGTCAGGCGCTCGGACAGGAACACAACGGCGGCGAGGGCTGTCAGAACGGGAGCCAGTTGGGCAAGCAGAACCGCTTCCGCCAAGGGCAGCAGCGCCACCGAAGCAAAGGATGTGAACATGGCCAGCGCACCGAAGGTGGACCTGACGAGATGGCCCACCGGTCGTCCGGTGCGCAGACCACCGGGGAATTCGCGGCGGAGTGCCAGAAAGATTACCAAGGGGATGAGCGCAAAGAAGGATCGGTAAAACACCGTCTGGCCCAGAGGCACCGTTTCGCTGACCGCTTTGACACAGATCACCATACCCGTGAAGAGCATGCCTGACAGAACGCGCAAAGTGATCGCCAGTGTTGGGCGGTCCGCCGTCATGCCTGTTCTTCCTGACCCGCCAGCCTGTCGCGCAAGGCGTCTCCGGCCAGGTTGATCGCCAACACGCAGATCACAACCGCCAGTCCGGGCCAGATCATCTGTAAGGGCGTGGAGCGCATGTGGATGCGCGCATCCAGCAGCATCGTGCCCCATTCCGGCATCGGAGGCTGTACGCCAAACCCAAGGAAGCCAAGCGCGGAGATGCCAAGGATCGCACGGGCAAACATGCCGGTCCAGACGACGGTGAGGGACGGCATGAGCGCGGGCAGATAGTGCCACCTTGCGATGGCCAGGGGCGAAAGCCCGGCCAGCTTTGCCTGCACGACATAGCCTCGGGTTTGCAGGGACAGCCCGATACCACGGACCACCCGCGCATAGCGCATCCAGCCTGTCACGGTCAGCGCAAAGATCAAGCTGCCGGTGCCTGCGCCGAGGACGCCAGCGATCACGACGGCTGCAACAAGATCGGGAAAGGCGAGGAACGTGTCTGTCGTGCGCATCACGATCCAGTCTGCCAGCTTGCCACCTTGGGCTGCGAGGAGACCCATCAGCGTGCCCATGCACAGCCCGATGACCGAGATCAGAAACGCAAGACCAAGCGACCAGCGCGCGCCGTGCAGAAGGCGCGAAAGAATGTCCCGTCCGAGAGCATCTGTGCCCAAGATCCAATCCGGGCCCGGTGGGCTCAGTCTCTGGGCAATGTTGATCGCTGTCGGGTCATGCGGCGCCACAAGTGGTCCGCATACCGCCAGAGCGACGAAAACCCCCGCCAGGACAATCACACTACGCATCCCGGTCTCCGATCCGCGGATCGATGACCTGATAGAGCAGGTCGATCAGCAGGTTGACAGTGACGAAGAGCAGCGCAGCGAGGATCACCACAGCCTGTACCTTCGGGAAATCGCGCGCTTCGATTGCGCCCACAAGGAAGATGCCGAGACCCGGACGGGCGAAGATGACCTCGACCATCACCACGCCTTCGAGCAGGAACGCCAATTCCAGACCAAAGACAGTCACCACGGGAATGGCCGCATGGGGTGCGATGTGGTTACGGGTAAGATGTGCCTCAGACACCCCACGCCGCCTGAAAGCAGGCAGAAAGGGGCGCCCGCGCGCCTCCAGGATACCTGAGCGCAGGATACGGGTGAGGGACGCGGAAACAGTAAGACCAAGTGTGAGCGCGGGAAGGATCAGATGTGTCGGGGTGCGTGCCCCCATGGCTGGCAGCCAGCCCAGCTGAACCGCAAAGAGCAGGATCAGCAGCAGCCCCAACCAGAATTGCGGAATGGCCACGCCGATGGAGGCCAGCGCCACAGCGAAACGGTCGAGCCATCCGCCAGGGTGCCGGGTGGCGAGCAGCGCCAGGGGGATCGACAAGGCCACGCCGATGGCCAGACCGCTCAGCGCCAGCGGGAACGTGTATGACATCGCCGTTACCAATTCTGGCCAGACATCGCGCCCCGTGACAGAGGACTGCCCGAAATCACCCAACAGGATCGGGCCGAGCCAGGACAGGAAAGCGGGCCAGAAGCCCGCATCGAACCCGGCCTCGACCCTGACCTGTTCGATCACGGCGTCAGGGACAACCGATCGAAAGCGCGCCAGTGCAATGGCCAAGGCGGGATCGCCGGGCGCATGCCAAAGAAGCGTGAAGGTTGCAAGCGCGGTGCCCGCGAGGACGACAGCTGCACGAAGCAAGAGGCTCAGGATGACCCGCATCACGCGACATGTTCCAATGCCCCAAGGGCAAAGGCCGCCTCGCGCAGGGTCAAGCCGTAGGCGGTTTTGGGTGAGGTCACGAAGTCCTGCGCAGGTCCCATTTCCGCGATTTGCCCGGCTTGCAGCACGGCAATCTCATCGGCATAGGCCGCTGCGTAACCCAGATCATGCGTTACGATCAGTGCGGCAAAGCCTTCTTCGCGTTGCAGATCCGCGATCAGACGCGCGGTGTGTTTCTGCGTCACGGCATCCAGCGCAGACAATGGCTCGTCGAACAGAACCAGTGGGGGGGTGGCGATCAGAGCGCGCAGGATGCCTATGCGTTGTGCCTGACCTATGGAAACTTCGGAGGGTCGGCGCTCCAGAAGATCGGGCAAGAGTTCCAGCCCGTCGCAGAGACGTGTCAAGCGCACGGGATCACCGGGTAACCGGCCTGCCCGCAAGGGTTCCATGACCGAGCGGTGCAGGGTGAGTGCGGGATTGAAGGCGCTTCGCGGCTCCTGCATGACCAGTGCTGGGCGACAATGACGGACCGGGCGGTTCATCCAGGTGATGTCGCCTTTAGAAAGTGCCACGAGCCCAAGGACTGCCGCAATGAGTGTCGACTTGCCCGCCCCGCTTTCGCCGACGACAGCGAGCGTGCGGCCGGGTGCCAGGGTGAACGAAATGTCCCTCAGCACGTCGGTCCGACCGCGCGCGACCGAAATGCCGTCAACGGTCAGCATGGCAGCGCAAGCCAATTCCGGTGGGCGCAAAGGGAGCGAGCTGCTTCGGTTCTTGGCACCCTCAGAAGGTCCGGCGTCGGCGCGTCCTCCACGATGCGACCCTCCGCCATCACCATCAGACGCAAGACGCGGGCGGCGGCAAGGCCAAGGTCGTGGGTTATCAGCAACAAAGCCGTCCGTCGATCGGACAGATAGCGGTCGAGAAGATCCATCATGCCTGCTGCCACAACCGGATCCAGCGCCGACGTCGGCTCGTCCATCACCAGCAAATCGGGCGTTCCGATCAGGGCCATGGCAATAACAAAGCGTTGCTGCATGCCCCGACTCCAGCCCCAGGGCCGCTTGCGCAAATCACCGTCTTCGATCCGCAGGGCTGCGAATAGTTTCTGCTTTCGTGAGGGGTCTAACGCCAGACCCAAGGCCTGTTCCGCCTCACGCCAGTGGAACGCCATGGAGCGCAGCGGGTCCAGCGCTTCATCGGGACTTTGCGGCACATGGGCAACGCTTGCACCTTGGGCACGCAAGCTGTCGATCAGCGCATGACCCAGGGTCGATTTACCGGAGCCGGAAGCGCCGACAAGCCCGATGCGCTCGCCGCGCCTGATCTCCACGTCCGTGGTATGAAGGATGATGCGGCCCGAGCGCGCAGCACTCAGGCCGGTGGCGATAATCGTCATTCGCTGAAGGCTGTCTCGTGTGTGATCCAGTAGGTTTCTGTCGGATGTACTGCGTACCCGGTCAGGCCCGCCCGCGCCACATTGGCCTGACTGACATGGAACACAGGGATGAGCGGCACATCCGTGGCGATGATCTGCTGGACCTCGTCATAGATCGCCTCGCGCTCTGCCTGATCAAAGGTCGTCTGACCCTGGACAAGCAGTTGATCCATCGCAGGGTTCGCGTAGCGGCTAGCGTTCGATCCGCCATCGCTGGCGAGCAGGAACCCGAGTATCGAGGCAGGATCGCCTTGTGGCAGCATCACCCAGGCTTGCAGGAACATGTCCCCATCGCCTGCCATCAAAGCGTCGTTGCTGGCGGCGTACTCGCCAACGCGGACGGTCGCCGTGATGCCGATCTGCTGCAAAAAGGCTTGGGTGATCTCAGCGGTCAGCGGCAGTGCGGCGCGCGAGGAATAGGTCAGGATCTCGATCTCAAGCGGCGCGCCGTCAAGCGTCCACCTGCCGCCTTCCTTGACTGCGCCGGCCTCTGCCAGCAGTTCCTCTGCGCGGGCGGGATCATAAACAGGCGCAATGTCAGCCGCCCAGCTTTTGCCCGCAGGATAGATGGTGCCGGCAGGGACACCGCCCACACCGGACAGAACGGCATCAACGATGCCTTCGCGGTCGATGGCCATCGAAACCGCCTGCCGGATCAACGGATTGGCAAGCGGACCCGAGGCCGTGTTCATGGAATAGAAATAAAGCCGGGCCGTGGGGGCACTGAACCCGAGTGCGCCGGTATCCTGAATGCGTTCGAAGTCGCTTTCCGGGTAGTTGATGACCATGTCGACATCACCTGCTTCAAAGGCCAGTGCGGCCGTGGCGGGGTCTGGCGCGGCAACGACCCGGATTTCGTCAAAGCCGGGTGTGCCAAGACGATAGTTCGGGTTTGCCTCGACGCGGTAAAGTTGCTCCGGCACGGCCTCGCGGAAGATGTAGGGGCCGGTCGCATTGATCGGGAAGGCGTCTGACGACGCACCCAGAATGGCAACGCCCGGATCAGAGAGGCTCCATTGGAAAGCAGCGTTCGGGCTGTTCGTCTCGAACACCACAACCTGGTTGCCGTCGGTGGACATGCCCGCCAGGTCGAGTACATTGGCGATGCGGGCGTTATGGGCCGGGTGGCTCTCGTCCGAGATCGGTGAAATTGCGTCAATGACGGCTTGCGCTGTCACGGGAGTGCCGTCGTGGAACGTTAGACCGTCGCGCAGCGTCAAACGCCATGTCGTTGGACCGACTTGCTCGATGCCTTCAGCCAATCGGGGATAGAGGTTGAGATCATAGTCGATGCCCATCAGCGTTTCGGTCACGCCGGTCTGGTTCGACATCCAACCGTTATAACCCGCGCGCGGATCAGGGACCTCGGCGGTTGGCCCGAAGGTGACGGAGATGGTCAGCGTCTCTTCTTGCGCAGCGGCGGGTAGCGTTGTGCCAAGCGCAATCAGCGCGGCGGCAGCAATTCGGGTGAACAGAGACATACGTGTTCCTTTAGTTGTTCGTTGATAGCTGATTGGGTGTCGCAAAGCAGTCTCGCGCGAGCGAGCGTGCTTCGGCCCGTGACAAAAGCGAAAGCGCGTCCTCGGCATTGAGGCCGTTTTCCCGGGCGCGGTTCCAGACCCGACGCACCGAGGCGGGTGACCAGGGCAGCGTTGCTTGCGCCAGCCACTGGCGCAAGGGGGCGGGCAAGGCGTCAAAACTGCGCATGGGATCAGCGGACCGGCGCTTGCGGCGCAAAGACGTTGTTCCGAGATTGCGGCTCACAGCTCGCCTTCCGGGGCATCGGTCGAGATGCCGTATTGCGTGCCTTGCCCGCGATAGGTACAGACCAGCCGCACTGTTATCTCGTCGATGTGGAGCTTGCGGCAGGCATTGGTCGTGATCGCTTGCAGCCGCAGGAGGAGATACTGCGCGTTCATCAGCCTCACAAAAACATGAGCCAGGGTCGTTGCATTATCAATCAGCCGTTCACGTTTGGATTCTTTCGGCGTGTCTGCAATCTCGCAGAGCTGGATCAGCGCATGTCGGATGGCGTCAGGCCGCAAGACAAACCGTCCTTTCGGAAGATTTGCAGGGGCAAGCGCATCGACCCAGGACTGAAAGCCGGATTCAGGACGTTGCCGCCAAATGGCAGCAACGCAGCCCGGCCTGCGAAAGGCTGTCAGGTTTTCAGGCCTGTCGGCGACGGCCACACCAATCGCAGCGTCCCGGAGCATATCGCGCCCCAGCGTCATGCGGCTTCTTCCGCGCGCCGCCAGACCGGGAAAGGGTCAGGATAGTTCGGCAGATCTTCCGGTCCCGTTGCGGCCAAGGCGGGGATCAGACAGGCATCCAGCCGCGCCTCTAGCGCAGGCCAGTCAATACCGGCACCGATAAAGACCAGCTCCTGCCGACGATCACCCCAGGGTTCTTGCCAGTGGGCCTGCATGTAGGCTTTTGCACTTTCATGCTCGGGCCAGCGATCCTTTGGGACCGAGGCCCACCAGGTGCCAAGCGGTTTCACGCTGGAGAGTGCACCGGCCAGCGAAAACTCGGCGACCCAACCGGGGCGGGTGGCGATCCAAAAATGCCCCTTGGCCCGGATCACGCCGGGCAGATCGCCATTCAGGACGTCGAGGATTTTCTCAGGAATAAAGGGAAGGCGCGCCCGGTAGACATATGACGCCACGCCGTATTCTTCGGTTTCGGGCGTATGATCTGCAAAGCCATACAGCTCCTTGGCCCACATCGGGTGCTCATGCGCTTTTTCAAAGTCGAACAACCCGGTGTCGAGGACTTTGGCGGCGTCGACCTCAGAGTGATCGGTTTCGATGATCTGCGCATCGGCATTCAGGCTGCGGATGATTTTGCGTGCGGCGGCGACCTTCTCGGGTCCGGCATCGGTCACCTTATTCAGGACCACGACATCGGCGAACTCGATCTGGTCGGTCAGTAGATGCACCAGCGTGCGGTCGTCCTCCTCGCCCATGGTTTCACCGCGGTCGCGCAGGAAATCATGGCTGGCATAGTCATTGAGCAGGTTCGCGGCATCGACGACCGTCACCATCGTATCGAGGCGAGAGACATCCGACAGGCCATCCCCAAACGCGTCACGAAAATCAAAGGTTGCCGCCACGGGCAGCGGTTCTGAAATCCCGGTGGACTCAATCAGCAAATAGTCGAAGCGGCCTTCGGTTGCCAAGCGTCGGACCTCATCCAGAAGGTCATCGCGCAGCGTGCAGCAGATGCAGCCGTTCGACATCTCGACAAGCGTCTCGTCGGTTCGGCTGAGCTCGGTATCGGCCCGCACCAGATCGGCGTCGATGTTCACCTCGGACATGTCATTCACGATGACGGCGACACGACGGCCATCGCGATTGTTCAGGACCCGGTTGAGAAGCGTGGTTTTTCCAGCCCCGAGAAAACCGGACAGCACAGTGACGGGAAGGCGGGTATCGGTCATGCGGCTGCCTCAATTGGTTGGATCATGCCGGGAAAGACCAGCGATTGGTGGCAGCCGATTCCAGCCATTGCCCCGTCGCCGATCGCGGAAGTCACGTTATGTGCGGGTCTTGCGCAGTCACCTGCCGCAAAGACGCCCGGCACGGAGGTCTGGCCCATCGGGCCGACCTGCAAAAAGGGGCCGAGCGGACCCTCTGTCGTGGCGCAACGCAGCATCTCCGCGGGCGTGCCGGACAGACTTACCAGGGGCGCCGTAAAGACTGCTGCGAATTCGGTGGAAGAGCCACCTTCGAAGCTGACCGAAATCCCGTCACCCGCCTGCGACAGACCGATGACAGGTCGCGTTTCCATCTTGAAGCCGTCGCGTGCGAAATCTGACGGATCGAAGCTGCTTTGGGTGCCGGTCAGAACCGTGACATCGCTGCTCCAATCAGCGTGCAGAAGCTGGGCTTGATGACCTGACATCGCGTGATTGGCCAGGACAGCCAACGGACGGTTCCGAACTTCGAACCCGTGGCAATAGGGGCAATGCAGAAGGGTCTTTCCCCAGACCTCGGCGATGCCTGGAAGGTCGGGAAGCGTATCGACAACACCATGAGCCAGAAGAACGCGGCGGGTCTTGAGCGGTGCGTGCGTGGCAAGAGACACGACAAAGCCGTCTTGTTCTACCGAAACACCGACCACCGTGTCCGACAGGAATTCAACCGTGGAGTAGGCGCTTGCGTCTTTCCCAAACCCATCAAGGATATCGGCTGGCGCTGTCCCGTCCCAGCCCGGCACACCATGTGCTGCTGGCGATGTCCGGTTGCGCGGAGCACCGGCATCGATCACGCTAACGGTCCGGCTGGCGCGACCCAGTTGCAAAGCAGCCGTCAAACCGGCGAAACTACCCCCAATGACTGTGACATCCTGCATAGAAAGGCCCCGAGTTCGATTCTGCTCAAAACAAGTAACTAATGAAGTTACTAGATATTCGCAACCGGAATTGTTACTTGACGCCAGGATGGAGGAGTCTCGCCTATGAAACGCAACAGCCGACTGTCCCTGGCGCTCCATACGCTTGGCCATATGGCAGGGGACCCTGATCGCATGCGCACGTCTGCCGATATTGCCGAGCATGCAGGAACCAATCCGGTTGTCGTGCGACGTGTCCTCGGTCGGTTGCGAAAGGCCGGACTGCTGGATGCGGAAAAGGGCCATTCCGGCGGCTGGCGGCTGGCGCGACCGCCGCAGGACATCACACTGGCCGATGTCTACCTTGCGCTAGATGAAAGCTTGATCGCAACGATGGCGGAGGAAGATGCGCCAAACTGCTCAGTAGAGCATGCGCTGCATCGTAAGGTGTCTTCGGTCATGGAAGACATTGAGCGGAGCCTGATCGAGAGGCTGGCAGCAACGACGATCGCCGAGGTGAAGTAGGCATTTCCCGAAGGTATTGACCCTGGCGGGCGGTCTTGTCAGTTACTCCGCGATTGCCGCTGTCTCAGGCCCGAATGGACTGTTGCATTGACCGGGCCATTTGGCCACCTTTGGGGTTGCTTGTGCCGCATAAGTCGCCGTTCAAGCCTCCTCGTTTCCCGCGTGAGATCATCCTCTGCTCTGGTCCCTGCGCTATCCCTTGTCCTACCAGGATGTCGCTGATTTGCTGGAAGAGCGCGGTATCACGGTTGACCGATCGACAGTCTTCCGCTGGGTCCAGAAGTGCGCGCCACAGCTGGCCAGGCGGACCGAGAAACACCTGCGGCGTGCCAGTATCAATTGGCATGCCCCCTCTTGGGCATTGTGAGCAATGTCCTGCCGGGCGAGGGGCGAGACTTACATCCGCGTGGGCGGAAAATAGCGCTCCCTATGGCGAGCCATCGACGCAAATGGGCAAATGGTCGCTTCCCGGCTCACAGCTCGGCGAGATGCCAAGGCCGCTAAGGCGTTTCTAAACAAGGCGATTGAGCGTGTGCGGCTGCACCGCCCGGTCACGATTTGCACGGCTAAAGCCCATGCCTATCGATGCGTCATCCGGGACATCAATCATCGGTATGACCCGCATGTCGAAAGCATCCGGCATATCGACCGAAAGTGGCGCAACAACCTTATCGAAAGCGACCATGCCGCGATGAAACGGCTGCTCGGATACCGCCAGAGCTTGAGATCTCTGCGACCAGCCAAAGCGACCCTCGCAGGGATAGAAACCATCCGAACCATCAAACGCGGCCATATTCATCACAAGCAACCAGGGGTCCGAGGCGAGATCGAATTCCTCCTTCGGCTGTTCAACGCCGCCGCGTGACCGCATGGGCAAAACCCGGAGATGTTCAACTACGCGCTGTTAATGCAACAGTCCCGTCTAGCATTTGGCCAACGAGTGTAACGTGCCTTAATCGAGGTGGAACACTTCCTCCATGCTGGCCCACCATTCCCCGTCAGCGCGTGTGGGTAAGGGTTCTTGCATAGGTCCGCAGACTTTCCACCATTCCTTGGTCGTGTCGTCAGCGGCAATGGCGTCCATGTCGGCCTGAAAATCGGTGCCTGTGTATTCCCAATAGCTGAACATGATATTCTCAGGCTCGCGCAGATAGATCGAGTAATTCGTGATGTTGGATTTGCGCAGCCGGTCAAGGACGGCAGGCCAGACGTCAGCATGCAGCGCCTTGTATTCTAAAATAGTTTCCGGTTTCAGCCCGATGACCATGCCCATGCGTTCTGCCATATGTGCCTCCGTTGGTGTTTAGACGCGGTAGAACCGTTGGGCGGTTCCCGCGAGGATATTGTGCCTTGCGCTGGCCCGGAGGGGCGCGAGTAAAGCCTGCACGTAGCTGATCCATTTCCCATAGTCGCCGGCCAAATTGACCACCGGCCAATCGCTGCCGAACATCACACGTTCGGCTCCAAAGCGATCAATGATAGTTTGCGCATAGGGGGTCAGGTCTGTGGGCGTCCAATCCGGCCCGGCCTCTGTCACCATCCCCGAAAGCTTGCACAGGACGTTTTCACAGGATGCAACCTGCCTGATCCCGTCTTGAAAGGTCTGGTCCGATCCCTGCCCAGCCCCAATTTGCGGTTTTGCGATATGGTCAACCACGATACCCAGACTGGGATAGCGCTGCGCCAGTTTTGCAATCACGGACAGGTGGCGTGGCTGGATCAGCGCGTCAAATGACAGATCGACCGCTGCCATATGGGCGAGCGCGGGCTGGGCCGCGTCCTGCAGGATCCAGTCGGTGTCCGGGATGCTTTGCAACATCGGCCGGAGGCCCTTTAGCATCGGATTGCGGCGCAGGCGGTCGATGGTTGCAATGGCATCTGGCGCGGTCAGATCAACCCAGCCGACGACGCCTGCGACAAAGTCGGTTTGGGCCGCGATGGTGAGCAGGAATTCGGTTTCGGCGACTGTGTCGGTCGCCTGTACCAGGATTGTCTTTTCCACACCTGCCTGTTTGAGGAGCGGGTACAGGTCGTCTGGCGTAAAGTCACGAAAGATCGGTGCGACCGTCTCATTTGGCCACGCGTAATCACCGCGCGCGAGGGTCCAAAAATGCTGATGCGCGTCGATGATCATGCCCGGCTCATGCGATGATGCCCGCGTTGCGCAGGTCATCCCAGATGGCGGCAGGAAGGTCCGCCCGGAACTGCGCGACATTGCGCAAGAGCGAGCTGGGCTTCGATGTGCCAATCAGGGTAGAGACGACATGATCACTTTGCGCCGGGTATTGGATCGCGGCGGCGGCCATGGGCACATCGTGGCGGGCACAGATCGTGGCTATCTTGGCGGTGCGCTCCATGATGGCTTTCGGCGCCGGAGCGTAGTTATATCGCGCCCCTTCGACAGGGCCTGTTGCCAGGATGCCGGAATTAAAGACGCCGCCGATCACCAGTTTCGCCCCTTGTTGGTCAAGCAGCGGGAACAGCCAGTCGCGCGCGGTCTGTTCGAGAAGTGTGTAACGCCCCGCAAGCAGGATCAGGTCAATCTCGATCTCGCCCAGCAATTCTTCGCAGATCTCAACAGTATTCACGCCAAGGCCCACGGCCGAGATGACACCCTGTTGCTTGAGGTCGCGCAGCGCCCGCTCGCCGCTGTCGCGCAATTGAGCGCGGTGTTCGATGGTATCTGTCCCCGCGCCGGAATCGCCGATGTCGTGCACGTAAAGAATGTCGATCCGGTTGAGGCCCAGCCGCTGAAAGCTGTCCTCGACCGATCGCATGATCGCGTCGTAAGTGAAATCGAAGTGCTGTTTGAAGGGCAGGGCGCTGTAAAAACCGTTGATTGCGTCCGGTGGGTTGGCGTCCGGCGTCAGGACACGGCCCACCTTGGTTGACAGCACCCAGCCGGATTTGTCGCGCAGAAAATCCCCCACCCTGTGTTCGGATGATCCGTTGCCGTAGTGGGGGGCCGTATCAAAATAGCGGATGCCCGCGTCCCATGCGCTTTGTAGCACTGCGTGGGCCTCATCGGATGAGACTGGTTTGTAAAGACCGCCGATGCTGGCGGTGCCAAAGGAGAGTGTGTGGTCTGGTGTCAGGATCATCGGGACCTCAGGCTGCGGTATGGCAGCCGGGTTCGGGCCGCGTGGTGTTTTTATATGTCAGCACAAATTCCTGATGCCCGAGGTCTTCGGAGGCGGTGGTGCCGCCCGCGCCGAGGGCGATCAGTTTTTGGTAGATCTCATCGCCGACCTCATCAAGCGTTGCGGCCCCGTCCAGGATACGGCCCGCGTTCACGTCCATGTCGTCGGCCATGCACGCATAGGTCTGCGGGTTGGCGCAGACCTTCAGCACCGGCGAAATGGCCGAACCCACCACAGATCCGCGCCCGGTGACGAAGATAACCGCATGTGCGCCGCAGGAGATAAGCTCGATAATCTCTGCAGTGTCGTTGATGTTGGGAAAGCCGAACTTGGGAGGCCCCTCCGGCACCACGTCGAGCAGGTAGAGGCCACCAGCAGCAGGCTTTTCGGCGGGCCTGACGATACCGTTGATCTTGCTGTCCCCGGATTTGGCATAGGCGCCGAGTGACTTTTCCTCGATGGTAGATAACCCGCCCGTGGCGTTGCCTTGCGAGAAGGAGCCATAGCCCATCGCGGCGTAGTAGCGTGCCGCTTTCTCAACGGTAGAGACCAATTCTTCTTTGAGTGCAGGCGTCGCGGCGCGGGTGGCCATGACGCTTTCGCAGCCGATTAGTTCACCGGTTTCTTCAAAAATGCAAGTTGCCCCTTCGGCCACGAAACGGTCAAAGGCGCGACCCGCTGCCGGATTGCCGGTCAGGCCCGATGTCGCGTCGGAACCGCCGCAAATGGTACCGATCACCAGCTCGGAAGGGGACATCGGGACCGTCGGCAGTGCATCCAACACTTTGCGTTGTGCGCGGACCCATGCGTTGCCCGCGGCGATGGCAGCGCGGGTGCCGCCTGCATCCTGAATCGTGATCAGATTGACGGGGCGACCGGTGGCTTCGATTGCGCGCACCAGGTCCGTTTTGCGGAAGTTCTCGCAGCCAAGCGAAACAAGCTGCACGGCACCCACGTTGGGATGGGTGCACAGGGCCGCCATCATATCCTGACCGTAGGGGCTGGGAAAGCAGCCAGAAAAACCAATGACCTGTGCGTCCTGATCCGCGCAATCCTGTACGATCTTTGTGCAGACGTGGTGCGCACATTCGACGGTATAGGCGACGAGGATTGTATTGCGGATACCCTTGCGGCCGTCGCTGCGTTGCCACCCCTTCATGTTCCCGCCGCTTCCATATCTTCGATGACAGTGTAGCGGCTCGTCAGATTATGCAGATGCACGTGCTCGCCCGCCGCGATGTCTTGCGCGGCAAAGCCGATCGGGCAGCCGTATTTGAGGATGTCTGCCCCCGCGGGGATCGGGTGGATCGCGATTTTGTGGCCCATGGAAAGGTCTGCCACGATGCGAAATTGCGCCGTGCCAAGCGCTGCAACTGCCCCTGCAGCAGTGTCCTGCGCCAGCACCGCGATGTTGTCTCTGGCGTGTAAATGCAGCAGTTTCGCAGTTTCTGCCATCACTTCATCCTCCCTTTAAATGTACATCTTGCAAAAAAAACAATTGACGGCAACAGGAAATGTTTTTTACGCATATTAAGCAGAAGTCGGGGAGGACTGGCAGCCAATGACACCTCAAGGGGACAGTGTACAGCGCCCGCTAGTGCTGGAAGCACAAGGAATTTCAAAGCATTATGGCGGTATTGTCGCGCTTGATGATGTCGACCTGACATTGCATGAGGGCGAGGTACTGGCCGTTGTGGGTGACAATGGTGCGGGCAAATCCACCCTGATCAAAGCGCTGACAGGGGCCATCCCCAAGACCGCCGGCGTGGTGAAATTCGACGGGGTCGAGACCCAGATCGACACGCCGACCGACGCCAAGGCCGCCGGGATCGAAACGGTGTATCAGGACCTTGCGCTGGTGAACGAAATCTCGATCACGAAGAACGTATTCTTGGGCCGCGAAATCCTGCGCGACGATTGGTTGGGCCGCTGGTTTGGTGTGCTGGACTTCAAGAAGATGGATGGCGAGATCCGCGACTTGTTCAGCAAGCTTGATGTCAGGATTGCCGACATTTACCGTGAGGCACAAGCGTTTTCGGGCGGGCAGCGCCAGGCTGTCGCCCTGTCCAAGACCGTGATGTTCGGCAAGCGCGTTGCCATTCTGGATGAGCCGACAGCGGCCCTGGGTGTGCGCGAAAGCAAGATGGCGATGGATTTGGTGCGGTCGCTGAAGGATCACGGTCTGTCGGTGATCATGATCACCCACAACATGCAGCATGTGCTGAACTATTGCGACCGGGTGATGGTTTTGCGGCTGGGCAAATTGGTCGCTGTGTGTGACGTGAAAGACGTGGACGGCGACGCGCTTGTGGGTCTGATCACCGGGGCCACCGATGCGGGGGCCACCGCATGAGCCAAGCCGATAGCCAAACCGCCGTATCCAGTCCGGGCAGCTCTGCCGGTGCGCTGGACGTGCTAAAACACAACTTCATGCAAATCTGGCAGGTGCTGGCCGCATTGGCGCTGATCTACGGGTTCTTTTTTCTGATGTCAGAACCCTTTCGCAGCTTTGACACGCTACTGTCGATCTTTGGTCAGGCCTCAATCCTCGCGATTCTGGCCTGCGGAACAACTATCGTCCTGATCTCTGGCGGGTTGGACCTGTCTGTCGGCTCAATCTTTGCGGTTGTCGGTGTGACGGTTGGGATTTTCATGGCTGAATGGGGTTTGCCGCCTGTCCTGGCGGTCGGGCTGGGATTGGGTATGGGGGCCGCTCTTGGCGCGTTGAATGGCACCATACAGGTCCTGACCAAAGTGCCTGCGTTTATCGTCACACTGGGCGGGCTGACGGCTTACAAGGGGTTGGCGGAAATCCTAGCAAGTGGGCGCGACCTGTCGCGGTTTCCCGAAAGTTTCAAATTTCTGGGGACAGGGAACACTGTCCCGATGCTGATTATGTTTGCCGTCGCACTCCTGACAGGGCTGTTCCTGACCAAGACACGCCTTGGCAGCCGTGCCTTTGCGATCGGCGGCAACGAAGAGGTCGCGCGCCTCTCCGGTGTGCCAGTCGCCAAGAGCCGCATCTATTATTACATGCTGGGCGGTCTGCTGGCCGGGTTGGCGGCAATCGTGGAGGTTGCAAAGCTGAACTTTGCAATGCCAGCGCGCGGCCAGAGCTACGAGCTTTACGCCATCGCCGCAGTTGTGATCGGCGGCACCAGCCTGTTTGGCGGACGCGGCGGCGTCGGCAAGACGCTTTTGGGCATGTTCATCATGCAAACCATCATTGTCGGTCTGTCCTATATGGGCGTCGGCACCTCATACCAGCGCATTGCAATCGGGGCGATCATCATTGTCGCCGTCTATTGGGATGTCTGGCGACGTTCGACGCGGTGACTTGTGCCGCGCAACCAATGGCCCCAAAGGGCCACCTAAGACCCCAAGGGAGGGAAATATGACATTGAAACTGAAAACCGCCGTCCTTGCGACCGCCACCGCCATCTGCCTTGCCAGCGCGGCCTACGCCGAAGACATGCGGATCGCCTACACCGGCTATTCCACGGACAACACATTCTGGATCGGTGTCGCGACTGCCGCCGCCGCCGAGGCCGAGGCGCAAGGGGTCGCATTTATCGACATGACGGCGTCATCGCCTGACTCTGCCGCGCAAAAGGACGCCGTGGATCGCGCGATTGATATGGGCGTGGACGGGATCATCATCGGGTCGGTCGATAACCGCGCGTTTGACGCGTCACTCGATAACGCTGCCGCAAAGGGCATTCCGGTTGTTGCCGTGGATACAGGCATCGACCATTCGCATATCTCCAGCCTTGTCCAGACGGATAACCTTGCTGCGGCGGGTGTCGCGGGCGAGTATATTGTTGAGCAGTTGCAAGGTGAGGGCACTGTGCTGATCCTGGGCGGCTCTGCCGGTCACCAGACGGGCAATGCCCGGCGCGACGGTGTGCTGACAGCAGCAGAGGCGGCTGGCCATGAAGTCATCTTCCAGATCTGCGATTGGCAGGATGCCTGTGCGTTTGAAACAACGACGAACTTCCTGCAGTCAAACCCCGACATCAAGGCGATCTTCTCGGCCTGGGACCCGGGCGCGCTTGCGGCGGTGTCCGCCTCCAAGGCACTGGGCAAGTTGGACGATCTGGTCATCGTGGGCTTTGACGGCAACCCCGCCAACCTCGTTGCCATCGAAGAGGGCGAGCAGGCCGCGACCATCAAGCAGGACAACACCCGCATGGGCGTGGAATCCGTGCAGAACCTTCTCAACATCATCAAAGGGGAAGAGGCCCCCGCGGTGGTCCCGATTGATGGCATTCTGATCACCGATGCCAACGTGGCTGAGTACAAGTAAGCCAGACCTGGCAGGCGGGATCGTTCCGCCTGCCGCACCGCTGCCGGGAAAATTTATGCGCGCCCTCGTTATCGATAAAGTTGGCCACACGGCCTTTCAGGACACCGAGGATCTGGTCCCCGGATCAGGCGAAGTGCTGTTCGATGTGGCTTTCGTCGGCCTGTGCGGAAGTGATCTGAATACCTTTGAGGGTTTGAACCCGCTTGTGGCTTTGCCACGCATTCCGGGCCACGAAATTGGCGGGACCATCGCCGCTTGCGGCACGGACGTGGCCCCGGAATTTGCCATTGGTCAACGCGCGATCGTGATCCCCTATACCACCTGTGGGTCCTGCACCGCCTGCCGCAAGGGACGGGTGAATGCCTGCCAGCAAAACAAGACGCTGGGCGTGCAGCAGGACGGTGGCTTGCGCAAGCAGATCGTTCTGAAAACGGATCGCCTGATCCTGAACGATACGCTCACGCCGCGCCAGATGGCGCTGGTAGAGCCGCTGTCCGTCGGCTTTCACGCCGTTGCGCGAGGACATGTCACCGCTTATGACACCGTGCTGGTGTTGGGCGGGGGCATGATCGGTGTCGGGGCCATTCTGGGCGCAAAAGCGCGCGGCGCACGGGTGATCGTCAGCGAAGTGTCCGCCCGGAAAACAAAGACCCTGCAGGCGCTCGGTGTCGAGGCCGTGCTGTCGCCGGACGCCGGTGATCTGGCCGCAGATATCGCGGCACTGACAGACAACACCGGACCGGATGTGATTGTCGAAGCGGTCGGCGCCCCCGAGACCTTTCGCGCGGCGGTAGATCTTGCCCCGTTTGCAGGCCGAATCGTGTACGTGGGCTACGCAAAGTCCGAGGTCAGCTATGACACCAAGCTTTTCAATCTAAAGGAGCTGGATATCTTCGGGTCGCGTAACGCTGTTCGCAGCGATTTCGAGGCGGTGATCGCCTATCTGGAAGCGACCCCGGCTATTTCTGACCAATTGATCACGCGCGTGATGCCCTGGGCGGATGCGGACCAGGCCTTTGACTATTGGCGCGATCACCGGGACGCGGTGTTCAAAATCATGATCGACATGGAAGGGGCCACATGAGTTTGCAAGATGTTTATGGCCTGCACGGCAAACGGGCGCTCGTCACCGGGGGCGGCACCGGGATCGGGAAGGCTGTTGCCATGTGTCTTGCGCATAGTGGGGCGGAAGTCGTGATTGCCGGGCGCAGGCTGGATGTGCTGGAAGCGGCCGCGACAGAGATCGGCCACGGATGCCGGACAGCAGCGCTCGACATCACCAAGACCGGTGAGATCACTGCTTTTGAAAACGCCCTTGGCCCTGTTGATATTCTGGTCAACAACGCGGGCAATACGCTGAAAAAACCGTTTGAGGACCAAACCCTCGACGAATTCGATCAGGTCTTTGACGTGCATGTACGCGGCGCGCTTGAGCTGAGTCGCTGTGTGATCCGCCGCATGCTGACGGACGGGCGCGACGGGAACATCCAGTTTTTGTCTTCAATGACGGCCTATATCGGTCAGCCGATGGTTGCTGGCTACACAATTTCAAAAACCGCGATCAACGGCGTGGTGCGTGGCCTGTCAGCCGAATTCGCCGCGCGTGGCATTCGCGTGAATGGCGTCGCACCCGGTTGGATCGACACCGACATTTTCCGCAATGCCACCAAGGGTGATCCGGCCCGTAAGGACAAGATCATGAGCCGGATACCAATGGGCTATCTGGGTGAGACGGATGATATCGGATGGTGCTGCGCGTTTCTGGCGTCACCCGCCGCGAAATACATCACCGGACAGGTCGTACTGGTCGACGGTGGTGGCGCGACCGGCTTTTAGGGAGGACGCCGCATGGCACTTGATTTCGAACACATCCGCGAGACGCTGTTTACAGCCGTCATTGGCGACATCCTTGACCGGATGGGTCACCGGCATCAGTTTCTGCCCCCCGGTATCGCACCACTTGTCGCAGGCACCCGCATCGTGGGGCGCGCGATGCCGGTATTGGAAACGCCCTATCCCGAGGGAACAGGACGTGGCCCTTTATCCCACAAACCCTTCGGTATGATGTTCGAAGCGCTCGACGATCTGAAAGCCGATGAGATCTACATCACCACCGGCACTGCACTGAACTGCGCCTTGTGGGGGGGATTAATGTCCACGCGCGCCATGTATCTGAAGGCCGCAGGCGCGATCCTTGATGGGTATGTCCGCGACACGCCCGAGATCCGGCAGCTTGGCTTTCCTGTCTTTTCGCGCGGCGCTTATGCACAGGATCAGGGGGTGCGCGGCAAGGTGATCGACTACCGGATGCCGCTCCAGATCGGTCAGGTACTGATCCACAACGGCGACCTGATCGTGGCCGATGAGGAGGGCGTCTTGATTGTCCCGCAGGCTGTCGAGGGCGAGGTGATTGCCGCAGCTCACGAAAAGGTCGCCACCGAAAACGCTGTTGCCACGGCCATCAGGGCCGGTATGAGCACGCAGGAGGCGTTTGAAAAGTTTGGCGTGATGTAGGGGATGGTTTGAACGATGTCGCGCCATAGCAGCACCTATAAGGAAAGCTATAACCGCGCGCTCGATATGATCGTGTCGGGCGAGATCCGGCGCGAACTGCCAACCGAAGTTGCCTTGGCAAAGCAGTGGGCTGTCAGCCGCACAACCGTACGCAGCATTTTGAATGGGTTGCAGGACGCGGGCATCATCGCATGGTCAGGGCGGTCGAAAACCGTGTTGCGCAAGCCCCGAAAGGCTGAATACTTCCCGGCTGACGAAACCGAATCCGTCGCCGAAAAGATACCGTCGATGTTCATGGAACATGTCTTTGCAGGGGAATTGAACCCCGGCACCACCTTGCGCGAGACCGAGTTGGCCAAGACATTCAGCGTCAGCTCAACCGCTGTGCGTGAGTTTTTGATCCGGTTCTCCCGCTTTGGTTTGATCGAAAAGAAGACAAACCGCCATTGGGTCCTGCACGGCTTTACCCGTGATTTTGCCGAAGAACTGTTCACGGTGCGCGAAATGTTTGAACGCGCTGCATTCGATGCGTTCCTCAGATCCGGCCCCAAGGCGCACCAGCTTGCGATCCAGCAGAGGGCGGAACACGAGGCTATCCTCGATAACATCGCATCCGACTATGTCTTGTTTCCCCGGCTTGATGAAAAGTTCCACAGGGTTTGGATTGATGCCTTCGGGAACCGCTTTGTACGGGATTTCTTCGAACTGATCTCGCTGGTTTTCCATTACCACTACAGATGGCGAAAACAGGACGAGCTGGAGCGCAATCATCACGCGGTGATCCAACATCTCGATATTATTTCCGCTCTGGAAGCACAAGATCCCATGGCCGCCCAAGCCGCGATGAACGTCCACCTGCGCCATGCAAAGGAAACGCTTCTTGCCTCTGCCATGTGGGACGGGAACTTGTGAAACAGGTGATACGTATTGGGTTGAACACAAATATCGATCCCACCGGTCTCACAGCGATTCACATCGAAAATGATGGCGCACCTTGGAATGGCCCGCTGACAACTGAAACCGTCACCGCGCTGGACGAGATGCAGCCCGAAATTCCACGTCTCCGAAAGCCGGCAAGGTAAGGTGCTGTTTTGCTTGCAGATGCAACCCCGTCGCACCGGGCCAGCATCGAGGTAGGAGGCTCCGTGGCAATGAGGAGCCTCCGTTTCTATTCAGACCATCGCAAAAATGCGTGCAGGGCCGCCAGTGCCGCCCCGATATTTTGGCGCGCCGATGACAAGTGTTGCACCCGCCGCAGGAACCTTGTCGAGGTTCGCGATGTTTTCGATACCAAAGCGCCCTGTCGGCAACCAGGCATAATGAGTGGCGAAATCCGCTGACATCCCGTGGTCAAGCGAAAGCGTATCCACCGCAATGGACTGCGCGCCGGTTTCCAGGAGCATCTGCGCCGCTTCGATATGGAAGCCGGGATAATGCTGTGCCTGCCCGTCAAAGTTGCGGAACCCGTCGGTGTCCACCTTGGGTGCCCAGCCGGAATGCATCGCCACGCAGGCCCCATCTGGAATATCACCGTTTGCCGCGATCCATGTCTTGAGATCATCGGGTGTCACCTGGGTGTCCGCGTCTTCCGCCGCGCGGGCGGCAATATCGACAACACATAGCGGCGCAATCAGCGACGAAAGCGGGATTTCGTCGACCGAGGTGCCATCTTCGGAAAAGTGAAGCGGCGCGTCGATATGCGTACCGGTATGTTCGTTAACGGTGTATTGAAACAGATTGAACGCGTGCTCGGCATAGGTGTAGATCTGCTCGCGCGAAAACTGACTTTCGCCAAAGTAGGTTGGGAAGTCTTCATGCAGCGTATGGGTCATGTCCTCGACCGCGCCGTGGCCTGCGGCCATGGCCGGTGTTGCCAGTGCCGATCCGGTCACAGCCGCCGCACCCGCCGCTGCCGTGCCTTTGAAAAAGCTGCGTCGTGAGAGCATTTTGTCCTTCACGGCGTTCATCACACAAACATCACACATCTGGTTTCCTCCTTGTTATGTGCCACGCAGTTTTTGGGCGGCGTAGAATGTCGTTATTTTTCATCAACGGTTGAGACGGTCCTCAACCAGTTTTGCAAAAAACGATGCTCCGGCTGGCGCAATAGCATCGTTTAAATCGAACCTGTCGTTATGTAGCGCGGGGCCATCGCCTTGGCCCAAAAACAGGAAACAGCCCTTGCATGCTCGCAGCATATAGGAAAAATCCTCTGCGACAAAATGGGGTGCGGACTGTCCATCGACCCGTGTGTCCCCGGTGAGCCCGGCTGCTGTTTTGCAGGCAAATGCGGTGGCGGCATCATCATTGACGAGGGGCGGATAGTAGCGCGTATACTGCATCGCGACGCTCAGCCCCTCTGGCGCCTCGGCAGCCAATGTCATCAGGCGCTCTTCGGCCTGATGACGAAACGCAGCCGATAAGGTTCTGACGGACCCGCTCAAAACCGCCTGATCCGGCACCACATTGGTTGCATTGCCCGCCTGTGCCACTGTCACCGCCATCACGCCCAAGCGCTGCTGTGCGTTGAGCAGGTGTTAAATACTGGCGACGCCAGCGATCACAGCACCAAAGTGGTTGATCGGGTTGCGACACAGCGCTGGGTAGGCGACGTGACCGCTGCGGCCTGTGATCGTAAAGGAAAAATCATCGACTGATGCCAAAAACGGACCGGGGCGTGTGTGAAAGGTGCCCGCCGTCTCTCCGGGCAGGGTGTGCAGGGCATAGATCTCGGCAATATCGAACCGGTCAAAGATGCCATGTGCGACCATGATCTGGCCGCCGCCACTCAGCTCTTCTCCGGGTTGAAAAATCAACACAACGCGACCTGAGAAATTCCTTGTCTGGCACAGATATCGTGCTGCTCCAAGCAACATAGTGGTGTGATCGTCGTGACCGCAGGCAGGCATGATGCCGGTGGTCTTTGACTGCCATTGTGCCCCTGTCGCCTCAATAATCGGAAGCGCGTCCATATCGGCGCGCAGGCCGATTGTGAGGCCGGCACCGCGGCCCTCGATGATCGCGACGATCCCGGTTTGCGCAAAGCCTGTATGGATGTGATCAACGCCAAATTCGGTCATGCGTTCGGCCACGAAGGCCGCGGTCGCGTGACAGGCAAGGTCCAGTTCCGGATGTTGGTGCAGATGCCTGCGCCACGCGGTCATCTCATCTGCAAAAGCTGCGATATCCGGCAGAACGCTTTTCATCTGGGGGTGAAGCGCAGCGACAGGCAGGACATCCCCCCGTCAAGTTTGGCCGCTTCGGTATTGCCGACCTCGCGGATGGTGTAGCCTGCTGTGGCCAAAACATCTCGTGTCTTGGGAAAGCCTGCGGGCATTACGACAAGTTCGTTGAACCGGATGGCGTTTGCGCAGGCCTCTTCCCCCTCTGCAGTGTGGATCACTTTGTACCCTTCAAAACAGCCCGATGCGTCCAGTCGTTTTGTGGCCAAAACCGTGTCTTCATCCAGCAAGGAGCAATCGGTCTTGAAATGCAGCACGTTTGGTGGTGTTTCCACGATTCGCACGGTGTAGCCCCAGCGGTCAACCAGTTGGCGGAGTTCTTCCACTCCCGCGTGGTCGGTGCGCGCCGACAATCCCACAAGGATCTCACGCTCTGTCGTCAGGATGTCACCGCCCTCGACAAACCCGGGCCCTTCGACCTGCAGCACCTCTTGATAGAGCGCGGTAAGATGCGGGATCATTTCTGCCGCTTCGCCCAAACGGGTGGGCGCGCCGGGCCGCATGATCACCGCGCCTTCGCGCAGGCACAATGCGGCATCCTCTACAAAAACGGAATCCGGATATGCCTCCATCGCGTCAAGCACGGTGACGGTGGCCCCGGTCGTGCGCAAGGCTGCCACATAATCGGCGTGCTGCTGTTCAAACACCGCCAGATCAGGCGCCCCGGTATCAACAGCGCGCAATCCATCAGAACTGCTGCGGGAGGGTGCACGGCAGATCGCATGTGAGAAAGTGTAGCTTTTTGCAGTCATGTCGGTGGCCTGTGTATTTAGGATGAGGATCAGATGCGCGGAAGCGCGCGCCGGTTTTCGAGAAAGCGGAAAAAAACGACAAGGCAGATCGTCAGGAACACGTAGATCGCCGCGACGAACAAGAGCGGCTCGTAAATGCGGTAGGTTTCCTGCCGGACGATTGTGCCGATCCCGTAAACTTCGAACACGGTAATGGTGGCAGCCAGCGGCGTGGCCTTTAGCGTCAGGATGAACTCGCCTGCCAAGGTCGGAAATACGTTCTGCAGGGCGCGGGGCAACCAGACCCGGCGCAGCACCTGAAAGGGCGTCATGCCAATCGCGCGGGCCGCCTCAAGCTCGCCTTTGGGGACGCCTTTGAACGCACCGCGCATGATCTCGCCCTCATAGCCCGCAACGCTGAGCGTGAAGGCAAAGACCGCATAGGGGAAGGCATCGCGCAGGATGGGCCAGAACATGCTTTCCCGGATGCCGGGGATAAAGGGGAACAGTGACCCCAGACCGTAATAAATGAGCCAAAGCTGGATTAGCAGCGGTGTGCCCCGAATAACCGTGCAAAAAGCGCGGGCCAGCCATGCCAACGGCCAGGGACCCGTCACTTGCACCAGACCAATCGGAATCGCGAGCATCATGCCGAAAAAGATTGATAGCCCCAACAATTGCAGGGTGATCGAAATGCCTTCGACAAACCGTGGCGCATATTCGGGTAACCAGTCCCAAACCATCAGGTCACCCGTGCCTCGCCCCGGCGCAGGCGTTTTTCAAGCAAGCCGAACAACAGGTTTGATACCAGTGTTAGCAGCAGATAAAGGGTGCCGGCTGCAAGGAAGAACAACAGATATTCCTTTGTGGCCCCGGCGGCCTGCCGCGTTTCCAGCGCCAGTTCGCTAAAGCCGACAACCGCCAGGAGGGCGGTGTCTTTTGTGGTGATCAGCCAAAGGTTCGCAAGCCCGGGCAAAGCGAAGGGCAACATCAGCGGAATGATGATCCGGCGGTGCATCATGACCGGTGACATCCCCACTGATTTGGCCGCTTCGACCTGGTCATTTGACACGGCCCGCATTGCGCCGCGAAATACTTCGGTGGAATAGGCTCCCTGGACAAAACCGATGACGTAGATACCGGCCCAGAGGCCATCAATGTCCACACGGTCCCATCCCATGCTGCCGCGGACTGTGTTCAAAAGATCCGTGCCCGCGTAATACAACAGCAAAATCAGGATCAGTTCCGGAACGGCACGGATCAGCGTTGTGTAGAACTCCAAGGACCAGCGCAGCACTGGCCCGCCATAAAGCTTGCCAAGTGCGCCGCAAAACCCAATGCAAAGCCCAAGGGCATAGGCTCCAAGTGCTATCTGAATCGTCGAAAGAAGCCCGCGCAACAGGTTACCGCCCCATCCGGGCGGCTGCAAAGCAAGCAGGTCAAGTGCGTTTTCCATGGATGCGGCATGCAAGTGGTGCCGGAATGGCCCGGCACCAATCAGGATATCTTATTCGCCGCCATAGATGTCGAAGTCAAAGTACCTGGATGAGATTTCATCATAGGTCCCATCCGCACGGATTTGCGCGATTGCGGCGTTCAGTTTTTCAGCAAGTTCTGTCTCGCCCTTACGCATGCCGCCGCCGACACCGGGGCCAAAGATGGCCGCATCGTTCAGTTCCCCTTTGATCTCAAAGCCGTCGCCTTGATCGCTGGACAAGAAAGCCTGCATCGCAAGGCTGTCGGCGACAACCGCATCCACGCGGCCTGCAAACAGGTCTTGGTTATGTTCATCAAAAGTCGAATAAGTCTTCACCTCTGCGGTTTCGGCGAAATAGGCATCAACATAATTGGCGTGGGTCGTGGCCACCTGAACGCCAACGATCTTGCCGTCAAGGCTCGCTGGATCACCCGAGATGTCAGACCCCTCCGGCCCGATGATGACCGCAGGGGTGTTGTAGTAGCGATCTGAAAAGTCGATGGTTTTCATCCGCTCTTCAGTGATCGACATCGAGGCCATGATCACATCGAACTTCTCGGCCAGCAGCGCGGGAATGATACCGTCCCACGCCACGGGAACGATCTCGCACTCTTCTTCCATCGCGGCACAGACAGCGCCGATGATTTCAATCTCCCAGCCCTGCCATGTCCCGTCTGCGCCCTTTTCAGAGAACGGGGGATATGGCTCCGCTGCGATGCCGATCTTGACGTCGGCATTCGCCACCGTTGTGGTTAGTACGATTGCGGCTGTCGCAATCGTCGTTTTGATCAAGTTTTTCATAGGTCTCTCCCGGTTGGTTTTATGAATGAATTGAGCTGACAAACGTCCTACATCGGTCACTTTTGGGGTTCCCGAAAAGCTGGTCTGGTGTGCCTTCTTCTTCGATCTGACCATTGTGCAGGTAAATCACGCGGTCAGATACCTCGCGCGCGAAACGCATCTCGTGCGTGACCAACAACATGGTGCGGCCCTCATCGGCAAGGGCGCGGATGACCTGCAGAACCTCGCCGACAAGTTCGGGGTCAAGCGCTGATGTCGGTTCGTCAAACAGCATGACATCCGGTTGCATTGCGAGAGCCCGCGCAATCGCGGCACGCTGCTGTTGCCCGCCCGACATTTGCGACGGATAGGCATAAAGTTTCTCGCCCAGCCCGACACGTTCCAGAAGTGCGACAGCCTCCTTGTGTACGTCCGCTTTGGTCCGCTTCAGGACACGCACCGGCCCCTCCATGACATTTTGCAGGACGGTCATGTGCTGCCACAGATTGAACGATTGAAACACCATGCCCAGCTTACTGCGAAAACGCTCTGCCTGCCGTCTGTTCGCTGCTTCGAGGCCGCTCTTTCCTTTGCGCAGCAGCAACGTCTCACCGTTCAAAAGGATTTCGCCTGCGGTCGGATTCTCAAGTAGGTTAATACAGCGCAACAGCGTGCTTTTGCCTGATCCACTTGATCCGATCAGCGAAATAACCTCTCCCTTTCGCGCCGCGAGCGAAACATCTTTCAGCACTTCAACAGACCCGAACGACTTTCGAAGTTGCCGCAATTCAATTGCATAGGATGATGTCGTCATGTCATTTCGGAACCGGTCAGGCGGTTTGAGCGCGCTATCAACAACAGCGGGTTTCGCTACTATACAAGTGTATAGTCTGCGAGATTGCAAGCGTCCTGGTGGGCGAACACGGGAGCCGGAGATCAAAGCGATGAATGATTCATCGAAAATGGACGTCAATGCTGACGGAAAGACGCGGCTCGTCCAGGGGGCTATCGACTGCGTTGCCGAAAACGGCATTGCCGGTTCATCGGTGCGCCGTATCGCAGAATATGCGGGAGTGACACCCGGGCTGGTCCGGCATCATTTCGGCAACAAGAATAAGCTGCTGGCGGAGTGCTACCGCAGCCTGAACACTCTGGCCCTGTCGCGCATGTCAAAAAGCATGATGTCGGAGAACCGATCACTCGCGGATGATCTGATGCGGACGCTTAAGGCGTTCTTTCCCGAGGACTTGCGCGATGTGCATCAGATGCGCGTCCTTGTCGCGTTTTGGGGCGCTGTTCTCACGACTGCGGAGTTTGCAGAGGTACAGGCTGAAACCAATCTGGGGTTTCACCGACATCTGACGGATATGATGCGGTTTCATCTTGGTGACAGAAAAGATTTGCCGGTTCTTGCAGATGCCGTTCAGGCCGTGATCGACGGGCTGTGGCTTGAGTGTTGTATGAACCCGAGCCGCATGTCACCAGAAGGCGCAATCAAGCGAGCGCATCAGTTTTGTCTCTTGGCGCTGAACCAGCCGGGTCAGAATTAAGGAGCTTGAAGAGAGAGACTTGGATTGAACTGTGGTTCTATTCCGGGGACCAACACCCCCCCTTTCCACCGACACGTGTCCGTCATCAAATGAAGTGGTCCGATTGAGCTGACTGCGTTGAGGACGGCCTGGCTCATCGATTGTGATCTTATGCGGCGCGCCCGAGATTGAGCAAGCGTCGCTGTTTCAATGTTCTTTCCTTGGTTTTTCTCCTTTCCTTTAGAATGCCTTCGCTGCGACCGAAGTAGACATCGGCGGGTGTCAGATTGCCGAGGCTTTCGTGATAGCGGCGGTGATTGTAGTGGTCGACGAAGTCGTCAATCGCCTGTTCG
>NZ_JACNMO010000041.1 GCF_020622345.1 Roseobacter weihaiensis | reverse complement strand
GTGTCATTGGAACCTCCTGTCCGATTGAGAAACCTCAATCGTCAGGCAGGTCTGCCAAATCCCAAAACAGCTGCATCAGTGATCAACACCCGCAAAGTGCGCAAATGCCGCGCGAGCGGCTTCGTCCATGTCCCGCGAAGCAGACCTCATCACAAGCCCGCCGCTTTGGTCAAATTCACGCGGAAACGGTCTCGTCGCCGCTGATAGGCGCGGGTCTGTTCGGCCGAGGCGTGCCCCAGATGTTTCTGCACGTAGCGTTCATCGACTTCGGCGTAGGAGGCGAGACCTGATCGCAATGAGTGTCCAGAGAACAGCGCCGGCCGGTCCTTGTCCGGCAGATCGGGACGGATCCCGGCTTCCAGCATGGTGCGTTTGATGAGGCGCGCGACGTGCTTGTCTGACAGGCGCTCGGTCTGCACGCCGGAATTGTCCCTGAGCACCCGCCGGAAGATCGGCCCGTGGGTGATCCTGGCAAAATGCAGCCATTGCTCCAGCGCATGGACCGGACAGCTTTGGTCGGATGATCCGCGGGCGATCTCCTTGTCCTTCCAGCCGGTCTTGGTCTGCAGGACGACAATGGCACCTTCCTCCTCGATCTCGACCCAGCCGCGGCCGTCTTCGGTGTCGTCGCGGTTGACGTCCAGGCCGACGATTTCCGAGCGGCGCATGCCGCCGGCATAGCCAATGAGGAGAATGGCCCTGTCGCGCATGTCCCGCAGACCAAAGGACAGGGTGGCCACCATTTCGAGCAATTCTTCCGGCGTCACCGGCTCCTTCTGGACAGGCGGGCGGCCGTGCTGGCGTTTGATGCCGGCCCAGACTGAGGCGATGTGCCGATCCTTCATGTCGAGAGCGAGACCGCGCTGACGATAGTTCCACGCAATCCCAGACAGACGGCGTTCAATGGTACTCACCGAGAGGGCAGGGGTGCCACTACGTGGTCCGTCCTGGGGCTTGGCGCAGTCGCTGATATAGAGCCCGATGACGGCAGGGGAAGGGACCAGGGCATCGACGCCTTTGCGCCGGCACCAGCTGGCGAAATGTTTCCAGTCCGCCTTGTAGGCCTTGTTGGTGTTTTCGGCGGTGGCGGCTTCGGCATAGCCGCGGGCTTGATCGACGAGACGGTCGAGCGACCCGGATCCGGCCACATGTGCGGGCAGGGTGATCGCCTGGTCGTTTTGCGGGGCTGCGTCTTCGTTGTCGGTGCCGAGAAGTTCATCGAGATCAATACCCGACAGATTATCGGTCGACAACGCGTCAGAACGATCTCTCTCGTCGTGATCAGGATCGATTGACGGGCTTAGAGAGGCTTGAGACGGAATTTCGGTCTCTAAGTCCGGTTTTTGTGGTGATGTGCTCATGGTTTAGAGCATAGTCTTTCTATGTCCGATAAGGCAAGATTATTGGACATAATGGAGACACACGAGGTGGGGCGGTTTATACATTATATTGTGGCTGAAAGCGCCGCTCCAGGATAGTCTTGTACAATGACATTTGCCGGTGACGCACTCGACACAATATCTCGTGTCCCTTCATAGGTCACCTCTGCACGCGCCGAAACCCTTGAAGATGTGGCGTTTTTGTCAGGCGCGGCACTCGCGCACCTCCATCTTGTGTTGGGGCGCACCGAGGTCCCCCAGACCTTGCTGAGAGAACGCTTGGCACTGCGTGCAGTTGAGGCATGCATGGCACTACTGGGGCGGCCCGAAAGGGCAGGGGAATTGCGCGACGCACTTGCGTTCTTGCAGCCCGGTGACAGTCCTGGTCCGTCTGGCGAGGTCTATCTGTCCTGGCGACGGGCCATCGAACGACCGGTTTCAGTCAATGCACTGCATCGCGCGTTGCCTGATCTGGAGCCGGAGCAGATTGCGACCTGGCTCTACGCGGGGCAGGGGCCGCCGGTCTCGCGGGCTGCGGCTGTGCTGCAAGCCGTGATCGCGGAGCGACCTCGCGATCTCGCGGCAGCATTGATCTTGTCCGACGCTTCGTTGGCGCGGGCGCTCCAATGGACACATGTCCTGCCGCTCCTGCAGGTTGGTCTAAAGCGTGGCGATCTGCGAAAGTCAGATTAGGGGCTTCGGTTGGCCTGCCATCGAGCAATAACGACTGCGGTCGCAGAAGCGACAAGACAGGCCGCCGATCTGTCACGCCGGGCTGGGCGATTGCGAGACGTTGCCCCGAAGTTGCGCGCCAAAGGGGCAAAGGAGGCTGTGGCAATGTTTCTGGCATCAGATGCTGTCGCGCCGACAGCGCTGACGTCGCTGCGTTCTGATCGTGCGGCGCGGCGGTTCTGCGACCGGCTGGTGGACCTTGGCGCAGTGCGCGAGTTGACCGGACGCGATACATTCCGGCTCTACGGAGTTTGAGGATGGCGAAGGATCACGCTGAACCCGATCTGGACCGCGAGTTGGACGACCTGCCTGCCGAGTTGCGCTGGCGCGAATGGATGTGCCGGATTGAAGCGGTGCTGTTTGCGAGTGCGTCCCCCGTACCGCGCCAGGAATTGGCACGCGTGGTGGGGCAGGGGGTGTCGGTCGATCTGTTGATTGACGATCTGACGGTTGAATTGGCGGATCGGCCATATGAGATTGCCAGCGTCTCTGACGCTTGGATGCTCCGGACACGCCCAGCCTATGCATCGGCGATCCGGGCAGCCGCGGATGTCGGCGACCAGGACCTCGATCTGCGCGAATACGACGTCGCCGTGCTGGCAGCCATCGCCTATCACCAGCCGATCACCCGGGAGGGTCTCAAGGACATCTTCGGCAAGGAGATCAGCCGCGATCTGATTGGACGGCTGCATGCGCAAGGACTGATCGGGACAGGCCCACGATCCCCGCGACGTGGGGCGCCCTACACCTATGTCACGACCGAGAAGTTCTTGATCGCGTTCGACATCGAGACTTTGCATGATCTGCCGGATCGGGAGCAGCTGGAGGACGCGGGACTAGCTGCAGGATGACAATTAAGCGGCAGAGCCATCCGCTCTATCGCTCAAAAATGGCTCGTTCATGAGTTATAGAACGACATCCTATAACTCATGACAGATTTGCAGGTCTGCCGTGGTGGCAGAAGATTGGCGATTAGTGCCTTGTTCACTTCCAATCGCCGCGCTCTTCTGCGTCAGGTTCCGTTGATTTCTGCTTCAAGCTTCGCGATCGCACTCATCATATCGTCAAAGCTTGGTGCCTCGCCCATGATCATCTCGCGCATGCCAGCGTAGTCCCGACGCAGGGCGGCCTCCAGGTGGTCACCCGGAATCAGGCGTAGCGGTCCCGGTTTAGCGTCTTCATATCTTGCCCAGGCCGCCTTGAAGAACACTGACTTATGGTGGCCGACTTCGCTTAAGAGGTCGAGATCGGCTAAAGCGCGCACTTTGGAGTCGTGTTGGGTCAGTTGCGCCATGTCGTAGTAGTGACGGGACATGCGATCAGCGAGCGGTTTGCCCGCGTCCTGATGGAAGAGCATGTGCAGGATCGTCGCCTTCTCCCAGAAGGTCCGTTCGATCCCGAGGGTGCGAACGTCGACATCGTTCAAGCCAGGCAGATCGGGAAAGGCTTGTTGGACATAGGTTGAGAGTGCGCGCTGCTCGGCCGGAAGCTGTGCTCCACGCGCGCCGAATTCAAACCGTACGATAGGTTTGATGTAGCCTGGGTCGTGGCCGCCAATCGACGGGTAAGCGAAGAGTATGGTCTGTGGGTCGTCTTCGTCAATCTGGAGTGAGAACGGCTGCTCCAGGCGTGCAGAGAAAGCGGTGTTGATTTCTTCGAGCAGGGGACCGGCGACGGTGGCCTCGGCGGCCTCCTGAAGGTCTTGCAGCAGAGATTTGCGTTTGCCGCCCGAGAGGTCGGTGTTCTCCGGATAGCGATCACCGTCAAACCCGAGTTGCTCGCGATCTAGCGAGAGATCTACGTCCTCGGAGAACCGATGGATGACATCGTAGGCTTTCGAGAGCGACGTGCCTCCTTTGAAGATCAGGTGATCTCCGAAGGAGGGCAGGGCAAGAATGTGCTGGAGTGACCAACAGACCCAGAAGTCCTTTTCGACAATCGCCTTTGCAAACCCGAGTTCAGCTACGGCCTGGCGGAAAGCTTCGTCTCGGTGTTCAGGCGTGTCGTTCGCGAAGGCATCCATGCTCAGGTGTGTGCCACGATCTGCTGGACGACTGGATGCATCCAGGCCGGGACATGTCGGCTTTGCTTTGCGAGCTGCGCCCGATCTTTTACATCCAGCGCGCGGGCGATCTTGCCGATCACCAGATCGTCGACCCGATCCTTGCCGACATAGCGGAGCGCCTGGAACACAGTGCCCGCTTTAGACCCGGCGCCGATCAATGTCTTCGGAGAGGCGTTGCGGAACTGGATGACCTGCCGCCCGATCTTCTTCGTTCGTGTAGGCCCGTCGGTCATGTAGGTTGGGTTGGACGGGACCTGGGTGGATAGACCCAACTGGTTTGCCGCCATGGCAGGGGAGGGCTGCAGAACCTGGTTATCCTTCCGGGCAAAGGCGCGTGCGATGTCGTCAGCGGAGGGTGCCAGAAGCCCGAAACGGGGGCTGTGCTTGGGATAATCGTAAAGCCCGCGCGTCAGCCGCCGGATCACACCCTGATCCGCCAGACGCGACAGCGCCTGATCCACGCTTGCGCGCGATCCGATATCGAGGAAGTCCGACGGCGCAAAGATGGCGCCTCGGCCCTTCCCAACAATGCGTTGCTTGATTTTTGACGTGATCATGGCTCAACTCCTTGTCAGAAAATAGGGTATGTTTTTCTGAACGTCAAGATGGAGAGGTTTCGGCCGGGAGGGCGGGAATCGGAAGTTTGCTGCACAAGTCTTCAATGTCTGCTTTGATGGTCAAAATAGGAGCTCATGGTCGCCAAGTCCAAGAGGATCGGTAGATTGTTCGCCCTTTTCAGTCCGCGCTGGTTCACATGTTGCGCCTCGGGTTTCCGCCGAATTTCGATTTTTTGTTCAATTTCTTGTAGACGGCTGGGGTTAACCGCGTTGCGAAATCGCTCGAAAGAGAGTTCATTCTTGCGGCATGGTTGGCGGCGCTTCCGACCCATACGAGGTCATTATTGTTGCGAATACCACTCCTCACAACGAGCATCTCTGACGTATCGATGCCAACGGTATGGCGAAGAGAAAATTTGGTCGATGTGTATTGGGCTTTCAGTGCCGGGTTGCCGTAGGTCTAGAGCTCGGCACAACTCCGATCTCCAGGATTGGTATTCGCGGCGAGCGATCCGTACGAGTGGCATCATCAAAGGCAACGTCTGAGTCGGAGAAAATGCAGCGAGAGTGTAACGAGGGCGGTGTAAAGATTGGGCCAGACGCACTTCGTGTCGCTCCCAAGGGCCTTATTGATATCCTCGGTGACCATGGGTACGCGAGAGAAGTCGATTACGACGATGTGTCAGCTAGCATTCTTGCGACGCCGACTGAATTGGCTCAACCGTTGTACGCCCGCGCCCACGTCCCTGCAGAACCAAGCCAACCGCGCGCCCATCTCGCAAAGAAATGAACTCTCTTAGGCTACTGCTGAAACACACCCCTTCATGGGTCAGAGTAGAAAAGGATGGACAAGCAACGGCGAAGGTAACTTGCGCACCCCAAAAGGCGAGCGGATTGATCGCGGGAAACTACCTTCTGAAGCTCGCTCTATTGCACGGAGGAGGCGTTAGCGCGGCGGAGGACGAAGTGGCCCATCATTTCCCCGTTTCATGCCCTGAGAGACACATCAATCCCGATGCCACCTTTTGTATCTCCTATGGATCAACTGAACCGCTAATCGAAGCGCATGCGGCGATAGCCTGGTGGGAATACCTACGCATGTTCCTCCTTCATCAGGAGTATGCTCGGAAGTATGGAGTGTGGCCTCTTGAAGGAGGTCTTTCTCACGGGGACGCGGCGCGGATTCAGGAAAAAATGGAAGAGCTGGCTGCTCCATTGGGTTGGAAAGAAGAGATCCTAGTCGGCATGTTCCGTGGGAAGGGCTGGCTGGCCAACTCCTTACCTAAGGCATCTCACCGCTTGGATCGATTGCTCAATTCTAGAACTCCTTGCCCGAGGGGTTGCACGCGTCAGGCCGACAGCAATCGTTCGATTGTTTGCCGTCCACCAGACACCGACCGAGAGAAAACAGGTGGGAAACCGATCCTCAGGGCAGAGTGTCCAAACAGATCTGCACTGGAACGCATTGCTTTACTGGAGCACCGGCGTCGCAAGGCGCAGCACGATTTTATCCAGGATATTTGTAAGGATGCGCCCAAGTGTTGCGGGACGATGAAATACTGCCCTCTGGCGAAATCGAGTTCGTGACCAGTACCCGTTTAGTATCGTTGCACTGCAGCGAATGACTGCTATCCAACCGGACCATCCGTTCTTTCTTCAATGTCGGCAATGGGCCGCCAACGATCTTTTGTGACCGGCCCAATCCGGACCTTGGCACGTTTTTTCGACGCCGCGGTGCAGCTTCACAAAAGCAGACCTTGGATTTAGCGCAAACGATTGCTGCTTGCTGGCAATGCCGTGTTACCGCTTTCGCGCGATCCTGGCGACTCTGGTCATTCACGCCAAACATGCGCACATTGTAAAAAACAAGGGAGGCTCTTCATGCTGTGCCGTATCGGAGACGTTGAAATCTGGCGCATCCTCGAAATCAACGCTCCTTATCTCCCCGCCAAGGACCTATTCCCCTACGTACCTAACGTCGCCGAACTGATTGCGGCTCACGATCCTGGCGCTATCTGCCCCACCTCTGGCGGGCTCATCCTGCCCATACAGGGCTTCCTTCTGAATACCCCTTCGCATCTAATCCTCGTCGATGCCTGCGTGGGCAATCACAAGACCAACCGCTATCCTCCCTGGAGCGGTCGAAACGACAGCCGTTTCATGGCATCACTCGCCGCCGCCGGTGCCACTCCGAGCGATGTCGACTATGTACTCTGCACCCATCTGCACACAGACCATGTCGGCTGGAACACCAAACTCGAGGATGGCCGCTGGGTGCCAACCTTCCCAAACGCCCGTTACCTGCTGCCCGACGCCGACAACTCCGTGTTCTCGAAAATGGCCTCCGACAGCTACACCGAAAGCGTGTTGCCGGTGATTGCTGCGGGTAAAAGCGAGATGGTCACCCCCGGCCACCAGCTTGGCGATTACGTCACCCTTATCGACACGCCTGGTCATACACCCGGCCACGTTTCGGTTCTGGTCAAAAGCGGTGCAGCAGAGGCGATTATCACTGGTGACGCCCTGCACACATCAGCGCAATGCTGGCACCCCGACTGGCACTTCACCTATGACACCGATCCCGAACAGGCCGTCAACTCCCGCCTCGCTCTGCTCGAGGCTGCTTCCGAGGCCGACCGCCGCGTCCTCGGCACTCATTTCACCTTGCCCTCCATCGGTCGCGTGAAAGCTAATGGCGATGTGTTCCGGTGGGAGGAGGACAATTAGGAATCAAGCCCTTGCCGGGTGGATTCAAACGTCGCCAGAATTTGGGCAGTTTGCTGTGAAAAGCTGGCCAGCGGTCGTCGCGGGCGGCCCTTACCTGACATTCGACCGTGTCCAGACCAAAGTCGGCTTCGCATAACCACTGGTTTCTGGTGCGTTTAATCGGGATCTTGCTGACGCACAGAACGGATGCACAGAACTAGAACAGGTTGGAGACTTCAGGACAGGAGACAAACTAATGTGATTGCTGTTCGAGAGAACAAGCTGCCTGCAGCGCGCGTTCGCCGTGTTTTGGGTGATTGAGCCACGTGCTCACGAGCGTGATATCGGTTGCCCGCCCGACCTTCGCAAGTAGTGAAAGGGCGAGTTCTAGGTGGTCATCGACAAGCGTTCGGTCAGGAAAGACGCGCTCGAAAATGGAGGCGGGTGCATAGTCAGGCGACAGCACAGCACGGCAGAGTTCTAGGATCAGATCCGGCCACGAGCTTTCGAATTCGACATTTGCCAGTCGTAACATATTTCTCCTCTCGCGGGTCAATCGTTGGACCACATCAAAGGCTTCGGCTGCTCCACAGGCGCGAAAATTATCAACTTCTGCGGCCATCTTTCCCGACGACAATGTTGGATCGATATTCAGAGCATAAATGAGAGGCGCCGCACGATACCAGGCTTGGTTAGCTGGATTGCTGGGTGGCGGATCAGGGAGTGCAAGAGGTACTGCAAGTTTGGCCAACAACGCGATGGAATTGGCGTAAACATTTAACGCGAGCTGAGGCGAATGGCTCTCCACGATCGGTATCTGTGCAAGCTTTTGCAACTCGGGGGCTGCCGCAGCTGTGGGCTCCCTTAGCAACGCGCGCAATACATCGTCAATGGACCAAGGGTCGCGCCGCTCGTCACGCAACCCACGTAAAAGAAGTCGCTGCCGCTTCTCGACTGGAAGCGCTTCGTAAAAGGCCTCCCAATAGATGTCTCGGAATGGATGGTCATAGGTGCGCGTTATGGCACCCAATGCAAGGGCACAGGCCTCCGGCGTGTCGGGAAGCGCAAGCACCGACTCATACTCCTCGACAGCATCCTCGACAGTGATTTCAATCTCGATTCCATCCACCCCTTCCAGCGCATCAATGATTATGCTGTTGATGAAAATGTTCTGGTTGGACATCCATCCGTGAAGTGCCTCCGATATAGCCTGACGCTGATTTCGCGGTAGTTCGGATCCCCGAAAGCGGATGACATCGCAGATAAGAAGCCTCAAGTGGCAGATGCGCAGATCCCAAATATGCTGGACCAGTTCCACGAAACGAGATGGCAGCGAGGCGTTACTTGCAGCACGGAGTGCTCCGACGAGCAAAAAAATCTGGCCGGGGCTGAGCGTTTCAAAGCTATCGAAATAGCCTTCTAGATGAAGAACCGGCACGCCATCGCTCCCGTAAAACCCCCGGTTTTGGATACCTTGGAGCAATTGTTGCAGGTCGCGTCCGCCTGCATGGTGATAATGCATGCCGTATACCGACCCATAGGCTGCGGCGTGCCACGATATTCGCAAGTCGGGGTGGACACTTCGGAGGCGTTGCGCCTCACTGGAAAGTCTACGGTCAACGGAAGCGAAAAGATCTAACAAATTGGGGAGCAAGCTATCGCTCAACGCGTATGGGATAAGGCCCAAGTATGTTTTGTCAATTTCACCATTTTCCAATTCGTCGGGGAAACTCGGAACTAGAGAACTCAAATCGCGCGCACTGGACAAGCCCTCGGGAAGAGCCAGGGTTACTTTACTATAGTTCCGCCTGAGCACGCTGATCAGATCACGCAGACGACCGATGACGTAGTTGCGAGCTTTCTGGCCTGCGTGGCCCAGAAAGGCTGCTCGCAGCAACCGGGGATCTGGCTCCTTGCCGATCATTGCTTCTATTTCGGAAGTGGTTCCACAGCCTCCAAGCAGGAATTCCCGGAGCTCTGCATTGATTGGTTGACGCGCAATTTCGCTCAGTTCTTCGGCGCTCTTCGCGCGATGGAGAATTTCAGCAGCAGCGAAAAAATCTGCAATCAATTCGTGGCGAAACGCCAATTGGTTGTCATGGGTTCGGATCAGACCGGCGGAGCAAGCTGCTTCCTTTATTATCGGCTTGTTCCCGTCGAGCATGCGTTCGGCTGCCGGAACAGGAAGCGATGAGACGAAATTCAAGCGCATTGACGTTGCGAGCGCCGCCAGCGAGCGCTCCACCTCTTCTGCGGACCCATCATGCAAACGTTTCCGGACGAAGCTGTGATACAAGGCGAACCGGCCGTCGATTTTGGAGGGTGTCCCGAACACGTCTGCCAGCACCGCTGCGTCATGGGCTGTGGCGACAACTTCTACAGACCTTCGCTCGTTGTCAGTCAATTCGCGACCCAGATGGGTCGCGACCAAGCGTTGCGATTGGATAGAATCGGGTTGAAGAAGGCGGATTATCTCGCCGTGCAAGATTGTTGGTAGGGAAATCGGTTCCTGGGTTGTCAAAACAAGGCGAACACCGAACTTTAGGCGGGCAGCCTGAAGCGCCTCGACAAGCTCACTCCTGCGGTTAAGATCGGGCATCTTTGGTCACTCACCTCCGGGAACGAGCGCGAAAGGCTGTTGGCGCTTGCCGCAGCCGGTGTAGGCACGATCCATCCCTTGTTGGGTGTCGCCATCATCCTGCGGGGCAACGACAGGGTTGCCCGGGAAATGCGCCGCGCCTTTCCTCAGCATCGTCGGGTGATCGAGCGGATTCGTGGATTGTCACAGGACCTCGATATACGTCTTCCAAGACCGAGTGAAACAGTGCATCCGCCTAGGCAGGAAACACATGGATCGAGCCGACCAATTATATCCGAGAGCGCTTTGCAGGCAGCCTGGCTGGCCATCTCCGAGCTTGGAGCAGACGCAAATCGCCAAGCGCTTCTGACGCGCGCCGATGCAATTTGGAAGAACTCACGTGTCATCAAATCTTAGGGCGCGGAACCTGTGGATATATTGTAATTAAGGGTACAAAAACGCCCCAGAACGCCCTGAACCCGCAGATTCTGATTTATTAGGGTACAGTGACAGAAATGCCGGGTCTAAGGCCCGGCATTTTGCTTTTCAGGGATCGTGGGGTAATTCCAGCCCGAGCTCTGCCAGTATCGCCTCAGTATCAGCGCCAAGGTTCTTGGGCGGATCATGGGGGTGATGCGCCGTTGGCCCCACGCGAAATGGCAAGGTAGGCGCACGTCCCCCCCCCGGCAGATCGTAGAAAAACCCCCGTGCCTCAAGCTGCGGCAGGGCGACGGCGGCGTCCAGACCGCGCAGGGCGGCGGCGGCGACACCCGCTGTGCGCAGACGGTTTTCCCAGCGATCGGCGATATCGGCCTGCAATGCGGCCAGCAGCGCCTGTTCAAGCTCTGCCGCATATGAGGCCCGGGCGGCATCCGTGGCAAAGCGTGGATCATCCAGCCAATCGGCACGGTCCAACGCAATGGCAAGCGCATTGAATTGATGCGGTTCATTGACGCCCAGCGATAGCAGACCGTCCCTGCAGGGAAACGTACCTGACATGGCGCTTCTGGAATTGGCCGCGTTCCCCCGTGGTTTGGGAACCCGCCCGGTGGCGGTCATATCCGTCACCGCGGAGGCCATCAGGACCATTGCTGTCTCATACATGGACACATCGACCAACGCGCCCGTGCCGGTGCGTTCCCGCTGTAGCAGGGCCGCGCAAATGGCGAAGCCAGCGGCCAGGGCTGTGCCGTAATCCATCACGGGCGCACCTGTGCGCAACGGCCCCGTATCCGCCGTGCCTGTCATGGTCATCAGGCCGCAAGCGGCTTGTATATTGACGTCATAGGCGTGCGCATCCTGTAGGTCGCCGCCTCGGCCATATCCGGTCATGGCGCAGTGGATCAGCCGGGGAAAGCGCTGGTCCAGATCGGCGAGCCCCAATCGGGCGAGCGTCTTGGGAAGATGGTTTTCGACCAGCACATCGGACGTGTCCAAAAGCCGGTGCATGGCTGTGCGCCCGAAGCTGGTTTCGAGGTCAAGCACCACGGACCGTTTTCCGGCGGCCTGCGTTTGCCAAGCGGTCGAGCGGCCCTGTGCGGCGGCATCCTTGTCGGTCCCCCCGCGCCAGCGCATGGCGTCGCCGCGCGGGCTTTCGACCTTGATCACCTCGGCCCCAAGCAGCCCGAGCATATAACCGCAGGCGGGACCGGCCAGCACATGGGTGAAATCGATGACCCTGTAGCCGGCGAGGGGCTGGTTTGTCGCCTCTGTGCTCATGTGGGGATGGCGCGGGCCTGCCGGCGTTGCCCGATGATCCGCAGGATGACGACCAGCGCACCGACCGCGAGGAAGCCGCCAGCGACCGGCTCCTTGAGGAAGATCAGCGCGCCGTCATCGCTGAGCAGGAGTGCCTGGCGGAAGCTTTCCTCCATCGGGCGGGCAAGCACGAAGGCGATAACAAAGGCCGCCGGGGCGAAATCCGTCCGCCGCATGGCATAGCCCACAACCCCGAAAAGCAGCGCGATGGCCACGTCCAGAACAGAGGCGCGGGCGGAATAACTGGCGGCGACTGCTGTGAGAAAGATGAACGGATAAAGGTAGTTGGGCGGGATGCGCGCAATGGTCTTGCCGATCAGCGGCCCGCCCCAGAACCCCATGATCCCATAGGCTGCAATGCCCAGAAGGCCCGCCGCAAAGAGCGCGAAGATCAGTTCGCGGGACGAAAAGAAATCGCCGGTATCGGTGATGATCATGTTGGTGTCACTGAATAGGAGTGGTCCGACCTGAATGCCGTGGATCAGGAAGACCCCGATCAACACGGCCGCAACAGTTGATCCGGGCACCCCCAATGTCAGAAGCGGGATCATCGACGGGCCAGAGACGGCGTTGTTGGCCGATTCCGGTGCGGCGATCCCTTCGATCACGCCTTTGCCCCAGTCATCCTTGTTGGCCGCGCGCCGCTTTTCTTCGCCATAGGCGACAAAGCAGGCCACGGATGAGCCGAGTCCCGGCATCATCCCGATAAACGACCCCATGATCGAAGAGCGGAACATCAGCGGGATCAAGCGCCGCACTTCGCCAAAGCTGAGCCGGTCATTCTTGTGTTCGTCGGCCAGACCGGCATCAACTAGGGTTTCCTTGCCCATCCGTTCGGCCTGGATGATGATTTCGGAAATCACGAAGACGCCGATCAGCAGCGGAACCAGCGACATGCCGTCTCGCATGTCTTGGGTGCCAAAGGTCAGCCGGGGGGTGTTGGTGATGACGTCGGTTCCGATCAGCGCGACTAGCGCGCCAAGGATGGTGGATAAAAGCCCCTTTACGATGGATTTGCCCACGACCGATCCGATGACCACGAAGGCCATGAGATAGATGGCAAAATACTCGGTCGGGCCGAAGGTCCGCGTGTATTGCGCGATCCAGACGGCGCCGAAGATCAGGATGATCTCACCTGTGTAGTCGCCAAAGACAGATGCCACGGTGGCCGTGCGCAGGGCCCGGTTGGGTTGCCCGCGCTTGGCCATCGGGTGGCCGTCCATCATGGTGGCCGCACTTGCCGCGGTGCCCGGCGTGTTGAACAGGATCGCTGCAATGGAGCCACCGTAGCGCCCCGATTTTCCGATGACATAAAGGAACGCCAGCGCGGGTAGGGGACCGAGGTAGAAGGACAGAGGCAGGAGCATTGCGATGGCCGCACTTGCGGTCAGGCCGGGCAGGGCACCAAAGATGATCCCAACAAAGGCTGCTAGAAGGGTGAAAAACACCGCCTGCGGGTCGCCGAACAGCATCTGAAAGCCGCCGATCAGGTCTGTAACTGCGTCCATGGTCAGGATCCCGGTGTGATCAGGCGCGATAGCCAGCGCAGATCGATCAGTGCGCCACGTGGGTCAAGTAGCCCCATCAGGCCCATAAAAACAAACTGGTAAACGACGCCAGCAACAATGGCGACAAGGATCAGCACCAGCGGCGCACGCACCCCGAACACCCAAAGCATCAGCAGGGTGCCAAGGATCATCGCCACCAGATAACCAGCAGCCCAGAACACCAGCGTGGTGACCGCGCCGGCACCGATAACGGCAAAGACCCGGGGGATATCGCTGTTGTGAAAGCCGAAATCGGCCTCTTCCGCGGCTGTGGTCTGGTCCTTGGACGCGAAGGCGGAGACACCGATCAGCGCCCCCAGACCGATCATTAGACAAGCCAGAAAGACCGGTACGGCTCTGGGCCCGATGGCCTCGTATGACGCGGGGTCGATGCGCCAGGCTTCAAGTGCAAAGATAGCGCCGATGATGATGACAGTGGTGGCAACGCCCAGGTCAATGTGGCTGCGGTAATTCATGACATGTCGAACAATCAATAACGCGCCGGGGCCCCTAAGGGCGCCCGGACGCAGGGAGAACTCATTGCTGCGCTTCGGCAATCTCGGCGATCACGGGCGCAAAGGTTTCCATCAGGCGATTGAGGTTTTCCGTCCCTTCTTCAGGGGGCAGATGCATGGCCGCCAGACCGGACCGGCCCATGAAACGCCCGAAGCCTTCCAGTTCGGTCACCGCTTCGACGGCGGCGGACACGTCGGCGACAACCTCATCCGGCAGACCGACGGGGCCATAGAGGCACATCGGTCCGGTAACGTTCAGCGCCTCCAGCCCCTGTTCGGCAAAGGTGGGCACATCAGGATTGGCGGGGTCGCGTTCCAGCGATGGCACGCCCAGCACCTTGATGTCTTCCTCGAACCCCGAAATCAGTTGGTTGCCATTGAAGCTGGCGGTCACGTCATCAGCCACCAGCGCATTGCGCGCGTTGGAGCCGCCACGGAAAGGCACGACCTGATGGTCAATCCCGTTTGCATTCATGAACAGGTGGCCCACCACCGCGTGCATCGTCGCAGCACCGGATGTCGACCAGCGCACGATTTCGCCGTTGTCGCGCACGGATTCGACCCATTCAGCAGCACTCTGAGCAGGATGCTCTGCCGGGATGTGTAAGCCTGTCACCAGTTGCGTCACGCAGCCGAGGTTCACGAGGCTCTCGCGTGGATCGAACCCCGCCTCTGGCGTGGACAGCGAAGCACCAGACATGGTGCCGTTGTTGATAATGTAAAGCGTGTATCCGTCCGGATCTGCATTGGCCACGGTTTGCGCCGCTTGCAGACCGGACCCTCCGGGCTGATTGACAATCACCATAGGCATGCCGTTCATGGTCGGTGCTTCGGCGGTGAAAGACCCAAACCCGCGGGCCGATGTATCTGTGCCACCCCCGGCCGAGAAGCCGACCATCAGACGGATGGGGCGTTCAGGATAGTCGGCGAAAGCTGCTGTTGTCAGCGCTGTGATTGCCGTGGAAAGCAAAAAAATCTTCATTCTTGGTACTCCCTTGCAGGCCGCGTCTTAGGTGCGCAATGCCTGATTATTAGAGGTTTACATGCCGTAAAGCCGTTTACAATTGCTAAGTTTTTGGTTTTTCTTGCGCAAATTGCAAGAAAGGCAGATATTATGAAACCCGATGCGTTGCGCGCCTTTGAGACCGTCGTCGAGCTTGGTTCACTGAATGCTGCAGCGCGGGTCCTGAATCTATCAGAGCCCGCGCTGTCACGCAAGATCACCGCCTTGGAAGCGGAATTAGACCTAGTTCTCTTTGATCGGTCCCGGCGTCAGTTGCGCCCAACCGAAACCGGGCGCGCCTTTCTGCAGGAGGTGCAGCCAATCCTGTCAGGGCTGCGCCGTATCACCGATTTTGCAGATGAGATTCGCGCTGGTGCACGGCGGCGTTTGCGATTGATTTCCATGCCGCGTCTCAGCACGGCCATTACCGGTCCCGTGATCACCGCATTCAAGAGAGCGCATCCGGATGTAGCGCTGTCCGTCGATATTCAGCCGCGGCGGCTTCTGGAAACGTGGATTACGGGCCAGCGGTTTGATCTGGGACTGTCCACCTTGCCAGCACAGCACCCGGATATCGATACAAGGCTATTGTTCGAATTGCCTGCCGTCGCGGTGTTGCCCGTGGACCACCGCCTGGCGGACGCGACCGCCCTGACGGTCGAGGATCTGGCAGATGAACCCTTTATCGCACTGACGGTTGGCACCGCACTGCGCAGCCAGGTCGAAGCGATTTTTGGTCATGCCAACACCATTTTGCGGCCCGCGGTGGAGGTCAGCCAGACCCATCTGGCCTGTCAGCTTGTGTCCCTTGGGGCGGGTGTGACGATCTGCGATCCGATGGTGTCGACCGGTTTTCCGGGGCGCTTGGCGGCGGTGCCGATCACGCCATGGTATCCGATGGCGTTCGGCATGCACTTTCTGCGCGGGCGTACCAGCAGCCCCGAAGCAAAGGCGCTGGAAGGTATCGTGCGCGAACGCGCCGACGCGTTCCTTGAGGAGATGGGATTCACCCAGTGATGGCAATCCGAAAGAAATTCAACCCGCCGAATATCGTTAGAACATCAATAGCGGTCTGATGGCGTGCATCCCCCATGCCGCGCAACAGTTTTTGCCCGATCCAGTTGCCTGGTAGCGTCGCCAGACCGCACAGAACACCCAGCGCAAACCAGCCGTCGCTCAAAAGGTCGGCCGAGCCATAAACGCTTGTACGGGTTATGTTCATCGTCAGTGCAATGGCCGCTAGGGTGCCCACGAATTCCCGCCGGTTCAGCCCATAGCCGGTCAGGAACGGGATCAGCAGCATGCCCGCCCCGATCGATGCGCCAGAGGCGAGGCCATAAACGCTGCCTGCCCCCATCAGCGCCCCGCGCCCCGCCCGGATTTCCCGGCGCGCCGCCCAATGCCGCAACGGGACGGAGCCGAGAATGGTTGCGCCCAGAATGATGGCGATGACTGTGGCGTTGAGAAGAACATAGATCGTGGCTGCGATGACCACGCCGGGGATCGTGGTCGTCATCACCGCCCGATACGCCCCCCAATGCAGCGCGTCGCGGTTAAAAAACACTCGGGCGACGCCGCTGATGGTCAAGGCAACGGCCAGAACCGGCACGGTGGCGACAACACCGATCAACGGCGCGAGAATGATGGCCATCAGGAAGCCACCGCCAATGCCCGTCGCCCCATGGATTGCCGATGTGACGATTGCTGCCACCAGAACAGCGCAGAGGATCGTGGGGTCAAGCGCGAGGATAGCCGTCATATCCATTGATTGACCTTTTGCATCGCGGCATGGCTTCGATCACGGTGCCTCACGCAACATCGTAGATCAGCCGCAGCCGTGCCCGGTATGCGGATCGAATATGCGCACGCGCAGCGTTTTCTGCCGCGTCGGCATCGCGTGCGGCGATCGCAGACAGTATCGCCTGATGTTCGTTGCGCGCCGCATCGATCCGGCCTTTTATGCTTAGCGTGGTGGGCCCCAGCAATGTTAGCGCGCTCGCAATCCCGTCTATCGCAGACAAAAGAAAGCGGTTATGCGCTGCCTGTCCAACTACGCCATGAAAGATTGCGTTCCGTCGGCTCGCCTCCACTGCATCCAGATCGTCGCTTTCGGGGGGCTGTGTGGCCAACACCTCTTCCAGCGCCTCGATCTCTATCTCTGATGCGTGTTGGGCGGCCAGCCGTGCGGCCGTGCCCTCTAACACCTCGCGGATGGTATAAAGCTCCGTGATGGAACTTTGATCGAGAAGCCGCACAACCGCACCCTTATGAGCGGCATGTTCGACAATCCCATCCTGTTCCAGTCGCCGGATCGCCTCGCGCACCGGCGTGCGAGACAGGCCCAGATCTTCGGCCAATTCAACTTCGCGCAACCGGTCGCCCGGGCGTATCTCACCGTTCAGGATGCGTGCGCGCAGTTGTTCATAGGCAGAAGTTGGGGCAGAGGTTTTTTTCATTGGATCAGAATTGATACTTTCTGAGTCCGCCGTCCACCGCAATCATCGTACCCGTGATATATACTGCAAGGGGGGACGCGAGAAACACGGCCAGCGCAGCCAGTTCTTCGGGTTCGCCATAACGACCCACGGGGATTTCCTTGCGCGATTGTTCGGCGCGGTATTCGGGCGAGTAGTTGCGCCTGATCTGGTCCGACATAATCCGCCCCGGCGCAATGCAGTTCACCGTAATGCCATCATTCCCGACTTCGCGGCTGAGCCCCTTGGCCCAAGAATGAATGCCCGCCTTGGCGCAGAAGGCCCCGTTCACACCTTCGGGTTCGGATTTACCGGTGATGTTGATGATCCGGCCCCAGCCGTTGTCCTGCATATCTTTCAGGAACGCATGCGCGATCTGCCGGGGCCGGATGAAGTTCAGCGTCAGTGCTTCGTCCCATTGTTCCTCTGTCGCGTCCTTGCCGAAGGGGCGGGACCCGCCTGCATTGTTTATCAGAATATCGACATGGCCGAGCGCGTCCTTTGCGCCCGCATAGATGCTTTGTGCGACCGCTTCATTGTATAGGTTCGCGATCATCGTGTGTGCTTCGCCGCCCTTCGCCTTAATTCCCGACTTGGCCGTCTCCAGCGTCTCGGTGTTGCGTCCTGTTAGCAGGACACGGGTTCCTTCATCGGCAAGCATGCGACCGATGGCTCGACCTATTCCTGCATTTCCGCCTGTCACTACAGCAGCTTTGCTGCGCAGGTCCAAATCCATCGACTCTCTCCGTTGCATTAAATTGCATACATCTGTATCCAATTAAGGAATCGCTGACAAGGAGCCATCCACGTGAATCTGTCCGAAGCCACTGTGCGCGCCCTGCAAGCTGCTGGAACCAAAACGATTTTCGGTTATCCGGGCGATCCGTCCGTGGGGTTTCTAGAGGCGTGCCGGACGGAAGGGACGGAGTTCATTCTGGCCCGACGCGAGGGCACAGCCGGTTTTATGGCCGAAGCCTGGGGTATGCTGACAGGGCGTCCAGGGGCGGTGTTGTCAACGCTTGGGCCCGGTTCGACTAATCTGGTGAATGCGGTGGCGAATGCGCATCTGGATCGGGTTCCCATGTTGTCGATATCCGGCCAAATTGACACGCAACGCGTGGCTACATTCACCCATCAGGTTGTGGATCAACGCGCGCTTTTCGCGCCGGTGTCGAAATGGGCCGCCGATTTGACGCCTAACGCGGCAGACCCGGTATTGCGCCGTGCGCTGCGTCTGGCGATGGCCCCAAGGCCCGGCCCGGTACACCTGACGATGCATGCCGATCATGTTACGGCTGAGGTCGAGGGAGACATCATCCCACCGCCGCTGAAGGCCATGACCATAGCGCAGCTTGTCCATGCCGGCACCCCGCCCGCGGCGATGATTGCGAAGGCACGACGCCCGATCATCCTGTTCGGGATTTCTGCGATGCAGGAAGCGGCGGGGGCCGAAATCACCGCCCTCGCCGACCGGATCGGTGCAGCGATTGTCGCCGCCCCGATGGCCAAGGGCACGGTCGATGAAAACCACCCCCGCTTTGCGGGAACGCTGGATATGGCCTGTCAGGCCGTGATGTGGGAATTCATGCAGTCTGCCGATCTGGTGATCTGTGCGGGCTTCGATCCGGTCGAGTTGATCAAGCCATGGTCGGTCAAGGCGCCTGTTCTGCATATCGATCAGGTGCCAAACATTGATCAGGTCTATGCCGCCGAGACCGAGATTGTTGGCCCCATTGACGCTGCGTTGATGATGTTGACCGATGCCACGAAAGAAGCCGCTGGCTGGGCAGAGGCGGACATCGCTACACACCGCGCGCGTCTTGCGGCGGCGTTTGATGATGGCCGGGTCACCGGGATCCTGAACCCCTCCGACGTGATCCGGGTCGCGCGTGATGTGCTGCCGTCTAACACGATTGTGAGCGTCGATGTCGGGTCGCACAAGCTGCTCGTGGGGCAGGGTTGGCAGCCCTCTGGGCCGCGCCGCTTCTTGATGACCAACGGGCTCAGCTCCATGGGGTTCAGCTTGCCTGCAGGTATCGTGGCCAAGCATGTGCATCGTGACACGCCGGTTGTGGCCTTTACGGGCGACGGTGGTCTGGCCATGGTACAAAGTGAGCTGCGCCTGGCGGCGACGTTGAAACTGGGTCTGAAAGTGCTGGTATTCGTGGATAACTCGCTCAACCGGATTGAGCTGAAACAGATGGCCAAACAGGTGCCGTCCACCGGCACGATTATTGAGGAAACGGCGATTGAGCCACTGGCGGCATCAATGGGTTGTAATGGGGTGATGGCGGAAACTGAAACCGCGCTGGCGGATGCGTTGGCGGCTGCTCCCGGTGAAACGCCGCTGGTCATCGGTGCCCGGATCGACCCGGCCCAATATGCAGCGCAGTTCTGATGCAAGTCGCAAGCCTGATTGACGGCGCTTGGCGCGACGGTGGTGATCTGATCCCTGTGTTGGATAAGTTCAACCTGACCAATGCCTATGATCTGCCCGCCGCCACGGCATCGGATGTTACCAATTCTATCGATGCGGCTGTCGCCTATATTCCGCCACCGCCGCCGGAGCGGGCCGCATGCCTGCGCCGTGCTGCTGACCTGATTGCTGAGCGGCGTGATGCGATCCGCGCGGCCATGGTGCTTGAGGCCGGGTTTCCGCTGAAAGACGCAGACGGTGAGATCAACCGCGCCTTGGCGACCCTGCGTCTGTCTGCGGAGGAAGCAACCCGGATCAGCGGAGAGATGGTGCCGTTTGACGGGGCCATTCAGGGCCGCATTGGGTTTACCATGCGCGTACCGGTGGGTGTCGTCGTTGCGATCACACCTTTCAACGCGCCTTTGAACACGCCCTGTCACAAGGTCGGTCCCGCTTTGGCGGCCGGCAATGCCTTGATCCTGAAGCCGTCCGAAAAGACGCCCGGTCCGGCAGCTTATCTTGGGCAGGCGCTGCTGGATGCAGGCTTTCCACCGGATGCTGTGCAGGTGGTGCAAGGCGGACCCGATGTGGCGCAGGCGCTGTTGGCCGACCCACGGCCTGCTTTCTACGCCTTTACCGGCTCAACTCGCGTGGGTGCCGCGATCCATGCCGCAGTTGGGTTGCGGCGCACGCAGATGGAGCTTGGCTCTATCGCATCGACCATCGTTTTAGCGGACGCTGATATTGATGCGGCAGCCCAGAAATGCGCCGGTGCGAGTTTCCGCAAGGCGGGGCAGGTCTGCACCTCGATCCAGACGCTTTATGTGGCGCAGGAGGTGCATGATGCGTTTCTTGACCGGTATGTCACGGCGGCCAAGACCTTGCGCGCGGGCGACCCACTGGACCCCGCAACTGATGTGGGGCCAATGATCTCTGAAACCGCAGCAGAACAGGTTGAGGGCATGCTGGAAGGAGCCGATATCATCTTGGGCGGGACAAGGGACGCCGCCGTCATATCCCCAACGATCATCGCGCGCCCGTCCGAGAGGTATCTGACGCAAGAGGCTTTCGGCCCTGTCGCCGCGGTGATCCCTGTGGCCGACGTGGGCGAGGCCGTAGCGCGGGTGAATGCGACGCCTTACGGGTTGGCCACGGGGCTGTTCACACAGGATATCACAACCGCCTTTGATGCGGCGCGGCAGCTGGACGTGGGCGGCGTGCATATCAACGAAACATCATCCTCGCGCGTTGATCTGATGCCTTATGGCGGGGTCAAGGAGTCCGGCTTTGGACAGGAAGGCCCGCGCTACGCGATCCGAGAGATGACGGAGGAGCGGTTGGTCACCGTGTCCGGCCTGTCATGACCTACGACGTCCTGATCGCCGGCGGCGGCAACGCCGCCCTCTGCGCCGCTATCTGCGCGGCGCGGGAAGGTACCAGGGTGCTGATCGCCGAAGCGGCCCCCATGGCCATGCGCGGCGGCAACACGCGCCATACCCGCAATTGCCGCGTTGCCCATGATGAAGGCAACGGCATCCTGACCGGGCCCTACCCGGTTGATGAATATCTCGACGATTTGATGCGGGTGACGAAGGGCAACACCGATCCCGAACTCGCCGAAATGACGCTGCAACGCTCCAAGGAGGTGTGGGACTTCCTCGAAGCACAAGGCGTCCGGTTCCAGCCCTCGCTTGGCGGCACGCTCAGCCTAGGGCGGACCAACGCCTTCTTTCTAGGTGGGGGCCGGTCAATGCTGAACGCGCTTTACCGCACGGCGGAGGATTTGGGCGTGGAGGTGCGTTACGAGACGCGTGTTGTGGATATTCAGGTTGAAGACGGGTTCTTTCTGGGGGGCACTTTGGAGGCCAGTTGGGAAACCGATACCCCACAGCGCGAGGAGGTGCGGGCACGGACCTTTGTCGCCGCGGCTGGCGGGTTCGAATCCAATATCGACTGGCTCAAGGAAGGCTGGGGCGAGGCGGCAGAGAATTTCCTGATCCGGGGCACGCCCTATAACACCGGCGGTGTGCTGCGGCTGATGCTCGATGCCGGGGCCGACCAGATCGGCAGCGTGGATCAGTTCCATTCCGTCGCCATTGATGGGCGCGCGCCCAAATTCGACGGTGGGATCATCACCCGGCTCGATTGCGTGCCCTTCGGGATCGTGCTGAACGAAAACGGCGACCGCTTTTATGACGAGGGTGAGGATTTCTGGCCCAAGCGTTACGCAATCTGGGGGCGGTTGGTGGCGGCGCAGCCGGGGCAGGTCGGGCATGTCATCATCGATGCCAAATCGGCTGACCTCTTCATGCCCTCCGCATTTCCGCCTGTGATCGACGACACAATCGAAGGGCTTGCCGCAAAAATCGGGCTCGAAACCGACCGTGTGCGCAAAGCGGTCGATGCCTTCAACGACGCCTGCCAGCCCGGCACATTCGACCACACCATCCACGACGATTGCCGGACGGAGGGGCTGGACCCGCCCAAGACCCACTGGGCCCGGCCCATCAACGAACCGCCTTTTCAGGCCTACACCCTGCGACCGGGCATCACCTTTACTTACATGGGCATGCGCGTGAACCGGGACGCGCGTGTGCTGTTTGACGGCACGCCATCGCCCAATATCTTTGCCACCGGGGAAATCATGGCCGGGAACATTCTGGGCGAGGGATATCTGGGCGGGCTGGGCATGACCATCGGCACAGTCTTCGGACGCATCGCCGGGGAACAGGCTGCAAAGTCACTGACTAACAGAAAGGCCGCTGAATGAGCCGCGTTGACCTGCCCAGCCTAGCCACTGCCAAACAGGACGAAGTCGCCCGGCAGATGACGATCTGCAACGCCTGCCGCTATTGCGAAGGGCTGTGCGCGGTGTTCCCGGCCATGGAGCTACGCCGGGTATTCGAAGGGCCGGATGCGGATTACCTCGCCAATCTCTGCCACAACTGTGGGGCCTGCTATTACGATTGCCAATATGCCCCGCCGCATGAATTCGGCGTGAACCTACCTCAAGCGATGACCGAACTGCGCGAAGAAAGCTATGCGCGCTTCGCATGGCCGGACGCCTTAGCACCCATCTTTGCCCGCAACGGGCTTTGGATAGCGCTCATTTCCATGATTTCGGTCGCCGGTTTCATCCTCGGCTTCGCGCTCTGGTCCGATCCGGGCGCGCTGACTGCCAGCGGCAATTTCTACGCGGTCATGCCGCATAACGCGATGGTGGCACTTTTCGGGCCGATCTTCCTCTTTTCGCTTTTCGTCATGGGGATGAGCATGCGGCAATTCTGGTGGTCCGCTGATACCGGCAGCCGGATGCCTGTCACGCCCCGCGCGCTATGGCAGGCCATGCGGGACGCAGGCAAGCTGCGCTATCTCGATGGGGGCGGCATGGGCTGCATGACCCAATCGACAAGGCCCGACCGGTACCGGCGGCTATTCCACCACTTCGCCTTCTACGGGTTCCTTCTCTGCTTCGCTTCCACCTCGTCCGGCACGATCATGCATTACCTTCTTGATTGGCCCGCGCCCTACGGGTTCTGGACGCCACCAAAGCTGCTTGGCGTGCCGGGCGGTTTGGGGCTCGTGATCGGGGCGGCAGGGTTGATCTGGTACGATCTGAAACGGGACGATGCACTACCGCCCAAGGACAAAACCGGTATGGGCCCCGCGTTCACGTGGACCTTGCTTGCCCTCGGCGTGACCGGCCTTGCGCTCTATTGGCTACGCGAAACGCCCGTCATGGGGGTATTGCTGGCGCTGCACCTTGGCACGGTCTTTGCCTTCTTCCTAACGATGCCCTACGGCAAATTCATGCATGGGCTCTATCGCTTTGCGGCCCTGACCCGACATGCACATGAACAAGCCACGCACACCACCACCATCGCAACCGCGCCAACAGAAGGAAGGACACGCGCATGAATATCACCTTCATCGGGTTTTCCGAGGCCGGACCTGCATTTGCAGATGTCATGATCCGTGGCGGCGCAACTGTCACGGCATTTGATCTGCGCTCGTTGGAGCCAGAAAAGGCGGCAGACCAGCGCGCGCATACCGCACGTGTCGGTGCCCGCCATTCCGGCAGTATGGCGGCAGCGATTATCAATGCAGATATCGTGATTTCGACGGTGACTGTCGACGCTGCGCTCAGCGTTGCCCATGAAGCTGCCAAGCACCTGAAACAGGATCAGGTTTTCTGCGATCTTAACTCGGTCTCACCGGAAACCAAACTGGCTATTCGGGATGCCATAGGGCCGTCAGGCGCCTCATTTGTAGAGGCTGTCGCGATGGGCAGGACGGCAGAAGGGCGCCTGCCACCTTTGCTTTTGTCGGGTCAATTCGCACCGGCGCTGGCGCGGGACCTTAGGAAGGTTGGCGTCAACGTGACGGTGGCAAGCACGGAATGGGGCGCAGCACCTGCCGCAAAATTGCTCAGGTCAGTCGTCGTCAAAGGGTTTGAGGCCGTTTTGTCCGAAGCACTGGAAGCGGCCGAAAAGACCGGTGCGCGCGAGCCACTTCTGGCAACCCTTGCGGATTGGCTGCCCGGTGTCGATTGGCCAGTTTTCACCAAGTACCATCTAGGGCGCATGCAAAAGCACGGGATGCGACGCGGCGCCGAACTGCGCGAATGTGCAGCCTTTCTGGAAGCACTGGAGGTATCGTCGGCCACCACAAAGGGCGCCGCGCAACGTCAGGAACAGATGGCGTCAGGTCGGACTTTCGCTCGTTGAAAACGCGCAGCAGAATTCTATTTTTTGGGTCTTTGTCACTGTATGGGAATGATTTGGTTCTTTGCGTGGGCTCTTGGAGTGTGGTGACCGATGCTGCGCTCGTCGCGGCGCCATTTGATGAGGGTCTGTTGCGTTAGCCAAGCCATCGGTGCGATCCTGCTTATAAGGAGGAGCCGCATGCCGCGTCGTGACCCATTCAGAGGCCATCGATTTCCGAAAGATGTGATCCTGCTCGCCGTTCGGTGCTATCATCCGTTGACGATTGTCACGGACAAGGCCCATAGCTACGCTAAGGTGATCGATGAATGGAACGCGCGATCAGGTCCGGAGGACGCGATACGGCACGTCACGAGAAAGCACCTCAACAATCGGATCGAAGGCGACCATGCAGTTCTCAAGCACCGCCTGACGCCAATGCGCGGGCTCCAGAGCCTCGGCACCGCCAAAGCTATGCTGAAAGGCGTCGAGACATTTCGAGCGATTCGCAAAGGTCACTTTGCAGCTTGCGAGCCCGGTGTCGCGAATGAGATCGCCTTCGTCCGGAATCTGTTCAACGATGCGACAAGGGCTGCTTGACTGCGAAACACTCTGGCCCCGACGGTGCCGCTCCAAACAATGCAACAGACCCCCTTCAAGACAGGTATAGCTGTCGCGATCAGCGTCATACTGGAAATAGCCAATGTCGTATTTCCCTTTGGTCTGGTGCTGGCGATCCAGCACGGGAACATGAGGGGTGATCTCGCGTTTGAGCAGCCAGGCGAGGAAAGAGCCGGTGCCATATGATCCATCCGCCGCGATCCGATCTGGCCGGAAATTATGTCGTCGGGCACTGCGCTCCAGAATCACCTTTGCGGAAATGATTTCCTGGCTGAGCCGGGCGGGTGTGACTTCGACATCCATGATGATGCCGTGATCGGTGTCGACCAGGTAATTGGTCTCATAGCTGAAGCGGCCGGGGCCATCTTTCAATGACTAGGCTGCTTCAGGGTCGGTCTCGGAGAGGTATTTGGGCGGTTTCTTCTTTGGGCCGTTTGTCGTTTCCTGATCCTCGTCGGCCAGCTTGGCAAGATACTTTGCAACGGGGCGCTGAACCTGCTCTTTCCGGGACCAGAGAGTTTCGACCTCTTGCGTTGAACCCTTGCGATCTTTGCTGGCATCCGCCTCGATGGTGCTGCCATCAACGGCGGCATCGGTCCCGCCGACAAATCCGAAAGCAACGCATTCGAACAGACGGCGAAGGATGTCACCTTCCGCAAACCGGCCATGCCGGTTCTTCGAGAAGGTTGAACGATCCGGTACGCAGCCTTCCAGACCCAGCTTGCAGAACCATCGATAGGCAAGATTGAGATGAACTTCCTCGACCAGCCGCCGTTCGGATCGGATGCCATAGAGATAGCCAATCAGCAGTATACGAAGCATCAGTTCCGGATCGACAGAGGGGCGGCCCGTGTAGCTGTAAAGGTCGGCCAGTTCCACACGGATCGCATCAAAATCCAGCAGCCATTCGATCTTGTGCAGCAGGTGGGTCTGGGGGACATAATCCTCGATCTGGAACCGGTAAAACAGGTTTTCCTGTGCTTCCAACCGTCCCATCATCGCCTGATCCTCCCGTTTGTTAGGGCGATTGAATCAGATGGTCGCCCTCCGATCCAGGCAAGGTTTCTTAGCAGGCAAGTTAGCGCTTGATCTAAACCTCACTTGAGCTTGTACGCTCATCTTGAGGAGCCGTCGTCAGCCGAAAACCAGAAAGCGAGAGAAACATGAAATTTACAATGGCAGGGATTATTCTCTTCACACAAAACTATGAAGAGTGTGTGGTGTTTTACGGTTCAGTTCTTGAACTGGAGACCTTGCACATGATTGATCGTCCTGGCGAAAAACTGACCACCTTCTTATTGGGTGACACATACTTGATGGTCGAGACCGGCGGCTTCGCTTCCGACGACACAAAAACCATCGAGCAAAATCCAACAAAATTCCGCTTTAATGTCCCGAACGTTCTAGAGAGAAGCGCGGCGCTCAAGATCAAGGGCGTCAACGTGAAGATCATCGAGCACACATGGGGAACAACTGCTGAATTTGTCGATCCTGATGGTAACCTATGTGCGTTGAGGTCAGATGCAGGGTTCGGCGAATGAGCAAAGGTTAGTAGTGTCACTTGGCACCTAATTGTAAGATTGCGGCGGTTTTTGATACGCTAGGCACTTAATTTGAGATTTCGATTGCTGCCAGTCTCAAATTAACTGCATCTGGCGAGGCCCTGGTAGCCCGAACGCCGGGTTGATCAGATGGTCGGTTTCTTCGATGAACCGGTTTTTGTTTTGCCCGAAGGTATGCGCCTGAAGCATCTTCAACATTTCCGGACCGGCGCGCTCCACGATGGCGATGCCAGCCAGAAGTGCCGGTCGGATGTGGAGCGGCAGGATTGGATGCTTGGGGGAGGGCGGGAACGATCCCTCTTTGGCGAGGACGTCGTCGAGGTCGGGAATAACGGCACCGAGAATCCGATAACGCTAGAGCTCGGCGTCGCGCGGGAATGGCCCGGGCACCCTGCGCATCAGCAGAAGGCGGGCGAGTTCCAGAGGTGATGTGCATGTCTGACATCAGCACCTTTTGGCCTGATTGGGGGATTTGCATAACGGAAGGTTTCTGGCTCATCTGAACCGTCAAGGAGTGAAGATGAGACGGAAAGCTGGAACCGACAAACCGACGGCCGATCGGGTCGTCAAAGACATCCGCCGCAAGACGCGCAAGCATCATTCGGCGGAGGAAAAGATCCGCATCGTGTTGGAGGGCTTGCGTGGCGAAGAGAGTATCGCTGCGTTGTGCCGGCGCGAGGGGATTGCCACGAGCCTTTACTATTCTTGGTCGAAGGAGTTCCTGGAAGCGGGAAAGAAGCGCCTTGCAGGCGACACCGCCAGGCAGGCAACCAGCCCCGAAGTGAAGGAGCTGCGCGCCGAGGCGTCAGCCCTGAAGGAGGCCGTTGCCGACCTCACCCTGGAAAACCGCTTGCTCAAAAAAAGCATGCTCGGGGATGGGGAAGACGACATATGAGATACCCCGCATCGCCGCAAGCGGCGACTGCCGGGCAGCGGGCAAACGGACTTCACCTACCTGAAGGTGACTGGCTGGGGCTGGTTCTATCTGTCGACCATCCTCGATGACTACAGCCGCTACATCGTGGCGTGGAAGCTCTGCACAACGATGAAAGCCGGGGATGTCACCGACACATTGGAGG
>NZ_JACNMO010000040.1 GCF_020622345.1 Roseobacter weihaiensis | reverse complement strand
GTGCAGCGATGACATCAGGTCATCAATCAGACTGCGAAGAGAAGCGTGACCCGGATGAGCGACAAACGCCACGATTGAAAAAGGAAAACAAGCTTGACCGAAAAGCCCAATTAGAGAAGCTGCCGTTCGTGGGAAGCTCGCTCAATGAAGGGTCAGCGGGACAAACCAACCGTTACCTGCAGAGCCTTCAATGGCAGGTTTGAGTTTACTAAGTGATCTGTTACGGTACGCTGTGGATTGTGGGCCGAAGGCTGGCCTGTTCTGGATGAAGACCAATCTCGCCTCGCAAAACTTTCGACATCAGGCGTTCCCTCCTACCCTGAAAGGGGTGACGCATGAGTGCTGGAAGTATCCTTGTCGTGGACGATGAAGCGTCCATCCGGAAACTCATTCGCACATGCTTTGAAGATGATGGTTATGATGTAGACGAAGCCGAAAGCATGGCATCGGCACACAAGGCGTGGGGCTGCTGCACCAAATCGGTTAGGTGAGCTTATAGAAGGCACAGAGATCGCCTGTGAGGCGCTGGACCGGGACCCTTAGGCATAACTGCGGTAGTTTCTGTCGAGCTTGAGCGGGACCGACTGGACCAGATCGACGCTTTCAAGCGCAAAGCGCGGGAGGATCGGCAGGTGATGAACTTCTACTGCATCGCCGGAGACGCTGACTTTGTAATGATCGTGGTTGCTAAGGACATCGCCGCCTACGAAACCTTTACCCACCGGTTTTTCTTTGCCGACAAGAACGTCAGAAAATTCCGCACGTCGATTGTCGTTTCTACAGAGAAAGCAACGTTGGAGTTGCCGATATGATCATTGGATATGCCCCCGTCAGCACGGATGACCAGAACCTCGATGCCCAGACCGATGCCTTGAAAGCTGCCGCAGCTGGACCAGCTCCGCGACGGCGATGTTGTGACCGTCACCCAACAAGACCGCCTCGCCCGGTCGATGAAAGACCTTCTGGAAATTGTGGAGACGATCCGCGCGCGCGGTGCTGGCTTTCGGTCCCTGACCGAGGACATCGACACCACGACACCGGCAGGCCGTCTCGTGTTTCACGTCCTTGCGTCTATTGCGCAGTTTGAACGGGAACGGATTTCCGAACGAACGAAGGACGGGTTGGCGTCAGCTCGCAAACGTGGCCGGATCGGTGGCAGACCCCCTACCCTGTCGCCTGTTCAGAAAGCCGAAGTGCGACGGATGGCCGCCAACTAGGACTGTGTGGTGGTCGACGGCGCGGCAAAGCTGGAAGACATGATTGCGGCCTGCATCAAAGTCAGCGTTTTTGTTCTGATCCCCGTTCAACCGTCGCCATACGACATCTGGGCCGCGTCGGATTTGGTGGATTTCATCAAGGCTCGTCAGGAGGTCACGAACGGATCGCCGCGTGCCGGGTTTGTGGTTTCACGTGTCGTGAAAGGAACCCGGCTTGGCAGCGATGTGCGGACGGCGTTGAGCAACGAGCTACTGGCGATGCTGGCACCGGCGAAAAGGGAGGTGGCGTAATGGCATTGTCCGCAAAACGTCCCAGCCGGGGCAATGACGCTCGCAAGCGTATCCTGCACGGAAACACTGAAACGACCGAGGAAAAGAAGCGCCTCAACGCCCAGATTGAAGAAACGCTCTATCGGAAAATTAAGGTGAGGGCGGTCGAAGAAGGCCGTTCAATCCCTGACATTACCCGCGATTTATGGTCTGAGCGAATGAGTGTTTGAGTAAACACTATACCAGCCGTTGCACCCGCGTTTCTTGAACCAACTCTTGCAGAAGCCGAGAAACGCGGCGTCCGGATTTTTCGGCGGTTCTTTCTGTCTGGCGGCGTAGGTCTGCCATTCTCCCGCGAGAACCCTTATGTCCCATGTTGGGGCCAGTTCCGTTGCTCGTTCAAGTGAACTGGCGAAAGGGGCAAGAAATAGCCACCAGTAAGCCCATCCTGTTCTGGTTTTGGCGTGCAGTTTTCCAGAAACTCAGGCTTGGGTGTCACCGTGAGAATGTCAGCGTCCAAGGCCTCGATCAGGTCATGATCAAGCCCGGCCTCGCCAAACTCACTCACGATGACAGCGATCCTTGGCCCGGTCGGGTTGGAGAGTATCCCGTTCAGGAGTGTGGTTTTCCCGGCCCCCCAGGAAGCCGGTCAGCAAGGCGACGGGCAAGCCGGTGTCGCTGGTGTGAATGGTATCTGTTATTCTGTCCCAGTTTATGTTTTGTAATGTTATGACATAATTCTTAATGAGAAAACGAGATGCCTCAGGTCAGATAAGGCAGCAACATGCCGATGCTGATGGCGATGATCAGGATGCCGCCGGTCACGTGCAGCGTTGCCGAGATGGCTTGCATGCCCTCGTGATCCTGCGCGCCAAGCCCGGCCAGCCGTCGCGCAGCGACGCCGGAGGTCGCAACGGTCAGGTTAAACGCGGCGGTTCCGAAGCCCATCGTAATCACCGCAAGACATCCCACAGCGAAAGCATCGAACCGAGCTGCAATGACCAGAACAAAAAGCGCGCCCGTGCAAGGCCTCAGCGCAATGCTCGCGATCAAGGCCACCGCATCGCGCGCTGATGTAAGCGTCGTGACATCCTTGACGCTTGGGCCGTGCGTGTGACCGCAGCAGCCATGTGCAGCTTGCTTGTTCGCGCCCATTTTCTGCCAGCTGCGCGCCCCGCGAAAGACCAGCACAGCCCCTATCGCCGCAACTGCGGCGTAGCTTGCGGGCGCCAGCCAGGCCTCTGTGAGATCCGCCAGATCACCGGAGCGCATTTGCAACAGGAAATAGAGGCTCCCGACCAACAAGATCGCCGTCATCGCCTGCGCCAGGCTGGAAAGAACCGTCAATAGACCCAGCCGTTTCAGAGTTGCGCCACTGGCGAGGGCGGCCCCGCCGATCAGCACTTTCCCGTGACCCGGTCCAAGGGCGTGGAAGAAACCGTAAGCTGCCGTGGCACTGCACAATGTCCACACGGCCAGGGGATCGCCGGTCTGGATGCCTCTGAGCGCGCCTGCCATTATATTTTGGAACGTGCGCTGTTCGCCGGCGGCCCATTGCTGGATGTCAAACCACGGCACAAAGCCCCACGCGGCGACCCCAACGGCCAAGCCACACAGGACGATGGCGCCGAGCCTTAACCACATGCCAGCACGACCTCATCCGAAAAGAGACGCCCCACATTGGGTTGTTCCGGCGTTTCTTCACGCGACAAGGCGGCAAGTTGTTCTTGCAATGCGCTTGCGGCAGCATCTGGCTCAAAGGGGATGACTTCAGCCTGACAACTCGGCGGCAAGTCCCGCTCTTCGCTCCCTGCCAGTATCGTATAGGCATAATAGAAAAAAGGATCATAAAGACGCAGAACCGCCGTGCGGCCGGCCAGCCCAGCAGGCCGGGACAGCGGCAGATCAAAAGCGACGGTGATTTGATCGTTTTCCAGGCTGGCAGTTGCATTCTTTGGTCGCCCCATCGGACGCGCCTGACCCTCGACCTCCAGATAGACGTCGCCGTTGTACTCAGCAGGCCAGTTGGTCTCGCCAGCGACGATATCTGCGCGATCAGCGGCACTGAGCCGCCCGTCCAGATCTCGGTCCAGATCAAGCGATTCGAAGAGGATCAGCGTCGTGAACTGATCGTAGGTCCAGGAGATCCGGACCGCTTCCAAATATCCATCTTGGCTGAAGATGAACCCGGTACGGGCATCGACAAAGACATGCGGATGTGCCTTGGCCGTCCCCACCAGACACATCGCAACACAGCATACAGTCAGACAGATGCGTAACACGCGGCCACCACACTCCAGATTTGATTTCAGCGTCTCTGGGAGACTTATGCGATTACATGCAACTCGCAAGGGCCGTCGAAAGATTCCGGATCAGTTGGGGGTAAAGCGCCGATCCCGGCTCCAAATCGGCGCCAAGCGGATCAAGAATGCCCGTCTTCGCCTCTGTCCCGTCGAGAACCGTCTTGACAAGACCCGGATTGAACTGTGGTTCTGCCAGAACACAATCGATCCCTTGCTCGGCGATCCGACCTTGGATTTCGGCAATCCGCGCCGGGCTTGGATCAGAGGCATCGCTGAGTGAAATTGCACCTGCGGCCGGGAAATCAAAATCCACTTCAAAATACTGATACGCATCATGGAACACGATGAACTGACCATCGCGCACCGGGTCGAGCGTGGCATTCACCTCATCGATCAACGCTTTGATCTCGGCACGCCCTGCAGCGGCATTCGCGAAATAGGCGCCCGCATTGTCAGGGTCGGCGGCAGACAGCTGGCCTGCAATCACATTGAGCCAGGTCATTGCGTTTTGCGGCGACAACCATGCGTGCGGATCATGTGCGCCGTGATCATGCCCGTCATGTCCGGCGGCCTCGTGGTCGTGATCATTGTGTCCATGGTCGTCATGCCCGACGTCTTCTTGACCGTGATCATCATGCGCCTTTTCATCATGATCGTGATGTGCCTCTTCAGCGTGATCCTCATGGTCATTGTGACCGTGGTCGTGGTCTGCGTGATCTTCACCCCCATGCGCGCCGTGGTCATGCGCTTCGAAAAGCGCATTCTCCCGGAACGCCAACTCGATCGTGCCATCCGCTTCCAGCAGTGCGGTGACGGCGGCGTCGGGTGCTAGTGTTTCAATGGTTTCCGTCAGCCATGGCGTCAGGTCGGACCCGATCCAAAAAACAAGATCGGCCTCCTGCAGCGCTGCTGCCTCAGATGGACGCAGGCTGTATTCATGCGGGCTTGCACCGGATTGAACAATCAAATCAGGTGTGCCGACCCCGTCCATGACCCGCGCGACCAGGGAATGCACAGGGGCGATATCCACGGCCACCTGAGGCGCTTCAGCGAAAGCGGTCCCGCCCATCAATGTTGCCGGCAGGGTGAGGGTAAGAAGCTTTCTGGACATTGGGGTCTCCGCGTGATTGTATAACATTACACATCGGATAGACGAAATGTAATAACATGACAAGCGACTCTGATAACTTGGGCCCCGCTGACGGCCCCCTTGGGTTCACGCATCACGATCATGGTGCCTGCGTCAGTGACACGCTTGCCGCCGCCGAAGCCCGCTGTGCTGCGGAGGGTTTGAGGTTCACGCCAGTGCGCCGGAAGGTCCTCGAGATTTTGCTGCAAGAGCACCGGGCGCTTGGGGCCTATGCCATTCTGGACCGGCTGCGTGAGGGCGGGTTCGGGTCGCAGCCCCCCGTTGCCTATCGCGCTCTGGATTTTCTGGTTGCAAATGGTCTAGCCCATAAGATCGAGCGGCTGAATGCCTTCATCGCCTGCGTTCATCCCAGCCAGTCTCACACACCCGCCTTCATGATCTGTCGTCTCTGCGATGCGGTGGCCGAAACGCATTCATCCCCCGCGCGGGGTGCCTTGGGGGATGCCGCCCGCGCCACGGGCTTTCGGATAGAGCGCACTGTGGTTGAGGCCGAAGGTGTCTGCCCGGCCTGTGTCGACAAGGCCGACGCGTGAGCCTCGTTCAGGTGGAAGACCTCAGCGTCCGCTATGGCGCACGAACAGTTTTGTCGCGGGTATCCTTGCGCGTCGAACCCGGCGAGATCGTCACGATTGTCGGCCCTAACGGATCGGGCAAAACCAGCCTGCTGCGGGCGATCATCGGGGCCGTGAAACCGGCCCAGGGGCGCGTCGCGCGGGGGGGCGGCACAAAAATCGGCTATGTTCCGCAAAAGCTTCATATTGACGAGACGTTGCCGATCACCGTTACAAGGTTCCTGAAACTGCCTGGTGGCGTCACGGCCAGCGACATCGCTCGGGCGCTTGCTCAGGCAGGTGTGCCCGATTTGGCCAAGGCGCAACTGTCGCAACTCTCCGGCGGGCAATTTCAGCGGGTCTTGCTGGCGCGTGCCCTGATCGTAAAGCCTGATCTGCTGCTGCTGGACGAAGCAACGCAAGGATTGGACCAGCGGGGTTCAGCCGCATTCTACCAGCAAATTGAAACTGTGCGCCGAAACACGGGCTGCGCCGTGCTGATGATCAGCCATGAGTTGCACGTGGTGATGAGCACATCAGACCGCGTGATCTGTCTGAACGGCCATGTCTGCTGCGAAGGCACGCCGGCCGTTGTCGCATCCGCCCCCGAATATCGCGCCCTCTTCGGGACAGGCACCGGCGGCGCTCTGGCACTTTACCGGCATGAACACGACCACGGGCACGATCACGGCGATCATTCGCACGACCACACGGAGGCCGCTGAATAATGCTCGATGATTTCATGGTGCGGGCGACCTTGGCCGGGATTGGCGTGGCCGTTGCCGCCGCGCCCCTGGGGTGTTTCGTGGTCTGGCGGCGCATGGCCTATTTCGGGGATGCCACCGCGCATGCGGCGATCCTTGGCGTGGCCCTATCGTTGGCGTTCTCGATGTCGGTCTTCGTTGGGGCCATGGCCGTGGCCTTGCTGATGGCGCTGACGGTCAGCGTGTTGTCCGGGCGGGGCTATGCGATGGACACGTTGCTGGGCGTCCTTGCCCACTCCGCACTGGCCTTCGGTCTGGTCGCGGTGTCGTTCATCTCAGGCGTGCGGATCGATCTGATGGCCTATCTTTTCGGCGATATCCTCGCCGTCTCCCGCGGGGACCTTGCGGTGATCTGGGGCGGTGCTGCTCTTGTTGTCGCTTTGATTGGCTGGCGCTGGTCGGCCTTGCTGACGTCCACACTGAACGAAGATCTCGCCCACGCCAGCGGCATCGATCCGAAACGCGAACAACTGGTTCTGACCCTGGCATTGGCGATCACGGTTGCCGTCGCCATCAAGGTCGTTGGAGTCCTGCTGATCGCCGCCATGCTGATCATACCCGCTGCCGCCGCAAGGCCTCTGTCAAGGACACCCGAAGGCATGGCCGTCACCGCCGGCGTTATCGGGTTGCTGTCCGCCACGATCGGTCTGCGCACGGCCTATGTACTTGATACGCCAGCTGGACCATCAATTGTCTGCGTCGCGGCACTGATTTTTCTGACATCCAGCATGATCAGGAGCTTCAAACCTGCACGGTGAAGCTGGGTCGTTCTCTTCATAGCAACCATCGAAGTGACCGAGACCAAGGGTCGCTTTGTCCGGATAGTGTTTAAGAAGTCGCCGTTCGAGCTGCCGATGGATGAAGCCAAAAGCTATTGGGTTTTTCGTTTCAGCCTGTTGATGCTGGTTCCGGGGCCAGCTTGGCGAGTTTCCGGAGGTTTTGGACGGTTGCAGCGAGTTGGAACTGTTCATTTGCACCTTTGGATCCTCTCAGTCGCATCATTCGCAGGCCGACATATCGCTTCAGGTGGGTGAAAAACATCTCGACCTTTCGCCGCTGGAAGAAGGAGGTCATCTAGGCACCCGTTTATCGCGGCGTATCCCTGACAAGCACAAGGCCTGCGTCTTATCGATCTTCATCAGAACCAAAGGAGATCAGAAATGGCTGATATCGTGACGCTCTGGGACCTGTGCGAAGAACTGAAACTTGACCCGCGCGAAGCCCGCGAGCGCCTGCGTGCCGCCGCCAGCGACGCCAAGATGAACGCCAGATAAACCGCCCGTTAACCTAGCATCGGTACATTCGATTGGCCTCAAATCTTGCAGGTGTTGTTGAACGTGACTTATGAATTCCGAGGAGCTTCATTGCTTGATGCGGTTCAGCACGCCGTAGGTCGCGATGCGCCAGTCGTTGAACAGAAGAAACTCAACAGGGCCACGCAAAAGTTTGACTTTGCTGCCCGCGCTCGTCTTGGTAGCGCATTGTTTGTTGGCGAAGGGAATTTCAGCTTTGCGTTGGCCTTGGCGCACCTGAAGGGTGTGTCGCCTTCATCTCTTCTCGCCACTGAATACGAAGATGAGGCTGATCTGGGCGACACGGCATATGACAATGCTGCGAAGTTGCTGAAACTTGGCGCGCAGGTCAAAACCGGGGTTGATGCAACGTGTTTGTCAAAGGCAATCGGGCCGCGTCGGTTTCGCACCATCATCTTTCAGTTCCCAAATGTCGCATCACGCGAGGCGCTCTACGGGTGAAATCCCAATCATGTTCTTGTGACACGCTTTCTGAAAAGCAGCCGCGCCCACATGAAATCTGTTGTCCTTGTCGTCATATCAACAGTGGATAGCCCGCTCTATGAGGGCGCGTTCAAGATGGATGATGCAGCAAAGAAAGCTGGCTTTGCAGCCCCAGAAATCTATACATTCACCCCCAAAGACTATCCGGCCTATTCACATCAGAACACGGCTGATGAGGAGGCGGCGATAAATGAGCACACGGCTTTCGCAATTTTCGTTTTTTCAGCCTGATCTACCTTCGGGCCTGAGTTATCAGCCCGATTTCATTTCAGCCGAAGAAGCCGACGATTTGGCGTACAAGATTGACACGCAATCTTGGCGCAACGATATGAAACGGCGTGTTCAACACTACGGCTATCGCTACGACTACAAAGCAAGGCAAGCTCGGGAAGAAGATTATCTCGGGCCGCTTCCCCCGTTTTGCAGGCTCTGGCCGAACGACTAACACATTCTGGCCATTTCGGTTCCGTTCCTGATCAGGTCATTGTGAATGAGTACAGGCCGGGTCAGGGAATATCTGCGCACGTGGATTGCAGGCCGTGTTTTGGCGATGTTATCGCGTCGTTGAGCTTGCTGTCGTCATGTGTCATGCGCTTGGAAAACCGGAAAGTCAGCCAAAAAGTCGATCTGGTACTTGAACCTGAGAGCCTGTTGGTACTTTCAGGCGAGGCGCGTAATGTTTGGACCCATGCCATTCCTGCACGCAAAAGCGATATCGTGAATGGTCAGAAACAACCCCGATCCCGGCGTTTGTCGCTCACGTTTAGAGAAATGCGTTTCGCATAATTTTTTCATGTCCAGTCAGACTGTCGCTGGTCGCTGCATAGTTCTCCAAACCATACCCTGACAGGAGGATCCTGGGTGTCTTACGATGTCTGCATGAAACAGATGCTGACAACCAAATCACTCGACGCGATGTCCCCGGCGACCACCAAACGGTACGAGGTGCGCGACCAAAAGGTAAACAGCCTGCATTTGCGTGTGTCGACCACAGGTGCCAAGGTGTTTTACACAACGGTGCGCCCGAACGGTTCGCGCAGGCGCACCAAGATCGGCCCTTACCCTGTGGTCTCCCTTGCCGACGCGAGACGCAAAGCGATGGAAATCACGCGTGATGTCGAGTTGGGCGAATTCGACAAGGCATCCCACGCCCCCGAGGAAACCGCCCCGACACTGGGCGAGGTGATCCCACAATTCATTGAGCTTCACGTCAAGCCCAACACCAAGGACTGGAATCGCACCCAGAGCGTACTGCGCAAGTTTGATGGCTTGAAGGACAGGCCTCTTGATCAGATCAAACTGGAGTAGCGCATCGGCCAGCGCAATGATTTCGGATTTTGGGATCAGGACTGCCAGCACCCGGCCCTCCCACATGACCCAGGCAAAGGCGATTACCGCTGGGGCCAGTACGACAGTCGCGAAGATGATGGTCTCTATCATTTCCAGCGTGGTACCTTCCATGGCTAATGTAAGCACGCTAAGAGATTGGCCGGCGTCCGTCAGGGTTAATCCTGGTCAATGAGGAGGCATGGTCGGGATGCGAAACTGGCATCGCCAAGCGCCTGAACGCGCCAGCAACGCATTCGACGGGATCGCCACTCGAGGATCGCAGTCCCAAACCGTCACGGGTTTGGAACCGCATCCCTGAACCGATCCGAGAGAAGATCAAGGGCTTGGCGCTGAAGGAAAGCGATCTGTCGCCGCGCGAGTTGGCCGTGTGCTTTACCGACACAGAAAAGTATTTTGTGTCAGAGGGTAAGGAGAATCAGTAGTCCGTCCAGTGGACGGATTACTCGACGAACGGGTATCGTATCCTCAAATCCTATGACCTCATCACCAGGCCGGCTTACGTCGTTCTGTCCGCTGCCGACGAGTTCAGGGACAAAACTTCACGCCCGAACCAGCTCCCCCTCTCATCGCCGCAAGCGGCGACTGCCGGGCAGCGGGCAAACCGACTTCACCTATCTCAAAGTCATCGGCTGGGGTTGGTTCTATCTCTCTACGATCCTCGACGATTACAACCGGTACATCATCGCCTGGAAGCTCTGCACGATAATGAAGGCCGAAGATGTGACTGATAAGCTGGACGTGGCACTGCGGGCTCCGGGCTGCGATCACCTTCGGTGACACGCGTCTGGCGCAGTGCGGCGCCTGCTCAGCGACAACGGCTCGAGTTACATCTCTGCTGAACTGGCTGACTGGCTGGACGATCGGAGAATGGATCATGTCCGCGGTGCACCATATCACCCGCAGACCCAAGGCGAGATCCCTCTCATCGTTTCTGCGAAACGACTGCCGGGCAGTGGAACGCTGGCACCAAACCTTGAAGAACCGCATCTCAATGGAAAACTACTACCTGCCGGGCGATCTCCGACAACAGATCGATGCATTTGTCGATCATTACAATCACAAACGTTATCACGAGAGCCTGTAAAACCTCACCCCGGCCGATGTCTACTTCGGGCGAGGCCAAGCCATTCTGGAACAACGAGAAAGGATCAAACGAAAGACCATCGAAACCCGGCGCTTGCTTCACCGCAAATCCGCCGCATAATCAAACTAACCAGATGAGCCAGACCCTCTCTTTACTCAGGCCGCCATTGGTCCCAAAAACCCTGACGACGGACAACCTGAAAGGTTATCATCCAGACCCAGAAAGAATGTCTGCCGATATCTTAAAGCCGATGATATTGAGATGACAAATGCCATGATGAAATACAGGCGAATACTCGCTAAGTTTTTTTGGGTGCGGTAAAATAATTACACGCTGTCTCTAATCTTACATCCGCTTTCGACCTTGCGCCTACCGCTCCATCCCGCGTCCAAGTGTCAGCTCCTAGACCATTTTCAGCGTGCGCTCGACCCCCTGCACCGCGCTGTTACCCCGCTCGGCCAGCTTCGCAACGCCCATGATCCGTTTGGCCTGGGGCCGAATCCGGTGAATAATAGCGGTCGATCCTCGGGTCGATTTCGTTCGGGGATGATGTTCCGAACCGACTATACAACGCGTCCGTGATCTGACCGACTTCGAAAAGCGCCCGGCGACGCGCGATGCGAGACCGTGCCTTCCGCATCCACAACGAAAACCGTAACTTCATTCAATGAAACGTCGAGACCAACATAATGGCTCATGGTCGTTCTCCTCACAGCTTTTGATTGGTGTGGCTGAAAGGCATTGCCAACTTGAATGGGTGTTTGCAGAGAGTTAGTTGCGGAGCATGAAGAGTCCCGCCGAGATGCCCCGCCTAAAGGCTTCCGTTTTCCACGCGAAATCATCGCTTACGCTGTTTGGGCATATCATCGGTTTTCTCTGAATACTGCCGATGTTGAAGATCTGCTTGCTGAACGAGGTGTGATCGTCAACCGGGAAACACTCCGAAACTGGGTGAACCGATTTGGTCGCCATTTTGCCGATTGTAGCAAGCGCGACAGACCGACTGCGAACGACAAGTGGCACCTGGATGAAGTTATTGTTCCGATCAATGGTGTGAAGTTCTGGTTCTGGCAGGCGGTGGATGCGAAGGGCGACGTGCTGGACATCCTGGTTCAAAAACAACGCAATGCGAGGGCCGCGAAACGGTTCCTGACCCGGCTCATCGATCGGTTCGGCGCGCCGCGCATTGTGATAACAGACAAGTTGAGAAGCTACATCAAACCAATTCGTCGCTTCGCTCCCGAACGCTGATCACCGCGCGCACAAGGGTTTGAACAACCGGATAGAAGGATCGCATAGACCAACCCGGAAACGCGAAAAACCGATGGGCCGGTTCAAGTCACCCGGGCAGGCGCAACGTTTTCTGGCGGCCCATGATCAGATCAACACAATTTCCCGTCCCGGCCGTTATCGTCTCACCGCTGCCTCATACCGCCACGCCAGATCCGATGCCTTCGAGCTATGGATCGACTATGCCAGCGAAATGGCCGCCTGACGGAAACGGCATCGTCTTTTCTCAATCAGGTTCAAAAACGTTGGCAATGCCGATATGAGCGCTCCGTCCTCATAGCGAGGCGATCAGGATGACGGCGCCGCCGATCCCCGCGTATGCGAGGCAAGGCCATGCGGTCAGCCGTAGGATATCGCCCTCGCGGCCGATGAGGCCGACTGTCGCGCTGCCGGCGATAATGTTGTGGGGTGCGACAGCATTACCGATTGCCGCGCCGAAGCTTTGGGCCGCGGCCATCATCGCGGGTGGCAGCGACAGGTTCGACGCGGTCGAGAGCTGGAGTTCGGAGAACAGGATGTTCGAGGCAGTCGCCGAGCCGGTGATGAAGGTGCCCAGCACACCGATCAGCGGTGCGATGAGCGGCCAGGCCGGGCCGACCCCGGCGGCCGCAGTGGCCAGCGCTCCGATCATGCCGGAATGCACCATCAGACGTGACAGCGCCAGCATGACGAAGAGGACAAGCGCGACACTCAGAAGGCGCCGCAACGCGGCCAGCAAGGCTCCACCCAATAGCCCACCGCGCTGCGTCACCAGCGCGCCCAGAATGAGGCCGAGAAAGAGGATCGTGCCCGGATGATAGAGTGGCTGGAACGCCCCTTGGAAGGTTTCTGCAAAGGTCCAGGAGAGCGCAAGCCCGCTCAGCACCCCCTGCAAGGAGGGGATCAGTCGCGTCATCAGCACGAAAAGAAGGATGAAGAGATAGGGGGAGAGATCGGGTATCAACGCGCGCAGGTTTAGCGCTCTCGACGGCCGGTGGCGGCGCAGAACCAGTACGAAAAGCGTTGTCCCGATCAGCGCACCGCCCAAGGTCGGCAGCTCGGGCCCTGCCAGGAACGCCAGCGCGAGAGACGGCAAGAGGAAGCACAGTGCGGCGAGGCCAGCCCAGCCTACGTCTGAGCGGCTGAGCGGGCCTTTACCTGCGAGGCGAACCATCAGCAACAGCAGCACGGGACCGGCGATTGCGTGCAACACCGCCGTTCTCACCGCGACGTCCCCTGCGGCGAGGCCAGTTATCTCGACCTGTGCCAGAACGGGTGTACCCACTGCTCCGAAGGAGACGCCCGCGGCATGCCCCAGAAGCGCCAGTGCCACCGCGCGAACCGGGGCATAGCCGAGCCCGACGAGCAGCGGCGCGGCGAGCGCCACAGGTGTCCCGAAGCCGGCGGCCCCCTCCATGAACAGACCAAAGAACCAGGCAATCAGGATCGCCTGGATACGCCGCTCATCGGCGAGAGCCGCGAGCGTGTCGCGAATCCGCTCGATGGCCCCAGCCTGTCGCTGGAACTCGTAGATCGCGAGAGCGGGAAGGATGATCCAGAGGATCGTTGCGGTCGAATGCACCGCCTCGGCGATTACGCCGATACCGGCCGTGAGCTCACTACCGGTGGTGCCGCTTTCCAGCCGGAACCCGGTCGCCACCAGGAATATGGCGACGGCCAGCCCCATCATGCCAGAAACCACGGCCGACCGCCGCAAAAGACCCATACCGGCCAGAATGACCAGCAGCGGCGTCGCGGCGAGCAGCGCTGACACCGGCCTCAGCGACCCGTCGTGGCGCACACCAGGTGCACAGGTGCGCCATCCCGCGCGAAGGCCGAAATGTTGGCCATCGTCGTCTCGGCGATCGCGGTCAGCGCCTCGTCGGTGAAGAAGGCCTGGTGTCCCGTGATCAGCACATTCGGGAACGTCAGCAGCCGCGCAAAGACATCGTCGGGGATGAATTTCTGCGAGAGATCTTCGAAGAACAGATCGGCCTCCTCCTCGTAGACGTCGAGGCCGACACTGCCGACAGCACCGCTCTTGAGCCCCTGGATGACCGCTCGCGTGTCGACCACCGCCCCGCGGCTCGTGTTGATCAGCATCACGCCCTGCTTCATCTTCGCCAGTGTCTCGGCATTGACCAGGTGGTGGGTCTCCGGTGTCAGCGGACATTGCAGCGTGATGACATCGCTCTCCCCGAAAAGCGCGTCGAGTGCGACATAGCGGGCACCAAGCGCCGTGCAGGCCGGGTTCGGGAACGGGTCGTAGGCAAGCAGCTTGCAGCCGAAGCCATGCAGGATTCGGCAAACGACCTCGCCGATCTGTCCGGTTCCGACGACGCCGACGGTTTTGCCGTTCAGATCGAAGCCGAGGAGGCCCTCAAGTGCGAAGTTCCCCTCGCGCACGCGGTTGTAGGCGCGGTGTAGCTTGCGGTTCAGCGCCAGGATCAACGCGACGGTGTGCTCGGCGACCGCATGGGGCGAATAGGCGGGAACGCGGGCGACGGCGATGCCGGCCGCTTCCGCCGCCGCGAGGTCCACATGGTTGAAGCCAGCCGAACGCAGGGCGAGAAGCCGGGTTCCGGTCTCGGCCAGTGCCGAGATCACCTCCGCGCCGAGATCATCGTTAACGAAGGCGCAGACGACATCAGCATCCGCGGCGAGCGGTGCCGTCTCCGGGGACAGCCGGGCCTCGAAAAACGCCAAGTCATGCGCTGCGTCGTTGGCTTTCTCGAGGTATGTGATGTCGTAGGGTTTCGTGCTGAAAACGGCGATCCGCATGGGTCCCTGCTGGTTTGTGAAAGGTGAGTTTCGGCGCCTGCTGCACCGCAGCAACACCTTGCCCTAGAAAGCCTTGGCAAGCAACACTTCCAGGCTGATTACTCTAGGCACCTTGTGCATTTAGCGTTTCATACCTTGCAATTAACCCGGCGAAGGACCGGGTTGAGTGGATTTTGCCTACTGACGGCTTGCTTGAAGATACGCGTACGCGCCACCAATGCATTTAGCAATCGCAGAAAACAGCGGGAATTGCGCGCGGCACCGCAGCATCGCTAAGGGCGGAGAATGTCCGCTAATGAAATGTACCGGCTGCTTCACGCGGCAGGTTAGGCTTTGCCTATTTCTGCAAACCGGAGAAGCAGCCTGGCGAAGAAAGGCTTGATAATCTCATGTCGGTTGGCATCGGCATTGGCAAAGACACATTCCATTCGGTGGGCTTTGTTCAGACGGGACAGCGCGTCCTGCGCAAGCAAATCAAACGATTTGCGCATGTTGCAACATTTGAAGAGCGGCCCCGCCGCATTGTGGGTATGGAGGCCTGCTTGGGCGCCCATTTTATGAGCTGCACCAAGGGCCAAAGAACGACTGCAATGACGCAGAAGCGATTGCCGCAGTCGCTCTGCGCCCGAACCTGCAAACCGTTTCCGAGAAGAGCCAGGATCATTTTGGTCTGTCGGCGCCCCATCGCGTTCGTTCACGCCCCGTGTCGCGCGGAACACCGGCGATCAGTCAGATCCGCGCCTTGCTGATCGGCCCTTACAGCGGATACATACATTCAGACCGCGAGCGTTGCTCAAGGTCGAGGCGATTTGGGCGTTGCAGCGCTGCACTCGATGATGGCAGAAGCCCAACCTACGACTTCGGTTTTTTGCGGCTAATTATAAATTAAATCATAAACGTATGATTTTGAACCTTTACGGCTGACCCAAATTCCTTCCGGTGGTGCCTGCGTCGATTGAGCGCTCAGCTGGTCCCACGGTCGGCCAAAAACCTCATCGGTACCGTGGTTTGCGGCAATCCACCCGAGCTTTGCATGACAAATTATCCAGTAGTCTCCATCGGTTCGTTTAAAGCCAGATCGCCCTTCAGTGTCAGTCGCTCTTTCAAAACGATAAACCAAACCGTCGGTCTGTCGCCTTAGTTCAAAAAACCTTGGCTTCCATTTTGAGTGTTCCGTCATCATGTCCGCAATCTTACAAAACCAGACGGAATAGTGAGCTCACAAATGGCAGCATTGTCCCGCATAGGATCGCTTACAGGAGGCGCATTGAAGGATTGAAGGTCAGCAGGCCTGGTCAGCTTTTCAGTTATACCCTAGTTTACCAAAGTTCGACCGCCTGCCCCACTCCGAGAGATGGCTCGGTCTGTCTGAACAGACTACAAGTCTGAATTGCCAAATCGATGGATATTTTCACAATCACCTTGCGCCTGCGGAGTAATGCTTGATGATTTCCATAGCTACGTTGATCGTGGCCAAACGGAAATTCCCTTATTGGGTCCCATAGGCGCTGACATCAGACAGCGCATAACATCAATACGCGGTGGCTGTATCGCAAACTGGTATCTTAGGCCAAGCATTCCGGCTGCGAGTTCTGCATGGATCGGCATATCGCAAGGATTGAAGACACCATTCTGGATTTGATGTCCGGCAGGGGCCAGAAAGAACAGATCACGGGTCGTAAGATCATTTATGCGACAGGAGATAGTGTCGCCGGTCTGCTGAAGAAACTCCACGAGCTAGAGATGCCAATCCGATACTGAAAGAACCACCCGGTCGTCACCAAGCGACTTGCACCCAAGGGGCTTTTTAAGGCAAAGGCGACTGTTAGTATCCTGATCGGGCAGGCAATGCATCCGGTCCCGTGTGTTCAGAATCGAAAGCTTGCCTGCGCAAAGCCAAAGTCAAAATCGCTGCCGTCAACCCGATCTATGACTGGACCAGCCAACCCTCGGACGAAGCTCGCATTGAGTTCCAGATGATCATTTACGTTCCAGATAGCGGTGATTTCGGCGAGCGTCGCGATTTGGCCACTGCCCCTTGCCCGGCTGGCACCAACGGTACGTATCCGGGTCCATAGACGGCGTCTTCCTCGCGCAGGCGGAAGAGAAAGTCCGCCCCCACTTCAAAAGTGAGGCTTTCATGGGGGCGAAACTCGATCATAGGGTGAATGTCGATCATGTTTGCCCGTGCGAACGCAGTAGCGTCGGTAAAATAGGCGAGGTTGGGATAGAGCGCGTTGAGTGTTCCTAAGTCGGGGTCGTCAGGATCGTCATCGCCGGACATGACATTGGCGCGCAGAGCGAAACGCGGCGTCCAGGGTATCTCTGCAAACCGGTAACCGATTTCAGCCGATAGACCCCAGGCAAAGATGTCGCCGTCACCGAATGTGCCTGTCTGAACACCTCCCTGGACATCATAGTCAAACATTCCGGTTGCCAAAGGCGCTTGGCCAAAGGCGCGCACTGAAAATGTATGGCGTCTTTCCAATCCGGTGCCCTGCGCCCAGCTTTCATCTTTATCTCGGCGACCGATGTATGCCAGATCCAAACCGCCCGCGGCCGAAAAGGGTGAAGGTGACTGCAGATAAATGCCCCATATCGCCTCTGTGTTATCCGCGCTACCCGAAAACCAGCCGTCTTCCAGTTCGATCGGACGTCCCGCAAAAACCGTCAGCGTACTGTTTTCAATGTTCAGATCAAGACGCACCGCGTCGAAGCGCCGGCGAGTATTGGCGCCTTCACGCAGACTTAGAAATCGCGGCGCACCAAAGACAATTTCCTGGCGCCCGAGCCGAAGCATCGGTGAGAACGGCAGGGCATCGTTTCGCAGTTCGACAAACGCCTGCTGCAAATCCGGAGCGCTTTCGTCAACAGGACGGGCACCCGGCTCCCGGCCATCTTCGACGTAGAACCCCAGTTCGGTAAATATTCTGATATTGTCTCCGACATGAAGGTCGGCATGTGCGAGGAAGCGATGTGTGACCGACGTGAAACCGTCTTGACCTGAAACCAGATCAAAACTGGGATTGTGAAAACTGTCCACGCGCAGTCGGTATTGTCCTCCAAGGTTGAGCCTGATGTTGGGATCCACTGGGATCCACTTCAGATGCTCAAAGCCTGCCCGCGGTCGATTCATTTCCTCAATGTAAGAGTAGTCCTCCGTCCATCGAAAAATACGTATCTGTTCACCTGCGGCGTCCTGCGCCTTTGTCTGGGCGCAAGCTGTGGCGGCTATGCTTAAGTTCGAGGCCGAAAGCAGTATCGCCACTGCAGAGCGACCAGTCCGCCAGTTTTTCATTCGGCGGCGGGCATGACCACAGTTATCCCGTCGTCGACGCCGAGCGACTGTCCCGTGACATAGGACGCTGCGGGAGAGCATAGCCAGACAATGGCCGCGGCGACCTCTTCTGCTGTCCCTGCCCGCCCCATCGGCACGTTCTTTTGAGCATCGAAACCACCAATCGTCGACGAGAAACGCTCGAGCATTTCCGTTGCAATAGCACCGGGGACCACGCAATTGACCCGTACCCCATTCGCCTGCTGCTCAACAGCAAGCGTTCGGGTAAAGCCCTGAACGCCTGCCTTTGTAGCCGAATATCTCATGTGCATCTCGGCAGCGTTGGAAAAAAGGGGGTCAGACAAGCCTTCCGCCAACAGTCCAGTGCCCGCATAACCCGTCGATCGCACTAAGGCAGGCGCAGGCACCACGTTTCGCGCCTATTGCGGGTCGGTCTACGAGCCAAGGCGCGAAAAGAACAGAACCTGAGTGTTTTGAAGTACCGCCGGATTTCAGCAGAGCATCAGTGAATCCTGAAATTCGCCGCGCGCCCCTGCGCCTAGCATATCACCCGGAATCCCTACGATAAGGAGCGGTCCGTATGCGGCTTAACATTAACGGTGAAGATGTCGACTTGGAGGTGGACCCCGATACACCGCTTCTCTGGGTGCTTCGAGATCATCTATCGCTGACTGGAACCAAGTTCGGGTGTGGCATCGCTTCCTGCGGTGCCTGTACTGTTCATATTGATGGCTATCCTCAGCGCTCATGCGTCTACCCGGTCGCAGCAGCCGAAGGAACGGCCATTACCACGATAGAGGGTGCGCGGTCCAAAGCGGAAGAGGCGGTTCGTGCGGCCTGGACGGAATTGCAGGTGCCGCAATGCGGATACTGCCAGTCAGGTCAAATCATGTCGGCGATTTCATTGGTCCGCGATGTTACGGCACCAACCGACGAGGACATAGATGCGGCGATGGCCGGAAATCTTTGCCGCTGCATGACCTACGACCGCATCCGCAAAGCGATCAAAACAGCCGCCCAGCAAATGGAAAGATGAGGGTCATGCCAATCGAACTTCGTAAAGCGACTGACATGGATCGGCGGCATTTCCTGAAAGCCACCGGAAGCACGGGCCTCGCGCTTAGTTTCATCTTGCCGTCATTTTCCACCGCCGCGCGCGCTGGTGGGATCGCGCCCAACACCAGACGTATCAATGCCTTTCTTGCGGTCACACCTGACAACGACATCGAAGTCTTCGTCGCACAGGCAGAGATGGGTCAGGGCATCACGACAGGCCTCACCCAGATCCTGGCTGAAGAACTCGGCGCCGATTGGGATCGAACGCATTTCCGCTTTTCGACGGAGCGGAGATCCGAGTTCATCAGCCCTGATCTATACGGCGGCATCGTGCTTACGGGAGGAAGTACATCCACCTCCACGTTCTTTCTACCCATGCGGCAAGCGGGGGCAGCGGCGCGCGCAATGCTGATCGCGGCCACCGCGGAGCAATCCGGAGCCGATGTATCGGAGTTCTCAACCAATCAATCGACCGTTGTTCATGAACCAACCGGAGATGTCTGGACGTTCGCCGAATTGTCGGAAGACGCGCTGCTGCAGCCTGTACCAGCCGACCCGCCCTTGAAGGCCCGCTCTGAATTCACGCTGATCGGGCAATCGCGCCCGCGGCTCGATTTGGCCGTCAAGCTTGACGGGTCAGCGAAATACGGCATCGACCATGTTGTTCCCGGCATGGTTTGGGCCGCAGTCCGGCATGGGCCGCTTGGGCGGGCCAGCGTCGCATCTTTTGATGGGTCCACAGCGACCAAGATGCCAGGCGTGCGCAAGGTCCTGGTTGTGCCACACGGCATTGCCGTCGTCGCCGATCACTATTGGCAGGCCGTGACAGCGCTTCGAACGGTGGAGGTCGTGTTTGACCCAATCGACGCGGATAACTTCTCGACGGAGGATATGCGAGCGTCCCTGGTTGCCGGGCTTGCTGCCGATGGCGTGGAGGTTCCCCAGATCAAGGGCGATGCCGAGACACGGCTCCAAACCGCATCAGACATCATTGAAGCGACGTATGAGATGCCGATGGCTGCGCACGGCTGCATCGAGCCGGTTACTTGCACCGCTTTCGTTCAAGGGGACACCTGCAAGTTATGGCTTTCGACCCAATCGCCAACGCTTGATGCCGGATATGCGGCAGATGTACTGGGTGTCGATCCCGCAACGATCGAAATCCACAACGAGTTCATGGGGGGTGCGTTTGGACGGCGGACCGGGCGCGAGCATGTTGAAGAGGCTATTCTTCTATCCCAGGCGGTGCAGGCCCCCGTTAAGGTGATTTGGTCAAGAGAAGAAGACATCTTGATGGACCAGTTCCGTACTGCCGCGATGGTGCATGGCCGCCTGGGTCTTGATGAGGACGGCCGTCCGGTCGCTTACAGTGCCAAAGTCTCAGCAACGGGTTTCTGGCAGAACATGCTTCCAGACTGGTACGAACAGGTCAAGCCGCTCGACATTCCTGCGATTGGTCTGCTGGACTCCGATTATGGCATTGAGGACGAAAACGGGCGCTACGCCCCCTATCTTTCTCCGCCACGGATCGGCCCATGGCGCGGCAACATGGATAACCATAACCTGCTTCTAGTCGAGTCCCTGATCGACGAAGCCGCGCATCATTTAGACCGCGATCCTCTTGAATATCGGTTGTCGCTGATCACGGACAAACGGAGTCGCGCGGTGATCGAACGCGTCGCAGAGTTGTCTGAATGGCAAGCCGAGAGGACGGGGGTATTCCGCGGTATTGCGTTCATGCACAACAAGAACTACTGGCGCTCGCGTGTCGCTGTCGTTGTCGAGTTGCAAGAGCAAGATGGCGTGCTCCGGGTCACAACACTCTATTGCGTCTGCAATTCAGGTCTGGTGATCAATCCTTTGCTGGCCAAGCAGAATCTCGAGGGCGGTTTGCTGTTCGGGTTCAGCTGGGCGTTTCTGGAAGAAACGACCTTCACGGATGGCTATCCGGATCAGCGCAACTTCTTCGATTATGAAATGCTGCGGATTGACAGTGCCCCCCGGCTGGTCGTGGAAATCATCGAAGCGGGCGAAGAGCCTGGGTCCTTCGGAGAAGTTGGGACGCCCATGGTCGCCCCCGCACTTGGTAATGCGATTTTTGCGGCGACAGGCGAAAGATTTCGTCGGTTACCATTTGCAAAGCATGGTGCTCCTTTTTGACGCCCATAGGTGAAAGCATCCTGATTGCTCGGGCGGGCTTCTAAAGCACGGCAAGCTGTCGAACATCGTGTCTTCCGACATCTGACCCTGCGGAAAAAGGCACATAACGGCACGTTTGACTTCGCCGTTTGAGACCGGCCAAGATCACATCGTCGGCAAGCCTGATGCAGCGCCTACGATTACCAGCTATGCGGTAGCCTAACTGCTCGACCTTATGAAACCCTTGGCATCTGTCATCCAGGCGCGGGATCGGCACGGTCTACATCAGCTCGGCGCGCTACGCCGTCTCAAACAAGCTCATCGAGGACTTGGCCGTCAACTTACCGCCTACCCGCCTTATGTCTCAATAAGGCTCCATTGGATCGGTCTTGAAACAATTTAACCACCAGAATTCTATGCAGGTTTGCAGGGCGGGCTTTCTTGAGATCTGGCAACTCCGGCGCGGATTTACACGGTACCCTTGGAAACACTCGGCAGTGTTTCGGTCAAATTTCCGCCTTGCAGCCTCCCGACCTAATGAAGTGTAGACCCCCGCCGTTCGAGGAAACGTCCATTCGGTCCGCCTTCAGGATGCTCGATCAGCCAGACGACTGTTGCGGCAGTTTCTGCCAAAGACCGACCGGCGACCGCGCCCGGCACTCCTCGCTCTTTCAAATCGGCGTAGACGGCGTTGACGGTCACGTCGCCTGCTGCTTCTGCGGCGAGGCACAGCGTCAACGCGTTCAGCGCTCCGAGCGATAACATGCAGCTCGGAACGGACACCAAACCGCCATTAGCCTCGCCCTGCGCATGCGTTATGTGGACGACACGACCGTAACCACGCGCGATCATACCCGGCATAAACAGATGCGCCAGACGCATCGCCCCGAACACATTGACGCTCAGCGCCCCGATCATCTGATCCGGATCGCTTTTCAGCACAGCGCCGGTCGGAAAGACTCCTGCCGCATGGACCAGAACATCGACCGCGATATCCCGTCCTTCAAGATCGTAATACGCTTCTTCGATCGACATCGCATTGGCGAGATCAACATGCAGCGCCTCGGCCTGCAACGAGGATGACGAAAGCGCCGCGACCGCTGCCTGGCCGTGGTCAGGGTCGCTCGTGCTGATCAACACGCGGCAATCTTGACGCGCGAGCTGGCGGCAGATCGCAAATCCGACGCCGCGACTTCCGCCCGTGATAAGGGCTGTCTTAGACTTCATCACCGATCCCGCGCGATTTGTGTATTGCTGAAGGCGACGATTTTTGCCGGATCGACTTCAAGCTGAGGAGCCATTGTCTGCATTGACGGTGAGGCTTCAGAGTTCACGTTGCAGAAACGTCCTTTCCCAGAGAGGCTGGACTTCCCGTGATTGCGATCAAGGCCAGCCATTCGGAGCGTATAGTCTTCCAAAACGATAGAGGGCTTTGAGCGTCAATACTTATGGAATCCGATCATTGTTTTTCAGATTACGCTTTCGGCTTCAACAAATGATATGCGTCGCAGACAGGACAGCCCGCGTCAGCCGGTAAGATATGCTGAGTTTCTACGGGGCGGTGCCTTCGACGCGGGCCGGGTGGCCCGCTAAACGCGCCGCACCTGCCCCGGCGTGACCCCAAACGTCTTCTTGAAAACACTGGTCAGATGCCCTTGATTGGCAAAGCCGCAGGCATAAGCGATCTGCGCGATGGCCTCGTGTGTGGTCGCAAGCTTATCACGCGCCCGCTCGCAGCGTCGGCGCTGGACATAGACCCAGACCGGCTCACCGGTTGTCGCTTTGAAGCACTTTGAGAAATGACTGGGACTCATCGCGGCGACGGCCGCGAGTTCCGCAACAGCGAGCGGCTCGCCGTAGTGCGCCTCGATATAGTCGATCACGCGGGTGATGCGTACGTCTTCGGGTCGACCGGGGCCAATTGGTGAAATCCCAGCGCTATCCGCCGTCAGCGCCAGAAACTGCATCGTTAAACCGTCCAGATACAGGTTCGCTGCACCGCCCGGAATAGTCGAATAACGCCACATTGCGCCCACAAGGGCCGTTGCATGCGCTGCAGATGTGCCCGGCGCATAGAATTTGGAAAACACATTCTCGCCAAGCCCGTAGCCACCAAGCAAATGATCGACCGTCGCCAGTGGCAATGCCGCCGCCATGATTTGATGTGGCTGGTCAACACCGCAATGAGATTCTGTCCAAGGCGGCGTGACTTGCAACATATTCGGTTGCGGGTTTTCCACTGCCTTGACGCCATCCCCGAAGTCAGTAAATGCACGTCCCCGGAGTTTGGGGACATGAACAAAAACAATTTCCGGTAGAGGCGGATCAATAAAGTCGAACGCTTCTTGCTGGACTTCAACCATTGTCAGCCCGAATGAGCCATTACTGCGATGCTCCTGCGGAAAGTCAGCATAGGTCGACTTTTGATAAAACTCAGCGTAGCTATCAAAACGCTGCCCCGGGGCCGCATGCTGTGGTTCGCTCATTGCGCGGCTCCACTGCGTATCGCGCCCGGCGTCACATCAAACATCTTCCTGAAAACACTGGTCAGATGCCCCTGATTGGCAAAGCCGCAGGCATAGGCGATCTGGGCAATCGGGTCATTGGTATAAAGCAATGTCTCCCGCGCCCGCTCGCAGCGCCGCCGCTGGACGTAGGCCCAGACCGCCTCGCCCGTCGACGCCTTGAAACATTTTGAAAAGTGGCTCGGACTCATCGCGGCGACGCCCGCGAGTTCTGCAACGGCAAGCTGTTTGCCATAGTGGGTCTCGATATAGTCGATCACACGGGTGATGCGTATGTCGTGGCCGCGGACGGGCGGGGCGTCAGCACCTGTGATCCTCGAGAGCGTCGCACCGAGTGCGGCCAAAGCCATCCCCTCCGTATAGAGATGGTTGATCCGCGGCCTTCTCAAATGGTCGATCAGATAACGCCCGATCTGCGCCGCATGTCCGTGGCGATGGTAGTCATAAAACCCTGATGGCAAGTAAGAGCCGTCCAGTCTCTCCAGATCGATGGAGGTGGCGCGATCCGGCTCGAGCTCGATCACGATACCCCAAAGATTGTTTTGCCCCCTCAGCCGGAAATCTGTCCCGGGTGCGGCAAAAGCGACGGTTTCAGGCGTGAAATTCGTTGCATTCAAGCGATCGCGGTTTGCTGCGTACTGCACAGGCATGTTGCTCAAATTGATGTCCAGAAAATAGGTTTCCGCAACAATCCGCACCTCGATTTCCCCCGGAGGAAGCGCGGTCACACTTATACCGCTGAGATCGCAGCGGTGTTTGAGAGCCGGAATACGCGCCACCGGAGGGCCATCGAACGGCACATCGAGAACCTTGCTGGAGGTCATCCGGGAATGCTCCAGCTCTGAATGAATGAGGCACGGTCGTTTTCCAGGACGGGGCAGCGGTCGGATGGAACGAAGGAGCGCATGGAATCGGGCTTGTCGTCAAGCGATGCGTCCGGGCAAGGGATTGCCCCTCTTTCCCGCCCGAAAGCGAAGTTCTGTCGTTGATTGCAGTTTCTGTCCGCCACGCCGGTCCTCCGTTCTCCAATTCTTCATGAGATTTTTATTTAGATGGTGATATGTACGCTCAAAAACAAGGATTCCAGCCATCTTCAGGGCAAATCATTAACGCCTTAACAGACAATCTGGCCATTCTCAGCAACGCAAAGGACGACAAGATCACTGCAACGATATTTTTACAGGAATTGCGGGCCGCAACCTGGTAGGCCAGCCGCGTCGACCGACCGGATCAGGTCACCTTATATCCATCGTCGGGCAGGTCTTGAGATCGGCCCAAGACATTGTTCCAGCATCACGGATTGGCTGCATTGGCGCCCACGAGAAACGAACGGGCAAGGCGCGTTGATAGTCTTCAGTCGTTGCTGAAAACACTAATCCGGCGTTTCACAACAGAAGGTGCCTGAAGCAGCAAGCTTTCAAGCGGACCGCCGTCGCCCACGACGTAAAGAAATGTCCCGTCCTGTTCCTCCACAATCTCCGCAGCCGTTCCACCGGCGATATTCTGGTCTTCCCCAGCGAAACGCTGATCTGAAGATCACCTGTGATGGCAAGCGCGTCTGTCCGGTATGGCTATCCCCCGATCCAGAAGACAAACTCAGTTGGCGATACCAGCCCGCCATGCTGAGACAAAGCGGAAAACTCCGGCCTTCGGCGGCAGAAGGTCGGGGCGCAGAGCAGTGCAATCTGAAAACTGCGGATGGAAGTCCGGTTGAAACACCTCATCCCCTATGAGCGCGAAATCGCTCAAATGCGGGAAACGATTGACGACCAGAGAATGCGCCTTGATAGATCGGTGACCGAGTAACATTTCGCCTGCCAGTTCCGCCTAAAGTAAGCGCGGACGGTGGCCTTGGCAATCGACAGCGAGAGACCCAATGCTCCGACTTTCGGAAAATGCGATCAATACAATTGTCCCGGATTTGCAGCGGAAATTCGATAGAAGGATAGTCGCAACCCTTCTCGAAAAATACGACGGCGTGGGGCAGATGCAAACAGATGGTTTCGTCGAATACGTCGCCGCGGCCCGCACACGTGCGCAATCGCTGGGGTTCCGGGCTGAGCAGCATATCTATGATCTGGTCGAGGCCTGTTGCCTAACCGGAAATGCGCTTTGGTCCGATCCGTATTTCAAGCAGATCATAGCGGCTCCCTTCAAGACGAATGAAGAGAAATGTGTCTGTATCCGCCGACACTTTATACCGGACCTTGAACCAGGTCTTTCCGAGAGACCCCCTGATGAATGATTTCAGCACGACCCAGGTCCCTGACAGCCCCATTCAGCAATGCCCCAGTAATTGCAGGGAAGCAATGGACATGGTGATGGAGGATGTGAACCGGATCACGCGGATTGATGATGCTGTAGATCGGAATGTTGCAATTACAGAAGCCTATAAGGATTTGGGTGCCGCGATGCCAAACAACCATTGGGTTCGCTTGGCAGGGTATGTTTCAACCCAAGGCGGGTGTGCGATGAAGAACTTCTATCCGTCGGAAAATTTCTGGATGGGGATGGGTGCGCAGACTTTTGGCCGAGCCATTGTGAACCCGAGTGAAGCACTGGATGCTTTGAGAGACGCGAACACAACCATCTTTACGTCGGTTTATCCCCCCAACAAATTCATGCATGACTGCGGATATGAGCGACTGAAACAATGCGTGGACTCAGGTGTGCTAGATGTAGATGATCGACTTATGGACGCATTAAAAGAGGTGGATCGCGGCAACCTCGCGGAAGGTGCAGACATAATGGCCGAGCATGAGCAGATGGATGTGGTTCAACCTGTCTACGAACGGCACAAAGATACGTTTGACGATATGGTGACTGCAGATGGTTGGGTCCCGGGCGATCAAACATCCATTCCGGTAGCTTATGAATGTACGCGAGACGATCTTGTACCGCTGGGCGATCTGGAAATTCAAAAGCCCAGGGATCGCGTCAAGTATTACAGAAAACTCATGGACAGGATGCGGGAGATTGAAGGTCTGTGATGATGAAACGTCTCGCTTTGATCCTTGTCACAATCCTTATTGTCACCGGATCCACATTGGCTTTGAGCACTGATCTTTTTAGGAGCACTCCCAAAATGGCAACCGAAGACCGTCCTATCGTCACGATCAATGCCCGTGTGCTGGACAGCATGCACCGCTATATTCACGAAAACAAACTCTATGGTCGGACAGAACTCACAGATTTGAATCGTAAGGACGAACTCTCTCAACCAGATCACGACGATCAATGGGTGGATTACCTCACCGCCCGTGCCTCGGATCGATACACTGAGGACCCGGGCGGGATCATCTTACATTATGACCATCCAGACTGCTCTGTCACCTTGCCCGCTGGTCGCCAGTTCAAATTCGGCCATACCGGCGGCTTTATTGACGAGATAGAAGCCATCTTCCCCCTGGAGCCGATGACTTGGGATGAGATGCAGGCAGAGCTAAAAAAGCTGATTGCAATGTTTGATGATGCAGGATGGGTGCGCAGCACGTCGGCAACCTCAGTACCAAGAAACGGTATTAAAGAGGAAATTGTCTTTGAAGACTTCCTTAAATCCTTCGGCCCCAAATGGGCCGGCGTGGGGTACTGGAACCAATGCGATATTCCAGGTGTTACGGCGTATTTGCAAATCCGACACTACAACAGTTCGTCGCCCGGATCGTTCATACCGCCTGCCGCATTGTCAGAGCCTTTGGACGAAAACGCCGAAGACAAATTCTTGTTTCTGATACGTTTCTTGGCAGACAACGAAGGTCCTGTACAACCCGAGATGACCCGTCTCCGTGATGCGCGGCGGGTTGAAGAAACCGGGCGTCCGGATCAAGCCATTCCACTTTCCATTTGGCTCGATGATCCCGATTGGCGGCCAGAGGATTGGGATGGTGAATTTATAGAATAAGAAGATGGCAGAAGACGCCAAGATACCGCCATACCAAGAGGTATTTTCTGATCTTGCCGTCAAAAGCACATTTTTCGGAACCGGTCTTGGCCGCCTGATAGAAGAACTTCTATCCGTCTGAAAAGCCGGTAATGGGCTCACTGGCGCAGACTTTTGGGAGAGCAGTGGTGAACCCTGGAGAGGCGCTGGATGCTTTGAGAGACGCGAACACAACCATCTTTACGTCGGTTTATCCCCCCAACAAATTCATGCATGACTGCGGATATGAGCGACTGAAACAATGCGTTGCGGCCGGTGAACTGGTGGTTGATGACCGATTGATGGGCGCTTTGGGCGAATTAAACTCGGGCAACCTGAAAAAGGCAGCAGATTTACTTGCAGAGCACGAACAAGTCGATGTTGTGCAGCCCGTCTATGAAAGACACGAAGATACGTTTGACGACATGGCGACTGCGGAGAGTTTGCTGCCGCGCGATCAAACTTCAATCCCGATCTCTTACGAATGTACGCGAGACAATCTGGTAACATTGGGGGATCTGGCGATTCAGAACGCCGAAGACCGCGTTAAGTATTACGGAAAACTCATGGACCGCATGAAAGAAATCGAAGGTTTGCCATGACCCCACGTCTGGCTTTGATCCTCGTCGCAATTTCTATTGTGGCCGGATCCATATTTGCTTTGCGCGCTGATCTTCTGAGGAGCACCCCAAAAATGGTAGCTGATGAACGCCCTGTCGTCAAAATCAAAGCCCGTGTGCTTGATAGCATGCACCGCTATATTCACGAAAACAAACTCTTCGACCGAACAGAGATAACCTTGCTGAACCGTAAGCGGCGGCTTTCTCTCGCTGATCATGATGACGACGCCGTGGACTACCTCACCGCCCGTGCTTCGGATCGATTTATGGAAGACCCAGGCGGCATTGTTCTTGAATACGATCACCTATCTTGCCCCATCACTTTACCAGCCGGGCGTCAATTCAAGTTTAGTCACGTAGGCGGCTTCATCGACGATATAGAAGCCATTTTCCCGCTCGAACCTATGCTGTGGGACGAAATGCAGATTGAACTCAAGAAATTGATTGCCCTTTTCGACAATGCCGGATGGGTACGGAGTGCAGGCAAATTCACGCCGCGACAGCCTGTCAAAGACACTATTGTTTTTGAGGACTTTCTTTTAGCGACAGGACCAAAGTGGACATCGGTTGGTTTTTGGGAACAATGTGATAATCCTGCGATCAAAGCAGGTGTCGAAATCCGGCACTACAATAGCTCGTCGCCCGGATCTTTTATGCCACCCGCGGCGCTGTCCGCGCCGCTCGACCCGACGGCAGAAGATACTTTTCTGTTTCTTGTGGCAATTAAGGCAGAATTCGAAAGTCCAGTGGCGCAAGAATTGAACCGCCTGCGGGATGCGCGGCGGGTTGAAGAAACCGGGCGTCCGGATCAAGCCATTCCACTTTCCATTTGGCTCGATGATCCCGATTGGCGGCCAGAGGATTGGGATGGTGAATTTATAGAGTAAAAAGATGGCAAAAGACGCCAAGATACCGCCATACCAAGAGGTATTTTCTGATCTTGCCGTCAAAAGCACATTTTTCGGAACCGGTCTTGGCCGCCTGATAATTGGTTTCCTGCTAATGATCCCTGCAATTCTTGAATTCACGTAGCCAACGTGATTAGAAGATACCCGCCCGTTACTAAGCAGCCCCACTTAGATGGTCCGGTTTGATTGTTAGTGCATTGTCGGCTGAGCTGCTCCCCTTGTTTGGACCCCCCGGCTGGAGATTTTCGGGGGGTTTGGCTCAGGGTGCTTGTTGCATGTCTGAGCCATTCATCCGCGAGA
>NZ_JACNMO010000039.1 GCF_020622345.1 Roseobacter weihaiensis | reverse complement strand
CGCAGACCTCAAAGATGGTCTTCGCCAAGTCCAAACCAATACGCACAATTTCCATGATATGTCTCCTTGCTTTGCAAAGGCGCAATCGTCGCCGCTTGAGGGCGGCGGGGTCCATACCATTGGCTCCGGTCGTCGGAGCCTGACGCGGCAGATGGCAGGTGAGAGCCGATACCTACAACATGAAATCGCTTTCGCTGCCGCAGAAAAACTGTCATCCGGTCGGCATGACACTTCGCATGGCAAACCACTCGGATGCTTCATGCATCGCGGCGATTTCTATAGAGGTATGGGTGGGCACATACCTCAAACAAGGCGTCAGTGCTTTCTTTGCGGATTATGCTCTGGAAGAGTTCACTGTTCAGAAAACTAGAAACCTCATGGATGACCCCACGCGGTTCATTCTGGTCTCGCAGAATGAAGAAGGTATTGACGGCTTCATTCGAGTATCATCCAGCAGCCCAGCTCCCGTAAATGGATGCTCTGGTCTGGAAATTTCCACGTTTTACGTTCAACCGCGGCACCACGGGAAAGGCATAGGCAAACGCCTCTTGTCCGCTGCGCTCGAACACTGCCGTGAAACGTGTGTGAAATCCGTCTGGCTAACGACGAACGCAGAAAATGATCCGGCAATTGCCTTCTATCTCGCGCAGGGCTTCGAACACGTTGGCGAGACCAACTTTTGCATTGATGACAAGGGCTATCTGAATAACGTCTATCGGCTCGCGTTTTAATAGGGGATACGCGAAAACCAAGGTCTGGTTTGTCCCGAAACTGTGTATTCGCCAATGGACTGATTTTGCCGTTGCAGCGAATGTCCGGATTGACCGGCCGCACCGCAGCATCGCAGATTGCGGCTGGACGTCTCCTTTGGGCCGCCAATGAAGGCGGCCTGAAAATTTTAGATTTCAATGGCTTCAGCGATAGCCAACGCGTCTTCAAGCTCAACGCCAAGGTATCGGACAGTACTGTCCATCTTTGTGTGACCCAACAGTAGCTGTACCGCGCGCAGATTTCCCGTCTTTTTATAGATTTGGGTAACCTTCGTTCGTCGCATTGAGTGCGTGCCATAAGCGCTCGCCTCTAGACCAATCGACGTCACCCAATCCCGGACGATCCGCGCATATTGTCGGGTCGAAATGTGAAGACGCTCATGGAAGCGGCCGGGCCAAAGGTACTCGGAGCCGACCATGAGTTCGTCTTCCATCCACTTTTCGACCGAGGCTCTGGTGCCTTCGGATATCTCAAAGCGCACAGGTTTCTGCGTTTTGCTTTGCAATACCGACGCCCGTTCTTTTATCTGGCCGGATGCCATGACGTCGACGACTTTCATCTTCACGAGATCGCAGCCTCGAAGCTTGCTGTCGATCGCCATATTAAAGAGCGCGAGGTTACGATAGTTCTCTGCCAATTCTAACCGAACACGGATCGCCCAGACGTGCTTTGGCTTGAGCGGTCGCTTCTGGCCGACAATGCGACCCTTGTTCCAGGCTGGCCGCAGGGCGCGAATGGCAGGTAGGTTTGGTGTTTCCATTACTGATCCTCCGATCCGCCATGCCCTCCCAGTACGACAACCCTATGCTGACAAAGTACCTTAGCATCAAAAGCCCTTTGTTTGTTTGTCGTTCATTTGGAACGCACCGTTCGGTCCGTTTCCGAAAAATTAACGTCAAATTGTGAAGATCGAGCGCAAATCTGTCAGAGGCTGGTTATAGCGCTTGATACACCTTTTGTCCGCTTCCTTCGGTCTGGCGGCAAGTCAGAATTTACGGTCAGTCTCGACCGATTGAACCGTGCCCCCGAGAGGAAGGATGCATCCTTCAATCCGGCACCGTATTTCCAAAGATTTCTGGAGCTTCTGGAAGACGCTGACGCGGACAATACCGCGTTCCTGGATGAACGTCTCGGCGACACCAGTGGTTACAATACCGGGCCTCTGAAGCAGCGTTTCTATGATGAATTTGAGGGCCGTCTTATCGCAACGCTGGCCGTTTACGAGGGAGAAGGGCGCGACAGAGCTGAGATCGCGGCGCTGATTGAAGTGGACATCCAGGCCACCGAAGTTTGGTTGTTTCGGCGATTTGAGAACGAACTGAACGAGGCGCGGCAAAGGGCTTCCGGCGTCACGCATTACATCTGGCGGTCTGCTGACGATTCCAAGGTCCGGTCTAGCCATGCCGAACGGGATGACCGCGTATTCCCATGGGATCACGGCTTTTCAGATGGCTTGCCGGGTGAAGCGCACAACTGTCGGTGCTATGCGGAACCGGCCATCATCAATGGCCAGATCGTTCTGACAACTCGCCCGGTGTCGCCGGAGCTGGCTGATCGTATATCGGATGCACAAGGCAGGGGCCTTGCGCGCGCCGGTGGGGACGCGCTGGTTGGTACTGTCACGGGCATCTACGATGTGCTCCGGTTCTCCTATCTCGGATATCGACGTCTGTTCGGTTTCATCGCAGATGAGGAAGAACAGGAGCGCCTAACCGCGCGACAGAACATTCTTGATGCGCTTGAGCGGTTGGCCGAACTGGATCGGGAGACGGCAGAGCGGATCGCAGAGGAGGCAGTCGCTTATTTCGAGGCGCAGCATGCAGAACTTCGATTGCTGGACCTCAAATACCGCCTTGGCCTCACAAGCGAGGAGGCCTTGCTGCGTGCCTATGAAGACGTGGCCTACCTCGATGCGTCCGTTCTTCTTGGTGGAACCGCATTCACGGCGGGAGCGGCAAAGCTCGGGATCAACCTGACCCGGCTGCGGCCTACAGTAACTTTGAACGCCCTGCGCGCAGGACGCACGCAAATGGACAATATGATCAACACGCGCCGTCGCGAGGTGGATGCGTTGATCGGCAGACGTTTTGCAGAGCTGGAGGCTCAGGGGCACGGGCCACAGCGGCATGAAGGAGCGGTGACACGTCAGATGTTGGAGGATCGGGTTCTTCGTGGCATTGACCCTATCACGGGCACCACAACTGATGGGGTCACGGGCGGAACACATAACACAGTCAGAAACGCTACACGAATAACAAACGAAGCAGATTATGTGGCGGCGGAGGCCTTTATTCGCAGGTCATCTGACTACCGCGCGGCACGTGATGAGGCGATGTCCCGGATAGGGCAACTACCTAAGACAACGTTTCAAGTGTCGTTACCAATTGAAGATGTTCTTGGGCCGGATTTTCAGAATGTTGTGGAAGGCGTCCGTCGTATGGGTAGTGTCAAGAATCCAACGGGGTTACAGGCGGTTGATTTTGGTGGTGGTTCAGTCACTGCTGTTTTTGAACTTTTGCCTTCGGGCGAGCCTATTCTAGTAACGCTGTTTCCAACGGGAGCGAGATGATGGTTGATCTTCGGACACAGGCATGGCTGGACGACATGTTCATCTACGGCGGAGGAAACGTATATGGACCTCCCCAATTAAAGGAAGCGACTGACACGCGCGGAGAGTGGGCAGAGCGCTTTCGTTCGAATTTCGATCATGTCCTGGCCGAGAAAACACTTACGGCTGCGGAATATGAGGCTCGCACAGAAATCAGCTATGATACCGATGTTGAGTTTTACGAATACCTCTTAAAGCTTTATCGTTTTCTTTTCTCAAGTGGCCCGATGCCTTGATGGCTCGGATCAGTATTCTCTCGACAAACCCATACTTCACTTGAATAGTTTGCTTTCCTAGCCGCAAAAGTTCGAAACCCAAAGCTATGGATGCCTTGAAATTTTCGGTTGCAGCGAAAGTCCGCTTTTACGGGCTGCGCCGCGGCATCGTTGTTGAAGGCTGAAGGTCCGGTTTGGGCTGATTCTGTGGAAAAACAACGTGTTGCAGGCGCAGAAAGTGGAGCGCAGAACGCGGTTCGAGCGCCTTTATTGTCAGGCTTTGCGCGTTTGCTGCGGTGCAGGAAAGATCTTGGCCAGTTTGCGGAGGTTTTGGGCGGTTGCGGCGAGAAGGAATTCGTCGTTTGCGCCGCAAACCCGCAGGCACCGCCGCCGCACTGGCCGAACGCATCCAGATCGTGGACGGCGCCATCGCTGAGTTGCAGGTCCGATCCGCCGACGCGGCAGCGACACAGGCCCGTGCCAAGCGGACCCGTCAAGCGCAGAGCGCGATCGACATGGCCAGCGACCGCCGCAAGCTGGCCGAGGCCGTCGACAGGGCGCTGACCGACCTTGCGAGTAGCTTTGCCGCGTACCGCGAGGCCGTCCGAGCAAGTGTGGGCCAGACCGCTGCGGCGGGCGGCGACGTCGGTCCCATTGACCGGGTGCTGACCAATAACCGCGCCAGCGAGGCCCTTATCAAGGCGATGATCGCCGCGGGCGGCAGCGAGCCGTCCCGCGCCCTGGGCGTCGATACAGGGCAAGGCTTGTCTACGGAGATTGGGCAAGCAGTCGTTCGCCATCTGAGGGAGGAGGCGGGGGCTTGATTCCACCTAGGATTGATCTGGCTACAGGTGATGCTTGGGAGATTTTCAGAGCCACGAATGACGTGGAGACGTTCAAGAAGCTGGCAGACGAGGTGAAAAAAAGTCCTAATTACCCGGCCGCGCTTAAGATATGGGCCACCTACATGGTAGAAGCAACAGCGCTGAACGATCCAAATGGGATTATCAACCTAAAGAAGGCCGCCGCCGTTCGGATTAACATGCATCTCTATCGCCAATTGCATTTTGCTCGCTTTGATCCAGCACCTGACACCGACGATGATTACGTCGAATGAGTCGTCAAAGAAACCTTTAGGACGCAAATACGGTACTTATGCTGTGCTTGACCGAAGCCAGGTCGCGGGGTTACGCCCCGAAGAGTATATAACTAATTGTTTTCATTGTGTAATTTTGGTGCCCCCACACGGACTCGAACCGCGGACCTACTGATTACAAATCAGTTGCTCTACCAGCTGAGCTATAGGGGCACTTCGGGGTCCTTTAGTCAGTTTGGCCCGAGCGTGCAAGAGGATTTTTGAGCGCATTTTAACCGCGCTTATCGTTTGAACCTTGGGGCAAGCCGGGATAGCGTAACTTCAAAATAACATTGCGCGGCAGGAACATATGCAACTGGTTTTTCACGCCGGTGCCCATTTTACCGAAGAAGACCGCCTGATCAAATGTCTGTTGCGCAACAAGGAGATGTTCCGCAGCCGTGGCGTTGCCGTGCCGGGCCCTGGCAGCTACCGAAAACTCTTGCGTCAGACATTGGAGGCCATGAGCCAGCATGATGCGGCGCCAAACGCCCGCGCGGTGCTGCTGGACGCCATTCTTGATGACGAAAACGCCGACCGGATGCTGCTCTCCAACGCGCATTTCTTCGGGACCGCGCAGATCGCTGTCCGAAAGGGACGGCTTTACCCCAAAGCGGCGGAGCGAATGAACCATCTCGCCAGCATTTTCCATGGCGACGAAATCGAACTCTTCATGGCCGTTCGAAACCCGGCCACCTTTTTACCTGCCTGTTTCAAAAGATCACAGCACGAAACCTTTGCCACATTCATGGGGGGCTTAGATCCCCGTTCTGTGCAATGGTCTGATACATTTCTGCGGCTCCGCAGCGCAGTGCCCGAGGTGCCGTTGACCGTATGGTGCAACGAAGACCTGCCGCTTCTCTGGGGGCAGATTATCAGAGAGATCGGCGGGTTGGAGCAGGGTGATCCGATCACCGGTGCATTTGATCTCCTGCGCAACATCATGTCCAGACAAGGTATGGCGCGCTTTGCGGCTTATATCGAACGCCGGCCCAACCTGTCCGAGGCGCAGACAAGGCGCATTGTCGCTGCATTTCTGAACAGATATGCGTTGGACGAGAAGATTGATGAAGAGATCGATCTGCCCGGCTGGACGACCAATCTGGTCAATGAAATGACCGAGCTTTACGATGATGACGTGGCCGCAATTGGCCGCATCCCCGGTGTGCGTCTCATCATGCCCGATTGAGGCGCAGGCGACAGGCCTGACCACCCGCTGACACAATACTCAAAGGCTGACAGCCTGACCGGTCAGGGCCGATTGCTGGGCCGCCAGACCCATTCGCACAGCCCAGACGCCATCCCCGAATGTGACGGCGGGGGCGGGCAGGTGGCCGCGCACCAGATCCAGAAACTTCTGGTGCTGGTAGAAGGTCGATCCATTGTGATCACCCGCCTGCAACAGGCGCGGATCGACGGGCGTTTCGCGCAGTTCGGGGCCTTTGGGATGGCGGGGGCTGATCTCGATCAGCGGGGTCGGGGCGGGGCCCAGATCGGTGGGCCAAAACCGCGTGGGGCCCGGCACAAAAGCTTCCACTTTCCCCTGATCCCCGATCGCTGAAATCACTTCCTGGAACCGCGCGCCCTCGGCGAACATGCAAAGCTCCAGCATTGCCCGTGCCCCCCCTTTGAAATCGACGATGACGTAGCCGTTGTCGATAATATCCGGGGTGTGGCCCTGGTGGCATTCATCCAGGTGATTGACCGACTGTGCGGCGCTTGCCATCACCCGAACCGGGGGGTGCCCGATCACCAGACGCATCAGATCAAAGAAATGGCAGCATTTTTCGACGAAGGTGCCGCCTGTTTGGGAATTGAACCGGTTCCAGTTCCCGACTTTTTCAAGGAACGGAAAGCGGTGTTCGCGGATCGTGAGCATGCGCACCCCGCCGGTGATCGCGGGGGCTGCCTCCAGCAGGGCGGCGATGGGCGGCATATAGCGGTACTCCATCGCGACCCAGATCGGGGCCGGATAGGTCTTGGCGATCCGGGTGAGACGGGGAAGGTCATCGGGATCGGTCAGCAAAGGTTTTTCCACCAGCAAGGGCAGGGGGCGGCTGTCTGCAATCTGGGCGATCTGCTCGGCATGACGGTAATTCGGGCTCGCGATCACGAGACAATCAAGATCCGCGCGGGCCAGCAGTTCCGACAGCGATGTGGCGAAGGTTGCATCAGGTGCCAGTCTCGATGCCGCTGCCCGCATTTGCGCATCGGGTTCAAAGACCGCCGCAATTTCGGTTCCTTCAAGCAGAGCAATGTTCTTGACGTGCTCCTGCCCCATCATGCCGCAGCCGATGATGCCGTAGCGGGTGTTCTGAGGCATAGGTCTTCGATCCTTACTTGAGGCGTTGCACATAGACGGCGCGTGCCGGGTCAAACCAGGTTCGCGAGAATTCCACCGGCGCTTCCGCCTCTGTCCAGCTGAACCGCTCGATATAGCCGCAGGGGGCGCCGCGGGGAGCGATGGCTTCGGGTGTCCACGGTGGGAACTGGCCGATGCTCACGCGGTCTTCGGCGCGGGTGATCCAGAAGTGCAGCCGCTTGAGGTAGGTCTGGTAGAGAGATTCGGACAACATGTTCAGGTTCAAGGTGCCGACACCTGCATCGAGCCAGATCTCCTCAAGCGCGATTGCTACAGCGTTCAGGAACCGTGTCCGGCGGATGCGGGTGGCATAGGCGGACTGGCCAAATCCGGGCAGGTCCTGCGGTTTCTCCACCACGTCAAGCGACAGCACATCGGCCGTGGGCAGCCCTCCACCGTCCAGCAGCTCCAATCGGAACATCGCGTAGAGGCCGGCGGGGCTCTGCGCCTTGCGGATGTAATTGCCCGATCCCTGAACCCGGCGCAGCAGGCCCTTGGTGTCGAGATCGGCGAGCGCTTTGCGCAAGGTGCCGATCGACGTGCCATAGGCGCGCGCCATCTCCCTTTCGGGTGGCAGGCGCTCCCCATCCATCAGGCGGCCTGCATCGATCTCACGAATGATAAGCTCGCTGAGTTGGATGTATTTCGGTAAGGCACCAGCGTATTTCGGCGTTGACGACATCGGGGTTCGGACGTGACCAGTAAAAATTGATACACCATTGATCTACATTTTTGCCGGTGGTATGCAAGCAAAATAGCATCGCACCTCCGGGGAGAGTTCAAGATGACGATTGTGCCGGTCACCTCTGCCGACCTCGACGCAGCTGAGGTATCGTGGTTCTCGGCGCTGTGCTCTGATGACTACCGGTTTCTCGGTGTGCCGGATGGGGATTTGCGCTCGAGCTGGGCGCATTGCTCGCAGATTGTCAAAACGGCCGAGGCACAGGGCTTTCGCAATATCCTGTGCCCCTCGTCCTATCAGGTCGGGCAGGACACGCTGAGTTTCGTGGCCGGTTGCGCGCCGATCACGGACCGTATCAACATGCTGGCCGCCGTGCGCTGCGGTGAGATGCAGCCGATCATGCTGGCACGGACCCTTGCGACGCTTGATCACATGTTGGAAGGCCGCTTGACGGTCAATATCATTTCCTCCGATTTTCCGGGTCAGAAAGAGCCGAGCCCCTATCGCTATCAGCGCTCGCGGGAGGTCGTGGAAATCCTCAAACAGGCCTGGAGCCGGGAGGAGATCAATTTCAACGGCGACGTCTACAGTTTCTCGGGCATGACCACGGACCCGGTGAAACCGTACCAGACCGGCGGGCCGCTGTTGTACTTCGGCGGCTATTCCCCCGATGCGCTGGATCTATGTGCCGAGCACTGTGACGTCTACCTGATGTGGCCCGAGTCCAAAGACGACCTCGCAGGTCGCATGCAGGCTGTGCATGAGCGCGCCGCCGAAAAGGGCAGAACGCTGGATTACGGGCTCCGCGTGCATATGATCGTCCGCGATACCGAAGCCGAAGCCAAGGAATACGCAGACTACATCGTCTCAAAACTGGATGACGACCATGGCCGCAAAATTCGCGAACGCGCGCTGGATGCAACTTCTCTAGGGGTCTCTCATCAGTCAAAGACGCGCGAAATCGCTGATGATTTAGGCTATATCGAGCCGCACCTTTGGACAGGCGTCGGCCGCGCCCGGTCGGGATGCGGCGCAGCACTGGTGGGCTCTGCCGATCAGGTGCTCTCGGAGATCGAGGCCTATCAGAAGATGGGCATGCGCGCCTTTATCTTTTCGGGCTACCCTCATATTGACGAGGCAGAGCATTTTGGACGGCTGGTGATGCCGCATCTGAAGACCTGCTCCTTGCCGCATGCTTATGGACGGGTGCCATCGGAGCCCCCCGCAACCCCTCTGGCCGCAGGAGACCGCCGCTGATGGACCGCATCGCCCTTTCCCAATCCGTCGAGGTCAGCCGCATTGTCTACGGCATGTGGCGTCTGGCCGATGATCCTGACACGTCTCCCACGCACGTCCGGGCCAAGATCGACGCCTGTCTGGCGCAGGGCATCACCACCATGGATCAGGCCGATATCTATGGCGGCTATGTGGCCGAGAGCCTTCTGGGAGACTGCCTGAAACAAAGCCCGGGTCTGCGCGACCAGATCGAGGTCGTCACGAAATGCGATGTCGTCGCACCGGTCGGAAAATACGCTGACGCGCGGGTCAAGCATTACGACACCTCTGCGACGCATATCACCGCCTCGGTTGATGCATCGCTGATGTATATGGGGCTTGACCACATCGATTTGCTGCTGATCCACCGCCCCGACCCGCTGATGGATGCCGCCGAGACCGGCGGGGCGCTCGATGCGCTGATCGCGGCGGGCAAGATCAAGGCCGCGGGCGTGTCCAACTTCCGGCCCTGGGACTGGGATCTGCTGCAGGCCAATATGACCCACCCGCTGGCCACCAATCAGATCGAGCTGAGCCTGGCCGCCCGCGACAGTTTCACCAATGGTGATCTGGCACATGCGCAGCAGCACCGCATCCGCCCGATGGCCTGGTCGCCGCTGGGGGGCGGCAGCCTGATGGCGGAGGACGGTGCCGTTGCGGCAAGGATGGAGACCATCGCACAGGCGCAGGGTGTCGACCGGGCGGCCGTCGCCGTTGCGTGGCTTTTGGCCCATCCGGTGGGCATTTTGCCGGTGATGGGGACAAATACGCTCTCGCGCATTGCGACCTTCAGCGATGCCCTGCGTGTGGAGATCGACCGTCAGATGTGGTTCGAGCTCTATGAGGCTGCCAACGGGCAGGAGGTGCCGTGATGCCGGATGGTCACATGCAGATGTCACGCCTGCGGACGTTTGATATGGAGCCCCCGCAGGACCGGCAGTTCCGCGATGCCTTGGGGCAGTTCGCAACCGGGGTGACGGTCGTGACCGCGGCAACCGATGACGGCCCGCTCGGGATGACGGCCAATTCCTTTTCCAGCGTGTCGATGACGCCGCCTCTGGTGCTCTGGTGTCCCGCGAAATCCTCCACAAGATTTGAGATCTTTGCCAGGGCCGCGCATTTCGCCATTCACGTTCTGGCCGCAGATCAGCGCGATGTGGCGCTGAACTTTGCCAAATCCGGCGCAGCGTTTGGCGGGCTGGATCTGACGGTTAACGCGCAAGGCGTGCCTGTCTTTGACCGCTGTCTTGCGCGGTTTGATTGCGACACGCATCAGATCCACGACGCCGGAGATCACGCGATCATCCTGGGCCTTGTCAGATCAGCAGCCTTCGGGGAGGGAGAGCCGCTGATTTTCGCGCAAGGACAGTTTGGAAGGTTTGACAACAAGGCGTAAAACGCCAACCAATGGATGTGCGATCAACATCCGCGTGAACCCGGCACCGCGCCGGTGACAGGGAGGAGACCCATTTATGGGTGCACTGCTGGTGGTGCTCACACCACTTCGGCTGTTCAACGAGGCAGCCCTTGCCGTCGGTCGCGCCATCGGCATTGTCGCGGTTGCTGTCATGGTCGTGGCCATACTGATCCAGGTCTTTTATCGCTACGCGCTGAACAACGCGCTGCCCTGGCCGGATGAGGCGGCGCGCTTTTGCATGCTGTGGATGACAGGGTTGATGGCCCCGACGGCCTTTCGGCGTGGCGGGTTCGTGGCGATTGACACGCTGGTCGTCCTGCTGCCCAAACGCATCGGCAGCCTGCTTTCAACGGTGTTGCTCTGCCTCAGCCTTGCCGTGCTTTTGGTGGCGGTGCAGATCGGGTGGTCCGAGGTCACAGGCTTTGCGGGGCGGTTTGCCACGGCCTCGCTCTACATCCCCACAGACCTCAGTTTCGAGAGCTGGTTCCGCGTGCCGCGCAGCTGGATGATGGCGTCGCTGCTGGTGGGGGCGGTCTTGCTCATCTCGGTCAACATTGAACTCATCCTGCGCGCCGTCATCAAAATGCTGGGCGGTGCAGACCGTCTGCCGGCCATCACGCTTGAAGAACAAGTGGGGGCTGAATAATGCTGGTCTGGTTCCTGCCGCTTTTTCTGCTGTTCCTGCTGATCGGCCTGCCGGTGTTTTTCGGCTTGTTGGCAGCCCCCGGTCTCCTGCTCTATCTCAACGGGCAGGAACGCGACATCACGTTGCTTTACCGCAATGTCTATAACGGCATTGACAGTTTTCCATTGATGGCGATCCCGTTTTTCATGCTGGCCGGAGAGTTGATGAACCGCGGTGGCATCACGCTGCGGCTGGTGGAGTTCTCTCAGGCGATGATGGGCCATTTTCGGGGCGGGCTGGCCCATGTGAACATCCTGTCCTCCATGCTCTTTGCAGGTCTGTCGGGGTCGGCGGTGGCGGACACCTCGGCGCTGGGGTCGATGCTGATCCCCGCGATGGAGAAACAGGGCTACGCCCGTCGCTTTGCCGCTGCGATTACCGCGGCCAGTTCGGTGATCGGGCCGATTATCCCGCCGTCGGGCATCATGATCATCTACGCCTATGTGATGGGCGAAAGCGTGGCGGCGCTGTTTCTGGCGGGGATCGTGCCGGGCATCATGGTGGGGCTGGGGCTGATGCTGATGGTCCGGCTGTTGGCGGACAAATATGACTTTCCCGTTGCCACCAAAAAGCACACATGGGGCGAGCGGGGGCAGGCGAGCCTCAAGGCGTTCTTTCCGCTGATGACGCCCGTCATCATCCTGGGCGGCATCCTCGCTGGCGTATTCACGCCGACCGAAGCCGCCGCGGTGGCCGTGGCCTACGCGCTCCTCATCGGGCTTTTTGTGATGCGCACCCTCAAGGTGAGCGAGCTGCCCGATGTGTTGGGGCGGGCCGGCCTGACCTCGGCGGTGGTGCTGCTGCTGGTGGGGGCGGCCATGGCGTTCAAGACCGTGGTCAGCCTCAGCCATGCGCCCGAGGCGATGGCCGAATTCGTGCTGGCGCTGACCTCGAACCCGCTGATCCTGCTCTTTCTCATCAATCTGTTGCTGTTTGCGGTGGGGATGTTTCTGGATGCCGGCCCTGCGATCATCATTCTGGGGCCGATCCTCGGCCCGATTTTTGTCGAGCTTGGCGTCGACCCGATCCACTTTGCCATCATCATGAGCGTGAACCTGACCGTGGGGCTGGCCACGCCGCCAATGGGACTGGTGCTTTTCGTGGCCTCATCGGTTTCGGGCGAACGGGTCGAGGCGATCTCCAAGGCCATTCTGCCTTTCCTGGCGGTCGAGATCATGGTCATATTCCTGATAACCTACGTGCCCGCGATATCGATGACGGTGCCACGGCTTACCGGATTTGCCAATTAGCGAAAGATCAATCCAACGGGAGGAAAAACGACTATGCTTCGAAAAACCCTGCAATCTCTGACAGTTGCCGCGTTGCTGGTGGGCACGGCCATGGCCGCGCAGGCCGCTGACTTCACCCTGCGCGCCACCGCGAACTCGAACGAAAACGACGAGGATTACGACGGTCTGGTCGTGTTCAAGAACTTCGTTGAAGCGGCCTCGAACGGTGCGATTGAGGTCGAGATATTCATGGGCACGCAGCTTTGCGGCAACGGCGCGGAATGCCTTCAGGGTGTCGCCGATGGCACCATTGATATCTATGTCTCCACCTCGGGCGGGGCTGCGGGTATCTTCCCCTATGTTCAGGTGCTCGACCTGCCGTATCTGATGGCCGATGACCGGATTGCCGAGCATGTCTTGTCAGGGGATTTCACCCGCACCATGCGCCAGATGGCGCTGGAGGATTCAGGCGACACGATCCGGCTGATGACGATCGGCAACACCGGCGGGTGGCGCAACTTTGCCAACACCAAGCACCGTATTGCCGAGCCGGCAGATATGGCAGGGCTGAAGATCCGCACGGTTGTCGCAGACCTGCCGCAGGAGCTTGTCAGCGCGCTGGGGGCCTCACCCACGCCGATCCCGTGGGCGGAGCTGTTCACCTCTTTCCAGACCGGTGTTGTTGAAGGCTCCAAGAATGGGATCACCGACATCATGGGGATGAAGTTTCCCGACGCGGGTCTCAAGTACATCACCCTGGACGGGCACGCTTACATGGGCGCGTTGTGGTGGATGAACAACGAGACATTCCTGGCCATGCCCGAAGATATGCGCCGCGTTGTCGTGGATGGCTTCTATGCGTTGCAACAGGCCACCTTTGCCTCGCCAAAGCGCAAATCCATCGAAGCCTATGAGCAGTTCGTGGCCGAAGGCGGTGATCTCTACGTCCCGACACCGGAGCAGAAAGCGGCCTTCAAGGCGGGCGCTGCCCCGGTTTTCGACTGGTTCAAGGCCAATGTCGGGCGCGGAGAGGAGATCTTTGACGCGCTGACAACTGCCGTGGCACAGGCCGAAGCAGAAGTGGGCGGTGCACGCGACGCCGACCTCAACTGAAACCGTGCAGGGGGCAACGCAAGAGATGCCCCCCGCCTGACCCGACCGGCAGCCGGATATCGCCTTCAGGCCCACCGGGGCACTGCCAATGACCATGTATTCTGTCTTTTTTCTGGACCGCAATGAAGTGCAGCTCATGGACCAGAGCGCAGCCCCAAGGCGCAATAACACCATGCGGGATAGCGCGAGATTGCCCTGTCGACAGATGCGACAAGAGATCTGCCAAGCTCGGTTGGGCGTAAACAACAAAGGAACCGGATGACAGACATCGGACCTGTGCTGGTTCTGGGAGCCGCGAGCTGGAACCGAATGATCTATGTTGCCGATCTTCCGCAGGGAACTTCGGCAACCGTTTTCGAGGCTCACGAAACCGAAAGTGCTGGCTCAACCGGAGTTGGCAAATCGATGGCTCTGGCCGCCCTTGGCTGCAAGCCGACACTGCATTGTGCCCTGGGGCAAGACCAACATGCCGCCCTTGTCCGGTCGGCCTGTGAAGCAAGCAAGATTACCATGATGGTCGACGAGCAGGATGCCCCGACACCCCACCACCTCAACATCATGGACAAGAATGGCGGGCGATATTCACTCTTCCTGTCAAACGGTCCGGCCGATCCGCTGATCGACGAAAGCCGGATCGCACCGGAAATTGAGGCAGCGCAAACCATCTTCCTAAGCCTTTCTGCTTCCTCCAGGAAAATACTTCACCTCCTCAAACTGACAAAGGCGGAAATCCTGCTTGATCTGCATGACTATGATGGTGTGAACCCCTGGTACGATGACTTCATTGCGCAGGCGGATGTGGTTCAGCTATCGGATGTCGCCCTGCGCGAGCCGGATCTCGTGATCGGCAGCCTTTTGTCGGGACGCGCGCATCAGGTCGTGCTTACCAAGGCAGAAAAGGGAGCTGAGATCGTGACTGCAAGGGAGCGCATTGCTGTTCCTGCCCTTCCCGCAAAGATGATGGATAGCAATGGCGCGGGCGATGCGTTTTCCGTGGCTCTCTGGTATGCGCAGCGGTCCGGTCGTGATCTGGCGCCTGCCGGAAGGTTTGCGGCAGCGGCAGCCGCATTCGCGATTGAAAGCCCTATGCTCTTTCCTGCAGATATTACCGTAGCGCAGATCGAAGAGCGTGCTGGACTGCGCTAGATGGGCGGCATCCCGGCATTGCAGGCTCGAAGCACCCGTCGCTCGCGTCAGTTTGATCGATAGTGGCGGTTTGCTAGCGCGCGAGGGCCTCACGCAGCGCGTGGTAGGACGCTTTGGGCGTTCGCGTAAGGGTCTCGAAATCCACATGGACCAGGCCGAAGCGTTTCTCATACCCAAGCGCCCATTCGTAGTTATCCATCAGCGACCAGAACGTGTAGCCCTTCAGCGGCACCCCCTGCGCGACGGCCCTGCGGGCGGCGGCAAGGTGCGCGTCCAGATAATCGATGCGTGCCGTGTCGGGCCGCTGCGGTGTGTCTGCGTTCGCCATGCCCGATTCGGTGACATAGAGCGGCAGCGCCCCGGTGTAGTCGCGCTGCAACCATGTCAGTATCTGCTCCAGCCCGTCGGGATATATCTCCCAACCCATCTGGGTCTTGGGCAGAGGGCCCTCCACCTCCGAAAATCCGGGCCAGGCCTCCGGCGCGGGGGCGATGCGTTTGCAGGTGTAGTAGTTGATACCGAACCAGTCGATCGGACTGCGGATCAGATCGAAATCATTCTCCCACCCCTTGGGCATATGGGGGCTCAGACCTTCCATCACCTCTTCGGGGTAGGTGCCCTTGAAAAGCCCTCCGACGAAAAAGCGGTTGTAAATCCCATCGTAGAGCCGTGCCTTGACGGCGGCGTCGGGGCTGGGGTCGGCGGGATGCGCCAGCTCGAAATTGCACACCGCGCCGAGGTTCTTCATGCCCAAAGCGCGCATCGCCTGAATGCAGCGCCCGTGAGCCGTCAGCACATGGTGCATGGCATGGGCGGTGGCGCGAATGTCGCGCAGGCCGGGGGCTTGCTGCCCCATGAAATGCGACAGCCAGGCTACGCACCAGGGTTCGTTGATCGGGGCGGCACTGAACACACGGTCCCCGATCCGCGTCATGATGATGGTGGCAAAATCGGCCATCCAGTGGGCGACATCGGGGTTGCGCCATCCGCCCAGATCGGCAAGGGCGGCAGGCAGCTCCCAGTGGTAGAGCGTGACCATCGGTTTGAGGTTGCGCGCCAGCAGCCCGTCCACCAGCCGGTCATAGAAATCAAGACCTTGCGGGTTGATCGCGCCGCGCCCTTCGGGCAGCACACGCGCCCAGCTTGTCGAAAAGCGGTAGGCGTCCAGCCCCATCGCCTGCATCAGATCGAGGTCTTCTTCCCAGCGGTGATAGTGATCGCAGGCCCGCTGGCCGTTTTCGGCGCGCACCACGTTGCCCGGCGTGGCGGCAAAACTATCCCAATGCGTGGGGCCGGCCCCACCAGATCCGTGCCCCTCGATCTGGTAACTCGATGTCGCGGCCGCGAAAAGAAAGCCGGGCGGGAAGTCGGATCGGACGAAATTCATGGGCATACCTTGCTCATGCAAAGGGTCCCGGCCCTGACGAGGTGCCCCGGATCAATTCTGCCTCCCAGAGTTCAGTGGGAGGCGGGGCCTGCGGTGCTTTGATCCGCTCGATCAGCAAGGTCGCACAGCGCTGGCCAGCGGCACGCACCGAAGAGCGCATCGCGGTAAAAAGCGGGGTTTCTCCGGCATTCGGCAAGAACGAGATATCGTCATCGAAACACACGACCGACACGTCGCGCCCGATCCGCAACCCCCGATCTTCAACCGCGCGTTTGACACCGAGGGCCATCACGATGGAGGAGGCAACAAACGCCGTGGGGGCGTCTTGCTGCGCCAGAAGGTCACGCGCGGCCTCATACCCATTGGGTTCGGACATGTCGCCAGAGCGGGTCAGCGCCTCGTCCACCACCAGCCCTGCCGCAGTCAGTGCCGCGCAATAGCCTTCGCGCCGGCGGGAGGCGAAATCCATCACCTCATGCCCATTGACCAGCCCGATCCGCCGGTGGCCAAGCTCGATGAGATGCCGGGTCGCGGTTTCAATGGCCCGCTTGCTGTTCACATCGAGCCAAGGGTAGGGCTTTGTGATCTCGGAGGCGCGCCCGTGGACCAGAAACGGGATATCGAGCGCGGCGAGATAGTCGATGCGCGGATCATCCCGGGTGGGCGACTGCACGATGACGCCGTCCACCGCGCCGCGTTCGGCAAAACTGCGATAGGCCGCCAGTTTGCCATCATCCGCCACGATGCGCAGCGTCATGTCATAGCCTTGTTGGGCATAGACCAGACCCGCGCCTGCAATGAAATCGGTGAACACCATATTCACCAGCTCGTTCTGCTTCGACATCGGGATGATGTGACCGATGGACATGGTTCTGCCGGTGGCCAGCGTCCGTGCGCGCGCATTGGGGCTGTAATTGTAGCGGCGGGCGGCTTCGGTGACGCGCTTGCGGGTCTGTTCGCTGACTTCCGGATAGCCATTCAGCGCCCGGCTGACGGTGGTCTGCGACAGGTTGAGTTGTCGCGAAAGCTCTCTTAGATTCATTGCCCGTATCCATTCGTATCGTCTGCCCTGGCCGGGCGTTTGCAATAGCCTGCGTGGTACCGTGACCAGCGAGACGCAATGCCCCTTCGTTTCAAAGCGCTTTGAAAAACTTTTGTCAAATCCTTTTGGTTGAGTTGACAGGGCCGCATGCATCGGTCACGTTCCCGCCACTCAAAGCGCTTTGAGACGATTCTCTGAGCCCTTAACGAGGTCGGAAATGGACCGGTGCAAATACCGGCTCAACGGGAGGAAATCATGATGGCACGGTTTTATGTCGGCGTCGGCGCGCTGGCACTTTGGGCAGGTCTTGCACAGGCGGATGGGCATCAGCCTTTCGCAGTGGGGGAAGGCGACTTCACCTGGGACAGCTACACAGAATTTGCCGAAAAATATGATCTGACGGGTCAGACGGTCGAAATCACCGGTCCTTGGACGGGAAATGAAAAGGAAAAGGTGGACAAGGCGTTTTCCTACTTCGCGAGCGCCACCGGGGCGACCGTCAATTACTCCGGGTCCGACAGCTTCGAACAGGATATCGTGATCTCCGCGCGGTCCGGCTCCGCCCCGAACCTCGCTGTTTTCCCGCAACCGGGTCTGGCGGCGGATCTTGCAAGCCAGGGGTTGCTGACCCCTCTGCCGGACGGCACGGCGGACTGGATCCGTGACAATTACGCGGCCGGTCAGTCCTGGGTGGACCTGGGAACCTATGCGGACGCTGATGGGGTAGACCAGATGTACGGTATTTTCTACCGCGTGGATGTAAAGTCACTGGTCTGGTATTCGCCGATTGCCTTTGACGAGTCCGGTTACGATATCCCGGAAACCATGGAAGAGCTGAAAGAGCTGACCGACCTCATTGTCGAGGATGGTGGCACTCCCTGGTGTATCGGTCTGGGATCCGGGGCCGCGACCGGTTGGCCCGCGACCGATTGGGTCGAAGAGATGATGCTGCGCACCCAGTCGCCCGAGGATTATGACGCCTGGGTCTCCAATGAGATGAAATTCGACGACCCCAAGGTGGTCGCCGCGATGGAAGAGTTCGGCTATTTCGCGCTGAACGACGCCTATGTGGATGGCGGGGCTTCGGCAGTGGCCAACACCGACTTTCGGGACAGCCCGTCTGGGCTCTTTTCTATTCCGCCAAGATGCTACATGCACCGGCAGGCCTCGTTCATCCCGGCCTTCTTTCCGGAAGGCACGGTCTTAGGCGAGGATGTGGATTTCTTCTACTTCCCGGCCTACGCGGAAAAGGATTTGGGCAAGCCGGTGCTGGGCGCGGGCACGGTTTTTGCGATCACCAACCCATCGGAAGCCACAAATGCCTTTATCGAGTTCCTGAAGACACCGATCGCTCACGAGCTTTGGATGGCGCAGGGCGGCTTTCTGACACCACATGCGGGCGTGAACACCGACACCTATCTTGAGGACAGCCTCCGCGCACAGGGTGACATCCTCTTGAACGCGACCACGTTCCGCTTTGACGGATCCGACCTGATGCCGGGCGAGATCGGGGCCGGGGCGTTCTGGAGTGGCATGGTGGATTACACCACCGGTGCCCCGGCAGCCGAGGTTGCCAAAGGCATTCAGGATCGCTGGGACGCGATCCAGTAAGACCAAAAAGCAAATCAGACCGGCTTGCGAAAGGCCGGTCTGAAACGATCCCAGATTTAAGGAGGGGCCGCGATGTCACCGCTTGTGCAGGGCATGCTGACCATTGTGATCGGCGTTGGGGGGTGCGTTGGATATTTCTATCTCTCGAACCTCATTCTCGACAAAATCATCTTTCCTGCGAAAGGGGATAACCCGGGGATCAACATCAACCGCGCCAACCTCGTGCGACCCTGGCTTTTTCTCTTCCCGGCGATGGCCGCTCTCGGCCTTTATCTGGTCTATCCGGTTGTGGGGTCCTTCTGGCGGTCACTTTATAACCGGTCGGGTGACGATTTCATCGGCTTTGGCAACTATCAGACCATGTTCGCCGATCAAGGCTTTCAGGTAGCGCTCTTCAACAACTTTCTCTGGGTGCTCATCGTCCCGGCGGGGGCGACCTTTCTGGGGCTTTTGGTGGCGCAGCTCACCGACCGGCTGAAATGGGGCAATATCGCCAAATCCCTGATCTTCATGCCGATGGCGATCTCCTTTGTGGGGGCCTCGCTGATCTGGAAATTCGTCTATGCCAACAATTCCGACATCGGTCTCATCAATGCGTTGCGCGACTTCTTCGGCGCGTCAGAGCCGCTGGATGTTTTGCAGGTGCAGTTCTGGAATAACTTCTTCCTGATGATCATCCTGATCTGGATCCAGACCGGCTTTGCCATGGTAATCCTCTCGGCGGCCCTGCGCGGGATTCCCGAAGAGACGGTGGAGGCGGCGATCATCGACGGTGCCAACCCGTTTCAGGTGTTCTTCAAGATCAAAGTGCCGCAGATCATGGGCACCATCGTGGTGGTCTGGACCACGATCACCATCCTCGTGCTCAAGGTCTTTGACATCGTCTACACCATGACGGGTGGCAATTTCGGTACCGAGATCCTGCCCAGCTACATGATGTCCTACATGTTCCGCGATGACGGCCGCGCCACGGCGGTGGCCTTTGTCATCATGATCATCGTGCTGCCTGTGATGATCTGGAACATCCGCCAAGCCCGCGCCGAAATGCGCTGAGAGGAGAGAGCAGATGGACAATATTGCCGGTACAAAATCCTCCCTCGGCTGGGCCGTCAACATCTCCGTGGTGTTTCTGGTGGTGCTCTGGCTGATCCCGACGGTGGGGCTGCTGGTGTCGTCCTTCCGGGACCGCGACCAGATCACGGCGACAGGCTGGTGGTTGTCGCCTTTCGCGGTCGAGCAGAACTATCAGGTCAGCATCCCGGCGGAAGAAGCCCGCAACGATGGCGAGTTCTTTGTCATTGAGGGCAATATCTTTTCAGGGGGTGAGGGCGAGGTGCTGCGGTTCGGCGGACGGCGCGCGGCCCCCACCGAATACGCTGCCGGAGAGACCGCCGATCTGCGCCGGGATCGCACGCTCACCCTGCAGGCAAACGGCGATTTCGTCTACCGGAATCCCGAAGAGATCACCCGCGATCCGAACATCTATTATTCGACCGCCACACCGCCGAGTTTCTCCTTGGACAACTACCGCACGATCCTGTTTTCCAACAACATGGATGTGGCGTTCATCAATACGTTCACGGTCACGATCCCGGCCACGATCATCCCCATCCTGATCGCGGCTTTTGCCGCCTATGCGCTCGCGTGGATGGATTTCAGGGGCCGGGGGTTTCTGATCGCCATGGTGGTAGGGCTTTTGGTGGTGCCCTTGCAACTGGCACTGGTGCCGCTTTTGCAGCTGCACAATCAGGTCGGGATCGGGCAGAGCTTTCTGGGCATCTGGCTGGCGCACACGGGCTTTGGATTGCCGCTCGCGATCTATCTCTTGCGCAACTACATGGTCGGCCTGCCGCGCGACATCATCGAGAGCGCCAAGGTCGACGGGGCCACGGATTTCCAGGTCTTCACCAAGATCGTGCTGCCGCTGAGCTTTCCCGCGCTGGCCTCATTTGCGATCTTCCAGTTCCTCTGGGTCTGGAACGATCTGCTGGTGGCCAAGGTTTTCCTGCCGTCCACTGCGGAAAGCTGGGTCATGACCGTCAAGATCGCCGATGACCTTCTGGGCTCGCGCGGCGGCGACTGGGGCATCCTTGCCGGGGCGGCCTTCATCTCGATCGCGGTGCCGCTGGTCGTTTTCTTCACAATGCAACGCTATCTGGTGCGCGGCCTGCTGGCTGGCTCCGTGAAATAGGGACACAGGAAAGAACCGCTCCATGGGAAAAATGGAACACAATCTGCATTTGACGGCCATCGACAAGGACTGGTGGCGCGGGGCCGTGATCTACCAGATCTATCCGCGCAGCTTTCAGGACAGCAACAGCGACGGCATCGGTGATCTGATCGGCATTTCGCAGCGGATGAGCTACATCGCCTCGCTTGGGGTGGATGCGATCTGGATTTCGCCCTTCTTTACCTCGCCGATGAAGGACTTTGGCTATGACGTCAGTGACTACTGCGATGTGGACCCGATGTTTGGCAGCCTCGCGGATTTTGACGTGCTGGTGGAATCGGCGCATCAGCACGGGCTGAAGGTCATGATCGATCTGGTGCTGAGCCATACCTCGGATCAGCATCCGTGGTTTGTCGAAAGCCAGAAAGACCGCACCAACCCCAAGGCGGACTGGTTTGTCTGGGCTGACCCCAAGCCCGACGGCACGCCGCCGAACAACTGGCTGTCGATCTTTGGGGGCCCTGCCTGGCAGTGGCACCCCGGCCGCGAGCAGTACTACCTGCACAATTTCCTGGTGGAGCAGCCGGATCTGAATTTCCACAACGAAGAGGTCCAGAACGCGCTGCTTGAGACCACCCGGTTCTGGCTGGACCGGGGTGTCGACGGCTTTCGCCTCGACACGATCAACTTCTACTTTGCCGACAAGGAACTGCGCGATAACCCAGCCCTGCCGAAAGAGCGACGCAACGACAATATCGCGCCGTCGGTGAACCCCTATAACCATCAGGAGCATCTCTACTCCAAGAACCAGCCCGAGAATATCGCGTTCCTCAGGCGGTTTCGGGCATTGCTGGATGAGTATCCGGCAGCCGCCTGTGTCGGTGAGGTGGGCGATGCACAGCGCGGGCTTGAGCTGCTGGGGGAATACACCAGCGGGCCGGAAATGGTCCACATGTGCTATGCGTTCGAGTTTCTGGCCAAGACGCAGCTCAATGCGGCCCGCGTCGCCGAAGTCTTTGACGAATTGGGACGGGTGGGGCAGGACGGCTGGCCCTGCTGGGCATTTTCCAACCATGACGTGATGCGCCATACCACACGCTGGAACCTGTCGCCGCAGGCGCAGCGGCTCTTTGCGACGCTGATCCTGTGTCTGCGCGGCTCGGTCTGCCTCTATCAGGGGGAGGAGCTTGGGCTGCCGGAGGCCGATGTCGCTTTTGAGGATCTGCAGGATCCCTATGGCATCACCTTCTGGCCCGAATTCAAGGGCCGCGACGGGTGCCGCACGCCAATGGTCTGGGAGGCCAGCAACCAGAACGGTGGCTTTTCGGATGGTTTTCCCTGGCTGCCGGTCAGCCATGACCACCTGAACCGCGCGGTTGCGGTTCAGGAGGATGAACCCGGTGCGATCCTGCATCACTACCGCCGCGCGATTGCTTTTCGCAAGGCGCACCCCGCGCTGATCAAGGGCAGCCATGGCGGCGTGCATGCGCTTGGGGATGTGTTGCAATTCACCCGCGCCTTCGAAGGGGAGACGCTCTTTTGTGCTTTCAACCTGTCGGACACGCCGTCGATGCACGATATGCCCGCGGGGGATTGGTTGACCATCGGGCACGAGCTGGGCGGGGCGAGCCCCGGCCCGGATAACAAGCTACACCTTGGGCCCTGGCAGGTTTGCCTCGCGCTCAAGCAGGATTAAGATCCGTCTTGGGAGGGACGTAAGACATGGCCAATCTCAATCTGACTGACGTCGGCAAAGCCTATGGCGGTACTGTCGAGGTGCTCAAAAACATCGACCTCGATATCGAAACGGGCGAGTTGATCGTCTTTGTGGGCCCGTCGGGCTGCGGCAAGTCCACGCTGTTGAGGATGATCGCGGGGCTTGAAAAGATCACCGCGGGCGAGTTGCTGATTGACGGGCAGCGCATGAACGATGTGCCCCCTGCGCAGCGCGGCATTGCCATGGTGTTCCAGTCCTACGCGCTCTATCCGCATATGACGGTGCGCGACAACATGGCCTTTGCGCTGAAGCTGGCCAAGAAGACCCCCGCAGAGATCGATGAGGCGGTCAGCCGGGCCGCCAAGGTGTTGCAACTGGATGACTACCTCGACCGTCTGCCCAAGGCGCTGTCGGGGGGGCAACGGCAGCGGGTGGCCATCGGCCGGTCGATTGTACGCGATCCCAAGGTGTACCTCTTTGACGAGCCGCTTTCCAATCTCGATGCCAGCCTGCGGGTGGCCACCCGCATCGAAATCGCGCAGCTCAAGGAAAGCATGCCCAATTCGACGATGATCTACGTGACCCACGATCAGGTCGAGGCGATGACGCTCGCGAGCCGCATCGTGGTGCTGGCCAACAAGGGCATCGCCCAGGTCGGCACGCCGCTGGAGCTTTACGAGCGCCCCGAAAACGAGTTTGTGGCGCAGTTTATCGGTTCGCCTGCGATGAACCTGCTGCCCGGAGAGATTGTCGAACCCGGGACTGTCACGCAGATCCGTCTGGACGCGGGCAGTGGTACAATCGCGGCCAACATTTCCACGCAGGACAGCGACCGGGGGATGAAGGTGAATGTCGGTATTCGGCCCGAGGATATGATCGCCACGGAGGCCGATACCTACGCCTTTGCCGGCAAGGTCGAGATTGTCGAGGCGCTCGGCGAAGTCACCCAGCTCTATTTCGAAAAGGCCGCCGCTGATGCCGCAGCGGTGATCGGCAAACTGCAGGGCATTCATGCCGGTGTGCGCGGCACCCATATGAAGATGACGGTCGATCCCGCCAAGGTGCATCTTTTCGCGAACGGCCGGTCGTTGCTCTATCGCTGATCGCGGCAGCGGCGCTTTGCCAAGTCCCGCCTTGTCGGCCACAAAACGCCAGTTTAACCGACAAGAGGGCCCGCTTTATCTCAGATAAAGCGCAACGCCGATTTACAGACCGTGAGACATCGCATTAACCTGACCCCATGCACCGAGGATGGTGAAAGGACATGTTTTGGGTGAGAGTTGGGGTGCTTTGTTCGTTCTGCTGTGTTTGCTGCAGACCAAGCATATGTTCGCGGATTACTTCCTGCAGACCAGGATGATGCTGGACAACCGCGCGCGTTATCTGCACCTTGGCCGGTTTTTACATGCTGGCGTCCATGCGGCTGGGTCCGTTTTTGCATTTCTGCTGGTGGGGGCATCGGTCGGATTTATCTTGATTGTCGTGGTGGCGGAATGGGTGGCGCATTTTCACATCGACTGGTGGAAAGGCCGCTATACGGCGGCGCAAAAGCTGACGCCCGCCGATGCGCGGTTTTGGCAGGCAACCGGTGTCGATCAGGCCCTTCACCAGTTTACCTACATTGCGATGATCTGGGTTTGGGCAATGCAGCTGGTTCCCGCTGGCTGACGCTGCGGGTCTTGATGCTCGGGGCGCGCGGGCATTCAGGGGCCTGCCGGCCTCGCACAGGGTTTTGAACCGCGCGATGCGCGACGCGATGGTTGCCGGTTCTGCCACTGAAATCTTGCCAGGTAGACCGCTTTGCGCCTGCTTGGTGTTTGCAGCCCTGGCTTGATTGTCGCTATAACGAAACAAAGCGTGTGTTTCCTTGTCATTGGTCACATTTGTAGATGCGCACAGAGGGATTTGAGCTGTTTTAATGTCATTGCCCAGGGCTGTTTGGTGCCGGTTTGGTAGTTCAGTGAGCGCGGTGGTTTTCTGCCTTGCGGTGCCTTTTACAGCCAGCGCCCTAGAGGTGCGTATCGTCGGGGTCGCGGACGCGGAGCTTGCGGCAACACTCGAAGGCGGCTCGCTGCTTTTCGAACAGGCGCAGTCCGAAGAACCGGTCGCGCCGGAAGAGATCGTTGCTACCGCGCAAGCCGACTATAGACGCCTGTTGGCCGTGCTCTATGACAACGGCTATTTCGGTCCCCAGATCGAGATCAAGCTCGACGGGCGCGAGGCGGCGGATATCCTCGCCGTCTCGCCGCCCTCCCGGGTGGCGGATGCAGTGATCACGATCAATCCGGGCCGGCGGTTTCGCTTTGGCGTGACCGAGGTTGCGCCACTGACTGCGGGCACGGTTCTGCCCGAGGGGTTCGGGGCGGGTGAAACAGCGGGCATCAGTGTGGTGCAATCTGCCGCGCGGGCGGGCATCGACGGGTGGCGCGCTGCCGGTCATGCCAAAGCGACCGTCACGGATCAGCAGATCACCGCGCGTCACCAAAGTGCGACCCTTGATGCCCGGTTGCGCATCAATCCCGGACCCCGTCTGCGGTTTGGCCCACTCCGTGTTGACGGCGCCTCCGCCGTGCGTCGCGATCGCATTATCGAGATCGCTGGTCTGCCCGAGGGGCAGACCTACTCTCCCAAGGAGCTGCAGGACGCGGCTGCCCGGTTGCGGCGCACGGGGACTTTCCGTTCGGTGGCGCTGATCGAGGACGAGGAGGTGGGGCCAGACGGCACGCTGCCCGTCACCGCGCGGGTTGCCGACAACAAACCGCGCCGGTTTGGCTTTGGTGGTGAACTTGCCACGATCGAAGGGCTCACCCTGAGCGGGTTCTGGCTGCACCGAAACTTCTTTGGCGGCGCGGAAAGCCTGCGGGTGGATGCCGAGGTCGGCGGGATCGGCGGGGATACGGGGGGCATCGATTACGTCTTGCGGGCAAGGTACGGGCGGCCCGCGACCTTCAATGAGGACACCAATTTCTTTGCGACCACGGAATTTGAGCAGCTGGACCAGAGCAATTTCTTTTCGCGCCAATTCTCGGTGGGGGCCGGCATTGAGCGCTTCGCCTCGGACGAGCGGCGCTACACGCTTGGTGTCGGGCTGCGGCGCGCAAAAACACGCGACTTTTTCGGCGAAGACAACTACACGCTCTTTCTCGTCCCGGCGAGCGTCACTTTCGATTACCGGGACAATGACCTTGATGCACGGAACGGCTATTATGCGGATGCCCGCCTGACCCCGTTTCTGGCGCTGAGTGGCACCGACAGCGGGCTGCTGACCGAGCTGGACATTCGCGGCTATCGCAGCTTTGGGGAGGTGCGGCCCACCACGCTTGCACTACGGGCGCAACTGGGGTCGGTCGCGGGACCTTCGCTTGAGGATGCGCCGGCGGATTTTCTGTTCTATTCCGGTGGCGGCGGCACCGTGCGCGGGCATGAGTTTGAATCGCTTGGGGTGCGGGTCGGGCCGGGCGAAGATGATATCGTTGGTGGCAGGGCGTTTCTGGGCCTGTCGGCAGAGTTGCGCATCAGGACTTCCGGCGCGTTGGGGTTTGTCGGTTTTGTCGATGCAGGCTATATTGGGCGCGAGGATTTCCTGGATGGGTCAGGTGAATGGCAGACCGGGGCCGGCGTGGGGATAAGATACGCCACCCCTATCGGCCCTCTGCGTGTCGATCTCGCCGTGCCGACCTCTGGTGAAACAGACGGCCAGGACTTTCAACTCTACTTTGGGATAGGGCACTCGTTTTGATAAGGTTTGCGGGTCTTTGCATTCTACTCCTGCTGCTGCCCTTCGCCGCGCTCGCGCAGAGTGAGGAAGACGGAGGAGGCTTTCTGACCCGCACCATCGAAGGTGCCCTCTCAGGTGCGGGCCGCGATGTGCGGATTGTGGGCTTTGCCGGAGCGCTGAGTTCGGAGGCTTCCTTCGACCGGATGACCATTGCGGATGGGGAGGGCATCTGGCTGACGCTGGAAGAGGTGTCGCTGATCTGGAGCCGGGCTGCCCTTCTGCGCGGGCGTCTCGAAGTGGACAGCCTGACAGCGCGGTCCTTGCAGATGGAGCGTCTGCCGGAGGCCGAAGACGAGGCGGGGGTTGAGCTGCCCCCCGCGGAGGCGGAACCTTTCCAGCTGCAATTGCCCGATCTGCCGGTTTCCGTGAACATCGGCACCTTTGAAGTCTCCCGGATCGATCTGGGCGCGTCGATCCTGGGGCAGGCGGTGCAGCTCAGGATGCAGGCCTCCGCCCGGCTGGATCACGAGGGGCTGAATGTTGATCTGTCGGCAGACCGTATCGATGATGTGACCGGACGGTTTGAGCTGGCCGCGACGGTGCTCCGGGAAGGTGCCCAGATCGACATCAACGTGGCACTGGCCGAAGAGCCCGCCGGGATCGCGGCCGGCCTGCTCAATCTGCCGGGTCAGCCCTCGGTCGATCTCAGTGTGGCGGGGACCGGGCCGCTGGACGATTTCGTCGCGGAGATCGATCTGTCGACGGACGGCGCGCCGCGCGTCATCGGGCAGGTGGCCCTGCAGGCCGAGCCGACAGCCGGCGATGGGGCTGTGCCCAACCGGCGCATTCAGGCAGATGTGGGGGGCGATATCACTGCGCTGATTGCCCCGGAGTACACTGCATTCTTTGGCCCTGATGTGGGATTGACACTCGACACGCTGCTGCTGGCCGACGGTGCCATCGATGTGGAAAGCTTTGCGCTGGCGGCACAGGCCGTCGATCTCTCGGGCCGTCTGCGGCTCAACGCGGACCGCTGGCCCCGGTTCATCGACATTGAAGGCGAGATCGCGCAAGGTGGTGACCCGGTCGTCCTGCCCGGATCTGATGCGGGTGTGACAGTGCAATCGGTTGGCTTGGATGTCTTCTTTGATGCCGATCAGGGCAACGCCCTTTCCGGGGCCTTCGACATCCGGCAACTGACGCATCAGGCGGTTGAGATCGAGCGGGCGGCGCTGACCCTTGAGGGTATTCTGGACGGTGACGTAGGGTCTGTGGGCCGGTTCGTGGCGGACCTGGCACTGGATGCGACGGGCGTCGATGTCAGCGATGCCGATGCGGCCCGTGCCTTGGGCGCTGCGATCCGCGGGGGCGCGAACATCCGCTACATCGAAGACCAACCCATCGAGATCACCGGGCTGACGGTCTCGGGCCCGGACTACGGTCTGGAGGGGGATGTGGTCATTGAAGGGCTGGACAATGGGTTCCCCGCACGCCTGCAGGTCGAGGTCGCGGCAGAGGACCTGTCGCGCTTTGCGGGGCTCACGGGGCAGCCTTTGGACGGGGCGGCCGCGTTGTCGGTCGAGGGGGAGGTTGTGCCCCTGTCCGGCATGTTTGATCTGGCGATTTCGGGGCGCACGCAGAACCTCGCTGTTGATATTCCCGAAACAGACGCCCTTTTGTCGGGTGAGACAACCCTGTCTTTGGCCGCCGTTCGGGACGAGACCGGCACCTTCGTTCGGGACTTGATCCTGCGAAACGATGCGGTTGACGTAACGGCGGATGCAGCCCTGCGCAGCGTGGGCAGTGTGGTCGCAGCGCAGGCCACGCTGGCCGATATTGCGCTGGTCGTACCGCAATACAGCGGGCCCGTGACATTGGACGCCAGCGGTGAGCAGGTGGCGGCAGGCTGGCAGGTGGACGTGACCCTTGATGCGCCCTACGACAGCCGGGTCACCGCTTCCGGTCTGGCCACGGGGCCCTCGATGGACATGGCTTTTGACGTCTCCGTGCCGGAGGTGCAGCGCTTTGTGGACAGCCTGCGGGGGCCGCTTCAGGCGCAGGGGCGCATCTGGCAGGCCGCGCGCGGGTATGAGGTCGATCTGAGCGCCGAGGGGCCGTTTGATGGGTCACTCGCGGTGGCGGGTCTGGCCACGGGGCCTGAGGCGCGGGTGAGTTTTGACGCGTCCCTGCCCGACATGCGCGTTCTGGTGCCGGACATCGGGGGGCCGCTGGCGCTGGAGGGAGAGCTGGCCCGCGCGGGGGAGGCCTGGGAGGTTGACACGCAGCTCAACGGTCCTGCGGGCACGACCGCCACCATCGAGGGCAGCGCCGCGCCCGACGGCAGCGCCGTCGACCTCGCGATTGTGGGCCGACTGCCCTTGGGTCTCTCCGCACCGTTTCTGGCCCCGCGCAGCCTGCAGGGGCAGGCGGCTTTCGATCTGGCCCTGCAAGGCGCGCCTGCGCTGGAATCGCTCAGCGGGAGTATCACCACCGAAAACGCCAGTTTCACCGCGCCGAACCTGCGCCTGGGGCTGAGCGATCTGACAACACGGATCAATCTGGCACAAAATGCAGCTCGGATCGACGCCTCGGCAAATATCGCTGCAGGCGGTCGGGCCACGGTGGCCGGATCGGTGGACCTTGCCAGTCTGAATGGGGATCTCGCGCTGACCCTGCGGGAGGCGGTGCTGACGGACCCGAGCCTCTATTCAGCAACACTGGATGCCGACATCGGGGTGCAGGGGCCTTTGGCGGGCGGCGCGCGCATCGGTGGTACGATCAACCTCGCGCAGGTCAATGTTACGGTGCCGGGCACTGGCGTCACCAGCATCGGCAGCATTCCCGAGATCCGCCACGTCGGGGCGACGGCGGCCGTCACGCGGACCCGCGCCCATGCAGGCCTGATTGCCAGCGCGCAGCAGCAGACCGCAGGCAACGGTGGTGGTCCGGCCTATCCGCTGGCGATTGATATTAACGCCCCCTCGCAGATTTTTGTCCGCGGGCGCGGGCTGGATGCAGAGCTTGGCGGCGGGCTTGAGCTGCGCGGCGATACCAACACGCTGATCTCCGCCGGCAGTTTCGATCTGATCCGGGGCCGTTTGGACATCATTGGCAGACGCTTTGAGCTGGACGAAGGGTCGGTCCAGTTCCAGGGCAGCGTCACGCCCTACATCCGCTTTGTCACAACGACCGAAGTCCCCGACGGCACCGCCAGCATCACCGTGGACGGGCCCGCCGACGCGCCCGAGATTACCTTCAGCGCCGTGCCCGAAGCGCCTCAGGACGAGGTATTGTCGCTGATTATCTTTGGGCGCTACGTCTCGCAACTGTCTGCTTTCCAAGCGTTGGAGCTTGCCAACGGGCTGGCGCAACTCACCGGACGCAGAGGGTTCAATCTATTGGGGGGGCTGCGCGAAGGCTTTGGTCTGGATGAGCTGGATGTCACCACCAACGAGGAAGGTGGCACCGCTGTGACAGCGGGGAAATATATCTCGGATAACATCTACACGGATGTGACCACCAACAGCGATACCGGCACGGATGTCTCTTTGAACATTGACCTCACAGATGCACTGAAGGGCAAGGCCACGGTCGCGGGGGATGGAGACAGCAGTGTCGGGCTCTTTTTCGAACGGGACTACTGACCGGCCACCGGGCTGGCCGAGAAATGGCCGAAGCGCCCCTGATCGAACAAAAGCCCGGTGTGATCGCTGTCATGCTGCACCACATGGCGGACCTCTCCGAGGATCAGCGAGTGATCGCCGGCGGGATGCACCGCGTAGGTGTCGCAGTGAAACTCCGCCAGGCTGCCTTTGAGCGTGGGCGCGCCCCCAGGACCTGCTGTCCAGTCAAAGGGGGTGAAATCGGTTCCATTGGTGGCAAAATGCTTTGCAAGCGTCAGCTGGTTCGCCCCCAGCACGTGAATACAGAAATGGGCGGCCTGAACAAAGGCATCATGACGTTGCGAGCTTTTTGCCGGGGACCACAGCACAAGCGCGGGATCAAGCGAGATTGAAGAGAATGAATTGGCGGTCATGCCCAGCGGACCCTCCGGCGTCTCGGTCGAGATAATCGTGACGCCCGTGCCAAAGCATCCAAAGGCTCGCCGCAGATCACGGGCCCGCTCAGGTGTGGGCACAAAGCGGCGGCTGGTCGTTGTGGTCACGACAGGTGCCGCGGGTCTATGGGATTGAAATAATTTGGAAATGTCATCGGTTCCCTGTCCGCATTAGGAGTGAGCCAAAGGTAACGCAGATTGTATTGAGGGCAAGAAACAAAGAACCCTTCGCGGGGATGCAGAGAGACGAGGGGATCAGGCTGCCCGCCTCGGAGGGGCAGAGGGCTTGGAACCGGCACGAATCTGTACCGGTCCCAAGAGGTCACGCGCTAGGCGCGGTTCATTCTGTTTTTGATGAGGTCGTTTACGACGGTTGGGTCTGCGAGAGTTGAGGTGTCTCCGAGGGCGCCGTAGTCATCTTCGGCGATTTTGCGCAGGATGCGGCGCATGATCTTGCCGGA
>NZ_JACNMO010000038.1 GCF_020622345.1 Roseobacter weihaiensis | reverse complement strand
AAGCGGAAATCCATCGGGGCTCGCGGTGACGATATATCGGGCCGCTCACAGAAGCCGGATATACGTCAGCAATCGTGATCCTGAACCAGACCAACCAAAACCGTTGCAATAAGGCGGGGTCCATATACATCCACACACGCTATTCGCTACTCCTGCAACCCTTAGACGCCAACAGAGGCCCGCCCTGGTACACTCCTGCCGTTCGGTTCCTGCTCGCCAAGCTCAGTTCAATAACGCTTTTGTCAGGATCCCTCAGCGCAAAAACTCTAGAGACAGTCGGTTTTGCCGTGCAGACGTTTTGAATTGCCGTCAAAGCTTTGCGCACGTCTTGGGCTCAAATCTGGCTCACAGGTACTTGGGGCTAGCTCGACCAAAACGGATGAGCCAGTCTGGCCGGAGCGCTTGAGGACATATCCAAACGGGATGTGCCCTCTAAGCTTCCATTAGGTTATTGCGATGCGCCACGTACCGCGTCCGCGGTACCTTGAATAAACGCGAGGATTTTCTGGACATCTGTATCGTTCAGATGGGTATCGAACCGGGGCATACCATTGTGGATGCCTGCGCCCTCAAGCACCCAGGCATTGGCGTTGGTCAATGCCTCAGGCGTGGAATAGCCAAGGTTCGGGATTGCGCCCCCGTTATTGACACCGGGCACGCCGTGACAAAACAGGCAGTTGGATACGTAGTTAGCCAGTCCAGCTTCAACGTTTGCCGGATCATAGGGCACGCCTGCGATAAGCTCGGTCCGTTCCGACAGTTCGAAATTCGGCATCTCTGCCATACCGCCGACGCGGAAGGTAAAGACGCGGCCCGGTCCCACACGCTCGGTTGCCCGCTGCATCAGACCGTAGACGCCACCCCATCCCACCGCGATGGTGACGTATTGGGTGCCGTCTCTTTCCCATGTCATGGGTGCTGCCACCACGCCGGACGTCACAGGCGTTTGCCAAAGCGTTTCGCCCGTGGCCGCATTGTAGGCAATGAACCGACCGTCAGCGGTACCTTGGAAGACCAGATTGCCCGCCGTCGTCAGTGTGCCGCCATTCCAGGGAGAGACGTACTCGGCCCGCCAGGCTTCACGCTGATTGACGGGGTCCCAGGCCAGCAGATGACCGAAGGGCGTCGCCTCTGGGGCTACGACGTTGAACAAATAACCAAGGTTCCAGCCCAACCCCGACATCGTTGACATCGGCTGGTGGGAATTCAGAGACCAGCCTGGATCGGTCGATTGAACGAGTGGCACGCCCTGCGCTGGGATGTAGACCAGGCCGGTATTGGGGTTGAAGCTCATGGGGTGCCAGTTGTGCGCACCATATGCTGATGGCACCGTTTCGAACGGCTCGTCTTTTGATCGTGCTGCCGGGTTTTCGATGGGACGACCGTCCTCCCCATACGCTTTGGCCCAGCTGGTTTCGACGAACGGTTCAGCCGAGATGAAGGTCCCGTCGGTCCGGTCGATCACATAGAAAAACCCATTTTTCGGGGCCTGCATGAGGACCTGCCGCATCTCTCCGTCGATCTCCAGATCGGCCAGGATTATGTGCTGGGTCGAAGTGTAGTCCCACGTGTCGCCGGGCGTGTTCTGATAGTGCCAGACATATTCGCCGGTATCGGGATTCAGTGCCACGATGGAGGCAAGAAACAGGTTGTCACCGCCCGCAGGGCTGCGCAGGTGCCGGTTCCAGGGGGAACCGTTGCCCGTCCCGATATAGAGCAGGTTGAGGTCCGGATCAAACGCCATTGCGTCCCAGACCGTGCCGCCGCCCCCGGCTTCCCAGTAGTTCGCGGAAGGGTCCCAGGTCTCTGCTGCCATCTTCATGGCGTCGTTCTCGAACGGTTTGCTCGGGTCGCCCGGGACGGTGTACCAGCGCCAGGCTTCATCGCCCGTGGCGATGTCATAGGCCGTGATGTAGCCGCGCACCCCGTATTCCGCGCCACCGTTGCCGATGATGATCTTGCCATTGATGACCCGCGGCGCCCCCGTGACGGTATAGGACATGTCGCGGTTTTCGATTGTGTCGACCCTCCACACGCGTTCACCCGTGGCTGCGTCGAGCGCGTGCAGGTAGCCATCGTAGGCCGCGACATAGACCTTGCCATCATAGACGGCGACACCCCTGTTAACGACGTCGCAGCAGCCCTTGCTTGCGAACTCGCCCGGAACTTCGGGGTCATACACCCAGAGTTGCTCGCCGGTCAGCGCATCGAGCGCGTGGACCACGGACCAGGAAGCGGTGACATACATGACACCATCGACGACAATTGGCGTGGCCTGCACGCCGCGCCGCGACTGAAGGTCATAGGACCACTCAAGCCCGAGTTCGCCCACGTTGTCGGCGGTGATAGATGCAAGCTGTGAATAGCGTGTTTCGGCATAGTTGAGGCCGTAGTTCAGCCAGTTCCGGTCATGGCTGTCATTTGCGATGATGGCCGCAGTGTCAATCGGCCCGACTGCGGCCCTAATCTGGTCTTCTGAAATCGTTTGGGCCTGTGAGACGCTGGCTGTCACACCAATTGCTAGCGCAAAAATATATCGCATTCGTTCTCCTCCCTATTGGTTGTTTTGCTAGGCTGTGTTCGCGATGCTCACTCCTAGCTCTTCGATCATGGCGTCGCGCATGATGAATTTCTGAGGTTTGCCCGTCACGGTCATTGGCAATTCCTCTTTGAACCGTACCAACGCAGGTACTTTGTAATGAGCGATACTGTCGCGACAGAACGCGCGGATTTCGTCCTCAGTCATGCTGGCACCAGAGCGGGGTACGACCCAAGCGGCGACAATTTCGCCGAACTTTGCATCCGGCACGCCGAAGACCTGAGCCTGGCTGACGCCGGGGTGGGTGTAAAGGAATTCTTCGATTTCCCGCGGAGAGATGTTTTCGCCCCCTCGAATGATTATGTCTTTGAGGCGCCCCGTGATGTTACAATAGCCTTCGGCATCCAACGTGGCCAAATCGCCGGTATGCATCCACCCTTCGGCATCAATCGCTTCGGCTGTCTTTTCAGGTTCTTCCCAATAACCCTGCATCACCGAATAGCCCCGGGTTTGCAATTCTCCTTCTTCGCCGACCGGGACAGGCAGCCCTCGCTCGTCGACAACCCGCACTTCCAAATGCGGTTGCACCCGACCCACGGAAGAAACGCGCTTGTCGAGAGGCGTGTCGATGCTGGACTGGAAAGACACCGGGCTGGTCTCTGTCATGCCGTAGGCGATGGTGACCTCGCTCATGTGCATGTCCTTCTGGACCTTCTTCATCACTTCGATCGGGCACGGCGATCCTGCCATGCAGCCCGTGCGCAGGCTTGAAAGGTCGAAGCTGTCGAACGCCGCGTGTTCCAGCATGGCCACGAACATGGTGGGCACACCGTAAAGTGCGGTGCAGTTTTCGTCCGACACTGCCCGCAGCGTTGTTTCGGGATCGAACCCCTCGCCCGGGACAACCATTGCGGCCCCCTTGGTGATGCACCCGAGGGTGCCCATGACCATGCCAAAACAATGGTAGAAAGGTACTGGGATACAAAGACGATCCGCGTCGGTCAGACCCATGGCGGCGGTGACGAAATTGGCGTTGTTGACGATGTTTCGGTGGGTCAGCGTGGCTCCTTTGGGCAGGCCGGTGGTGCCAGAGGTGAATTGGATGTTGATCGGATCATTCTGGCTCAGTCCGGCGCTGATGGCGTCAAGCTTTGCAATGTCTGTCTCGGCCCCCTTTATCTCGATGTCTGCGAATGTGAAGCAGCCGGGATAAGGCCCCTTGCCACAGACGATGACCGAGCGCAGGTCTGGGAGATTTCCGGCCTCAAGCGCACCTGCGGCCGAGTTCGCAAGTTCGGGTGCGGCGTCTCGGATCATCTCGACATAGTTCGAGCTTTTGAAACTTTCCGCCAGGATCAGCGCTTTGCAGCCCGTCTTGTGCAGGGCAAACTCCAGCTCAAAGACGCGGTAGGCCGGGTTGATGTTCACCAGAACGGCACCGAGTCGAGCGGTGGCGAACTGTGTCAACAGCCACTCGGACCGGTTGGGCCCCCACATACCAACCCGGTCACCCTTTTCGATCCCGATCTCCAACAAGCCGCCTGCCAAGGCATCGACCCGCCGGTCAAACTCTTGCCACGTCCATCGCACTGCTTCCGCCGGGAAGACGGCCGCCTCTGCCTCGGGTCTTGTCGCAACACATGCCTCAAGCAACGCAGGGATCGTGAGCTCAAGAAGTGGCTGGTCTGTTGGCCCGGCCACGTGTGATGTTCCGCCCTGAGGCGATCGGCCCAACGCAGTCGGGGCCATCGCGACATCGGTTTGTGCCATGCTTTCCTCCCTGGCCAAAGGCCGCCCGTCAGCAACTCTTCTTGGGTATCGACGGTACTCCCCATCGATCTCCTAAATCTTGGACTTTTGCGCCATCCGCGCCTCAGTGCGGGCGTGATAGGCGCGCGGCGTCATCCCAAACCGGCGTAGAAACCCCCGGTTGAAGTTCGACAAATCCCTGAAACCGGCCTGGAAGGCGAGCGTTGCGATGCTTCCGTGCGCCGATGGCAACCGATCAAGCTGTTCCGTTACGAACCGGTAGCGTTTGCTCCGCAACACCTCTTGGAAACTTGTACCTTGGCAGCAAAAAACACGTTGGAGCTGGCGGGTGGAAAGACCGATCTGTTTTGCAAGCCAAGTCAGCGACAGCGCCTCGCGTCCAAGGTTGAGGTCTATAAGCTCGAGTGCCAGTGCATACCGACTGGCGTTGTTTTCCGATACAAGATTTGCGATGTCTTCACCGGGCCGTGAAAAGCCATGATGGACCAGATCAAACAGTAAATCGGCACGCCCCGACGGCCCCCTGTTGTTCAAGACCCGTGCCAGTTGGCGATGCAGAAGCTGCGAGGTCAACGTGCCTCCTGCCAGCGGCGCGCCGATTTGCGGCGCAGCCCCCCGTTCGCTCAAGAAAGACTGGCGCGGTAAGTGAAAAGAAAGAAACCGGCGCCGATCCCGCAGGTTCTCCAGTGTCCCCTCTTTCGTGGAGTCTAGCAGGATGCAGTCACCGGGAGCCAACACCGTATACCGTTCGTTGTGGGAAATACCAAGCTCGCCATCAACCTGCATCACCAAAAAGATGTGTTCTGCTTCGTCCTGCCGAATTCCCCGCCGATCGCGCACGATCCGGTCGATGTCATCCGAAATGTCCGCCACATCAAGCGTGTCATAGCCCCTTACGGTTATGCGACCGGAGACGTCTTCTTGTCCCTTGTTCGGGACACCAAAATAGCTGCCACAGATTGCGGCCAGATCATCGTTCCAAACCTCAAAGGGCGTTGCTTGGCGCACTTGGACGTCCTCCTGGCTTGTAGCGTAGCAGTCTGTTCCCTTACGTAAAGAGTGGTCATGTGCTGCGGGCAACTTGCGTTGGGTCGATCTGGAGTTGCAGCAGTGGGATGATGCCCCTCCGCGAGGATCGGCAATAGTTCTGGCAGTGATGATAGTGGGTTTCAAAAGCCGAAGCTGACACTTGTTGCGGTGCACAACTTGGGAGGTGTGAGCTCGTCGCCGAGCTTGGATGCAGCGCGGCAAAGGTATTCACCTGCGCGAGAGGCATATCACGGCCCTTACCGGACTCTCAGCGCCAATGCCGGATGCTGCAGTCGCATCCCGCAATGCGAACATTCGCTTAGACCAACCGCATTGGACCCAAATTCGAGCTTCTACGGCGACAAAATGTACTTTCTCGCAGGGTTTCGGCACCTTAACGAAGCTCGTTGACGACAGGTTTGTCATCGCCCGAGACATGTCGGGCGCGTAGACAGTTGCCCTATCAACCCATCACGGCATCGGGCCATCCGAGAAAAGAAAGTGATGAAACTTTGCGAGATAATCATAAAACTCAACATCGGTATCAAAGCTGATCTCTGTACGATCCTCATATTCCGAAGCCGTAAGCTCTCTTTCGGCCCGGACATGATCAAAATTTGAACGGAAGCGCTCGGCCCACTCACCGCGCGCGTCGATCTCTTCTTTTAACAGTGGGGGACCATATACGTTGCCTCCACCATAGATGAACATATCATCCAGCCATGCCTGGGTTCGCAGATCAACCACTACGCCGACTCAGTCCCATGCAGGATATGCTCCTTCACTGAACAGATAATCATACACTCGTCGAAGATGATCATACAGCTCTTCGTCAGTGTCCAAGCTTACGGCCGTCAAGTCTTCCCAGGTTTCAAATGTATATGGCCGTTCAACCAAAACTCGTTTGAATTGCTCCTTTAATCGTCTGTCGGGCTCAGGCTTACGCCCCAAGTTCTGTTTCGCTGTTTCTGGGTCGAAGTGGTTGGCGTTCAAATAGAAGTAAGCCAAGCCTTCAAATTCCTCAAAACCCTTCATCTCAGCGCCTCCGGAAATAGCGTGATCAAAGCAGGTTCACTCGCCACGAGTTCGCCGTTCAAGTCCCGCGGAAACTTGTAGACAGCCACGATGGAGCCATTCTCAAAATCGACATCCACATAGCCTTGTGGGTTTTTCACTGACCCAAAACGGGCCACGCCTTCAACACGCTGCGCTGAGTCCGATCCAAGAACATCCTTAATGGGCAACCTCACAGAGAACCTGCCTTCCCCGTTTATCTCAATATTACCAACTTGTTCCATGCGCCTCCCGCGCGATGGATCTGTCAGCCATTCCAGAGCCAAATTACGTGCTTGATCATAGTCAGGACTGCGCCGTACGAAAGCCTCTGCCGCAACGTAATCCTCCCGATCAATGATCCTTGAGGCATTTCGGGTCGGGGGATGAGCGACCTGAGATGCCTGAAGCGGATCAGTGTGGATCATAGGATCTTCGTTCCGCATCACCCGATCAATCAACATCTGACGAGTCACATCTCCATCATGTCGTTGAGGTCCGTGCCCTTGGTCAAAGAGTTCTGCATAGCGCTTATTGGCAATTTGTGTAATCTCGCGACGGCGCGTGTTGATCATATCGTCAAATCGATTGCGACCAGCACGTAGAGCGTTCAGAGCCGCTGTCGGACGCAGCCGGGTCAGGTTGATCCCCAGCTTTGCCGCACCCGCCGTGAAGGCCGTTCCACCAAGAAGAACCGACGCATCGAGGTAAGCCACGTCTTCATAGGCGCGCAGCAAGGCTTCTTCACTGGTCAGGCCCAGGCGGTATTCAAGGTCAAGCAAGCGGAGCTCTGCGTGCTGCGCCTCGAAATAGGCAACCGCCTCCTCGGCGATCTGCTCGGCCGTCTCACGATCCAGCTCCGCCAATCGTTCCAGTGCATCAAGGATATTTTGCTGCGCGGTCAACCGTTCCTGTTCTTCCTCATCCGTGATGACACCGAACAGACGCCGATATCCGAGATAGGAAAAACGGAGCACATCGTAGGTGCCAGTGACCGTGCCAACCAGCGCGTCCTCACCGGCGCGTGCGAGACCTCTGCCTTGTGCATCCGATATGCGATCCGCCAGGTCCGGTGAAACCGGGCGACCTGTCAGAATGGTCTGTCCATTGAGAATGGCCGGTTCTGCGTAGCACCGGCAGTTATGCGCTTCACCCGGCAACCCATCCGGAAAGCCGTGATCCCATGGAAATACACGGTCATCCCGCTCGGCATGGCTGGACCGGACCTTTGAATCGTCAGCAGATCGCCAGATGTAATGCGTGACGCCCCCTGTCCGTTGCCGCGCCTCGTTCAGTTCGTTCTCAAGGCTGCGACATCACGGATGTAGCTTTCCAGAAGACCGGTGATGAAATCGTCAGTCAACCGCTCGCTCATAACGACCGTTCGCATTGCGTTCACGCAGTCTTTCACCGCCCAATATGGGATACTGGGTCCATCGGCGCCCTGTAGGTTGTTCGCGCGTAAGTGCGAACTGTCGCCAGGCAAATCACCGACAAGGCGTATCCACTTTCGAAGGCGGCGGGTTGCTTCATAGATGAGCCGGTTGCCCAAGGTTGGAAACTCAGCTGCAATGTCTACACGGTCATCCGTAACGTCGTGAATTGCCTCCAGCTCCCGAACGATGACTGACATGTACATAAGCCACATATGATCAGGGACGTCTTGCCGAGCCGCTGATGTCACCATGATGTCAAAGAAGTGGATGGTGTTGTAAGTCGGGTCAGACAATAATTCTTCGTCATCTGGGCAAGGATCGTTGAGCAGTTCTGCGTAATCGCGATCAGCGCGGATTAGGCGCGCGGCCTCATCTCCTACAGGCTTCCATATCCCATACTTTGCTCCGACCTTTGCATCACCGAGGAAGCCTGTGAGTAGGACGCTCTTTGGTTCAATTACAAATCCAAACGGGTGGGCGCAGTTTTGGGTCGCTTTCAGTTCCTTGTAGAAATGGCTAGCCTTGTCGTTGACCGCATCTCTAAAGAACCGGGTTCGAAATTCATCATGCTCCCATCCCATGCGATCCATCAGTTCCATCGCAAAGTCCGGCTTTAGGCGCACCAGTAGCTTCCGGACACCTTCGGATTGAAGGACTAGGTGTAGCGAACTGCAATCATCTGTATCTTGAACTGCAAACATCGTGATTTTTCGACCGGATTATCTGCGTTTATCCGGGGTACGAGAACCAAATTGTTTGCGACGAGACCGCAATCATCGGCACCGAACCACATTATGTGCGACTGGGCAGTTCAGCAAACGAGGGTTTCCCAGACCGTGTTTGGCTAGGGGTTTCCCGGTTTGATATTGTTGGGGAGTTTTGTCTGTTTACCGCGTCTTAAAATCACCGTATGCATTTGAGTAATTGTATTGAATATTCAAACGGTTTTTCATGCTCATTGGTTACGCACGCGTATCGACAGAAGATCAGAGTCTTGCCTTGCAGCATGACGCTTTGCGCGCGGCGGGGTGTGAGCGCATTTTCGACGATAAAGTGAGCGGTGCTAAAAGCGAACGCCCAGGTCTGGTCAAAGCGCTTGAACTGCTTCGGGATGGCGACACGCTGGTTGTTTGGCGGCTGGATCGGATGGGTCGTTCTCTCAAAGACCTGATCGAACGCGCTGAAGAACTCAAGGACATGGGTGTTGGCCTGAAAAGCCTGCAGGAATCCATCGATACGACAACAAGCGGCGGCCAACTGATTTTCCACATGTTTGGCGCGCTCGCGGAATTTGAACGTAACCTCATTCGAGAACGCACCGAGGCTGGCCTGAGGGCTGCACGGGCACGCGGGCGTAAGGGTGGCCGGAAGAAAGCGCTGGATCGCAAGAAACGGGTTCATGCAGTGGAGCTCTATCGCTCCCGGAAACACACAGTGCCGGAGATTTGCAATCTGATGGGGATCTCGCGGGCCACGCTGTATGCCTATGTGGACGAGTTTACCGATGTCAAATAGAGGCATCAGCATCCCGGCCGAAACGCTGTTGGCGCTGCGCACCCGATTGGCGGGATTGCCGCCGCGGTCAGCCACGCGGCGGAAAGAGATTGGCCGGATCGCGGAGCTCTTTGGCGTCAGCGCGTCCACAGTCTATCGCGCCCTCAAATCCTTGCACCAACCAAAGGGTCTTCGCCGAGCTGACCGTGGCAAGCCACGTGGGATCCCTGAACACGAACTGGTGCGTTACTGCGAAATCATTGCCGCACTGAAAATGCGGACGAACAACAAGAAGGGGCGGCATCTCTCGACCAACCGGGCGATCGAGGTTCTGGAAGAGTATGGGGTGGAAACGCCTGATGGACATGTGCAACCGGCCAAAGGCTTACTTAGGCCAACGACGGTGAATCGCTGGCTGCGGTCGTGGGGATATGATCGGCCACGAATGATCCGGGCGACACCTGCCGTCCGGTTTGAGGCGCGCTATTCCAATGCTTGTTGGCAATTTGATATCAGTCCATCAGATCTGAAGCATATTCCGCAACCAGCTTGGGTAGACCCGAAACGCGGTCAGCCGACGATGATGCTGTACAGCGTCGTGGATGATCGCTCCGGGACCTCCTATCAGGAATACCGCTGTGTCTACGGTGAAGATGCCGAAAGCGCGTTGCGCTTCCTGTTCAATGCCATGGCACCCAAGGACGATACCCCATTTCAAGGCATTCCGGAGATGATCTATCTCGACAATGGGCCAGTTGCGAAAAGCTTGGTCTTCCAATCTGTGATGGAGCGGCTTGGCGTGAGCTGGAAAACGCACATGCCTGCCGGATCAGACGGTGCACGGATCACCGCGCGTTCAAAAGGCAAAGTAGAGCGACCCTTCCGCACCGTGAAGGAAGCCCATGAAACGCTTTATCACTTCCACACGCCTGAAACCGAAGCGGAGGCCAATCTCTGGCTGAGAAACTTCATCAGCAATTACAATGATAAGCCGCACCGTCGCGAGCCGCACAGCCGGATCGAAGACTGGATCGCCAATCTGCCGGAGACCGGCATCCGTGAGATGTGTTCCTGGGAGCGCTTCTGCGCCTTTGCTCGCGAACCGGAACGCCGAAAGGTTGCCTCGGATGCGCGTGTATCGATTGAAGGCACCTTTTATCAGGTTGATAGCGATCTGGCAGGCGAAGAGGTTATGCTGTGGTGGGGCCTGTTCGATCATGAGCTGTTCGTGGAATGGAATGCCAAACGCTATGGTCCTTATCGGCCTGACGGCGGGCCAATCCCGCTGCACCGATATCGCAAGCGCAGGCCATCACCACGTGAAAAGCGTGCCGAAGCTATCGCAAAACTGGCGGAACAAATCAGCCTGCCGCGTGCAGCGCTGAGCGGCGCGGATTTAGCGGCGGTACCAGCTGAAGTGGCGCCACTGCCAAGGGTCAAGTTCACCGACCCTGACCCGTGGGGCCAGGTTGCCTATGAAAACGAGCTCAGCGCGCGACGGGGCATATCTTATTTACTGGACCGGCCGCTGGCGGAGCTTTCCCCGGAAGATCGTACATTTGTCAGTGATCTGGTTGGGCAAACACTGAACAAAACTGAGATTGAAGCGGCCATCAAAACCCGCTTCCGGCGCGGGACATAAAGACAAAAGGCGAGCAGATGTTGAACAGGCAAGTCATGCAGCATTTCCACATCGCGCGCGCCTGGAAGCAGGCCGGATACTTTGAAACCGAGCGCCTGGTCCAATTCCGCGAGGATGTAATGGCAGCCATCATGGCTGGTGAACTGATTGCCATTTCGGGCCCAATCGGTGTCGGAAAAACTGCCATGATCAATCGCCTTCAGGATCAGATCGTCGCAGACAAAAGGATTATCGTTGCGCGCAGCCTGTCGGTGGACAAGCCGCGGGTGGTCCTGCCATCCCTCATCACAGCGCTGTTTCTCGACATCACCGGCGACCCGGACATGAAGGTTCCAACTCAGCCCGAACGTCGAGAGCGGCTGCTGCAGGAAGCTGTCCGCAAGGCCAAGAAACCCATCGCGCTCTTCATTGATGAAGCGCATGACCTGCATGGTCATACACTGAACGGGCTGAAAAGACTTCGAGAGGTCATTGGTGCAGGCGGTGGTACGTTGTCTGTGGTTCTGGTCGGCCATCCCCGACTTCACAATGACCTTCGGCGCGCGACAATGGAGGAAATCGGCCATCGCACGACAAAGTTCGCGTTCAGCAGCATCGGCGACGAGCGCCGCGAATTTGTATCCTGGCTATTGCGACAGTGTCTCGCCGATGGCGTTGATCCGTCAGATGTCTTTGACGACGCGGCACAAGATTATCTGGCCGAACGCCTCTCTAAACCATTGCAATTTGCCGAACATCTGAACCGCGCGTTCACTGACGCGTACCGTATGGGCGCGGACCAGGTTACGCGTGACATTGTTGAAGAAACCATCTCGGTTGGGTTTGATGATCTCGATGCGCGACTGTCCCGGATCGGCTACACCCCCAAGGCGCTGGCTGACCTCACGGATACCCGCCTGCCGGAAATACGGCGTTTCCTCAAAGGACAGCTGGACACGGACAGGACCGACGAACTCTCCACTCTGATGCGCGGGGCGGGGCTGCCGATATGAGTATCAAGCTGAATGACGCGCTCTGGGGCCGCATGCGGGCTTCGGTTGTCGAGAAGAATGACCATGACCTCGCCGCAGTGTTCCGAGAACGAAATACCGAGGAGGTTGATCATCTGTCCGACGAGCAACTCCGAGCCGCTATTCGCGAAGCGCGAGAGGCCGCGTTTTCTTTCGGTATCACCGACACAAAGCTGCGCATGCGTTTCATCATGCTGGGCGTACTCAGACTGCCACGCTTTTGGCAGGACCCGACCATCGCGAACATGCTGTCAGCCGGCACCGGCACGCCGGACATCCGGTTTGGCGATGTCTGCGCGATGTTCGCCATGTCAGCGGAACGTGCAGATAAGCAATCAGGGGTCTGGTGGTCATGAGCGGGCGCGGCAATCTCATTAAAGAGTTTATTGAAGCCATTGAGCGCGCATTCCGGGGGCCGGTCCCCGCACCAAGACCCTCTCCAGCGCCAGCCCCGGCACCACCGCGGCCTGCACCCGCGCCGACACAGCCGCGGCCAAACCCGACGCCACCGCGTGATCCGCAGCCCCCACGCCCGCGGCCCGTGCCGCCACAGGATACCCAGACCGAAACGCAGCCTCAAACCCAGACAGAGCCAGAGGCCGCGCCTGACGGACAAACCGAAACCGAGGGTGCCACCCACCAAGCTCGAAGACGACCCGCACTGCGAAACCTGCCCCGAATGCGCCGCAAGGGATATGGGGGCACCGGAAGCGCGCCCGGCTCCACAAGAACGGCCAGATCACAAGCGAGGTTACGATTATCAGCACTTCGTGTGCCCGTGGCATTGGTACCACCCGGAAGCCGCACAAATCGAGGAATGGGTTTTCTCAGTTGTCGATTTTGATGGCCTGCATCCGGCGGCGTGCCATTTGTACGAGGCCAAGCATGGATATGAAAGGTTTCTGGAAGATGACTGGGGAGGCGGCGCGCCAAAGCTACGCAGATGGATTCAAAACTCTAAAGGATTTGATGCGTTTGATCGCATCGTAACCCAAGGGCGCAACCAACATACCGCCGTTGCCCCTCACTTTGGTGAAGTAGAGCTGACTTGGGTTTTCAGCCATATGATTACGCGGCTCTATGTGGGTGATCTTCTTTTGAGGGAGGTTGAAGGCTGGTACCACGAAATGGAGGCGCGCACATGGGAGCGTGGTTAGAAAGATGGTTAGCCGCAGGAAAGCCGATTGACCTAGATCTGATGGCAAAGCTGACGCCGCATCGCTATGGGCATGAGTACCAAGACTTTGAAGATGGGGCCCGCGATTTTCTGCGGCTACTCCGACTCGCCGATCACTTGCCGATCTGCGGCTTAGGATGGGCACTTGCCGAGCATAGTTTATGGGCGCAAGAAAACGAGTATCTTGCGGCGCAGATAAGCCGTGGCGCTAGTTTTGAATACGCTGATAGCGGTGGCTTCGCGAGAATACTGGATAATGCTTTAGGCAGATATGGTATCGATGAAACGCATTATGAGTTTAAGCACAGATGGGGAGACTTAAACAATCTAAGCGTTGAATTCGACCGCTTTCACCCCGAATATCCCAAATATAGTATTTCCGCCGAGCAAGTCATCGCTCTCGTAGAAGTCATCACGCGGTGGAAACGCCCAATGCATCTGGAATGTGGCCCTTTCGATTATTTTCGGGACCACCACCCGCTGGACCGGGCACGGCGCGGCATTCGCTGGGTCGGCTGGGTACCCTTCGCGCTCAATCCCTCTGACGTGCCAGAGGCCGCGCGTGTGCAGCAGATGAACGGCGGCACATTGATCGCGACGCAAATGGACTTCTGGCAGTGCTTCGAACACCATCCGCTGTATTCCAAAGAAGCGATTGAACGCGCGCAAGAGGTCGAAATCCGCCTCAACCTCCTCGGTGTTTTGCCGACCGCAGTGGAACTCGACCGTGGCGACTGGGGGGTAGTAAGATAGGCGACTTCAAACCAGAATTCGTATTCCTTCTGCGGGATGAAGACCTGCCAAAAGAGCCAGAAGAAAAAGGGTTTGATATATTCGGCCCGCTCATCGGCGATGCGGGACAGGCAGGCCATCTTTTCCAGTTCACCAGCTACTCATACGCGCAGGCAATCCACTGGAACACGCTACATCTTCTGTTCGGGCTGACGCCCTATGACAAACTTTATGCGACCGACTTGTCGCGGGAGAATGCCGTATTTCATATCCCACAGTCTGAGGTTCCCAAGTACGTCAGAACTTTGGCACTTCTTGAACAGAACGTACTGGGACACCCGTCAAAAATCGCAAAACTCCTTACTATAGATGAACGGGAAATACTTGCTCGGTATCCCCCGCCAACTCACCCAAGATCGCGCATTAGCTATGAAAGACGCTTAAGTTTTGAGATTACCACCGCGGAGGTAGCTCTTCTTTGGGAGTGCGCCGAACCGCACGGTTGCGGCATAGATGATAGGTTTGGGCGCGCCCACGATCACATTATCGAACGCGAAGACTACTACGGAGGAAGAACGCATAGCTGTCTTTACATGTGCTTTAACTATCTCAAGGCGTTTCAAATATGGCTTAGCACCGCCCAAGAAAACGAAATGGGCTTGGTTGTTATTGTCTGGTAATTTTCTCATCCAGGCCCAACTTGCAGAGCGATTTGACAGACGCGCGCAGGAGCTCGAAATCCGCCTTACGCGCGTCCTCGCAGCACAAGATGATGAAAACCGCCCCGGCAAGACCCCCGAAGGTTCCGGGCACTACCCCAATTGCTGTGCAGCCAAGCGCCCAAGTTCAGCAAACTCCGCGACACCCGAACCAATATCGGTGGCGGATGCCCACGCTTTCCCCATAGCACGGAACACGCATCCCGCGGCTTCCACCTTGTCAGATTTGTCAACGCGGGCCACCCCGCAAAAACCAAACCTAACACACTGGCCCGCATCAAAAAATCTTAGACAGAGCTGCCGTTCGAAACCGGGTGATCGAAGTCCGCTTCCGGTCAAGCTTTCCATGCTCCCGTCAAAATACTCAACGGCAGATCAGAAAGTGCCGTTGTTAACATAACCAATGAGGGTTTTGGAAATCGCTTCTTTGCAGTCTTCAATTTCGTGAGCTGCATCGTAGTCTGGAACCCAGATCACATAAAAGCGGTCTGATTGATTGGTCATTTGAGTGACCGCACAATTAAAGTCAAAAGTAACACCTAACCGTTCCGCTGTTTGGCGCAACCCTGACAAATGATTCTCTAGGCCCTTCAGATAGCCGTTCGAAAAGCGTTCATTCAAGCAATTGTGAACATTCGTCTCTTGGTTAACAAACAAAAACTCCCGTGTGGAATACTGCGGGAAGGAGGAGTTGAATTCTTCGGTCAGCTCGACATAGGTATGCCAGTCTGGAGGACACTGATAGAAGATTCCTGTTTCTTCAGCAGTAGTTTCAGTCAGAGAAGCTGCCAAAACTGCAATTGATACGATACAGATGCGTAAGCAGTTTAGCATTCTAGCGGCGTCCTCAAAGAGCTTCGAAACCAAGTCTTTAGGATACGCCGCCACTCGTCTTTGATCTAGTAAAAACAGGTGCCCTTCAGGTTAGACACGGTAACGATTGACTGAACCTGGTCGGACGCCTCTTACGCAATAGCCGTCATTCATTCAGGTAGCAGCATCTAGTAAAGTGGGCTCTCCGCCAGCTTTCGCCGCGTCTTGCCCGAACGGCGGCCGTCTGATCATTGAAGACAATTGAGGCCCGGTTGAAGTTGGGCCGCATCCCTTGCTTTGGCTCAGGGGATTTGGACAAGCCAAACGCCCTTCGCCGTCAGGGTGGAGGCACAGCCTCCCCCCTCGGACAAGACAAATAGACAAGGCCGTGTCCTCGCTCCGCTGTGGGCCGCACCAACCTTGTCGATTTATCCTGTCTCGCCCCCCTCCGCGTTCGCCACGTGGCAGATTTGCAGGAGCAGGCGGCTTCGCCGTCTGACCTCCAAATCGCCCCCGATTTTCCGGCTGGGAAACGGGATCACACGAAACAACCCAAATGGGTCATGGATGCGGATTGGGTCAGTTTATGACGCAAAGGTCAAAGTCATCTGACGTTCGACACGAGTTGTGGAACGTCACGAACCTTTGACTCTGTTGGATTAGATTTCCAAGTCCGATCAATGGGCCGCGTCATGCAAATCTGGCCCAAACGTCAAGCATTTTTGGCCCAAAGGTTCCGAAGCGGCGTTTGCTGCCGTTCGAACCGTGCGCGGCGAATTCAACGAGAGAGCCCAGACTCACCGATGCTGCGCTTTGCGCGAATGGCGGCTTCCGTTCACACTTCGATCCAGAACGAAGCATTTGAAAGACGATACTTGATATGGGTTTGCCAACAACCATCATTGAGGATCGCCACATGCTACTGAATTATCTTTACACAAACTTCTTTGAGGAAACCCAGTTCTCAGCTGCCATCGGCACGACGACCGAAGACCTTCACGCGCTGATCGATGCAAAGGTCTTTCCCGCCCCATCCTATATCTACGATGGCAGCGGTCGGTCGATGTCATTCGTCGCGGATTTCATATACCAGCAAACATATCGCTTTCATCTTCGCGGGCATACCGATTGGTATCGCGACATCACCCAGCTCGGCCTAGATAACGAAGCCCGTGCCCGAGATCATTTCTTCAGCCGATATGACCATGCAAAAGCCGCATTCCTTACCAGCCCCCTCGGCGCTGAGTTACAGGCACAAGCTCCTGCCGTCGCGGATCAGTTCGATGAGAAACACGCCACCTCGACCTGGGGTCACTTCCTGAATGGTGTATACGGCGTCTGCACCCGCGATGGTCGGCCGGAGTCTGTTTTTCTGAAACAGGCTGGTGTGATGTTCATTGAACAGATGATTGGAGTTGGACCCGACAAGCTGTCGCATGAAAAAACCGGCTTGCTTCGCCGCGCTGTCGACTTTCTTGACGGGGTAGAGTCCGATTTTGTACCTCACGAGGCACCGAAATCATCACGCCAGCGTTGTATCGCAGATGTAAGGGCGCAATTTTTTGATATGAAAGCTGCATGAAAGAGGGACCAGACATCGCCAGAATTGCTGCGCTGATCGGTGATCCAGCACGGGCAAACATGCTGACGGCCTTAATGAGTGGAAAGGCTCTGACCGCTGCCGAACTGGCAGCGGAGGCGGGTGTCACCCCACAGACTGCCAGTGTGCATCTGGGCAAGATGACAGAGGTACATATTCTTCACAAGAGAAGGCAGGGCCGCCACAGATATTACGCGATACGCGACGAGAACGTGGCCGACGTCATTGCTGGTTTGATGGGTCTTGCTGAAAAAGCTGGCCTCACACGTACGCGAACCGGGCCAAGAGATGCCGCCCTGCGAACGGCACGGAGCTGCTACAATCATCTCGCAGGCGACATGGGTGTACGACTCTTCGATGCACTCTATGAACGTGGCTATCTATCGAGATCAGGTGAAGACTTAAGACTAACCGATACAGGACGCGATTTTTTCACAGATTTTGGCATCGACTTTTCAGCCCTGGAACAGAAAACATCCCCGATGTGCAGAGAGTGTTTAGACTGGAGCGCGCGCAGATCTCATCTATCCGGCAATCTTGGCCGCGCGATCCTCGATAGGTTGATAGAGCTGAACTGGGCTGCTCGTGATACTAACAGTCGAGCGATTATCTTCACGAAAAGAGGCAAAGCCGCATTCATCGATGCATTTGGATAACCGGACATTGGCGCAAGCGCAGCGAAAACTCACATTGTCCCGCGCCCTGCTCGCCCGGTTGCAGGTTTCGAATGTCTCTTTTGGGCTGCCACCCGTCATCTTTCGCCACTGAATGGCTGCTCCGGCAATTTCCATACCAGCATATCGGCAAATTGCCTCCTCGGATTTGCATCTTCGACGAACCAGACTTAAATTACCGATGGGAACCAACACAGGATCAAGACAATGGATTGCGTGCTCACCTTTCTGACGATCCCCCTGAGATTTTCTCACAGCGAGCATTCCCAATGTCTTCAATCATTCTGGCCCGCCTGTGCTGGCAAAAGCCTGATGGCACCACCTTGTTCGGCAGTCTTGACCTTACATTCGGGCCGACGCGGACCGGCCTTATAGGTCGCAACGGGACGGGTAAGACGACGCTTCTGCGTCTTATCGCGGGTGAGATAATGCCTGCGTCTGGCACCGTCACACGGCCTGATTCAATCGGCTTTCTGCGACAGAACCCGGAGCAGCAGGCGGATGGTACACTGGCTGACCTGTTTGATGTGCAGGATCAACTTGCGATCCTTGCCCGCGCGGAGGCGGGAGAAACCACCGCAGAAGATCTCGCGGAGGCGGACTGGACGTTGGAGGCAAGGCTGGAGGCCGCCCTAGCGAACATGGGGCTGGCGCACCTGCCGCTCAATGCGCCGCTTGGATCTCTGTCGGGCGGGCAGCGGACACGCGCGGGCCTTGCCGCGCTGATGTTTGCTGAACCCGATGCGCTGCTTTTGGATGAGCCGACGAACCACCTTGACCGCGCAGGGCGTGAACAAGTCATCCAAGTCCTTAATGCATGGCAGGGCTGCGTGATCGTTGCCAGTCATGACCGGTTTCTTCTTGGCGCGATGGACGCGATTGTCGAGCTGACAACGCTAGGTGCCCGAAGCTATGGTGGGAACTATGACGCCTATCGCGACATGAAATCGGCCGAGCTTGCATCAGCAGAAGGTGAACTGCTGCGGGCGAAGCGGGCGGTGACAGAGGCCGGCGCCCGCGCACGCCTGGCCGCAGAACGCAAGGCACGTACGGATCGGCAAGGCCGCAAATTGCGTGCCTCCGGCAGTCAGGCAAAAATCTTGCTTGATGCCGCGAAAGAGCGCAGCGAAGGTTCGGGTGGGTCCGGGGCGCGGTTGCGCGCTCGCCGGATGGATGCGGCGGAGACCGAGTTGGAGGCCGCGCGAGAGGCGATTGAAATCCTGCAGCCGCTTGTCATGGATATCCCCAAATCCGGTCTCGCGCAGGGCCGCGATGTTCTGCGGGTCGAAAACCTGACCTTTGGCTACAATGATGATCACCCTGTCTTGCAAGCTGTCACTTTTGCCATTCGCGGTCCCGAGCGTATCGCTATAGAGGGGCCGAACGGATCTGGGAAATCCACGCTTCTGGCCTGCATCAAGGGTGAGTTGACGGGTTGGACAGGGGACGTGGCGCTGCACGTTCCCGCAGCGCGGCTGGATCAAGACATGAGCTTGTTTGATCCCGATGAAACGGTGACGGAAGCCTTTGCGCGTCTGGACCCGGAGGCCAGCGAGAACGACAGGCGGGCCGTTCTCGCGCGGTTCCTTTTCAGGGGGGATGACGCCCTCCAAACGATTGGCGCACTCAGCGGGGGACAGCGTTTACGCGCGGGGTTAGCCTGCACCCTGGGGCACAGTCAGCCAAAGCAGCTTTTGCTTTTGGATGAGCCTGACAATCACCTCGATATCGAAGCCGTTGAGACGTTGGAGGCTGCGTTAAACGCATATGACGGTGCGATCCTTGTCGTCAGCCACGACACTGCCTTTCTGGACCACATTGGTATCGAGCGCAGCTATACACTGTAATGTTTCAGTGTTTCGGCTTGAACCCCTGAAGCTGCCATTGGCCACCTGCTGCATGATAGTGATCTAAAGGCAGGATACCTCTCCTGAGGGTGGGGTACTTTAGGCGTTTATCGCCTTGGCTTTTAGAAAAGCAGATGGCGGCTGTCCCATAACGCGTGTAAATTCTCGGTTGAAGTTCGATTTGGTGTTAAACCCGCTGCAGAACATGGCCTCGGTCACATTGTCCCCCTCATCCAGACGCGCGCAGGCTTCTCGAATGCGAAATCCATTGACATAGCGTGAGACGTTTTCGCCCTTCACCCGGTTTATTGCAGCCGAGAGCTGCTTGATGGGCACGTGCAACTGCCGGGCGAGGCGGGCGAGCGTCAGATCGGGGTCGAGATAGGGGCGGCGCGCCTCCATCAGAGCATCGAGGCGGGCGATGAGCGTTGCATCTTTTTCCGAGGGTCCGGGGACGCTGGGGTTGGGTGTGGCTGGTTCATCGTCGCCCGTGCCTTCTGCATCGCGTGAGAGACTCAGGAGCCCGATGCCAAGAAGTGTGAAAGATGTGAAAACACTGATGATCAGAGGCTGCCATTCGGTACGGCCAAGGTGGAGTGCGATGGCAATGAGGACATCCGACAGCGCCGAGAGAAGTAGGAGGACGCTGACGGCCTTCCAGATCCGGGCAGGCAGCGGGCCTGACCCGAGCCGTGCCAGTGGAAGCGTGTCGTCCTGACGAAGGTGGATCAGGATTGCGACCCCGTAGCTGGCGAAGATAACGGGTAATACGAAATCCAGCGTCAGGGGTGCGAAAGCCGTGCAGAACGTGGTGAAGACAGGTGCAAGCAGATGGTACCAGTCACGTTTGACCTCAAGCGGACGGAAGACAGCGGATTGGAAGGTCAGCCAGGCCAAAGGCGGGGCAGCGACAGCGGTGACCGGCTGGATGAGTGCGAATCCAGACAAACCGTAATTCTGATTGAGCGAGATCACGAGCGACTGACCCGCGCAGGCCGCCAGAAGGATCAGAAACAGGATCGGACGATCCCCGGCCACAACGTGGCGCAGCGCCAGAAAGCCCAGGATAAGGGCGACTACAAGCGGTATCGGAAGTGTCAACATAAGGCAGGAATAGACCAACATCCGGTTCTGCACGACCTGAAACCGGTTCGAGGACGCGCGGACCAGAGCGTTGTGGAGGATGGGTTTATCCTTTTTTAATCCGGGAGATCCAAAAATGGAATCTGTGTTTCGAACTGCGACTGCGGCCCTAGCCCTTGCCTGTCCTGCTCTCGCGGAACCTAATGTCGGTTTTGATCGTTTTGACGTTCAAGCTGAGCATCGCGCGAGCCTTATCGAAGCGGCGATCTGGTCGCCCGTCGGACGCGCGACATATGCCGCACCGGTTGGTGGTAGCCTCGTGTTTGAATCGGTTGATGCATATATTGGCGCTGCCCTGCCCGATCGGGAGTTGCCGTTGATTGTTGTATCGCACGGATCGGGTAGCAGCATCGACGGCACCGCCTGGCTTGCCGCCGGCTTGGCTGAGCGTGGCGCTTTGGTTCTGGTGATGAACCATCCCGGTACAACATCAGGTGACAGCTCTCCGCGCCGAACGGTACGACTGTCAGAGCGGGCGGCAGACTTGAGCGCGGCGCTCGATCACGTTCTTGCCGATCCATACTTCGCGGACCGCATTGATCCTGACCGGATCGCAGCATTGGGATTCTCGCTCGGCGGATCTACAGTGCTGGGTGTCGCAGGGCTGCGCCTGGATCCCGAGGTTTACCGGGCCTATTGCTACATGTCCGGAGAGTCAGCGCAAGACTGCCTGTTTCTGATGCGCGGTGGGGTCGATTTCGAAAACCTACCGCCTGAATTCTCAGATGAAATGTCGGATGCGCGCTTTACTCGCATCGTCGCCGTTGATCCTGGTTTTACCTACGCCGCCACTCCTCAAAGTGCATCAGAAATCGATGTACCGGTACAACTGGTGACGTTGGGCGACAGTGTCCCCTGGTTTGCCGTTGACGTTCGAACCAACGGCAGCGGGCTGGTCGATTTGCTGCCGCAAGTGGAGCATATTGTGATCCCTGATGCTCACCATTACTCTTTTCTCCCGATCTGCAAAGAGAATGCGGCGCAATTGCTCATCGAAGAAGGCGAGGATCCAATCTGCGACGACCCGGATGGTTGGGACCGTACCACAGCTCACGAGGCTTCCATCATGGCAATTGCACGGTTCCTGGGGCTTTGACGCGCACTAAAGTTTGAAATTCCCGGAAGGTGAGATCCTTTGCGTTCCTTGATCAAGAGAATGAGTTTGAACAGGTCGTGAAGGGGGCGTGCGGCAGCGAGATCTCGATCTCGCGCGGCACTGTTTTGGAAACAGCAGAGCTCGCGTTTTCCGTTGCTTCTTCATTTTCGAATACAACTTCAGAAAAGAAGGTGTCTTGACGTTGACGCCCAGCGGCGCCCACTCGTTTCACAGTTCGTGGGTCAGCCCGATCACGGCATGTTTGCTGGAGGCATAGGCCGCCACGCGCAGCCCGCTTTGCGAGCCAAGCACCGACGACACCATCACGATCTTGCCGAATCCTTGCGCGGGAAAACTAAGGCACCGTTGTGAGTACTGGGTTGGGCTTAGCGGACCCTAACAGATATGGCTCAAAAGATGGACCAAAGACGGTTCCGGTTTCAGGGGCAGGAAGTCGAAGCATAGGAACGCATTGGTCTTCAGATACCTTATCCGTCGTGCCCCGCGCCGCCGCCATCAGGCTGCGAGTGTCTGGCGCTGGCGCAGCGCACGATAGAGACCATCTTCGCGGGCCATCAGCTCCGCGGGGGCGCCGTCCTCCACGATTTTGCCACTGTCGAAGACGAGGATGCGGTCCATCCTTTCGACGGTCGCCAGCCGGTGCGCAATGACCAGCGTCGTGCGCCCTTCCATCAGTCGCTCTGCGGCTTCAGCGACCTTTGCCTCAGCCTCGGAGTCCAGTGAGGACGTTGCCTCGTCCATCACCAAGACGGGCGCGTCCGAGAGGAAAGCGCGCGCGATGGCCACCCGTTGACGTTCGCCGCCGGATAGCTTCACGCCCCGCTCGCCCACTTCTGTCCCATAGCCCTTGGGCAGCCGCTCGATGAAGCCTGCAGCGCCTGCTCGCGCGGCGGCCTTGCGCACTTCCGCCCGGGTGGCACCGGGACGTGCATAGGCGATATTCTCGGCGAGTGAACGGTGGAACAAGATCGGCTCCTGCGGAACCAGTGCAATATGGCGACGTAGGTCCGACAGCGGGACGCGCGCGATGTCAACACCGCCCAGCGTGATCGCCCCATCCGTCACTTCATGAATCCGCTGTATCAGCTTGACGAACGTCGTCTTGCCAGAGCCTGATCGCCCCACCAGTCCCACTTTTTGACCGGCGGGTATCGTGACATGCAGGTCATTGAAAAGCGGTGCAGGCGCCCCGGCATACCCATAATCCACGTGGTCGAAGGCCAAAGCAGACGCGCGCGATGGCAAGGCGACCGCCGGAGGACGTGCCACCTCACGCTCTGGCGTGGCGGACATCAGGTCGACCAGCTCTTCCGCGTCATTGACAGACTTCTGAAGCATCCGCACGTGATTGCCGATCTGCCGCAGGTAGCCATCCAGCATTCCAAGCGCGGAGACAACAAACGCGATCTCTCCGGCACCGGCCAAACCCTGGACGAACGCCAGCAACGCGCCGCCCAGCACGGCGGCCCGCAAACCCCAGAGCGACACATTCTGCGCCAGACCAGACCAAGTCCCGCGCCGCCAAGTGCGCCGCGTCCGATGCGCCCACTTGGACAGGACCCGCCCCAACCGTTCGTCCTCCCGCGCCTCACCCGCATGGGCCCGCACCACCGCGTTTGACGTGATCGCGTCTGCAAGCGCACCGGAGACCCGACTGTCCTGTGCGTTCGACAACCGCGCGGCGGGTGCCACCCAGAACAGCGTCAGCGTCAGCGAGAGCCCGAGAAACAGCGCAGCACCCAAAGCGGCGACAAGGCCAACCTCCCACCGGAATGCCGTGAGCGTGCCGATGGTCCCCAGCAACACCAGCATCGATGGCAGGAGAGCCAGGAGCAACACGTCCGCCATGTCATCAAGCGCCCATGCGCCTCGGGTGATCTGCCGCACGGTCGATCCGGCGAAAGCATTGGCGTGCCAGTCAGCGGGCAGGCGCTGGACGCGCTGGAATGCTTCGGCCTCAGCCAGGCGCATGGTCGGGACCGTCAGGGCGATGATCGCGAAATAGCTCAGGATTTTCGAGGCGATGGACAGCGCGCCAAGGCCAAGGAGCAGGCCAAACGCATCCCAGGGTGAGCCCGCCTCGGAGACGGTCGCAACCAGGTGACCGGTGACGACAGGGATCGCGATATCAGCGGCCGTCGAAGTCAGCACCAGAAGCAGAAGACCGGCAACGAGGCCGCGCCTGCGCATCCAGAGGCGGAGGGCGAAGGTGAGAACGCGCGCAAAGGCGCCGTTGGCAGACAGACGGGACATGGAACATTCGCGGAAAAGGACTCCGCGCCCTGAATTGAGATGTAAGGATGTCCGGTGGTTGGACGGTTGCGACTGACGTCAGAGGCGGTATGCGCCCAATACTGTCAGGATGCGGGGGCTCCGAAATGAGAGCGGCCCGGGAGGAAACGAATGATCATCATGTTCGACCTCCTTGCAATGCGTCGTCCTGTTGGTTTGTTAAAGCCAGCGACAGGCCCAAGTCAAGTGCCCCGGATCAATTCCATGCGCGCATCGCGTATTTCGGCCCATTGCGGAGGTTCAGCTGCCTGCGTCCCGGCTCCCAAAAGCAGCCCTTCGTACATCCTGCATCATTTCCAACGGCAAAGTGTCGGTGGTGAGGGGTAAAGCATGGGCAATCAGGCTGACCAGGTCGCTGGGTCAGGCTATCGATAGAGTTGCAGTGACTGCCGCAATCTGAACAGAACGAAATGCGTTGTTTTTGAGGACTGGATGTGTCGCTGCGGTCGGTTGCGATTTGCGTAATCGATGAATGGGGCAATGCACTTCTTGAAGGCTCTGTCGCCTGTGAGCTCAAGGATAGCCGCATTTGGTTCAAAGACGGCAGAACCAGCCAAACCGGGTATCCAAGGCGGCGGAGCCGATATCGGATTTGAGACAATACTCATGTGTTTGGGCAGGTGCAGCTTCTTGGTCTTTCGGCAAGCTCCGGCCGTTTTTCATGCTGGGGCAATCGAAGACAGGGGTTTGATCCAGTTGAAGATATGGTCAGCAGTGCGTGGCTTGAATTCAGCGCCGAGTGGTGCGGTCCAGCCAAGGGCTGCGATGTGAGAGAAGATGGCCGGGTAGTTCAGCTCACCATGATCCGGAGCGCCGCGGTCAGGCACAGAGGCGAACTGGATATGACCGATCAGAGGCAATAGGTCAGTGAGGCGGGTCATCACATCCCCCTCGGTTCGGCCCACGTGATAGCAATCGAACATCAGCTTCAGGTTTGGGGCGTCAACACTCTCGATGATCGCGCGCGCCTGATCGGTTGTTTCAAGGAAGTAACCCGGCGCATCATGTCGGTTCAAGGGTTCGATCAGGATCGTACGTTCCGTCTGTGCAGTGGCGTAGGCCAGGTTGGATTTGAACGTCTGTGCGGCTTCCTCGCCGCCAGAAAACCCGGCCATGACATGAATGGCACGCGCGCCTACCGCATTGGCATACCGGATGGCCTGATCGATTGCTGCGCGGGCCTCTACCTCGCGCCCGGCGAGCGCCGCGAGGCCGTTTTCACCCGGATTCCCACGGAGGGTGTTCAGGCCAAGCATGGGCAGACCCGTGTCATCCAGCGCGGCACGTACCTCTTCGGCAGGTGTCTCGTACGGCCAGTGGCACTCCACAGCTGCAAAACCGGCGGCATGCGCCGCACGGATCGCGTCCGGCAGCGGTCGGTCGTTCCATAGAAAGCCGAGATTGGCGGAAAACCGGATCATTTGTCCCACTCCACATCAAATTTCGTGATCACTTGGGATACTTGCTCCGCCGACAATACCCGGGCGGGAAGCCCGCGCATCATAAGCGCAAGCCGGGCCGTTGCCTCTAATTCTTCGATGGCGTTGCACGCGGCCTCGACGGTTTTGCCCGCAACCACAGGGCCGTGATTGGCAAGCATCACCGCCGCCCGTTTTCCGGCAAGTCCGCGTACGGCCTCTCCCATGGCCGGATCGCCGGGGACAAAGAAGGGCAGGAGTTTCACACGGCCCAATTGCATAATCGCATAAGGCGTCAGCGGTGGCAGGAAGCTGTCCACGTCACTGTCAGGCAAAAGCGACAAGGCAACGGAATGGCACGAATGCAGGTGGACCACGGCGCCCGCTGTGCTGCGCGTGTCGTAAAATGCCGTGTGAAGCGGCATTTCCTTGGTGGGCGGATCGCCGTCGATCAGGCGCCCCTTTGCGTCAAAGCGGCTGAGACGGGCCGGGTCCAGTCGGCCAAAGCTGGTGCCGGTCGGTGACACGAGAAGCCCGCCATCTTCGGTGCGCGAGGAGATGTTACCGGTGGAGCCATGGGTCAGACCGCGATCATAAAGCGATTTGGCAAGCTGGCAGATCGCCTCTCGTAGCTGCCGCTCACTCATGTGCCAAGCACTCCTGCCGCCTTCTGAAAGAAATCCTCTGCCCCAAAATTCCCCGATTTGAGCGCCACCACGAGGTGTGGGCCCGCCCGCAGCGCTGGCACGCCGGGGTCGATTTCCGGTCCGATGCGCAGTTCCTCAAGGTCGAGCGCTTCGACGACCGCGCCCGATGTTTCACCGCCCGCAGTGATGATCCGGGTGACGCCATCGGCCACTGCAAGACGGGCCAGATCGGCAAAGAAGGTTTCTATTGCGATGGCAGCGACCTCGCGCCCAAAGCGGTCTTGCACCGCTTTGACGACCTCGGGGTCGGCAGAGCTGTAAACCAGCGGCAAGCCCTTTTCCCCCAAGGCCCAGTCGAGCACGGTAGCAGGGGTTACGCTGGCTTCGATGATGTCTTCGGCGCGAACCTCACGCGTGGGATGGCGCCTCGCGTGCCAGGCGACCTGGGTGCGGGTTGCGTTGGAGCAGGAGCCCGAAAGCGCAAGCGCGGCACCGGGCTGTCGCTCCCATTCCGGTGTGCCGGGTGTGCAGCCGAAATTGGCGGGCAATCCAAGGGCGACACCGGAACCACCGGTCACCAGCTTGAGATCGGTCGCGGCGCGACCGATCTGCATCAGGTCTTCGTCGCGGATCGCATCGACCACGATGTGCCTCTTGCCCGCTGCATGTTCCGCATCAAGAGCCGCACTGATCGCGTCTGCACCGGTAAAAACCGTCTGCGCGGCCACATGGCCAAGCGCGTATTTGCTTTGGGGGGCCATCCACCGTCGCAGGTCTGCGTCGGTCATCGGCGTCAGCGGGTGGTTCTCCATCCCGCTTTCGTTGAGGAGCCTGTCGTTCACGAACAGATGTCCCTGATAGACCGAGCGCCCGGTGCCGGGAAAGGCCGGGCAGACAATGACCCGGTCCGCCGCCAGCGCATCGGCAAGAGCATCCGCCACAGGGCCAATGTTGCCTTGGCGCGTTGAATCAAAGGTGGAGCAGTATTTGAAGAAGAACTGCGTGCAGCCTTGCGCCATGAGCCATTCGAGCGCGGCAAGCGACTGTGCTACCGCATCGTCCGGCGCTATGGACCGGGACTTGAGCGCCACGACCCCCGCCTCGACATCTGGTGCGGCGGGTCCGCTGGGGATGCCCGAATACTGCACCACCCGCATGCCTTGCTTGGCCAGCGTGTTGGCCAGATCACTTGAGCCGGTAAAATCGTCGCCGATACAGCCGAGCTTCATTGCTCTGTGCCCGGGAGGACAAGCCCCGCCTCATCCGCATAGACCTTTGCGACGGCGGCATCGTCTTCACGACCGAGGCCCATGTCGACAGCGCGCTTGTATTGTGCCAGCGCCGTCTCGGTGATCGGGGCATGAAAGCCCGCGGATCTGGCCGTTTCCAGAACGATGCCCAGATCTTTGGGCCAGATGTTGACCTGGCTATGGGGCGTATAATCGCCTGCGACAATATGGGGTGCGCGGTTCTCCAACATCCAGGAATTGCCCGCGCATTTGGTGATGACCTCGACGAATGTCTTGGGGGCGATGCCCTGGGTCATGCCGAATGTGAGCGCTTCGGCCATGGTTGCTATATGTACCCCGGCCAGCAGTTGGTTCACCGCCTTCATCGCGGACCCGGCCCCGGCGGCATCCCCCAGGCGGAAGACCGTCGCGGCGGTGACGTCAAGAATGGGATCGGCTGCTGCGAAGGCCGCAGCAGTGCCGGACGCCATGATGCTGAGCTGTCCCTCGGCCGCCTTCACCGACCCGCCCGAGATCGGCGCATCGAGGTAATGGATGCCGTGCGCCATGCAGCGCTGCTCCATGTCCTTGGCAAATTCCGGTGGAACCGTGGCACAGGTCATGACGAGGGTGTCAGCACGCAGGCGCGGCACGATGGCCTGATCTCCGAACAGAACACTTTCCACCTGTGTGGCGTTCAGCACCACGACGACAACGGCATCAAGGGACTGCGCCACCTCCGCAACCGGATCGCCCTTGCCACCTTCGGCGACAAAACGCGCGACGTTCTCGGCCATCACGTCGACCCCATGCACGGCAAAGCCGGCGCGCAGGCACGACCGGGCCATGCCGTAGCCCATCGACCCCAATCCGAAGACAGCAATGTTCAGGCTCATGACAGGTTCCTTTTATGGTCTCTTAAGGCATGGGCCGCATCACGTCGCGTGCTTTCGACGCGGTAAACCTTGTCAGAGGAGGTGATGAACATGGTTTGACCCTCAGGCCCACCGAAGCCGATGTTGGACGTTTGTTGCGGCAGCCAGATTTTTCCAATCAGCGCGCCTTCGGGCGACAGGCAATGAATGCCATCGAGCGCCGAAGTCCAGATGTATCCCTCATGATCGACGCGGAAGCCATCCGGCACGCCGGGGGCAACAACGGCAAACACGCGCGGATTGGACAGCGTCACACCACCCACGTCAAACACCCGGATATGATGGGGTAAATTGTAGTCGATGCCGGGAAAACTTGCGCCCTTGATCGCGCCGGAATCGGCCACGTAAAGGCGGGTCTCATCCGGTGAAAACGCAAGACCGTTCGGCTTGTCAAAGTCCGTGGCCACGGCGTGGAGCATGCCGTCTGGCGTGGCGCAAAAGACATAGCAGCCGCCGATCTCGCTCTCGGCCGGGTAGCCTTCGATGTTGGAGTTGATGCCATAGGGCGGGTCGGTAAACCAGACCGAGCCATCCGAGCGGACGACTACGTCATTGGGGGAATTCAGCCGTTTACCTTGAAAACGCTCCGCAATGACCTCGACCGCGCCTGCATCCATCGGGTTGGGCCGTCGGATCACACGGCGCCCGCCATGTTCGCAGGACACCATCCGCCCCTCCGGATCGAGCGTGTTGCCATTGGCAAACTCGCTGTTCTCCAATGCGACCTCTACCCCGGAGGTTTCGCTCCAGCGCATCATGCGTTTGTTGGGGATGTCGTTGAAGAAAAGCTGGCCACCCAGCCAGACAGGGCCTTCTGTCCAGATGCAGCCCTCGGCGATCTGTTCGGGTGGACGGGATGTATCGACGAGATCTTCAAACAGCGGATCAACCGTGACAAAGCGGGGGGCGTTCATGCGGCGGCTCCTTTCCGAAGGGTCTGAAACAGCAGCATCACGAGGATGATCGTCCCGAAGATGATGTTACGCCAGGCGTCCTCGATTTGCATCACCGAAAGGATCGATGTGAGCAGGGTGATAAAAAGCGCACCACCGATTGTGCCGAAAAGTCCGCCGCGCCCCCCGAGGATCGACGTGCCGCCAATCACCACTGCGGCGATGGTCGGCAGCAGGAACGGATCGCCCATGCTCTGGTAGGCCTGATTGGCGTAGCCCGCCAGCATGACACCCCCAAGCGCCGAGCACATGCCGGCGATCGCGAAGGCCGTGAAGACGACGGACGGCGTGGAGACACCAGACAGGAACGTGGCCTTTTCGTTGAACCCGATAGACCGCAGATATCGCCCGAAGGGCGTGCGGGTCAGGAAACCGGCGAGGGCAATGGAAAGTGCGATCCAGATCAGGAAGCTGATCGGCAGGCCGAGAATATCGCCCGATGCCATGGCGATCATCAGTGGGCTCGCTTCCCCTCTGGGGTTGAAGCCACCGGTATTGAGCACGGCAAGGCCCAGCAGCATCGAATTGACCGCCAGCGTCCATACCATGGACGGGATGCGCAGGATCGCCACACCGATGCCGTTGACGATCCCGATCAGCGCCCCGAACGCAAGTGCCGCAGGCACGGCGATGGCACTGAGCACCGGGTTGCCGGACCCGACCAGAGCCGTCGACAGGATGGCGGCACCGGTCAGCACCCATGGCACCGACAGGTCGATATGCCCAAGAAGAATGACGATGGTCGCACCCGTGGCGAGCAGACCGAGAAAAGCCGCGATTTGCAACTGCTGTGACAGATAGCCCGCACTGAGGACCTGTGGAAAGAAGAAGCTGCCCGCGATGACCAGGAGGACGACGCCGATATAGGGCATCAGGCTGTCGATTGAGACTGTGCGGAGCATCAGGAAAAGACCTCCAGCTTGTTGCGTGCGCGCAGCACGTCGGCCCCGCCGATCGCGATGGCGGCGGCCAGGATCATCCCTTCGAAAAGGGGCTGCGCGAGGGAAGGAATGCCCGAAAAGAACATCAGCGATGCGATTGTTTTCAGGATAAAGGCGCCCGCCAAGGCTCCGATCAGCGAGCCGACCCCCCCGCGCAGCAGAACCCCTCCCAGAACAACGGCGGCGATGGAATTCAACGTGAAACCTGCCGCGATCCCGGCATCACCCGTGGTGGTCACGAAGCTGTAGAAGAGCCCCGCAAGCCCTCCGAACAACCCTGCCAGCGTAAAGGCGGCCAGGCGGATGAACCTGGTGTCGATCCCGGATTGAAACGCTGCCTGCTCCGATGAGCCAAGCGCATAGAGCCCAAGGCCGAGCCCCGTGCGTCTGAAGGGCAGCCAGAACCCGATCACTGCGACGACAGTGATGATCAGGGCCGTGGGGATGCCCAGAAGATCAAGCGTCATGGCATCTGCAAGATCATAATTCACCGCACCACCCGGTGTTGGTCGCAAAAGAAGAGCGATACCGACAAAGATCGACGCCGTGGCCAGTGTCACGACGATGGGTTGAATGCGGCCGTAAACAACGATCATGCCGTTCAACAGGCCGCAAAGCGCTCCGGTGGCGACCACGGCCAGCATCCCGACGGCAATGCCGACTGCAGAGCCGTCAAGCAGATAAGACGCGACGCAATTGGTCAGTGCCATAACTGCACCGACCGAAAGGTCGATCCCCCGGACGACGACGGCAAAGAACTGCGCGCAGGCGGCAAGGCCAAGGATCAGACATTGATTGGCCCAGATCGTCATCACGTAGGTCGAGGCGCCGCGCGGATGGCTGCCAAGATAGGCGGCGAGGAGTGCGATGAGCACGACGCCCGCGATCACCTCGCGGCGGTTGGATCGCATGTAGTCAAGCATGGGCGGCCTGCGGCTCGGACGCCACGTTCAGCGTCGCGGCAATGATGTTTTCGGGGGTCAGATCGTCGCCGTTGAGCGACGCGACCACCTTGCCATCGAAAAAGATGTGGGTCTCGTCGCAGAGCTGGATCAGCTCTTCATAATCGGTGCTGAGCAAAATGATCGCCGTGCCCTGATCGGCCAGTTTGCGCAGGATGGCGTAGATCTGGGTCTTGGTCTTGACATCGATGCCGCGTGTCGGATCGGCCAGAAGCAGGCAGCGCGGCTTCAGAGCCAACCACTTGGCGAGCACCACTTTCTGTTGATTACCGCCCGAGAGCGAGGACACCGGCAACTCCAGCCCGCCGTGCTTTAGCGCAAGCTGGTCCAGCGATCCCGCATAAAGCGCCGTGTCGCCTGCGTCGAGGTCCGGACGGCCCAATGCTGCCAGTTCGAGATTTTCCTGAATGCTCTGGTCCAGGATGAGCCCTTCGGTCTTTCGATCCTCGGGGATGTAGGCCAGCGATATGTCCCGCTTCTTGGCCTCTTTCGGACTGTTGATTTCGGTCGCCTGCCCGGAAATGGCGGTCGTGCCTTCGGCTTTCCGAAGCAACCCGAACAGCCCCATCAAAAACGCACCTTGCCCCTGACCGTCAAGCCCACCAAGACCGACGATCTGGCCGCGCTTCACCGAGAGGCTGACATCCCGCACCTGGCTCTCCCAAGTGTAGTTTTGAACATCCAGCACAATATCGGCGTCCCTCTGAGAGGGGGGCTTCGGGGGAAACAACTCCTCAATCTTCTGGCCGACCATCATGCCGATAATTTCACTGTAGGTATGGTCGCCTTTCATGAAAGTCTCCACGCGCTGCCCGTTTCGAAACACTGAAACGCGATCTGCCAAGGCTTCGATTTCGTGGAAGCGGTGCGAGATAAAGAGAATTGCCGTGCCGCTGTCGCGTTCTTCGCGGACAAGATCAAATACGCCCTCGACGACAGAGGCGCTCAGGGCTGAGGTCGCCTCATCCAGAATGAGGAGGCGTGGCTTCTTCATGATCGCCTTGGCGATTTCGACCTGTTGGCGCTGCGGCAACGTCAAGTCCGCCACCCGCGTCCCCATTTTGATCTGCCCTGCACCGATGCGGTTCAGCACATCTTGTGCCTTGTCGAGGCCGGTCCCCGCCAACCAGCCAAGACCGGCACCCGGAGCACCCAGAAGAAGGTTTTCGCGAACCGTCAGATCGGGCACCAGAGAGAGCTCTTGGAACATGCATACAAGGCCATGCCGCAGGGCCGTCTGCGGTGTGTTGAGAAACACGTCCTGCCCATCGACGCGAAGCTGACCGTGCGTGGGCTGCAGCACGCCGGCGATCAGCTTCATCAGCGTGGATTTGCCCGCGCCGTTCTCGCCGAGAACCGCATGGACTTCCCCCGCGTTGCAGGTGAAATCGACCCTGTCCAGAGCCTTCGTTGCCCCGAAGTGCTTCGAGATGCCCCGCATCTCGAGCAGGGGTGTACTGTTGTCTGACATGATGCTTACCATAAAGGGCGTGGCGGCAGGTGTCTTGACGCGCCGCCGCGTGAGAGGCCTTAGACCTCAGGTGTTGTCAGGCGACTGGCCCAGGAGCTCTTGGGGTGTAAAGGGCTCAAAACACTCCACAAAGCCTGTCCCGGTATTGAAGGACTTCGGCAGATCGGGGAAGAAGTTCACCCCTGCCTCGAGATCGGCGGCGTTGACCTGCGGAATCGGCAGAAAGACTGTCTGCGGCAGCTCATTGCCTTCAAGAAGGGCGACAGCCGCTTCCAGCGCAATCGCCGACATGGCAGGGGCCTGGCTGGCAGAGACGCCCGGAATGCCAAGATCACTCATCAGCATACGTACGCCGTTTTCACCATCAACCCCCATTGGAACGATCGGGTGACCTGCGGCTTGCATCGCGTTGATCGAGCCTGCAGAGCCGTGCTGTGACACGACCGCGTCGAACTCACCATGCGTTGCCAGCGCGTCCGCAACCACTTTCTGGCTGGTGCCGGTGTCCCAGTTGCCGACGACTTCGACGATCTCAAGGCCATCCACCTGTTCCAGCACGCTCATCATGCCAAGGCGGCGGTCGCGGTCGGTGGCGTTGCCCGGCAAGCCGTTGACCATCAGGATCTTGTCAGCCTCACCGCCGAGTATATCCATCACGGTCTGGGCCTTGAGCGCGCCAAGCTCCATTTGGCTTTCGTTGATCTGAACAACTTTGTCGGTGTCCAGCACATTGTCAAAGGGTACCAGAACGGTGCCTGCGCGTTCGGCACGGCGAATGACCGGCTCGAACGCAGTGGGGTTCACCGCGATGAAAGTGATCGCGTCGTATCCCGCAGCAATGAAGTTGTCGATGGCGGCGATCTGTGCCGCGCTGTCGTTGCCGACGGACACAACGGTGAATTCATCGATCTTATCCGCATTCTCGGGCCGCGCGGCCCAGGCCTTGGCAGACTGGATCGCCTGGATGCGCCAGTCATTACCGGCAAACCCGTTGACGAAGGCAAGCTTGTAGGGCCCGTCCTTTGCATCATACGATATTGTTGATGTGCCGGGCGCCGGTGCAAAGCACTCCGGGCGATAGGTATCCGCAAATGCAACGCCCGCGGATGCCACGGCGATTGCCGAGCTAAGCAGCAGTTTCTTCATTTTCCCTCCCTGGCGGTGGACCCGCCGACATTATAATCCGGTCTCCTGTGCAACGCATGTTTACGTAAACACATTGCGTTGACCATAAGTGTTTACATAAACATGCGTCAAGCAATGAATCGAAAGACGCACCCGATATGGTCAAGCGGCGCTCCCGAAACTCTAAGAAGACGCAACCAACCATGCACGACGTTGCCCGGGTTGCCGGTGTCAGCCAAATGACGGTCTCGCGGGTGATGCGTGGTTCGGGCTACATCTCAAAAGATGTGAGAAAAGAGGTTGTTACGGCAGCCCGCGAGATTGGATACGTGCACAACAGGCTTGCCGGGGGCAACGCCTCCTACGACAATCCGATCGTCGGGGTCGTTGTGCCCACGATGCAGAACCGGGTCTTCACCGAGGTGCTGTCGGGGATCAGTGCGACCCTTGATGAGAGCGGTCTGAGACCGGTTTTCGGCGTGTCAGAGTATTCGCTGGATGCAGAAGAGGATCTGGTTTTTGACCTGTTGTCCTGGCGCCCGCGCGGTCTGATTCTCCCCGGTCTGGAACACACGGCATCGCTGCGAAAGATTGTTGCCCAGACGGGTGTTCGGGTGGCCGAGATCATGGACACGGATGGCGATCCGATCTCCGCCTGTTTCGGGTTTTCGCACATCAAGGCCGGTGAGGACATGGCCAAGCACCTGATTGATCGTGGGTACAGAACCTTTGGCTATGTCGGAAGTCAGGGGGGTCTTGATCTGCGGGCGACGAAGCGATTTGAAGCCTTCGCGAGGATCATCAACGAAGCGGGTGCGCAGATTGTGGCGGTCGAGACATCAGAGGAGGCCTCTTCGATGGATATTGGCCGGGCTGTTACGAACAGGCTTATGCAACAGGATCACCCGCCGAGTGCGATTTACTATGCGAACGACGACTTGGCCGCCGGTGGTCTGATGCATTGCCTTGCTGAAGCCATTCCCGTTCCGGACGAGATTGCCTTGGCGGGCTTCAACGGTCTTGCCTTTCTCTCGGCATTGCCAAAGCTGGTGACAACGACAGTGACACCTCGTTTTGACATCGGGATTGCCGCTGCGCGTTGGTTGATGCAGCCGGAGAATAACACCGCTGAACACAAAATCGAGCTTCCGGCAAATCTACGGATTGGGCAGACCACTTAGATGGTGCGTATGAATGCTCTCCTTCTCGGCGCGCAGCACTCAACGTGCCGTCGGGGGTGTCCTGTTCTCGCTCTGCAATCTGCGATGCAAATGTGACCGAAGCTTCATCAGAACTGCCGTCCCCAGATTTACGGTATCGTCGACGTTGCAGATTGTTTTCACGACCAAATCATGACCGGACATCTGCTGTGGCGCAGCAATCAACGAGGTTGGGCTTATTTTGTTGAAGAAGTCGGAGTTGCTTTGGGCCAAGTCGTTTGCTTCGCTTCCTATTGTAAGATGAGGAGGGATTTGACGATGATGGGTGTTGAGGAAGCTCCAGCGCGGTTGTTTTACGACT
>NZ_JACNMO010000037.1 GCF_020622345.1 Roseobacter weihaiensis | reverse complement strand
GGGCTTACGCGGCCCCACTGGGGCCACGGTCCCATTCCAACTCACTGAAGGCTTCTCTTCATCATCTGTCTCCTCAGTTGGAGAACAGACTAACCCTAAATCGAGGACTTTTCAGGGGAGCACGTCATTCCCTATAGCGGCAAATGCCCTTGATGGTAAGTTTGATTTGAAAAACTAATCCCATGAGTTTGTTGGCGAAAAGCCATCGTGGTATGAAATCTGCGACGGCGCTCCGCAAAATGACGGCCACCCCAAGTAGCTTTGCATGTGGCAGCTTCGCCCTGCATTCTAACTGTTTGACGACCCCAGCATCTCGCGCACGCGTCGAATGTCCGGAGTGACGGGCCGCTTTGCAGCATTGTATAGGGTAGCTCAATGCCCGGTAATGGGATGTACCGGCTGTTTCACCCAGCAGGTTAGGCTTAGCCTATTTCACCTGCAGATAGGAGAAGTAGCATGGCGAACAACGATTTTGATGAACTGATGTCGATCAGCATCGATATTGGCAAAGACACATTCCACATTGTGGGTTTCGACCCTTCTGGAAAACGCGTCCTCCGCAAACAGATCAAGCGCTTGGCCTTGACTGCAGCATTTGACAAGTTGCCCCGCTGTATCGTGGGCATGGAAGCGTGCTTGAGCGCGCACTTTGTCAGTCGCACACTGCGCAAACTGGGCTTTGAGCCACGGATCATCCCTGCGATTTACGTGAAGCCGTTCAATAAAGGGCAAAGTGAAGCGGATAAGAAAACGATCCAGTGAATCGTTTTCCCGCTGAACGACTACAACGACGCTGAAGCCATCGCCGAAGCCGCACTTCGGCTCAACCTGCAAACCGTGTCCGAGAAGAGCCAGGATCAGCTCAATCTTCAAGCCCTGCACCGGGTCAGATCGCGTCTGGTGTCACGTCGGACTGCCACGATCAATCAGATCCGCGCCTTCCTGATTGAGCAAGACATCACAGTTCGCAAAGGCCTTCGCGCTTTGAAAAACTCGTTCGAAGCGATCCTTGAAGAACGAAAGTACGAGATATCGCCACGCATGCGGAGCATATTGATCGGCCTCTACGGTGACTGGATGTGGATGGATGACCGGATCGATAGGGTGTCCAAAGAGATCGAAGAAATCAGCCAAACGGAAGAAAACTGCGTCAATGTCATGACGGTGCCTGGCAGTGGCCCGATGATCTCTACCGCGATGGTCGCTGCCATTGGGGAGGGCGAGGCCTTTGATCATGGGCGCGACTTTGCAGCCTGGGTGGCGCTGGTTCCGAGGCAATACAGCACGGGTGGTCGAACAATCCTTGGGCGCATCTCCAAACGCGGCAGCAGGTACTTGAGGATGCTGTTTGTTCAAGCAGCCAAGATCATCATGATGCGACCGCATCGCTGGCCCGACTTCAGCTTTGGCGAATGGTTAACCCGCGCATCAGAGCGCATGCATCGCAACAAGGCTGCCGTCGCCCTTGCAAATAAACTCGCGCGCATGGCTTGGAGCATTCTGAGACACAAAACGGCGTTTAACGAGCTGAGGCAATCCAAATGAGGTCGCGATAGATCGAAAGCATGGAACGGAAACACTACGCCCCCAGAGTCTGAGAGCCCAAATAGTCGACGATGACTTGTCCGGTAATGAGATCACGGTGCGTGCGTAACCCCAGCAAGGCCACGACCCGCGTGTCGATCAGTAGGCCGGATACATATGAGCGACTTCCGAGAACATGCGAAGAAATCATTTGCGAACAGCAGCCGGTACATACACATTGGGCCGTCTCAGAAGACGGCCCGCTTCGTTAGATTTCAATAGCTTCTGCGATGGCCAGTGCGTCTTCCAGCTCAACGCCTAAATACCGCACTGTGCTATCCATTTTCGTGTGGCCAAGCAGAAGATGAACAGCCCGAAGGTTAAGGGCCGCAAGCGTTAGTTTCTCTGTCGACATATTGGCGACCGCCAATATACTATAGCGCTTTTAAAGCGGAAAGAACCTGTTTTAGGCCCTAGGTGCAATGCTTAAGTCGAAGGCTCACATCTGCCGGTCAAGCCCGTCCAATCGGTGGCAAAAAGGTTGGATGGTATCGAAGCCGCCGACATGATGCACAAAGGGTAGCTGCGCCCAGGTTTCAACCCCGCGATAGAGCCAACAAGCAAGACAACGTTTTTCGGCCCGTACTAAGTGGCCTGCCATAGACGAGCCGTCTCTTCCAGTGCTGCCAGCAAACAGTTGTCTGGATCGGAGAGTGCGCGGGAGCGTGCATAGATCACTTGCGGTGCAATAGCCCTCTTCGGGCGAAACTGCAGCGTGGTGAGACCTTCGGCATGGGGTGTGTTTCGTGCAAACGGGTCGCACAACCCAAGTCCCGCGCCGGATCTCACGAATGCAAGCCCCATGAAGGAGTTCCCGGTCGAGATCGCGACGTTGCGCGTCGCCCCCCACTCGGCAAAGATCAGGTCGAGGTCCAAGCCAATCGCAGAAAGGCGTCCAAACGAAATCAGTGGAACGTTGTCGAGGTGCTCTGGGGTCACCTCGTCTTGATCGGCAAGCGGGTGGTCTTTGGGCACCACACAAACGATTTCGGTTGTGCAGAGGCGTATGGACTCCGCCGTGGGGCCGGCTTCGCGTTCGTTGTAGACAATGCCAAAATCGAAATCGCCGCGTAAGATGCCCTGCTTGATTGCGGCCGCGTCTCGCACCCGAGTTATGATTTGCGTCTGCGGAAAGGCACGGCGGAGCGTGGCAATTGCATCGGATAGCAAAGCAGTGGCAAATGAGGGGGTCGTTGCGATCTGGATGCGTCGACCCATTCCATAGCGCAGCAAGTCGCCCACCTCTCGGGCTGCGGCCACGCCGTCGAATATCTGTGTTAGGATGGGGCGAAGCTCGAGCAGCTCCGCTGTCGGGATCAGCGCGGTTCCGCGGCGCAGGAAAAGCTCGACATCCAGAATATGCTCTGCCGCCCCGACATGGCGGCTGATCGCCGGCTGCGACACGCCAAGCGCCTTTGCCGCCCCGCTCATGGTACCTTCGCGCAGGATTGCGTCCAGCACTTCCATGTGACGGAAACTAAGCTGCATGGATCGCAATCCTATAACTCAGCGTCATACTAACCCCCCAATTTGATATTTGACGATTATAGGTTGTGACGCAATCCTAATCGGAGGCCCTCAACAAAAAGGGCCCTGGAGATCACTTTGGGAGGAGTATCACCATGCGACTTATGTCAATTGCTATTCTATGTCCGACGGCGATCGTTGCCGGAGGTATCGCCTTAGCTGACGAGGCACCGATGCTGGCCGAGCGCGTTGCGGCAGGTGCGCTGCCGCCGCTGGAGGAACGATTGCCTGCCAATCCACGTGTTCTGGAAACACCAGACGGAATTGGTGTGTATGGCGGCACCTGGCGCACCGGGATGCGTGAAAGTGCGCCAACGTGGAATCTGCGGACGGTGGGCTACGACAATATGGTGCACTGGACGCCTGACTGGTCCGGAACTGTGCCCAACATTCCCGAAGCAATCGAGATCAACGCCGAAGCCACAGTCTACACGATTGACCTGCGCGAGGGGATGCGCTGGTCCGATGGTGAGCCCTTCGATGCCAATGATCTGATGTTTGCCTACGAGGTCTGGCAAAACCCAGATCTTGATCCGTTTCCCGACTACATGATCACGGGTGCCGGTCCGGGCGTCGTAGAGATGATCGATGACTACAAGGTGCAGGTGACGTTTCCAATACCGAACGCGTCCTTTCTGGATGGTATGGCGCAGGTGACCACGGCCATCGGAGGGGATGCATTCACCAAGTACCCCGAACACTACATGCGCCAGTTCCACGCCGATCACACCAATGCAGACCTTGAGGCAATGGTAAGTACGGCGGGGGTCAACACTTGGCAGGAACTCTTCGCACTGAGGGCTGACACCTGGCTGAACACTGACAAACCGAGCCTGAACGCGTGGGTCATTACCACCCCTCTTGGCGCGGGGTCGCGCGTTGTTGCCGAGCGAAACCCTTACTACTGGAAGGTCGACGCCGAGGGGAACCAGCTGCCATACATCGATCGGGTAGTTTATGAGGTGGTGCAGGATCCGCAAGTGCTCCTGCTCAAGGCGCTTGCAGGCGAGATCGACATGATTGCCGCGCTGATCAACGATCCGGAAAACAAAGCGGTCCTGTTCGACGGTATGGAGCAGGGCGGTTATCGGTTCCTGGACATGACGCCGTCGGATTCAAACCTTGCCAACTATGCCTTTAACCAGATGCACAAAGACTCGGTGCTTCGCGAAGTGCTGCGCAACAAAGACTTTCGTGCTGGGCTGAGCCACGCCATCAATCGTCAGGAAATCATTGATCTGGTCTTCATCGGTCAGGCGCAGCCCCTCCAGACTGCGGTGCTGCCGAGCTATGAGTTGCTCTATAACGAGCAGCTTGCGACGCAATTCCTCGAATATGATGTCGCGAAAGCGAATGTGTATCTTGATAAGGCGTTCCCAGAGAAGGATGCAGAGGGGTTCCGGCTCGGACCTGATGGCAAGCGGATCCAGTTCGCCCTGCTGACCCGCGCTGACAAGACATTTATGGCAGATATCGGGCAGATGCTGGTGGAGTACTGGAAGGAGGTCGGTGTCGATGCCCGTGTGGATGTCGTGGATCGTTCTCTCGTGCGGTCGCGCAAGAACGCCAATCAGCACGATGTGATCATCGAAGACTTCCCGGGCGGTGCGCGCGACGCCTTTTTGCGCCCGACACCTTGGGTGCCGATGCATCACAACGCAGCCTACGGGATTCCGTGGTTTGACTGGTACCGTGGTGAAGGGGGTGAGCAACCGCCTTCGAACGTCATGCGTCAGATCGAACTCTGGAACGCGATCAATGCGACAGCGGACCAGGACGCCCGGGTTGAGATGATGAAGGAGATTCTCGCGAACGCAGCGGAGGACTTTTACAACATTGGCATCGCAGTGCCGCTGTCGAGCTACGGCATCGTCAACGCCAACATGCGGAATGTTCCGCAATCCATCCAGGGAAGCTATTGGTTTGCTCCGCCGGGGCCGCTGAACCCGCCAACGTGGTACTATGAAGGTGGCACGAACTAAGTTGCCTATCCTCCGGAAACCGGAGCGGCGGGGGCCGTTCCGGTTCCGGCAAGCCGTTTTCTGAAAGGGCTCTCCCGCATGCTGATGCGATATGTGATCAAACGCCTGCTCTACATGGTGCCAACGCTGTTACTGATCTCATTGGTGTCGTTTGCCATCGTGCAATTGCCACCGGGAGACTTCCTCGACAGCTACATTGCGACACTTGAAGCAGGTGGCGGCGACATCAGTGCCCGCGAGGTCGAACTGCTTCGACAGCGCTATGCGCTCGATGGCAATGTGGTGACGCAATACTTCGTCTGGATTGGTAACGTTTTGCAGGGCGATTTCGGCTGGTCCTTTCAATACCAGCGCCCCGTGTCGGATGTTCTTTGGGGCAGGGTCGGGCTGACTTTTCTGATTTCGCTGGCGTCCATGATTTTTGTCTACATGGTCGCTTTTCCGATTGGCATTTACTCGGCCGTCCGGAAATACAGCCTTGGCGACTACACATTCACGTTTCTCGGCTTTCTCGGCCTCGCCATCCCCAATTTCCTTCTGGCGCTCGTGCTGATGTATGTCTCGCTAACCGTATTCGGACAATCGGTGGGCGGCCTGTTCAGCCCAGAGTTCCAGGATGCACCGTGGAGCTGGGCCAAACTGGTCGATCTGCTGGCGCATCTGTGGATCCCGGTAATCATCATCGGCACTGCGTCGACCGCCGGGCTAATCCGTGTGATGCGCGCCAATCTGCTGGATGAGCTGAACAAACCATATGTCGAAACCGCCCGTGCCAAAGGGCTGAGCGAGGGGCGTTTGCTTCTGCGCTATCCGGTGCGCCTAGCGCTTAATCCGTTCGTCAGCCAGGTTGGCTGGGAGCTCCCCGCGCTGATCTCCGGGGCGGCGATCACGTCTATCGTTCTGAATCTGCCGACCACAGGCCCGGTCCTTCTGACCGCTCTGAAATCACAGGATATGTACCTTGCCGGCAGCTTCATACTCATCCTGTCCGTTCTGACCGTGATCGGCACCCTGATTTCGGATCTTCTGCTGGCCTGGCTTGACCCGAGGATTTCCTACGAATGAGTAACGGCACCCAGTTCGACCCCCCCGCCACCGGTGAAAGCTTGTCCGCGACAGATATGGACTGGTCGCCAGATCAGGGCGGCCATATCACCGGCGCTGATCTGGCGACCGCGAGCCAGTGGAAACTCATGTGGTGGAAGTTCCGCAAGCATCGGCTTGCGATGATCAGCGGAGTGATTGTGCTGGCAATCTATTTCGTTGCGCTCTTTGCCGATTTTATCGCGCCCGCCGATCCCAATGCCACTCATCCCCGCTACACTTATGCCCCACCGCAGAGCATCGGATTGTTCGTTGAAGGGCAGGGATTTCAACCCCATGTCACTGGCTACAAGGTCGAAGTCGATCCGGTTGCGATCCGTCGCGTTTTCACAGCCGACGAAGAGCAGATTGTACCAATCGGGTTCTTTGTCCGGTCCGAGCCCTACAGAATGCTTGGTCTGATCGAGATGGAGCGCAAGCTGATCGGCCCGAAGGAACCGGGGCAACCGTTCTATCTTCTGGGTGCGGACCGTCTGGGCCGTGACATGTTGAGCCGCATCCTGCACGGTGCCCGCGTATCAATGTCCATCGGACTGGTGGGGGTCGCCGTTTCACTGGGTCTTGGGGTGCTGTTGGGCGGCATTTCCGGCTATTACGGCGGCTGGGTCGACGATGCGGTGCAGCGTTTGATCGAGCTTTTAAAGGCGATCCCTACAATTCCGCTCTGGATGGGCTTGGCAGCAGCGATCCCGGCGGCGTGGTCTCCATTGGCGGTTTATTTCGTGATAACCGTACTGATCTCCCTTATCGGCTGGACGTCACTTGCCCGCGAGGTTCGTGGCAGGTTCCTGTCGATGAAAAACGACGACTTCGTTATTGCCGCCAAACTTGACCGCGCAAGCGAGCTGCGGGTGATAGTTCGCCACATGGCGCCCAGCTTCGTTAGCCACATCATCGCCACGCTGACGTTGGCCATCCCCGCTATGATCCTTGCTGAAACGGCGCTCAGCTTTCTCGGAATCGGTTTGCGGCCGCCTGTGGTGAGTTGGGGCGTGTTGCTGCAAGAGGCGCAGAACGTGCGCGCCGTGGCGACTGCGCCGTGGCTCCTGATGCCGGGGCTGGCTGTGGTGATCGCTGTCCTGTCGCTCAATTTCCTCGGGGATGGTTTGCGCGATGCCGCTGACCCTTACAGCGAATGACGGCCATGGATGGGACCCTTCAGGATAAATCGCCGAATGCCGCCGACCCGGTGCTGGAGGTTCGCGGCCTGAGCACGCATTTTGCGCTGCGGCAGGGCGTCCTCAAGGCCGTTGAGAATATCAGCTTCACGGTCAAGCGGGGCAAGACCCTTTGCATCGTTGGTGAAAGCGGGTCTGGCAAAAGCGTCGCCGCGCGCTCGATCCTGCAAATCGTGCCCAGCCCCGGCAAAATCGTGTCCGGCCAGATGGTCTTGCATCGCCGACGCGGGAGCACCATAGACCTTGCCGCGCTCGACCCCCGCAGCGCCAAGATGCGCGCGGTGCGCGGCGCGCGCATCTCGATGATCTTTCAAGAACCGATGAGTTCGCTGTCGCCGGTCCACAAGATCGGGTTCCAGATCGAAGAGTCGCTTGTCCTGCATACCAATCTCGACAAACCCGCGCGCCGCAAGCGGGTTCTTGAACTGCTGCGGCAAGTCGAAATCTCAGAACCCGAAGCTGCGGCCGACCGGTATCCGTTCGAGTATTCAGGTGGCATGCGCCAACGCGCCATGATTGCGATGGCGCTGGCATGTGAGCCGGATGTCCTCATCGCAGATGAACCGACCACCGCCCTCGATGTCACGACTCAGGCAGAAATCTTGGACTTGATCGCGCGGCTCCAGGCAGATCATGGCATGGGCGTGATGTTCATTACCCACGACATGGGCGTCGTCGCCGAGATCGCCGATGAGGTTTGCGTGATGTTTCGCGGCAAAGTCGTCGAGCAAGGCCCGGTTGACAATATCTTCCACGCGCCTGAACACCCCTATACCCGCATGCTGATCGGCACCGCGCGCAAGCTTGAGGCAAGGGCCGAGGCCAAACCACCATTTAGAGCAGGCGCCTCCATTCTTATGGTCGAAGGGTTGACCAAAACCTTCGAGAAACGCACAGGCTTCATCCGCAAGACCACTGTGCGAACAGAGGCTGTGAAGTCCGCCTCTTTCACGTTGCGCGACGGCGAAACACTGGGGATTGTGGGCGAGAGCGGATCGGGCAAAACAACGCTCGGCCAGATGATCCTGCGGACGGTCGAACCCACAGCCGGCAAGGTGCTCTATCACGGGCGTGCTGGCGGCGCGGTCGATGTGACCGCGCTCAATCGCGAGGGGATGCGCGACATCTATGGCGACATCCGCATGGTATTTCAGGACCCCCACAATTCGCTGAACCCCCGGATGACGGTTGAACAGATCATCGCCGAACCATTGCGCAACTCCGGATGGTCCAGTTCGGACAGCCATGCGCGGGTCAAGGAGTTGCTCGACCTGGTCGGCCTGCCTGCTCAGGTGATGGAACGGTACCCCCACGCATTTTCCGGCGGTCAGCGCCAGCGTATTGGCATCGCGCGCGCTCTAGCACCGGAGCCCCGGATCATCGTCGCCGATGAGGCGACGAGTGCGCTTGACGTTTCTCTGCGCGCACAGGTTCTGGAGCTGTTGTTGTCGATCCAGAAGCGCATGAGCCTCAGTTTTTTGTTTATCAGTCATGATATCAGCGTGATCCGATACTTTTGCGACCGTGTAGCAGTGATGCGGCAGGGTGAGATCGTCGAAATCGGTGAGGTCGACCAGGTCTGCACGACACCACAACACGGCTATACCAAGGCGCTTTTGTCCGCGGTGCCGCATCCCAACCCGCGCGCGCGCCGGCTTGCAACCCGGCATCGCTACAAGACAGAAAGGACCGAAACGTGAACTACTCCGCTCCCATAGCATGGCCGTTTTCAGTGATCCCCGAGGCTGGCGACGCCACTCTTCTGGTGGTTGGCGATACCAACGTCCTTGGCCGTGATGACGCGGCAACAGCTTTTGCGCGGGTGCAAGCAACATTCGATTCTGCCGACGGGGTGATCGGCCAGATGGAGGGTATGTTGACAACACCTTCGGAGGATCCCGAAGCACCGGACATTCCCTTCAAGTCTTGGTGGCGACACTCGGAAATGCATGTGGCCAAGGGGCTGAAAACGGCAGGCTTCAGCGCGGTAGCCTGTGCATCGAACGTGGCGTATCCCGGTCAGGCCTGTGTCGACACCGCCGTTGCCTGCCGGAATGCAGGGCTACCGATGGCTGGCGTCGGTGAAAACGAAGCGGCAGCGCGCGCGCCGGCACTGTTCCTCTTGGGATCCACGAAAATCGGCCTGCTGAGCTACACCTCTGTGTTCCACCCAAACATCATGCCTGCCGGTCCAAGACGGCCCGGGTGTGCCACGATTCGTGCTCACACCGGCTGGACACCGGGGCGCCGCGTGCTCGAGATGCCAGGCGACAAGCCGGAGGTGTCGACTTGGGTCGATACCGATGAACTTATGCAATTTCGCTCCGATGTGCGCGCGGCCAGGGCGCAGTGCGATACTTTGATCGTTTCGTGCCATTGGGGCATCTCCTCTTCGCCCGAGACCCAGCAGTATCAGCGCGAAATCGCGCGCGCCGCAGCAAACGAGGGGGTCGATCTGATCTTTGGTCACCATCCCCATGTCATCCAAGGGGTCGAGTTCATCGGTGACATGCCAGTCTTCTACAGCTTGGGAAACTTCGCCTTTGACGGCCAAAAGATGCGCAACCGCCACCTGGAAGGTCTGGTACTTCGGCTCCTTGTCAGGTCAGGCCGCATTGCAGATATCGCCATCGTGCCCGCACGCCGCGGCGAAGAGAACCTCGTGGAACTCCTTGACCCCTCGGTCGGTTACGGCGCTAGCGTCATGGCTCATCTCAGCGAGCTTTGCGCGAATTTCGGAACGCGCGTGCAGACCCGGGGGGCGGATGCTGCTGTGACAGGGGCGCTTACATGAAGATTGCGCGCGTTACGCCTTACCTTTCCGACCGTTACCTCTTTGTGGAGATCGAAACCGACACAGGGCTGGTTGGCACTGGCGAATGTGGCACATGGGGACATCTTGAGGCTGCGCGGACCGCCATAGAGAAGTTTGGCGCATATCTGATCGGCAAGGACCCAGGCCCGATTGAGCATCATTGGAACGTGATGCAGCGCTTCGCCTGGTTCCAAGGCGCCGTTGCAGGCGGTGCGATCAGCGCGATCGACATCGCTTTGTGGGATATCAAGGGGCAGGCGGCCAGACTGCCGATCCATGCTCTTCTGGGCGGGCCAACCCGGAACGGAGCCAGGCTCTACGCCCATGTAAAGGCCGCCACACCGCAAGAAATGATTAACCGTTGTCTCGTGCGAAAGGCCCAGGGCTTTACGGCAATAGGTCATCTCAACCCGTTTCTCGATGAAGATCGTTCAGTGCCGTATGAGAAAGCTCATTCTCGCAAAATTGAAGAGGCAGCGGCACTTGTGGCCGATCTCCGCGCCGAACTGGGTCCGGATATAGACCTCTGCATCGAGATCCATCGACGTCTCAGTCCGCCTGAGGCAATTGCGCTGGCACGAGAAATCACACCGCATCGACCTCTGTTCTTCGAAGACCCGATCCCGCCGACCAGTGCCGACAGCATGGTGCGCGTCGCCGCGGCCATTGGTGTTCCCGTGGCTACAGGCGAACGCTTTGCGACTTTACAAGAGTTTCAGGCGCATGTTGCGCATGGTGCGCTGTCCTTTGCACGCGTATCTGTCTGCCTGTGCGGCGGCATTACTGGCGCCCGCAAGATCGCGGCGCTCTGTGAGGCCTTCGACATAGGGGTCATCCCGCACAACCCGTTGTCGCCGGTATCGCTGATGGCGTGTCTGCATCTCGCTGCGAGCATCCCCAATTTCGTCATCCAGGAATTTCCGACGGTCGAGATTGGCACGGTTGAGATGGATCAACTCGACAGGCTGCTGCGCGGGTGGGACTTTGTGACCGAGAGACCAACCGTCTCACAGGGTTATGCCAGCATCCCGACCGCGCCCGGGCTTGGGACCGGCTTGACCGACATCGGTCGAACGGCACCCGTGGTGGCGAAAAAGGTGGGCATGCGCGCCCACGCCGATGGCTTCGTGGTCGACCAGTGAGGAACAGCCAGGATGAGCGGTTGGCATTCAACCAGGGAGCTCTTGCACCTGCCGCGTGTCGCGATCTTTCTGTTCGGCAGGATGCTGGCAGCGACCGGTATCTGGCTCGAACGGATCGGTCTGGCCTGGATTGTCTGGGACTTGACGGCCCAGGCTTCGTGGGTTGGCGTTCTGGCTTTCGTGCGATTGGCACCCACCCTCGTTCTGACGCCATGGGGGGGCGTTCTGGCAGATCGTTTGGGCGCAGCACTGGTACTGCGGGTGTGCTTTTCCGGAAGTGCGCTGGTGGCCCTGGGGATTGTGGCGCTGATCGTTACAAATTCCATGAGCTTGGTCAGCATCCTTGCGATGGGTGCGCTGAGCGGGTGCTTTCAGGCTGTAGCGACCGGTCCGATGAAGTCAATCCTGTCGGATGTATCACCGCGCGCGCTCTTGGCAACGATCGTGCCGCTTGGCTCTGTCACCTTCCACCTTGCAGGCTTCATCGGCCCCGCGCTCGCTGGAGTGTTGATTGCAGCCATGGGCGCCGGACCGGTATTTGTCTTGGCCATAATCACCTCTCTCGCTTTCGTCGTAATCCTCGGGAGCGTACCCCACGTGCGGCTTCAGGAGGGTCGGATAGGGTCTCATTTACACGCATTCGGGGCCGCGGCCTCCCGTGCCTGTTCCGACCCGCTAATTGGTCCGCTGATGGCCATGCATCTTGGTTTCGCCTTGTTCTTGCGCCCAGTGATCGATCTCTTGCCGGTCGTGGCGGGCAAACTTCTGAACGGCGATGCCGGAACGCTTGGCGTGTTGAGTGCATCAATGGGTCTCGGGGCCTTAGCGGGCAGCCTTTGGATGACGTGGCGCAGCGGGGGCGAGACGGGCACGCGCGCTTTACGCCTTCGCGTGCTCGGTGCCGGATTTGCAGCGTCACTCGCCGCGATTGCGTTGGCGGCCTCGATCTCCCTGTGGCAGGCGGGAGTATGTCTTTTCGCCCTTGGTGCTGCGCTGGTGATGCGCGGTGCTGGCGGCAATACTCTCGTCCAGCTGACAGTTGCCGACAGCGAGCGAGGCCGCGTGATGTCGCTTTGGGGTATGGTTCTGCGACTAGGCGCGGCGCTGGGTGGGCTCGCCCTGGGCATCGCCATCGACTACTTCGGTTTGCGGTCCGTTCTGATTGGCGCGGGCGGGCTTGTCGCATGTTTTCTCCTCGTTTTAGGCCAAGCGCTTTGGCGCTTGCCCTGAGCACTAGCATTGGGATCCCAGGATGACCGAAAAGAACTCTTACGACATCGCTATTATTCCTGGCGACGGCATCGGAACCGAAGTGCTGCCGGTTGGGCGGTCGGTCGTCGACAAAGTAGCAGCAAAACATGGCTTTTCGGTCGACTGGCACGACTACGACTGGTCGTGCCAACGCTACGAGACGGCCGGGGCGATGATGCCGGACGGCGGGCTCGAGGAACTCCGCTCGAAAGACGCGATCTATCTCGGTGCAGTTGGCTGGCCCAGTGTGCCGGACCATGTCTCGCTTTGGGGTCTGTTGATCCCGATCAGGCGTGCATTCGACCAATATGCAAATGTCCGACCCGTTCGGCTTCTTCAGGGGATCTCGTCACCTCTCGCAGGGCGCGGGCCCGAGGATATCGATTTCGTCGTCGTCCGCGAGAACGTCGAAGGCGAGTACTCCGAGATTGGCGGGCGTATTTTTACGGGAACCGACCGCGAAACAGTGGTGCAGGAGGCGGTGTTCACCCGTGTAGGATGTGACCGGATTATCCGATATGCCTGCGAGCTTGCGGCAGCACGGCGTGGTCATGTCACCTCGGCCACCAAATCGAACGGGATCATCCACTCCATGCCGTTCTGGGATGAACGGTTTCGGGCGGTCACCGAAGAATATCCGCACTTGGAGACGGCGCAATTCCACATCGATATCCTGACTGCGCATTTCGTACTCCATCCTGATTGGTTCGATGTGGTGGTGGGCTCGAACCTCTTTGGCGATATCCTTTCGGATCTCGGTCCGGCGGTGGCGGGTTCCATTGGCATCGCGCCCTCTGCAAACATCAACCCCGATCGTACCGCGCCCTCGATGTTCGAACCGGTACATGGATCGGCGCCCGACATCGCCGGGCAGGGGGTTGCAAACCCGATTGCGGCCGTTTGGTCGGCGTCGATGATGCTCGGTCATCTGGGCGAGGCCGCCGCTGCGGCAGACTTGATAACCGCCATCGAGACGACGCTGAAAAACCCTGAAACCCGCACCGGCGATTTGGGTGGTTCTGCTGACACCCGTGCTGTTGAAACTGCGCTGCTCCGTACCTTGGACAAGCCCACCCTGTGATACCGGACCTTATATTTGTTGTTTTGGGATTTGCGGGCCGGGAGTGGGCAAAACCTGGAGGGCATGCGGCAATCTCGTGGTATATGATCGAGAACCGCTAAATCTGGCATCCGATTGCGCCTGACAGCCACACCAGCGAATGCGCGGTACCTTGACGCAGTACCGACCAAAAGCGGATCGAGAACGCGGGTCCGATTGTCATGAAGTATTCGCATTTTGCTGTCGTCCGGGCAGATCCGGTATGCTTCCCGGATTTCCCCCCCTGGTCGAACAGGACAGCTTTCTGCAACTGTCCCAGCATGTTTCTTGCATCTTCGAGCATCAGCCCCGAGGCTTCGGGTTCCAGTCCCAGAACCGCGCGGTTTGGGCGGTCTTAAGGGGCGCCCCGCCACTTTCCGTCAAAGATCAGCTCTTCTAACGGCATGCGGCGGTTCCAGCCTTTGACCTCAAGTTCGGGACGCTCAAAAAGCTGTTCGACATAGCCAAGACACAGATATGCGACAATCTCGATCCGGTCAGGGATCGAAAGGATATTTCGGAGGTCGGCGTCACGGAAAATACTTACCCAGCCCACACCGATCCCTTCAGCCCGAGCGGCAAGCCAAAGGTTCTGGATCGCGCAAACAGTGCTGTAGACGTCCATGTTTGAGTTGTGGGTGCGGCCCAGCCCCACTTCTCCGCCGCGCGTCCGGTCGCAGGTGACGCAGAGATTGACCGGAGCCTTGCGTATCCCTTCCAGCTTCAGCGACCGATACGTGGACTGACGTGTACCGCTGAACATAGTCGCAGCCTCTTCATTTGCGGTATTGAAGGCCTGCCAAAGTCGCTCCCGGTCCATTGGGGTGCGGATGACGATGAAGTTCCACGGCTGCATAAAGCCCACAGAAGGCGCGTGGTGTGCGGCATCAAGCAAGCGGAGCAGCACATCGTCTGATACCGGATCGGGCAGGAACTGATCACGGACATCGCGGCGGGTGTAGATGGCTTTGTAAACGGCTTTGCGTTCGGATTCGGAAAACGGCGCGGCCTGCGCCAGCGCGGATTTGTTTGGCATTGTTTGGTCCCCAACAACACTTGTATGCGCCAGCCCCACCGTCCTCGTGGAACAAGCTGTGCTGTCTGGCCGGTCTTCTGACTGAGGGTCACTTGATCTGAGCACCTTCCCGGATTGCTCCAGTGGCATTCGCAAAGATCATCCCCTTCACAGCGTTGGGCACGTGCTGGATTTTCGCCAGCTTCCCGATTCTCCCGCATGAACGGGCACCAGACAACCGTAATGACACACAGAATACTTTGGAGAACAAGACTGAATTCAGTCTGCAAAGCGCCACCTGGCAAGAGCCCCGCAGACTTGACCGCGACTATCCCCAAGTGCTGCGCTAAGAACGAATGACCGGTTTCAAGGCTCTTTGATCTGATCTGAAGAGCGGATCTGACTGTGGCCTCATTGCCGGTTCAGCGCGAGATTGGCACCAAGTACGACAAGTATGCTGCCTCCGATCCGCTGAGCAATCTGCCTGGCGGAGCCTGAGGACTTAAAGAAAGTCGCTACTTTATCTGCCAGAACAACACAAAAAACATCAGCACTTGAAAACATGACATTAACAATCGTGCCGAGTATCAAAAGCTGCATCCAAATGGCCAATGACGCGCTTGGATCCGCGAATTGAGGCAGGAAAGCGACATAGAAGATCGCAGTTTTGGGGTTAAGTACTTCGACGGTGACGCTTTCCCAAAAGGCCCGCATTGGGGTTTTCGGCTCGACGAAGCTGTCATGTGCGTCGGCAGACTTGTCGCCAATGAACATTCTGATCCCCAGCCAGATCAAATATGCAGCGCCAGCCAACTTGAGTGCTAGATAGAAGGTGGGTATCGCCTGAAAGAGAACCGCCAGACCGATAGCCGCGGCAACGACGTGCACGTAGCCGCCAAGATGAATCCCTAAGACGGCAAACCAGCCTGCGTGTCGCCCGCGCGCAATTGTCTGAGCGGCAGCGTATAAAGTTGATGGTCCCGGCATGTAAGCAAAGACGCTTGTTGCTAGAATGAATGCGAAAAGAACTTCGACTGAGGGCATTGTCGGTCTTTCAGATTATTGTTTCTGAAAAAGCTAGCCGAAAGTGGATGTGCCGCATAGCCCAATTGGTCATGTGCGGACTTTTACCAGCCGCAATCCAATATTCCTTCGTCCGCAATGCGCCCGTGCCGATAATAAGTGCGACTGAGAGTTCGCAGATTATGCGCTGATGTATGCAGGGCCATTCTCACGGAGCAACCAGATTTGGCGAGACGAGGCGTATCCTTTTTCGCAGCGGCTTCCATCCGCATCAAGTTGCTGAAATTCGCGCCCCGGGTCGTTTGATTGCCAGGTGTGGCTGTCAGTTTCTTAACCTAAGTGGCGGTTTGGTTCATCTGGAGAGGCTTGTCCAAGCATCCATTAATTTCTAACCGCGAGCAATTCGTCAATCAGAATGACTTCAAGGCATTCGAGGAAACATTGTTCTTAGAGGTGCTTAGCAATTCTTTCCTCTTCCCGGGAATAAGCTGAGCTGGCGGACGTTATCTAGGAATAGCTAACACCAAGGATCAATAAAATGCTTGAACACATTCTCTCCCCGGAAACTCTCTTTCGCTTCGCCATCAACATAACTGCCATGGTCGTGCTGGTTTTTGGACTTTTCTACCGCCGTTATCGGGACAAGGAGCTGGTGACTGCTGCGTCACTTTTTAACGTCTTTGCCTTTGGCGTGTTGACCGTGCTGTCTATGGTTGATTTCAGCCTCGCCGCCGGCTTCGGTCTTTTTGCGATTCTCGCCCTTTTCACGCTGCGGTCCGAGCCGATCTCAAAGGTCGAAATCACCTATTTCTTTGGCTCCATCACGATTGCAGTGATCTGCTCGGTTCACGGCACTGGATTGCCCTTTGTCGGTCTGATTGTCAGCCTGGTTTTGCTGGGCGCCTGGGTGCTGGATCATCCGCGCATTTTGCAATCGTCGGATGGGGTCAAGATTACTCTCGACAAGATTGACCCGCATGCCCTGTCGGATACCGAAGCGATGCGCAAGGACCTGTCCATGCGCCTGGGTGTTGATGTCATGTCCTATCAGATCACCGCGCTCGACTACATCAACGACATGGCGCGCATCAATGTCTTCTTCCGCAAGCAATAATTCCCCCGAAAACCAGTCAGAAAGGAGCTTATCATGGATGCCAAAATAGCAAAGACGCTTGCCGGTTTCGACGCAATCAGCCTTGATGAGCTGAACTGCAAAGCAGCAATGCTCGAGCGGCTCGATAACAAGTACATCCTGACCGCAGAGGCCTTCAGACCTGCACTCGAAAAATTTTCAGAGCACTTTGAGGTTCTTGAAATCGAGAACAAGCGGGCCTTCACATACGCCACCAGATATTATGACGATCCGGAGATGCGCGGGTACTACGACCACCATCAGGGACGCCGCAAACGCTGCAAGGTCCGGGTTCGCGAATATGTGGATGCAGGGTTCAGCTATCTTGAAGTGAAGCTGAAAGACAAGCGCAAGGTCACCGTGAAAAAGCGACTGAAGGTTGTCGATCAGGCCAACCCGTTGAACAGCGAAGCGCTGAACTTTATCGAAGAACAATATCGCGGGCTTTATGATGAGGACTTCGGCAAGTCGCTCCATCCGGTTATTGCCATGAGATACGAACGTATAACCCTTGTCGCCAAAGAGGGCGGAGAGCGGATGACAATCGACACCAGCCTGCAATTCGAGGCCAACCGCATGTCGCGCGAAGTCCATCCTGAGATGTTCATCATCGAGACCAAATCCGCACGCGGCAATGGGATCGCGGACAAAATACTGCGCGGGTTCCACCTGCACCCGACCAAGCGGTGTTCGAAGTATTGCATTGGCATGGCGTCGACCGGTGCTGTTCGCCGTCACAATCGCTTTCTGCCAGCGCTTAAGCGCCTGCGTCTGCTCGATCAGGTCGCCGCCTAAATATCCGATAGAGGGATAAATCTTCTGGTGCTAGGCAATGTCGGATGGCCGGCGCCTAGCAGAAGCGATTTCCACGACCAGATCGACATGCTGACTGCATTCCACTTTCCCGGACACAACATCGCAAACGGGCCACGACCGCGCGTCGCTCACGTCGTCCTGTCCAAAGGTATCGAAACCCATTGCGCCATCACAAAGGGTTATTTTGCAAACAACGAACAGGGCGTTCTCAACGAGGTCAAGTTCTTCGCTGCTCTGCTTGGTACTGCTGCTTGAGAAAAGGATGCCTGAGCCCCATTCCACCCATGAGGTTTAACGCAACGGAGCCGTTCAAAATCAAATCCCGGCCGAACATCAAACACCGCCGCAGACCGGTCAAAACCGGATATCGAACGCAGCCTTCAGGCCATAATTCTGGGGGGTAGGCGCACCCAGACCATCCACAAAACTGTCAATCACAAACGCGCCGCCCGCCTTCGTCAAATAGCTGACGCCCAGATTCACCCGACCGCGACCGTTGCGTTGGTTTGGCCTCGCCAATGCGTTGCTTCCATAACGGCGGGTCGATGTGCTCGAAAGCGCGCCGCCGCCATTCAGAATAAAAAGAGCGCCGTTCGTGTGACGCAGCCTGTGGCGAAAGTCCAACCCCATCTTAATCCGGCGCAGCCGAATGCCCTGCTTCGGAAGCGATCCACCTCCGCGCGGTGACACATCGTCCGTCGCGTATGACGCCAAAATGCTCGGGATCAGGGTCGTGATGCCGTAGCGAAGCTGGCCTGACATCTTCAGTTGTGCCAGACGGCGCCGGGTGTTCAGCCGCTCCTTGCTGCCACCTAGAAGCCGGATATCGTCAGACGCCTTCCCGTACAAAAGACGCCCCTCGAAAAACAGTGGATGATTGGCGTTACGGGCCAGAAAATAGGATCCGACCATAGCGCCCAGGCCCTCTCTGTCGGACACGGTGCCCGCCTGGGACAAGTAATCCGCCTCGATCATAGCGCCGACAATCAGGGTCGACCTGACATAGGCATGCAGACCCATCGCGCCGAAGCCGTATTTGTCCTTGCGTTGGCCGTTCTCGCCCCACCGCCCGTTCAGCCGTGCCCACAGCCCCCGATCCACGCTGCCGGAAAAAGTCAAGGTTCCGCGATGGTCGGTAATATTGGCGTTCAGCGCACCGGGCCGCGCCTCTGATAGAAAGGCCACCAGATCCGGCTGATGCAGGACCAGCTTGTTTGTACGGGCATTCTGAAACTGAAACATCAGCTTTTGGGTCTCAACCGTGTCCGCCCGGGTGCCGACGTCACCTATGCCAAACAGCCAGAAGATCACGGCCAGGACAAGCACACACCATCGCGATACAACCTGCCGTACCGCCGGCAATAAGGTTGCCGCGTGCACGCCGTTATGGACATGGGTCTTGCTCATCACATAGGCACCAGGGATAGCTGGATCAAAGAGGAAGGTGGCGCCCCGATAAGACGGATTACTCAGGTGGCCAATTTCCGCCTATCTATACACGCTAAGATTGATCCGTCACCCCGAAAACACCCAGAAACCCAATAAATACAGGTTAATTATTGTGTCAATGCGTAATAAAAAGTGGCGATAATCTGCGCTTTCACGGACGATCACATCAGAAAACAGGCCCAGAAGCCGAACGTTGGTTCTGCGATGAAGCGCAGGCGCTCGCTGCTGTCGTCAATACCGTGAGAGGTCTTCGCGTAGGTCGAGCAAGAAAAGGTTGCCAATCCATGCCCTCGAACAGGGCTTCAACGTGAAAGCGCTTGGGCGCTTCTCGCGACGCGCATCGCGCACCTCAGATCCAAATCGGTGGCCGCAGTTTTTGCAGCAGAAACCGATGCGCTCAGGTATGAGTGATCCCCGCTTGTTCGATGAACCGGTTCCACAGATACGCCGCCGCTTGCTCTGGGTTTAGCCGGTCAGGTTCATCCCCAAACATCATCGTCGTTGCAATCAGGAACTGTTCGTACGCATCCGAAGATACGTTGAATCCACCGTTTGCTTTGTTGTCTGCAGCGCTCTCGCTAAAGGAAAAGTAGATATCGCCCAGTGCGAATCCCGCGTTTCGGCACTGCACCGTGATATGTGCGGCACCATGTTGGCGACCGCGATTGACGACCGTGCTGCCAAATGCGGTTTCACCTCGGTTAACAAAGCGACCTCGCAAGCCTTCGACCGCATCTATTTCGCCAATCGCGCGCCGGAAATAGGCCTTGATCGTGATGAACGCCGCGTCACGATAATCGCTACGGTCGATTTCGTCGAAGTCTCGCTGGACCCGATAGGGAGGTGTGCCTTGCCACTGGGTCGCTGGTGCGCTGCTGGCAGGTGCCGCTGTTTCGCCCGCATCGACGATCCGGCGAATCTCCCGCACAACATTGAGATAGGCGTTGTTCGCGTTCGCCCATTCGGAAATTGGATTGCCGTCCTTGGGTACCGCCTTCAATCTGCTTAGTTGAGGCGTCGCGGCCCATTCGCACGGTTCGACGACGATCGGCACAACCCTTGCCTCGCCCGCGTCATGCCGTTCCAATGCGCGCTGCATTTCGCGTTCGACGCAATAGCTGGATGCGATGAAGTCAGGGCTTACCAGCAGCAGGAAAAGATCTGCTGCTTCCAGTTCCCGGCTTATTTCATCGTCTAAAATGTCGCCCGCCAGAATGTCGCGGTCATACCACGTCTCGACCCGACCTTCCCGATGGAGGTTCGCGAGGTGGACATGCAGACGTTCAAGCGCGACTGCATCTTGGTGGGAATATGATATGAACGCTCGCATTCATCAACCCTTGATGTTCCTGTTTTGTTCCAAGGCTATCTATTCGAACCCGAGTCGGCAACACGGTATTGTTGTATGGTGTTAGCAATTATTCTGGAGTGATACCTTTAATCCCGAAGACCACAACTGACGGCGGGCTACTCCGGCTGAGATTGGGGGTGATTGGCCTGCCTTTGTCACCACTGGTGAATGGCGCTCTTGCCGACGCGATGGTCTGGCGGAAACTGACTTGCTACCGCCTTTGCCAGCGCCGAGAAAGTCACTTGTCGATCCGCGGGAGGATGTGAGGGCGGGCAACTCTAGTCAGAGGCGATCTTTGAGGGACGTCCAAGACGGTGTTTGCGCAGGTGTTCAGCAACATGTGATACCCCTTCAAGCCGTCAAACCCTGACGTAATGTTATGGACCATGGCAACATGGCAACCAGCTTCGCATGTTCTCGTTCCAGATGCGAAAACCGTCCGCTGATCTCATCCGCCTTCATTCGCGCCTCACATCGGGCGGCACCGCCCTCGGGGTATTTGCTCCATTGATGTAGCGGCATGCGGTCAGATTGGTGATCCGAGGCCGTCGCGCGATTGCCGCAATTGGAAAGGCCTTGCACATAGAGGCATTTGGCCAGCCATTTGGTCGCGAGTGGTCTTCGGTGCTTCAAATCTGGCGACACGTCGATCAGTTGCTTGGTTTTCTCGTACCCGATGACCTGTTCGACCATTCCCCGCCCCTTCGGATCATTGGACACGTGGAGTTCCGCACCCCCGAAATTGAGCAGGAACTCGATCGCTGTCTCTTCGCCCAAAGCATCCACATAGCGTTGCGCTGCGCGACATGGCGATAGATAAACGGGCTTCATTTCTGGCATAGCGGACCTGCTTGGAAACAGTGGGTATGTGGCACCCTGACGCTCGATTTCGCAGGAAAAGTGTCAGGGTGCCGCGGCGCGGCGCATGAGTGAACACACCGCGTGCATCACCTTGGTCGTCACCAACATCGGCCAAGTTGAATTTCAGGTGTTGAGCGCCGTCGCATCCAGCCCGAGCTGGCACCATCGGCAAAGCCAAGACGCTTTGTAATCCTGTGCATGAAGGGGCATGTATCGTCCATGGTGTCCTTCTGAGACGCAAGGGCAGCAAGGCTAAGGTTCGGGTGATGCACGAGGCCTGCGCCCTTGAGGTGCAGCACTTCGGTGTCGCCTATGCGGTGCATCATCACCGGGCTGAGGTAGCGATAGGCTTTCTGGTCAATCAAATCACGCGCGGTGGCGGTCCATTCGACGTGGCCCCAGATGCCATCGGGTTTGGCTTTCAGCTCTTTGATCCGACCTGCGCCTGGGCCGCTCTTTGTCTCGCCGTACCAGACTGCATCGCAAGCAGTCACAGGACTTTCAGTTCTGCGGCTCTGGCACCCTCCCGCAGCGCTATCAGCCAGGGCTGATAGGCATCGCCTCCGGTCTCACCGAGCCCATCCGGGGGAACCGTATCAAGACACGCGGGCGGGTTTTCCAGCCTGGTGGCAGGTAGATCCTCGCGGCCCTGCCGCAACTGTCTACGCGCATCCGGAATATCGACAACCCCCCCCCCGCCGCCGCCGAATGCCACATGCTCCCGGTTTGCCACGATCCAAAACTGCTGGGGTGTATCTACAAGCCTGCGCAGCTTGCTCAGCGACCAGCGCAAGGCGGCTTTGGGGTCGTCGGGCAAGTCCCAGAAAACCTCGCACAGGTTTTCGTGTCTATGCGGGCGGTGACACATCAACCCCGTTTCGAGCCACCCGTAGCGCGCCCAGCGGCGAAACCTCAAGATCTGTCGAAGCGCTCCCGGCAAGAGGTTGTTTTTATCGGCATGCACAGAAAACCAAACTCCCGGCGAGGCGCGCGCATCACCAGCCGTCAAGCGCAAATGAGGGTGATCAGTGGTTTACGCGCCACCGCCAAAGAAAAGAAGGCCATTGCACGCCAAACAACGGGTATCGGCCAGGTCTTCGCCGTCTTGGGCTGAAAATCGGAAACTCACCGCGACCCAGCCTGAAATCACTTGGATGCCTCATGGAAATGCTCACAGGGATCCGGGCGGGTAAGCTTTGCAAATGACCCTGAGCAAACGAGACCCCCCGCATTGGGCAGCTTTCACATGCTTTGGAGAGAGACTCTATCTCACTTGAGCGAGGCATGGGACGGACGAGTTGCACCGTCAGATGACGTTCCAATCCGCAGAAACACAAGCAAAGGCGTGGACGAATTTAACCCGCCGCTCTAGGTTCTGACCCAACGAGGAGGAATGCGATGATGCGCGTTCTCATCATAGGTCTTTTGGCAGGCCTGTTCACGGTGACGTCGGTTGCAGCAGATCGCGCGGCCTATGTTGATCTGGCGCGAAAGGGGTGGAACTACCAGTTGCGCACCACGATGCTGGGGCGGGACATGTCGATCCCGATACATATTCACGGGCGTGATCTGGCCGGTGCCAGCCTCTGCGTGGTCGGCGAGAAGCCCCATCCGAAATCGCTTGAGACCATTGACGCCTTCCGCGCCCTGTCCCGTCATGTGTTCGGCAAACCGATCCCGATGCGCTATGCGGGATATGATGCAAGCGGGTGCGGATCGGGCCGCACGGTGATTTTGCGGCTCTACTCTGGGCACCCGCCCAATCAGGCGCTCTCTGCCGATCTGGGCTGGATGAACCAGATTTATCAGCTCGGGCTGCCGCGCGAACGGTTCTACACGGCCAGCTCTCCCGCCATGGCGCAGACTTTTTTCGGGCGGCGCGGGCGGGCAACACATATCATGGTCAAACAACCCGCGATGAACAATCCGGGCCGGTTGGAGCGGGCGTTTTACAAGTCGATCCTTGTGGAGGAGCTTTTCCAGTCCTTTACCTTTGGCATGGACATTCTGATCTTTGATCGCGCGGCCCCATTCCAGTCGAAGCTGCAGGAAACACCGCTGAACGTGCAGCGGTTTGCTTGGGAATCGCGTGACTTCATGCGGGCTTTGCTCGCGTCCAACCCCGGCGGGCTCTGTGCTTTTGACGTGTTCATGATGCATGCGGTGGCACAGACCCAGGTCGACCAGACGATCGAGCCGGGGTTCATCGAGTATATCGACCGCGAATACGAGACGCTGCTGGCACAAGCCACCGCCACCATGACCGATGACCGGTTCTCAGCGATCGTGGAGCCCTTGTGCCTGCGCGCACCGATCTAGGCGGGTAATACTTTCGGTTGGGTTTGCGGATGCCGGTGATCCGGCTACCGTGATACCCGTAGGCGGTTTGCCTACGACCGGGAGGACATATGGATACACGACCGGACCCGACCGGCGCTTCGGCGTTGTCGTCTCACCTAGCAAATGGGCTTGTGGGCCATGAGATCCTGATCGAGCGGTTGCTGATCGCGCTTTTGACGGGCGGGCATCTGCTGGTCGAGGGGCCACCTGGGTTGGCCAAGACCCGCGCGGTCAAATGGCTGTCGGATGCGGTGGAGGGCAGTTTCGCGCGGATTCAGTGTACGCCTGATCTGATGCCCTCCGATCTGACCGGAACACCGGTCTACAAGCCACAGGACGGGTCATTTGAATTCGTGCGCGGCCCGGTCTTTCACAATCTGGTGCTGGTGGATGAGATCAACCGTGCTCCTCCAAAGGTGCAGTCAGCGCTGCTGGAGGCGATGGCGGAGCATCAGGTGACAGCCGGAAACGAGACCCATGCGCTGCCCGATCCGTTTCTGGTGGTTGCCACGCAGAACCCGATTGAACATGACGGGACATTCCCCTTGCCCGAGGCACAGCTCGACCGGTTCCTGCTGCATGTGATGCTCGACCTGCCGGATCTGGAGACCGAGCGACAGATCCTCGATCTCGTTGAGGCGGAGACCCAGAGCGGCGCGTCCGCCGTGCAGGTCCTGACACTTCAAGAGCTGGCGGCGGCCCGGGACTCCGTTCGGGCGGTTCATCTGGCCCCGGAGTTGCGGGATTACATCGTGCGACTGGTGTTTGCGACACGTGAAGGGCCGCAGGCGGCAGACATCGACCATGCGGTATCGCCGCGCGGCTCGCTGGCACTGGCGGCGGCGGCGCGGGCACGGGCGTATCTGCAGGGCCGCGATTATGCGCTCCCCGAGGATGTTGCGGCCGTTGCCGGTGATGCGCTGGCGCACCGGTTGGTGTTGAGCTGGCGGGCGGTGGCAGACGGGCGCAGATCGCGCGATGTTGTGGCGGATGTGGTAGACGCCGTTCATCCGCTGTGAATGATGCCCTGCAGGGTCCCGGTGTTGCCCTCAGATCAGAGGCGCTGATCGCGCTGCGCCGCGTGGCGTTGACCGCGCAGACAGCGCCTTCGCTGGCGGCCTTGCCGGGTGGGTTTGCCACCCGCAGGAAGGGTCACGGGCTGGAAATGGCGGATGTGCGCGAATATGTGGCCGGCGATGAAATCAGACATCTTGATCGCGGCACGACCGCGCGCACAGGGCGGCTGCATGTGCGCCAGTTTCAGGAGGAGCGCGACCGCGTCAGCCTGCTGGTCGCGGATTTCCGACCTTCGATGTTCTGGGGGCTGCGCCGGGCTTTCCGCTCCGTGGCGGTGGCCGAAGCACTGGTTCTTATCGGGTGGAACGTGGTGGAAAGCGGCGGCCGCGTGGGGCTGTTGACCGTTACCGCGACAGAGCCGGTGATCGTGCCGCCACGCGGACGCACACGCGGGATGCTCGACGTGATCGGCGGAATGGTGCAGGCGCATGATGCGGGCCTTGCCGCCATGGCCGCGAGGCAGGGAGAGGATCCGCCCCTCGATCAGGCGCTGGTGCGCGCCGACCGGCTGGTGCCCTCCGGGGCGGAACTCATCATCGGATCGGGTTTCGACGTACCGGGGCCGGGACTGGCGGATCGCCTTGATGCGCTGTCGCGCCGGCGGTTGCCGCGCCTGATGCAGATGACCGATGCGCAGATCGACCGGATGCCGCGAGGCCGCTATCCCATCCGCATGGCTGACGGTCGGCGGCTGCGTCTGACACTGGGCGGCGCGCGCGACACCCCCGTCATGCCCACGCGCCAGATTGCAGGGCGCACCGCCCTGGTGCTGGATGCAGGCGAGGGGGTGGAGCAGATGGCCCGCCGGATCAAGGCAGCCTTTCCGGTGGAGCGGGCCGCATGACGGACCGGGCGATCAGTAAAGAGGCGATGCTCACCAGTCTGCGCGATATACACCTGCCTGCAGAGGCACCGGGCGGGTTTGTGGCCGATCTTGCTGTGGCGGTTGGTCTGGCGTGTCTCGCAGCATTGGTGATTGCAGCCCTGTTGCGCGCCTTGAGTCTCAAGGCGCGACCCAACTCCGCACGGACCCTGCAAGACCGCCTTGCAGCGCTGGCGGACAGATCTGAGGCAGAGCGGCGCGTGGCCTTGTTGCACCTGCTCCGTGAGCATCAACCGGATCGATACGCGGAACTGCGGGGGGCACTCTACCGGCCCGGCAATGGGCTTGACCTGGCCCTGCTGGAGGCGGAGGTGGCGCGCCGTGTTTGAGCTTGCCGACCCCTGGCTCTTGCTGTTCTTGCCGCTGCCACTGCTGGCCAGGCGTGTGCTTGGGGAAGGGCAGATGTCGGGTGGTGCCATTGCGGTGCCCGACCGTATCGGTGGCGCGCTGCTGGCGGCGAGGGGGCATCGCGCGGCCGCAGGAGGCATACCGTTGCGACAGGCGCTTTTATGGGCGATCTGGGGGCTGATGCTGCTGGCGGCCTCCGGCCCGCGTGATCTGGCACCGGTTTCAGCGCTCAGGGTGACAGGGCGTGATCTGGCGATTGTGCTCGATCTATCGGGGTCGATGGTGCGGGATGATTTCTCTCTTGACGGTCGGCAGGTGACCCGGCTGGAGGCGGTGACGACCGTGGGCGCTGATTTTGCGCGCAGGCGGGGCGGCGACCGGGTCGCGCTCATCGTTTTCGGATCGGAAGCCTATTTTGCAGCGCCCTTTTCCTTCGATGTCGAGGCGATCGCCCGGCGGATCGAAGAGGCGGAGATCGGTGTGTCCGGCCGGGCCACCAATATCTCCGATGGGTTGGGTCTGGCCCTGAAACGGTTGGCCGACAGTAACGCGGCAAGCCGGGTCGTGATCCTGTTGTCGGATGGGGTGAACAATGCAGGCGCCACGAATCCCCGTGGCGTGGCGGAGCTGGCGGCCCGAATGGGGGTCCGCGTGCATACCATCGCGCTGGGGCCAAAGGACCTCAGCACGGCGAAAACTGGCGAGCGCGGGGTCGTCGATGCCGCCACCTTGCGCGCGATCTCTGATATTTCGGGCGGCGAGAGCTTTCGCGTCCGCACCACGGATGACCTTGTTGCCGTGACAGAGGCGCTGGACCGGCTGGAGGCAACCGACAGCGACGGTCTGGCCGCGGAAGTGTTCCGCGACTACTGGATGTGGCCTGCGTTTCTTGCCGCTGTGCTCAGCCTCTGGCTGGGCTGGAGGGAGCTCACATGAATGTGCCGGAGATTACATTGCTTCGCCCACTGTGGCTGCTGGCTTTGCCGGCGCTGATCGGTCTTGGTTGGTGGCTCCATCGGCGGGCAGGGGGTTTGGGCGATTGGCAGCGGGCGACCGACCCGGCGCTCTTGCGCGCCATGGCTGCCTTGGGGCGTGTGGACAGCAGTGCCAGCCGGGTGCCGCTGATGGCGATGCTTGCGACCGTGGGGTTGACCGTGTTGTCGCTGACCGGCCCCGCGATAGAGCGGCGCGATACGCTGTCGTTTCGCAATCTCGACGGGGTGCTGTATATCGTGGACGCGTCAGCCAGCGTGACCGAAGACGCGCGCTGGCCGCAGATGCTGACAATGGGCCGCTTCGGTCTGGCCGCGCTGGGCACCCGGCCCGGTGGTCTGATCGTCTTTGCAGGAGATGCCTATGTGGCGACGGATATGACGCTGGATCACCTTCAACTGGGGCAGACCCTGTCGCTGATCGACGCGGACACGGTGCCCGATGACGGGTCGCGCCCGGAACGCGCCCTGGCACTGGCGGTGGAACTGCTGGACAACGCCGAGGTGATCTCGGGCGATGTGATCCTGCTCGGCGATGGCGCGGGGCTGGGGCCTGCGTCGCTGCAGGCTGCTTCTGCGATTGCGGCGCGCGGCGCGCGGTTATCGCTGGTCTCGCTCGATCCTCCGGGGCCGGTGTTTGACACCCATGCGGCGGCCGGTGCGGGCCGCGTCTTTACCCTGAACCAGACCGATGCACTGGCCGAGTGGCTGGCCGAGGATGCGCGCATGCGGCTGATGGCGCAGGACTACCCGCTGCTGTTCTGGCAGGACATGGGGCGATATCTGCTGCTGTTGGCCCTTCTGCCGCTGTTGTTGCTGTTTCGCAGGCAGGCGACATGAGAGGTCTGGCTCTCATCGCAGCCCTCGCCCTGATGCTTGCGGTCGCCCTCGGAGGCTCCGCGCCCTTTGGCCGGGTGCTGATGGCCCTGGGCATGCCGGGGCCGGCGGCTGCGTTCCTTGACACAGCGGCGTGGCAGGGGGCAGCATCCTACCGTGCGGGCGACTTTGATGCCGCTGCTGCGCGTTTCACGGAGGCCCAGGCGTTTTATAATCTGGGCAATGCGGAGGTGCAGCGGGGGCGCTACGCTGCAGCTCTCGAGGCCTATGATCTGGCCCGCGCCCGCGGGCAACCGGATGCACAGGCTAATTTCGACGTGGTTTCAGCCTTCTACGCGGGTCTGGGTATTGATCCCGATGCGCTGGGTCTGTTTCCCGAGCGCAAGGATGGCCCGGAGGCGGAGGGGTTCATCGCGCGCGGAGATGGGCGTGCCGCCGGGACCGGCAGCGAGGTGACGAACAACAACACTATGCTGGGTCTTGCGGAGTTGGAGAGCCGGGGCCGGTTGGGCGTGCGGCGCATCTTTGACGACAAGTTCATGGTGGCGGATGCGCGGTGGCTGGAACAACTGGCGGATGTGCCGGGCGAATATTTGGCCGCGCGCATCGCACTGGAGCACAAACGACGCGTCAAGCTCGGCATGGCACCCCCCGACCCGGAGGATCCGCGATGAGGACGTTGATTGTGGTTTGTCTGCTGCTGTGGCCCGTTGCTGCGCTGGCGCAGTCCAAAACCGTGCTGCCGTCTGATCTGCGTCTCTGGGTCGAGGTGGACGAGCGCGCGCATACGCCCTTGGCCAATGAAATGGTATTGATCACCATCCGGGGGATCTACCGGCGGCACATCACCCGCGAAATGCTTGTCCAGCCCGATTTCGAAGGGTTCAACTGGACGCAACTGGGCAATGATGTGTGGCGCGATGAACGGCTGGACGGGGAGCAGGTCAAGACCTTCAGCCGCCGGATGGCTGTCTATCCGCAAGTCGCCGGGACGCTGACAATTGGCGCGTTCCGGCACCGCCTGACCCTGACCGATGAACGCGATGCGTGGTTCGAGCATGAGGTTGCGTCCGAGCCGGTGACGATCGAGGCGGCGCCCGTGCCCGGCGATCCCGACTGGTGGTTTCCGGTCACATCGCTGCGCGTCTCTGACCAATGGTCGAACGCACCGGACCAGCTGACCCCCGGCGAAGGGGTGTTGCGCGTGATCCGGATCGAGGCGATTGGTGTCACGCCCGAAATGATCCCGCCGATGCCGGCGCTGAAATCGCCCTCCGCGATGATCTTCCCGCACCCCGACAAGCGCTTTGTGGAACTGTCGCCGCAGGGTCCGCAGTCCTTTGCCTTCTGGCGGTGGACAATCCGGCCCGGCAATGACATTTCCGCAATCGTGGAGCCGCTGAGTTTCGACTATTATGATACGGTCAACCGCGTCTCGCGCACGGTCACAATATCGCCGCAACGTGTGGCTTATGGGTCTGTGGCGCCGGATCAACCCTTCGACAGCGCCCCGCCGGAAGCTGTTGAGCAAGCCACCTTGCCAGGCTGGCCCGTCGCTCTGCTCGCGGGGGGGATCTGTCTTTCCGGAGTGGCTTTTGGTCTTACGGGCCGCCGCGTTTCGGTTCTGCCCGCGCTTCGGAGATTTCCGTTGATTGATCCGCTTGCCCGCCAGATGAAACAGGCCGCGCGCCTGCAGAATTTATCGCAACTGCGCCGCACAGCGGTAACCCTTCTGGTACGCGACGGCCCGTCAGAGCATCGCCGCAGGTTGCTGTCGCAGCTTGACGGTGCCGTCTTCGGTCCTGGCGCCACGCCAGGGTCCCTGAATGAATTCGCACGGTTGTTCTTGCGCAGATCCTGATTCTCTTTTTGAAACCAGCTGCAGGGGTGTGTGCGACATAATGCCAATTGGCCTTTCAATAGAGCCAGTTGAGGCGGCTTGCTCGCGAATTGTTACCGGTTTGAGACATCGTTCACGTGGTAGTTGTTGAAAAAACAGGCATTCCGGGTACGATGGACGCTGGGAGGAGATTTTAATGCAACATGTGCGTGCGCCAATCGACCAAGATGCTGTGTCCAGAATTCTCGTTGTGGATGACCATCCGCTCTACAGCGATGCGTTGGAAGCGGCATTAGAGCTGGTTTTCGACAATTGCGATATTCGTAAGGCGTCCAGTCTTGGAGAGGCGATGGATCAGACCAGGGCCGGGTTCGACCCCGAACTGGTGATGTTTGATCTGAAACTGCCGGATGTCACGGGCATCTCCGGGTTTGTCAGCCTCAGACGGCAGCTACCAAAGGCGCGTATTCTGGTCATCTCGTCACTGGCATCCTTTGATCTTGTCCAGTCTTTGCTGAACGAGGGAGCCTCGGGGTTCTTACCCAAAGACACTTCCGCCGGTGCGCTCAGATCGGTCCTGGCGGAGATTACCGCGGGGCGGACCTATGTGCCCAAGGACTATCGCAAGCCCAATGACTGCGACCGCGACAGCCTCGCGTCGGAGTTTGACCATCCCAAGCTGGCCGAGCTGACCCCGCAGCAACAACGGATCATGCGATTGATTTGTCGGGGCAAGCCCAACAAGCAGATCGCCTATGAGCTGTCACTGGCTGAGGCCACGGTCAAGGCGCATATCACGGCCCTGTTGCGGCGGCTGGGCGTGCGAAACCGGACCCAGGCGGTGGTCATGGTCGAAGGGGCGATGGCCGCGCAACGTGGTGCCGAGCCTGAAGCGCGCGCCTTTCTCAAGCACTAGGGCCGCAGATGACGCGCATTGAGCGCCCGGGCCCGCATTGCGTCGCGGTGTCGATGTCTCGTGATATGGACGAGCAGGCAGCGGCCCGCAATGCCGCCCTTAAAGTCAATCGGGCGGAGACCTGCTTTGTGCTGGCCTTCGTGCCGGGCCATCTCGACGGCGACATCATCTCGAAAACACTGGACGAAGCCCTCGGTGGCGTGCCGGTCTTTGGGTGTTCTACCGCGGGCCAGATCACCACGGAAGGCTACGAGACGGATGCCCTTTTATTGTTGGCCTTTCCAAAGGCGCATTTTCGCTGCGCCTCGGTGCTTCTGGACCCGCTCAAGCCGCTGTCGACAACCGCCATCGCCACGCAGGTGCAACGCTATGAGCAGAAATTCAGGCATACGGCGGGCTGGCACCGGCTCGGTTTGATTTTTTCCGATGGTCTGTCCAAGCAGGAAGACATCCTGATTTCCACGCTGGAGGCCGTGCTGGGCGATCTGCCGCTTTTCGGCGGATCGGCCGGAGATGGTTTGCGGTTCGAGCATACTTACGTCCTTCATCACGGTCAGATCCATGACAACGCGGCGGTACTGTTGCTGCTGGAAACGGATTTGCCGTTTCAGGGGGTCGGCTTTGACCATTTTCTGCCGGCGGGCAGCCAGCTCATCATCACCGATGCAGATCCGGACGAACGCAAGGTCTTTGAGATCAACGGGGCGCCTGCGGCACAGGAATACGCGCGGCTGGTGGGCTGTGCGGTGTCCGATCTTTCACCGCAGATTTTCGCCGAGAATCCGATGCTGATCGAATACAAGAACAACCATTATGTCCGCGCCATCGCGGATGCGGATGAAGACGGGGCCTTGTCCTTTCTGGCCGCTATCGACGACGGTCTGATCATGACGCTGGGGCAGGGGCAGGAGATCATCCAGACGCTTCAAACCGGCCTCGATATTCACGACGAAAACGGGCGCAGCCCCGATTTCATCCTCGGCTTTGACTGTGTGCTGCGCAAGCTTGAGATCGAGCACAAGCAACTGGGTCGCGCGGTGTCGGACGTGTTGGGAAAGGCCCGCGTCTTTGGTTTCAATACCTATGGTGAGCAACACTGCGGACTTCATATGAACCAGACGCTTGTGGGGGTCGCGTTTTTCAGGCCGGACGAGAGGAACCTCTGGTGAGCATGATCGACCCCAATGATCCGCCGCATGTCCAGGTGGAAAAGCAGACCCGGATCATCGATGCGCTGATCCGGCGGGCAAGTCGGCAAAAGGATGTGGGGCCCTCTGCCTACCGCGCGTTTCAGTCGGCCATCGACCTGCAACAGCAGGTGGCCGCGCAGACGCTGGAGCTTGAAAGCGCGCGCTATGAGCGGGAGCGGACACGCAAGACGCTGGCCGAAGCCCTGTCGTCGATGGAGGAGGGGCTGGCGCTTTTCTCTGACGGCAGCCTGAACATCTGTAACGACCTCTTCAAGGGTCTGTTGCCTGATATCTCGGACCAGATCGTGCCGGGCCTCGGTCTGGCCGCCTATTTCGACCTGATGGATGACAGCAAGCATCTCGTGTCCACCGACCGCAAGCTGGGCAATGTGCGGCGGGCGCTTGAGAGCGGCCAGAGCGCGGGGGCGGTGGTGTCTGTGGTGGCGGAGGTCGCGCGCGACCGGTGGTATCAGATGAGCGCACAGCAGACCTCGCCTGAAAATACGGTCCTGCTGCTGACCGAGATTACCGCCATCGTGCGCCATAACCGGCGCGAGAAAGAGCACCTGATTGATCGGCAGGCGGATTATCTGCAGGCTGTCTTTCAACATATGACCGCGGGGGTGTGCACCTTCTCGGCCTCTGGCGAGGTGATGATGCACAATGGGCGGTTTCGTGATATTCTGGGGGTTCCCTTGACGGTTCTGCAGCCGGGCACGCCGCTGCAGGAGCTTCTGGATTTTATGCAGACGCGGGCGCTGATCCCCGATCATGCCCTGTTGCGGGTCGATGCCTGGCGCGAGGAACTGACCAAGAAGGGCGCGCTGACCACCCGTGTGGCCCATGGCGCGGACCGGGTTCTTGATGTGCAGGCCAACGCGCTGCCGGACGGCGGTTTTCTGGTGGAGCTCAAGGACGTCACGCTGGAGACGCGCTCCACCGAAGTGCTGGAGAACCGGGTGATGGAGCGCACGGCCGAACTGACCCGTGCCAATGCGAGCCTGACGGAGCAATATGAGGAAAAGGCGCGTGTCGAGGAGGAACTGCGCGTGGCCAAGGAGCGCGCCGAAGCCGCCGTGTCCTCCAAGACGCGGTTTCTGGCGGCCGCAAGCCACGATCTGTTGCAGCCCATCAATGCGGCCAAGCTGCTGATTTCGTCACTGGAAGAAACCACGCGCGAAACGCGCTTTCGCCCGATGGTGGAGCGTCTGGGCGGTGCCTTCGCCTCGGCGGAATACCTGCTGCATTCGCTTCTGGATATCTCCAGACTGGAAAGCGCGGACCCCGACACGGTCTCTGCGACCAGCGTCAGCCTGCGCGGGTTGATGGAGGGTGTGAAGGCCGACCAGATGCTGCTGGCGGCGCAGAAATCGGTGCGTCTGGATGTGGTGCCCTGTTCGCTGGCGGTGCGGTCGGACCCGGTGTACCTGCTGCGCTCCATCCAGAACCTTGTGGTGAATGCCATTCAATACACCGATCCCGGCGGGCGCGTCCTGCTGGGCTGCCGACGTAAGGCGGGGCGCGTGGTGCTGGAGGTCTGGGACACCGGCATCGGCATATCCGCGCGGGACCAGCTTCGGATATTCGACGAATTCGCTCGGGCCGAGAACGTGCCTATTGGCTCTGGCATGGGGCTTGGGCTGTCGGTGGTGGACCGTGCCTGCCGTCTGCTCGATCACAGCTTGCAGGTGCGATCCAAGCCGGGGCAAGGCTCGGTCTTCAGCATCGAGATGGAGGTGGTCGATCCTGCGAACGCGCTGCAAATCCCCCAGGCCCCGATGGAAGATGCCTTCAGCGGGTCGCTGGAGCACATTGTTCTCGTCATCGAAAATGACGCGGATGTTCTATACGGCGCAACCCAGCGGCTTGAGCTGTGGGGGGCCAGCGTTCTCCCCGCCCGGTCGACGCGGGAAGCGTTGGCGCATGTGGCCGATATGGGAACGGCCCCAGATATCATCCTCGCGGATTATCAGCTGGATGGCGGCGACACGGGCGTGGAGGCAACCCGCAAAGTGCGGGCGGTAACGGGTGAGAATGTGCCTGCCATTCTTATCACGGCGGACCGAAGCGAAAGGGTGCGGCGTCTGGGCGCACAAAACGATATGTCCGTCCTGACCAAGCCTGCCGAATTGTCCCGCCTGCGCCCGCTGATCGACTGGAAAATCCGGGGTCACGGATGAGACGCATTCCGCGGTACAGACAAAAGTCGGAAGTGACAGCCCCGCGCACCACCCCCACACTCAGGTCAGGGAGGATACCATCATGATGAGATTACCCGTGATCGGGTCTGCATTTCTTCTATGCGCATCTCTCGCCACGGCAGAGCCGCTTGCGGGCGATAAAACCTATGACATGCTGTTTCGAACCGGGACGCTCGATCAGATAGACCGCGACGCGGAACTGGTTTACCGACGCGAAGTCAGCAGCGCGCTGAACCCAGATATGGGCCCCCGGGACACTGGCGATATCGCGCTGAGCTTCCGGGACGGGGATGTCGCGGTGGCCCTGCTGGAGTTTCGGCAGGATGGCAAACACCGGGCGCTGGGCAATTTTCCGGCAAGTGTCGGAAACCCCATAATCATGTACTTCTACGAGACGGTCGTGCGTGACATGGCCGAGGCCGCGGGGGGCAGCCCTTTCTATATCCGCAACCGGGTCAAGGAAGCGCTCATTGAACCCTCCGATATTCAGGACGGGCAGGCCGTGGTGGCAGGCAAGACGGTCACCACCCGGACCATCCGCATGCAGCCCTTTGCAGGAGACCCCAATCAGGACCGGATGCAGGGGTTTGGGGATCTGGAGCTCCGCGTCACCATGTCCGAGGAGGTGCCGGGCTGGTACACCAGCTTTGTCGCCGAAGCGGCCGGCGGCGATGTCTATCGCTCAGAGGTGCTGTTTGACCGGCTCGACGGCACGCCATGAGAGCGCTCGTCCTCGCAGCCCTTTTGTCGATGCCCACTGTGACCGTGGCACAAACTGTCGCCGAGCAACTCAATGACTACCCGACAGCAGCGCGAGCGGATTACGTCTTTGCCTGCATGGTGACCAACGGGCAATCGCGTGAGATGCTGGATCGCTGCGCCTGCTCGATCGACGAGATTGCGGCGATCCTGCCTTACGAAAAATATCTCGAAGCGGAGACAGTGCTGTCGATGCGGCGGGTTGGAGGCGAACGCATGTCGTTCTTCCAAAGTGCCGCGATGGCTGAAAACATGGTGGCAGAGCTGCGGCGCGCACAGGCCGAAGCGGAGATTGTCTGCTTCTAGCTGGACCTGCGGCGTTAACGCAAAAGCGCTGCAGGCTCAGACCCCCGCGGCGCTCATGTCTTTTGATCTGATGGTCAGCCGCTGACGGATTTCGAAAGCTCTCTCTCAAAACTGTTGCCATCGGTATCGGTGGCTTTCACGGTCAGCGTTGTCGCGCCGTTGTCGTTGTAGCCAAAGCGGAACACCGGGTTTTCCGAGACCGAGATGCCGCCCTCCATGGTAAAGAGCAGCTCTTCTCCCTGCCAGACTTCAAGATGGTCGATGAAATGGGCGGGGATGAAAAGCTGGGTGATCTGATCGCGTTGCAGGCCCGAGTAGTTCGGGTGCCGGATCATGATCTGCGCTTCACGTCGCGGTGTCGACATCTGCGCGCCCTGATCGAACATGCGCAGCTTCATCTCGCCCATACCCGCCAGCGCAATTTCAGGATCTCTGCTGGCAGGGGCCGAACACCCGCCGGAGGCTTTGACATAGCGGCCCGCCATATGCAGCCCCTCCGGTGTCTCGGCAATCACCCGGACGTTGGAGTATTGATCGACCCGCACCCGCAATTCGAAATCAAGCGTGCCCATGGCGGGCGAAAACCCGAACACAGCAGCCACCGGCGCGGGGTTCTCATCAATCACCACGGTCGCGGCGGTGATGGTCTGCGCGGGGTCCTGCTGCTTGAGAAGGATAGGAACGGTTGCCGCGTCATGGGCGCGGTAGGGTGCCTCGATCAACAGCAACCCCTCGGCCGAGGCAAGCGCGACATCGCCCACGACATCGCCGCGCAGATCGTTCCATGTCTCACTTTCGGTCAGGGGGTTCTGCAGGGTGTCCGTGCCCCAAGCCGGTCCTGAAATCAGCGCCGCAAGGGCTGCGGCGTTTAGAAGTTTGAAAGCCATGCCAGTCTCCTCCTGCACGGGAATTCTCGTGTTATGCCACAAATTTTGGCAAAAAGACACATATACCAAAGGCGGATTGGGCCGCAGGGTCTGCTGTGGAATGATGGTGGTGAAAGGATCCCTCGATGTTCGAAGCTGTCATTTCGCTCTGTCTCAGCCTCGCGGCGGGACCTTGCCGCGATCACCTGTTGCCGGGATATGAGGCACAGACGCAGGCCGCCTGCGCGGCAGCCTTGGCCGCGATGGCACCTGATCTGACGCGGTTCAGCGGGTTGCAGGCGAAAGGGGAGGCGCGCTGCCAACCGGTCGGGGAAACCCTGTCGGTCATCGAAATCGCACCCGGTGCCTTCGTGCACCGCGGCGCCATCGAAGAACCGGACGCAACCAACCGGGGCGATGTCTCAAATCTGGGGTTTGTCATCGGCAACGCCGGGGTCGCGGTCATCGATACCGGCACGGCCCGCTGGATGGGGGAGGCGCTCTGGCGTGCCATACGGGCGCGCACGGCGCTGCCGGTCACCCATGTCATCCTCACGCATATGCATCCCGACCATGTTTTTGGCGCGGGCCCCTTGGTGGATGCGGGGGCCCAGGTTGTCGGTCACGCGGGCTTGGCGCGCGCGCTGGCGGATCGCCAGATGAACTACCTTGAAAGCCTCAACCGTCTGGTGGGGGTGGGCACAATGCTTGGCACGCGGAGCGTCTCGGTTGATCTGGCGATTGAAACCACAGCCGAGATTGATCTGGGCGGGCGCGTTTTGTCGCTGCGCGCCTGGCCTGCGGGGCACACGGCGACCGATCTGACCGTGCTGGACGCTACATCGGGCACGCTTTTTGCCGGTGATCTGGTCTTTGACGACCATACCCCGGCACTTGACGGGTCTTTGCCGGGCTGGCGCGCGGTGCTTTTGGAACTGACCGGCATGGAGCTATCCCGCGTCGTGCCGGGGCATGGCGGCCCGTCTCTGGAGTGGCCGGCGGGGGCGGCGGACACGCAGCGGTATCTGGAGGTTTTGGAGGCAGATACAAGAGCCGCGATTGATGCCGGTCAGAGGTTGGCCGACGCGGTCGAGGTGATCGCGCGCAGCGAAGCAGAGGCCTGGGCGCTCTTTGAGGCTTACAACGCCCGCAATGCGACCGTGGCTTTCACGGAACTGGAGTGGGACTGACGCCCCGGTGCTAGCCCTGATCCTGCACGGCCTGTTGCAGCATCTGCGCGACGCTGAAGAGGCGCTGTTCGATCAGGGTCGGTGTTTCACACAGATAGGTGATGTTGCGCTGCCGATCCGTGTAGATCACCTGATCCCAGTCGAGCCGCTCTTCGATGACATCGACCTTGTCAAAGTCGGGCTCGGCCGTTGACAGGATGGCGTCCATCTCGACACGGGCTCCGTCGATCTTTTCGGCCAGGGCAATCTGGCTGAGGGAAAAGTCACCTATCCCGCGGATGATTCGGGCGCGGCGATCCGAAAGCGTCTTGAAAACGGACGCAAAAACCTGCCCCAATGCGTCGGGGTCACCGTGATAGGTCTCCGCAAAGGCATCGACGCGGGGCTGCAGCGTTTCCAGTTCCACCCGGCGAAGCGAAAGATAACTTGCCAGTTCCATAACATCGGCGCGCAGATCGCCCTTGGGCAATCCGGCGTCGGGATCGACCGGAAAAGGCCACATCAGCCCCAAGGATAGCGTTTCAACCTTGCGCTGCACACAGGGCCACGTGGGATCGGAATAATCCGCAGCCTGCACGGGCAGACCTACGGCCAGCAACGACAAGGACGCGGCGAAGGCTCTGAGCTTTGTCATCCGGGGTCTCCCTGTTGTCTCAAGCACTATGACCAAGCATGTGCCGTCTGTCCACCGGACCCAATACCCACCATTGTCTTAGTTGTTCGCAGACCGGCGCGGCGCTCATACTTGGGTCAAAAGAGGCCATCGCAAAAGCGCTCTGGCCACGGGAGGAGACCTGAATGAAAACCCGCGCTGCTGTTGCTGTTGCTGCCGGTCGGCCTTTGGAGGTTATGGAGGTGACCCTTGAGGGCCCGCGGGCGGGGGAGGTTCTGGTTGAGATCAAGGCGACGGGCCTGTGCCACACCG
>NZ_JACNMO010000036.1 GCF_020622345.1 Roseobacter weihaiensis | reverse complement strand
TTCGCGGGTGCAATCATCCACGATGCACAGCACGCGGAACCGCTGGCCATCTTCAAAAGCGTCAGACACAAAGTCGAGAGATCCCGTTGACCGGTAGGCGATTTTGCAATGCAAAATCTGCCGAGAGGGGGCGCTGGTTGGCCCGATCCGGCACCAGAATAGGCCTGCGTGTGCCCAATGCGCTTGCGGGACCGCCTGTGCCGCACAGCCAGCCCTTCTTCGCGACAGAGCCGGAACAGCTTCTTTTGCCCTCTCGTCACTGCAAGCAGCGACCGCCGGATGAGAGTTCACCTCAAAACCCTCCTTCGCTAGCAATATGCCCAAGACGCCGATACCCGAACCGGCAGCGCTCATTTGCCAGTTCACGCAGTCGCTTGCGTAGGGGCCCATCTTCTTGTCCTTCATCATGCCCCAAACATCGTCGGGGTAATCTCTGTTTCCTATTGTGATTGGCATTATGTCCGTCTCCCCATGTGTGTTCAGGCAGAGAGCTGTTCAGGCAGAGAGCTGTTCAGGGCAAAGCGCTCGGGTGTCATGCCTGTTAGTGGTGTCAGAGCGGAATTTGGTTCAATGGAGACAAGCATTTTGCAGCGCATGGATAGCTGGCCCGTCGAAGGCTGCTCTGGCTAGCGTCCTCGCACCGTGCAAGGCATGTTCGGTGGTTTGACCGAGCGAGAGATGCACCGAATGGTTATTCTTGTTCATAAACAAACTGCGCATCGGAGGCTTTGTCGGCTGGAAACGAAGCAGTCATTGGCATCAATCCCACCATCAAGCGATGTGGGCTCAGAGCCGACATCTGCCGGTTTGCGCCGGCTGACCGCAGCCAACCCAAAACCAACTTTTAATCCTTGACGGTCATTCCCGCTATGCGGACAAAACCGACCTCTGTGCGATGCGTCATAATGGCTACTTTTCGTAGAGAAATGTCACAAATCCGGAAGTATCGTCTCCCCCTGTGATCCGAAAGCGCCAGTCCTCCAGCCGTCCCGCATTCGCAAACATCTCGTCAATTTCCACAGCCAGCTTGTCATCTCGGGCACCACTGCAATGGTAAAAACCGCAGCGACCAACGGTTTTCGCGCAAAAGCCGTCGCTATCAGGCTGCGCAAGGATCATGGCCCCAGAACCCATTATGCCCGTCAATGGCAGTAGCAGTTTAGCTTTTGGCGCAAGGTGTCCGGACCAAACATTCGGAATATGTGTAACCCCTGCAAACGCAACAACAGCATCAAATGGCCCTTCATCGACAAGACCGGTTGCTGCATTGCCATGGCGCACCGTCACGTTGTTATAGCCTGCTAGGTTTAACGCGGCACGCTTGGCGAGTTCCAAGTCAATTTCATAAGCAAAAATGCTCCCGTCCGGTCCAGCAAGGTGGCTAAGTATTGCTGTATAATACCCGACACCCGCACCCACCTGAAGGATGCGCGCGCCGTCCTGAATGTCAGATTTTGCCAAGAAACGTGCCCACATTGAAGGCTGACCAATGTTTATCCCTTTGGTTTCATCTAAGACGACAAGCATATCGTGATATAGCCAACGGGGGTCGGCATCGGGCGTTGTAACTGGTGGTTTTCCTGGCGCGAGTGGCGACCGTACCCGCCACGGCCCGGAGCCCGCGAACGCTTCCCGTGGAACCTCGCAAAACGCGTCGAGCAGGCGATCAGCGGCTTTCGTGCCGTCCAAACCGGCACGAAGCCGAAGCCCATCGGCAAAATGCTCCACTGCTGAGTATCTGTTCATGAGCAGGGACACTTTCGCATAGTTTTTCAGTCTACCTCTCAACGCAACTAAGAGTTCGGCCACGACAGGACAAGCCACCAAACTGATCTTTGCGCCAATTTCAGTTCATTCGATAAGCCGCCATCGGCAGGACTACGGGACACGGGCGGTTCGGGCTGCTTTGAGAGCATCGCTGCGATCCGAACATACTCCAGCTCTGCCGCTTTTCCGGAATCTGGCTCAGTTTGTGACGTAAAGATCAAAGAACCTCATCATTTCACGCTGAATGAAGGCGCTTGCGAGCGTCGTTTGGATCGCATCCAGGCCTTCAAAACGGCTCGGGGAGCCTTCTGGCACATAGGGAAACTCCATTACGCCGTTGTCATTCCAGAGCGGGATAATCCGCTCCACGTCGAACGGATCTGGTCGCGACGAAAGCGTCCGGCAAGATCTGCAATAACCATGTGCATTTCCATTTTTAGGGACGGCACAACCTGTTGGCGAACCGTGATCTAGAAGCTCGGGCCCTTGGTGGAACCAGCGGCCTTCGAGACCACCATGACACCTTTGCCTGCCGCTTGCAGATCCGCGATCTGGGACAGGTTGTGTGCTGGCGTGCGGGCGCAACCGGGGCCCGCATTGGGGAGACGGTGGCGCACCGCCTCGTAGCCGTCGAAAATCGGGCCGTGGGTCAGATGATCGCCCCGCGCACTTTCGCCGATACCCACTCCGAGAGGACGACGGCGGCGAGGATGACCAACAGGATCAGCGAGACCTGGGGCCAAGCCAGCGTGTTCAGCGATGCCTGCAATTGCAGCCCGATACCACCGGCCCCGACCAGCCCCAGCACGGTTGATTCGCGGATGTTGATGTCCCAACGAAAGACGGAAATGCCCGCAAAGGCCGGCATGATCTGGGGGACAATGCCGTAGACCATGACCTGCCAGCGCGACGCACCGGTCGCGGTGATGGCCTCGACTTGGGTGTGGTCGATCTCTTCGATGGCCTCGTACAGCAGCTTGGCACAGAACCCGATAGACCGGATGGCGATGGCCACGATACCCGCGAACACGCCCGGCCCGATGATGGCGATCAGCAGCAGCGCCCAGATAAGCGAGTTGATCGACCGGGTCGACACGATGATCAGAAGCGCGATCGGGCGGATGAACAGCGCCGAGGGTGTGGTGTTGCGGGCCGCGAGGAAAGCAACGGGCACCGCGAGGATCAAGGCGCCGATTGTGCCGAGGGTCGCGATATTCAGGGTGTCCCAGATGGGCAGCCAGAGGTTGTCCATATATGACCAGCGCGGCGGAGTTGCGCGCTCGAAAATATCACCGGCAATGCTCGGGGCGTCCCAGACGAAAAACCATGTCGTGGCCTCTGATATCCGCGCCCAGCACCAGAGGAAAACGACAACGCCGACCAGCCAGAAGGACCAACGGGTCAGGGCCTCGCGCTGGTTGCGCAAGCGCCATTCGGGGCCTTTTGCCGTCTCGATAACGGGCATCTTACTGCACCCGCGCGCGGATCAGGCCGCTGAGATATTCGAGGGCCATGACAATCCCGATAATGAGCAACAAGATCGCGGCGGCCGTGTCGTATTCATAGCGGTCAAACGCCGTGTTCAGCGTGGCCCCGATGCCGCCTGCACCCACAAGGCCAAGGATCGCGCTTTCACGGAAATTGATATCCACCCGGTACATGGACAGCCCGATCAGCCGTGGGATCACCTGCGGTTTCACACCGTAGTCGATCCATTGCGACCAGCGGGCCCCCGTGGCGCGCACAGCCTCGGCCTGGGAGCGATCCATGCTTTCGATGTCCTCGGCCAGAAGTTTCGACAGGAACCCGATTGTGGCAAAGGACAGGGTCAGGAACCCCGCCAAGGGGCCAAATCCGAAGATCGCGACCAGCAGGATGGCAACGATGATTTCCTGCAAGGCACGCGACACGGCGATGATCCCGCGACAGATCATGTAAATCGGCACCGGGGCGATATTGCGGGCAGCGCCCAGGGCAATGGGGATCGAGATGAGGATGCCGACGACAGACGAGGCCACCGTAATCACGATGCTTTCAACCATACCGTTCCAGATCGCATCGGCACGGCTGACGAAATCCGGCTTGGCAAAGGCCATCACGAAGGCCGCGCCCCGATCCAGCCCTTGATAGACGCGAAGCCAATCCACCTCAACACTGGCAATCGCGGCCACAAGATAGGCTGCAAAGCCGATCAGCAGCGCATAACGCAGCCAGACCCGCTGAACCAACGGCGGGCGCCGCCAGCGCGTGCCCACCATCTCCTCCAGGGTGGGTGAAGCGTCACGCGTAGAGGTCACGTTCATTCGGCGGCCTCGATCCCGGTCTCTGCCTCGTCGTCGACCTTCTCGATGGTCGCCTCCCAATCCTCTTCGCCGTAAATTTCGGTCAGCTTGTCAGGTGTCAGACCATCCGGCGCGCCGTCATAGACCACTTCGCCAAAGCGCAGACCAATGACGCGGGCCACGAACATCTGCGCCAGCGCCACGTCGTGGATGTTGATGATTGCGGCCAACCCCCGCTCGGCGCAAAGCTCACAAATCAGGCGCATGATCTGGCGCGAGGTCTTGGGATCAAGCGAGGCCGTCGGTTCATCCACCAAAAGCAAGGCGGGGTCCTGGATCAGCGCACGGCAAATGCCGACCCGCTGCCGTTGGCCGCCAGACAGCTGATCGGCGCGTTTGTCGGCCATGTGCAAAAGGCCCACGCGGTCGAGCAGACGAAACGCCTCGTCCACGTCTTTTTGCGGAAAGCGGCGCGTGGCCGAACGCCAGAACCCGACATAGCCGAGGCGGCCGGACAGGACGTTCTCCATCACCGTCAGACGCTCGACCAGTGCGTATTCCTGAAAGATCATCCCCATGCGCCGCCGCTCACGTCGCAGCGCGCCGGGCTTGAGCCGCGTCAGATCCACATCGCCGAGCATCACGGCGCCCGAGGTCGGTTCCACCAGCCGGTTGATGCAGCGGATCAGGGTCGATTTGCCGGCACCGGACGGGCCGATCAGGGCGACAACCTGACCGAAGGGGACGTCCAATGTGACAGCCTTCAGAGCCTTGTCGCCGGTCTTGTAGGTCTTGGTCAGTGCGTCTAGCCGTAGCATAGCTGATCCTCGGATATGTAAGGCAGGTGGCAATTCACGCTGCCACCTGCCATCAACCTCATCACCGGAAGATCCCGGCCCGGTCCGTTACGAACACTCGTACGAGACGCCGTTGGCCTCATCGATGGTGCGAATGACCGACCAGAAGTCCTGATACGTCATTTCGAGGAACTGCGCCTCGCCGTTCTTGCCGAACTCTTCCTGCAGCGACGTCCCTTCCCACTCGAACGAGAAGAACGCATCACGGATCTTCTGTTGCAGTTCGGGTGTCAGGTTGTGGGCGGTCCCATAGCCTGTCGTCGGGAAGGTTTGCGACTTGTAGATCGAGATGAGCTGATCTTCAGAGACCACCTCACGCTCCAGCATGCGGGCCAGCACCGAATTGGCGATGGCCGCCGCCGGATAATCCTTGTTGGCCACACCAAGGATCGAATTGTCGTGCTTGCCCGAGAACACCGGTTCGAAATCTTCTCCCGCCTTCATGTTGAATTCCGACGCCAGAATCGCCGAGGGCGCTTTGAAACCGGAGTTCGAGGTCTCGGACGTAAAGGCCATCTGGCCGCCCTTGATGTCTTCGATGTTTTCGATGCCAGACCCTGGATGGGTCAGGATTTCCATTTCGTAGCCGAAAGAGCCGTCTTCACCGGCCATGATGGTGAACGGACGGAAGCCCGCACAGTTGACGGCCAGAGGGTTCGAGCCGGTATTGAAGCCTGCAATGTGCAGACGCCCTGACCGCATCGCCTCGATCTGGGCGGCGTTGTTTTGGACCGGAAAGAACACGACGTCTTTGCCGGTCGCTTCTTCCAGATGTGCCAGAAAATCGGCCCATGCGGTCTCATAAACAGCGGGGTCTTCCACCGGCGTGTAGGCGAAAATCAGGGTGTCGGGGTCGATTTGATCTGCAGCATCTGTCGGGATATCTGCGATCAGGTCGCCATCGACGTCGCAATACCGATCATCCAGATCACCGCGTGGGCAGTCCTGGGCTGTGGCGGGCAGCGCGGCAAAAGAAAGCGCGGCAACAGCAGCGGCGCATAGAAGATGTATGTTTGTCATGTTTCGTCTCCCTAAGAAAAAACTGGTTGAGCCTCTTGCCCACTCTTATCGGCGGGACTCGCTGACTCTCATCTGACCGTTTTAGGAGGCCAAAGGCTATCCATTTTTTCCGCCGCGGAGCAGAATCTGGGAGTGCTTCTCTGTGACAAGCTGAGCTGCGAAGTCAAAAGGGTATGGTGTCCACCATCTCTGATTCAAACACGGGTTGAATCATGTATGGGAAATAGAAGCGCCAGGTTTCCGAACCAGACGGTGCGTCGGCGCTGCCGCGCGCTTTGTTTTCAACGTCGCGCTGCAGGTCACTCCCGCAGGCGCAGGGTGCAGACATCCTGTTCGAGGCCGTGGCTGTCCCGGGCGCGGACCCGAAATAGCATCGCGCACCTTTATTACGGCGCGAAATGCTCTACCCTAGGGGGAGTAATGACTGGAAAAGACAAGACATGAAAATCAAGTTACTCGTCCCTCTTGGGCTTATCGCCGTGCTGGCAGGCTGTGCAGCCGGTGTGAATGGATCAGGCTCAGCACCCGGCGGCAACCTTCCCGAAGGCGTCATCGCCCTCGCGGGCCCGAATCAGGACCTGTCCACGGCGCGGCTCCTGGAGAAGGACGGCTGCTATTGGTATCGTCACACGGGTCCTGTCGAGACGACAGATTTGCCGCTGCGCACCGCCGAAGGGCGACCGATCTGCACCCGCACGCAAGAATAGGCGGGCGCGCCTCAACTTTGTGCGGTTACATAGGTTTCCGCCGGGTAGAGATGCGCCGTCGATGACAAGCGCACTTCCTCATACAGGTCAATGATGTGCGCCATCACCATCCGCACGCAGCCAGAGCTTGCGCGGTTCCCGATGGAGCGCGGCGACGGTGTGCCGTGGATCCGCAGGTAGGTGTCGCGCGGCCCCTCATAGAGGTAGAGCGCCCGCGCGCCCAGGGGGTTCTCGAGACCGCCGGGCATGCCGTCAGCGTGCTGTTCATACAGATCGGGGTCGCGTTTGATCATTGCCCGCGTCGGTGTCCATCTGGGCCACTTGGCCTTGCGTCTGATCGTGTAGACACCGGGCTCATAGAGGTTGCCGCGCGCGATGGCGACGCCGTAGCGCATGGCGGTCCCGTTATCGCGCACATGGTAAAGATACCGCGCCACGGCATCCACATGGATTTCGCCTGGCTTCAACCCTGCGTTCGCTTCAACAACGGTTGGCAGGAACCGCGGGTGAATTCCCCATGGATTTGACGATGCCGGATCGTAGTTGGTGGGGATCACGCGTGCATCCCAGGACGACCACTTGCCTGGGGCCGCCATGGCGCGGCTGCTGAGCGGCAGGCCGATTGCTGCCGCGGAAAACAAAGCGACAGACGATTGAATGAAATGGCGTCTTGGAAGCATGGTGAAACCTCTTAAAGGGACTGACTAGAATCATTGGTCACGATAGCAGTGACAAGCGGTCAGAATATGGCGATCTGCCAAAGGCAGTGTTATCTGGTTCACATAGCCTGCCCTTTTCAAGAAATCGTGAACACTGAACTCTGCCTGCCGCCCGGAAAGTCGAAGGCCGGGGGGTGCACCGCCCTCGATCCGCCCGTTCAGACGGCGATCGGTGCCTTGCCGATGGCACGGTGCAGATCATCCACTTCGCCCTGACGCAAGCGCAATGCCTGGGCAAGATGCGTCAGAAATGACTTCTCATGCGGATGGTCCGGCTCGCCGACAAGCAATGCGGCAGAATAGACTTCCTTGCGCGCGTAGTCCGGCGTGTCGCGCGCGACGGAGGCGGCATCCACCGGTTCCCGAAACGCGCGGCGCAGGGCCGCCTGTTCGCTATCGGACGCGTCCTCCAACAGGCCAAACAGAAAGCTCTGTTCATCATTGTCGATGCTGCCATCCGCGCGGGCCATCTGGACCATTGCCCGCAAGACCGGTCTGGCTTCGTCCTCGGACTGGAAATCCTCAATCGTGAAATGGTGCTGCAGGTCCTGTCCAGATTTCTCGGAAGACCCTGACTGGTTGAACGCATTGGCCAGGGTGCCGAACAGCGAACCAAGCGACGCGTTCAGCGGATTGCCCTGCTGGCGAGCCGATATTGAGCGCCCGGCATTCCCTCTTGTTTGGCCGAGGGCTTCGATGATGCTGCCAAGACCTTCAGTGTCTGCCGTCTGCACCTCGTCGGTGCGGCTTTCCGTATCGGGTCCCGCCGGGGTCGCGTTTTGCAACCGCGCCGCAAGGCCCGGCATCCCACCCATCGCGGTGAACGCGTCCAGTCCCTTTTTGGCCGCAAAGGCAAGGGCGAGCTTGGTTATCATGTTTTTCAATGACATGGTGTTCCTCCGAATTGCGTGCAAAGTGCCATGTCTTTCCGCCGCAGCGGCGGTGACCTGGCAAATGGTCCTCTTCAGGAACAGAACGCATCAGGCGCGCAATTGTTCCATGAGAAGCGGCGGGTCACGACAGACCGCGACCCCGGCACAGGGCGTGATTGCAAGGGAATGCCCTAGACCGAGACCAGCCCCACGGGAGCCTTGATTTCGACCTTGGCCAGCTCTTGCAGCAACCGCTCTTCGATCTCATCGAAACGCGCCGCAACAAAGGCCGGCAGCGGCAGCCTCTGCAAACGCTCCAGGTTTGCCAGCTCTCGCGGGCCCGGATCAGGGTCGGCATGCCGCAGCACAATTGCCGCAATCCGGTCCGGGTGTCGATCTGCAGCCTCCCGGTAAATCGTGGCATCCTCCTGCCCGGTATCACCAATCAGGACGACAGGCAGGTTTGGGTTGGCCTGCAGGATCCGATCAATGCTCTGGCCCTTGTGATTGCCATGGCCCTCTGTGATGAACTTTGTCTCGCTCAGGCCCAGATCCCGCAGAAACATCGGCCCGCGTTCCAGATCGGCCCGCGTAAAGATATCGTCCAGAAACGCATGCATGTTCCAAGGCGAGGAGCTGACATAAAAAATAGGGTTCTGGCCGCTTCGTGAGAGCCGCTGCATCAGTCGCACGGCATCGGGAAAAATCCGCCGTGTCAGCACATTGCCGGTAAAGGAGGTGATGAGGTTACGCCAAAGCGCATAGGCGCGGGTCCTGAGAACCGTATCGTCAATGTCGGAGATCACCAGATATTGCGCGTCCGCCCGGGGCACGCAGATGGGGCAAGATGCAGGGGCCTCGGCACCCTCGACCGTCACGGCGCGCTCTATCCAGCCGGTCTGAGTTGTTTTGGGAAATGTCAGTTGAAAGTAGCCTTCCTCGTCCGTGACCGTCCGGCCGTGTTCAGACCGCACCTCGGCCCCTGCCGCCTCGTCCGTCATAAACAACGAGATCATGCCGCGCAGGTTTGCCAGACGCGACTGTCCCGGCCGCGCCGGTGCCGTCCGGCGGCGCGACAAAACACGCCCTCGTGCCACAAAATGAGTGGGTGTCGCATACCCGATGTAGGGGTCCACGTGGCGTGTTTTCGACCGGTTGCGCGAGAAACGACCCGCGAAACGCTCTGCCTTGAGCAAGGCACCATGAACGATGTTTTTCAGCATGTTTTTCTCCGCGTGAAATCTCCTGCTTGCAGAGACAACCCGCAAGCTGCCAAAAAGTTGCCTGGTTTCCTTCTTGCAGACTCTGGCGCTCTAAGTCCGAGTCCGCCTGTCAGGCGCGGCGCAACTCCGCCATCCATTCCGCGATCAGGCGGTGCTGCACGTTGGCCTGGGCTGCGACGCGGTAAAATCCGATCAACTCGCGCAAGGGGGACGAAATGCGCTCGAACCCGGAGATGAAAGCCACAATCACACCAATCTGGACCTCGCCTTGCATCACCAGGTAGCCCCCAAACAGCAGGACAGTCATCGGCCCCAGGGCATTCAGCAGATTGAGCACGGCCTTCATTGCAAATTTCAACAAGAAATAGCGGATACGGTTGCTGTAAATGTCCCGCAATACGTTGACACCGCCCATTTCAGCGCCCGCGCCCATCTCTGAAATCTGATCGCCAAGGTTGCGCAACAAACCCACGCGGGTCTCGATCAACGCGTTGAGCTTGCGCTGGATCAGAGGTGTCAGAACCACCTGCGGCACCAGAAAGGCCAGGGCAAAGACAGCGATTTGCGGCTCCACCACAAACATATAGACAGCCACCCCCAGCAGGATCGCCGCATTGGCACAGGCGTCAGAAAGCGCCTCGCCCACAAAGCCACCCAGCTTTTCCACCTCTGCGCCTACAATCGAAACCGTCCGGCCCCGGCCCTCTTCCGGGTACTCGTCCTGCACAGCGTAAAGACGCAACAGGTGCTGGCGGGTGTAAAGCGACGCGCTCTCCGTGATCCACGACTGATAAATCCAGAGCCCGTATTTCACCGCCTGATGCAACAGCACCACCACAACATAGGCGATGCCGAATTGCACAAGAACAGGCAGGTTTTGGGTCTCGACCACCTCGTTGACGATGCGCCGTTGCAGCTCCAGCGGGATCAGGCTCAACACCGCCACCACGACCGCAATCAGACAAACGGCGCCCTGATGCCACTCGCTCATGCGCCACACATAGGTCAGCAGCGAGGCGGCTGCCGTGTCGTCCCCGGTTTTACGGACTTCGCGCGGGATTTTAATGATCTGCTGATGTTGCAAGGGAAACTTTCCGTCTTGTCGATGCGGCGACCCAAAATCTCTGAAGGGCCGGTGGCGCATCACACAGCGCACCGGGCTTTGGATGTCTCACCACGCCAGTTTAGACACAATATTGTCGGTGAATTTGTCCAACATGCTGTTGTAATGGGCCTCACTGTGCAAGCTCAACGCCCGGGATTCCTCCTGCTCAAGCGCTGTTCCGACCGTACCCCCGCCCAAAATAATGAGCGTGTAGTCCATCCCGTAGTACCGCCTTGGGGGCGCGATTTTCACATCTGCAATGAACCGGCTGTCGGTGACCTGCACCGCATGCGAGACGTCGCGCGCAAGGGTGGCGGTGTCAATTTCGATATCGATCCGCGTGCCTGCGCCGCGACCCTTTTCTGTCAGGCGCTCAATGATCCTTGCGTGCAGGTCTTCAGGCAATTCGGTCCAGATTGTGCCGGCCTCAAGCGCTTCGAGCACCGCAACATCAGCCTTCACGGTGACATAATCCGCCTTGATCTCGGCGGACGCGGGCGCGGCAAAAAACACGGCGGCTACAAATGGTGAAATCCACTTCATATGATTTGCTCCTAAAACCTGATCTGCCCAAGCCGACAGACCTATTGCCCAACGCGGGCAGCATCGAAATGTTCCGGGAAAAATGGGTTAAATATCTGTTTCTAAGTGTTTTTTACGGGGAAGCAGATTTTGCGATAAAAAGAACCCGGGGCGCGCTGGGGCCCCGGGCGATGATCGTTTCTGGGATGAAGCGTTCTTAGCTCTCGTCACGCGTTGGCATTTCTTCCAACTGTTCTTTGGTGGCGTCCACGTAGACCCGCAGCTCATCGCCATCGGTCGCACGTTTGATGGTCAGGCTCTCCATTTTGGTCACGACTTCCTTTTCGCCGATGCCAAGGAAGCCCCCGACATCAAGAACCGCTTCTTTGAGATTGCCCTGGTCGTCAACGATCAGTTCGGATACTTCGCCGATCCACTCGTCGTTGATGTCGTAAAGCGGTGCCCCGGTCAGCATCTCGGTCGTCAGCATGCTCACCTCATAGGTTTCGAAACCGTCACGCTTGATATCCGGTGCGGTCAGACTCGCGGCGGTGCGATCAATCTCCTTGCCGGCTTCTGCTGCAGCATTCCCGGTGGCCTGCACCGCATCCTTCGCGGTCTGCTCCACGTCCTCGGCGGCAGCACTCACGGATGCTGAGATGTCGGTCGCGGTTTCGCTGGCCGTTGCCCTGGCGTCATTCCAGGCAGCCGACGTCCATGCGCCGATCTGGTCAAAGTCGAAGGGTTGCGCCTCTTCCAGCATCTCCTGATTTGCCGTGAAAACGAGGAAATAGCTGCCCGCGTCACTATCATCGGCAACGAAATTCAGCTCGTCAAAGCTCACCGCAACGGTCTTTTCACCCACACCGAGGAAGCCGCCGATGTCCAGCAGGATGGCTTCGGTTGTGCCTTCGCGCGACATGACCACGTCGCTGACTTCACCGATGTCGTTCCAGTCCCCGTCGATCTCGGACATGTAGTTGGCGTCGATGTCATTTTCGCTGGTGAACACACGCATGCCGATCAGGTCGGATGCAAGCACGTCAGCCGAGGTCTTGCTCCCTTCCTCGTATTGCATAAATACGCTTGCGTTCGTTGTGTCTTTCGCAGCGACAGGCAGGGCCGTGGCGAGAACAAGTGCAGTTGTTGTCATGAGATTTTTCATTTTACAGGTCCTTCGTAGGTATGTTTCCGGCACAGGGGCCGATTGGTAGATCAACACCCGTCAGGCGCGTATTGTTCCGGAGTTTTTTGAAATTTTAAGCACCGGATTGAGCGTCCTGATCGCCCTGTGTCTGATCGAGATCCCAATCTGCAGCGCAGCGCTTTTGCCACGGTCACAAGAAGGCCGCCTCCTCCGCCCGCTGGATCACCTGTTTCAAAAGGCGATCCGGCTTCTTTATCATCACCGGTGGTCCGCGGTCTGCGTCACGGTTGGTTCGGCACTGGTAAATCCTGCAAGATTGCCACGCTCAGGCAGGTCTGATGTCGGCACGTACCCGTTGGAAGGTATCACGCGCCGGACCAATCGACGCCCACCGAGCCGCCGCGATTGGCACATCGGGTAGGCATCCGCGTCAGGCTGCAGATTTCGCTGCAGAGAATACAGCGACGTATCCGGGCGCGGGGTCGGGAAAAAAGGGAGGAACGCGGTGAGCGTTCGACCCTCCCTTTCACGCTGAAGAATACTCCGGCGATCATCCGGAGTGGAAATGCCGGGCACAACGGTCCGGTCTCCTTGTCCGGTTTGTTTCGGTGCTGAAACCGTTGCGGCCTTTCTTTGGATTTAAGTATCGCCGAAACCTGACGAGAGGCCCCTTGAGCTCAGGCTGAGGCAGGCCGGATAGAGCAACATAGACCGGCTGCCCCACGCCAGGCCGTCAGCTCCCGAGGCGCGGCTCCCGGTTTCAGTGATCGAGCCTGCCTGCGCGAAACGGTGTTTGCCAGGATATGCGCCGTGCAAGTTGTCCGTGCCTCTTGAACAGACCGTCTCCGGGGGCCTTGGGCGATCCCCGCTTCGGTCTACTGATCGTCCTTCAGCTCTTGCAGGGCTTTCTGACCGTCACTGATCAACGCGTCAATTTGGTTGGCGGCGTCACCAACACGACCGGCAAGGCTTCTGATCTCGGTTGCAACCACCCCAAAACCCTTTCCCGCATCGCCCGCACGTGCAGCTTCGATGGTGGCATTCACGGACAGCAGGTTGGTCTGTTTCGCAACCCCCCCGATGGATCCTACCAGGTTGGTGATGTTGCTCAACATCGTCCCCATGGCTTCTGAACTGCGCGCCGTCGCCGCACGACGCAGGGTCGCATCGCTCCCGCACATGATCACGCGGTCAATCTTGGCTTCCATGTCGCGCGTCGCTGAAAAAATTGCGTCCAGCCAAAGCTCATCATCACTTCCCACCGGCCAGGAGAGCTCCTTGCTCAGCGTTTTCCCACTCAAGACCGATCTCATCTCTTCATCCGAGAGAAGCTTGCCCAGACGCGGTGAATGGGCACTTCGATTTGTCAGGAAGGCGTTACAGTCTTTGCAGCTCCCGTCTGTCGACCACTCTGCGATGGCTGTTGCGTCACTGATAGCCGAGAGTTTCGCGTCAAAATTCATCGACTTCTGGCGGGTCGTCGTGACGTTGGCTTGCACCGAAACGAAGTATTCAACCTGCCCCTTGGCATCATACACAGGGTTGATCGCAAGACTGATCCAATAGGCTTCACCCTTTTTTGAATAGTTGAGGATTTCCTCGTAAAAGGCCTCCCCTGCCCGCAGCTTTTCTCCGATACGCGCGACCGTGTCCCGGTCGGTTGCCGGCCCCTGCAACATTCGACCCGGCTTTTTCCCGATTGCGGCATCCGCTGCGATGCCGGTCAAACGTTCAAAACCAGGGTTTACAAAGACGATCAGGCCGTTTCTGTCCGTGATGATGACCGAATTGTCGGTTTCATTCGCCACCAGGGACAGCAGGCGGAACTTTTCACGCTTGGCGACATCCTCGGTCACATCCTTAACAAAGGCCGTGTACTGGCTGGAACCGTCCGGCAGCTTGACGCAGGACAGCGAAAGGCTGCCGTGCACAACCGATCCGTCCTTTCTGTGGACCGGCACTTCCCGGCTCGTGCCCACGATCTTGTCTGCGCCGCCGTTTCGGTGTCTGTCGACCCAACTGTCGTGGTGGACCCGCATTTCCGGGGGCACCAGCATCTTGACGTTCTGCCCGATGACCTCGTCCCGGCCGTACCCCCACAGGCGTTCCGCCGCCGCATTGAAAAACGTGACGTGGTTTTCCTGATCCAGCATCACAACAGCGTCAATGGTCTGCTCCAGGGTTGCGGTCATCAACTCACGTGCGGCTTTTTCCTCCGTCACATCCTTCATGAACGCGGTATAGATCGCCGGACGGCCCTGTGTGATAACCTTTGACAGGGACAGGCTGGCCCATCTCAGACCTCCATCCTTGCGATGAATCTCAACCTCGCGGCTGGTCCCCACGATCTTGTCTTTTCCCCCGTTGCGATTGGCGTCAACCCAGGCATCGTGATATTTCTGCATCGCGGCGGGCACCAGCATCTTGACGTTCTGGCCGACGACCTCGTGACTGGCGTATCCCCACAGGCGTTCCGCAGCCGGGTTGAAAAACGTGACGTTGTTGAACTCGTCAATCATCACGACAGCGTCCATGGCCTGCTGCAACACCTGGATGATTTCCGAGGCGTCATTCTCCACGTCAAAGCTGGAACTTGTAAGATCTTTCAATGTTTGGTCCTCCTGGCTGCCGTGCTTGAGAACACAAAACCATGTACAAATCGTTTTTTTATACTTTGCGTGTTAACAGGAGCCCCTGGTCGGGCGCTTGGCAGCTGACGCCAGCCTTTGGCGACAACCGCGCCCGATCCGGTTCGCGGGCGGCGGCGGCTTGGGTGGTAAAGGCGGCGCACCGATGGCTTTTTGAAACAAAAGGGGCGCACTCCCCTTCGGAAATGCGCCCCGCGAAACACCCCCGGCCGGGGCGGGATCAGTAGCGGTTGTTCCTGAGCGCCATGCCGATCACGACGCCAAGGGCCAGCGCGCCGCCGACGACCAGCAAAGGCTGCTTTTCTGTTACTTCGCGGGCCTTTTCGCTGGCTCTGACCAACTGGTCGCGCACTTCATTTGCAGCTTCCTGCGCGCTGTCAGCCGCACGCTGCGCCTGTTCCACGGCAAGATCACGGGCTTGCTCCGCGGTCTCGGCGACACGTTCCTTGGGCGTCGCGTCCTTGGTGGATTTGCGGGCGCTCGTCTTGGGGCCCGTATCGGCGGAATGAGTGGTGGTTGTCATCGGTGTATCTCCTGTGGTTCAGGGTTGAGTAGGGTTTGTGTCGGTTTTCAGGGACGGCTCAGCCTGTCGTATCCGGCCTTCATGCCGTCGCGCAGGGCCGCTTCCCCCGTTGCCGTGGCCTGGGCGATCTCGTCGCGCAGCGCGAATTCAGCCTGCTGCAGCAGCTCGTCCCGCCGGGCACCCAGCATTTCATCCTCGAACCGGGTCCGGGGCAACAGGGCGGCCACGACCGCCCCGACACCCATCGCAAGAGCACCGGTCGACAGCGGCTGTTGCTGGTGAAAACTCCGGGCCTTGCGCGCGGCAATGGCGGCTTTGCGATCAAGCGTCTCCTGAACTTCAATCGCCGCCTTGCGCGCCTTGATGACCCGGCGCCGCGCGGGCTCGGGCAGATTGGCCAGACCGTTGTTCAGCGCGGCCCGCATGCGCGGCGCCCGAGGCTCGGAGGTCTCGGCGGCATCTGCGGCGGCCAAGCGCCTGTCAAACTCTCCCGACAGGGGATCCTTTTCCGACAGACCTTTCGCGGGCGACGTCTGGCGCGTGTCATAGGGGGCCGCGCGCGCCGGGCGCTTTGGCCCCGCCAGCAGGGCCGCCAGACCCAGCCCGACCAGTGCCGCACCGGCAGGGTTCGCCCGCGCCATGTCAACAACTGCGTGCCCGACGGACCCGCTCCGGGCCTGCACTTCGCGTGCAACGGTGCTTGAGATCTGCTCGGGCGACAGCGCCCGGGTCAGCTGGCCCAGCGTGCGCTCCAGCAGGCTGCGGTCTGCTTCGATGTTTCGTTCGAGGGTCTGGATATCCTTAGACATGAACATTCTCCTTGATCGTTTCGATATCCCGGCGGACATTCTTGATAGAGCGGTCCGGCGTCAGGTTTTTCGGGTTGAGCCACGCTTTGCCCACAAGGAACAGGACCGCGGCGAGGGTAAGGGCGACGGCCGCAACGATCAGCGATGCGACCGAGACGGGCAGCCCTGCTGCAACGATGGCCGCAACGGCGGCGGCAGCCAGCACATCGAGGGCTGCAAGAACCAGAAGAAAGCCAATCAGAACCATGGCGATCCCGGCGGCGGCGCGGGATGCCTTCTGGCCCATTTCTTTCTTGGCCAGGGCGAGTTCACTGCGCAGCAGACGGCTGGCCTGCTGAATGAAATCGCTGACAAGACCGGGGGCGTCTGCCGGTTGCGGCTGCCCGGGCGCAGGATTGTTGAGATCAGACATCAGTGGGTGCCCCCGTTTGCGTAGCTTCCCGTGCCTGACCCGTGCGCGGCCTCGGCTGCCGTGACATGACCGGTCCAGGGATCGTCAGGAGCCGTGCTGCGCGGGGTCGCAGCGGGGTCGGTTGCTTTCAGAAAGCGGGCGGCCGCAAAGCCAAGAAGAGCGGCCCCGCCCAGAAACAGCACGGGGTTTTCGCGGGCAAACCGCGTGACCTGGCCTGCAGCCTTGTTCAGATCGGTGTCGCGCAGGACGTCGGCGACCTGATGCAGGCTGCCGGCGAGCTGGTCTGCGGCCCGGGCCTGGGGCGTGCCGGGGGGGAATTCTTCGGATGCGGCAGCAGCCGCGTTGGCAGCGTTTGACACTTCGCGCTCCGCCTGCCCGGTGACGGCATCGGTTGCCGCCTCTGCCTCGCGCCGGACCATTTCGGTTGCCTTGTCGGCGGCCTCTTCGACACGCGCGCGCACACCGCGATCAGCGTCTGTCTTTGACGGGTTGGTCATTGGTACCTCCATTGAGATCATTCGCAAGCACAACGTCCAGCCGCAGGATAAGTTCCGCCGGTTTGACCAGCTTCGGCCCCAGGACCGGAGGAAGAGCCGTCTAGACCATCTCCACCGGGACACCGGGCAGCGGGGTGCCAAAGGACTTGGCCGGGCGCACGTCATAAGGCACCAGAAACCCCCGGCGCGACTGCGGGGCGGTGGCCGCATTCGTCATCGCAAGACGCCGCCAGAGATCTACCGTCTGTGGCAATGCGGCGGTATAGGCGGGCTCGGCGTCCTCGGGCAGCCAGGCCCGCATCACCCGGTCGCGCACGGCCCGCACCTGTTCGGTGTGGGTGACCCGCAGGCCCATTTCCGTATCCCAGCGCATGCTGCGCCCGTTCAGATTTGCAGAGGTCACGAGGGCGGCTTTATCATCAAAAATCGACACCTTCGAATGTACAAAAATCATCGGGGCCCCACACGAAACGGCACGATCTGTCGCCTCCGCTTCCGTCTTCTGGGCCGGGGTGGCCGCAAAAAAGCGCTCGCCGAATGCCGCCATCAGGCGCCCGATGCATTTGGCCTGCAGGTATTCGCCATACTGCTGGTCAAGCCCGCTCGCGTTTTCAAAGGCCACCTCCATGGGGCTCGCGGGCAACACGCACACAAGCCCCAGATCGGGCTTTTCAGCCGCCCGCGCCACCAGCGCTTCGGCCAGAACGGGATCGCGCAGGAACTGGCTCTCAAAATAGATCAGCGTCTCGGCCTGAGCGATCTGCTCAAGATGTGCGTCAAGAATGCCGGTGTCACAGACCTCCGGCGACAGATGCGGGCCCTCGCCCTCGCGTCTGACGGACAGGGTGCGCAGCAGTCCCTCGGGCGGCATCACGGTGCAATCTCCGGCGCATTCAGCAAGAAACCGGTCAAGATGTCGCCGTGCGGAGGCCGCCAGCAGCGGCTCGCGCAGGCAGAGCTGAACATCATGCCAGGTTTCCTCGGCCGGGCCGTGATGGTCGGGCGTATCCATGCGGCGCCCGTCCAGATCAAGACCGCCGATATAGAGCACCTCATCGTCGATCACCGCCAGTTTCTGGTGGTGCGTGACAGGGATCATCGGGGGAAAGCCGAATTTCCGCGGCCTCAGCGCGCCGTCCGTGTCGTCCGCCAGGGTGCGAAAGCGGGGCATGCAGCGCAGCGCTTCCCTGCGTTTGGCGGGATCGAGCGCATCAAGGGTGCCGCAGGTCTGCGCGATCTGCGACTGCATCTTGGGCCAGAGCACCATCCGCGGCCCCCAACCGACCCGCGCGGGGTGATCGGCAATGGTCGCGCGCAGCAGGTCCGGGCGCGCGACAAGCTCTGCGAGGCCCGCCAGGACACTGAACGACTTCCAGCTGCCCCGGTGCAATTCGGCACGCACAACCGGATCAAAGTCGGAGATGGAGATGTTGAAGCGCACGCCCTCGTCAAGCTTGGCGACCAGAAGATCGACCCATGTCCCGCCGATGGCGCGGGCGGCGTCCGATATCAGCGGCGTGCGCGGGTCAAACACGCGAAACCCCATGTCGACGCGGTCTTTTGCGGCAAGCACAGCCTCTTCCAGCGCTCTGTAGCCTTCCTCGGCCGTGATCAGAATTTCCAGCTCATTCAGCAGGGCCATTGCGCACTCCCAGTATATCGTGATCGATGACGGTCCCGAAGGCATTGACCGGGACGGGATCGGGGTCAACCTCGGCGTTACGTTCCTGCAGCGCCTTGTAGACCTGCCTGACCCAGACCAGCAGCGGGATTGCGATAATCGCCCCCAGCGGCCCCCAAAGCCACATCCAGAACACCAGCGACACAAAAATCAGCAGCGGGTTCACCGACATATGCCGACCCACGAGGCTGGGCGTCACGAATTGACCTTCAGTGATGTTCATCAACAAAAAAAGCAGCGCCGGCAGGAAGCTCATGGGGCCGTCAAAGACTACCAGCCCGCCCACCCCCAGCATAAAGGCAAAGAAGATCGGCCCCAGATAGAGCACGTAATTGACCAGAAAGGCCCCGACACCCCAGTAAACTGCATTGGGCATGCCGAGGGCCGACAACATGATCGCCACGAGTATCCCAAAACAGGCATTGATGGCTGTCACCGCCAGAAAGTACCGCGACACCTGCGATTCTGCCCGGCGCAGCACGGTCTCGGTCAGAAACTCGGAATTGCGGTCGACGAACCTGTAGATCGCCAACCGGGTCAGCAGAAAGAAATACAGGATACCGACAAATATCATGATCTGTGCCGCGGTGGACGGCAGATACGACAGGATATCTGTCACTTTCGGAACCGGTATCGCCTCGTTTGTCCGCGCCATCGCCGCCCCAGAGGGGTCCAACGTGTCAACCATCTGCTCCTGCACGCTTTCGACGTTTTCCATGGTGTCTTTCAGGCCACCAAGCGCGCTTTGCACCTCGTTCCACATCACCGGCACGCGCTGGATGAACTCCGCCACGACCGGGTAGAAAACGATGACGGCGGCTGTGAACGCCGACAGCACGATCACCAGCACCGCCAGCGCGCCCACGACCGGCGGGGCACCGATCCTGCTGAAAACATCTGCCAGCGGGGCAAAAACGACGCCGATCACGAGCGCGAAGGTAAGGGGCAGGAAGACCGGCGTGCCGGTCCTGAGCAGCCAGACCAGAGCCGCGGCAGCAATCAGCGTCAGCGTGGTCTGGACCAGATAGGTATTCTTTGCGTTCGGTGGCTGGGCTGCATCGGGCATGGCTGTCTCCCTGGATAGAAAACACCGGCCCGCAGGCGGGCCGGTGCTTGGTCATGTCAGCTCAGTTTCAAACCGCTGCGTGGCTCGATCCTTTCGGCCCTGCGATCCACCAGACGATAAATCCGATGACAGGCAGCACCAGGATCAGCAATGTCCAGAGCAGCTTCGCCCCGATCGAGACAGCGCTCGTCCAAGTTTTGACCAGCGCATAGATGTTTGCGATCAGGACAATCAAGCCCAAGATACCATATTCCATTTCTCTGTCCTCTTTTTGAGCATGTCTGCCTGCCCAACGCGGGCATTTCGGTATTGGTTCCGAAAAAACTGTTTTGGCTTTTCTTGGAACTTCTGCCGGGCCGGTGGGTTGGAATGGCAACACGCAAAGGAGTTTGGACATGAAAACTGGTACCGCAATCGCAGCAATCGCCGCCGCCGCCGCTATCGGCGCCGGCATCTATTTCGTTGATGTGGAGATGACCGAAGAGGCCTCTCTTCCCGACGTCGATGTGTCCGTCGAGGGGGGCAACGTCCCTGAATTCGACGTGGAAACAGGAGACGTGGACATTGGAACAACAGAGCTGGAAGTCACAGTCCCCACCGTGGACATCGAAAGCCCTGAAGAAGACGGCCGCGTTGCCGACAACAACTAAGACCTGAACTTTACGATCTTGTAGACGCCGCTCTTCCCCAGAGCGGCGTTTTTTTTTGGCGGCCCCAAGATCGCCGTTCTGCACCGGTACCACATGGAGGGCTCTGACGCGTGCCGTGGAACTCTTCGGCCTTTCCGGGCGTTGGCCGGACATTGGAAAGCAACCAAACAGGAGCAGACGGGATGAGCGATTTTTCCAAAGGGGACAAAGTGTCATGGAACTGGGGCAGCGGGACCGGGACCGGCACGGTTGTCGACCGGTTTACCGAAGATGTTTGCCGCACGATCAAAGGCACCGAGGTCAAGCGCAAGGCCAGCCGGGACGAGCCTGCGTTCTTGATCGAACAGGAGGATGGCGACGAGGTGCTGAAGTCGCACTCCGAGCTTTTTAGAGCGTAAGGCCGCGATCTGCCCTTTTCGGGGGGCCGGGGGCTACCCGGCCTCTCCGCGCGGCCCGTCTTTCCCAGCTGACCCATACTGCTTGTTCCTGCAAGCCACTTCAGCTTTCAGAAGCGCAATATTCCGACGGTGCGACTTGAAGAAAAGGTCAAAGAGATCGCCCGCCAGCGGGATGCTCCCGACAAGGAGATCCACCGCCGTGTTCACCCCCATGCGCGCCAGCACCCGCCGCCGGGCGCCCATCTGAACGCCTTCGTAGATCATGAAAACGCCGGGCACGGCCGTCGCCAGATCACCGAAACCCGGAATCAGGCCGAACACACTGTCCCACCCGAACCGAACCCCAAGGACCGGGATGCGGAAATTGCTGTCCAGGCGGCGCGCAATGCGGTCCAGCCGCTCCAACCGGTTTTGCTGCATGGCAATCGTCGAGATTTTGGACATGTCGCCCCCTGATGCGTTTCGGTGAACGGCAGACACCAGCAGCCGGTCACCCCTTGTCAGAAAGATCGCGCAGCGCATCGGCAATCTGCGTCTCCGCGTCGGAGGCGTCGACCGTCTTTGCAGCCTCATCCGAAAGTGTTTCGTTCGTCTCCGCGTGGTCCTTGTCGCCCTTCTCTCCGGGCTGGTTTTTCAAAGGAAGGTGCTGTTCCGCGCCCTTGAGGGTCGGATGGCTTACCTTTTGCGACTGGGTGGTCATTGGATCGTCCTTTCTCGGTTCAGGATCGGGGCACGGGCGCGTGCCGGGCCCCATGACAGGGAAACGGCCGGGGTCGGGATAAAGTTCCCACAGGTTGGCCCCGGTGCAGCGGCCCGGCCCGGCGGCGCGCTTCGACGCAGGGGCAGGACGACCTGCGGCGAAAAGCCCGCGGCGGAACCAAACTTTGAAACGCGCGTTGGCTTTGTGAACGGGAAAATTGACCTGACAGACAAAGGAGAAAAGCGATGGATACGACCTATCTCGTTGTCGTGCTCTTCTTGGTGACACTCAGCGCGGTGATGATTTTTGCGCTGGTCAGCAAGGCGCGCACCGAAAAACGGCTTGAAGACGAGGATGCGCCGAAATCGACCCTGGCAAAAGACAGCAAGGACACCCGGTAGCCCGATACACATCCTGCAAAGACCAGACCGCCCCGATGCCTGTCGGGGCGGTCTTTTCCTGCCGCCGGGGTTTCAGACCTCGTCCACCTCTGGCTGAACCTGCGCCCAGGTCAGCATGGTAAAGATCACCGTACCGCCGATCACGTTGCCGGCCAGCACGGGCAGAAAGAATCCGAAAAGCGCTTTGGCAAAACCAAGCTCCCCCAGAACGGCCAGAAAGGCCATCTCCACCGACCCGGCGACAATATGCGTGAAATCGCCAAGCGCGATCAGCCAGGTAAAGAGCACGATCACCGCCACCTCACTGCCCTGCGAAGAGGGCAGCATCCAGACCAGCGCCGCGATCAGCACACCGGCGGGAATGCCGCGCATCATTCCCTCCAGCGGCGGCATCCCCGTCGCGTGATGGCTCAGATCGACCATGGCGCTGAACACCTCGGCAGACAGCACACCCCCGTAGGCAAAGAACGTGGCAATGGCAAAGGCCCCCACCACATTTGCTGCCAGCACGGTGAGCCAGAGCCGCGCCGTGCGCCCCAGGGCCCGCCGCGTGGGGTTCATCACGACAGGGACGACGGTTGTGATCGTATTTTCGGTAAAAAGCTGCATCCGGCCCAGAATAACCAGCAGAAACCCAAGGCAATAGCCCGCATTCTCTACGATGAACCGCCAGGGCGCATCGGGCAGATAGGCCCGCAGAACGGATTCGCCCAGCACCGAGAAAGAGATCAGCAGGCCCGCGGCAATACCCGAGAACCACAGCGCACGCATGGGCCGTTCAAGTTCCTCTTCGCCGTTTCTGCGGATGGTTTCAAACACCAGCCGGGGCGATAATCCCACCGCCTCCTCAACCGCTTCGTTTTCATCAAAGGCGCGTGTCAGGTCCTGCGACTGTTCCATGTTCTTCGCCATAATGATCCCTTTCATGTCACATGACATACGTTTTCAGCACCGCTCTTGTTCCGTCCCGGACCGACACCGCGGCACAGACCAGCAGGCCTGACCCCCATAGAAGGGGGTCAGCGAAACAAGGCGGTGGGCGGTGGTCAGACCACGGACGGGACGCAGATCAGATCTGCGCCGCACCTGTCCCGCAGCTCACGCCTTGAGCGTTTGTGTCGATGAGAAGAACATCGCCTGGCTCACGGCCACTTTAACCTGCTGTTCGGTGTAGGGCTTGGCGATCATGAAGGCGGGCTCGGGGCGTTCGCCGGTCAGCAACCGCTCGGGATAGGCGGTGATAAAGATCACCGGCCGGTCGCCCAGCTCTTGCAGAATGTCGCGCACCGCGTCGATCCCGGAGGAATCGTCCGCAAGGTGGATATCCGCGAGAATCAGGTCGGGCGTCTTCTGCGCCGCAAGGGTCACGGCGGCAGCCCGCGTCCGTGCAATCCCGGTGACGGAATGGCTCAGGCTCTTTACGATACTCTCCAGATCCATGGCGATGATCGCCTCGTCCTCGATGATCATCACATCCCCCGCGACAGAGGCCTCCATCTCCGCGTAAGCCGCACCCAGCAGGTCCGAGACCTCCGCCTTGCTCGTCGACATGATCTGGGCGATCTCGGCCGCTGAAAACCCCTCGATCACCGACATCAGCAGCGCTTCGCGGCTGTTGGCGGTCAGCTTACCCAGATGGGCCTGCGCCGCCGCAGCAAGATCCGATTCTTTCCCCTCCGACGGCGCCCCGCTGGAATGCCAGATCACGTGGAATACCTTGAACAGCGCCAATTTGGGATGCAGGGTTCCATCAAAGGGGGTCGCATCCGTGAGGATTGCTTCCAACGTCGCAGCCGCATAGGAATCCCCGGCCGACTGGCTGCCTGTCAGCGCCCGCGCATATCGCCGCAGATACGGCAGCTGGTTGCCGATCGCGTCGGCAAGATCGGATGCGTTTGCTTCAATTGGCATGAATTTCTCCAGTTTTTGAATTTCTCGGGAACCAAACGCAGATGTCACGCGTTTGGTTCCGCAGGCAGTGCACTTTTTTAGAAAGGAACGAGATGATATGGCGCGAACAGGCCACAGCAGCAAATCATCGGATTTGATCGACGATAGCCTAAAGCAGGTCTATCAGGAGGCGCTCGAAGAGCAGCTGCCGGACCGATTTACCGACCTGATTGCAAAACTGCGTGAAAAAGACAACGTCACGCAGAAAACGGACAAAGACGCATGAGCGCGCCCGATCCCAAGGACGAAATCATCGAGCACATGCAAGCCCTGCGGGCTTTCGCTATCAGCCTGACCCGGAATTCGGCAACCGCCGACGACATGGTGCAGGACACCGTCGAGAAGGCATGGACCAACATCGACAAGTTCCAGGCTGGCACCAACATGCGGGCATGGCTCTTTACCATCCTGCGCAACACCTATTATTCCTCGCGCCGCCGCGCGAAACGCGAAGTGGCCGATCCCGAAGGCAGCTTTACCGCAACACTCTCCGAAAAACCGGCCCATGACGGTCGTCTGCAGATGGCTGATTTTCGAACCGCCTTTGCCCAGTTGCCGGATGAACAGCGCGAAGTGCTGATCCTCGTCGGTGCGTCGGGCTTTTCCTACGAGGAAGCCGCAGACATGTGCGGCATCGCCATCGGCACCGTGAAAAGCCGCGTCAACCGCGGACGTGCGCGGCTGGCCGAGCTGATGAAACTCGACGAAAATGAACCCCTTGAGTTGACCGATGCCCATACGATAGCCGTTGTCGCCAACGGCAATGCCGCAGCATAGGACAAACGCAAGTGGTCACAAAGGCAATCGATCGGGCGCAGCGGATCAGCCTGACGGTCCGCGCGGTGTTTTTTGTGTCGCTCGCAATGCTGCCCCTTGGGGGGGTTGCGATCTGGCAGACCGACCAGATCATCGAGGACCAGCGCGACACCGCGCAGCGGGCCCTCGTGGCGGTGACGGAAAAGGCCGCCACCCGCGAGCGCCAGATCATAGAGCGATCGATTGGCGCGGCCGCGGCCCTGGGCAATACCGCGAGATCGTTGCAAGCCGACACGGAGCTTTGCCGCACAACGCTGGACCAATTCGAACGGGGCAGCGTCTTTTACAGCTATGTGGGGTTCACCGGCCCCGACGGTGTGGAGGTCTGTGGCTCCTCGGACCAGCAGAGCGGCGAGACCGGCCGCAGCAAGCTCAAGACGCTGGTCGAGCAGCAAAAGATCGGCCTCTACACGGAACGAAACGCCGATACTGACAGGCAATCTGTGCTGGTCGTGGCCACCCCGGCCTTTCAGAGCGGCGAATACGCCGGCCACATGCACCTGCACATCCCCCACGCAGGGTTCGAGCCAAAGGCGGAACTGCTCTCGGGCGAGCGCCCGCTGGGGCTGGTCACCTTCAACGAGTATGGTGAAATCCTGACCTCCGAAAGTCTGCTCTCCGCCGCCCGCGACATGCTGCCCGAAGGCATCATGCTGCAGGATCTGCGGCATGAAGAATCCTACAGCTTCTTTGCAACCTCCCGCGCGGGAGAGGAGCGCGCCTATGCCTTCATTCCTCTGGTCCCCGGATCCGCCTATGCCCTGGGCACCTGGAGCACGGACACCCGGTTGCTGAGACTGGAAACCGCTTACTGGCCGACGATCCTGCTGGCTGGTCTGATGTGGCTGGCGAGTGTTCTGGTGGTGTCGCTGGTCATGCAACTGCTGGTGATCCGCGGGGTTATCCGCCTGCACCGGCATATGAAACTCTTCCAGACCCGGCGCACCCTGGCAAAAGGTCCGGTGCTTGGCCGGGGCGAGCTTTACGATCTGGAAACCGATTTTCGCGACCTGACCGAGACCATCCTCCGCGATGAGGCCCATCTGGAGAACGTGGCCCACGAGAAAGACGTTCTGCTGAAAGAGGTGCACCACCGGGTCAAGAACAACCTTCAGCTTATCAATTCGATCATCAACATGGTGTTGCGCGGATCGACCAGTGAGGAGACGCGCGTCGTTGTGCGGCGCCTGCAGGACCGTGTGATGGCGCTGGCGTCGGTGCACCGCTCGATCTATCAGGCGCAGACCATGGACCGGGTCGAAGCCTCCGAGATCGTCCGTGAAATCGTCAATCAGGGTGTCGCGGTTGGCCTGCCGCGCGGGTCGGAGGTGGACGTCGAGCTGACGCTCGCGCCGGTCACGCTCTATCCCGATCAGGCCATGCCCCTGTCTTTGCTGGTTTCCGAGGCAATCACGAATGCGCTGAAATATGTGGGCGGCCCCGAGGCTTTCATCCACGTCACGCTGCGCGAGGACAGCCATCCCGACGATCCGGCGAGGAAGATCGCCTCCATCACCGTATTGAACTCCGTGGGGGACAAGGTTGAGGATGAGGCGGGCACGGGTCTCGGCTCCCAGCTGGTGCGGGCCTTCGCGCATCAACTGGGCGGCGAGCCGGAGGTGATCGCGGACGCCACAAGCTACAGCCTGCGGGTCACTTTCGAGGTCGCCGAATTCTCCCCGGACGCGGAAGACCTGCCAAAAGCGGCAGAATAAAAACGCGGGTTTTCACCCCGAAAAAGCCCGGCGAACGCACCGGGCTTTTCAATAGTTTCCTCGGAGAGGTCAGGATTTCGCGATGGCCCGCAGCATCCAGGCGGCCTTTTCGTGAAAGGCGGAACGCGCGGTTGCGAGGTCTTCGGTCACCGGATCGTTCCGGTCGGCGGCAAGCTCGATGAGCGCATGGAAACGGTGGGCGATGCGGGAATGATCCTCCGCCAGGTCCTCGCACATGCCACCGGCTGTCGGCGTGTCCGTCTTATCCTCGATCACCGAATTCTGCATGATGTCAGTCATCGACATCGGGGCGAGCTTGCCCAGGGCGCGGATGCGCTCGGCCAGATCATCGGCTGCCTCAAAGAGGTTGCCGTATTGCTCTTCGGTCAGGTTATGCAGCGAGTAGAACAACGGCCCTTCCACATTCCAGTGATAGGCATGCGTCTTGAACACAAGCCGGTAGGTGTCCGACAACACGTCGGCCAGACCTTTGGCAAGGCCGTCGACGTCGCGCACCCCTGTTTCAACTCTGTCGCTTGTGGGGACCACATTCAGTGCTTCTGCCATGATGAATTCTCCTTTGTTGTGTTACCCCATCAACGCGGGCCGCCCGGCAAAAGTTCCCGCATCAGGCCGCCTTGTCGCGAAAAGCGTCATCCCGCTCCAGCGCCTGCGCGTAGTTGATCGGCAAGGTGACCAGATGCAGACCGATGGTGTGATCTTCCAGTACCGCCTGCAGCGCTTCGGGGTCTGATACCCGGTGATGCGACCAGCCAAAGGACTTGGCCAGATGATCCCAATCGGGGGTCTCAAAGGCCAGATCCGTGTGCTGGCCAGTATCGGCCTCCTGCTTGGCCCGGATCAGCCCATAGCCACCGTCCTCCCAGACCACGACGGTCAGCGACAACCCCAGCCGGTGTGCGGTCTCCATCTCCTGCAGGTTCATCAGGAACTCGCCGTCGCCGCAGATTGCAAACACCCGGCTGTGGTGGCCCAGATCGGCGGCTGCAATGGCCCCCGGCAGCGCCAGCCCCATGCCCGCCAATCCGTTGGGAATGATGATCTGCCCCGGCTTGCGCGCCGCGAGATAGCGCGCCACCTCCATCTTGTGGGTCCCCACGCCGGACAGAACCAACGTGTCGTTGCTCAGCACGGCCTCGACCGCGCGCAGGGCGTCCGCGGGGTGTATCCCGTCGGTCCCCGGATGCGCGCTGCGGCGCTGCTGGGCGATCCGCGCGCAGAGCGCGGCAACCGCCGCGTCCTCGGGCCAGCGCTGCCCGCGCAAACCCGCCGTGAGCCCGCGCAGCGTGCGCGCGATATCCCCCGGCGCATCGCAGGTGACGTTCCAGTCGTGTTCGAGCGCAGCCGGCACATCCGACAGGTGCAGCACCGGGATGCGCCCGCCATCCGTGATCGCCGCCGGGGCAAGCTCCACGGGATCAAAGCCCACCGCCACGATCAGGTCGCGGGTCGGGATCAGGTCATCGATATGGTCGTTAAAGGGCTGCCCCACGCAATGCAGGTGCAGCGGGTGGTCGGCAGGCAGGATGCCCTTGGCCATGAAGGTGGTCGCCATGGGCAGCCGGGCGGCCTCCGCAAACGCGCGCATTGCCGGGGCCGCCTTGCCGCGCAGAACGCCCGCCCCCGCCACCAGCAAAGGGTGTTTGGCGTCCTTGAGCAGCTCCACCGCGGCAGCCAGCGCCTGCGGCATCACCGTGGCGCGGGCCTGTTGCGGGGCCTTGACAGGCTGCTGGTCGGTCTCTTCCGCGGCAAGGTCCTCCGGCAGGGACAGATGCACCGCACCGGGACGCGGTTCTGTCGCGACCCGCAACGCTTCGGCCAGGGTGCTGCTCACCTCCTCGGGGTGCATCAGCGTGCGGCTCAGCTTGGTCACCGGCTCAAAGAGTTTTTGCAGGTTCAGTACCTGGTGGGATTCCGCCTTGCCGATCCGGGCACGCGCGCCCTGCCCCGTCAGCACGATCATCGGGGCGTAATCAAGGGTCGCGTCGGCCACCCCGGTCACAAGGTTCGTGGCCCCCGGCCCCAGCGTGGCAAAACACAACGCCGGCCGCCCGGTGATCCGCGCCTGCACGCAGGCCATGAAAGCCGCCGCCTGCTCATGCCGCGTGAGCACCACCTTGAGGGACGAGGCCTCAAGCGCCAGCATCAGCTCGGTGTTCTCCTCTCCGGGCACGCCGTAGGCCGTCGTAACCCCGGCCTGCTCCAGCGCTTTGACGATCAGTTCTGCTACGTTCGCCATTACACCGCCCCCATCGCCGAGAGCGCATCGGCAACCCGCCGGTAGGCCGCCACATTGGCCCCGCGCGCATAATCGATGCGGGTGCCACCCCCCTCCTCGTCCAGAATGCGCTGGTGAATATCCTGCATCAGGGTCTTCAGCTCCGCGTCAATCTCCGCAGCGCTGGCAAAGCGCCGATGCGCGTTCTGGCTCATCTCCAGCCCCGAAATGGCAACGCCACCCGCATTGCTGGCCTTGCCCGGCGCATAGTTGATCCCGCTGTCGCGCAGATGCGCCAGCGCACCGGCCTGCAGCGGCATGTTCGCCCCTTCGGCCAGCAGGATCGCACCGCTGTCTGTGATCTGCTTTGCCGCCGCCGCATCCACTTCGTTCTGCGTGGCGCAGGGCAGCGCAATGTCATATTCCGCAGCCCCCCACGGCAGGGCCGCTTCGACAAAAGAAAGCCCCAGACGGCGCGGCGGGCCGGCAATGTCTTCGCCCGCGGCCTTGCGGGCCTGCACCCAGTGCACCGCCTCCTGCGACAGGCCGTCCTCTGCCAGAAGCGTGCCGGCGGTATCCGACAGCGCCACGACGGTCCCGCCTTCGCAAATGACCTTTTCAGCAGCGTGGGTGGCCACGTTGCCCTTGCCCGAAATGGCGACCCGCTGACCCTCAAGCATGCGGCCCGCGTGCGCCAGCATCGCCTGCACGAAGTAGATCAGACCGTAGCCCGTGGCCTCGACCCGCATCGCACTGCCGCCAAAGGCTTCGCCCTTGCCCGTCAACGCCCCGTGAAAGGCCCCCGCGCTCTGCTTGTAGGCCCCGAAAAGCCACCCGATCTCGCGGGTGCCCACGTTGATGTCGCCTGCAGGCACGTCCACATCCGGGCCGATGTAGCGCGACAGCTCCGCCATGAAGGCGTGACAAAAACGCATGATTTCCGCATCACTCCGGCCCCGGGGATCGAAATCCGACCCGCCCTTGGCACCCCCCAGCGGCAGGCCGGTCAGCGCATTCTTGAACACCTGCTCGAACGCCAGGAATTTAAGCACGGAGGGGTTGACGCCGGGATGAAAGCGCAGCCCGCCCTTGTAGGGGCCAATGGCATTGCTCATCTGCACGCGCCAGCCGCGATTGATCTGCATGACCCCGGCCTCATCCATCCAGGTGACCCGAAAGCGGATCAGGCGATCCGGCTCCGTCAGCCGCTCCAGAACCTTGGCCTGCGCCCACTTTGGATTGTTCTTTTCAACCGTGATGACATCTTCGGCCACATCACGCACCGCCTGCAGGAATTCGTCCTGTCCCGCATTCCGCCTTGTCACGATTTCAAGAAAACTGTCGGTCAATCGGGCGCGTTCTGTCATACATCCTCACATCACTTGGGTCAGGAGCCAACGCGCCACCGCGGGCTTGGTTCCGCCGCAAGGCCGAAAGCCTGCATTCAGACGGGGCGTGACAGGTCACCGGAACTTTCCCGGGGCTGCCGCATTGGGTTCTGCACGTAGCGAAACGGAGAAGATATGATCACCGACTGCAACGCATGCCCTTTACGCAAATACGACTTCTTTCAGGATATGACCCAGGACGAAGTGGACAAAACGCAACGGTTCAAGTCCGGCGAGCTCTCTGTCGATCCGGGCACACCGATCCTGATGGAAGGCTCGAACGCGCCGCAGATCTACACCGCTCTGCGCGGCATGGGCCTGCGGTACAAGATCCTGCCGAACGGGCGACGACAGGTGGTGAATTTCATCTTTCCCGGTGACTTCATCGGCCTGCAGGCCGGCCTGATCGGCGAGATGGGACATTCCGTCGATGCCACCACCCACATGAAGCTCTGCGTGTTTGACCGCGCGGATTTTTTCGAATTCTTCCGCGGGTCGGTGCCGCGCGCGTTCGATGTCACCTGGCTCGCCGCACGAGAGGAACACTTTCTCGGCGACGCGCTCGCCACCATTGGCCAGCGCAGCGCCCTGGCCTCCATCGCCTGGGCATTGGTCCAGCTTTTCCGGCGCGGCAGCACGGTGGACATGGTGCGCAACGACACGATGCCCCTGCCCTACCGGCAACAGGATATGGCGGATGCGCTGGGGCTGTCGCTTGTGCACACCAACAAGACGCTGGCCCGGCTGCGGGAAAGGCAACTGGCCAACTGGTCGGACGGTCTGTTGACGATCCGGGACCTGAAAAAACTGGCCGACGTCGCCGAGATGGAGCTTGAACCGCTGCGACGCCGGCCGCTGATTTGAGGCATCCGCGCAAACGCCCGGCAGCGATCGGCGCACGCGCTGCCGGGCGACAGACCGCTCCTTGGAACTCTTCCGGATCGGGGCGCGTTGAGCCCCCAAGGAGGCACACCCATGACATGGGACACGGTACCCAGCACGCTGCAGGAAACGCTCGGCGCCTATTGGGACGGCTTCTATGCCGCAATCCCGAAACTGGCGGCGGCCCTTGTCGTGCTCGCAGCGGTGTGGGCGGTTGTTGCGGTGGCGCGCTATTTCATCCGCCAGATCGGGGCCCGAACGCGGATGCGGCAGAACCTGATCGACGTGCTCTGCATGCTGGCCGGCACGGGCTTTTGGCTGATGGGTATCCTGATCGCCCTTGCAATCGTGTTTCCCACCATCACACCCGCCAAGGCGCTGACGACACTGGGGCTCGGCTCCGTCGCCATCGGGTTCGCCTTCAAGGACACGTTCGAGAATTTTCTCGCCGGTATCCTGATCCTGCTGCGCGAACCCTTCGCCATCACCGACTACGTGGAATGTGAGGATATCGACGGCCAGATCGAAGAGATCACGATCCGCGACACCCATGTCCGGCAGACCGACGGGCAGCTTGTGGTGGTGCCGAACCATCTGCTCTTTCAAAACCCCGTGACCGTCCGTACCGACCGCGATCTGCGCCGCACAACCGTCATCTGCGGGGTTGCCTATGGTGAGAACGTGGACAACGCCCGTTCGGTCATCTGGAACGCCGTCAGGGCCGTCGACACGGTGCGCGATGACGTCAAGGACGTCGAAGTCTTCGCACAGGCGTTCGGGGCCTCCTCCGTCGATTTCGAGGTGACATGGTGGACAGGCTCGCGCCCGCTCGACATCCGCAGATCACGCGACCAGGTTGTCGCAGCGGTCAAGGCAGCGCTTGATGATGCAGGGATCGAGATCCCTTTCCCCTACCGCACGCTCACCTTCAAGGACCCCCTGCCGGTGCGGGCCCATACCGACACCGCGGTCGAGGCGGATGAGAAGGCAGATGAGCCCGCCTCCCGCGCCTGAACCCACCGCCACAAGATGTCAGTAAAAATATTTATTCTGTTTTATTACAATGGCTTGAAAGGTTATTTTTTCTTGATCTGGTACTTCATCACGACCTTCGCAATCTCCACCAGCATCGCCTCCAGATCCACCTCTGCCACCTTGGCGTTGCGCAGGCGGATCGCATAGCCCCCGGCCCCTTTTTTCGCCGTCATCGGAATGCCCCGCACGTCAAAGGACTGCGCCGCATCGCCGGTCAACGCAGGCGGCAGAAATGGCGTTAACCGCTCCCCCCGCTTGAGCTTTGGGACGATGCTGCGGTACTGCCGCTTGGGCGTCCTGGCGATATCAACCTGCTCCAGAATATCGTCCCGCAATTCAAGGCAGGCCAGCCCGAGCGAAACATCCCCCTGCCCTACTCCCAACCTTTCGGCAATCTCCGACTGGGTCATTTCCTGCAGGCTTTCGGCCAGCAGCCCGATCGAGATCAGCTCCTCAAAGCCGTTGAGGTCCCGGCGCATCGTGTTCTCGTGAAAGCGCTCTTCAAGATCCGCAAGCGTTCTGTCGCCCTCCTCCGTCGCGATCACCGCCTGCACCTTGCGCCCCAGGGCCCGGCAGGCCTCCAGCCGCCGGCGGCCGGACTGGATGTAAAAGCGATCCTGCGTCTCCAGCGGGGCGGCCTCATCGGCGTGCCAGTCCGGATCAACGGGCCGGACCCGGATCGGCTGGGTCTGCCCGCGCCGCTTTATGTTGGCCACCAGCGCGGTAAAATCCTCGTCCTCCTGCCACGGGGTCAGGCGGTCACTGCCCACTTCGTCCAGGATCTGGTCGGGGTCCAGCTCCAGCACCACCGTCCCGGCCATGACCCCCTTCAAAAGCGAGCCATGCGCGTCCTCGATGCGCTGTTTGAGCATATTCATGGCGGACCCCGCCCACATGCCCCCCATCTTTGTTGTGTGCTCTTTATCAGTCTCTGAACCTTGCGTTAGGCTCTCTTCGGGGACAGAGGCGTCCAGCTTTCTTTTGCGGGCCATGTCAGCTCCACCGCTCCTCTATGAATTTCCTTGCATAGTCTCTTGGGGGCAGCTCCGGCCAGATTCTCTGCACCAGGGCATCGTTCACCGCATTGGCGTTTGCCATAAAGGCCTTGGCAGAGGCACGGCGCGTCTTGGGCGGCAGGTACTCGTAGATGCTTTTGTATTCCTCCGCCGCGTTCGCGATGGCGTCCGACCGGCTGTACCAGACCTGCATCACCTCGCGCGGTGCCTTGCGGTAGAGATCGAGGATTTGATCCGTGTCCTGATCGTTCTGTTCCTGCACAATCGTTGGCAGGACCATATGCTCACCGCCCCCTATTTCGAGATCCGCTTCGAACCCCATGATGAACTCCAGATACTCCCCGATATTCGAGACGTAGGTCGCCAAGGTGGCCAGATCAAACCCCTTCATGGTTTGCGGGATCACGACACTATCCGCCGCCACCAGCCCGTTCAACTGCATAAGCGTGAGCGACGGCTGTTGGTCAATCACGATCACATCCACGGTTTCAGTCAGCGCCTGCTCATACCGAACCGGGTCAAACTCTCCGGTATCTCCGCGGATATTTTCCAGCCGTGTCATGGGCGGGTTGGCCAGATCCCAGGTCCGAATGGCATCTTTCAGCACACGATAGACCGGCACGCTTGCCTGCTGGGACATGAAAAAGAGACTGATATCCCCGTTCTGGATATTGGCGCCCCCCGGAATAAGCCGGATACCCGGCCAGGGCGTTGGCTGCCAGATGCCGTTCAGATCCTTGCCGGACGGCTCCGACAGCTTTACGGAACCGGGGTCATCCACCCCCATGAAATCCGCCAGCGTCGGCGTTGCAGGATCAAACAGAGGCAGCTTTTCATCCGCAAAGTAAAGGCTGACTGTTGCCTGCGGATCCGCATCAATCACACCGACCCGCAGGCCGTAGTGCAAATTGACGTATTGAGCGAAATGGGCCGCACTAAGCGATTTTCCTGTTCCACCTTTCTGCGCGCCAAAGGTGACGACTTTCACCGGCTGACCCGGCCTGCGCCAGTGTAGATACGGTCGTTTGGCGGCCGGGTTGGAGCCGATTATGGCGCGAATCTGCATGACTTCCGAGGGTGAAAACGTCCGCTCGCGGCCTGCCCGTTCGCCTGCAGGAAAGGCGGGCTCTTCTGCAGAGATGCGCGTCAGATAGGTCGTGTCCACAGCCAGAAGCTGCGCTGTTTCAACCATGGAAAAGCGCCGCGCGACACGTGTTCTGAGCGTCAGATCACGCTGAAGCTTGGTATTCACGCCGCCCATGACTCGACTCATGTTTCGGATAAACTGCTCGAACTGCCCGTATGCCATGAATTATATCCGCGGATATTTCGGTTGTTATTGTGCCGCACTCTGCCCTGCTTGCCCGCCTAAAGAACAGGAGCGCGCCGTCCTGTGCAAGGTCTTTTCCGCCAGTGCCCACCTTTTCTGGTGACTTTCAAGCAAGGCAAATCGACACGCAAGAGATGTTTTTCCAGAAGATTTCACCAGCTTGCCAAAAGCGTCTGCGGATGGCGCATGGTGCCAATGGGGGGGCCATTTCTTGCGAACACCGGCAAGAACAACGCCCAACTCGGTACTGTTGAATTTATGGTTTGCGAGGATTAGCATTTGTTCCCTGAGCTGACCATCCGAAACCGGTATCCCAAGGTCACGCCATGTTTTTGCCAGGGCATCTGCAGTGTCAGGATTGTCCGCGATCAGGGGCTGACACTTCTGCACCACCAAGCTTTTTGTCGCAGTGATGAGCTCCGGGTCGGGTGTGTGACGCGCCATGGGGTAGGGCGCCCCGGCAAAACAGTGGGCCCATTTCTTCAGAAGATTAGCAGTTTTCTTTTCAATCTCCTGATGATCGTGATTTATATGTTTATGATTTATTGACGAAGTCTTGCGTTCGGTGGGTTGCACGCTGCGTTCAGTCTTTCGGCCAGTTCGCCCACGCAAGGAAGCGCGCCAATCCCGCCAGAAAGTAACCTCGTATTTAAGCCGGTAGTTGTACCCGTTCGCGGTCTTTTGCTCTTGGGTTTCGACCAGGCCCGCTTCGCGAAGCTCCTTGATATAGCCGGAAATGGCGGAACGGGACCGGCCGAGCCGCTCGCTCAACTGGTGCAGCGACGGCCAGCAGAACCCTTCGGTATTTGCCATGCGGCAGAGCTCTGCCAATGTTCTGAAAGCTCCGGGGCTCAGGTCCTGATCCATGATCTCCACGGGTAGGGCGACGAACCCCTTTTTACGGTCGAATGATATCTGCTCAGACATATTTTCCTCGGTCCGGCAATGCAAAAAGCTTGCAGGTTATGGGAGGTCGGGCTACTCTGAGAGTAAGGAGAGGGAATAGCCGACACGGTTGTTTTCGTTGGGCCGGGTGGTTGCCGCCACCTGGCCTTTCTTTATCTGGTACGCTCTTGCGGTATAAGACCCTCCTGCATCGTCTATAGAATGCCCTGACAGCAGGTGCCAAAGCTGATTGTTCTACTGTGCAGCCTGTTGTCGACCGCCTGCTCAATTCACGGCATAGGGCCGCTTATTCTTGGTATTACACGATATATAGCCTGAAATACCATGATTAAGGCAAGTCATTCTTTGGGTTGGGGGGTGTTTCGAGCATATACTCCCGGTATTTTAACGGTTTCGGCTGTTCGGAAGGCCCATTTCTGCCGCGGGGCGGTGTCGGCATGCGGGCCCACCGGGGGCAATCAGCCCCTGATTCTGCCGAATCTGTGACCTGATATTGCCCCCTGGGGCTCCTCTTCGGAAAAGGTTCGTATCACCGCGGCAGGGGTGTCAGAGAAGCCAGATCACCCCGGCACCGCTCACCGTCAGAAAGGCCAGCCCAAAGGCGACCCACAAACCGTCGAGCGTCAGCAGGGCAATTGTGAAAAGGGCGATGGATGCGGCAATCAGGGAGCCGGTAAAGGGAATGAACTCCAGAAACGGCATCAGGAACCCGCCGACCATGCAGAGCAGTTGAACAAGTTTGCGGGCAGGGCCTTTGACAAGAAAGACGAGCCGCTCCTTGGTATACCTGTCCAGAAACCGGGCTGCGGTGCGCAGCCTGTCGAGACCTTCGCGGAGCTGTTTGTTTTTCAACCCCTTGCGCGCGACGCGCTCCGGCAACCAGATCGACCGGCGGCCGACAAAAGCCTGGGCCGTGATCAGCAAGATGACGATGCCGCAGATGGCTGACAGACCGGGTATGCCGCTGAGCGGGGTTGACGCGACAGCCGCAGCCAACAGAACCACGGAAAGATGCGAAGTCCGCCCGAAAGTCGCCAGCAGATCCGAGACGCAGGTTTCATGGCCGCGTCGGCTGAGCTGCTCCACCGCGTTGATGGTGTCCTGCAGCGAAGGTTCGCATCTCTGAGAGCTGTTGGTCATGGATGTTGGGTCGCTTGTCTGGCCTCTTGCAATCTGCCTGCGCCGCCCGGGGCGGAGCGGTCTGTGACAGAACGTCTGCGCAAGGGAAAGGTTCCGCCGACCTTTCGAGCGGCACATGTCATTGGCGCAGGGCCGCCGGTTCCCGGCTTCCAGCCGCATGAGCCGGTCAGGCAATCCCGGCCTGAATGTGACGCTTTTCAGGACGCGTGGTCGCCGCAATCGGCTTGCAGGCGCAGGACTTGCTCTTGCTCGATACGTTTGCCGCATTCACGCGTCCTCAGGACGGGGAGGCGGGTAGGCGACTGATCGTCTGGGCCTCCAACAACTTTCTGACGGAGCAGACGGGGTTTTCGCTATCCACGCTGAGCCATGCCAGCAACCGTGACAACAAAGGGCCAGGTGACCATCCCCAGGCCGGTGCGCGATCTTCTGGGTCTGAGACCGGGCAGCAAGGTCGACTCTGAATCCAAACCTACACGTTTTGTACAGTAGGTTCCCACGCACCTTTCAGGTGCGACGCCTCGTGATCACCCGGCCATGGTGGCATTGAGATGCAAATGAATTTCAAAGGCTCACGTCCAACATTTCTATACTGGAACGCCGTTCCAACAGGAATGTCGATTGATACTCCAGCCACTAGGCGTGTTACTTTTTCTTCATGGGCATCGCGCCGCCAAATTTCACCATCACCCTCTAAGACGTACCAAAACTCGCTAATAGTTTCATGGATTGTAGCTTTGTTGATCTGTCCAGGCGGCACGGTGCTGTGGATCATGTTGCCTGTAGTGCCATCCATGATGAACCGAATATCGGCACCAGCGGGTGACTTAGCGTCTGCGACAGACGGGAGTGTTGTTTCTTTCATCATCATTCCCTCCAGAGCCGCCAGCTATGGATACTGGAACTTTTGTGTCAACGGCAGCTCTGTCCCGCGACCCCAACCTTGGTTATCTAAAGCGAAGTTTGGCTTTGAGCTGCCACCCGTCAACCGACAAAACCGTCAGATGACGGCTCTGAGCCCAAAGCTAACTCAGCTTGATTAGCTCTTCCCTTAAGGCAGCCTTCGCATTTTGGACTACTTCGTGCAGATTTCCTGCGTCAGCCTGAACAAACAGATTACTGAACTCACGGCTTCCATACCCCTGCACAGTCATTTCTCTTGATCGGGTCAGTTCAGTTTCAGACAGACGACGGTTTCGGCTGACGTCGGCAATGGATTCTCGATGCGCCTGTAGGCCTAGAAGGACTGGATTAATGTTCAAAGCGCTCAGATGCCGTTCAAAGTAAATCCAGTTTATACAACGGATTGGATAAGCGACAAATACAATGTTTTTTGATGCCAATGCGTTCAGAATTTCTCGAAGTATGTGTCTGCTAGTCGACAGGCTCGATGCAAACCAAGGCAGTTTGGCCTCGGCGTAGTCGTCGCCATCAATGAAATCCCCTGCGAATTCTTGTGCTAGGTATTGGCCAAAAGTAGTTTTACCGACGCCGATTGGCCCATCTAGGAAAATGACATGGCGAATACTGTTCCGTCCTTGCATACGAGGGAAGATAACCGCCTAGTCGGCGTTTCGGCAAGGTCGGGTTTGTCTAAGATTTTTCGATGCGGGCCAGTACGTTAGATTTGTGTTGGGCGGCCTGGCCCGCGTTGACAAATCTGACAAGGTGGAAGCCGCGGGATGCTTGCGCTGTTCTATGGGGAAAGCACGGGCATT
>NZ_JACNMO010000035.1 GCF_020622345.1 Roseobacter weihaiensis | reverse complement strand
GCAGCGGACTTCTAGAAGGCATCCCGTCACCGACGCCATTATGGGGCGGCACGTTCGACCCCGGAGAGAACCATGAGCCCGATGCGACCTAAATCCGTCCTTGAAATCGAAGCCGCAGATAGAGAACTTTACAAAGGGGGTGCAAAATGCTGCACTGCGGCGCACCTGATATAGCCTTTCCTCCGCGTTTACGCAGACGGTAATTGCGCCTAAACATTGCGCATCTGCGCCAACCTGAAGAGGCCACCATGCCAGAGTTCCACAAGATCCTCATCGCCAACCGGGGTGAAATTGCCATCCGCATCATGCGGGCCGCCAATGAGATGGGCAAGAAAACCGTAGCGGTCTACGCCGAAGAGGACAAGCTGGGCCTGCACCGCTTCAAGGCCGATGAAGCCTATCGCATCGGTGAAGGCCTGGGACCGGTGGCGGCCTATCTCTCGATTGACGAGATGATCCGGGTCGCGAAGGCTTCTGGTGCGGATGCGATCCATCCAGGCTATGGGCTGTTGTCGGAGAACCCCGATTTCGTCGATGCCTGCGACCAGAACGGCATCACCTTTATCGGACCGCGCGCTGAAACCATGCGGGCCTTGGGCGACAAGGCCTCGGCGCGCCGCGTCGCGATTGAGGCAGGGGTGCCGGTGATCCCGGCCACGGAAGTGCTCGGCGACGATATGAAAGCCATCAAGGCCGCGGCCAAAGAGGTCGGCTACCCCCTGATGCTCAAGGCGTCCTGGGGCGGCGGCGGGCGCGGCATGCGACCGATCCTCAAGGCAGACGAGCTTGAGGAAAAGGTCCGCGAGGGCCGGCGCGAAGCCGAAGCCGCTTTTGGCAATGGTGAGGGCTATCTGGAAAAGATGATCCTCAAGGCACGTCACGTCGAAGTGCAGATCCTCGGCGACAAGCATGGCGGGATGTATCACCTCTACGAGCGCGATTGCTCGGTCCAGCGGCGCAACCAGAAGGTGGTGGAACGCGCGCCTGCGCCATATCTCACCGAAAAGCGACGGGAAGAAGTTTGCAAACTTGGCTACAAAATTTGCAAACACGTCAACTACGAATGCGCCGGCACGGTCGAGTTCCTGATGGATATGGCCGATGAGAAATTCTACTTTATCGAAGTGAACCCGCGCGTGCAGGTCGAACATACCGTCACCGAGGAAGTCACCGGCATTGATATCGTCCAGGCCCAGATCCTCATCGCCGAGGGCAAGACCATCGCCGAGGCGACCGGCAAAGCCACGCAGGCGGATGTTCAGTTGAACGGCCATGCCCTGCAGACCCGGATCACCACCGAAGACCCGCAGAACAACTTCATCCCGGATTATGGCCGGATCACCGCCTTTCGTGAGGCCACGGGCATGGGCATCCGGCTCGATGGCGGCACCGCCTATTCCGGCGGGGTGATCACGCGGTATTATGACAGCCTGCTGGTGAAAGTGACCGCCAAGGCGCAGACGCCGGAGGCAGCCATTGCCCGGATGGATCGCGCGCTGCGGGAGTTCCGGATCCGCGGCGTCAGCACCAACATCGCCTTTGTCGAGAACCTGCTCAAGCACCCGACGTTTCTCGACAACACCTACCACACCAAGTTCATCGACGAGACGCCGGATCTTTTCCAATTTTCAAAGCGCCGCGACCGGGGCACCAAGGTGCTGACCTATATCGCGGATATCACCGTGAACGGGCATCCGGAGACCAAGAACCATCCGCGGCCCGGTGCGCAGGTCAGAGACCCGCGCCCGCCCGCGCTGAAGGCCGAACCGATGATGGGCACACGCAACCTGCTGGAACAGAAGGGCCCGCAGGCCGTGGCAGACTGGATGAAAAGCCAACGCCAGCTGCTCATCACCGACACCACCATGCGCGACGGGCACCAGAGCCTGCTGGCCACCCGCATGCGCAGCCACGACATGATAAAGGTGGCGCCGGCCTATTCCGCCAATCTGCCGCAGCTCTTCTCGGTCGAATGCTGGGGCGGGGCCACCTTTGACGTGGCCTACAGGTTTTTGCAGGAATGCCCCTGGCAGCGCCTGCGCGATCTGCGCGCCGCCATGCCCAACCTGATGACCCAGATGCTGCTGCGCGCCTCCAACGGCGTGGGATACACGAATTACCCCGATAATGTGGTGCAGGAATTCGTGCGGGTCGCGGCCAAGACCGGCGTCGATATCTTCCGCGTCTTCGACAGCCTCAACTGGGTCGAGAACATGCGCGTGGCCATGGACGCCGTGATCGAGAATGGCAAGATCTGTGAAGGGGCGATCTGCTACACCGGCGATATCAACGACCCCGACCGCGCCAAATACAGCCTCAAGTACTACGTGGATATGGGCAAGGAACTGCGCGATGCAGGGGCCCATGTGCTGGGCCTCAAGGACATGGCAGGTCTGCTGAAACCCGGCGCGGCCCGCCAACTGGTCAAGGCGCTGAAGTCCGAGGTCGGGCTGCCCATTCACTTCCACACCCACGACACGGCAGGCGTCGCCTGTGCGACGATCCTTGCCGCTTCCGAGGCGGGCGTGGACGCGGTGGATTGCGCCATGGATGCGCTCTCGGGCAACACCTCTCAGGCCACGTTGGGGTCGGTTGTCTCCGCGCTGAAACACACCGACCGCGACACCGGGCTGGACATGGCGGCGGTGCGCGAAATCTCTGACTATTGGGAAGAGGTGCGCAGCCACTACGCGGCCTTTGAGACCGGCATGCAGGCGCCCTCCTCCGAGGTCTACCTGCACGAGATGCCGGGCGGCCAGTTTACCAACCTCAAGGCGCAGGCGGCGTCCCTAGGTCTGGAAGACCGCTGGCATGAGGTGGCCCAGACCTATGCGGATGTGAACCAGATGTTCGGCGATATCGTCAAGGTCACACCCTCCTCCAAGGTGGTGGGGGACATGGCCCTGATGATGGTGGCGCAGGGACTGACCCGTGCAGAGGTCGAAGACCCCAATACGGAAGTGTCCTTTCCAGACAGTGTGATCGACATGATGCGTGGCAATCTGGGCCAGCCGCCGGGCGGCTTTCCCGATACAATCGTGAAAAAGGTGCTCAAAGACGAAACACCCAACCTTGAGCGCCCCGGCAAACATCTTCCCTCCGCCGATCTGGAAGCGGTGCGCGCCGAGGTCTCGGAAGCGCTTGAGGGCAAATCGGTCGATGACGAAGACCTCTCGGGCTACCTGATGTATCCCAAGGTGTTTCTAGACTACATGGGCCGCCACCGGATGTACGGCCCTGTCCGCTCGCTGCCCACGCGTACATTCTTTTACGGCATGGAGCCCGGCGAAGAGATAAGCGCGGAGATCGACCCCGGCAAGACGCTTGAGATCCGTCTTCAGGCGGTGGGTGACACCAACGAGGACGGGGAGGTCAAGGTCTTCTTCGAACTTAACGGCCAGCCCCGCGTGATCCGGGTCCCCAACCGGCTGGTCAAGGCGACAACGCAACAGCGCCCCAAGGCCGAGAGCGGCAACACAAAGCATATCGGCGCGCCGATGCCGGGGGTCGTGGCCTCTGTCGCGGCCAAGGTGGGGGCCAAGGTCAAGGCGGGTGATCTACTGCTCACAATTGAGGCCATGAAGATGGAAACCGGCATTCACGCGGAACGTAACGCCGTCATCCAGGCTGTACACGTCAGCCCCGGCGGCCAGATTGACGCAAAAGACCTGCTCATAGAGCTGGAGTAGACCAGCAATGCCTGGCTGTCAGCACCATCCCCGGTGCCGACAGCGGGCAAGTCCGGCACGCGCAAGAGCGCATTTGTCAACTTTCGTTGACACACGTAACGCGTGTCAGGTACCCTGATACCTGTGAATCACTGACGACGAAGAAGGAATTGCCGAAAGACCTGTGGGGGGAAAATGTCGAAGTCCGAAGTTATACCCGAGCCGCAGGCTCTGGGCCGCTATCATCAGGTTCAATCCGACGTTTTGCAGCTGAAATCCAGACTGCCACAGGAAGCGGTAGGGGATATCGTTCACGAAGTGCTCAACCGGGTCACAGCGTATCGCACTGTAAACGGCGACCGGATCAACCTGCCAACCCGCAAGAAAGTTGAACAACTCTGCTACGCGCTGATCTCGGAGGATGGGACAGAAGGGGCTGCTTTCATCCGCGACGTGCAGAAAGAGGGCGCCAGCCTTGAAGCTATCTACCTCAGTTATCTGGCAGAGGCGGCCAGCATCCTTGGCGAATGGTGGAACGACGACCACGTGACGTTCCATGAGGTGATGATCGGGAGCAGTCGTATCTACGCCATTCTGCGCGAGTTCAGCTATCTGTTTGTCCCCGACCATCCGGTCGAAGTGAAATCCGCCATTTTTGCCACTGTCCCGGACGAGATCCACACGCTCGGCGTCCAGATGGCGGCTGATCTTTTCGGGAAGGAAGGCTGGAACATCGAGGTAAAGACAGGGCGCACGCATGACGCTTTGGTCAGTGAAGTGACCCAGAGCCCCTGCCGTATCCTCGGCCTCTCGGCGGGCGGAGAGCATTCGGCGCCGGCGCTGGCGCGGCTTGTTCTGGCGCTCCGCGTCAGTCGCCCTGACCTGCGTATTTTTCTCAGCGGGCAAATCATCAAGGAAGCCGGTGATATCGTAGACCTAATGGACATTGACGCGGCCTCGACAGACGTCGACGAGGCACAACAGATCCTGCAGGGCTTCTGGTCTGAGCTTGAGGCCGAACCCGCCTGACCCGCTGCTGCAACGCGCCGGGATGACGGCAAAAAAGTGCGCTAAAGCACAAATTGCCTCTTGCAGCGCGAGGCCGCAATAGGTATCTCCGGCTCACCCAAGGATGCGGGCGTAGCTCAGGGGTAGAGCATAACCTTGCCAAGGTTAGGGTCGGGCGTTCGAATCGCCTCGCCCGCTCCAATTGGGATTTCGGAACAAAGGGCCGCAACAATTGTTGCGGCCCTTGTTTTTTAAGTCCAGAAAACAAATTCGGCTTAGCCCGTGGCAGGACCGTTCTTTTCCGTTGCAATCTTGCGGTCACTTTCCGGGACGTCGAGCGTGGACCACATTTCATCATGTTTGGGCGCGTCAGGCATGTCACAGGCCCGTTTGTGAAGGTTCACCTTGGCGATGAAATTGGCCGAGATCGGCGCCGTCACAAACAAAAAGGCCAGCACTAAAAGCTCGTGGAAAGAACCTTGTCCAAGCGCGAAGGAATGGCTCATGGAGGCGAGCAAAAACGCTCCGATCCCCACGGTCGCGGCTTTCGTCGGTGCATGCAGACGGGTCATCGGGTCGTTGAGCTTGACCAGGCCGATCGCTGCAACCAGCGTGAAAACCGCCCCGACCGATAGCAAAAAGAGGGTGGCATATACTGCAAAAAGCTCCAGGGTCATTCGATGATATCTCCCCGCAGAACAAACCGCGCATAGGCCACCGTCGAGACAAACCCGAGCATGGCAATGATCAGCGTCACTTCGAAATACACCTGCGTGCCCTGTGCGATCCCCAGCAGGACAATCAGCCCGATGGCATTGATCACCATGGTATCCAGCGCCAGGATGCGATCCCCGGTGTCCGGGCCGATCACCAGACGCACCATCGCCATAAGCTGGCTAAGGCCCAGAATGACAAAGGACAACATCATCGCGCCGTTCATCAGATCGATGGCAGTATTCATTCGAAAATCTCCTTCAACCGTCGCTCGTAGCGGTGCTTGATCTCGTCACGCACCGCGTCTGCGTCTGCCGCATCCAGCGCGTGTACCAGCAGGCTGCGGCCCTCGTTGGACAGATCCGCCGAGACCGTGCCGGGTGTCAGTGTAATCGTGCCCGCCAGCAGTGTGATCGCTTCGGGCTGGCGCAGATCAAGCGGAACTTCAACCCAGATCGGACGCAGCTTCGAATTTGGCTTTGTCAGCACGATCCAGGCCACTTCGATGTTCGCCACGATGATGTCCCAGACCACGATGATGCAGTACACAACGAACTTTGCGGTGACGATGGCCTTGGGCCGGTCCGGCCACCAGACTGCCGTGGCGCGCGGAATGATGATGCCAAGGATCAGGCCAAAGACGACCATCCCGGCAGAGACCTTGTTCTGCAGCATGACCCAGACAACCGCAAGGATCACGGTCATCAGCGGATGCGGGAAAAGCCAGTTAAGCACCTTCGTCATGTCATTGGCCCTCCGTCGGTGTGCTGAGCTTTCCGGGTGTTTCCAGCACGGTGGAAATATAGGGCTCCGGGGCAAAAAGCTGCGCGGAGGTCGTTGTCATATAGCCGTGGATCGGTCCTGCGAATGCCGTGTGCACCGCCAATAGGGCTATCAACCCGCCCACGGCCACGTAAGACAGTGTCGCCGGGGCCGCAGGCAGCGGATCGTCGGCAGGCCTCTCCACGCTCTTGGATTTCCAGAACAGGATACTGCCCGCGCGCGAAAAGCCCACGACATTGACCAGACTGGACAGCAGAACGACAGCAAAGACCCAGCTCATCGCCGTGGTCGCGAAGGATGCATCCAGCACCAGCAGCTTGCCCAAGAAGCCCGAAAGGGGGGGCAGCCCCGTCATCGCAATCGCGGCGATGAAAAACAGCGCTGCCGTCAGGACAGCCCCCGCCACGGCGGGCATCGGCACCAGCCGCAGGTCTGTGCGACCAGACCGCACCATATCGGCGATCAGGAACAACGCCGCCGCGGCCAGCGTGGAATGGATGATATAGTAGAGGGCCGCGGCAATGCTTTGCGGGGTAAAGAGCGAGATCGTGACCATCACCATCCCCATCGATCCGATGACCGCAAATGTGACCAGACGGTCGAGCTTGCGTGCCGCCAGAACGCCAATTGCCCCGATGGCCAGCGAGATCAGCGCCGCAGGCAGCAGCCATGCACCATGCAGACCGGCGGTCGCCTCCAGTTCGGGCGGGAAGACCATCGTGTAGACCCGGATGATCGCATAGGCCCCGACCTTGGTCATGATGGCGAAAAGCGCCGCCACGGGGCCCGGTGCCTCGGCATAGCTGGAGGGCAGCCAGAAATGCAGCGGTACCAGGGCCGCCTTGATCGCAAAGACCAGCAACAGCAGCACAGCCGCCACCCGAATGCCCACCGTCTCCGATGGGTCGATGAGGGTCACCCGCTGCGCCAGATCGGCCATGTTCAGCGTCCCGGTCTCGGCGTAGATGGCGCCAAGGGCAAAGAGAAAGAGCGTGGAGCCGATGAGGTTGAAAAGCACGTATTGCACCCCGGCACGCAGCCGGGTGTTGCCACCTGAGTGGATCATAAGCCCATAAGAGGCGATCAGAAGCACTTCGAAGAAAACAAAGAGGTTGAAGAGGTCTCCGGTCAGGAACGCGCCCATGATGCCCATCAGCTGGAACTGAAAGAGCGCGTGGAAGTGTCGCCCTTTTTCATCCCACCCCGACCCGATGGCATAAAGCAGCACCATCAGGCCCAGCACCGCCGTCAGCAGCACCATGATCGTTGACAACCTGTCCCCCACGAGCACGATGCCGAAAGGCGCCGCCCAGTCGCCAAGCTGATAGAGTGTGATCGTACCATCGGAGGCCTGCCACGCCAGCCCTGCTGCGATGGCAATGAGCATGAGCACACCGGCCACGGAAAACACCCTCTGGATGCCGATATGATAGCGTGCCGCCAGAACGATAAAGGGCGCAACCAGCGCCGGCAGCAGAACCGGGAGGACAATCCAATGGGTCATGCCGCGTCCTCCTTGGCGGTCGTATCGTCTTGGACGGCATCGTTCACCGTGTCGTCATCGCCGCCCAGATAGGCGCCAAGGGCAATCATCACGACCACGGCGGTCATCCCGAAAGAGATCACGATGGCCGTCAGCACCAAGGCTTGCGGCAGCGGGTCGGCGTAGGTCAGATCGGCCGTTTTGTCCAGGATGGGTGGGGCGCCCACAGCCAGACGGCCGGAGGCAAAGAGGAACACATTGACCGCGTAGGTCAGCAGCGAAATCCCCAGAATGACGGGAAAGCTGCGCATGCGGAACACCAGATAAAGCCCGGTGGCCGTCAGAACGCCAATCGCGGATGCGACGAGAAGCTCCATGTTATGCCTCCTCCTTTTGCAGCGCGACATCATTGTCTTCGCGGGAGGGGTCGATATCCATCGGGTACTCGCTCTCCATCGCCTCCTGCCTGCGGGCCAGGCGCGACAGGCTTTCCAGCGCCAGCATTACGGCCCCCACAACCGCCAGGAACACCCCAAGATCAAAGAGCGCGGCCGTGGCCAGTTCAAACTCGTTGAAGGGCGGGATGCGCACATAGGTGAAATCGGAGGTCAGGAAGGGTTTGGCGACAAACCAGGACCCGATCCCCGTCAGACCGGCAATGAGCACGCCCGCCCCGATGATGCCGTGATAGGGATAGCGCAGCCGCGCCGTTGTCCAGCCGAAACCACTAGCCATATACTGGATCACCACCCCGATGGAGACCACCAGACCGGAGATAAACCCGCCCCCTGGCTCATTATGGCCCCGCAGGAAAATGTAAAAGCCCACCATCATGATGATCGGCATCATGACGCGTGTCATGACCACCATCATCATCGGGTGCATATCCCCGGCCCGCGGCTGATCCGGCAAACGGTTCAGCAGACGTGCGCGCACCGGCCCGCCCAGCAGCGCTTCTGTCAGGGCATAGATCACCAGGGCCGCGATCCCCAGCACGATGATCTCGCCGTAGGTGTCAAACCCCCGGAAATCCACGAGGATGACATTGACCATATTGGTGCCACCGCCGCCTTTGTAGGAGTTCTCCACATGAAAGGCCGAGATCGCCGGGGCCACACTGTCGCGCAAGAGGTAGTGATAGGAGAGGGCAAAAGTCGCCAGCCCGCCTGCCACCGCAATGACCGTATCGCGGCTGCGGCGCAGCACCGTGCTTTCCACCGGGGTCCGGTTGGGCAGGAAATTCAGCGCCAGCAACAGCAGGATGATGGTAACGGCCTCCACCGTGAACTGCGTCATAGCCAGATCAGGTGCGCTGAAGAACACAAAGCCCACCGATACCATCAGCCCGGCAATCCCGATCAGCACAAGCGAGAGCAAGCGGTTGCGGTGCAGAAACACCAGCCCGAGGGCCGCAGCGACCAGCATAAGCCAGCCCGCCACAGGCACCGGTCCCGCCGGTTGCAGCTCGCGGGTCGCCGTGCCGACCGTCCCGGTCATCCAGGCATAGTAGCCCACCCCGATGATGGTGACCGCCGCAAAGGCCGAATAACGTGAAAACGAGCCGTCATGCAGCGGCAGAACGAGGCGCTTGGCGACCGCCACGATCCCTTCGACCAGACCTTCGAAAATAACCTTGGCCTCGGGGCGCGGGGCGGCGTCCCAGCCCCGCAGCAGCGGCTTGAACAGCCCCAGCAGGATCAGGCCGCCCACCGTCGCGATGATCGACATGAAGAGCGCCGGCACCAGCCCATGCCAGATCTTGAAATAGGCGGTTGGCACCTCTGCGGCCTCCCCCAGAACAGAGGCGGTCACCATCTTGACGAAGGGCTCCGCCAGGAAGGGGGCGACCCCGATGGCAATCACCGGCACGATCAGGATCGCGGGCGGCATCCACAGACCCGCACCGGGGTCATGCGGTGCAGACGGATAATCCTTGCGCACCGGCCCCAGGAAGGTATGGCTGATCAGGCGAAAGCAGTAGGCGGCAGAGAACAAGGATCCGACGGTTGCCATCACCGGCACCAGCCAGGGCGTGTTGAACAGAACCGTGCGGTTTGCCTCCTCGAGCATCATTTCCTTGGACAGGAACCCGTTGAGCAGCGGAATACCTGCCATCGACAGGGCGCCGAGCGTCGCAATGACAAAGGTAATCGGCATCAGGTGGCGCAAGCCCCCCAGCCGCCGGATATCACGGGTGTGGGCCTCGTGATCCACGATCCCCGCCGACATGAACAGGGCTGCCTTGAACGTCGCATGGTTGAGAATATGGAACATCGCAGCCATCGCGCCAAAGGCGGTGCCGGTGCCCAGAAGCATGGTGATGAGCCCCAGATGACTGACCGTGGAGAACGCCAGCAACGCCTTCAGGTCATGTTTGAACAGCGCGATCACGGCCCCCAGCACCATGGTGATGAGACCTGCGGTGGTGACGATCACAAACCATTCGGTCGTGCCCGACAGCACCGGCCACATGCGCGCCATCAGGAAGATGCCCGCCTTGACCATGGTGGCGGAGTGCAGATAGGCCGACACCGGCGTGGGCGCCGCCATCGCATGCGGCAGCCAGAAGTGGAACGGAAACTGTGCCGATTTGGTAAAGCAGCCGAGCAGGATCAGGATCAGCGCGGGCAGATACAGCGGGCTTTCCTGGATGAGCTCGCGGTTTTCCAGAATCACGCTGAGGTCATAGCTGCCCGCGATCTGGCCGAGGATCAGCATGCCCCCGATCATCGAGAGGCCGCCCATACCGGTGACGGTCAGCGCCATCCGGGCGCCCTGACGGCCTTCTGGCAGATGTTTCCAATAGCCGATCAGCAGGAAGGACGATAGCGATGTCAGTTCCCAGAAGATCAGCAAAAGCAGTATGTTATCGCTCAATACAATGCCGACCATCGCGCCTTGAAAGAGCAGGAGATAGGTGAAGAACTCCCCCATGTTGTCCTCACGCGACAGGTAGAACCGCGCATAGGTGATGATGAGAAGACCAATTCCAAGGATCAGCATTGCAAAGAAGAATCCGAGCCCATCGAGCATCAGATTGAAGTTCAACCCCAAGAGCGGCATCCAATCCACCCCCACGGTCACGACATTCCCGGCAAAGACCGCAGGCGCATTGGTCAAAAGCCCGATGAACGCCGACAGTGTCACGGTGAAGGTGATGCCTGCGCAGGCCTGACGACCTGCCGAATTCATGAGCCCGGGCAACAAGGCACCCAGAAAGGGCAAGGCGACGATAAGGAAGAGGGACACGCGAACTCCTGATCTTGGGGCCGGAAATTGCCCTGTAATGTGGCAGATTTAGCGAAAGCTCAAGCGAAACTCGCCCAATCCGGTTCGAATATGGGGTTGGTGTGGAAATTCGCGCCTGCTAACCGTGCTCCTGCGGCGGGATGTCGCATTCCCGCCTTACGCCAGCACAATGGGCGCGCCGATTTATCAGGAATGCCCGACGCCTCGGTAGCGACCGCAAATCCGGCCGCCCCCCGTCAATTGATCGGGAATTGCCGCAGACATTGCTCTGCCAGACGCTCAAAGTCCTGCAGCGTCTCTTCAACGCCGCGCCGGTCCCGGACCGCTTCCAGCCCGGCCTTTTTCTGCGTCCAGGTGCCCGTGGTATGCCGGTCGAGGATCAGAAAAGAGATACCCAGCATGATCTCTTTCTCCGCCTCTCCCATGCGTCCCGCATCTGACAGGGCAACCGCCGTCAAGGCCATCGTGTTGGCGCAGCGCAAAGCCGCGGCCTCTTCGCCGGAATAGACCCGGTCCTGCGCCTGCACGCCCCCGGCCATCAGCGCCGGGATCACCAGTGCGGCCGCCCACGGCCCCTTCAAAAGACTTTGAACGTCATGGTCGTCATCGACCGCTCGATCCCCTTGATCTGATGCAGGTTTTCGTTGATGAACTTGCCCACATCAGCACCTTCGGGGATGTAGAGCTTCATCAGCAGATCGTACTCGCCGCTGGTCGAATAGAGCTCTGAATGAATTTCCCGCAACGCGATCTCTTCGGCAACCTTGTAGGTAGTGCCGGGCGTGCAGCGGATTTGGACAAAGACGCAGGTTGTCATGAACACTTCCTCTTTGGGCAGGCTCGCCCCTGACCCTAGGCTGGCATATCCGGCACAGGCGGGGCAATCCCTGAATGTGCCGTCTTGGCCTGCGCCGCGAGACTGCTATAAGGACCGCTGAATTGAGAGGCCCGGAGGCCAAAGCCATGCGCACTCACACGCTCACCCGCGCGACCGCGGAGACAGAGATTACCGTCACCGTCAACCTGGACGGCACGGGCCAGTATGACAACCAGACCGGTGTCGGCTTTTTTGATCACATGTTGGACCAGTTGGCCCGCCACTCGCTGATTGACATGACCGTGCGGGCCAAGGGCGATCTGCATATCGACGACCACCACACGGTGGAGGACACCGGGATTGCATTGGGCCAGGCGCTTGCGGCGGCTCTCGGCGACAAACGCGGCATCGTGCGCTACGGCGCGTGCCTGCTGCCGATGGATGACGCACTGATCCGCTGTGCGCTCGATCTCTCGGCACGCCCCTATCTGATCTGGAACGTCGATCTGCCGAGCCCCAAGATCGGCAGTTTTGACACCGAGCTGGTGCGGGAGTTCTTTACCGCCTTTGCCACGCATGGCGGCATCACGCTGCATGTGGATAAGCTGCACGGCCTCAATGCGCATCATATCGCCGAGGCGAGTTTCAAGTCTGTCGCCCGCGCCCTGCGTCAGGCGGTTGAAACGGACCCGCGCAAGGCTGATGCGATCCCCTCGACCAAGGGCGCGCTCTGAGGTGCTGACAGCGATCATCGACTACGAAAGCGGCAACCTGCACTCCGCACAAAAGGCGTTTGAGCGGATGGCCGGTGAAACCGGTGGCGGCGAGATCGTCGTGACGGGGGATGCGGATGTGGTGGCGCGCGCCGATCACATCGTGCTGCCCGGCGATGGGGCGTTTCCAGCCTGCATGGCGCAGCTCAAGGGGCATTCCGGGCTCTACGACGCGATGGTCGAGGCGGTGGAGGTCAAGGGCCGTCCGTTCATGGGCATCTGCGTCGGCATGCAGCTCATGGCGACCTGGGGGCGGGAGTATGAGGATACCGCCGGGCTCGACTGGGTGGCGGGAGAGGTTACGAAGATCGTGCCCGAAGACGCGCAGTTGAAAGTGCCTCATATGGGCTGGAACGATCTGGTGCTGGAGGCCCCGCATGCGATTTTCGAGGGGATCGAAACGGGCGATCATGCGTATTTCGTGCACAGTTACCACATGGTGGTTGCAGATCAGGCCCAGCGTCTGGCGCATGTGGACTATGCCGGGGATGTCACCGCCGTGATCGGGCGCGACAACATGGTAGGCCTGCAGTTTCACCCCGAAAAGAGCCAAAGCGCCGGACTGCGCATGATTGCCAATTTTCTGGGCTGGAAGCCCTGAGCATCAGGGCACGGTGATCTGCAATGTGGCCGCCACCAGCGCGCCATCGGCAAAATAAGGTGTCCCGTCCGGCGCCCTTAGCACAACACGCAAGGGGTAGGTGCCGCGCGGCAGCGCACCGAGTACTGCAGTCTCGCTTGCCATGCGGCCGACCTTGGTGCCCCCAAGATAGAGATGGCCGAAACCGCGGGCGGCGGCTTGCGGATCGTGACCCTCGCTGCCGTCAAAGACGAAATTCTCGACCTCAAGATCGACGCGCCAACCCGTGCCATCGGGATGCGCGGCAAGGCTCACCGAAGGGGCCCCTTGCGCCACCGTCACCCCGTTCTCGTCGCGCGACATCCGCCGGGCGATCTCCTCCGCTGAGGCAGCCCCAGAACGCACCAGCAGGGAGACGGGGCCTGCCGTCTCCAGAATCAATTGCAGCGGCACTGCCTGCCCGGCCGTGTAAACCTGGGACCCGTCAAAACGGATGTGCCCGGCCTCCAGCGTCAGGGCGCTGGATCCCGCCGGAACCGGCAAACCCTCCGCCGTGCCGACACCTTGCAGCGACACCTCCCCCGCCGAACTGCTGGCCCCGATGATCCGATCCGGCGCGCCACGGTTTTCAATGGCAAAGGTCACGACAAGACCATCACTGTAGGTCGAATGCGCGGCGGTGTCCGTGATGAAAAGATGCGTCGCCTCCCCGTTGGGAACGAGGGTCAGCGCCCAGAACCCGACCAGACCAAACAACAGCGCGGTGATGATCTTGGTATTTTGCACATCTGGCCCTCAGTCAACGCACGTCCACTGGTTGTGGCGGGCATGCGCCGCACGATCAAGGCCCAAGTGGCGCAGCTCTCATGCCGATTGCGTGACTTTTCCTATCCCGACAGCCGCCTGAAGGAATCATTCAACCCGCGACCACGTCTGTTTGGAACAGAGCAGCCCACCGGCCACGCAGCCAGACAGGCGCATGCTGTCGCCGTTCAGATCGATCTTACCCAGATAGACCTTGTCGTTGCTGGGGCGCCAGACCTGCCCTTTGTATTTGCCCTCCCCTTCCGGGGCCATATCGATCACCAGGGTCTTGCCCTGATTGGGCGACGCGTATTCCGCCCCGTCCTTAAAGGTGCGTTCAATCGTGCCACAGAAATTGGCGCCACAGGGGCCGATCTGCACATGGGCGAAGGCACCCTCATCGGCTTCGGTCTGCCACAGCCCCTCCAGCGGGTCCGCCACCGCCGTTCCCGCCAGAGCCATCAGACCCACACCGGCCATCATCAGGTTTTTCATATCATCTCCTCCCTTGGATGGCCTGCACCCTGCCCGCGCGCGGCTGCGCTGCGCAAGCATGACCACACGTCGCGTTGCAAATCCCGCAGCTTCGGTGCAAGAAGCCCGCGCGCTGCCCTGCACCGCGCCGCATCAGACGCTACAGAACGGAAAACACGCCATGATCCTCTACCCCGCCATCGACCTCAAGGACGGCCAGGCCGTGCGTCTCGTGCATGGTGACATGGATCGCTCCACCGTGTTCAATGACGACCCTGCCGCACAGGCCAAGGCGTTTGTGGCGGCGGGCTGCACATGGCTGCATCTTGTCGATCTCAACGGGGCCTTCGCCGGGGCCCCGGTCAATGCCGCCCCGGTCGAAGCAATCCTGAAAGCCTGCCCCGTCCCCGCCCAACTGGGCGGTGGGATCCGCGATATGGCCACCATCGAAGGCTGGCTGGACAAGGGGCTCGCCCGGGTCATCCTCGGCACCGTGGCAGTGGAAAACCCGCAGCTCGTCCGGGACGCCGCGCGCGCCTTTCCGGGCCAGGTCGCGGTCGGGATCGACGCCCGCAACGGTTTTGTGGCAACCAAGGGCTGGGCCAAGGAGACCACCATTCAGGTGACAGACCTCGCCAAATCCTTTGAAGATGCCGGTGTGGCGGCGATCATCTACACCGATATCCTGCGCGACGGGGCCATGGGCGGGCCCAACATTGCGGCCACGACAGCGCTGGCGCGCGCGGTGAAGATCCCGGTGATTGCCTCGGGGGGTGTCTCCTCGCTGGCGGACCTTCTGGCGCTGAAAGAGACGGGGGTGATTTCCGGTGCAATCTCGGGCCGGGCGCTCTATGACGGGGCGATCGACCTCCCTGACGCGCTGGCAGCCCTGAGCGCCGGTTGAGCTCCGCTCTCTTGCCTGCCCCGGCAGAGACCGCTACACCGCCCTCATGCTAAAGACCCGTATCATCCCCTGTCTTGATGTCGCCGAGGGCCGCGTCGTCAAAGGCGTGAATTTCGTCGATCTGCAAGACGCGGGCGATCCGGTGGATGCCGCCATCGCCTATGACGCCGCGGGGGCGGATGAGCTTTGCTTTCTCGATATCACCGCAACCCACGAAAACCGCGCCACCATGTTCGATGTGGTGACCCGCACCGCCGAGCATTGCTACATCCCGCTGACGGTCGGGGGTGGCGTGCGCACGGTGGCGGATGTGCGCGCCCTGCTGCTGGCGGGGGCGGACAAGGTCTCCTTCAACTCTGCCGCGGTCGCAAACCCGGATGTTGTCGCGGAGGCGGCAGATCAATTCGGCAGCCAGTGCATCGTGGTAGCCATCGACGCCAAGACCGTCAGCCCCGGCAAATGGGAGATTTTTACACACGGCGGGCGCAAACCCACCGGCATCGATGCGGTGGCATTTGCGCAAACCGTGGCCGGTAAGGGTGCGGGAGAGATTCTGCTGACCTCGATGGACCGCGACGGCACCCGCGCGGGCTTCAACATCGCCGTGACCCGAGCGATTTCCGATGCCGTGCCGGTGCCCGTGATCGCCTCGGGCGGGGTGGGCACCCTCGATCATCTGGTGGAAGGGGTGACCAAGGGCGGCGCGTCCGCCGTGCTTGCCGCGTCGATCTTTCACTTCGGGGATTTTACCATCGCCCAGGCCAAGGCGCATATGGCCGCGGCCGGTATCCCCGTGAGGCTGACATGACGCTTGAGGCGCTCTTTGAGACCATCGAGGCCCGCAAGACGGCAGACCCCGCCGGTAGCTGGACAGCCCAACTGTTGGCCAAGGGACCCGAGAAATGCGCCGAGAAATTCGGCGAAGAGGCCGTTGAGGCGATCATCGAAGCGGTCAAAGGGGACCGCGATGCGCTGACCTGCGAAGCGGCGGATGTGCTCTATCACCTGCTGGTGATGTTGGCCGCCCGCGATGTGACGCTGGCGGATGTTCTGGCCGAGCTTGAGCGGCGGCAGACGCAATCGGGTCTCGCTGAAAAGTCATCTCGCTAATGGTGGGGTTTCGAGGCTAAAGCCTGGACGAAATGATGCCCGTCGAAAATCCACCCATCCGCAACTCGCCAAAGAGCCGCTGATACTCGATCTTCGGACAGCGGTCTTGAATGACGGTCACCCCGCGCGCCTCCGCATGGGCCGCCGCTGCGGCATGTGTCACGCCGATTTGCATCCAAATGGTCTGAAGCGCCGGAAAAGCCTCCAGCGCCTCCTCCACGACCTCCGGCACCGCCTCGGAACGGCGAAAGATATCCACCATATCCACTCCGGGCGTGATCTCCGACAGGCGGGCGCGCACGGTCTGAGCAAAGAGCGTCTTGCCTGCATGGACCGGGTTGACGGGCACGACCTCGAAGCCCTTGAGATCCAGGTAGCGCGCCACGTAATAGCTCGGGCGCACCGGGTTCAGAGAAACCCCCACCACCGCGATGCGCTTGGTGCGGGTCAGCACATCTTTGAGCAATTGATCTGAATAAGCCATGCCGCACCCTAACGAGGCGAGTGCGGGAAAAAAAGAGCGCCCGATGCTGAGGGCAAGGGGCGCTGCAAGGTACGGAACGAGGGACAGTCTAAGGCACAAAAGGCGTTCCGAGCCCTTTGGCATAGACTTAACATAAGTTCATCTTTGCACTGTTCCAGAGCGTCTCGCAAATCTGTGAACAAAAAGTTAAAATCTCCGCGTCTCGACCACATTCAGTCGAAAATATCCTCGATCACGTCAAAAGCTTCCTCAAGAATATGCCGCATGAGGCCCTTGCGCTTTTTGTAGCGCCTTTTGCGCGGCTCATCGTAATAGCCAGCTTTTTGCTTTTTCTTCTTTTTCTGCGGCTTTTGCGCGTAGGACCGCTGCTGTGGGCGCGCTTGCTGAGGGTCCTGTCTCAGACGCTTCATGTCGTGCAGCGGCGCGCCGCAGGTCGCACAGGTCAGCTCGTGCCTGTCCTTACCCAAAACCAGCGCCGCGCGTGATCCACAGTAGCAACATGTCGCAATTTTTGTCGGATATGCCATCGAAATCTGCCCGCTTATGCCTCTGGTGCCCTACGACTAGCATATAAGGCGATTGCGGCTGCGTTCGAGACGTTCAGTGACCCAAAAGCCCCTGCCGCGTCGATGCGCACCAGATGATCCACCGTCTCTTTGGTCTTGTCCCGCAGCCCTGGCCCTTCGGCCCCCAGGACCACGGCAATGGCGCGATCCCGCTTGCCCTCGACCGCCTGTTCCACCGTTTGTTGGGCCGTCCCATCAAGCCCCAGCACCAGATAGCCCATGCCCTGCAACGCCCGGATCGCATCCGCGAGATTGCGCACCCGCAGATAGGGTTGACGCTCCAGCGCACCGCTGGCGGTCTTGGCCAGGGCGCCGGACTCCGGGGCGGAATGGTGCCGCGTGCCGATCACCGCGGAGGCGCCCAGAACCTCAGCCGAACGCAGGATCGCCCCCACGTTATGCGGGTCCGTGACCCGATCAAGCATCACCACACGGGGTGCCTGTGCACCGATGCAGACATCTTCCAGCCGCCCCCAGTTCAGCGGTTTCACTTCCAAGGCGGCCCCTTGATGCACAGAACCCGGATCAAGCGGCGCGTTGAACCTGCGCGGATCTGCCACCTCGGGCGTCATGCCGACCTGATCGATGGCCTCCTGTAGTTTACTCTGCGCATTCAACGTCACCACGAGCCGCAGTTTTTCACGCGCGGAATTAAGCAGAGCATCGCGAACCGCGTGCAGCCCAAAGAGCCAAAGCGTCTCGCGGCTTTCGACCTTTTTGTCCTGCTCTTTACGCACGACCCACTTGGGTTTTTTCATCACGAGCTTCCAACTGGTTCTGTTGCAGAAAAAGCGATTGTTTTCGCCTTGACGGCTCTGGGAACCGCTTGTAATCACGCCTTCACTGTTTATGCAATGCATCGGCAGCGTGGGCGACAGGCCGCAAGGTGTGGCAGGGGACTGTAACTCCCTCGCGGAGACGCACGCCTGGTTCGATTCCAGGGTCGCCCACCATCTTCTCATCTCAGTTTTGAAGCGGCATCAATACCGATCTCTGCCGGATGCGACCTTATTCCAGCAAAAAACCCGCGCAGACTGTTGCACGGGTTTTTGTCCGGGACTATCAGACCACTCAAACGGTGGCCATCATTCCCTTTTCCTTGGCCAATTCGCGCATTTTCTTTTGTAGCTTTTCAAAGGCGCGCACTTCGATCTGGCGAATCCGTTCCCGGCTGACATCATACTCTGAGCTCAAATCCTCCAAGGTGACCGTTTTCTCGGACAAGCGTCGTTGGGTCAGGATGTCCTTTTCACGGTCGTTCAGAACGCTCATCGCATCGACCAGCAACTCGCGTCGCGCCTCAAGCTCGTTGCGCGCCTCATAGTCGCCAGCCTGATCGGCATCCTCGTCCTCGAGCCAGTCCTGCCATTGCATGGTCCCCTCGCCTTCGGACCCGACGGTGGCATTGAGCGACGCATCCCCCCCCGACATGCGCCGGTTCATGGAGATCACTTCTTCTTCTGTCACGCCGAGGTCGGTGGCGATCCGCTTGACGTTGTCGGGGTGCATATCGCCGTCTTCCAGCGCGCCGATCTTGCTTTTGGCTTTGCGCAGGTTGAAAAACAGCTTCTTCTGACCCGAGGTCGTGCCGAGCTTGACCAAAGACCAGGAGCGCAGGATGTATTCTTGGATAGAGGCCCTGATCCACCACATGGCATAGGTCGCCAGGCGGAACCCTTTTTCGGGGTCAAAGCGTTTGACGGCCTGCATCAGACCGACGTTGGCTTCGGAGATTACCTCCGCCTGTGGGAGCCCGTAGCCACGATACCCCATGGCAATCTTGGCCGCCAGACGCAGGTGAGAGGTCACCATCCGATGGGCCGCGTCCGTGTCCTGCTCTTCCACCCAGCGTTTGGCCAGCATGTATTCCTCTTCCGGCTCCAGCAACGGAAACTTGCGGATTTCCTGCATGTAGCGGTTCAGGCCCCCTTCCGGGGTTGGCGCGGGTAGATTAGCGTAGTTGGCCATGATCAGCCTCCCAATGTTTACGGTCTTAACATGCGATATGGTGTCTAAACCGGTCAGTTCAAGTTTGAGCTGTGCAAAATGTTAACGGAAACATTACACCCTCTGTCTTACTGAATTATTGCCGACAAGCGCGTGCGTTAACAGTCTGAACCGGAGCCGCTCACGCGGCTTTGCGAATTATGTCAACGGAGGCCGCAACAAATCCAGCAATTGCATCATATCTGCGGGCAATGGGGCCTCAAACCGCACGGTTTCCCCATTAACCGGGTGCTGAAACCCCAAAACAGCGGCATGAAGCGCCTGACGATTGAAACATTTCACCGCTTCCGCGGCATCTTCGGACAACGCTTTGGCCGGAAGTTTGCGTTTGCCGCCATAGGTCGGATCCCCGACCAGCCCGTGCCCGGCATGGGCCATATGCACCCTGATCTGGTGGGTGCGACCGGTCTCAAGCCAGCATTCCATCAGCGCGAGCACCGCAGGCGTGCCGAACCGTTCGAGTGTCCGGGCGCGGGTGATGGCATGACGCCCGCCTTCAAAAAGCACCGCCTGCTTTTGACGGTCGGTCTTGTGCCGCGCCAATTGTGTGGTCAGCTTCAGAATGTTACCAGGCTCGAACCGCGCACCTCGAATACCCCGCAGCCTGGGATCATTGGCATCCGGCACGCCGTAGACCAGAGCCTGATAATAGCGCGCGACCGAATGGGCCTCAAACTGCGCCGCCAGACCGTGATGGGCTGCATCGGATTTCGCCACCACGAGCAGACCGCTGGTGTCTTTATCAATGCGGTGCACGATGCCGGGACGCTTGACGCCCCCCACACCGGAAAGTGCCGCACCACAATGCGCCAACAGCGCATTGACCAGCGTGCCGGAGGCCGTTCCCGGCGCGGGATGCACAACCATACCCGCAGGTTTGTTGACGACAATCAGATCCGCATCTTCAAAGATAACGTCCAGTTCAATCTGTTCAGGCAGAATATGGCTCTCCTGCGCCGCCTCCACCGCCACTGTAACCGCTGCCCCCGCCGCGACGCGGGCCTTTGGGTCCTGAACCACGGCCCCGTCAACCGCCACGGCCCCCTCATCAATCAAGCGTGCCAGACGCGTGCGCGAAAGTGACGCCTCGGCTGGAACATCCCGCGCCAGCGCCTTATCAAGGCGTGACGGTGGCGCATCACCGATCACAAAGCGGATTTGGCGGACAGACATGAGTACCCCTGAACTAGACCCCGGCCCTCAGACGGAAGAGCCCGCCAACCTGAGGTTTCTGCGACGTTTGGTTACGGTTCTGACAGCAACCATGATTGGCGGCGTTCTACTGATCATCGCCCTGATTGTCATGCGCTTCTATGACGTGCCGCCCGTTTTACCCGAAACCCTTGCGCTGCCCGACGGTGCCAATGCTGTGTCCTTCACCCAAGGCCCTGACTGGTACGCGGTTGTGACCGATGACGCGCGGATCCTGATCTATGATCGCGTGACCGGGCAGCTCAAACAGATGGTGATGGTTGAAAACTGACGTTCCGAGAAAGGGATGGTACCACCTCCCCGGCTTGAACGGGGGACCTCCTGATCCACAATCAGGTTTTGCCACCTGTGGGCTTGCAAAGGGGGCGGTGAAATCCTTATTTCCAAAGGGAACGACCGCTTCACTTCGAAATACACCGGTCACAAAGTGTTGGAAAAGTGTTGGAAAGAACTCTGGCGACACGGGGCACTGCGCCCACGGCGGCACACCAAAACGAGGACTCGAAAATGCCCAATCAGAAGCTCAAGCTGACCGTCCGCGCCATCGAGAACGCGGAGCCCGAGGCGAAGGCCCACATCCTTCGTGACACGCAGGTGACCAGCCTCTACGTGCGCATCGCCCCGACCGGCAAGAAGGCGTACTACACGAACTACCGACTACGCACCGCCGACGGCCTGAAGCAGAAGGAGGTGCGGCTGGCCGCGACAGGTGAGATGACGCTGGAGGCAGCCCGGCAGGAGGCCACAGAGCGCAAGCTGGAAGGCCAGCGCGGTTTTGACCGTGACGCCGCTATGCGGGCTGAGCTGGAGGCTCAGGCAGCCGTTGAGGCCGAGGAGCAAAAGACCGCGACCAACACCCTGCGCAACCTCGCCGATACCTACCTGTTCGAGAAGCGGCACAAGAAGTCCATCGGCGAGGACCGCCGCCAGATCGAGAACGCCCTTATCCCGCACTTCGGTGCTGACACGCCACTGGGCGACATCACCAAGGCCGCCCTCATGAAGCGCAAGAAGATGCGGGCCGACGACCCCACAGCGTTCAACCGCGAGCGTGCCGTCCTTTGCACCATGTTCAACCTTGCGGTCGATCTCGACATGACCGACCGCAACCCGGTGCTGGGTGTGAAGGCCTTCCCGAAGAATGCCCCCAAGACCCGCGTCCTGAGCGACGAGGAGATCGCGAAGCTGTGGAAAGTCACAGAGGGCGTGGACAGCCCGTACGGAGCCGCTCTGCGCTTCGGTCTGCTGACGGGCCAGCGCCCCGGCACCAAGGCCAACAACCCCGGCGAGATCGCCGCCATGCGCTGGGGTGAGGTGGACATGGATGCTGCCGTCTGGACGATCCCGGCGACCCGCACCAAGAACAGGCGCGAGCATACCGTGCCGCTGTCTCCCATGGCGCTGGAGGTGCTGGAGGGTATTGAACGACGTGGCGACTACGTCTTCACCACCGACGGCCAGACACCGTATCAGGGTCTCGTGAAGGCGCTGCGGGTGCGTGTGCGCCCGGCCATGGAATGCGAGAACTGGGGTGCCCACGATCTGCGCCGTACGCTGTACACCGGCATGCAGCGCCTTCGCATCCCCAGCGACATCATCAAGCGGGTGGTCAATCACACCGACGACGATGTGCTGGTGCAAACCTACGGCCACTATGACTTCGAGGAGGAGAAGCGCGCGGCGCTGGAGGCGTGGGCTGACAAGGTCCGCGAGATCGTCACAGGCGTGGCTACCGACAACGTCTTGCGGCTGGAGGCCTGAGCGATGCAAAAGCTCACAGAGATGCAGAGAGATTGCTATCGTCCATCGACTGGGCCGAGATCGACCGGCAGCAGGAGGCGGACGACCCGCAGCCTGTGCCCTTGCGCGGCCCTGAGTGGAGACCGCCGACGCTGGGCAGGGTAAAGGCGGTGCCACCGCAGCAGTAAATCTTGAAGGCTCCTCGGTTTTGATGCCTACTCTTTGCAACGGTGGATTGTAGTCGGAGCCGCCTGCTGAACTGAGGCGGTGAGGCATCATTGGTTAAAAGGAGCCGCAGGAAAATCGCTCATGGGATACCACGCGAGGGCAGAGCCGCAGTTTGCCTTGTGCTTCTTGATGGTCGCAAAGCCCCGGAAGCCGACATTGGATTTGAGCGACGAAGGTCGGAAGCGCGGAACGACTTGTGCGGATGCAGCGGTTGCTGGTGCAGCATTTGCTCGCACGTGCAGCATTTAATTTGCCGCAGCACAGCGGCTACCGTTGAAGCGGTCATTCGCGTGCATGATACTGCCTGAAACCAAAATCGCGATTTCCATACAGGCTACTCAAGCGCGCTAGCTGCGAAACGCCAAATCCGCGAGGTCACCACATGAAAGGCGGAAGGTCGTACTAGCTTGGCGAACGGCGTAACCGTTCGCCAAAGTTGATCAGATGTCGATGCGTTCTGCGATGCTTAAAGCATCTTCCAACTCGACGCCAAGATAGCGGACCGTGCTGTCGACTTTCGTATGACCAAGCAGCAGTTGCACGGCGCGAAGATTGCCGGTCTTTCGATAAATCTCCGCTGCCTTGGTGCGGCGAAGCGAATGTGTGCCATATCCACTCGGTTCAAGCCCAATCGCCGTTACCCAACCCCGGACGAGCCGTGCGTATTGGCGTGTCGAGATATGTGGCCGGTCGTGAAAGCGGCTTGGGAACATGAACCGACAAGCAAACATAGCGGGCGACTTTATCCAGTTCAAAACAGTTTCGCGCGAGTTTTCCGTAAGTTCGAACTGTACTGGACGCTTGGTCTTGCTCTAGATAACGGATACTCGCTCCCGCACGCGGTCATCTTTGACCAGGTCAGTTACAGCGAGCCTTACCAGGTCGCATCCCCGCAGTTTGCTGTCGATAGCGACGTTGAACAGGACCAAGTCGCGAAGATTGCCAGCAAGCTCGAGCCGGGCACGGATTGCCCAAACCTGTTTTGGCAGCAGTCGACGTTTCTGACCGATGATCCGCCCTTTGTTCCATGCTTTTCTTTTTGGGGTGATTGCAGGAAGTTGAACTCTTGGCATGACTTGCCCTCCGGTCCTCCCTCCACGCCCATTGCTCAGCACCGTGCTGACAGCGCGATTATACGAGCAGCGGCAACCCCCGTTTGCAGACGCCGGCCAAAATCCGATACTGCGTATAGATCGGACCCTATGGGTGCCAGAGCCGATGCAAGCCGTGCTCCGAGATCTGAGATGTCTTAAAGCGGCACTCCCTAGCATATCGTTAAGCCGCTCTAGCGAAGGATCGTGCCGATTTCCTCAAGATTTCAGAGCGTTGCGCGGTTGCGTATGCGGAGTATGTTCATATCGCGATCCCGCCGTGTCGCGTGTTAGCGCGTGGTCCTCGCTCGTCTCGCCTGAGCGGCTACCCATCAGCGCGAGGGACATTGATGCTTGTCGCTCCTCTAGCGCCCTTGGTTCGAATGGGATCGTCACCCAGCTTCTGAAAGCTCGCGGCATGCGTGCTCCGGACGCTGCTCAGTGTGCACCTCAGTAATTCAGACAATGAGCCGCAGCCGGGTTGTTTGGCTGCGGCGCTCCAATTAGCTGGCGGTTTCCTCCGTCAGGTCATCCAAAGTCCAGTCGAAGACCTCGGCGTCGGATGACGACATCGAAAACTCAAACCCAGTGGTTGTCGCGGCGAGCTCTTCGGAGATCTGGGTGCTGCCGCTTGCGTTGATACGGAACCAGCGCGTTTCATCTCCACCCTCGGACCCGCTGACTTGAGTTAGGGTGATTGTCGTTCCATCTTCGAGGCTGGCCTTCAGGGAAGGTCCCGCGGCTTCGCTACCGATCGCCATGCCCGCGCGAACGTCCGCAAAGTCGAGCGTCTCGAAAAGCCGCACGATCCGGTTCAGTTGGTTCTCTGCGGGAACGCGCCCTGTCATCAGCAGCGGATCTATAGTCAGCGTTCCGTCTGCGCCCGACATGGCAATCACACTGCCATCTTCTGTGGTGAGTGTCGCGCCAGTGAGCTCGATTGCGTCCACCTCCATCAGGCGCGTGTCGAACCAGCCTGCGCGCGAGCTTGGCGGGTCAAGCCGCGCGTGGACGAGCCACGTCGCGTCTTCATCGCTGCGCCGGACGTATTGACCGCCGGTGACACCGCCCGGGGTGAAATCCCTTTGGCCGGCGATCACATGGGCAAGGGTGTCGCCATCCCCGTCTAGGAGGATGATTTCGCTTCCGGCGCCTTCTTCAGCCCCGATGGAGGCAAGTTGCAGATCGGCGTGTCGTGAGGGATCGGCGGTCTTGGCTTCCGCGATGGTGGCCATGGTCATGCCGCTGACAAGGTCTCGCAGAGGTTCTGGATCAACCGGGAAACCGGAGGCCGCGTCGACGAATACGTCGTCACGGGACTCAATCGTGATGGCGAAATCGCCTTCCCGGACTTCCAAACGCGCCACATAGGCGCTGGCCTCGGCAAGCCCAGGGAAGAGGGGCTCACCAGCCTCGGCAAAGGCGGGGGCATTCCCGCTGCCAAACAGCGTTGCGCCCGCGGCGATCAGCGACAAGGCTGTGGCGCCGCCAAGCAACAGAAAAGACTTCTGGTTCATGAGATGTCTCCTTTGAGTGTCCGTTTATGCCGCAACACGGGTCGGCACTGTCCGCTTTGGACGACGCAGGGCGAAGAACAGCGCAATGACGGCTGCGAGGAAGGGCACGAGGCCCACATTCAGCGTTGTCACACTGGCTTGAAGCGCCTCCACATCGCTGCGCAGATCGTATTGCACCTGACGCAGTTCCGCGCGGGCGGCGAGCAGGTCGGCACGCAGGTTTTCTGCCTCAGCCACCATCTCGGCGCTGAAGAGGCCGTTCCCTTCACCCTCCTGCGGAGCGAGGCTGCGCAAGGCGGCTTCGGTCTCGGCAATGCGGTCGAGCAGGGCTTGCTCGGTGGCGCGGTACTCGGCCTCGGCGGCGCGTTCCATTGCCTCGATGCGGGTGAGCGGACGCCAATCCACGGCCCGGCCACGCAAGTCAGCCAGGGCGGCTCCACCGGCCATTTGCTCGACGGCGTTCAGGAAGAAGTCACCGTTATTGGCAAAGGCCTGCGGGATCTGCGCACCGAAGATGCTGCGCTGTTGGATCCAGTTGCGGTCCATGAGCATGTCGGCATCACCAGAGAGCAGCACATTCGCAGCCTCGGTGCTTGCGATATGCTCACCCTCCCATTCCGAGCCTTCCGGTGCTCCGTCTGGGAACGCCGACGACAATGCACCGCTGAGGCGCGCAATCACGACCGGGGCTGTGTCCACTGCCTCACCACTTGTGAGCAAATCCCGAGGATCGCCAAAGCGGTTCGATGCATCCGCGGCACTCGCCAGCACAGCCGCGTCAGAGACAGTTGCCAGAGGGGTCAGGGTCGGACCATCCTCGGCGGTCTCGAAGCTGCCCGCCGTGGTCATGACCATGGCCGAGAGCCGGGCAAGCGCAGGGCTGTCCTGATCGAGCGCGCTCGCATCGAGCCGCAGCCAAGCCGGGTTCCCCACATTCACGTCACGCCACTGAACGCGCCGGTTCGTGGCGAGCGCGTAGGTCGGATCGGCAACAGCTTGCGTGGCATCAAAACCGACGCCCCAACCCTCGAAGAGTGCCGCGAAGTCCGATGCCGCATCCGGCGCGGGCATGCCTTGCGGGCCCATCTGCGTCTCGGCATGGGGGTCCACGAAGGCCATCAGGGCACCGCCGCCCATCACCCATTGGTCGAGCGCATAAAGCGTGGGCTCGGTCAGACCCTGCGGATGCACGACCGCGACGACTTCGGTGCCTTGGGGGAAACTGTTCACATCGCCCGACAGGATTTCGACGTCATAGAGCTCGCGCAGCATCGCAAGGCTTTGCTGCTCAGCCCCGCCCATCATGGGGTTGCCGGAGAGGCCAATACCATCCAACAGAGCGACCTTGGGCTTTTCGGGCTGGCCCAACTCGGCCACGAGCCGTGTCAGGTCGTATTCCAGCCAAGCCTCGCGATCCGGCGAGAAGACCGGGATCGTGGAGCGCCCATCGGTCGAGTTCGTGGCGGCAAGGCCAAAGAACATCGGCTCAGCCGCGCCGGCCAATGCGATGCGATTGATGCCAAAACCCACGGCACGATCTTCTGCATCCGAGAACGGCTCCGGGTCGATCACTTCGAGGGTGATCTGCCCATTCGCCTGATCGGCGTAGGATTGCAGCATGCCCCGCACGCGGTCGGCGTAGCTGGCCAGTTGCGGCGCGGCCTCCGTCAGCCCGTCAGACAGGTAGAGCCGCAGGTGCAGGGGCTCCGCGAGATCGGAGAGCAGAGTCTCCGTCCCCTCAGACAGAGTCCAGACTTGGGTTTCGGTAACATCCCCGCGCCATCCATCGAGGGCGCGGGCGGCGAAGATGTTGATCGAGATGAAGAGCACAGCACAGAGCGCGATGGAGGTCCCGATCATCTGGCGGCGCGTCAGGCCGCGGGTCCAATTTATGAGTTTTGCAAAACGGTCCATTTTTATTGAGCCTTCTTCAGGTCCACGAGGAACGTGTTGATCATGAGAGCAAGGACGATGAGCGAGCCGAAGAAAATCAGCGTCGGCGCCTCAATCAGCCCTTGCGTGATACGCTGGAAGTGTTCGAGCACGGACAATGCCGCGACGGCTTCGGTCAGCCAGTAGGGGGCCCAGCCGCGGATCGCGCCCAGCACAAGCTCCAACCCGGCCGTGACCAGGATGAAGGTCACGATGGCGGCCGAGATGAAGGCGATCACCTGATTCTTGGTCAGGGTCGAGATGCAGGCGGCAACGGCCAGAAAGGCCCCCGCCATCAGGAACGTGCCTAGGTATCCAGCTGCGATGACGCCATTATCAGGACTACCCAACCAATTGACCGTGATCCAAAGCGGCGTGGTCAGCGCCAGCGCGACGCCGGTAAAGGCCCAGCCTGCCAGAAACTTGCCCAGCACGATGGTCCAGGGCGCAACCGGCATGGTCATCAACAGTTCGATGGTGCCAGAGCGGCGCTCCTCCGCCCAAAGGCGCATGCCGATGGCTGGCAGTAGAACCAGAAAGAGCCACGGCATCCATGTGAAGAAGGCCGCCATATCGGCGCTGCCCCGGGCGAAGAAGCCGGAGACGAAGAAGGTCATGGCCCCGGCAAGTGCCAGGAACACGACAAGGAAAATCGCGGCAAGCGGCGTCGCAAAATAGGCGCGGAACTCACGGCCAAAGACGACGCTCACCGAGGAAAGCGAAGCAGTCATGGTGTCGGTCCTTTTTAGTGAATGCGGGTGGTTACATCGCGGAAGACGTCTTCGAGGCGCGGGCGATAGATGCCAACCTCCTCGACGGGCAGATCGGCCGACTTCAGACGCGTCTTGATGGCGTGCGTGTCCTCTGGCTTGTCATTGTAGCGCAGAAGCAAGCGTGTGGAGCCGTTCATGCGCTCCATCACCTCAAGTTCGGCTCCACCTACGAGCGGCTTGATCTTCTCGATGACCGACGCCTCTTCCGGCGAGCTAATGCGGATCTGGATCGCACGGCCGTCATCCTTGGAGCCAACAAGATCGCGCGGCGTGGCGTCGGCAACGACTTTGCCGCTCGCGATGATCACCGCGCGAGAGCATACGGATTCGACTTCTTCAAGAATATGGGTCGACACGATGATGGATTTGTTCGGCGCGATCTCCCGGATGAGGTTACGCATCTCGTGCTTCTGGTTCGGGTCGAGGCCGTCTGTCGGCTCGTCGAGGATCAGGACGTCCGGATCGTGGATCAGCGCCTGAGCGATGCCGACGCGACGACGATAGCCCTTCGACAGTGCCTCGATGGGGCGCGACCAGACCTCCGTCAGGCGCACGCGCTCGGCCATTTCGGCCAGCCGGTTGTTCAGTTGAGCTTTGCGCAGCCCCCGCATCTTCCCGACGAAGCTCAGAAAATCGGCAACAGGCATTTCGCCGTAGGCGGGCGCGCCTTCCGGCAGATAGCCGAGTTTCGCCTTCGCTGCCGCGGGGTCACGCCAGACATCATGGCCGCCGATCTGAGCCGTGCCAGAGTCGGGTTCCAAAAACCCGGTAATCATCTTCATTGTGGTGGATTTGCCCGCTCCGTTCGGACCGAGAAACCCGACGACCTCTCCCCGTGAAACGGACAGAGAGACATCGTCGACCGCGGTCGTATCCCCGAAGCGCTTTTTCAGCCCGCGGGCTTCGACAAGCGTCGTCATTGAGAATGCCTCCAGTTCAGGCCAGCGTGCCCGACGATTGGCCGCGCCAGCGGTTGAGATCAGACCGAACGTTGGAGGTGCTCCCTGTATTCGTGGGCCGCCTCTTCTGGACGGTCGCTTGAGGTGCCGCGGGCGCAGGCCCGCGACACTGGTCTTTTGAGACAGCGTCCCGCAGAACGCCGGATCGACTTACATGAAGTCGTCCATGCCGGACATGGCAGGCGCGGCGGCCTCTTTCTTGGCCGGTTTGTCCGCCACCATGGCTTCGGTTGTGATGAGAAGGCCGGCGACAGAAGACGCATCCTCGAGCGCCGTGCGCACGACCTTTGCCGGATCGATCACGCCGAAGGCGAACAGATCGCCATACTCTTCGGTCTGTGCGTTGAAGCCGAAGGTGACATCATCGCTTTCCCGGATCTTGCCAGCAACCACGGAACCATCGACGCCCGCGTTCTCGGCAATCTGGCGCAGCGGTGCTTCCAGCGCGCGGCGCACGATGGCGATGCCTGCGTTCTGGTCGGGGTTTGCGCCTTGCAGGCCATCTAGTGCCTTTGCACCTTGAACCAAGGCGACGCCACCACCGACGACAATGCCTTCCTGAACAGCAGCGCGGGTCGCGTTAAGCGCGTCGTCGACACGGTCTTTGCGCTCTTTCACTTCGACTTCGGTCATGCCGCCCACGCGGATTACGGCCACACCGCCTGCGAGTTTGGCCACACGCTCCTGCAGCTTCTCGCGGTCATAGTCGGAGGTGGTCTCTTCGATCTGTGTGCGGATTTGGCTGACACGTGCGTCGATTTCCGCCTTGTCACCAGCGCCGTCGATGACTGTCGTCTCGTCCTTGGTGATCGCGACTTTCTTCGCGGTACCGAGCATGTCGATGGTGACATTCTCGAGCTTCATGCCGAGGTCTTCCGAAATCACCTGGCCGCCGGTCAGGATCGCGATGTCCTGCAGCATGGCCTTCCGGCGATCGCCGAAGCCCGGTGCCTTCACGGCTGCGATCTTCAGACCACCGCGCAGCTTGTTGACAACCAAGGTCGCCAGCGCTTCGCCTTCCACGTCCTCGGCAATCACCAGAAGCGGCTTGCCTGCCTGAATGATGGACTCGAGAAGAGGAACAAGGGGCTGGAGCGAAGACAGTTTCTTCTCGTGGATCAGGATGAAGGGATCCTCGAGCTCTGCTGTCATCTTGTCGGGGTTCGTCACGAAGTATGGGCTGAGATAGCCGCGGTCGAACTGCATGCCTTCGACGACTTCGGTTTCGGTCTCAAGGCCCTTGTTTTCTTCGACAGTGATGACACCGTCATTGCCAACCTTCTGCATGGCGTCGGCGATCTGACGCCCGATCTCCGCTTCGCAATTGGCCGAGATGGTGCCGACCTGCGCAACCTCGTCACTGTCCTTGACGTCACGCGCAGCCGCCTTGATGGCTTCGACGACCTTCGAAGTGGCGAGATCGATGCCGCGCTTGAGGTCCATCGGGTTCATGCCCGCAGCCACGGCTTTCATGCCTTCGTTGACGATGGCCTGCGCTAGAACGGTCGAGGTTGTGGTGCCGTCACCGGCCTGATCGTTAGTGCGGCTGGCCACTTCCTTGACCATCTGCGCACCCATGTTCTCGAACTTGTCTTCCAGTTCGATCTCCTTGGCGACGGTCACGCCATCCTTGGTGATGCGGGGCGCGCCGAAGCTCTTGTCGATCACCACGTTGCGGCCCTTTGGGCCAAGCGTCACTTTCACCGCATCGGCTAATGTGTTCACGCCGCGCAGCATCCGGGAGCGGGCGGCGGTATCGAATTTGACGTCCTTTGCAGACATCTTTGTCTCTCTCCTGTGTCTCGTATGGAATTACGCGGCTTTCGCGATTTCTGTGTCTTCAATGATGCCGAGGATGTCGCTCTCTTTCATGATCAGCATCTCCTCACCATCGATGGTAATCTCGGTGCCTGACCACTTGCCGAACAAGATGTGGTCGCCTGCTTTCACGGCTATATCGATGTGTTTGCCATGCTCGTCACGCGCGCCAGGGCCAACCGCGATGACTTCACCGCGACCGGGCTTTTCCTTGGCAGTATCGGGGATAATCAACCCGCCGGCGGTCTTTTCGTCGCTGTTAACGCGGCGCACCAGAACGCGGTCATGCAGAGGGGTAAATGTCATGTACAAGGCTCCTCCGTTAGAGTGTCAATGCTTTTGGCACTCTCGTCGACGGAGTGCCAACGCTGCGTAGATCGTAAGGAGGCTTTTCGATTTCAAGATGCTTGGGCAAAATTTTATTGTACCAAAATCAGTGTGTTGTGCAGATTTGGCGAAATTATGCCATGTCAGCGCGTAGTCAAACTGCCTCGATATACAGTGCCGCGTTCTTACGTGTCACACGTGTCAAGCCGCAGGGATGAGGTCGAAGGAAAGGTGCCTGCCGGCTCAAATGGTGGCCTACGGGGCGGCCAACTGCGCGGATACTTCACGCGTTTCACCGTCTCGCCAAACGGTCAGTGTGATCCTGTCGCCGGATGCATAGTCGTCTAGGATCGCGCCAAGGTCAGTGCCCGATGCGATGTGCCGGCCATCCACGCGTTGAATGACATCTCCCGGCATGATGCCGCCATGCGGGCTGCGCTCGGCTGGCATAAGCCCCGCCACATCTGCGGGGCCACCAGGATCGACGGACAACACGACGGCCCCTTCGATGCCATTGCGGCGCGCCAACGCGTCAATGCGAGGGTCAAACCGGATACCAAGCACGGGCGGACGATACACACCGGTCGCGATCAGTTGCGGCACAACCCGTTTCACAAGATCCACTGGCACGGCAAATCCAATCCCCGAACTTGCGCCGGACGGGCTGAAGATCGCAGTATTCACACCGATCAACCGGCCTGAACTGTCGAGAAGCGGCCCACCGGAATTCCCGGGATTGATCGCCGCATCGGTCTGGATCAGCCCCTCGATCACACCGTTCCCGATCGGGATCTCGCGATCGAGCGCCGACACGATCCCCGTCGTCAGCGTCCAGTCGAGCCCGAACGGGTTCCCGATCGCCAACACGCTTTGACCGACCCGGAGATCGGCACTGTTGCCGTTTTCCAGGGGCTGCACAGATGTGCCATCGAGATCGACCCGAAGCACGGCGAGATCGAATTGCGGTGCGGTTCCGACAAGTCGTGCAGGCAAGACGCGTCCGTCCGACATGTGGATGTCCGCCCGCACGGCCCCTCGGATGACATGCGCGTTCGTCACGATGTGGCCGTCTTCCCCCCAGAAGAAGCCGGAGCCGGAGCCACTTGGCACGATTTCGGCCCGACGCAGCCAGGGGTCCACCCGCCTTTGCCCCGTCGTGATCGACACGACCGAAGACCGCGACGCCTCAAAGAGCGAGATCAGCCGCTCTTCGGGCGCCGTCAGGTCTTGGGCGAGCGCCGACGCTGCGAACACGAGCGCAACCGCAAGTGTTCCAAACAGCTTCAGCATCGACGCGCTTCCTCCAGTCAGGCCCCAAAGGCGCGGGACATTACGGACCCCAAACGACGTGCGAAGCCGGCGGGATCGACCGAGGCTTCGCCTTCAACGATGCGGGCCTGATCGAGCAGAAGGTGCGCTGCGTCTTTGAGCAACTCGTCGGGATCGCTCTCGGCGCGTTCGGCCAGTTTTGAGATGAGCGCGTGATTTGGGTTCAATTCGAGGACCCTTGGCATGCCTTCCAGCAATTGTCCGTGGCGCTTCAGCAGCCTTTCCAGGTTCACGTCGATGTCGCCTTCATCCGCAATCAGGCAAACAGGGCTGTCGGTCAGGCGCTTGGACGGACGGACGTCTTTGACCGTCTCGCCCAGTTCTGCCTTGATCGCCGCGATGAGTTTGGACAGGTCAGCCGCGTCGTCGTCTTTGTCGGCTTGGTCCGCGTCGGCCTTGATCGCATCCAGATCCGCAGCACCTCGGGTTATGGATTTGAACGGTTTGCCCTCGAATTCATGGATGTGCTGGAGCCAGAACTCGTCCACGTGGTCTGACAGCAGCAATACTTCGACCCCCTTCGCCTTGAAGCCTTCGAGATGCGGGGACTGCGCCAGTTTGCCCGCGTCTTCGCCCGCGATGTAGAAAATCGCATCCTGGCCCTCTTTCATCCGTTCCACGTAAGCCGACAGGCTGGTGAGCGCCTCGGGTCCGGTCGACGCAAAACGACAGACTGCGAGTATGCGGTCGCGTAATGACGGGTCTTCGACAAGGCCCTCTTTCAGGACGGCGCCGAAGTTGCCCCAGAAGGTGGCGTAGTCGTCCGGTTCCTTTGTCGCTTTCTTCTTGAGTTCACTCAGAACTTTTTTGGTGACTTGGCCCTTGATCCGGGCAAGCTTCGGGTCCGTTTGCAGCATCTCACGCGAGACATTCAGCGACAGGTCCTGGCTGTCCACCACGCCCCGCAGGAACCGCAGATAGGCCGGGATCAGGTCTTTCGTCGTCTCCGAGATGAACACGCGGTTCACGTAAAGCTTCACATGGCTTTTGCGTTCCGGGTCGAACAGGTCGAACGGCTGCACGGATGGCACGAAGAGAAGGCTGGTGTGGTTGAGCGACCCTTCCACCTTGTTGTGAATGGTGTGCCATGGGGTGTCGAAGGCATGCGACGTATGCTTGTAGAACTCGATGTACTGGTCCTGTGTTACGTCCTTTGGCGCTTTCGTCCAAAGCGCTTGCGCCGCGTTGAGGGTCTCGTCCCCGAGCTTCACCGGAAAGCTGATATGTTCCGAATAGGTCGTGATGATCTGGCGGATGCGCGCGGTGTCGGCGAATTCCTTGGCATCTTTTTTGAGGTGAAGCGTCACCGTGGTGCCAGCGGCATCGCGGGTCGCAGGCTCGATGGTGAAAGAGCCCTTGCCATCAGAGGACCAGAGCCAGGCCTCGTCCTCACCGGCCTTGCTTGTCAGCACGTCAACCTTGGACGCAACCATGAACGCCGAATAGAAGCCCACGCCAAACTGACCGATAAGGCCGGGGGCATCCTTTTCGTCGGCCTTCAACGCTTCGATGAACGCGCCGGTGCCGGATTTGGCGATTGTGCCCAGAGTGTCGAGCAAATCGGCATGGTTCATGCCGATGCCGTTGTCTGAAATTGAAAGGGTTTTCTTATCGGCAGCGAGCGTGATCGCGAACCCGTCGGCGGGGGCGAGGCTTGCATCCGTCAGCGCCGCGTAGCGGAGCTTGTCGCAGGCGTCAGATGCGTTCGAGACAAGCTCGCGCAGGAACACCTCGCGGTTGGAGTAAAGCGACCCCGCGACAATCTCCAGAAGCTGCCCCACCTCGGTCTGGAACGAAAAGGTCTCTTTCTCAAGAACTTCGGTCATGTTTTCTCCTCCAGTTTCATACGCGGCGCTGATTTATGGATCGCGGGCGGGGCCTTCAATAGGCGTCGTTCAGCTCCACGGACCCGCGCCTGCTTGTGCGCGCGGTGCACGACGCATGGATGCACCGCTGAGTTTCCGCAGTTCCGCGATGCGCTTTTCTATGGGCGGGTGCGTGGCAAAAAGGCTGTCCACAGCCTGCATATGCAACGGGTTGACGATGAACATATGCGCGGTGGCCGGGTTTCTTTCGGCTGCGATGTTGTCGATCCGGCCCGAAAGGACCCCCAGTTTGTTCAGTGCAGAGGCCAGCCACTCAGGGTTCCCGCAGATCGCGGCACCCTCCGCATCGGCTTCATACTCGCGCACCCGGCTGATCGCCATTTGCACCATCGCAGCCGCAAGAGGGGCAAGGATCATCATGGCGATTGTGCCGATCATCCCTAGCGGGCGGTCTCGCCCGCCGCCGAAGAAAATGGCGAAGTTGGCGAGCAGCGACACTGCGCCCGCCAGCGAGGCGGTGATCGTCATGGTCAGCGTGTCGCGGTTCTTGATATGCGCCAGCTCATGGGCCACGACGCCCGCAACCTCCTCTCGGCTCATGTTGCGGAGCAGTCCGCGTGTGACAGCAACGGCCGCGTTTTCGGGGTTTCGCCCGGTGGCAAAAGCGTTGGGTTGCTCGGTCTCGATGATGTAGAGCGCCGGCATGGGCATTCCGGACCGCCGCGCCATGCTTGCCGTCATCTCCCACAGTTCCGGCGCGGACCTTTGATCCACAGGCCGTGCGCCATGCATCCGCAGAACGGCCTTGTCGGAGTTCCAATAGGCGAAGAAGTTCATGCCCGCCGCGATGGCAAGCGCAATGACAAGCCCCGCCTCACCGCCCAGCATAAGCCCGGCGACCCCCACAAACGCGGTCATGCCTGCCATAAGCATGAAGGTGCGAACCATCCGTTTACCCTCCGAGTAATTATGACCCGCATATAGGTGTGGCCGAAATCAGCGACAATAAGCGTCCAAACCGCAATGAGTTTCTTCAATTGCTTCCAATTTCAGTGAAACGTTGGCGACATGAGATCGAACCGATGGAATAAATGGGAAGATTGTTCAGCTTGCATTATTACGGGGCGCGCCAAAGGCAACGTACCTATCGGAAGAAAAACTCAAAAGAAATCGGTCTGGGCACTACCGCCATAACCGAGATGAAACAAAAGAGCCCGACGGTTTTGTCCGCCGGGCTCTCGACATCGGCGGAATGGCGTTTATTCGCTGGCCGGTGCCGCCTCTTCAACGGCTGGAGCCGCGGCTTCGGTCGCGCCGGAGCCGAACCAGTCGAAATAGTATCCCGCGCCACCAAGAATGATGATCGCGGCGACGGCAACTGCGCCCCAGATCTTCCAGTTGATCTGCTTTGGGAGTTTTTCAGTCATAGCCATGTGCAGTGTCCTCCTGATCAAGATTGACGTTTGTACAAAGCCGGTTACTCAGCGGGTTCTTCGATCAGACCAGCCTCGAGTGCGGCTGCCAGTTCGTCCTCGTCGACAAACTCATCACCGCCGGTGTCGACCTCGGCAAAGGTCTCTTCGGTCAGATCGGGGTAAAGCTCCGCCATTTCGGCGAAAGAGATGAGGCTGTCGCCGTCGGTGTCGACATCAGACACCGAAAGAGCGAAAGCGGGTGCCGCCAACAGAGCGGCCACGGTTGCACCTACTGCTAAACGACGCATTTGCGTGTCTCCTTTTTGAGTTATGGGAGGACCATCCTCCCACGCGCTGCAGAGATTTGTTGGGACAAAAACGATTTCAAGAGGTCTGACTGGCAAATTTTTTGTCGTCGGCGGTCCCGTGCTTATGCAGCTCTGTCGCCATGTGACTTGTGGAATTAGCGGGCATTGCAACGAAGCCCTGCTTGTCGCCCTCTGGCTGGCGGCTGTCGGTCAGCAGGCGCCAAATGACATAGGCGGCGAAACCGAACTGAAGCGCAGCCGCAGCCGCAAAAAAGGTCGCGGGGCCAAACGCTTCGATGAGGATACCGATCGTAATCGGACCAAGCGCCGACCCGATCGCGTAGAAGAGCAACAGAGCGCTGGCTGCTGCGACAACTTCATCAGCCTCGATCCGGTCGTTGATATGGGCGAGGCAAACGGAGTAAATCGAGATGCTGGCGGCGCCATAGAGTGCGGAGGTCAACAAAAAGACCTCCCAGTCTTCTGTACTGATTTTTGTGAGTGTAACAGCGCAGCAACCTGCCAAGAGGGTCACGAGCCCGATAACCACGCGGCGGTCGATCAAATCCGAGAGCCAGCCCACCGGCCACTGCGCAACAAGCGCGCCTATCATGACAACGGACATGAAGGTCGCGACCTCAGTGTCGGAAAGGCCGGACAACTGCCCGTAGGTTGGCCCCAGCCCCCAGAACGCGCTCGTCCAGACACCGATCAGAAAGCCGCCGACCAACGCAATAGGTGAGATCGCAAAAAGCCTTGATATTGAACTTCGGCTCGCCTGAATGTCCGGAGAGACTGCACCCCGAGATAACGTCAATGGGACGAGAGACAGAGACACCAGAATTGAGATGATCGCGAAGAGCACGAAGCCTTCAGGATCGGCGAGCCCGATCAACGGCTGGCTCGCGGCCCAGGCCCCCATCATCAACGCGCCATAGGTTGCAAGGACGCGTCCGCGCGACCTGCTCGGCGTTGACGCATTCAGCCAGCTTTCGACAACCACGATCATCGCCGCATATCCTTGCCGGAGTGGCGCATGTGCCGTGGATTGTTCCCATCTTGCTTGTCGTGTCGCCGACCATCATGGCCCTTCTTCGGCTCGCACTGTCGCGTACGCGCGAATACGATGCAGATCGAGGCGGCGCGGAATTGACCGGCGACCCCGCAGGTTTAGCTTCCGCTCTACTGAAGTTAGAGCGTCGAACAGGGCGATTTTGGGAAGAGATGATCCTGCCCGGTCGCCGGATTCCCGACCCGTCGCTGTTGCGCACGCATCCGCCCACCGAAGAGAGGGTCCGTCGATTGCAGGAACTGACCGGCAAGGCGTTGTCTTCGGCCGAACGCGGTCCCGTTCGCGTCCCTGTTGTTGTCCGCATTGATGCACCGAGATTTGGTCCTTGGGGTGTCTATCGTTGACAAAATTTCCACGATCCCGTCTTGAAAACCGGGATTGACCTCACCTTATCAGCTGTGAGACGCCCAGATGGGGTTTCACGGATACGCATAAAGGTTCGGCTCTGACAGCGGACCACCGGCCACTCGCCAGTTCGGGAGCGGAACGGAAACGCGAATGACATCGAACGCCGCTTAATCGGCGAACCTTTAGACATGTCCGACCTCCTCGGGCGCCTCGAATACATGCGACATTTGTCGCACGTTTGGATTGGCAAAATGAGGAGGCAAGACATGTACTATCCCACCTACACGCGCCGCAGCGACCCCTTTGGGATGATGCGTTCCATGCTGCGCGACGTGAACCGGTTTATCCCAACGAACTCTGATCAATCCGTCTTTCCGGCGGTGAATGTCTGGCAAGGCGACGATGCCGTTGCCGTGACGGCGGAACTCCCCGGTATCGACCCGTCCGACATTGATATTTCCGTCAAGGACAACGTTCTGACGATCTCGGGCGAGCGCAAGGCACCGGACGTGCCGGACGCCGCGCGATGGCATCGCAATGAACGCCGTTTCGGAAAATTCACCCGCGCGATCCGGCTGCCCTTTGCCGCGTCCGACGACAAGGTCGAAGCACGGATGACGGCAGGTGTCCTGCGCATCGTCGTGGGTCGTCCGGACGAGGACAAGCCACGGAAGATCGAGATCAAAGCCGCTTGAGAGGAGAAGACGCACATGACGGACCAAATGACCCACACGCCTGAGACGGTTGAGAAAACCCCGGCCCAGGGCCCCGAAACCATGGCAGGCGGGCGCATCTATCAACCGCTCACAGATATCGTGGAAACGGATGAGGGCGTGACGCTGATGCTCGAAATGCCCGGCGTTTCTGCCGAAGACGTCGACGTCACGCTTGAAAAGCGCGTGCTGACAGTCCGGGGCAAGATCCAGGGCACGCATCCCGAGAAGCTGCAACTGGCATACGCCGAATATGGGGAAGGCGATTACGAACGCGCCTTCACGCTGTCCGACGATTTCGACCCGGACAAGATCGGAGCGTCGGTTTCGCATGGCGTGCTGACCGTAACGCTGCCTCGGGCCGCCGAGGCCCAGCCCAAGAAGATCGCCGTGACAGGGTCCTGATCCGGGGCTCTCCGCGCAGATATGAAGGAGAAAAAACATGCAGATCAAAGATTTGATCCCCTGGGTTCGCAAGGACCATGCGCCCGAACCGAAGGCCGATGATCAGAGCCCCATCGCCGGTTTGCAGCGCGAAATGAACCGGGTCTTCGAAAGCTTCTGGACCCGCGCCGGCGACCTCGACTGGCCCTGGGGCGGTGGAGATGCCAAGTCTGACGTGGTCGAGACTAAGGACCATGTCGAGGTTTCGATCGAGCTGCCCGGCATGGACATGTCGGACATCGAGGTGTCGGTCACCGACGACATGCTGACCGTGAAGGGCGAAAAGAAGGTCGAGCGGCAGGAAGAGAAGAAGGGCTACTACCTCTCCGAGCGCAGCTACGGCGCGATCTACCGCACGATCCCGTTGCCTCCGGGCGTCGATGGCGAAAAGGCCGAGGCCAGCTTCAGGAACGGCGTGCTGACCATCAAGCTACCGCAAACCCCGGAAGCTCAGGCCAAGGTGAAACGCATCGAGGTGCAGGCCGCCTGATCCCGTCCTGATGCGCCGCCGGTGCGCGATCCCGGCGGCGCCTTTGCAAAGGAGATGAACCATGCTGAGCCGTCTGGCTATTGTATTCGTCTTTTCGATTGGTTTTGTCGCGGGGCCGGCGGTTGCCCAAATCGCAGCGGTTGAGCCTGATGAACGCGGCATCCCGACCATCGCGCCGCTGATCGACGCCGTGGACGACGCTGTCGTCAACATCGCGGTTGTCTCTGAGCGACCCACCCAGATGACGCCGCTTTTTCGCGATCCGTTCTTCCAGCCCTTCTTGCCGCCGCTCGAGCAACTGCCACCGCAGCGGCAGATGAGCGCTGGATCCGGCGTGATCGTCGATGCTGGTGAGGGATACATCCTGACGAACAATCACGTCATCGAAAACGGAGATGAGATCCGCGTCACACTGCGCGACAACCGGACCATCGAAGCCGAGTTGATCGGCCGTGATCCGGCCACGGATATCGCTGTATTAAGGATCGAGGCGGAAGACCTGACGGAGGTGCCGCTCGGCAACTCTGAAAACCTGCTCGTGGGTGACTTTGTTGTCGCCATCGGTAATCCATTCGGTCTCGGCCAGACCGTGACAAGCGGCATCGTCTCGGCGCTTGGACGGTCGGGGATCAATCCCGAAGGCTATGAAGACTTCATCCAGACCGATGCCTCAATCAACCCGGGTAACTCAGGCGGTGCGCTGATCACTCTTGATGGTAATCTCGTCGGTATTAACACGGCGATCATTGCGCCCAATGGCGGCGGCAACGTCGGGATCGGTTTTGCGGTGCCCATCAACATGGCGCTGTCCGTTATGGATCAGCTGGTCGAGTTCGGCGAAGTCCAGCGCGGTCGGCTTGGCGTGATGATCCAGGACCTGACGCCAGACCTGGCTGAAGCGCTTGGTGTCGACGCCGAGACAGGCGCCATCGTCAGCTCGGTCGAGCCGGGCACCCCTGCGGACGACGCGGGTCTTGCCGCCGGAGACGTCATTGTCGCGGTTGACGGCGAGGGTGTCGACGGATCCGCCGACTTGCGTCAGAGAATCGGCCTGCGCAGGCCGGGCGATGAGGTCGAAATCGCCTATGTTCGAGATGGTGAGCGCCTCGTGACGCAGGTCGCACTCGCAGGTGGCGGGGGCCCCCGCTTGGCAGAGCGCGATCGTGGCGCAATTGATGCGTTGGCGGGTGTTCGCCTTTCCCCGCTCGATCGGAACCATCCGGCTTGGGGCGACGCAGACGGCGTTGTCGTTTCGGAGATCGCGCCAGGCAGCCGTGCCGCGCAGGCCGGTCTGGAGGCGGGGGACGTCATCACGGCGGTCAACCGTCAAACGGTAGGGTCGATCCGCGACATCGACCGCGCTCTCGAGGACGCGCCAAACGCGGTGGCGTTGACCGTCTGGCGTGATGGTCGGACCCTGTTGATTGTGCTCAGATCATGACCCGTCGATCCGGATATCCTTGGCGCGCCCGGGTGTCTGACATTGCATCTCGGGTAATGCCACTGGCCTTTTGGCAATCACCCGCCTCGCCTGTTTTGCGGCATGGCCAGGGGATTGAAAGCGAAACAAGATGAGTATCGACCCATACAAAGTCCTAGGTGTTCCAAAGAGCGCACCCCAGGCCGAGATCAAGAAGGCGTATCGCAAGCTGGCGAAGGAGTTGCATCCCGACCTTCACCCGGATGACGCGGCAAAGCAGGAACGCTTCAAGGCCGTCTCGGCGGCTTACGATCTGCTGAGCGATCCCGAGAAGCGCCGTCGCTTTGATGCAGGCGAGATTGACGCCAGCGGCCAGGAACGCCCTGAACGCCAGTACTATCATCATTATGCCGGACAGGATGCTGGCCGCCGCTACGACCCCGGCCCTGGCTTCGGCGGCGGTGTCGGCGACGACGATTTGGGCGATATTTTTTCACAGTTTTTCGGCGGCCGCGTCGGCGGTCCACGCCAGAGTGGGTTCCACAGGGAGGTCCACGCGCGCGGTCAGGATCTGCGTTACCATCTCGATGTCGATTTCCTCGATGCCGTGCGCGGTACAAAGCGTCGCGTGACCATGCCCGATGGCAACAACATTGAAATCAGCATCCCGCCGGGCCTGAAGGATGGCCAGACGCTACGACTGCGCGGCAAGGGTGCACCGGGGTACGGTGAGGGCGCGTCGGGTGACGCGCTGGTCACTGTCTCGGTCAGACCGCATGCTGTGTTTGGCCGTGCGGGCGACAACATCGAGTTGGAGCTACCGATCACGTTCGACGAGGCGGTGCTCGGCGGATCTGTCGATGTGCCCACGGTGTGGGGACCCGTCTCGCTCACCATCCCGAAAGGGGCGTCCTCCGGCCAGCGCCTGCGCCTCGGTGGCAAAGGCATCAAACCGGTCAAGGGAAAGGCGGGCGATCAGATCTTGCGGCTGAAGATTGTGCTGCCGAAGAAGATCGACAAGGACATGGAGAATTTGGCGAAGCGCTGGCGCGAGACGGCCGGATTCGACCCGCGAACTGAGTTGCGGAGGGCGACATGATCTATACCGAAGAGAAGGTCCTGTCGGAGATACGCAGGCTCACCCGTCGTGACTTGCGGGTTTGGGTGCGCGAGGGCTTGGTGCGGCCCGCGATGAGCGAAAGTGGCCCTAAGTTCGATGACATTGATGTCGCGCGCCTGCGTCTGCTTTGTGATTTGCGGCAGGAGATGGCGCTCACTTCCGACGCGGTTCACATGGTCTTGTCCCTCATCGACCGGTTGCATCAAACCCGGCGTGATTTGCGCATGCTACTCGCGGCCCTCGACGATCAACCGCGCGATGTAAGGCGCGCCGTCGCGTCACGTTTTCGCGCGCAACTGGAAGGTGACGCACCCGAAAAAGATCGATGACATTCGTCAATGCCAGCGAGTTCCATGCGATTACTGGTATCAGGACAGGAGGACAACAAGATGCACCAAGACATCGCCGCTCACTTCCGCCTCTTGACGGTCGCGTATTTTCGGTACCTCGAAGCGGAACGAAGCCTGAGGATCGCATTGGACGAGGCGAATGGCTACTTCCCCATCGGCACCGCGCCGCATCCCGGCACGCTCGGCGCGCCGGGGTCGTACGTTCGACGTCAGCGCGAGGCGCGCGACCGGGCGTTGCTCCGATTGCAGTCTTGTCATGCGAAATACAGAGCCGCGACGGCGCGTCTTGCACGGAGACAAGAGATGCGAAGGGAAACTCGCCTTCTGAGCGTACGAATTTGAGAAGTTAATAGTCGGCAAAGTGCGTTGAACATAACTGAAGCATAAATCCCGGGCCGTATGTTAAGTCCTGAAGCAATCACTGAGGCTCACTCTTCTACTGTCACAAAGTGAAGCGTTTGAGGAGCGGAAGTACTGATACGCCGGATCAAAGCCGTAGCCGTTCATATCCATCTAATTGTCGCTTTGTCTGTGCCTCGTAAAGCTCCAGACTGATCTTCGCTACGCGGAGCATAAATGGCAGGTTTTCCCAAGAAGCAGTGGGTATAAAAACTTTGCAAATGCGGCGATTTCCGCGCTGCGAGCGCGTGCAGCAAAAAAATGCATGGTCTCCTATGGGCTCACTGCCGTCATCTGACGCTTTTGATCGTTGACGGGTGCCAGCCCAAAGCCGACATTAAATTTGGACGACCCATGGCGGGTCAGCGGGACACAGCATGAGTAATCGGGCTGGCCTGTTGGATGGGTCAGGTTCTCGATAGAGTTGCGGTGATTACTGCAACCTGAGGAGAACGAGATGGATTACTATGTGGGTTTGGACGTGTCGCTACGATCTGTGGCCGTTTGCGTGATTGATGCCGATGGCAAGCACGTCTT
>NZ_JACNMO010000034.1 GCF_020622345.1 Roseobacter weihaiensis | reverse complement strand
GGCCGAGGCGCAGCCCATCGGCGGAAGGAAGGCACCAAGCCCCCACCGCATCACCACAAAGGAAAATCCCATGACAAAACCGGTCGTGATCAGCGCCAATTCGCCCGACTACTGGCCCGAAGTGCGGCGCAGGGCGGCAAGACGAAAAGCCATGGCTGAGGCCAAGGCAGCTTTCGACAACACGCCAACAGGTATGATCTACGAAAAATGGGTTGCCGACTTGATGGATGCGGTCAGCATCGCAGCCCGCAACGCCGGTTTTCGTGACGATGCCGCTCAGTATCAAATTTTTCGTCAAGAATGCGCCGATCTGTGGAGCCTTCCCGAGATTGCGTCCGAGGACGCCGCCGCGCTGCGTGCCGAGGCCGCACGCGCAATTGACGATGCAGTGGCGCAGCTTTGCGGACAGAGCCGGGAGTAAGGTTGATGGATTTTCTTCTGCTTTGGTCTGGCGATGTGCGCGGAATGCGCAAGGCCCAAATTCCATCAACCCCATGCAAGGGATACCTGCACCGAATTGACGAAAACGGCGCGGCGGTCGTGCCAGATCGCGAGGCTATCGAGGCAGTTTTGCCCGTCCGTTTGCGGCCAGCTTTCCGGCGTTCGCAGCAATGCCAGATCAACAATGACGAGCCTATGCGCGGTCAACGGCAAGCGCCGCTTATGTTCGACCTTTGCCGACAAAATGGAACATGGATCACCCGTCTATATCTGCAACCGCTTGATGCGGCTTTCGCAGACCAACAGGCCGCATCATGACACCGGCCATGAAAGAGTTTGTCGGGCTGGTGAACCATATCGACAGGTCCAAACACCGTGGGCATGTCTTCACCGATTTCTGCGAAATGGCTTATTGCGCGCTGTCCAAACAGGCCAGCCCGTTCGAGGACCAACGCGAGAAGCTAGAGGCGCAATATGAGGACGTGGAACGGCGCTATGAAAGCCGTGAATACGTCCACGAGCATTTCGGCAAATTGCTGGCTCTAGCATCGGTCGGAATCGCGCAAGGTGGCTCTGACTTTCTGGGCGTGGTCGCAGGAGAGCTTGGCGCGCTCGACGGTCGCCTTGGCCAGTTTTTCACACCCTACACGGTGTCGCGTCTGTCGGCTGAAATGACGTTCGGTGACGTGTCACGCCAGATTGAGGAACAGGGTTTCGTCACCGTCCAAGAGCCTGCCGCCGGAGCTGGGGGAATGCTGATGGCCGTGGCTGATGTCATCGAGGACAAGGGCCACAACTTGCAAACCTCGCTTTGGATCGAGGCGGTAGACCTGTCGATCACCGCCTATCACATGTGTTACGTCCAATGCGCAGCGCGTGGTCTGGCTGGCAAAGTTTTGCGCGCCAACAGCATTTCCCTAGAGGTGTTTTCCGCCGCCTACACGCCCGCTGCGCCCACCTTTGTTAGCAAACACGGAGACCCGTTGGGGTCGAGTCCGGCTGGGGGCGGAATCGTATCATAAGGCATTCCAGACATCCGCTGCGCCGTGATCGAACTGGTTAGATGCGGGACTTGGACGAAACCGCTCTCGCGGTATTGGCGCTTGTAGCGGGTATTGCGCTCTGATTGGGCACAGTGATTTGGTGGATTGGCGCACCTGTTTGACGATTGGGACCTTCTCAATCTGATGACAGGAGGTTCCGATGACGGACCAGTATGTGCCTGCGCTGCGCCAGCGTTTTCTCGAAGACATGCGGATCAAGGGGCTTCAGCCGAAGACGCAGACGATGTATCTGCGAGCGATGCGGGAGTTCACGCGGTATCTGGGCCATTCGCCCGATAGCGCGACACCGGAGGAGCTTCGGGCGTTCCAGCTTGATATGAAGGAGCGCGGCGTTGGTGCCCCGACCTTCAACAACCGGTTGACGGTGTTGAGCTTCTTCTTTGCCACCACGTGCCCGCGGCCTGAGATGAAGCGGCATATGCGCTACCAGCGGGCTGCCAAGAAGATCCCCGTCGTGCTGAGCGCGGAGGAGGTCACGCGCATTCTCGAAGCAGCACCTGGGCCGGGTCTGCGGTATCGAGCGGCGTTCAGCGTTGCCTATGGCGGCGGGCTCAGGGCAAGCGAGGTCACCCATCTCAAGGTGGGCGATATCGACAGCGACCGCATGCTCATCCGCATCGACCAGGGCAAGGGCCGAAAGGATCGGCATGTGATGCTGTCGCCGAGCCTGCTGGAGCTTCTGCGTGATTATTACCGCGAAGTCCGGCCCGCAGGCTGGCTCTTTCCTGGCCGCAACCGGGTCGATCCGATCTCGACGCGGCAGTTCAACAGGGCCTTTGGCATCGCCTGTGACTTCGCCGAGATCAGAAAGAAAGTCTCGCCCCATACGCTGCGGCACAGCTTTGCCACCCATCTGCTGGAAGGCGGGACAGATATCCGAGTGATCCAGGTGCTCCTCGGACACGCCAAGCTGGAGACCACCACGGTCTACACAAAGGTGGCGACCAAGACGATCCGGGATGTGACGAGCCCGCTCGATCTGTTGGTGCGACGGGAGGCCGGCTCCGGCTAAGCCGGGTCTCGGTGCCACGTCCAAAGCTGGAGGTCGCGGATATCTTCCGCACCCATGGTGATGCGTATCGCCACGCGCATGCCGGGCATCTGAACCTGCCGCAGTTGAAGGTGATGTCCTCCATCGAGATCTGCCGGACCGCGGCACTCGGTGGCCATGTTGCCGCTTGCACCAAGTGCGATCATCGGCACATTGCCTACAACTCCTGCCGCAATCGACATTGCCCGAAGTGTCAGGGGGCAGCCGCGCGCGATTGGATGCTGGCGCGGATGGAAGACCTGCTCCCGGTGGAATACTTCCATGTGGTCTTCACGCTGCCCGCGCTGATCGCGGATATCGCGTACCAGAACAAGGTGGCGGTCTATGGCCTGCTGTTCAAAACAGCCGCGCAGACGCTGCTGACCATCGCAGCCGACCCCAAGCATCTGGGCGCAAGGATCGGCATGACATCGGTGCTGCACACATGGGGCTCGGCGATGACGCATCATCCGCATGTGCATGTCATCGTACCGGGCGGCGGGCTGTCGGCAGATGGTGCCCGCTGGATCGGCTGCCGCCAAGGGTTCTTCCTGCCGGTGAAGGTCCTGTCACGGCTGTTCCGGCGCCTGTTCCTCGAAGGGCTGGTCAAACTGCACAGTGCTGGCAAGCTGAGCTTCTTCGCCGATCTGGCAAGACTGGCAGACCCGAGTGTCTTCGCGGCCCATCTCGCGCCGCTGCGCAGGACCGAATGGGTGGTTTACGCCAAGCCTCCCTTCGGCGGACCCGAGGCCGTGCTGGCCTATCTCAGCCGATACACGCACCGGGTCGCAATCTCTAACCACCGGCTGATCAGTACCGATGGCGACACGGTGTCATTCCGCTGGAAGGACTACCGCATCAGGCGCGGGGACCGCATGAAGATCATGCGCCTGCCCACGGATGAGTTCATCCGCCGCTTCCTGATCCATGTGCTGCCGTCGGGCTTCCACCGCATCCGTCACGCGGGCTTCCTCGCCAACGGCATCCGCCAGGACAGGATCGCGATGATCAGACGCTTGCTGGACAGTGAGCCAGAGCCGGATCAAATGGCCGAAGAAGAGGCGTCCGCCGGTGCTAACGAAGAAGACCAGCTTCAGCCTTGCCCGAAATGCGGCGGCCCGATGCGTGTCATCGAAACCTTCCTGCGCGGTCAACTCCCGCGATCCCGAGCACCACCATTGGAGGAAGCCGCATGATCCAAACGTCACACCTGGTTCCACCATCCGCAGGCACCGGACCAGTCGGTGCGGCCACTCCACCGAAACCCGCGTTGCAAAAGACCCATGGCAACAGCAAAAGGGCTGTCCCGCAACATCGGTCCAGACAGTTCAGCCAGCCGACACTGATCGGCGTCGTCAGCTTCGAATGTCAGGGCATCGGCCAACCAAGCCTTGAGACACTATCCCCATAGCACCGAAATCCTCCCACGCTTTCCTCCTTGTCAGGTTTATCGCCGCTGCAGCTCACGCTGACAGCTGCCACAAACCTTGGACTTTGCTGCCGTTCGCTGCTGTTGCGCCAACGTCCGTTTTGACATGACAAGCCTACTTCTTCCCCGCCCCTTTCGGTTCTTCGAGTGCTTTGTGATCGACTAGGTTCCACGGCAACCCCGCACTGCGAAATATGCGTTTTTGCTGGCGGGGATAATCGCCCACGTCGTGTGCAAGCCGCTCGCCCACCACGATGCATCGCAAGGTCCGGTCTCCGCTATTGTAGATAGAATGGGCAAGGCCGCCCTTGCGATATCCGATGAAATCGCCAGGTCCGATGGCGTGTTCTTCATCGCCGATGAGGGCAGTTGCCTCTCCTTCAAGGACAAAAACACATTCATCCTCGTGGTGATGGACATGGTATTCGGTTGTGTCGCAACCGGGTGCAACTTCGATGATATGAAACCCGAATCCTTCCAAACCAGTCAGGTCGCCCAGGCTTTTGTTCACCCGCTTGGCATTGGGGTTGAGAAAGTGGGTCTTGGAAAGCCCCTCCATCTCTGCGATCTGATCTGCGGCTAAAAGATAGACGTCTTTGGCAGACCCGACGGGCGTGCGTTCATCCTTGTTCGACATGTTCGAAGACTTCCTCGTGTTCTGTGTTTCCGCGTCATTCTACCTGCCATAGACTGCCGTGATCGAGGCCCTTGCAAGGCTCGTATTCTCGGCAAAGAAACCGACCAGTGCGCCCGACGCCGTCTCATCTACGGGCAAAGCCTCTTGGGGCATGGCAAACACTGTGAACACATAGCGATGCGGGTCTGCTCCTTCGGGTGGACAGGCTCCGCCAAAGGCGTTCTGAGAAAAGTCGTTTCGGGCGGCGAACGCGCCCTCCGGCAACGGCTGACCAACTGTACCAACACCTTCCGGCAGGCTGGTGACTGTGGCAGGGATATTCGCAAGCGACCAATGCCACCAGCCCGAGCCGGTCGGTGCGTCAGGATCGTATGCGGTCACTACGAAACTGTTTGTGCCCGCGGGCGCGCCGCTCCAGCTCAACTGCGGTGAGAGGTTGCCGCCCTCGCAGCCAAAACCGGCAAAGACCTGATCTAAATCCAAGCTGTCACCGTCTGCGATGTCGGATGAAACTAGGGTCATATCGGCCAATGCCGGGGACGACAGCAAAAGACCAATTGAGACGAGGCTGGCATTGATAGGGCGGCTAAGAATGGTGTGGGGCACAGTATGTATCTCCGGTTAGATGTTCTTGGGATACGGTAGCCAATCCTTCAGAAGGGTGCCGTGCCGCCTCGTTCAAATGTCATGCCGAACCGATCAATGTGCGTCTATCGTTTGTGCGGATGGCGGATGGAGTGATACCGAAGCGCGCCCGGAACCGCTGCGCAAACCGAGAGGGGCACGCGTATCCGACATCAAGCGCGATCCGGTTGATCGGCAGTGATGTGGTCTGCAGCAAACCAAGCGCCAGTGTCATGCGCACATCGGCCAGCATGTCGCCAAACGTAGTGCCATCCGAGGAGAGACGCCGTCGCAATGTTGCTTCACTGACAGCCATTGCGCGGGCTGCTTCTGCGGCGCGCCACGGGTGGTCAGGCTCGGCGGAGACATGTGCGCGTAACTGTTCCTTAAATCCAAGGGGAACGGGGCTGCCGAAGCCAATCCCGACCTCTGCCAGCCACAGCAAGACCTCTCGCACAGCATGCTCGCGCAAGCGTTTGGGACAGAGTGGATCGTCCAGCGCGGTCGCGGCCCGTTCGAAGGCAGTGGTAAGACGGTCGTCCCGCGATGTCGCGTGGGGATCACCGGGCGGCACCGCCAGCTCTTGCAGAGCCGTCTCGTCAAACAACAGGGCAGATGCGATATAGCTGCCCTGACTTGGCTGGTTTTCGATAATCAGCGGCACCCGCGCTGGCAAAACGCCCAGGTATCCTGCGCGGATCACGGTTTGCGCGTCTTTCGTCCGCGCGGCCTTGCGTCCCTGACGGACCAATACAATTGCGCATTTCTCGGCGCATATGGCCCGAAAGACAGCATGACAGGACTGGCGAATAAGATGCACGGACGACATGGGACGTGAGGCTATCATAGCTTCACAAGAAAACGAAACCTATTCAATCGCGCCTACTAACCGCCATTCGCTGCTTTGCAGAAACCCGGTAGATTGGGCTCAATCCGGACTTGCGGCAGCGCGGCAGTGCCGGGTGCTTTTTAGACGACCGGTCTGCGGGAAAACCGCTCTTTCGCTGCGTCTGCGCCAACGGCAGCTTTCAAGGATTGACAAAAAACTCATATAAGAGAATTATCCCGAATATGGGAATCAGCACTCTCTCCGAAACGTCAAAACTGGCACAGCATTTGCGGAGTCTTCGCGAGCGGTACGGTATGACCCTCGCCGCTCTCGCGGAACGCAGCGGAACCAGCCGCGCAACGCTGTCGCGTATCGAAAATGCTGGAGTGAGTCCGACCGCCGAAACACTTGGGCGTCTTGCAACCGTTTACGCGCTGCCCATCTCGCAATTGCTGGCACCTCTGGATGACGTGTTTCAGCCGGTCGTTTCGCGGAAAGATCAAGCGGTTTGGGATGACCCGGAGCACGACTTTTCTAGAAGAAGCATCTCACCTTCGAACGGCCAGCTAACAATTGAGCTAATTGAAGGCCAGCTCGGCAAGGATCAGTTGATCACTTACGCCGCGCCCGCGATCCCGGGTCAGGAACATCATGTCTATGTTTTGTCTGGCAGAATGGAAATCACTGTCGAAGGCGTCGCGCACGACCTTAAGGCGGGGGACTGCCTTCGCTACATCCTTTTTGGCGAGACAGCTTTCAAAACAACCTCCAGCTCCTGTCAGTATGTGATTGCTCTCTCATGATCAAACCAACCATTTCGATCGCTGCCCTTGCACCGTCCGATATCGAAACGCATCTCGGTGATCTGACCAAGGTACTTAGGGATAGTGTCCTTGATGGTGCCGCCATCAGCTTCATGGAGACTTTGACGGACGCAGAAGCGCAAAGTTTTTGGCAAATCGATGTCCGTTCCGACGTAGAGTCTGGAAGTCGTCTTCTATTCGGGGCTTTCGTTGATGGCCAACTTGTTGGCACCGTCCAGCTGGTTGTGAGTATGCCGCCCAACCAGCCTCATCGGGCAGAAATCTCGAAAATGGTCGTCCATCCTGAGAGCCGCCGTCTTGGTCTGGGCAAAGCGCTCATGACCGCTGCGCTTGCTGCGGCAGAACGCGCGAACAAGACACTCGTGACGCTCGATACGCGCACTGGTGACGTATCCGAAGCCCTCTATCGCAGCGTGGGTTTCGAGCAGGCTGGCGTGATCCCCGATTTTGCCTTTGACCCTGATGGACAAACGCGCCACGCAACAACCTATATGTATAGGTATCTTTGACGAATGACACATTCGTCCCTGATCTTTGCCGTCTTGGCCTTTGTAGGTGGTATGCTCGTGGCAGCACAGGGACCCATCTATGCGCGGCTCTCAGCTGGCCTGAATCGGGACTTTCTGCTTGCCGTTTTTCTGGCCTTTTCAACAGCAACGGCGCTAACCGGCGCGCTCGCTTTTCTGTCTGGCAGTTTTCGAAACCTAACGGTGACAACACTCACCCATTTGCCACTCTGGGTATGGCTCGGAGGGGTGTTCGGTGCGATCCACGTGGTCATTTCGATGCAGAGCATCCCCGCGCTCGGCGTCACGCTCTTTCTCGTGATCGTCGTCACCGGCAATTTGGTAGGCGCAGCTATCTACGATCATTTTGGAGCAATGGGTCTTGAGGTTCGTTCGTTCTCCCTGATGAAATCGGTTGGATTACTCTTGGTAGTTGTGGGGGTTGGGATCGTCGTCCGAGCCTGATCATTGCGCTCAGGTTTTCACGCTCGCTCCGGGAAAGCCGACATTCGCCATGGCGCAGAAAACCGGAACTCAGGACTCATAGTGAGTTCGCCGCATACGATGTGAATGTCCGGTGTCGCCGTCAGCGACATGGTGGCATCATGAGGACTGTCGATGTCGTTTTATGATTTCTCCGACGGTATTTTTTGAAATCCCGAGATCACGGGCGATCCAGCGATATGAGCGACCATCTGCGACCAACTCTACTACCTTTGGCGCCAGTTTGTCCGATTTAGGACGTTGCCCTGGTTGGCGGCCAAGTTTCTTGCCACGTGCGCGTGCGGCAGCGAGCCCTGACTTCACACGTTCACTGAGGAGGTCGCGTTCAAATTGGGCAATTCCAGCTAACATGGTCGCCATCATGCGCCCGTGCGGCGTGCCAAGTTCGAATGTCATGCCGCTCATTGCGACAATAGAAACCTTCCAGCCAGCCATTCTGTTCAAGGTGTCGAGCAAGTCCTGTGTAGACCGCCCCCATCGGCTGAGTTCGGAAACCAGTACGACATCAATCTTTCGCGCTTGAGCCAAAGCAATGACCTTACTGCGCTCAGCACGGTTTGCTTTGATACCTGATGCGGTTTCCTTGAAGGTACTGACCACATCATACCCACCGCGTTCGGCAAAAGCTGTCAATTCTGCAACCTGTCGTTCGCAGGATTGGTCCGACGTGGAAACGCGGGCGTAGATGGCTGCACGTTGTCCCAATTGAACCCCCTCCGATTTTGGCGTCGTAACTTGTTGATTTTGTTGGTGCGGATATTGTCCAAAACAGACTAATATTAAGGGGGCCAACAGAGTTGTGCGGAAGTGGCACAGAAAGGGCGTCACACACGAGACTGAGGGCGATCAGTTTGCCGCCTATGCCGCCGAGTTGGAGGACGTCGCACCCCACTACAATGCAGCCCTTGCCCGCGAAATGCTCAAGCCAAAATATGGCCGCGTCGTCGCGTTTGAGAGCTTTGAGCTGACCAACCTTAACGCCCGGATCAAGGCCACAGAGAAACGCATCGCACAGCTTGAACGTGCGGCGGAGGCAGAGACTAGCCAGCGCGAGATTTTGGATGGATGCACCATCGTAGAGAACACCGAGGAAAACCGCCTGCAATTCATCTTCAACGGGAAGCCCGACCCAGAGGTCCGCGCGATCCTGAAAAGCTATGCTTTCAAGTGGGCACCGACCCAAGGGGCATGGCAACGCCAGTTGACCAATGCGGCGCGCTTCGCTGGCCAGCAGGTTGAGCGGAAGCTAAGGGAACTGAACACATAACAAGCCATCGTGTCGGAACCGGTGAAAATTCCCGGTTCTGACATCTTCCTCTTGTATATGTGTAGCTTTCAGGCTACAAGTTTTCATGATAGAAATACGTAAAACAGATGACTTCAATCGATGGTTCTCGCGCCTGAAAGACAAGCGCGCAAAGGCTAAAATTGCCCTTCGCATCGATAGGCTGAGCCTTGGCAACCCTGGCGATGTTGAGCCAGTAGGCGAAGGTGTCAGCGAGATGCGTGTCCATGAAGGTAAGGGCTATCGGGTCTACTTCATCTCGCGCGGGGACGTGCTCGTGATCCTGCTTTGTGGTGGGAACAAAAAGACCCAGACCCGCGACATCAAACATGCCAAAGACTTGGCGAAACACTTGGAGGACTAAGACGATGGCTACCAAAACAACGCCTTATGATACCGCTGATTACCTCGACACACCCGAGGTCATCCAAGCATACCTTGAAGAAGCTTTTGAGAGCGGTGACAGTGTGCTTATCGCTGTCGCACTTGGCAACGTCGCGCGGGCGCAAGGTATGAGCAAGATCGCGACCGAAACCGGTTTATCGCGCGAAAGTCTCTATCGCGCACTCAGCGAGAAGGGTAACCCCGAACTCGGTACCGTCCTTAAAGTGCTGGGGGCTATCGGGGTTACCCTTTCCCCGAAATACGCAACAGCGCAAACACAACCACATTGATGTTGGCAAATCCCGCGCGATAGCGCGGGACCGCGCTCTAGGCTTCAGCCGGCAGACCGGCTTTCGCCCGAAGCCCCCCTGCCCTGTTCTCCCTGCGGCCGGAAGGCGATGGAACCCGTCTCGGCCGAGCCAGGTTCCATCGCGGCCACATGGTCGCCCAGGGCAGCGTGTCTTCGCCCTTGCGGGTGACGATCGTTCCCTCCGCTGCGCATCGGCTTTTGCATTGATCAGATGAGATCCGCGCAGGGTGCGCAGATCGATGTGACAGCGGACATCGCCCCCGCCGCTTCGCTCTAGGGGCGCTGACGATTTTTCCGTTTGATTGGTCCGCCCAACAGACCTGCCCTGGCCGGTCAACAGACAAGCGCCGCGCACAGCGTGTCGTCTCCGCTGGGGGCCGTGTCCTCGGCTTCGCCTGCGGGCCGCACCACCCCCCAGCTCCGATCCGTTGACAGTCCATGTCAGGCCCGTGGGTCGGGCTTCGCCCTCTCCCACTCTGTTCCGCCGGAAACATGCGTTTCCGGGCAGATCAGATTGGCCGAGGCGCAGCCCATCGGCGGAAGGAAGGCACCAAGCCCCCACCGCATCACCACAAAGGAGGCCAGATATGGCTATGAAGTTTGTTTCTATTCACGAGGGCGTGGCGGATCGCAGCCAATCGTTTGAATTGATCAATCGCGGCTACGGGCCAGAACAACGGTTTGCAGGCCAATGGTTTGAGACGACCGAAGACGTTTTCACATACTTCCTTGAGGTTTTGCCTCCGCTGGATTGGACCGCTGACGGGTTCTCCATGTCGGAGTTTTCGACCGGCTATCTCACTGACGCATTCGTGCGGATCAAGGGGCGGTTCTTTTGCCTTTGCATCCATCGCGAACGGCAGATGGATTTCACCAACACCGTGCGCGCTTTCAAAGCTACCGAGCCGCTGAAAGCCGCCTGACATCGGCCACTCCGCAAAGGGTGCGCCGTAGGCGCTGCCTGCGCCCGGAAGGAGGTGAAACCATGAGCAGAGCAGTTATCGAGCAGCGCAAGCGTGAAGCTATCGCGCTTGTGAGAAAGGGAGGTCTCTCCGCCAAGATCGGCCTCGCCTTTCTGAAACAACACGCCGCCTAAGCGGCCTCGCCTCACCCCAAAATGGGGTGGGGCACCCATACCAAAAACCAACTCACCACACAAGGAATGTCCCAATGTCCAAACAAGATACCATGATCGCTGAGACCGCCATTTCGACTGGTACACAGCGCTTTCCCCTCGCTGACACATACGTGTCCGAACACAATCCACGGGCCAACGAAGAAATTGACCAAGACTCGATTCAACAGCTTGCCGAAACCATCATCACAAGCGGCCTTATCCAGAACCTATGCGGCTTGATCGATGAAGACGGCAAGGTTGGGATCGTTGCAGGCCGTCGCCGGTGGCACGCGCTGCAAATCGCCGTCAAGGTGCGTCCTGACTTGGCGATGATCGATGTGCAAGTGACGGACGATCTTATGACCGCGCGCAGTTGGGCACTGCATGAAAACGAACAGCGGGAACAGATGGACATCGTTGATAAAATCCGGGCCTATGCCGGATCGCAGGAACGAGGTCTTTCGGTGTCGCAGATCGCAGCCGCGTACTGTGTGACAGAGCAAGATGTTTACCGTTTCGTTGCGCTTGGTGCCCTTCCTGCGCCAGTGCTTGATGCCCTAAAAGCCGGGCATATCAGTATCAGTGACGCGAAAGCCTTCACGATCTGTGACGACGAGGCCAAAATCCTAGGCGTCTTGGAACAGTGCATCGAAGGCTATGGCTGGTCCGCCTATCAGATCAAGCAGGCGTTGAACGATGACAAGCTGGACGCCGACTGCCGGAGTATGCGGTTTGTCGGCCTCAAAGCCTATACCGACGCTGGCGGCACGCTGGACACCAACTTGTTCGATGATGACGCCACCGTTGCCGATCCGACCATTCTTGACGATCTGGTTGAAACGAAGCTGACCGAGGACGCCGAGGCTTTCCGAAAGGAACACGATCTTGCGTGGGTTGAGGTTGTTCACGACAGCCATGTGATGCGTCACGATCTGACACGTGATGGCACCTATTGTTCGCTGACCAAAATCCCCGGCGTGCTGACAGATGAACAGCAGGCGCGTTTTGAGGAACTGGATGATGGCCCATGGTGGCAGCTTGACGAAGACGAGCGGGAAGAAAAAGACGCTTTGAAGGACATCCTTGAAGGTGACTATTCGACCGAACAGCGCGCCATGTCCGGGGCTGTTGTCTACATCACGCGCAGCGGCGACTTGTCCGCCGTCATCGGGTTGGTGAAGGCCGAGGACCGCGCAAAAGCGGTGGAGGCCGGGTTCCTCAAATCAGACGAGGTGTTGGCCGCCGAGAAGGCAGCAGAGGAAGCGGCGATGGTGCAAGAGGCTGCGAAGTCGCCCTATGCCAACAGCTTTATGGAAGACATGGCCGCAATCCGGTTGGCGGCGTTCCAAACGGCTCTGTTGCGCAAGCCTGAAATGGTATTGGACCTGTTGGCCTTTGGTTTGTCTCGCGGTTCCCATTGGGGCACGGAAACCATGGCTGTGCGCTTCGATTTCCAGCGCAACAAACCACAGGGTGAGGATGATGCGTTTACGCTTCACCGTGATCTTGGTGGCGAACGTCCAGATGATGAAATCGAATTGGACGAGGACGACGCCGAGGATGCGAACACAGCAGAGGCATTCCACGCCTTCGTTGAAGGGGGCAAGAAGTCTCGCAACGCCCATATCACCGGATGGTTTGCACGGGCCTTCAAGACCCAAGACGCGGAGTTCATGGCTCTGATCGCTGACAGGGCGGGCGCGGACATGCGGGAGGTTTGGACGCCGACAGCGGCGAATTGCTTCAAACGTCACAAGGGGTGGCAATTGGACGATCTGTTCATGGGGCTCTTGGATCGAGAGGCAGATGACACTCAATTCTTGGCGTTCAAGAAGCTGAAAAAGCGCCAGAAGGACGAGACGATGCACGGCCTGTTTCACAGCGCCGATGTGCAGGAGGCTTACAAGGTCACGCCCGCTCAAAAGGCGCGGATCGACGCTTGGGTTCCTGAGTGCTTCTGATCAGTCGGCAGGGTGCGCAAGCGCCCTGCCCTATCACCCACAGAACAAGAGGAAATGAACCATGGCGTTCCAGAACGACACCAATACGGGTCGCGTTCAAAAGATGATCGACCTGTTGGCGCACCTCAAGAAATCCGCAGGCGTGAATGGCGCCAGTGATGCAGAGCTGGCCGAGATGCTAAAACCACTGACCGGCGAGCTGGCCGTATTCACAGACGCAACATCGGATCAACCTTCCGAAGACCGACAATTCCCAGAACTGGCCCAGTTGAAACCCGGCCAGCGGGCCGCGCTGATCCTGGCGGATCAAGCTTCATTGCGAGAACTGATTGCCGCCTTAATGGGCCGTCTTGATGCTCATGCTGACCGGTTGGAAGGTCAGCCATGACCTATCAATTCAAACACCCAACATGGCCCGGTGTAAGTGAGCCGGTTGAAGGGGCAGACCTGCGCGTCTTGTCGCTTGGGGCTGGTGTCCAGAGCACCACCCTAGCCCTGATGGCTGCGCATGGCGAAATCGGCCCCATGCCCGACGCCGCAATCTTTGCGGACACAGGGTGGGAGCCGGAAGACGTGTACGAGCATTTGGCATGGCTTGGCAGCGGCAACGTCCTGCCGTTCCCGATCTACCGAGTGCAAGCTGTCGATCTGCGTTCGCAAGTGCAGGGCCGAGCGGAAGGGGTTGAAGGGCGGTTTGTGTCTATTCCTTATTTCTTGGACCACGGGGGGATGAACCGTCGCCAATGTACCCGAGAGGCAAAGATCGATCCGATCCGGCGCGAAGTGCGGCGCTTGCTTGGCGTGGCCAAGGGCGCGCGGGCGACCGGCTTTTCGGTTGAGCAGTGGATCGGAATAAGCACCGATGAAACCGAGCGCATGAAGGATGCGCGGGAAAGCTGGATCACGCACCGATGGCCTTTAATCGAGGCGCGTATGTCTCGCGGTGATTGCCTCGCGTGGTGCCGCCGTCACGGATACCCAGAGCCGCCCAAATCGGCTTGCATTGGGTGCCCGTTTCGCAACAACGCGCGGTGGTTGGATATGACCCGTAATGATCCGGCAGCATTTCAGGACGCTGTTGCGCTAGACGCAGCCATGCGCCGCAACGGACCCGCCAATGGTATGCGTGGGCTCGAATACATGCACCGCTCATGTCGCCCTCTTGGCGAGATTGATTTTGAAATCGAATCCGGTGGGGCCGACTTCCTTGATGAATGTGATGGTGTATGCGGGACATGATAGGCAAGCATTCGCCACGCTCTTCGCACCTTTGGTCCATTCCTTGCATAGCCCTATCGTTGGCTCTGATACATGAGGACTAGCCACGGCTTCCGCGAAAGGAAGAATTGGCGGGCCGTCCATCAGCCGAACTAGACATTTCCTTGTGGTGAGGAAGCACTTGGCCCCGCTCACACGGGGTCATTTTTTCTTCATCTTCTCGAAATATCCACGGGGTTTGGGGCAGTCAGCCCCAACAATGTCGTCTCAGACGACATTTCAGCAGCTTTTCCAGACCGGCCCCGCCGGTCCTCGCAGATGCGACCGAACGCGCTCGCCAAAAAGCGCCGTAGCGAGTGCGCACCTGTGGAATAGCTTTTAGTGTAGGTTGATCACGTGTATCGCCTTTATTACTTTGCCCACAGCAGGTTTGCACAAGAAAGCGAACACAACACAAATGTCTGGAACCACTACGTGCGTTTTCTACTCCTCGAACGTCCGCGTACCGAAAGTGATGATTTAGAAGCCTTCGACACTAGCTCGTTGGACCTTGCCCCCGAAGAGTCCGATCATCACTCACTTCTCAAAATCCTCGACTATATTGAAGAACACCCCGATCATTCCTTCGGCAAAACCTTTGGTTTTTGGCGGTTTATGACATCTGAGGTTCTGCCCCCTGACCCTGGCATCATTAAGATGGCTCTTTCAGATGAACCTGACGGGCGCTGGCTCGAAGTCTTCGCATTGAACGATGATGAGGCGCATTGGACCTCGCAACATTTGCGTGACAAGTTGGTGCTCGATGATCTGCGTGCCAACTATCCCTTGTTCGCGGTGGTGCCATTGAGGCGCGGTCGGCCTTTTCTGCAGGTGGTTGGTGGAAATTAGTCGTCTAGGCCAGTTTGGATTGCCTTGGGCAAATCCCGCGCGTTTGCGCGGGACCGCGCTCTAGGCTTCAGCCGGCAGACCGGCTTTCGCCCGAAGCTCCTCTGCCCTGTTCTCGCTGCGGCCGGAAAGCGATGGAACCCGTCTCGGCCGAGCCAGGTTCCATCGCGGCCACATGGTCGCCCAGGGCAGCGTGTCTTCGCCCTTGCGGGTGACGATCATTCCCTCCGCTGCGCGTCGGCTTTTGCATTGATCAGATGAGATCCGCGCGGGGCGCGCAGATCGATGTGTCAGCGGACATCGCCCCCGCCGCTTCGCTCTAGGGGCGCTGACGATTTTTCCGTTTGTTTGTCCGCCCAACAGACCTGCCCTGGCCGGTCAACAGACAAGCACCGCGCGCCGCGCGTCGTCTCCGCTGGGGGCCGTGTCCTCGGCTGCGCCTGCGGGCCGCACCACCCCCCAGCTCCGATCCGTTGACAGTCCATGTCAGGCCCGTGGGTCGGGCTTCGCCCTCTCCCACTCTGTTCCGCCGGAAACATGCGTTTCCGGGCAGATCAGATTGGCCGAGGCGCAGCCCATCGGCGGAAGGAGCGGCGCATAACGGTTGCTGGAGTGAGAAAGGAGGACAGTTGAATGCTGCAATGCGGCGTTTTTCCGACGGTTTTTGTCGGGACCGGCAGCTATACGCCTACGTTTCCCCGGAAAAGAGCGAAATATCGCGAAGAGTCAACGCCCTAAAGGCTATACGTTTGTACGTATATACGTATTCGTGCAAATGTATACGTATAAAAGTGAGGAACCACAGATGGTACGAACAGCTAAATTCGACGCCTATGCTGCAATCACAAGAAGCATCATTGCCGCTCTCGAAAGTGGGAGTCTACCGTGGCGCAAACGCTGGATTGGAAATGGCCAATCTATGCCGAAGCGTGTGTGTGGAACCGCCTATCGTGGCATCAATGTCCTGGCATTGTGGGCCGCCGCCGAGGAAAACGGCTATTCTTCGCCGTTCTGGATGACATACCGTCAAGCGTCGGAGCTTGGTGGACAAGTGCGGAAGCGCGAGAAGTCGTCACCCGTTGTGAAATACGGAACATTTGAGCGAACCAATGAGGAAAGCGGTTTAGAGGAAACAGTCCCCTACCTTCGGGCGTATCGTGTGTTCAATGCAGATCAAATTGACGGTCTGGATGATCGGTTCAAAGGTGATACCGCGATTGACACGGGTGTTCGTCCTATCCCCGAACTAGAGGACTTCTTTGGGTCCATTGATGCGAGCATTACGCATGGTGGGTGTCGCGCGTACTATGATCCAGAAAGTGACGTGATCAGGATGCCGCCGGTCGCTGCATTCATTTCCGAGCGGCACTATTATGCGACACTTTCCCATGAGGTCATTCACTGGACCGGGCACACATCGCGTCTCAATCGGTTGGTGCCCTACCGGCGGAAAAGTGGTTACGCCAAAGAAGAGCTTGTCGCTGAAATTGGCGCTTGTTTCTTGGGTAGCCATATCGGTGTGGAGCCGATGATCGATGAAGTCGCAAGCTATCTCGACCACTGGTTGAAGGCGATTGGCGAAGACAAGAAGCTGATTTTCAGGGCAGCGGCACAGGCTCAGAAAGCCGTTGATCTGGTTCTGAGCAAGTCCAACAGGTTCACTCAAAGAGACTGTTCAGGTCTCTAACAACGGCAATCCGGCTTTCGGCTGGATTGTCCCCTATCAAATTTGTGGATGAAAGGAGCCACATTCGGCAAGTGTAAGAGGATTGGTGGTCAATGCTGCGCGGCAGACGGGACAACCATCACCCCAACCGAACTTAGGCAGGTTTGGAAGACCGCGCGGAATGTCGTCTGAGACGACATTCCGCGTTGGCGTGCAGATTGACACAAAATCGAACGTGACAGGCAGACTTGTTGCCCTTACGCACTTTTGTACGTACGTAAGTGTGTAAGGAGCAGTGGGCAATGGGAGAAGAGATGAGCAAAGAAGACCGTGAACCAATAACGACAACGCTCAGAAAGACCGTCAAAACGGCACTGAAATATGAATCGGTACGACGCAACCAGCATATGGGCGAGATAATCGAAGAAGCGTTGGCCAAGATCGGTATCCCCGAGCAAGAGGACGAGAGCGGTGAAAACAATAGTAGTATCAAACAATAAAGGCGGTGTCGGGAAGACAACCGTTGCCACACAGATTGCCCATTCTTTGGCGGCAGATGGCAACTCGGTTGTGTGTATTGATTTGGACGGACAGCGCAACATGTCTGCTAGTCTTGAAAACATGAAGGAGCTTGGGTCCGCGCTTGCACTTGTCGCGGATGGCGAAGCTCCTGAGATTGATCTTGCATCAGGCGAAATTGGGCTGATCAAGGGTCATGTCGATCTGATCGAGCAGAATGACGAAGAGGTTATGTCCCGCTTATCGACTGCCATGCGGTCTATCGATGGCGTGGACTTCTGTGTGGTCGATACACCCCCAAGCTTTTCTGTCGTGGTCTATGGTGCCCTGTTGGGTGCGGACTACCTGTTGGTGCCTATTGAGATGAAGCGATACAGCATTGAGGGCTTGGAGGGTGTCTTGTCCGCGTTCATGTCAGTCAAGGATGTGAACGAAGGCTTGGAGCTGCTTGGTTTTGTCCCTTCGAGGTTTGATGCTGTTAAGGCCCAGGAACGTGCGACACTAGCCGAGGTGATCGAACAATTCTCGGAAGTGATGGTTCCCCACGCTTTCCGAAACCGTGTGGCCTATGAGGAAGCGCAAGCCAATGGCATTCCGTTGGCTGAGGTGAAGAACAAGAGCGGGAAAGAAGCTGCAAAGGAATTTGCAGAGTTCATGGAATGGCTCAAGGGCAGGATTTACTAGGAGGTGGGCGATGTCGGGTAAAACACTATCGGCGCTGGCCAAGCTTCAAAAGTCTGGAAAGCTGGATGCGGCAGTAACGAAGAACAAGGAGCAAGATGCGGGAGCGGGTCAAATCCCTCTTTCGAAGATCCAGCCTGATCCTGATCAGCCACGAAAGGAATTTGACGACGCAAAGTTGAAGACGCTCGCAGGGAGCATCAAGCAATACGGTGTGCTTCAGCCTATAACTGTCCAACCGGCGAATGATGAGGGTATCCATCTCATCATCATGGGCGAGCGGCGGTGGAGGGCGGCGAAGCTGGCTGGCTTGGACAAGATGCCCGCTGCGGTTATGGAGCCGACCGCAGAGTTGCGTGAAATCCAGATCACGGAGAACATCGAACGGGCGGATTTGACGACGATGGAGATAGCCCTTGCTGTTGAGCAGTTAGCACAGGATGGGCGCAAACGTTCAGAGATTGCCAAGCGGCTTGGATACTCTGAGGCCCAGGTCTCAGCCTTTCGCAGTATCCTCAAGATGGACCCTAAGCTGCAAGAATTGGCAAAGGCATCTGTGCCATCGCGCGCCTTGTCGGACCTAAACGCGCTCTGGAAATCCCATCAGGAAGCCGTTGAGGACTACATTCAAGGAACGCCTGCGAGCGACGTTACGCGAACGACGATTGCCACTTTGCGCGACAAGCTGGAGAAGACGGACGACGAGGCAGGGCAGGGGAGCCAACAAGAAAGTGCTGGCCAGCCCGAGGAAGACACTTCAGAGCGATCTACAGCTCAAAAGCCAAAATCGAAAGGTGTGGTGCTGATCGTAGAACACAATGGTGTTATAGGGAGGATGATCACCGATGAAGCTGCATCCACGAACAAATCGGTGATTGTCAGTTTCGATAACGGCGCGCGCCGCGAAGAAGTGAAGCTGGAAGAGATAACTTTGGTGGAGGCATTGGAGGTCTAGAAAGGAACACGCCATGTTGAAGGAGACGATGAAATTCACGGTTTGGAACGCGATGGTTTACCTTCGGGTTCCTCTACGGTTCATGATGAAGTTTTTCGCATGGCTGTTCCTTCTGGGATCAATCGCGGGCTTCTTCGCCATCGTGTTCGGATACAACGGGGAACCGCTGATGGTGCAAGTCGGTGCGCTCCTGGTCATGGTTCTGTTGTTCTGGCTGTGGTCAGCCGCAGCGTACTACTACGACAGCTTGCTCTTTCGTCTCACGCCAAAAGAGCGGGAGCTGTTCCTCCCAGACTAAATGAAGATCAATGTGAAGTTGGAGGCCCGCTTTTCGGCGGGCCTTTTTCCGTTCTTCATCTTCTAGAAATATCCACGGGGTTTGGGGCAGTCAGCCCCAACACAAATATGTTGTTTCGCGCTTGCGCGTCCTTTCTTCGAAAAGACGGTTCATCGCTCAATGTCGTCTGAGACGAGAAGTAAGGTTGATATTAGGACTAGTGCAGGATAGGCTTGCCGCCAGCATTGTAATCAATATGAACATGGCCCAGAAATCCGCATTCGTTCAAACCCGCGTTCCGCCCGAGGTCCGAAAGAAGCTAGAGGTGCTAGCTGCTTCGGAGGGTCTGAAGCTTCCGGAGCTTCTGAGGCTTATGATCGATCAGGTGACAGAGGGGGTAGAAGTACCCGGCACAAAGCCAGAGGCAGAACAGCAGGCGGTCCGACGAGAGGCGAAGGTGACGGTGCGTTTGCCAGTGGATGCTTTGGAGCGGCTCGACGAAGAGGCGCGTAAAATGCGGGTACCTACCTCGACCTGGGCGGCGAAGGTTTTGACAGCGAAAGCGCGGATGGCCCCGCAACCGGTTCGGCATCATCGCGCAATGATCCAGAAAGCATTCAAGCAGGTTCGCGGTCTGGCTACGAACGTGAACCAGATGGCGCGCCAAATGAACCGAGGGGTTTTTACAGGCGATGCCTACGCTCCGACCAAGTTAGAGCTTGTGCGTGTGTCGGAGGGTATTTCTGCGGCAAGAGCTGATTTGCGTCGTTTCGCGAGCGGTCTTTATGCGCTGGAAGAAGTGAGGAAGAACGATGAGTGACTTCGAGCGTCCGCTGGGGTTCCAAGATTGCTGGCGGGCGAAGCCTGCACGGACAGTGCGAAGCAGCGCAGCTGGGTACTTTGGCGTTCCGCGTCCAAGCCCAAAAGCGGATAGTGCAACTTCTACAGGCGGCCAGGGAAAGGGCAGGGCGGGCCGTTCTGCCGGTGGAATGTCTGCGAGCGACAAGGCGACACTCGCAAGGGTGGTGCGGCGCGCTCCAGAAGTGATGGTCAGAGTGACCCGCCCGTCAAAAACGGACAAGTCGGGAAATACGATTAAGGTCAATCGAGCAAGCGAAGGTGTGCGTCTCACGGGGCACATCGAATACATCGGTCGAAACGGGAAACTTGAGCTGGAAACAAGCGAGGGCCAGGTCATGGAGGGTAAACAACAGGCTTCAGCTCTAACAGGGGATTGGTTGGCAAAGCACGACGACGATCTGGCCAATGGATTTGCAACACAGCGGACACGTATTTCGACCAGTATGGTTTTCTCGATGCCAGCCCATGTGAATGCAGAGGCGGTGAAGGACTCGGTTCGGTCATTGGCCGAGGATGAGTTCGGCGGTCGTCATGACTATGTGATGGCGTTGCACACCGATACGAAGCATCCCCATGTGCATCTGACCGTTCGGACGGTTGGTGAGGACGGGATCAAGCTGAATCTACGGAAGGCAGACCTTCAGTATCTGCGGGATCAATTCGCTTCCAAACTGCGGCAGCGCGGGATCGATGCGGAGGCGACGCCCCGACACGCCCGTGGTGTACCGCAGAAATCGCCTCAGATGGCCATGTATAAGATCCGACAAAGAGGGCAGGTTCCGGCTACTGATCGTGCCAAACGTGAGGAAGTGGAAAGAGACATGGCGGCCCATGGCGGCCGTCTTCCAGATTATCCATGGGATCATGCGATGATGAACCGTCGAAATAGGGTCATGGGAACTTACATCCGGGCCGCGACGGCCTTGGCCCGATCCGAGGATGCAGAAGATCAGGCGCTTGCGCGCGACACAGAACGTTTTGTGGCGTCTCTGACCAGCTCACGGACTGAAAGGGTGCAGATGGCCTCTGAGGCGTCACAGGGTCGCTCAGGAGGCCGCTCAGGCGTTCAGGGAGGGGAGAGGGCGTCAGAGAGGGGCAGGGGGCCGCGAGAGGACGAGAAAGGCCGTCCTGATCGTGAGCGATAGTCTCCGCCGCTAGGGTTGGTCTGGAAGAGACCAGGTTACAGTGTCCCCGATTTGTAAACCGGCGCGTTCTGCGGCTCCGGCGTTTATTTCAAGAACAGCGATGGTGTTGTTGGGGCCAGATACCGGCCAGAGTTGGCTCGGTTGAACATCAGGTTCAATTTTTGAGATGCGTTGGGTGTCATCAATGAACACCATGTCTATGGGGAAAGACATTCCAAGCATCCAAAACCGGACCTTTTGAGGTTCGGTATAGACGAAGAGCATACCTTCGTTTGGAGCCAGATGATCGTGATCAGAAAGTCCGGTCGCCCGCGTCTCTGTTGTGTCGGCCACTTCAACCATAAATTCTCGGTGCATCGGCCCGACCACGATCCGTTGTTCTGGCAGTGGATCGGCTGAAACTGAAGCAGCGCCGATCATAGCGAAGAAGGTCATGGCCACGAGTTGACGCACTATCTACCGCCTCTGTCTTGGGCTTCGTCTTTTTCAAGGGTTTTTGTGCGCTCAGCGGTCGTGATCTGGGCCGCTCGCTGCTGTTGAGCTGCGGTGACGTTGGGCAGCTTCTCTTTGGTGATTTTCTGCCCTGTTGCGATTGTCTTGCCCATCTCTGTGCGGGCGTTGGCGAGAGCTGTGTTGATGTCTTTTTTGTCCACGCCTTGCGCTTGCAGCTCAGCTTCCATGATGGCGAGTTTGGACTTTGCGCCCGAAAGCTGTGGGTCACGCGCTGCTTCGGGCGATTGCAGACGATCAGCAACAGCATCCGCACGGTCTTTGTCGCCAGCTTTCTTTACGCCATCTCCGTTCACGGGTGGATTGCCAGCTAAGGGCTGTTGGGCTTCGTCACGGCGTGTCACTGGTTCGACCCTTTCATTTTGTTGGCGTTGAATGTCTCTGGCGTCCCATTCCCGGCGAAACGTATCGATCTGCTTTACTTCGCCGGTTTTGGGATCGGTCTTTTCGACGGTGACGGGTTTGGTTCCTGCTGAAGCGATTGTGGCGGTATCACCGACTTTGAGGTTGTTGTCGTTCACCATGTCGGGGAGGCCAACGCCCCAGAGCTTGTGAGAGCGCCCATCAGGCAGTTGCATTGCGACATATGGGGTTTCCGCTGCCTTCTCACGGTCTCTGTAAGGAGCGGTTCCTATGTCGGTGATCTTGCCCGTAACGCCCTTGTCGTAGTTGGGAATCTCGACAACGTTCGAATCCGAGGGCAGGGAGCGCGCATTTGTTGGTGATGCAGCTTCTTTGCCTTGTGTTGCCGATTGCTCAAGGCCGTCTGCACGCTCGATGACGCGATAGCCTACCAGCTCTGCCCTGCGGTCTGCCTCCGCTTTGTCTTTGTCGTTAGGTCGATAGCCTCGCACGTCGATGCCCTGGGCCGTGCCTTCGATCCACATTTCACGCCGGAAATCTTCAGGACCTTTCACGTTCATACGGGACCAGCCGCGATGCGCAGCCAACTCAACCATATCCATGGCCGTTGCACGGTCGGCATTTTTTGTTTTGAGGCTGTCACCCTGATCTTGGATGGCGGGTGTCTTGTCGTCATAGCCACGGTAAAGCTCTTGGGTGTTACCGCGCTGAGTGACAACAAATCGCTCATCAAATCCTCTTGGGCGCGCGAATTTATCGTCCGGGGCAAGCTTGAGGTCGGCACCCGGTTCCACGACAAGCGATGACCTATCATCGTCAGAACGCGAAAATGTCGTCTGAGACGACATTTCCTTTGCCTTGGCTTTTGCGCCTTCGACGTCTTTTGCGTCTCGCTCAGCAACCTGTGTGCCGTCCGAATTTACCCTGGCGGTATCGTTCAGCACTTGGTCAGGTTTCGAAACTTGCTTGTCTGCTTCAGCATTTTCGGCAGGCCATTTCCCGTCAACTTTGTTGATGAAGGACCGGCTCCCATCTGTTGGCTCATGTCTGATGCGACTAGCACCAAGATCGTCGGCCTTTGTTTTCGCCGCATCCAGCGATGTGAAAGGGTAATCCACTTCCGCAAAAGGGTCGTAGATGAAGTAAGTCGCTTTTTCGGGTTCCGGTGTTTGGGTCGTGTTGTCTTCTGCCATGGTGGTCTCCTTCCTCAATTACGGATGTGTGCGCAGTTCGGCATCTGGTGCCACGTCAATTTCGAACGCTTGAAGGAGCTCGCGTTGTCCCTGTTGGGTCTGAAAGCGGCCCTCCTTTTTCAGCTTTGAAATCGTGTCACGCGCGCTGTGCTTCTTCAGGTGGAGGCGTTCGAGAGTGATCGTCTCGGGCTTCTCCATTTCTTGCGGTGTCATTTCGACTTCCGCAGGCATCCCGTTGGCCACGTTTTCATCCCGCATCTCGGCGAGAGCTGCGAGTTTGGCATAATCGACCTTCAGACCTTCAATGTCCCGCTTGAGTGAAGCGTTTTCGGCTTTGATCAGTTCGATGTCGGCCGCAGCGGCGTTGGCTTTGAGTGAGGGGACGTCGGGAGGTGCAATGCGGGATCGTTCAAGAAACACTTCCTCCGCATAGAACCTCAGTTTGTTGGCTATTACGGGAGGCTCGCCGCCGACAAGGATGATTGCCTTGGATTGATCCATCATGCGCAATTCTTGCGGCATCATCAGGTCTCGACGCGTTTCGCTTGTGTTGATCGATGCGCCACGGCGCTGTGTGAGCAGCTTTTGCTTGGTCTCGCTGACGGCATCAACACCGTGTGTCCCTAGACGCTCAGACAGTTCCTTGGCGTCTTTGAGAAGTTTCGGAGTGAAAACAATCTCAACACCAGCATTGGCCATGTAACTGTCCGCCGCATCTCGCCCGTAAATGTCGATAAGCTGAGACGGTGACTGGAGGATTGTTAGGACCTTGAGACCGTACCCGGCAAAGAACGCGATACCGTTCTTGAAGGACTCCATTTTTCCAGCAGCGGCGAACTCGTCCATGCAGAGTAGCACTGTGTGCTTCAGCTCAGGATTTTGTTCGGGCAGCTCTTCCAGGTTCACATCGACACATGTTTGGAAGAACAGATTAAACAGCGGAGCGAGGCGGGCGATGTTTTGAGGCGTGATGCCAACATAGATGGTCATCCGCTTCTTCCGAAGGTCTGAAAACTCGAAGTCTGACGCGCTGGTGGCGCGGTCCACAAGCGGGTTCACATAGAGCGCAAGGTGAGATGTGATGCTGCTTTTGACGCTTTCGAAGGTGTTTTCGCTTTTGCTCATGAAGTCATTAAGCGCGCTGATGGTCTGAGGCGATAACGGGCGGCCAGAGCGGTCGCGATCTTTGATACGCTGGCGAAACGTTTCCACGAATTTTTCAGTCATGGTAAGCTGGCGGTAGATTTCACCCAGCGTGAACGGCAGTTCTGGCGTTTCGGCCAAATAGCTGCCCACGCCAACGAATGCGTTACGGGCTGACAAGTCGAAAAACGGATCTTTGTCGCTCAAAGGGATGAAGTTTGCAGCCAAGCGTTGCAGGTCATCAACCTGCATATCGGTTTTTCTTCGGACGCTGCTCAGAGGGTTCCAGCGGTGTGTTTTGCCGTTCGATTCCAAAGGATCGAACAAGTAAACATCTTGCCCGCCAGCAGCTCGAAAACCGGCTGTGAGTGTCCAGTTCTCCTTTTTCACATCGAGAACCACCGCTGAGTCAGGCCAGTTCAGCAGGTTGGGCACAACCACACCAACGCCCTTACCAGAACGGGTGGGTGCGTAGAGGATCATGTGTTCCGGCCCACCATAGACCAGAAGGTTCTTTTGGGTGAGATGGCCCTTCTCAGCGACTTTCACAGCTCCACCCTGTTCTGCAGGGCGGCCATAGCGTCCAACGGGCGTGCCGTAGTGTTTCGACGGAAGAGAACCAGTGAACCCGCCGATCAATCCGGTGCTACTGCGAAGCCCCATCTTTTTGATTTCTCGATTGTTGGCGAAGCGAGCCTTACCATGAACATCCTGCTTGGGCCGGTTGACCAGGAACCCAATGGCAATCAGCAGACCGGGAACGAGACCAGCATACCCGGATATGGCGACCCATTTGACAACTTCGGGGTCTGTGTATCCCGCGAAATATATCTCCGGCCAACGGACGAGCAGGCCAGGGAAGGATATAGGCAAGCTCAGGGCGATGCTTAGAGCGAAACCGGCTGCGGCAAGACCTGCGACGATGGCAACGACCAGACAGAATGCAATCACGAGCGCTTTTTGGACTGGTGACATCGATGGGAATTTTTCGATGATCATCCTGCGCCCTCCTGGTGCTTGCGGGCCGGATCGAAAAACACCTCGGAAATGTATCGCTTGTTGTCATCTCGGCGGATTTGAATGACCACATCGACCATTTGGAACAGCATGGCCTTAATCTCGTTTCGGGTCAGGTCTCGCCCGGCCTCGCTTTCCTTCACAAGCAGGGCCAATTGTTCGAACGCGAGCATTGCTGTGTCAGCATGGATGGTCGTGATCGATCCTGAGTGGCCGGTGTTCACGTTGCGCAGGTAGTAGAACGCTGTTGCATCACGAAGCTCTTGGAGGAAAATTCTATCCGGTCGCATCCGAAGCGAGCTTTCAAGAAGCTCTCGCGCGGAAACCTCAGTGGCGCTTTGCCCGCCCTTCGAATAGATCAGTCTCACAGTGTTTGCGTGCGGAATTTGAAGCTCTACCGTGTCTTCGATTGTGACGATCCGTTCGTGATCCGGGATCAGGGGGATGAGGGCATTCGAGAACGTGGTTTTCCCCGTGCCTGTAGCGCCAGATATGAGAACGTTCTTCTTTTCTTTGACGGCCAACTTCAAAAAGTCGATCCACGCGCATTCATTGTAGAGGCCAATCAAGCGTTCTTCGTGGCTTGTCAGAGGCAGGTCACTTGATAGCGTCAGTGGCTTGTGAGCCACATGATCAAACATGCCTTTGTCTCGCAGCTCTTCTAGGGTCCAACGCTGTGTTGATGGTCTTCTTATTGTGATGCTTATGGTGCCCTTGGGCACGGCAGGCGGATGAACAATCTGTATCCGCTCACCGAAAGGTAGCGTCCCAGAGAGGATTGGCTTTTTGGAAGAGATTTCTTGGTTGGTCGAAGATCCAACAGACGTTGATAGACCAATAAGATAGTCATACGTCAGCTTTGGTTCTTCGTGCAGTTCCCAGCCATCATACGTCTCGACGTAAAAGTGCCCCGGTTCGTTAATGCAAATCTCCGTCACGTCTTCCCTCTCAAGGAAGCTCGCGAAAGGTGCCAATAATGAAGAAAGCCCCACTGGGGCCTTCTCTGGTTTCCGTGAGTGATGGTTCATTGGTTACTCCTATCGCGTTCTCACGAGGCGGTAGACGTCTGAGAAATCAAGGTCCCTTGCGACCATGATGGAGACTTCCTCACCTTGCGGCTTTCTCAAAATGACGGGGATATCGATGGTGCTTTCGAGAGCAGTATTTGCCAGATCACCAGCGGCTCCTCTCGTATTTTCTAGATCATCATCATCAGAAGATTGGGCTGCGATGGCCAGCGCGTCGTCAATGATCGAAAGCAGGATTGTCGATGAGAAACGTGTCCAAAACTGTGTGTCAATTTGCCCGTCAAAACCAGTTCGACCAAGCGCATCCGTCCCTGGCGAGTCCAATGAGATGATTGCGCTTTCTGGCGTCTCAGCACGGGTCCAAATCACAAACAGACGGTTTTGGCCGCGCTGGACCCCGCCACGATATTCCCCAACAACACGTGTTCCACGCTCAAGGAGAACCACCCTGCCGGTTGTGCCGTAGATGTCATCTGTGACCGTGCATGTGACCATGCCACCAAGCGTGGAATCCATTGCAGTATTCAGGTTGCATGGGATTGAGGTTCCTTGCGTGATAGTCAGATGCGGTGCAGGAATGACCGACGCCCGCGATCCTTCCAACGGCGTGCGTGTAAGGTTCCCAGCAAGGGAGTTCCCCAGGTCCTCGACAACTCCCTCAGTCTGATCAATGAAACCCGCGCCCGTGCCAGTTGCACCTGGTACAGGCGGAGCTTGAGGATTGCCGCCGCCGCCAAATGCAACGACCGGCGCTCTCCGGCTGGCTTCAAGAAGCTGTTCAGCCTCAGTCGGTTCTTGATTGGCTGCTGGTTCTTGTTCCCTGATGCGCTGGATGGGACCGACCGGCTCTTGCGGGGCAGGGGTCTCTTCAACCTGAGCTGGCGCAGGAGCGGGCTCAGGTTCCAGAATTTCCGCCGGTTGGAACTCTGTGGTTGGCCGGATACGTGTATCGCGAACGTTGTCCGGCACAGGTTCTTCAGGCTCGCTACCTGGCCACAACGTGAAGACCAATAGAACCATGCCGACAGCCAGACCGACTAAGACAAAGAGCTTTTGGGTATCGAGCCCTTTTTTGCCACTGTTCTCACTGGTGACTGACGCGATCGTTCTCTCGCCATCCACAACCGGATCGGCATTTGTGTTTTGATCTGACATCTTATTGCCCTCCGATTACTTCGCGACCCACGCCATGTGAGACAGTGCCTGTTTCTGAGAAATGGCCTGGACCTCCAAACCCTTCATTGAAGATGCCTGCGACCTGTCCAGAGCGTCTTAGAATGATGCTGTGGGCGACACCTTGAACGATGATCCGGTTGTTGCTGATCGTGGTGTTTGCAAGACGCTCTTGGCCGTTTTCATCAGCCAAATACACCGACGGCATCCGCTGACTGTTTCCCATGGAAATCACAGTCGTCGTGCCATTGTCGTAGACCTCACGCGGACGCAATGAGCTGGGACCGGCGTAGGTGTACATCCAATTCCGCGGACCAGCATTGAGCGCAGCGTTGGTCAAACGGCGGTCAATAGCAGCTTGCTCAGCCGCTGCGCGTTGTTCGGCTTGATCGGCTCGGCGTGCAGCAGCTTCATCCTGCGGATACCGAAACCGAACAGCGAAATAGACATTTCTATCGTTGTCCATGATTTCGCCTTCGCGTGTCAGCAGTTCGAAGTTATATGAGCGTGTGGTGCCATCGCCGCGCGTGGTTACAACTTGAAGGTTGGTGGGCGGGTGAGGCTCACGCGCTTTGAGGAACAGAACGTTTCCGCGCGGCTGCGTTTCCCAGGCAACGGTGTCACCGGCGGCTACATCGACAATCTCCTCGCCTTGAGCAAAGACGACCTGCACCGATGTTCGGATTGTGCCAACAACACGAACTACATCCCATTCATTGTATTCAACCCAACGGATGCGAGTGTCGTATCTGCTTGGATTTGGCTCATCCAAGGACAGCGCAGGCGTTGATGCGAAAATAAGAATGCCAATCAGAAAAGCGAAACGGTGTTTCATTCTACGACCTCCGGATCAGCTCGATAGTCTGTCACAACGAAGCCAAGGGGATTGATCAGACGATTTCGATCACTGATCGTTGCATCGGCGCGGTACTCAAACTGAACGGTTGCCACCCATTGGGTGCGCACCGTGTCTTGCGTCTGAGTAACGGTCCGGACGAACCGGACTTGCGCGAGATTGTCACCTATGAACGAGATGGATCGAATATCCACCTCTGCGGTATCGAACCTTCCATAGATAAACTGAGGCGACTCTGGATTGCCTGCATTGTAAAAGGCGCTGAACTCTTGTTGCTCGGCCGTTGAAGACAGCAACATTACTTCTTCGAAAATCGCCTCGCGAGACGCAAAATTGTAACCTTCACGAGTGCGGACATACCTCGCAAGAAAGTATTTCCCGACAGCCTCTTCGTACTCCATTTCGCCATCGCTCAGGGACGTCATGACTTCTGGAACGCCGGTAGCGTTGTCCACTCGAATGACAAAGGGGACGACCGTTTTCAAAGGAGTAAGCGATGCGACCGCAACACAGGCCGCGAGCGCGACCACCGACGAAATTCCGGCGATAGTCCAGGCAAGGCGTCGTGATCGATCAGAACGCAAGCGCATGTCATAGTCGAATGAACGCGCTTCCTTGAAGTATCTCTTCAGATCTTCATCGTCTGTCATCATTGGACTTCCCTCGGCAGGTTGGCCAAGGCTTGCTGACGGAGACGTACAGCTTCCTCATGATCCCATCTGTTCGGGTTGAGAGGAACGACTTGTGCGCCGCTAAGATCTGGTGCTTGCGGGGGGTTGATGTTTGCGCATGCAGAGACCGACAATGCCGCGCAAAAGAGGACCAACAACGATTGTTTACGCATCGGGGATTACCTTAGTTATGGGTTGGCAAGCGAATGTGTCCGCTGCGTCTGTTAAGCTCGTGTAGCGCGGCCAGAGCCGCCACCACCTCCGCCACCGCCACCGCTACCGCGACGGAACAAGGCCCGCTCTGCGACGCGCTGCGCGGCGCCAGTGGATGACTGCGCGCCCGCGCTCAAAGCCGCAGCTATGCCGGGAAGGAGAAAGAAGAAGATTGTGCAAATCATCAGCCCAATCGCCATGTAGATCACGGCCTGAGTTGCTTCGATGCCATCAACGGAGGTGAACACATCGCCAATGAAGGCGGTGGTGAAAATGGCCAGGATGGTCACAAGGAGCTGGAGGATCGCGAAGTTCACGACCTGACCCAGCCAACTGAAAAACCATCCTCGCGTAAACTCAAAGAGAGCAAATGCAACAAACAGCGGTCCCAAGGCCGCCATGAGAGCCAGTCCAAAATTGGCTATCAACGTGACGACGGTCGCGACGGACGCAAAGCCAATGGCGAAGCAATAAAGAACGAAGCTCATCACGGCTGCAAAGATCTGACCAGCCAGATTGAATGAACCGTATTGAGACTTAATTTCCTCAGCCACAGCCCCAGCACGGGCGATAACACCGTCCCATGGGGCAGTCGCGCCGGGTCCGGCAGTCAGCGACGATATGAAATCGGGGATCGCAGTCAGGATCGTGTCGCCAACCCAAGTGTTGTATTCTCCAACATTGGATACGAGCGTGACAATGATGCCCAATTTCAGCGCTTGGATAGCGAAATCAAGTGCACCACCCGTCGGGCCACCGCGCATCAAGAAAAGCCCATATCCAATGATGTAGATCGTCGCCGCAACAGAAATCGGCCCGGCCAGAGCCGCCGCCATCTGACCAGTGATCGCATTCACTGTAACCAGCATCGAGGCGAGGAAACCGTCATATAAAGTCTGAAGCATTGACAATCCTAGGAGAGAAAGAGGTCACTCGTTGGTGATTTGATCACGCCAGAGTTGTTGTGTGTCATCGATTTTCGCGAGCGACTCTGCTTCGAGAGCATTGACGCAGTTTGCGTCCTGATCCGCAGCATTGGTCAGCTCGCACTCAGCCAGACGCTCAGCGCGCTTGATGGGGTTTTCTTGGTAGTATTGAACCGTGAAAACCTCATCTTGCTTGCAGCCAGAGAGAGCGAGGAGACAGAACGCGACAAGTGTTACTTGAGTCTTCATTAGAACTCAGACTCCCACATCGCGCGGTTTTCTTCCCATCGCTGAATTGTCGCTTCGGTTGACCGTGAGTCCGAGAGCTGGTTTTGCGCTTGTTGCAGCATGGCAAGACCAGAAATGCGGTTTGCATCATTCTGGAGCATGGCCGTTTCGATCTGGATACGCCCGCTCAGAGCATCCATGTCTTTTTGTGTCTCGGCATTGCCCAGCTCTTCGCGGAGCCTTTCGAGGCCGGCCAACCGCTCGTCAGCAGATTGAAGGATGCGATCGCCAACAGCGCCATCACGCGCGGCATTTTCGGTGATACGATCAAGCTCTGTCCGGTAGAAGTCTTCAGCGTTCAGCTCTTCCGTGGTGATTGATGTGAAATCAGCCAAGTCTTGCGCTGTGCCTGCCAGATCACCAAGCTCATCAAGTGGCGTCGTCAACGACGAGGCCACCTCCATGAAATCTGGGCCAAGCAATTCGCGGACAGCCGGATCGTTCAGCGCGTCAGCAATCTCGTGCATGTTGGTGAACCCATTCACCGAGTCATAGAGACGGCGCGCTTCTTCCAGTTCCGCTACCATTTGTGCAATTTCCTGGGTGAACTCGGCTCGCGCGTTCGCAATCGCTGATCCGTCGATGACCGGGATACCTTGGGCATACACCGGAAGCCCGGTCAGGGGCGCGCTGAGAACGGCGCTCAAAGCCGCGATGGACAGCATGTTCTTCATGGGTCTTAGCTCCTTTTGGTGGTCACGCGAGCAATTCTGGTCGCGCCTTGATGGTTGAGTGGAAAATGGGAAGCCAAACCGATGGATCATCGGTGCCTTCCCGTTCGATGATTTCTTCCATGATGGTCAAGGTTTTGTCCTTTCCTGAAAGGACGTTCAGAGCTTCATCATGTCCGCGCAGGTCAAGCTCACAAACCACTGCATCCTGACCTTGCTTGAAGAGGAACTGACCTTTTTCTAGCTCTGTCCGGACGATGGTGTATTCACGGTGTGAAAGCCCAAACTCTCCAATCAATTCATCCTCTTGTGCCTTATCGCTCGGGAAGAAGAGAGCGCTGGCACATTGGTTGATGATTGTACGTGAAATGGAGCTATCAATAACGTCAGAAGGATCTTGCGTGCCCATCACCATAAAGCCGTTACGTTTTCGCAGAACCTTCAACAGATCCTTTGCAAACTCGACAAAGGATGGATCGTCCAGCGCTTTCCAAAACTCATCAATGAAGATGGCGAGACGCTGACCGTTGATGAGCTGGCGGACGCGATACAGCAGGTAGAACATGATCGGACTGCGGATTTCGGGTTCATCCAAGAAGGCAGTAATATCGAAGCCCATCAGATCAGCATCAAAGCCAATTTTGTCTTCGTCGTTATCGAAGACCCAGCCAAGGCGTCCGCCCTCACACCATTTCTGAAGCCGAGTAGAAATGTCTTCTTCTGCGAAATCGGACGAACGCCCTAACAGCTCGCGGACAACTTCAACCGACCGCAAGGGTTGTTCGATGTCCTTCAGAGAGCGCACGGCTTGCTCAATCCGGGCGTTGTCCGTTGCGGTGAACGGGTGCTGATCGTCCCGAAGGAGAGACTTAATCAGTGCGATAAAGAACGTCTCTGTCTCAGCATTCAGAGGGATCTTCTTGAAAGGCGCACACCCTGTAGGTTTACCGATAGCGAAGTTCAGATAATCCCCGCCACACGCTCGAACGAAAATCTCGCCACCTCGATCCTTGTCGAAGAAGACGCGCTTCACATCGAGCTTTTCAAGCTGTGACAGCATGAACAATTGCCACACCGTCTTACCTGAACCGGACGGCCCCAAGACCGCCGTATGGCCCAGATCACCGTTATGAAGATTGATGTGAAATGGACCGCCCGATGATGTTTTGAGCTTTGCCATGGCCTGTCCCCAATGATTGCCGTCAGGCTTCCCGGAGGGGTAATTGTGGAAGGGCGACATGGCGGCAAAATTTCGGCTGTTGAGAGTGCCGGGCCGTAGGCGCTGCGATCTGTTACCGGGCAATTGAGCCCAGAAGGCGCTTTCGATGCCAAGGTCTTCGCGTGCAACAACGATCCCGCAATCGGACATCACGCGGGAAGCGTCATTCATGGCGTTCTGTTTTTCTTTCAGAGTGTCAGCGAAAACCGTCAGAGACAGGTTGTGTTCACCCATGACATATGCGTTTGCCATAAGTTTTTTTCGCGCATCCAACAGATCGTCCGCCTGATCCGCGCCAGCATCTTGGGCGTTAGACATTTGCCCACGCTTCAACTCCATATCGTCAAGCTGGGAGCCTTTGTTGAGGAACCGGAAGCTCTGAGCCAATACAAAGCGATAGGGGGCAGACAACAGCTCGTCGAACATGTCAGGTCGTGTATTTGGGGTGTGATCCTTCATCCCAAGGACGCCGCCGATGGTTGACCCGCCGGGGTGGCGAATTTCAAAGGCTTCCCGACCAAACAACGCCCGATCAGTGTATACAGCGTTGGCAATCGGCCCATTGGTCAATGGCATGAGTTCACGGCGACCGCTGATGATTTCGCGGAGGAAACTGACCGGTTCCGAACAGATGACACCACGTCGATTTTTTACAAGGCCGAGCAATTCAGGGCCGTATCGACCCAATGACGCCATAAGATTTGCGCTATTCTCTTCGAGCTGTTCAAGCAGATCGGCATCCACTTCAACGTCAGTCTTCCGGGCCTTCCTCGCACCGCGGCTCCAGTTCAAGCGAGAAAGCCCCTTTGGTTGAACGTATATCGTCACATACAGATCATTCGCAAACAGGCGCTTGCTTGTGATCTGAGCCGTATACGTCTTGTCCAACCACTTCGAAAAATCCGTCTTGCACTGCCCATCTGGCAAAGACTTATCCTCACGCCGGATGATGTGGCTGTAGAGCATCACGTTATCATCCGCGACCTGCCTAAGTGCATTCGCCAAACGGCTGTGCAGCGTGTTGATCGTCTTGTTGTCGATGGTGGTGAAGGACGCACCTCGGAGTTTCATGACGCGAAAGGCACCACGGGAGCTGGTGATCACTGTGTGATCATCAGCATGCCGAACAAACGGAAGATATGGCTCGGCAAGCAACTCACGTTTTCTGAGAGATTGAACGCCCATCAGTTATGATCCTCGAAAGAGTATTTCCGATGGAGGCGAAGAGGTGAGGTGGACGAACCACCCCACAGTTTGCGGTTGGAACAACGCGCCTTCGTTTCCAAAAACCGGAAAATGACACGGAACGCATTGGCGTCCTTTTTGACAATGAGACGGCAGAGCGCAAACAGGGGAACGATGATGCCGAAGTAAAGCATGCTGTCCAAGACGATCATGATCAGACCGGAAACCATCAAACAGAGAACCGCCGCTTCCAGCGGCACCCCTTTGAACATTGCTGGTCTGGTCAAGGCCAGGAACACTTTGTCCTGCTGAATTTCTTCGTCCGTGAATGCGCTCTTAGCCATGTTTAGGCCCCCGTAATCAGGGCAAGGATTTCGACGGCCGAGAAGATGACGATGATACCGACGATGGCATAACCGGTTTTTCTCAGGTCGATCAGGTTGAACATGAAGGCGAAGCCAACAAGGATGATCGCAATCAGTGCGAGAGGCCGCCTGACGTTGTTGAACTCATCCAGAATGTTGTTCAGGAAATCCGTGAAGCCCTGCGCTGATGCAGGAACCGCAGAATGGATCAAAAGCACTGCTGAGAACGTCAGCATTGCCCCAAACTTCTGCCATCTGGTCGGTGGGGTGGTGGTTGTGCTCATTAATTGGTGTCTCCTTGACTGCTGAACACGATGGCAGAGGATCTGTCCGTGCTGCCGTAAACGTCCCAATGGCGGGACGCATCTTCTCCAGGGGAGGCGGTTGTGGGGGAGGCAGAGGCCGCAACCCGCACTCCGTCTCGCCCTGCATCGTTCATGACCCTGCCGACATAGCCGTTGGTCACGCCACGCTCGCTATGTCCGGTGTTGTATGTTGACAAAGCAATTTGGAGAGCGTCATCGCGGCTATGACCCGCACGACGCGCACGATCATATCCATCTCGCAGAACCACTTCTGCGGCAGATAAATTTGTGCAAACGTCGAAGACGGTTTCGGCGGACAATTCCAGCCAATCCCAGTTTTCGACGTTGATCTGAGCAATTCCGGCATCGAAACGTTCGCCAGCGGCCATGAGCTGGCGTACAACGCTTATGGCTTCACTTTGACTATCCGGAAAAATGCTGCGTGGGTTTGAACCACCAACACCGATGGCATACGGGTGAAATCGACTTTCGACCGATGCCACTCCGGAGAGAATGTCGAGGCTAACTGTGGGCGCACAGTTTTCAGCGACAATAGCGAATTGATCGGCGTTAAGCCGGTCAGCCTTCGCCTGTATCGTAGTAATGGCCACGACTCCAAACGCCAAACTCAAGTGGCAAATGGAGTTCTTGATCGCGCTGGCCTTCAAACAAACGTCGATGGTAATTGTAGAGGGCGTTGAGTTGTTTGAATTGCCGTGGCTTGCTTGGGGTTTCCGTGGAACCGACCCCAAATTCTTCACCGTCTGCTGAGCAAACCTTGATTGCCCAATAATCCAACGCATCGGGGTCTTCTGAAACCCCGACAGCAAGGTACTGCACACAGCCTCCGTGCTGGAGTTCATGTATCAGATCCTTGGGTCCTACCTTATGAAGCTTTGGCCGAGACCCGTCATTTCCCTTTTTCATGAAACCCCCTCCCATGTTGCGAGATTTTGACCCCGCATTTTCGTGTCACAGAAGGGTTCGTACAGAGATTTTCTCTGGAAACTAGGGCATTGTACCAACCTGTGTGTGCCAGTAAACCCAAAAAGCTGAGCAAACTGATTTTACTCAGGAAAATGGATTTACTTGAATTTGTGAGAAGCCTGTTCTACGCTCAGCATACGTTCTGAGCGACAAATCGCTTAGATTTCAACAGCTTGCCAAATCATTAGAGCGGGTTTGATCGAGAACGTCAAACAGCTCTCTGTGGAGCGTGAGCGGAGAACTGCTACCAACGGTTGTCCGTCTGGCGGTTTAAGCAGCCGCCGCCAAGGAAAAAGAAATGAAGCTACAACGGGTTGCCGGGGCCATCGGTCTCGCCGTCGCCTTCACTTTGCCAAGCATCGCAAGCGCCCAAAGCGGCACTGACGGTGGCGACATCGATTGCAAGGTGATTCTTTGCTTGGCCGGTGGTTTTCCATCGCCGAGCTGCAATGATGCTCTGAGTTATATGCTGGACCGCATCAGCCCACCTCGCCCGAAGCCGCCGTTTGGCTTCTGCCCCATGAGCAACGGCGAGGAATACACAAACTACGACGCGCCGTATGCACGGCTCAACACACGATCCGCTTCCGGCTGGGATTGCCCGGAAGGTAAACGCCTGTTCTTCCGGCGCATTGACGAAGACCATGGGCGGGATCGCATTGAGGCGTGGTGCTACTCACACACGACTACCACCAGAACGCGCGACGACGGCGATTGGCAATCAAGGACAGTCTATCACGGTCGATCAAGCGCAACCCCGGTGAACTTCCAAATTCAGATCACCGTGGAGCCGGGCACAGAGCAGCAGTGGGTTAGCCCAACCTACAGGATCAACTACAACACAGGGTACATGAGGCAAATCCTCAACGGGTCACCACTCACGACGCACCAAGAAGCCACGACAAACCCAGAGGGATAGGCGGTGATCGGTGCCCATTTCATTTCAGATGGGCACCGATCCAAGCGCAAGGACCACATAGTCTTGTGCCAAACACAACGAAAAACGCAGGATTTACGTGATGACCACAGGATGTGTATCCTAGGCACACAAGAATCAAAACAAAACAGAGCGAGTAGCAACCACAAATAAAGAGAAACCCCGCGAGGCGCGGGCCCGACGGGGTGATGGACAACCTGCAAGTTGCCAAAAATCTCATGTGACAATGGATTTTTACCATCACCCAGACATGCAAGGCAAGAAAAAAACGCTCTTGAGCGAACCTTAGAATATTGCCTTGTCTGGGTCTGTTGTCTCGCCAACACGCGAGGACAGAATGAACAACGCAATACAGGCTATCCACGGTCCGGAGGCGCACGCTGTGTGCTTCCCAACGCTCCCTGAAGGTATTCAGAGACACCATGTTGAGGCCCTTCTACTTGATCTAGGCGGTGCCATAGGTCTCTCAAGAAGCCTTCTGATCACTTTGCTACGCATGATCAAAGACACCCGGCCATCGGACTGGACCAGTCCGGATGTAGAGCCGGTGTGCTACATGCAGCAAACCAAAATCGCAGAACGCCTAGAGAAGACAGAGCGTCAGGTTCGGAATGATGAAGCCGCGCTTTGCAAGCTCAAGTTGGCGACAAAGAACGTGGCGGGGAACGGGGGAAGGGGCCGCATCCGGCACCCTGACGGCAGCGAATTTCGCCAAGGCATCGTTTTCACACCGCTGATCGAGGCGTATCAAGCACTTGTCGCCATCAGAGATGAACGTGCGCGGGCGCGCGCCACAACACTGACACTGCGCCGCCATTGCAGCTCATTACGCCGCAAGATCAAGGTGTGTTTGCGTGAATTGGCCCATGCTCGCCCATCGAACACACAGGTCAAAGATCTGATCACCGAGGCCGATCAATGGCCTCATGGGTATGGCAGCTATAAGACAATCGACCAGCTTAACGCTCACCATGACGAGCTGGTCACAATGTTAGAGACCGTGAACCGAATCTCTAATTTTAAGGAAAATACTTCCGGTGAACCGGAAGCAATGTTCCGCCCCTATATACAAGATACAACTGAAGAAATTCTTGTACCTTGTAAGCAAGCTGTGGATAAAATGACCGCCTGCAAACAGGCGGACACTAAAATTTCTGAAACGAAGCCTGACGGCTCCGTTATTTGCCTAGAAAAAAGTGTGCGGGCTGAAACGGAAGCGCACAATAGCAAATTTATCAGCAGGTTGACGCCGGAGCGCCTGAGAGCGCTTTGTTCGGACGAGATGCGTTTGTACATCGACGCCTTCAAGAGTACACTTGGGCCACTCAGCCAAGATGACTTCATAAATGCAGCATCGCAGCGAGTGCCTGAGCTTGGAATTAGCGCCTCGGCATACCGGGATGCTGTCACCCAAATGACTGCCCTAGGAGCTGCGCTATGCATCCTAGTCATCGATCAAAACAGACATCATCCAACAACACCCATCCGGCGACCTGGAGGCGCATTGCGAGCCATGACCCGGCGCGCGGCGGCCGGAAACCTTCAGATTGTTGGAAGCTTGATCGGACTGTCCGAACGTCTCAAAACCGGAAACCAATGACCATGCTTTGCCTCGTATTGGTTGCGTGCTGGCTTGTACCAAGCCTCGCTCTCGCACACGGAACCACTGTCGAAACAGAGTGTTATCGACCGTTCCCGCCTATTGCCGAGGACTTCCTTGACCGCGGCGACACAGAGGGGCTTCGGGCGTCATTCGAAACCTATTTCGATGACGTTGAGACCTATCTGAATTGCCTGAATGCTGAATCAGCTCGCATCCGCGCCGAGGGGCAGAGAGCGGCGAACGATTATGGCAGGCTGTTAGATCGATTGCCTCCCTCACCATGGACGGTTCAGCCCGAAGAGGAACAGTTCGATGCGCCAGCTCGACCAGAAATGCGGGACAGTGGATCGATCATCCTGTCACCGCAAGGGTAGGGGCACAGCTATGACACCAATGAGATCCTTGGCAACAGTGCTGGTGCTCACAGTCGCCTTTGGCGTCGCTGGCCTATACTTCGCGCCTAACATGTCTCAGGCGATCGGAGGGCAAAAGTTTGGCCCTTTTATACCCGTTATCATTGACGGTGACACTTTAAGCGACGGCGAAAACCGCTTCCGCTTGGTCGGTGTAGACGCTTGTGAAATGGGCCAGCCCATCACCTTCGATGGATATGAACAGCCGCTGGATTGCGGCTTTTTCGCCAAATCGTTTGTGGAACGATTTATCCAGGATTACCACGTGATCTGCCATGATCAGGGGTCGCGAAGCTACGGCAGGATTGTTGCCCGCTGCTTTGTGAACGCTGGTCAGGACTATACCTCGATAGACAATGACATCGGTGCCTTCGCAGTAATGTCCGGATGGGCCACTGTTACAGACCACGCGACAGGCTTGTTCGCGGCTAGATACATCTACGAAGAAACACTAGCACAAGTTTCTGGAAGGGGCGCATGGCGTGGTGCCATTGTCCAGCAAGAATGAGTGTCTTTTGCATCGCAAAACCACTCGTGATCAGTGCCGACATAAATATCTGATAACACCTGTTATGTTAAATAAGTCAGCCATGTTGACCTAATAAAGTCGCGCCGGAACCATGCCGCCAAACGAAAACGCTGGCACCTCTGGGCACCAGCGCTTCACCTTCGTGGCCATCGGCGTCCCCGCCTGTACCACGCTAAAGAAGATAGTCGAAAACCCGGTATTTTCAAAGGACTCGATGAAGTTCTGCGCAGAGAAATGCCAGAAATCGTCAGATCAGCGGCGCAACATTGCCAACCGGCATGTCGCCTCATAAGCTCGCACCATGGCACAAAAAGTTTTCGACATCGTCTACGCTGTCATCCTCATCGCCGCCACAGGCTGGATCGCAAGCATCATGATCGAGTTGATGGCCGAGCGCGGCTACCTCGATGAAGTCACACTCATTGGTGTCCTGGGCGGTGCTGTCCTCGGGGCCTGGTCGATGTGGAAAGCCCGCATCCGGTTCGACTGAATTTCTTCAAGCTTTCACCTTCTAGAAATATCCACGGGGTTTGGGGCAGTCAGCCCCAAGTCTGTCCATTTTAATCCTCCAGCTTGTCCATAGGCGATTGCGCTGAATCTCGCCTAAGTGCTGTTCAGCACTAGCATAATCATTTGCCGCTTAAGATGTTGATGAAATAAATTCGTCGTGTCAGGTCGTGCGGGTTTGCTCGCCTTACTTGGATTGTTGCGGGGTCACAAATGAACCTCCCGCTTGAAGCACGTCGCTGGTCACAAATTGTCGCCAGTCTTGCCGTCATTGAAGATAGCCACACTCATCCCAGGATCGAGAAACTGCCGTTGTTGTCTTTGCACGGTCCGCATGTAGAGGCATTGTAGGATTGGCCTCATTCTGACTTTTCCCCCGGCCTCTAAAAACCGAGCGTCCAGGATCTCATTGTCACCTGCAACCGTGTTTCTCAAACGGAACATTTTTCAGATCCCTCTTGGCGAGCACTCCGGCTAAAGCACTCCGTTTCAAACAAAAAAACGGTTTCCGCCGTGCGGACCCTCCGTTTTTTGGTTTGATCGCATCAGGCTCTGACATGACCGTTTTTCATCGAAACACTCAAATGCAGGAGACAGAAAATGAGAACCTTCGCAGAATTTCAGATCATCGGCCGGGTTGGAAAAGTCAAAGAGGTCGGCACCACCCTCCGGGTGAGCCTCGCCTCTGAGTACGGCCGCAAGGACAACAACGGCGAGTTTCAATCGAAGCCCTACTGGAACGAGGTCACGATCTTCAACGAGAACGTCATCAAGTGGGCCAAAGACAATGTGACCGCCGGCGACGTGGTTCATGCGCGAGGCACGATGCGCCAGTCATCCTACGAAAAGGACGGTCAAACCGTGTACGACATCACACTCGCAGCGAACGATTTCGACAACATGACACAGGCGGTCAAACGATCCATCGAGCGGCAAGAGGGCTAAAGCCCCGGCGGGCCATCAAAGGCCCGCCTGCCCCCGCTCTCTGTCCGGAGGAAACCATGGACGACTTCAAAGATACCCCGACACCGCGCCACAGCCTTCCAGGTCGACGCCCGAGCGAGAACCGAAAGATCGTCACCCCCGAAGGCCACACAGTTCATCTCACCATTGGCTACGATCCGCGCGATCAAGGGCGCGTGCGCGAGGTGTTTTATTCCGGCGGCTTCAGAACCGGCTCGCAGCTCGAATTTCAAATCCAAGACGCCTGCGTTCTGATTTCGTTGCTCTTGCAACACGGACATCGCCCCCCAGAGATTGCAAAGTCTCTCGCCCGCGTTGAACAACCGACCGGCGACGTTGCCTATGGCAGCATCATCGGCCTCATAGCCGACGAGCTGATCACGGCATCCCTTCTGGAAGGCTGATTTTCGAAATTCCTTGCACGAACATTACATGAACATCTATGAAGTTTCATGCGCAAAGCTTTCGATCACCCTTACCGTGTCGTCCGATACGACACAGACGAAAATTTGATCCAGGAACTCGCACAGTGCGCTCATTTTGATCTGGCTGCAGCGTGCCAGGACCAGGCAACGAAGATCTGGCCACATGATGAAATCGCTGTGCAGCACGGCATCAGAATCATGACCAAGAAAGGTCCTTATGCGGAAGGGCCGCCATAGGCGGCCCTTCGCGTTCAGTCCCTATCTGGGATTTTCTTTGAGGGTGGGAACGCGACCAGCTCAGTCGCACCGACTGGAAAGTCGAGCTGGATTGCCAGAAAGGTTTCATCAGTGCCGTTCTTTGTTCTTTCGAACACTGCCCCGACCCGACGATATGCGGTTTTTTCGACGCCATCGACTTCGAATTTGACAGGAACGGTGAGGGTGTAATGCGCCATTTGGGTCTCTCCTTGTTTCGATGAAGGTGGCAAAACGCATCGAATGAGGGTGCGGTGCAGGCCGAAAAACGGAGGCTCCCCCGGAAGCCGTTTTTCTGCTTGCCGGAGCGCAGCGGAGGGTACGCCAAGCCCGCGATGCGTCACCTCTCATCTTTGCAGAAACAAGGCAGGTAAGACCCAACTGCCATTACACAACCGTTTTCCATAAATCAGTCGTCTTGAGAGGAAACCTGCGCGATCATCAGTGGCGCGCGGTTAGATAGAACGAGCCGGCACAATGACAGCCATCATGCTCCAAATTCGAAGATCGTTTTTCGTGGCCACGTTTTCACCTGAATGGTCCCCGATAAGGCTCGAAGGCCAATTGAATATGCGGACATCCCAGAAGGAAATTCATCGCTGCGTGAACTGACCGAAAATAGATACAATGCGCCTTCCGATCAGACCACAGCGTATGAGGCTTGCTAGCGTAATTTCCTGTACCAACATGACGTTGAAGCCATTGCCGCGTCAGCTCGTTCGTCGCGGGATCGGACTTCACACTCAAACGAACAGGAAACTCCCTGTCCATAATCTCATAGCGATGTGGTGATTTCGTTCCCATAAGAACGGAACATAACAAGAACATATGTGGCGGTTCCAGTGGTATTTGATATGGGCAAATCCTGCGCTTTCGCACAGGACCGCGCTCTAGGCTTCAGCCGGCAGACCGGCTTTCGCCCGAAGCCCCCCTGCCCTGTTCTCCCTGCAGCCGGAAAGCGGTGTAACCCGTCTCGGCCGAGCCAGGTTTCACCGCGGCCTCATGGTCGCCCAGGGCAGCGTGTCTTCGCCCTTGCGGGTGACGATCGTTCCCTCCGCTACGCGTCGGCTTTTGTGGGCCAGGCACAATAGGCGCGTCAGACTGATATGGTGAGCGCCTGGGGCAAACATTGATGAACTGCCGCTGCCTATCTGACCGACTGTCCGAGACGCTGCGCTGTGCTGTGACATTAGCCCGATGCAAAGTGTCCATGCCGTCTCCGTGATCACCTGAGCCAATCCTACACGGCGCGAGAACCTGTCAACACCAAGCCCTCCGGGGCGCTGCGCGCATGTTGACTGGCCCTCTTATCCGCCGTGTCTGGCTGGCTCGTTTAATCACTTAGGAGACAGTCATGAAATACATTCGCAAAAAGTCCAAAGCCCTTCGTCGCAGAGCAGCAAGACGCCTGAAAACGATCAGAAAGCAGCTCCGGAAGATCGATCTGAGCCTATCGATTTCAATCAATCTACTGGTTGTCAAAATCGCCATCACGATCAAGCGACGAGACTAAGTCGCTGTATAAGACGCGGGTGCGGGATCGATCCTCACCCGTGTCTTGCGTCGATCAGTTGGCCACGCTCTCGGAGACGACTTTGACCGGCTCTCTGTCAAAGGTCTCGTTCACTTTGTTGAGCGCTGAGACGAGTATTTTCGACGCCCAAATCGGATCATATCCCATATCCAAAACAAGGTTTTTCACGGTCGATGCAGCCAAATCATCGTCGTTGATCGGCAAGCCGCCATGATCAGAAAACACCTTGAGAACTTCCGCATACTCATCTCTCATTTGTCATACCTGTCATGTGAAAAGATGCCTAAAGTGGAAGCTTAGGCTATCTTGATCATTCGAAGAACAGAACTCTCTATTGCGGCAAACCAAGCCAAACGGGCGATGGACAGCCGACACGTGTCATCTTCTGCATTGATCAGATGAGATCCGCGCAGGGTGCGCAGATCGATGTGACAGCGGACATCGCCCCCGCCGCTTCGCTCTAGGGGCGCTGACGATTTTT
>NZ_JACNMO010000033.1 GCF_020622345.1 Roseobacter weihaiensis | reverse complement strand
CGCAGACCTCAAAGATGGTCTTCGCCAAGTCCAAACCAATACGCACAATTTCCATGATATGTCTCCTTGCTTTGCAAAGGCGCAATCGTCGCCGCTTGAGGGCGGCGGGGTCCATACCATTGGCTCCTGCATAGCAAGAGATTTCTGTGATTGCGACGGTCTGTCAGTACAGTCGTGTGTCCGGCCTGTTTGTGTGGCGTTTGCCACTGGCCCTCCCTCTCATCGCTGCAAGCAGCGACTGCCGGGCAATGGATGGGTTCCGCAAGCGAGGTTCCTATCGGGTTAGCGACCTCGAGGGCCGGGACATTCGTCGGAGTGTCCTTGCTCTTGGTTGACTTAGTTTCGCATCATCACATCAAGCGTCTTGCATCTCTTGGCAGGATCAGGCGATCGGCTGCCGGTATTCCTCTCCCTTGGTCAAGATTGCCCAGATGATCCGGGCGGATTTGTTTGCCATGGCGACGGTGGCGAGCCTGAAGGGCTTCTGGTCGAGCAATTTGGCGGTCCAGATGTCAGCCTTCTCCGGCTTGTTCCTCGCCATGAGCGCCCGTGATGTCATCCCGACAATCAGCAGCTTTCGGATGTACCTGTCGCCTTTCTTTGTAATGCGCCCGAGACGCTCTCGGCCGCCGCTAGATTTGTTCAACGGAGTGAGACCCAGCCACGCGGCAAAGTCGCGACCAGTCTCGAATTGTTTTGCATCGCCGATGGTGGCAACTACAGCCGAGGCTGTGATTGGGCCAACCCCCGGCATGCGCATCAACCGCCGCGCACCTGCGTCCAGCCATGCGTGCTGTTCGATCAGTTTTGTCAGCCCGTCGATCCGAGCATTGAGGCCGTTCAGCTGATGGCACATCACGCCGAGAATGCCATCTGCGATCTCGGGCATTTCTAATTTTGCTTCGGTGCCGTGTTCTCTGGCGAATTTTGAAACAGCCTCAATGCCCGTCGGCAGGATGTGACCAAACTCGCGAAGGATGCTGCGGATCATGTTCACGACCTGGCTGCGCTGGCGGACAACCAGATCCCGCGCCCGATGGATGGCGAGAACCGCCTGCTGGTCTTCTGATTTGATCTCGACGAAGCGCATGGTTGGTCGACGCACCGCTTCGCAGATCGCTTCCGCATCTGCCGCATCTGTTTTGCCGCGCTTCACGTAGGCTTTGACATAGGCCGCTGGCATGAGCCGAACATCATGGCCAAGCTTGCTGAGTTCGCGACCCCAGTGATGCGCTGATCCGCAAGCCTCCATCCCAACCACACATCGCGGCAATGTCTCGAAGAAGGCGATCAGCTTTGCGCGTTTGATCTTCTTGTTTATGATCCGACGCCCCGTGGCCGAAACACAGTGCACCTGAAAAACGTCCTTGGCCATCCCTCTCATTGATTGCGGTGCAATCAACTGCCGGTCAGCGATCCAGGCCCACGGTCTTTACTGTCATTGGGTGGCTCCTTTCCTAGCAGTCGATAACAACTGCACTTTGGCACGTTCGATGCCGGTGGAGCAGGAGCCATCCACCTCATCCGCTATGGGCCGAGATTGCATAGAGGCAATGTATTTGGCACCTACTCAGCAGCTCGAAAGGGCAAGTTGAGATGGCTGTGAGCCCCCCCGCAACCATCTGAATTCTCTAAATCTAACTCATGCCAAAGCATGCAGGCAGCCTTATCCCGTCAATTACGGCTGCTAGTATGCTAAGGTCATTGATCTCGCTGTCCGATGCATCGGCCAGTCGTTTGCGACAAAAAGGCGGTACGAGACTGGTAGGCAACATGGACCAAGGGCCTGCGCTGCGCGACTGGAATATAGGCCCGCTCTTCTGCAACCAACTTCAGCTGAAACAACGCGCCGCCCTGCTTACTGGCAGAGGAAACCTCTGTCGTGCCGATACCTGTTGAGTAAAATCGGGTCGGATCAGTGAGGAGGTTCAACAGCCTTCGGCTTTAACGACGAGCGTACGCGATTCTGCGCTGTAACTCCCTGTAGTTTGATTCCGATATGATTCCGGATGCTCAACATAATATGGGCTCCAAAAACCAAAACGCCACCAACTTATTGAGTTAGCGGCGTTTTTTGGTTGCGGGAGTAGGATTTGAACCTACGACCTTCAGGTTATGAGCCTGACGAGCTACCGGGCTGCTCCATCCCGCGCCAATTCGTAAGCCGTATTATGTCAGCGCTGCAGAAGGTGCAAGGCCATCCGGTAAAAAAAACAGCAGTTCCTTTAGTCTTTGATTTCTGGTGGGGCATAAGTGCTTGAGCGCTCCCAAATCTCTTTCACCCAGCGTGCCGGATGCACGTATTGCCGGATCGATTTTATCTTCTGCTCAGATTTCAAGGCGCGCAGAATATGGGCTAAGGGGGGCAGATGCGGGGTCTCTGCGCTATATTGACCGGCAATCGCATCTGGAGGGTTCAAACCTCCGGCAAAAATGACCACGCGTGTGCCCGGGGGGGCTTTGGGTTCCAGAAAGTAGTTCAGCGGAAAGCTGGGAATACACTCAATCCGGAAATGGCGCACCCAGCCTTTGGGCCAGAACTTGATACCGTTCGGCGCGTTCCGGGTGACGAAATGCTGCTCGAACCGATATGTATCTGCAATGCCTTGCGGATCAGCGGCAAACATCTGTTGCAGAGGAGCCAAAGCGCCCACAGGCATACGATAGACCGACGTCTGCCCCAGCTTGTGCAGAGGTTTGGCCGCATTGCGGGCAACGACGACATCTTCTGGCGCGCCAAAGGTGAAAAACGGGTCCAGCGACCCTGTGATCGTGACATCCAGATCGACGAACAGAAACGGGCCGGTGAGGTCCCCAAGCTCAGAGGCCCAGAGCCTTGATTTTGGCCACTGTCCAATTGTGTTTTTGGGCATGAACCCCGGCATCTCGGGCAGGTCAAAGCAGTCCACCGCCGGATTGACCCCATCACGCGTGTCGGTGAAGGCGACAAATCGAAACGGCGGCGTAATATTTGCCCGAACCATTTCATAGAGGCGGTTGATATAGGGAGCCCCGTATTTTGTGCCCCAATTGATGCATACAATCTGCTTGTCCATGGGCACAGCGCTAGCAGCCATAAGCAACATCATCAAGTTGGGTGATTTTGGCAGTTGGCGGTAAGGCGCCCCACCTGCGAACGACCCGATCTGTTTCCACCTGGCGGCTTTGCAAATGGCAACGGATTGACCATGCAGGCCGGGGCGTTGATCATTGAAGCCTTGAAAGCATGCTTGCGCACCAGAGGACGGTCATTGTGGGCATATGCATTTCCGCTGCCCCCCGATCAGATTCCTGTTTGAAATGAGAACAAAATATGAACATATGGGGTCGTGTATGGAAAACGATTCTTTATATGGGCAGGTTATCCGCCTGCCGCAGCGCAAGCTGCGCAAAGCGCGTACCCCAGAAGCGTTGGGGGCGCGGCCAACGCTGACGGATGTACATCCGGCAAAGCCTGGCGATCTGGCCGGGGTCGGGTTTGTGTTGTCTTTGCTGGCCCGAACCACTGGGCCGATCCTTTGGGTGCAGGATCACGCCTCCCGGCGCGAAAACGGACACCTCTACACCCCTGGCCTGAAAGCGCTTGGCGTCTGTCAACCGGTCCTGCATGTGACCGTCAATCATCCGCGCGACGTTCTCTGGGCGATGGAAGAAGGGGCCAGCTGCGGCGGGCTCTCTGCTGTTATTGGCGAAATCCACGGTGCCCCCGGAGTGCTGGATTTCACGGCGACCAAGCGGCTTGCCATGCGGGCCGAGACCTCTGGCGTATCGGTTTACCTGATCCGCAGCGGCGATCCAGGGGCCTTGAGCGCCGCGCGGGAGCGTTGGCGGTTAGGGGCCTTGCCGTCGCGCCCAAATGCACACGACAGCCAGTCACCGGGCAAACCGCAATGGCAGGCGGAGCTCTTTCGGGCACGGGGTCGCCCGCCGGGGCGGTGGATTGCACAATATGACCCGGACGCCCCGAGAGCCACAGATCGTCTCCGTCTGGTTTCCCGACCTGACGCTGGAGCGGTGGCAGCGGGTGCTAAGCCAGTACCGGACCGTGCCGGGGGATGATGTGCCCGTCATCCTGTCACGCGACGGGCCGCATGGTCCGGTGATCCACAGCATGAACCAAACCGCCCAAGGGCGCGGGATATCGACCGGGGGCCGTGTCGTGGATGCCCAGGCAATCCACCCCGATCTGCATGTGGAACCCGCTGATCTGAACGGCGATCAGGTCCTGATGCAGCGGCTCGTGCATTGGGCGCGCCGCTGGTGTCCATGGACGGCACAGGACGGCACCGATGGGCTGGTGCTGGATGTCACCGGATGTGCGCATCTCTTTGGCGGCGAGGCCGCGCTCCTGCGCGATATCACCCGGCGCTTTGCCATGCAGGGTCTGACAGCACAGGTGGCCATGGCCCCTACGCGGGGCGCGGCACAGGCCATGGCCCGATATGCTCCGGCATATTCGATTGCCGCGCAAGGTGATGTGGCTGCAGATCTCGCCTCTCTGCCCGTGGCCGCCCTGCGTCTTGAGGGGGATATGATCCGTCTGCTGACCCGGTTGGGCCTCAAGACGATCGGCGCGCTGGCCGATGTACCCCGTTCAGCGCTGATGCGCCGCTTTGCCAATATGGCGGCAGATCGCAACCCGCTTGTGCTGCTGGACCGCGCCTTGGGGCGGGCCTCCGGTCCGCTCAATGCCCCGCCGGATCATCGGCATTTCATGGCGCGCGCGCGACTGGCCGAACCTGTGATTGACCCTTTGCCGCATCTGGCAGGGCTGGTGGAGGACCTCTGCGCAGCCCTTGCCGCAGCCGAACAGGGCGCGCGCCAGCTGCAGCTCACCATCTACCGGATCGACAGCGAATACAGAACCGTTCGGCTGGCGACCGCGCAGGCAAGCGGTGACCCCGCCCATCTCCTGCGGTTGTTTGATGGCAAGCTTGACGGGATCGATCCTGGCTTCGGCTTCGATCTCATGACGCTTGAGGCGCTGCGGGTCGAGCCCGTTCCCTTGATACAGGACCGCCTTGATGGCACGCAGGATACGCAGGCAGATGTCGCAGGCCTGCTGGACAGGCTGACAGCGCGTTTGGGCAAGGACAAGGTCACATGGTCCACATGGCATGAAACCCACAAGCCAGAGCGTGTTGAGGGCCGTGTGCCGGCGCTCAGCGGCGCGCCCTGCGACCCGCCAGATTTGAGCCGCGAGCGCCCCCTTCACCTGCTGCGCCCTGCCGAAGAGGTGCAGGTGATCTATGCGGTGCCCGAAGGCCCCCCATCGCAGTTTCACTGGCGGCGCGTGGCCTATAAAACAGTGCGCTACGCGGGGCCGGAACGGATTGCGCCGGAATGGTGGCAGGACCGCGCGGGCACCCGGCTGCGCGACTATTACAAGGTCGAAGTTCAGGATGGCCGTCGTTTCTGGCTCTACCGCGAAGGCGTGATGGAGGACGGGCGGGGCGGCACGCCGCGCTGGTTCATGCACGGGTTCTTCGCCTGATGGTTCAGGTCAAATATAAACCGCCGCTGCGCGCCATCGGCCCCCACTGCGGGCGCCGTCTTGAAAAGGAGAGGCGATAGCATGCCCCTGCAAGAAGGGCATAAGCGCCGGACCTTGGGAGAAGACAACGGCTTTGTCTGGCACCCTCCGAGCGCTTATGTGGAATTCGGTCTGGCGAGCTGTTTTTCGTTTCTGCGCGCGGCCTCGGATGCGGTTGATCTGACCGCGACGGCCAACCGGCTGGGCTATGATCGCATCGGCATCGCGGACCGCAACACGCTGGCTGGTGTCGTGCGGGTACACATCGAGGCGCAAAAGGCTTGCGTCCGCCCGTTGATCGGGACGCGTCTGGTGTTGCTCTGCGGCACGGAACTTCTGGCTTACCCGCAAGACCGCGACGCCTACGGGCGTCTCTCGACGCTGCTCTCCAAGGGCAAGATGCAAACCAGCAGCGGCGATTGGCAGGACAAGGGCGAGACGCATCTGACGCTTGAGATGCTGGCCACACATGCGGAGGGGCTGCACCTGATCGTACTGCCCTCCGAAAACCTTGATCTCTTTGAGGCTAGCCTGTCCCGGCTGCTCCAAGCCCTGCCGGGGATGCGCCATATCGGGGCGTCGTTTCTCTACCGTGGGGATGACCGCGCCCGTATCAACCGGCTGGATGCGCTGGCGCACCGCCATGGGCTGACAATTTTCGCTACCAATGACGTGCTCTATCACGCACCGGATCGCCGCCCGTTGCAGGATGTGATGACCGCCATCCGGGAAGGCGTGACCGTGCCGAATGCCGGATTTCTGTTAGAGCCAAACGCCGAACGCCATCTGAAGTCGTCCGCCGAAATGTGCCGTCTCTTTGCCGGCTGGCCCCATGCCATTGCGGCCACGCGGGCCCTGGCAGACAGGATCACTTTCAATCTGACCGATCTGAAATACGAATACCCGCATGAAATCGTGCCCGAGGGCCGGTCGGCGCAGGAGGAGTTGGAGCGGCTGACATGGGAAGGCGCAGCACGGCGGTATCCGGGCGGCGTACCGGCGCCTGTCGTACAGACGATCGCCAAGGAATTCGCCCTCATAAAGTCAAAGGACATCGCGCGCTATTTCCTGACCATCCGCGATATCGTGCGTTTTGCCCGCGAAGAGGCGGAGCCGCCGATTCTCTGCCAGGGGCGCGGGTCCGCGGCCAATTCCGCCGTCTGCTTTTGTCTCGGCATCACGGCGGTCGATCCTGACAAGACAAATGTGCTGTTCGAGCGGTTCCTGAGCGAAGAACGCGACGAGCCGCCCGACATTGATGTGGATTTCGAACATGAGCGGCGCGAGGAAGTCATCCAGTACATGTACCGCAAATACGGCCGGCATCGCGCCGGTCTTTGCGCCACGGTGATCCATTACCGCCCCCGCTCTGCCATCCGCGAGGTCGGCAAGGCGATGGGCCTCTCTGAGGATGTCACCTCGAAGCTTGCAGGCACCATCTGGGGCAGTTTCGAGGGACAGATGGACGATGACCGCGCCCGCGAGGCCGGGTTGGACCTGTCGGATCCCTATCTGCGCATGGTGCTGAAACTGGCAAAACAGATGATCGGAATGCCGCGCCATCTCAGCCAGCATGTGGGCGGGTTCATCCTGACCGAACGCCCGCTGACCGAGATCGTGCCCATCGGCAATGGCGCCATGCCCGAGCGCAGTTTCATCGAATGGGACAAGGATGACATCGACGCGCTGCAGATCTTCAAGGTCGATGTGCTGGCTCTGGGGATGCTGACCTGTATTGCCAAGTGTTTTGACTTGATCGAAGCGCATTACGATCGACCGCTTGAGCTGGCGACGGTCCCGGTTGAAGATGACATGCCCGACGATCAGCGCCCGACCTATGACATGCTGTGCCGGGGCGACAGTCTGGGCGTTTTTCAGGTGGAAAGCCGGGCACAGATGGCGATGCTGCCCAAACTGCGTCCGCGTAAATTCTACGATTTGGTGATCGAGGTGGCCATCGTCCGTCCCGGGCCCATTCAGGGTGATATGGTACATCCCTATCTGCGCAGGCGTCAGGGGATCGAAACGGTCGATTACCCACGCCCTGGCCCTGAACATCCTCAGGACGAGCTTGAGAGCATTCTCGGCCGAACGATGGGGGTGCCGATCTTTCAGGAACAGGCGATGAAGATTGCCATGGATGCGGCCAAGTTCACCCCCGCGCAATCAAACGAATTGCGTCGCGCGATGGCGACCTTCCGGTCGCGGGGCACGATCGAGACGCTGCAATCCCAAATGGTCGGAAACATGATTGCGCGCGGGTACGACCCAGTTTTTGCCCAGCGCTGTTTTGACCAGATCAAGGGCTTTGGCGAATACGGGTTTCCCGAAAGCCACGCCGCCAGTTTTGCCAAACTGGTCTATGTCTCAAGCTGGATGAAATGCCATTACCCCGCGGCCTTTGCCTGTGCGCTGCTCAATTCCCAGCCGATGGGTTTTTATGCGCCCGCCCAGATCGTGCATGACGCCCGCGATCACAGCGTCGAGGTCCGCGCGGTTGATGTGAATTATTCCGACTGGGGCTGCACGCTGGAGCCTTCCAGGGACGGGTTTGCCCTGCGGTTGGGGATGCGGCAGGTGGATGGGATGCGCAAGGAGGCAGCGTTGAGGATTGTATCATCGCGTGATCGGCCCCATGCCGATCTGGCAGATCTGAAATCCCGCGCGGCACTGGATGCAGGGACGGTTCGCATCCTGGCGGCAGCCGACACAATGCGCAGTATGGGGATCGACCGCCGGCAGGCGCTTTGGCAGGCACAGGCCCTGAAAGACGCCCCCGCATTGCCGATCTTCGAGCACGCACAGACAGCAGCGCACGGCCCCGATCCGCAGGTCACTCTGCCCAGAATGCCCAAGGCCGAACATGTCGTGGCCGACTATCAGACACTGCGCCTGTCGCTCAAGGCGCACCCTATGGCTTTCTATCGCAACAGCCTGCGCGCCCAAGGATTTTCGGCCACATCAGACTTGCCTAATATGAAGCATGGACAACGGGTTTCGCTGGCCGGGCTCGTCCTGGTACGCCAGAAACCGGGCAGTGCCAAGGGCGTTTGCTTCATCACCCTTGAGGATGAGGTCGGTGTTGCCAATCTGGTGATCTGGCCCAAGATGTTCAAATCCTACCGCGCCATCATCATGTCCACCCGCCTGATGGTTGTGCATGGCCGGGTTCAGACGGATGGCCGGGTCATCCATGTGGTCGCCGACGACCTGCAGGACCGCAGCGACCGGCTTGCGGGGTTGTCCGAGGCGCCACTGCCTGAAGTCACCACGCGCGGCGATCATCCGACCCATCCCCTTCACGCTCAGGTTGGGATCAGAGGCCACCCGCGCAATGTCCGTGTCATCCCCAAGTCGCGTGATTTTCACTAACGCCACTGTCTGGGAGCGGCGCGACCGTTTTTCGCAAACACTACAACTGCCCGCAATACGGCGAGTATTTCCACCCCTTTGGCTGACGTTTTACCAGCGCAGGAGGCAGTATATTCCCCATCGGTCCTGGAAAACAAAGGGTATCGATCCCGATGCCCGCCACCTCTTTGAGAGCTTGCAGTGTACCACTTAGAATTTAGCGATTGCCTTGGTCCGCCTTGCAGACCTGAAGCCCCTTGCAAGCCCTGCGCGCCAATTGGAATTGACGTATCGGCCCCTGCTGGGTTGTAGGTTTTTGCTTCTCAAAGCTCAGATCGGCAGCTCAAGCGTGGCTTTTTCTGTTGCCACGACGATGGATGTCCTAAACTTCCTTACATTCTTGTCCGCAAAGAAAAACCGATGGGTGAAGGCCTCATAGTCCGCGATATCCCTAGCCATCACGATCATCATAAAATCGGCATCCCCGGCGATGCAATAGAAATGAGTCACCTGCCGGTCTTCCCGCGCCTTTCGCTTGAAAGCGTCAATCTGATCAAGGCGATCTCTCTCCAGCTCGACAGCAACGATCGCGGTAACGCCAAGGCCAAGCTGTTTGGGATCAAGGACGGCGACCTCTTTCTGGATCACACCCGTGTCGCGCAAGACCTTCAACCGACGCTGAACCGACGCGGTTGATATCCCGGCATGGTCAGACAGTTCCTGGATCGAGGTCTTTGCATTTTTCTGCAACACAGCAAGAAGCTTCTGGTCAACCCCATCCATGATATACAAACCTCAAGTAAAACACTCCGGTGATATTAAGTTATCATATATAGGCCCAATTGTCGGTTTTTCATATCAAGTTTTAACTCTAATCTTTGCCGAATGAAACGCGGCGCAATTGCAATCCTCCCCCTTGCTGTCGGAGCAGCCATCTACGGCTTTGCCTTTGGCCTACTGGCAGCTCAGGTCGGTTTCCCGTGGTGGGGTGTTGGCTTGATGAGCGCGAGCACGCACGCCGGATCCTCCCAGATCGTGGCAGTTGAACAGTTTTCAGCCGCATCAGCCGTATTTGGAGCGGCAATGGCGGGCGCGGCTCTCAACTTGCGTTACATCGGGATCGTCGCTTCCCTCGCCGAGATCCTTGACGGGTTGCCTTTGCGGTTAAAACTGCTTGCCATCCACCTTACCGGGGATGAGAACTGGGCGCTTACAATGTCAGAACGAACCAGATCCAAAGACATCGGAGCACCGTTTCTGATCGGATCAGGCCTCGTGATGATAAGCGTCTGGACAACATCGACTGCATTAGGTGCAATGGTCGGTGCCGCTCTGCCCGACCTTGAAAAATTTGGATTGGGCTTTGCGTTCACGGCGGCGTTTATCGCGATGGCAAGAGGGCTGTGGCGCGGGCGATCAAATGCTCTCCCCTGGACAGTTGCCTTCGGAGCTGCCGCTGTGCTCGTTCCTCTTGGTGTTCCCAAAGCCTATGCCATTGTGGCCAGTGCCTTCTGCGGCTTAGTCATATCTGTCTTGCTACGCCAAACCGAACATGCTGCGCAATGAACGGCCCCTATTGGATACTCATCCTGGTCCTCGCCCTGGTGACTTTCTCAATCCGGGTCGCAGGGTTGCTGGTTGGTGACAGACTGAAGGCATCGCGCCATGCGTGGATGCTGGACAATCTGCCCGGCCTGATTGTGGTCAGCCTCGTCGCGACCTCGCTTGCCGGACAGCCTTTTAAGACGTGGGTCGCCGCGCTGATGGCTTTGGGTATCGCCATCGCGACGAATCATGTCATCGCAACCATGTGCGCGGGCGTTGCAATCTATGCCGCGTTCAATCTGATCTGACAGCGAGAGCCGGCGCAGCACCGGTCTCCGGAAACATCCGATTTGCAACAGCCCCGCAATAGACAGACGCTGGTTAGCCCAAATCGTTGGAAGCGCGTGGCGCAAGCACCACTGTGATATTCTGTCGTCAGCGTTCCGGAACCAAGGTCGGCTTGCCTTACGGGAAACGAAGATAAGTCTATCAGATGCCCGTTTTGGAAATAGTAACCATCACTGCCCAGCTTAGGACAGTATTAGCATCTCTGAAGTATCGCTGCAGCGTCATTCAAACTCTGTCGAGGTGAATAGTGCTGAAAACTATTTTACGGTTACCGGTTGGTGGAACAATGCTGCTTCTGACGCTGTCCGGATTTCTTGTGGCATTTCTCTTTTTTGGGTTCCAGCTCAGTACTGAACTGTCCCAAAAGCGCAATATTCATCAGGACATGCGCATGACAAGCCTGAGCAGGACAATTGGCCTGCTCACGCACGAGCTCCAAAAGGAACGGGGCGCCAGTGCCGGCTTTATTGCAAGCCAGGGTACGTCTTTTGTCTCTGAACTTGCCGAACAACGGAGAAACAGCGATTCTGTCATATCTCAATTCACGGATCATGCCGATGCTGTGCTGGAGCTCGACATCTCGTCCGAGCTGCGACAGAAACTGCAACTGGTCACCGACCAAATCCAAGGTTTGACCGGCTTGCGCAAGAACGTTGACGAAGCCAGCGTGACCCTGCCCGAAGCTGTGGGACAGATTACCACGCTCAACAATACCGCGATCAGCCTGCTGGTTGAGATGGCGAAACAGGTAACTTACGCTCCTGCGGCGATAGCCTTGCAAAAACAAGCCATCTTGATGAGCGCAAAAGACCTGGTTGGGCTTGAACGCGCGACGGGCGCTGCCGGTTTTGCGAGATCCGCATCAAACAACGGCCTCATCCCGGAAGAAATCAGAACACGGTTTTTGAACCTCGTTCTGGAGCAGGATAGCCTTTTCTCTGTCTATCGCGGGCTCGCTTCTGAGGATCTCAAGAGGCAGTTATCCGACCTTACCCAGGCCGATGCTGGTAAAACAGTTGCCGAATTGCGCAATGTGATACGTGAAAATGCGCCCGAAAACGTATCCAAGGTCGATCCAGAGGTTTGGTTTACGCAAATCACCGCGAAAATCAATTTGATTAAGGCAATTGAAGATAAAGGCGCGGAAGAGATTGCCAATTTCATGCTCGCAGCGGAGAAACGCGCGAATGACACGATCTTGCGCTCCCTGGCCGTTATCTCATTGACGACAGTCATCGTGGGGTCTTTCGCAGCATATCTGGTTTCTGCTGTGCGCACATCCCTGAGAGAAATATCCGACAGGGTCAGTGCCTTTGCTGACGGCGACATTGACTCAGACATCGTCCGCGCCCCACAGGCAGACCTTGGTAAAATCAGCGACGCGATGCAATCCTTTCAGCTGGCCGAGCAAGCGAGATTGCATCAGGTAAGTGTTCAGGAAGAACTGCAAATCAGCTCCGTCGCTGGCATCGAGCGTGTCATGAGAGACGTATCGGAAGGGAAGTTTTGGCCACCCCTCAAAATAAGGCTGCGCGACCTCAGCGGTGCCTCAAGAATTCTGGGGGAAGGCATCAATCAGATCATGGAAGAAGTCGGTCGTGTCGTCGTTGAACAGAACAAGCGGGACCAGGCTGTCTTGGAACGGCAGGAAGCGCAGGCAAGAGAGCAGGAAGAAGCTGTTCGGGAGATAAACGAGATTGTCGCGGCATGTGCCGACGGGGACTTCACCAAGCGGGCAGACACGAGCAATAAAACCGGTGTCTGGCGCGAAGTTTCGGAGGGGCTGAATATGATTTCCAGTATGTCGGATGAAGCGTTGCAAGACGTTCAGAAGATTATTACAGCGCTTGCCCTTGGGGATCTCGGAAAGCGAATGGGCGACCACTACAACGGGACATTCGCGGACATCGGTCAGGGGATGAATACCTCCCTCGGCAAGCTATCCGAGGCGTTTGTCCAGATCCAGAGTGAAGTAGACGAGCTGGGGTCGGCCTCTCACCAGATGCGTGACGGCATCGCTGATCTGAAAAGCAGGTCTAGTGAGCAAGCAGACACGATTGCAAACTCTGTGGCTGCCGCTGAAGTCCTCTCGACAACAGTAAAAGACAACTCCAAGCAACTGACTCAATGCCAGGACCTTGCCAACCAAATCGGGAATCAGACTGTTTCCAGCCAAGAGATAGCATCCGAAGCTGTGGAGCAGATTGGCAGTGTTGAGAATACGTCGGAACAGATGGAGAAGATTGTTGAGACCATCGACGACATTGCATTTCAAACCAACCTTTTGGCGCTCAATGCTTCTGTAGAGGCCGCAAGAGCCGGCGAAGCGGGAAAGGGGTTTGCAGTTGTAGCTTCGGAGGTTCGGTCTTTGGCAGAGCGCTCAGCCGCCGCGTCAAAACAGATTGGTGATTTGATTTCACGGAACTTGCAATCGGTCAATGCTGGCGCTGAAAAGGTGCGCATGACCGGTGAAGCGATCGAGAAGATCGAAGTATCGATGCGAGAGATTCTGAAGCTCGTTGACGGCGTTAGTCAAGGCGGCGAGAAGCAGACCAAGGAGATTTCGGAACTCGTGATCTCGATGTCTCGTCTCGACGAAAGCGCGAAACAAAACGCCGCTCTGGCAAGGACGAACGGCGACGTGATGGAAACGCTCTCCAGAAGTGAAAAGAGGCTGTCTTTGACCGTTAGCAATTTCCACGTACACCAAGACCCTGAAGCTGACAGCTTGAAGGCAAGGGTTGCTTAAATTGCGTGATTATTGGCAAAAACTTACTCAAAATATGGCTTTAGGATAAAACTGCGTGAATTTCATTAATGTCACCAAGCTCAAATCAGGCATTTGGACCAGGCATTGGTGTTAAACTTAGCGATCAATCGCAAGCTTCACGCAGGTCATTCTACACAACATGCAACGTAAGTGTTGCATCTGATCCTTCAGTCCACGGTTTCCAATTGGGAGGCATGCAGGACTCCCGTCCGGTTGTTTAAACAAAGCTGAACATATCCGCGTCCAGATCTGTGAATTGCGTGCTGCGCAGCGTCAGACTGTCCTCAGCATTGAACGGGAACCTCACGGTGTTGCGCGATGTCATGGCGGAGAACAGCAGCTCTTGAAAGCTGTCGGTGCCTTCGATGTCGATCACGATCTGGTCGGAAGGGCGGCTGAACACCCACCAGTCAAAGCCCGTAGCGAAATCTCGGATCATGTTATGCCCGCTGCTAAAGACAAAGGTATCAACACCGTGACCGCCAACCATCGCCGATGTAGACCGATTTATCCTTAGCCTGACATAGGGTGAAGACGTTGTTGGTTGGATCTGTCAGACCGCTGACGTTGGTACCATCAAAGAAGACCGTGCTCTCATCCGCCCCAGTTCACGTACCATCCCCGTCGAGATCTTGCAAAAGCAGCACCTGATCCTTGCGCTGATCCGCAACCAGAATTCCTTTTGTTGTACGTGTAAATATGCGCCCCATTTGGCCACTCCCAAGAAAAGAGTGAGCGCCTTGCGACCAGCTGGGTACTCGATGTGATTGATATTAGATGAATGCGTCTACAGTGTTCTTGAATGATTTTGCAACAAGGTGAAAACTGATTTCTGATTAACCTCCACGTCCTCCCTATTCGTGGTGTCGGCAAACCAGTACCGAGAGATTCTGATGCGCTGCGGTTAGCTCTGATCCGGTGAGCAAAGCAATACGGTCGATAAGGCTCCGCCACAAATCATCCAGACCGCCTCTAAAAAGCGGTGATGAGGCAGGCGATGTCCAACCCGGTCATGGATAAACCAAGCGGCAAAACTAGACCTGAACACTTTTGAAGGCGCGGGAGTTCACATCCGCACTGACTTGTTGAGATAGCATGCCCCAAAGAAAACCAGTCGTAATCGTCTGCACACCAAGTGATGCGCTGATCACCGCAAAAAGCGCGGGACGCACAATTACACTGGGATCAAGGTCCCCCCATCCTGCCTGCCACCAAAAGATCAGCGATGCGACAGCGGAGATAATCCCCGCGGCCAGGAGAAGCCCGCCGAACTGGCAGGCTCTGTCGACGCTTGCCCAAGCGGCAATTCTCTCGAATCTTGGGGAGCTCGGGAGCAATTTGAAACGCACGGCAAAAAGCCGTGCGATCCCATAAAAACAAGCCATCTGGTAGCCCGACAGGATGAGCGTGGAGGCGAGGATAAGCGCTGCAATATCGAAAGTGACGCCGCCCAATGTAATGGGGCCCATCATAAGAAGCGCAAAAAGTGAAAGACCGACACTCAACAGCGCCAGTCCAGGATAATAAAACAGCCAATGTGGCGCATAGGTAAACAGAAGTTTCAAGTGAAGCCATCCATCCCGCCAACTGCGCAGGTGAGGAGGGCGCGACCGGCCATCGCGACTGAGTGTCGTCGGTACTTCTTCGATCCGCATGTCTGAGAGAGAGGCCTTGATAACCATTTCAGACGCAAATTCCATACCGGGAGTGTCGAGCCTGAGCGACAGGATCGCTTGGCGGCTGAAACCGCGGAGACCACAGTGAAAGTCGCCGACGGGAGTACGGTAGAACACTCTCCCGATGGTGGAAAGCACCGGATTGCCCAGATAGCGGTGGAGGGGAGGCATCGCACCTTCCGCAATGCCGCCCCGAAACCGGTTGCCCATGACCAGATCCGCGCCAGCGCGCAATTGGTCCACAAAATCATCGAGCTGCGAGAAATCGTAGCTATCGTCGCTGTCGCCCATGATAACGTAACGACCCCTGGCCGCGTCGATACCAGCGGCAAGTGCAGCGCCGTATCCTTTACGCGGTGCATGTACGACCCGCGCGCCAAGGCTTTCCGCCAAGGCCTGACTGCCATCACTAGACCCATTATCCGAGATTAGCACTTCGCCAGAAATCCCCGACCGAACCAGATAGCTTTGTGCCTTGCGGATGCAGGTTTCAAGTGTTTCAGCCTCGTTCAGGCAAGGCATCAGAATTGTCAGTTCGATCATTAATTTGCCCTTTGGGGTCAAGCAATGGGCCACATCGGGCATTATCACTTGGCCAACAGAGCAACCAATCATGGCGCAAATTGGGACAAACTTGGGTTTAAAGCGGTCATCAGGCGCCAATCCCACATTCCAGAACCGCCACGCTATCGCACCGAAACCGCCACAGTTTTGCCCTCCGAACGACCTATGGCTTCACAAAGGCACTAAACGTGCGTGGGGCAGGCATGAGACAACAAGAAGACAGCATGGCATCTGGCAACGGATGGTTATGGACCTTCGTTTTGATCGCGATTGCCGTGATCTGTGGAAAGGTGGCTGTTTCTGGTGATGATGCATTGGCAGAACTTGCCAGCGCCGACAGCGATGACATTATGCGGTTTTTGTCTGTCCGGGACTGGCTGGCAGGGCAAGGCTGGTTCGACATGCGCCAGACAGGCGTTGTCGCGGAGGGCGGCCTGACTTTGCATTGGTCGCGGCTCATCGATCTGGGAATTGCGGCAATCATCTGGCCGTCGTCCGTTTTCCTCACCATGGAAGACGCAGAAGCTGTGGGGATCATTTTGTGGCCCGTGCTGCTGCACAGTCTGCTTATCCTCCTGACTGCGCGTGAAGCATTGCGGAATTTTGGTCCGCGCATCGCCGCGGGGGCCGTGTTGTGCCTTTTGATGTGGCCGCTGCTCTTGCACAACTATTTCCAAGCAGGACGGTTGGACCATCATAATGTGCAGATTGTGCTGTTGACGGTTGTCGTTTTCTCGTTGCTCCGGGATCGCCCGACTTGGCGCAGCGGGGCCATTGCGGGTTTTACAACAGCATTTTCGTTGGCGGTCGGGCTCGAGACTCTGCTGGCTCATGCCCTGGTCGGGCTGTTGCTGAGCTGGCGAGCGGTGCGCAGTCCTGACGTTTTCGCCCTGCCCCTCTTGGGCTATGCTGTCACGCTCGGCTCGGGCAGTGCCCTTTTCTTTGCCGTCCAGACCACACCATCGAGTTGGTTTTATCCCCAGTGCGATCAGCTTGGTCTCCCACTCCTCCACATTCTCGCGGTTACCAGCGGCGCAGCCGCGGTGCTTGCGTTTGCCTTGCGGCGCAGACCCAGCTACCTACAACGCCTCGCTTGTGCTGGCGTGCTTTATTGCGGTGCCTTGGCACTGGCAGCACCTGCTGTGCTTGTCTGCGCCAGCGGGCCCTACGGCAACCTGCCCCCCGCCCTTGAAGCGGCGATCTACGCAAACATTCGCGAAGCGAGACCCGCGTTGCTCTTGGCGTTGGAAGCGCCGGAGACCTTCCACGTCAGTGTCGCGCCACTTCTGACGGCATTGTTGTTCGCGACCGCGCTTTGGCGTTGCGACAGCGATCAGGCACGCAAAACCAAAATCGGCACCTTATTGATCTTTGGCTGGCTTGCGGCAATCGCTACGCTCTTTCAACTCCGGATGATCGTGATCGGGGCCGCCGTTGTTCCGATACTCACAGGATATGCTCTCGGCCGGGCTTGGGACTGGCGGCAAAGGCAAATGCAGGGACAATCCGCGACATTGGTGCTGCTCGGCGTCGGGCTGCTCACGGTCTTCTATCCCTATGCCTCCCGCGTCACGGCAAGTTTTCCGGAGTCCGTCAGTGCAGGCGAGATGCAGCAGGACACCATCGCCAGAAATTGCCGGACCCATGCGGCGCTCGAAACGTTGAGCGCGCTTCCGGAAGGATCCGTTCTGAGCCCGCTGAATTTGGGGCCCTCCATTTTGCTGGCCAGTGGTTTGCCTGTTCTGGCCGCACCCTACCATCGGAGCGCGGCGGCCCTCTCCAACGGCCTCTTGCCATTTATGGCTAAGGAGGCCGCATTTCGCCGGGCCCTTGCGGGCATGGACGCCGACTACATCGTCTTGTGCCGCAACACACCACACGCGGGCTTTGCCTCAGAACTGGCAAAGGGCGATCAGGTCGACGGGCTGCAACTGGTGCCGGGGATGCATCCCGCATTGGTCGTCTATGAGGTCATCAAGTGAAGGGGCGCGCCATACCGGTTGAAAAGGATAGCTTTGCGATGTTACTGCGCTTTTTGCTGGTTGGAAGCGGCTTCAGCCTGAGCTACGCGCTTCTGAATGCAGGTCTCGTTTCTGTTGGCGCTCCGCCCTTCTGGACCGCCCTTCTGCTCTATGCGGCTGCGATCCCACTGGCCTACAGTGCGCAAAGGCAATTTGCGTTCCGAGCAGAAACGCCGCGCAGCGGGGCCTTTCTTGTGTATCTGGCGACCCAACTGGGCAGTTTCGCGCTTGTGGCCGGGATCACCACCCGTTTTGTATCTCAGGTGTTCTGGGCTGATATGGCGCTGTTTCTGGTGACCGCAGCCGCAGCAGCTGTACTGAGCTTTGCAGTGAACAAGACCTTCGCCTTTGACAGAACGGACTAAGAAATGGCCCTTGTTTAAGTTTTGAGGCCACCCAACACGACACCGCTCCACCGGACACAACTCCGGTTGGGTCAGTATCTTACGTGGCCCAGACATCTCAGGCCATGGGCGTGAGCCGCGCAACAAAATGCAGCTTTCTTCCAAACACCATGTTAAAAGGAAAGGGATAAAGCGGTATTGATGTCTCGAACCGCTCGACTTCCAAGCGGGCGGCCTCAAACCACGACATCCAACTGGCCTTTGATGCATAGTTGTAGGGCAACACCACCCCATGCGGCGCATTTCCGACCCAGTCCATCAAGCGCAAAGTCATATGGTCAAAGGCGTTTTCGCTCAGGTGATCCTTGACCAGAATGGCTTTGCGCGCGACACGAGAGGCTTCCTTGATCAAGTTCTGGGGATCATCCGTGTGGTGCAGCACGTCAACGAAAGTGACCACATCCACACTCTTATCCCCGAAAGGGATGGTGTCCCCATCAAATTCGGTGACGGGAATATGCGTTTTTGGCCGCAGCATGATGTCGATGCCTTCGATCTCGACCCCCGGTGCCCTTTGCGCAATTTGCAGGGCAATCTGGCCGTCCCCGGTGCCGACATCGACAAGACGGCTTTTGGGCGGCACCAATGCCCCCAATTGATCCGCCAGAACGCGCACGCGGCGGTCGAAAACAGCGTTTTTATGCGCGCGCCGCAATAATGAAGGTGTCATCACTCTGCCCCAGTCTTCCATTTTCTCATGATGCGAGAAAAGAATAGGGTAGCTATAGTGCAATCGGGGGGCGAAATTGTGGCAAACCTGGACAGTTTGGCGGACAAGACTGCATCCACCAAAGACAAAGGGCCGGTTGGATCTGATGACAGATCCGCAGTGAGGGTTAGGACGACATCGCTGTCCTGACAGATACTCCATGCTGCAGAACACAAAGCTGCTGCTTTGCCTGTTAAGGCCCCAAGGGTTCTTGCGCCGTAAAGGCAGCTTCGGGGCCCGCTGTGCGCCATTGTGAATGGGTGACGGAAACGCGGCCATTCGTGTTTGGGTGCCCTCGGCACGACGCGGGCGGCTTGTGGCGGCCCGGCTTTCGGGGCAAGCTGGCGGTGATGAACCGATCACTCCGGGGGTACTGTGACCGCGATCTTCTGCAAAGAATCAAATCGATGACAGGCGGGCTGGTCGTGCGCGGGCTGAGCTTTGACTACGGCCCCAAAAGGGCACTCGACGGCGTGTCTTTCGACGTACCAGCCAATCGATTCTGTGCGCTGCTGGGCCCCAATGGGGCAGGAAAGTCGACCCTGGTGTCGCTGCTGACCCGGCTTTTAGTGGCACCCAAGGGCGACATCCGGATCGCCGGTCATGACCTGCGCGCCACACCCCGCAAGGCGTTGGCCGAACTTGGCGTGGTGTTCCAGCAGCCGACGCTGGACCTGAACCTGACGGTCAGGCAGAACCTGAGTTATTTTGCTGCGTTGCATGGCCTTGCCCGCAGCGAAGTGCCGGGCCGCATTGACGCGGCTCTGGACCGGCTCGACATGCGCGCACGCGCAGACGAGCGGGCACGCGCGCTTAATGGCGGGCATCGGCGGCGCATGGAACTGGCGCGCGCCTTGCTGCACGACCCCAAGGTTTTGTTGCTCGATGAGCCCACCGTCGGTCTTGATGCCGCCGCGCGCCAGGCCATCACCGAACATGTTCATGATCTTGCGGATCAGGGGTTCTGCGTACTCTGGGCGACACATCTGACCGATGAGGTGCGGGACAGTGATGCGCTTTTGGTGCTGCATCAGGGCCAGATCATTGCCACCGGGAGCACCGGGGATGTCAGGGGCGATCACTCGTTGTCAGACTGGTTTCTCAGCCAGACCGGAGCAACCGTATGAGCGGTTTTTGGGGGGTGACCCGCGCCATTGTCGGGCGCGAGTTTTTGCGCTTCATCCATCAACGCGAGCGGTTCATCGCAGCCCTCGTGCGCCCGCTTGTGTGGCTCTTGATCTTTGCGGCAGGGTTTCGGGCGGCCCTCGGGTTGTCGATCATCCCGCCCTATCAGACCTACGTCACCTACGAGACTTACATCGTGCCGGGTCTCTGCGCGATGGTCCTGCTTTTCAACGGTATGCAAAGCTCTTTGAGCCTTGTGTATGACCGCGAAATGGGCTCGATGCGGCTGTTGCTGACCAGCCCCTATCCACGATGGTGGTTGCTGTTCTGTCGGCTTTTCGGGTCCACCGCCATATCGATCCTGCAGGTCTATGCCTTTCTGGGCATTGCGGCTGCGTTCGGGATCACCCTGCCACCTCTGGGCTACATCGCCGTGCTGCCAGGGCTCATTCTGGGGGGGCTGATGCTGGGTGCGCTTGGCCTTGTGCTCTCCAGCTTCATCTCGCAGCTGGAGAATTTTGCGGGCGTGATGAATTTCGTCATCTTCCCGATGTTCTTTCTCTCCTCAGCCCTCTACCCCTTGTGGAGAATGGCCGAAAGCTCGCCTCTCTTGCGCGATATCTGCGCGCTGAACCCCTTTACCCACGTGGTCGAACTGATCCGGTTCCTGTTTTACCTGCAGATCAATCTGCATGCCTTGGCCTGGGTGGTGCTGAGCACCGCATTGCTGAGCCTGTTGGCCCTGTGGGGGTACGACCCGGCGCGGGGTCTCATGAAACGCAAAGGGTAGGCGCGTGGCCTTATACTTCCTTATCTTCGAAAGACACGGTGCGGCAGCGCCAGCTTTTGATGTCATGGTTGGGATGGCTCGCCGCCCATTTCGCCAGCTCAGGCTGCGCGCCCATCAGACACTGTATCGGGGTAATCTCCGTAAAGACCAGGCTGCGTTCGCGACAGTCATCTACTGCCGTCGACAAACAGGCGACAAACAAAAGCTCAATCATGGATCAGGATTTCCTATTTTTATTTTCTGCTCCTATGCACGCCTCGAACATAGACTAAAGTCGGTGAAAATTGCATTAATCAAGCACTCGAAGGGTCTCTCCGGCACGATTTGCAGAATAATCGAGCGCATTTTCGGCGCAATGGGCCGCCTGCCGACATGACGGACGTGATGCCCCCTCCGACCCTTTCGCTGAAACTGCGACTTGCCTTCGGCGCGGCTCTGTTGGGGGCAGGCACGGTGCTTACGGCCCTGATCCTGTCATGGGGGTTGAACGAGGTCGCAGGCAGGCTGGACGCCGCATTGGCCTCGGAAAACCGGATGGCACGCTATTCCAGCCTCTCGACACAGGCGTCCACCTTCCTCGTGGTGGCAACGGAGGCGGTGCAGACCGGTCGGCCTACCGCCAGCCTGATCGACCGCATCACCCCCGTAACGGAGCAGATGCAGCGAACTTTTGTGCAATTGCACAGCGATGTGGAAACCGCCGTCACCGCGGCGGAGGCCTTGGGGCTGGATGAGCAATCTCGTTATGCCACGCAATCCCTTGGTATCGCGCGGATGGAAGCGATGCTGGCCACCACGCTCGACGGTCTGGCCACGCAAACGGAAGACCCCAGCGAACTGCGGCCCTACCTTGACAGCTTTGCCTCCAGTTTCGATCAGCTGTTGAGCCAAGCCGTGAATACCGAAGTGCTTTTCCGCAATGCCATCATGGCGGGCATCGACAGTCTGCGCGTCCGGCTGAACCTTGTCGCCTTCGGGATCGCCACCGCCGCCCTCCTGGCAGTGGCGGTTTTCTACTTTGGTCTGATCCGCCCGCAATTCCGGCGGCTCGACGACTTGCGGGGTGCCGCGCAGCAGATCGGGCAGGAGGATTTCTCGGTCGCCCTGCCTGTCACCCGACAGGATGAAATCGGCCAGCTCGCCGCGATGACGAACCGGACCGCCGCAACGCTCATGGCGCGCAAAAGGGACGTACAGGCGGAGTGGGCCCGCCTCAACGAGACCATCGCACAACGGACTGAAGAGCTGCGCACCGCCAATGCCTCACTGGCCGAGACCGATGAGAAGCGCCGTCGCTTCTTTGCCGACATCAGCCATGAACTGCGTACCCCGCTGACTGTCATTCTGATGGAGGCGCAACTGGGTCGCAAAGGCACGCCTGAGCCCAAAGAAGCTTTCGCCACCATTGAAGCCCGTGCCACCCGCCTCAACCGCCGTATTGACGATCTGCTCAGGCTGGCACGCTCTGACACCGGTGAGTTGGCGCTCGATCCGCAAACCACGTCCCTCTCGGCCCTGATGCGCGATGTGCATGCCGAAATCCAGGCAGAAATCGACAGTGCGGGCATGGCGCTCGATGTCGCGGAGATCCCCGATACTGCCGTGACCTGCGATCCCAACTGGGTCCGTCAGGTCATCGCCAGCCTCATCCGCAATGCCATTCGCCACGCGCGCGGCGGGAGGATGCTCCGCGTCACACCGTTCGACGACAACACCCACGCGGGTCTGTCGATCATCGACAATGGTCCCGGCATTGCACAACAGGATCAGGCCCGTATTTTTGATCGCTTTGTCCAGGGGACCTCGGCGACGGCAGGTCAGGGCTTTGGCGTGGGGCTCGCGCTGGCCCACTGGGTGATCGAGGCGCAGGACGGGGAAATCCTGCTGACAAGCCCCTTGCCCCGCGAAGAAGCGCTCGGCATCGCACCCGGCACTAAAATCTCGGTTCGCCTGCCGCGTGCAAGCGTTTAATCTGATCCCATGAGCAAGCTCCTCATCATTGACGACGACCCGGAAATTACCTCCGCTCTGGCGCGGGGGCTGCAACTGCACGGCTATGAAACAGAGACGCAGAACCGCGCCGACCGGGCGCTGGACCGGCTGCAAAGCGGTACCCACGCCGGCGCCATTGTGGATGTCATGCTGGGGGCGGACAGTGGCATCGATCTGGTGCGCGCCGCCCGTGGCAAAGGTGTCAGCATCCCGATCCTGATGCTGTCGGCGCTGTCGGAAGTGGAACACCGGGCCGCGGGGCTCGAGGCGGGCGCGGATGACTATGTGGTCAAGCCCTTCAACTTCGATGAGCTGGTCGCGCGTTTGCGGGTGCAGGAACACCGCGTGAGCGCCACGCGCCCCGGTCCTGCACGCCTGTCACGGCACAGTCGCACCCTGCAAGGGGGGGACGCCACCGTGACCCTGACGGAGCGGGAGTTCGATGTTTTGACGCTTCTTGCCGGCAAGGCGCAGGCCCCGGTCGCGCGGGCGGACATTTTTGATGCCCTCTGGGCCAGCGACGGGTCGGGTAACGAAAATGTGGTCGATGTCTACATCGGATATCTCCGCAAGAAACTCTCCTCAGCCGATTTCGGAATGGAAATCAAGACGATACGTAATCGGGGTTTCTGTCTGACAGGCCAAATGCCGCTGCTCGAAGACGGCTGACACCGACCAAAGTCTTATCATCTCTTATAAATTAAGAGTCGCTCATCTTGGCAAGCTCTGCCACGATAAATAGGTAATCCCAGATGTTTTATTGGAGGAGATGCATATGGCTTGGACAAAACCAATCATCCGCGAAATTGAGTGCGGCATGGAAATCAACATGTACGGACCAGAGAACGAGGATCGTAACGAAGACCGCGACGATCTGTTCTGATGACGGGCCGCGCGGGAGGTCACAGTGACGTTCCGCGCGCATATTCTTGGGGCGGCCGCCGGTGGGGGGCTGCCACAATGGAATTGCGGATGCGACAACTGTAAGCTCGCCCGCAACGGCAATATACCGTGCCAGAGCCAGTCGTCGCTTGCCGTGACCGCTGATGGCGCGAAGTGGGCGATCCTGAATGCCTCGCCCGATATCAGACAGCAAATGATCCATGCCGCACCGTTGCATCCGACGGGCCTGCGCGACCTGCCAGTGCGATCCGTTCTGGTGACCAATGGTGATATCGATCACGTCGCCGGGCTTCTTACGCTGCGTGAGATGCAGCCCTTCACACTGTTTGCAACGGCGGGCATCCACGAGGTTCTGGCGCAAAATCCGATTTTCGACGCCCTGAACAGCGCCGTTGTGATCCGCGAAACCATTGCACTGGAGACACCTTTTACGCTCTGCCCCGGTCTGACTGCCAGTCTGTTTCCGGTCCCGGGCAAGGTGCCGCTCTACATGGAGGGCGCGGTGGTGCAGACCGATCTGATCGGCGATCAGACCGTCGGCGTAAAACTTGAGACCGACACGAAGACTGCCTTCTACATCCCCGGCTGCGCGCTGCTGAACGATGACTTGCGGGCGCGGCTGGCGGGAGCAGACCTGCTGTTTTTCGACGGTACCCTGTGGCAGGATGACGAAATGGTCCTTGCGGGGTTGAGCCAGAAGACCGGGAAACGCATGGGGCACATGTCAATGAGCGGGGCGGACGGATCGCTTGCCGCTTTCGAAGGGATGGACATCGGGCGCAAGGTCTATGTGCATATGAACAACACCAACCCGGTGCTCCGCCCCACATCCGCTGAGAAGGCGCAAGCCGAAGCGGCGGGATGGACCATTGGACAGGACGGAATGGAGATCACCTAAATGACCCAGAGCCGCGACGATTTTGAAGCCCGCCTCCGCCAGATCGGGGCCGAAAGATACCATGACCTGCATCCTTTTCACGACATGCTGCACGGCGGTCAGTGCAGCCCCAATCAGGTGCGCGCCTGGGTGGTCAATCGCTATTACTACCAGCATTCGATCCCGATGAAGGACGCCGCCTTCATGTCCCGCGTCGAAGACCCGGACCTGCGACGCGCGTGGCGCTCGCGCATCGAGGACCACGACGGCACCGATGCAAACGAAGGTGGCATCCGCCGCTGGCTGCGTCTGGCGCAAGCGGTAGGCCTCGACCCGGACTATGTCGCTTCCTGCCGGGGCGTGCTGCCGGCCACCAGATTTGCGGTGGATGCCTACGTCCGCTTTGTGCGGGAAAAGACACTGCTTGAAGCCGTCGCGGCCTCCCTGACCGAGCTTTTTGCACCGAAAATCCACGCAAACCGCATTCAGGGCCTGCTCAAGAACTACGACTTCGCCGATGACAGCTCGCTCAGCTACTTCAAAAACCGCCTGAAGGAAGCCCCCAAGGATGTGGCCTTTGGGCTGGCCTGGGTCCTCGATCACGCGGACAGCGCCGAGAAACAGGAGGCCGCCGCGCAGGCGCTGATGTTCAAGACCGATGTGCTCTGGTCGCAACTCGATGCGCTCTGGGGTGCTTACGTGGAACCCGGTCGCATCCCGCCGGGGGCCTGGGTGCCGGATGAAGGTCTGTTACTGAGAAAGGCGTCCTGAGATGGAGACAACTGACATTCCCGCCCTGCCCCGTGGTGTGCGTCTGCACCATGACAAAGTCCGCGACGCCTGGGTGTTGCTCGCCCCGGAACGGGCGGTCACGCTGGACCCGGTCGGCCATGCGATCCTGACGGAAGTCGATGGCGCGCGCAGTTTCGGCGAGATCACCCGCGCGCTGGCGGAACGCTACAACGCACCCATCGAGCAGATCGTGAACGACAGTGCCGGGTTCCTCGACGCGCTGCGTGACCGTCGGTTTCTGGACGTGACTGCATGAAACCCCCACCCCCCATCGCCATGCTGGCGGAGCTCACGCACCGATGTCCGCTGTCCTGCCCCTATTGCTCCAATCCGGTGGAACTGTCGCGGCAGGACGCTGAACTGGACACCGACACATGGGCGCGTGTCTTTCGCGAAGCCGCCGATCTGGGCGTGCTGCAACTGCATCTGTCGGGGGGCGAACCTGCATCGCGCCGCGATCTGGTGGACCTTGTCGCCGCGGCGCGCGAAGCCGGGCTCTATACCAACCTCATCACCTCCGGCATCGGGCTGACCGAGAAACGCCTCGCAGAACTGGACGCGGCCGGTCTTGACCATGTGCAGTTGTCGCTGCAGGGCACCAACCCCGAAATGGCCGATGAGATCGGCGGCTATAATGGCGGGTTCAAACGCAAGATGCAGGTGGCCGGGTGGATCGGCAAGATCGGCTTTCCCCTCACGCTCAACGCGGTCCTGCACCGGCGCAATCTGCACCAGCTTCCCCGCGCTTTGGAGATGGCGCAGGAGATGGGCGCGCGCCGGATAGAGGTTGCCACTGTGCAATTCCATGGCTGGGCACTCAAAAACCGCGATGCGCTGATGCCCACCCGCGAGCAGGCCAAAGAAGCCACGCGGATCGTCACGGAAGCCCGCCGCCGCCTCAAGGGGACGCTGGTCATCGACTACGTGCCGGCGGACTACCATGAGGATTATCCCAAGCGCTGCATGGGCGGCTGGGGGACTTCCGGCCTCAATGTCATCCCCGATGGCACGGTCCTGCCCTGCCACGCGGCCCAGTCCATTCCGCACCTCACCTTTGACCGCGTGCAAGAGACATCCCTCAGCGACATCTGGTATGCCGGGGCCGCCTTCAACGCCTATCGCGGCACAGAGTGGATGGCAGAACCCTGCAAAAGCTGCGACCGCAAGACCATCGACTTTGGCGGCTGCCGCTGTCAGGCGATGGCCATCGTTGGCGACGCGTCGGCCACGGACCCTGTCTGCATCAAATCCCCCCACCATGGTGCGTTGCAGGCACAGGCGGACGCGCATGCATCACAAGACGACGCCGTTCTCATCTATCGCACGATGCCCGGCAAAGCGGCAGAGCCTGCGCAATAGACCTTTGCAGGCAAAGATACCCGCGCCATGCAGGCATGCGGATCATCCGCCAGCAATTTGCTGCGCCTTCTCCACAAGGACCTCGGCCTGTCGTATGGAGGCATAGTCGATCAGGCGACCATCCAGGCTGACAGCTCCCTTGCCGTCCGCTTCGGCCTGTTTCATTGCCTCAAGAATACGCTGCGCCTTGGTAATCTCTGCGTCGGACGGGCTCATCACCTCATTTGCCAGTGCGATCTGGCTGGGGTGGATGGCCCACTTCCCTTCACAGCCCAGAACGGCGGCTCTGTAGGCCGCAGCCTTGTAGCCGTCGGGATCCTTGAAATCGCCGAAAGGACCGTCAATGGGCCGCAACCCGTTGGCACGCGCGGCCACGACCATCCTCGCCAGAGCATAATGCCACATATCCCCCCAATGATTTTCGCGCTGACCGTTCTCATCCGGGTCGGTCAGAACGGCGTAATCCTTGTTCACACCGCCGATGATTGTGGTGCGCGCCCGCGTTGACGCCGCGTAGTCGGCCACGCCGAAATGCAGGCTCTCGTTGCGCTTGGAGGCAGCCGCGATCTCACTGACATTCTGCATGCCGAGCGCGGTTTCGATAATATGTTCAAAACCAATACGCTTCTTGTAGCTCTTGGCGTCTTCGATCTGGGTCACCATCATGTCGACGGCGTAGACATCCGACGCCGTGCCGACCTTGGGAACCATGATAAGATCAAGGCGCTCGCCCGCCTGTTCCACGACATCCACCACGTCGCGGTACATGTAGTGCGTATCAAGGCCATTGATGCGCACCGACATCGATTTCTTGCCCCAATCCACCTCGTTGAGCGCCTTGATGATGTTCTTGCGGGCCTGCTCCTTTTCATCTGGTGCGACGGCGTCTTCAAGATCGAGAAAGATCACATCGACATCGGATTTCGCCGCTTTTTCAAACATATCCGGCTGACTTCCCGGCACGGCGAGTTCGGAGCGGTTCAGGCGGCCCGGGGCCTGTTCGGCAGCGTAAAATGACATGTCGCAGATCCTTTCAGAACGTAATAAAGTTACCATAGAAACGGTTTCGGCGACTAAAAATGTCAAGCACAACTTTGGTCTATCTGGGTATACCGCGCAGGCTATTCCGCGTCGGGGCGCAACCTGGAGGAATAGTAAAAGGCGATGGCCTGCGCCCGATTCTTGACGCTGAGCTTGCCATAAAGGTTCGACAAGTGGAACTTCACCGTGTTGGTTGAAATCCCAAGTTCGCTGGAGAGTTCCCGGTTGGTCAGCCCTTTTGACAAGGCCTCCAGCATCGCGCGTTCCTTGCGACTGAGCTGATGGATCGGGTCTTGCTGCAAATCGCGGACGTCAAGGAAGGGGAAAACCATTTTGCCTTTGGCCACGTCCATGCAGGTTTCCAGCAAAGTGTGAACCTGGGCGGAGCGTGGCACAAATGCTGCCGCCCCGGCCGTCATGGCCATGCGCGGCAAATCACCCGAACCCTCGGCATAAACGGCAATTTTGGGGGCGTTTTCCTGTTCCCGCAGAACCTCGATCAGCTTTGCCCCTCCGATGACGGGCAGGTTCCAGTCAATCACACCGACGGTGACAGGAACACGCATGACTGTTCCCAGGAACGCCTCTGCTGTCGCAGCAGTCGCCACAAGCGAGAATCGCTCATCCCGTTCGAAAACTTCCGACATCGCTGACAGAACCAGCGGATTGCTGTCGGCCAGCATGATCTCGATAGGTTGGCTAAAAGCTTGATTCATATCTGCTAATTCCGATAAACTACCCACACGGGTGGGCTTAGATCTGGTATGCCGCCGGATACTTACCAATTTGGGTAGGTAAAACACCGCCTAAATAGATACCCAAAGGCAGGTCTAACGGGCGTTGTCCCATTTGTCGAGTTCAGTAACTGTTAATGCATCACTGGAATTCAGTTTAGCCCACGACAGGAGCGTACCATGAGCGATGTCACCGTCTTTCCGCAACTTGAAATACCCGAAACCATCGCTGCAGGCCCCGGCCCCGGCAATACAGATGCCCGGGTGTTGGCGCGCTTTGCGGGCGCAGGGCTCGCAGATCACATGCATGAGGACGTCCTGCGTGGCATGAAAGAATGCAAGCACATGCTGCGCGACGTCATGGGCACCAAGAACGTTCACACCTTCGGCGTCGCTGGCACAGGATGGAGCGGTCTGGACGTTATGTTCAGCGCGGTGATGCCCGGCGACAGCGTTGTGATGTTCGTGAACGGCACATTCTCCGGTATCGATGGTCTGACAGTTCGGATGAAGGCAGCAACCGCCGAAGAACTGGCTGCCGACCCGATGAACCCGCAGGCCGCCAGCGTGACGATCATCGATGTGCCGCATGGTCAGTCCGTCACCGGCGAAATCGTTGAAAAAGCCCTCGCGGCGCACAAACCAAAATGGGCTGCGATGGCGCATTGGGAAACGGGTTCGGGCCGCATCAATGACATTCAGGGCTTCTCTGATGCCTGCGAGAAACATGGTGCGATGGGGCTCGTGGATGCGGTCTCCTCGCTTGGTGTGGAAGATTTCCGGATCGATGATTACCCGGGAATACACGGCTGGGCATCTTGCCCGCAAAAGGGCATTTGCTGCCTGCCGCTCACCTATGCCCCGGTCTCTTTTACCGACCACTACATTGACATGTTGAAGAAAACCGGCACCCGCACCTTTGTGCATCATCCAATTCTTGAAGCACGTCATTGGGGCATCGTGGATGGTCAGGATGTCGAAAAAGGCGCCTACCACCGCACGCACAGCGCCTATGCGGTCGCGGCTTTCCATGAGGCACTGCGCATCACGCTTCAGCAAACCGTGGCGCAGCGTGCCAAGGACTACCAGTTCCATGAAGCAGCACTCAGAGCAGCGGTCACAGCCATGGGCTGCACCGTGACGTCCAATATGACATCCCTGATCGTGCTCAACCTGCCCGAGGCAATGGCGGGCCGGGAGATGGAATTGGTGCAGCACTGCCGCGCGCAGGGCTTTGGTATCTGGCCGACCCTGTCTGAGCCTGTTCAAATCCGCATCGGCATCCTGAACCTGCTGAACGAACAGACCATTTCGGACATTGTTCGGCGCTTTGGCGATGCCATCACGGACCTTGGCGGTACGGTGGACCATGGCCGGGTGTCCTCTGCGCTGAACGAGTACTACGGCCGGTCGATCGCAGCGGAGTAAGGACTGAAACAAAACGCTACTGGGAGGATGCGTTATGGATATCCACGAGTATCAGGCCAAAGAACTGCTTGCCCGCTTCGGCGTGGCAAGCCCGGAAGGGGCACTGGCCTATAGCCCGGAACAGGCGGCCTACCGCGCCCGCGAACTGGGAGGCGATAAATGGGTCGTCAAGGCGCAGGTCCATGCCGGGGGGCGTGGCAAGGCCGGCGGTGTGAAGCTTTGCCATAGCGACCGCGAGATCGAGCAGACCTGCGAAAATCTCTTTGGACGCAAGCTTGTCACGCATCAGACCGGACCGGAAGGCAAAGGCATCTACCGCATCTACGTCGAAGCGGCGGTCCCCATTGATCGCGAAATCTATCTGGGCTTCGTGCTCGACCGGAGCTCGCAGCGGGTCATGATCGTTGCCAGTGGCGAAGGCGGCATGGAGATCGAAGACATCTCGGCGGACAAACCAGACTCGATCGTGCGCGCAATCGTTGAACCGGCGGTGGGCCTGCAGGAATTCCAGTGCCGCCAGATTGCATTCAAACTCGGTATTGATCCGTCCCTGACCCAGCAATTTGCCCGCACACTTCTGGGCTGCTACCGCGCGTTCACCGAGCTGGATGCGACAATGGTGGAGATCAATCCACTGGTGATCACAGGCGACAACCGCCTGCTTGCCCTGGACGCCAAGATGACCTTCGACACCAACGCGATGTTCCGTCACCCTTACGTGGCCGAATTGCGGGACAAGTCGCAAGAGGACCCGCGGGAATCGCGCGCCGCTGATCGTGGCCTCAATTACGTCGGCCTCGATGGCAACATCGGCTGTATCGTGAATGGTGCCGGGCTGGCCATGGCCACGATGGACATGATCAAGCTCGCCGGCGGGGAGCCTGCCAATTTCCTCGACATCGGCGGGGGGGCCACGCCGGATCGGGTCGCCAAAGCGTTCCGTCTGGTGCTCTCCGACAGCAATGTGCAGGCCATCCTCGTGAACATCTTTGCGGGGATCAACCGCTGCGACTGGGTTGCCGAAGGGATCGTACAGGCCCTCAAGGAGGTCGAGGTGGAAGTCCCCGTGATCGTGCGCCTGGCCGGTACCAATGTCGAAGAGGGTCAGAAAATTCTCGCCCGCTCCGGCATGCCGATCATCCGCGCGACAACGCTCTCGCAGGCCGCTGAGCGCGCAGTCGGTGCCTGGCAGAACGACCTGTCTCAAGGTGTGAAGATGAGGGCCGTCACATGAGCATTCTTTTGGACCGCGACACAAAGGTCATCATCCACGGTATCACCGGAAAGATGGCGCGCTTCCACACCAGGGAAATGATGGATTATGGCACCAACGTGGTCGGCGGCGTGGTACCCGGCAAAGGCGGAGAGACGGTCGAGGGCCTGCCGGTTTTCGACACGGTAGAAGAGGCGGTTGCAGAGACCGGCGCCGAGGCCAGCCTTGTCATCGTGCCGCCCCCCTTTGCCGCGGACAGCATCATGGAAGCCGCCGACAGCGGTATCCGCTATTGTGTCTGCATCACCGACGGCATCCCTGCCTTGGATATGATCCGCGTGAAGCGCTACATGTACCGCTATGCCCGAGAAAAACGCATGGTGCTGACCGGCCCGAACTGTGCAGGCACGATCAGTCCGGGCAAGGCGCTTTTGGGGATCATGCCGGGCCATATCTATCTGCCCGGACATGTGGGCATCGTTGGCCGCTCGGGCACACTGGGGTATGAGGCGGCCGCGCAGCTGAAAGAGCGCGGCATCGGCGTCAGCACGTCGGTGGGTATCGGAGGTGATCCCATAAACGGGTCCTCGTTCAGGGACATTCTGGAACGCTTTGAACAGGATGACCAGACCCATGTCATCGCACTGATCGGCGAGATCGGCGGCCCGCAGGAAGCCGAAGCCGCCGCCTACATTCGCGATCACGTAACCAAACCCGTGATTGCCTATGTGGCCGGTTTGACGGCCCCCAAAGGCCGGACAATGGGTCATGCCGGGGCCATCATCTCGGCCTTTGGTGAAAGCGCCAGCGAAAAGGTTGAAATTCTATCGGCCGCGGGGGTGACGGTTGCCGAAACGCCCGCCTCGATCGGTGCAACAATCGCCCAAGTGATGGAGGCCGCCTGATGCAGAAACCTTCTGTTCTGGTCACCCGCCGCTGGCCGGCTGCCGTCGAAGCGCGGCTTGCTGAAAACTATGACGTGGTGCTGAACCGCGACGACAAACCGCTCAGCAGCATGGAGTTTCGCGAGGCCATCCGCCAGTATGACGCGGTGCTGCCCACCGTGACCGACAAGATCGGGGCGGACGCTTTTGACGTTGCGAAACCGCGCACCAAGATCCTCGCGAACTACGGGGTGGGCTTTACCCATATCGATGTTGGCAGTGCCAAGAACCAGGGGATCGCCATCACCAACACGCCGGATGTGCTGTCAGAATGTACCGCCGATCTGGCCATGACGTTGATGCTGATGGTCGCGCGCCGCGCAGGCGAAGGCGAGCGGGAGGTCCGGGCAGGCAACTGGACGGGATGGCGCCCAACGCATCTGGTCGGGCGCAAGGTGTCCGGCAAGGTCCTCGGTATCATCGGATTTGGCCGCATCGGGCAGGAAATGGCACGCCGCGCGCATCATGGCTTTGGCATGGACATTGTTGTCTACAATCGCTCTCTCGTCCCGGCAGAGGTGCTGGCGCGCTACAACGCCCGGCAGGTCGACACGATTGAGGATTTGCTGCCGCAATGTGATTTCGTCTCGCTGCATTGTCCCGGCGGTGTTGAAAACCGCAATATGATCAACGCGACCCGGCTGAACCTGATGAAGCCGGATGCCTACCTGATCAACACCTCCCGCGGCGAGGTCGTGAATGAGCTGGCCCTGACGCAAGCGCTGATGTTCGAGACCATCGGCGGCGCGGCGCTGGACGTTTTTGACGGCGAGCCCCGGATCAACCCCGATCTCGCGCAATGCGACAACCTGGTGATGCTGCCACATCTGGGCAGCGCGACCAAGGAAGCACGCGAAGCCATGGGATACCGTGTCATCGAAAACCTGAACGCCTTTTTCAGCGGGCAAACCCCGCGCGACCGGGTGGCCTGAAAAAAACCTGCCCTGACCCTGTTTACCTTCGGAGATCCAATATGAATGCCCCCTTCAAAGACAACGGCTTTTTCACCACATCGCTGGCGCAGTCCGACCCGGCTGTGGCAACGTCGATTTCTTCGGAGTTGCAACGCCAGCGCGAAGAGATCGAACTGATCGCATCGGAGAACATTGTCAGCCGCGCGGTGCTTGAGGCACAGGGCAGCATCATGACCAACAAATACGCCGAAGGCTATTCCGGTCGGCGCTACTATGGCGGCTGCCAGTATGTCGACATTGCCGAAGATCTGGCGATTGAACGAGCTTGCGCGCTTTTCAGCTGCGCGTTTGCGAATGTGCAGCCGAACTCCGGGTCGCAGGCCAATCAGGGTGTGTTCCAGGCGCTGCTACAGCCCGGTGATACGATCCTCGGCATGTCACTGGACGCAGGCGGGCATCTGACCCACGGTGCCAAGCCCAATCAGTCCGGCAAGTGGTTCAAGCCCGTTCAGTACGGTGTCAAGCCCGATACGCTCGATATCGACTACGGCCAGATCGAAGCCCTGGCGCATGAACACAAACCTCAAATGATCATCGCGGGAGGATCGGCCATTCCGCGACAGATCGATTTTGCGCGTATCCGCGAGATTGCCGACAGCGTGGGCGCCTACATGCTGGCGGATGTGGCGCATTTCGCCGGGCTGATCGCCGCCGGACAATACGACAGCCCCTTCCCGCACGCCCATGTGGTCACCACAACCACGCATAAGACCCTGCGCGGCCCGCGTGGTGGCATGATCCTGACCAATGACGAGACGCTGGCCAAGAAGTTCAACTCCGCCATTTTCCCAGGCATCCAGGGCGGCCCGCTCATGCATGTGATCGCAGCCAAAGCCGTTGCTTTTGCAGAGGCCCAGCAACCCGCTTTCAAGGAGTACATCAGCCGCGTGATCCGCAACGCCCAAGCCATGGCCGACCAACTCCACAAACGGGGGCTGGAGACCGTTACCCACGGCACGGACACCCATCTTTTGCTGGTCGACCTGCGGCCCAAAGGCGTCAAAGGCAACGAAACCGAAGCCGCCCTTGGACGCGCCAACATCACCTGCAACAAGAACGGGATTCCCTTTGATGACGAAAAACCCATGATTACCAGCGGCATTCGTCTGGGCTCCTCCGCAGGCACAACCCGTGGGTTTGACGAACAGGACTTCCGGGATATCGCCGACTGGATTGTCGATGTGGTTGAAGGGCTTGCGGCCAATGGCCCGGACGGAAACGCTGACATCGAAGCGACCACGAAGGCCAAGGCAAAAGCGCTCTGCGCGGCTCATCCGATCTACTGAGCCGCTGACGACATATTTAGAGCGGGTGAAAACCGCGCGCCTTTCATCCCGCCTGATCCGCGACCGAAGAGATACCCGCCACGATGGCTCCGGCGGGATGGCTTCGTAACGTCAGGACACGATCTGCCAACCGGTCCGCTTCCCGCATGTCGTGGGTCACAAAAAGCGTGGCCGGGTGATGTTCGGCGATCAGACCTTCGGTCAGTTTCAACATCGTCTCGGCGGTTTCGGTATCCAGCGAGACGAAAGGCTCATCCATAATCAACAGCTCCGGCGCGCCGCAAAATGCCCGCGCCAGCGAAAGTCGCCGCTGCTGGCCAAGCGAAAGCTGTCCGGGAAAGAGGCTGTCTTTGCCCTCCAGACCGACGCGGGCGAGCATGGTGCGGGCGGCCTCCGGGTTTAGCTGCGGATGCAGCAGCAGCAGGTTTTGCAGGACGGATCGCCACGGCAACAGGGTCGGCTCCTGAAAGACAAAAGCTGTCGCCGCTGGCCTTTCCACATTGCCATCAAACGCCGCGTCCACACCCGCCACGATCCGTAACAGCGTGGATTTGCCGATCCCCGACGGTCCGACAATGGCGAGTGTTTCCCCCGGTGCCACGCGAAAGGTGAGCGGGCCAAGCACGGGTGTGCCGGCAAAATGTTTTGACCTGATATCGACCGTTATCATGCTGTCCGCCATCGTCTTGCCCGACGCTCGAACGGTTGCAGAAAGAGCCATTCAAAGAGCAGCATGACGCAAATGAAGGAAAACGCGTAAACCAGGACCATCGCCACATCAAAGAGCTGGAAGTAAAGATGGATCTGAAAGCCAACGCCGGAGGAGCGTCCCAGAAACTCGACCACCAGCACGATCTTCCAGATCACAGCCACCCCGGAGCGGGCCGCAGCGGCGATGAAAGGGGCAAGTTGCGGGAACACGACGTGCCGCATGCGGGCCAGCCACGACATCCGGTAGACCTTGCTCATCGCGTCAAGATCAGGATCGAGCGCGCGAGCACCTTCACGGATCACCACGGCGACATTGGGGATCTTGTTGAGCGTCACCGCTGTGATGGCAGCGGCCTCTGTAAGGCCGATCCACAGGTAGCACAGCACGATCAGCACGAGGGCGGGAAGGTTCAGGAAAACAACAAGCCAGGGGTCAAGCCAGGCGTTCACCGCCGCAGATCGGCCCATGATCAAGCCCAGAGCGGTTCCCAGCGTCATGGCAAGCGTGAACGCCCAGATGACCCGGATGATGGTTGCGCCGAGGTGGGTCAGCAGCTCGCCAGATGCCACTTCCTGCTGGAAGGGCGGCCCCAGTTGCCAAGGGGTTGGCAGTATCTGGGTGTCGTCGGTCAGAAGAGCTGCAACCACCCAGAGCGCAAGCAACCCGATCATGGAGAAAACAGGAGTGAGCCGCGCGCCGGTCATTTTCGCATTACTGGACGTCCGCGAAAAGACCATCCGGCACGGATGTGGCAGCGCCCACAAGCTCCGGACCGCCCAACTTCTGCATCAGCCCAAGCATGTCATCCGCGGCCCTGGCATCAATCGGCCCCCGCGCCGGAATGCCCGCGATCCAGTCAGATTTCAACTGCTCGTATTGCGCCTCGGATTGCGCGTTCATACGGGAGCGTATGGCCTCCCAGGCCGCGTCCGACGTGGCCAGCATGTCCTTGGCAGCCCGGCTCGCCTCGAAAAAGGACTGCGCCAGATCGGGATGTTCGTCCAGAAAACTCTCCCTCATGTAATACCCCAGAAGCGGTGTGTCGGTGTCCAGACCGAGGGCTGCCCCTGCCTCTTCCACCGAGATCAGCTCGCGCATGCCTGCCGCCTTGTTCTTGGCCAGAAAGTGCCAGAAATTAATGGCGCCTGCGTATTCATCCCCGGTTGCCGATTTGAAGATCAGAGGCGGCGCGCCGTAGACCTGCTCCGTTTCCGCTTTCAGATCGAAACCATACTGCTGTTGCGCATAGGCCCGCAGGATCAGCCAGGATTTGTCCAACGGACCACCGGCGATGCCGATCTTGCCGTCCCTGAGGTCCTCCAGAGACTGTGCGGTGCTGGTCTCGGGCACGACCAGCCCGCCCACGGCGCGCGAATAGGGGATAAAGACATAGTCTTTGCCCGCCGCGCGCTGACGGGCGACCCAAATCCAATCGGCAACGGCCATGTCGGCCTCACCGCCTTCAACCGCGATACGCGTGGCGCCATTGTCCGCAAACGGCTGGACCTCCAGCACAAAGCCGTGCTGCCGGTCCAGCCCGTTTTCAGTGATCGTCGCCAGTTCCCAATTCACCGTGCCGATCTTGAGCACAGCGGCGCGAATGGTCGGCATGTCATCAGCGAGCACAGGTCCGCTGAATGCCATCACCAGCGCGCAGAACAGTCGGCTCAGGCGTCTCATCGCGTTCTCCCGCGACCGGGCGCGGCTTACTCCGCGCGTCGGCTCACCTCGTTGAATTCCTTGTCCAGCTTGATGTCGAACTGATCGCCTCCTTTGCAGATCACATCGTCAAGATCGTAACCATCCTCTTCGACCTCGATGTCGTCAGGGTCCATCTGGCACTCGATCGAGGCCAACATTGCTTCGATTTTTTCGACCGTCTCGGCATCCACAGCGTCTTCTGCAAAAGCCGGAGCCGACATCAGGGCGACGGCCGCCACTATCAGGGTGAATTTCATATCAAGTGATCCTTCTTTTATTGAATGGAAAGAGTGACGGATTGCGCGTCGCCGGTAGATCCGGGAATGCGCAACTCGTGACGACCAGGTTTGATGGCGATAAAGGACAGCTCAGCCACACCGGCCTTGTCGAACTCGATGCTGTCGATTGCCATGGGCCGGATTTCGATGCTGTTGATCACGATCTCATTCATCCAGATTGCCCGGAAAAAACTGGCGCCCTCCACGGCAAGTTCGGCAGACCCGTCGGCCGTAATCTCCAGCTTGTAGTAGGCGCCGGACTGTAATTGCACGTCCTCCCCCAACGGTTGGCCAGAGGCCAGCGTCAGCTTGATCGTCTCGCCCCGGTTGCATTTGGCCAGCAACCCGGCGAACCCCAGATCATCACACAAGGGTGCGGCGACCACTGGTGTGCTCATCATGGCCATCACAGCAGCCATCAACAGTTTTCTCATCTTGGTACTCCCCTCTTTATGTCTTTGAACGAGACTATTCGATGGTCACAACGCCCCAGGGCTGTTGTCCCACCTGAATGGATCTTATTGCTTGTTCCTTGGCGACATCGATCACGGTGATATCGTTGGAATTGCCGTTGGTGGTCAGCAGGTATTTCTCATCCGGTGTGAAATCGAGCTGCCAGACCCGCTGGCCCACAAGGATGTAATCCAGCACCTCAAGGCTTTGCGCATCGACCACCGCGACGCGGTTTGCTGGCCCGAGCGCGACAAACAGACGTCTGCCATCGGAGGTCACCTTGGCCCCCACGGGCTGCAACCATTCAGGCTGCACACCTGCGACCTCAAAGGAAATCTTGTGCACCAGCGTGGGGGTGCCATCCTCGGCGATATCCATGACCGACACCGTGCCGCCAATCTCGGAGGTCACAAAGAGCCGGGACCCGTCAGCGGTGTACTGGGCATAGCGCGGCCGCTGATCGACCAGGATATTGTGCTTGATCGTGTAGTCCTCGGTTGAGATGAAATGCGCCATGTTCGTCGTCTCGGAGGTATTGACGACAAATTTCGCATCCGGGCTCATGCCCATGCCTTCAGGCTCCACCCCCACGGGCACTTCAGCCAGGATCGTGCGGGTTTCCGTATCCGTCACCGTGACCAGATTGTCATCCTCATTGGCGATGTAGAGCCGCTTGCCCGAGGGTTCCAGAATGAACAGCTCCGGGTCGGGGCCCGAGGGCAGGCTGGGCAGTTCCTCATAGGTGGTGGAATCGAAAACGCGCACGAGGTTGTCATCGGAGGCGCAGACATAGATCACGCTGCCATCAGGGCTCGCCGTGATCCCGCGGGGACGGTTTCCGGCGAAAAACTCCGCCTCCACTTCCCAGGTCTCCGTATTGACCACCGTGATGGTGTTGCCGCGCTCGTTCGAGATGAACGCCTTTCCGGCATAGGCGGGCACGGCCATCAGGACGGCAAGCGACGTTGAGAGTAGCAAGGATTTCATCGGTGTCTCTCCTTATTCAAAAGCGGTGCAGCGGGATTCGGGCCGGTCGAGGCCCATCGTGTCGAGCGGGGATGTCTGATGCAGAAACCCTTCCTGCGGGCTGACGCTGACGGTGATCATCCCGTCATGCAGCAGGATCGGCTGTCGCAGCTGACCATTCCAGTCGCGGAATGTCACCTTTTGACCTTTGAAGGCCGCCAGCTCAAATTCATCCGAAAGCGCGTAGTTGCGCACGCCCTCGGGGTCGGCGGTGTTGGCGCGGGTCACGGCCTCACCGACGACACGCAGGGCCAACCAGACGTTGTAATCCTCTGCTCTGACGTAGCGGCCTGTGAGCGCTTCGAACCGAGTCTGATATTGCATCGCACCGTAAGCTTCATGCGCGCCGTGAAACGATGTGGGTACCAGCCCGCCGGAGCCCAGCACCGGGCGCGGTGTCCACAGGTGATAGCTCAGGAACCGGGCAAAATAATCCGTCTCATCGGCGGCAATCACGACGTCATGATCTTCGGCACGCTGGGTAAAGGTGGGCAATTGGCGCTGGACCATGACATAACCGGAATCCGTCCGCCGCGACCCGCCGGTATCCTCAAAGGACCGGTCCTCGACGATCCGTGCCCCGAATTTGCCCGCCGCCTTGCGGTAAGCCTCCGCCAGAGCCATATCCTGCGGGTTACTGCCGGCAATCAGGAACCAATCCGTCCATTTTTTCCAGACGGCGAATTGCGCGACTGCGTCCGCCTTCATCCCGTGCGAGGGGGCTGTGTGCAGCAGGTTGGCCCGGCAGGCGTCATCGCGCAGCCCGTTGTCGGCAGCCCGCGCGTTGAACACCAGCGCCCCCGCCTCCGCTGCCTGGTCCGTCAGCCGCAGCAGATCCTCCTTGCGCGACTGCAAGACCACCAGCCTGATCCCGTCCTCCAGTATTTTTGCCATGGCCGCGTCCGCGTCTTCAGGCGGCACCGCCACGGTGATGGTCTCATACGTGTGGCCCAGAAACCCTCCCGTGGTGCCATTGTCCTCATCGGCCAGAGCCGCCCCGGCAAAGCCAAGATCGTCCGGCGGCAAGTCATACCGGCTGACAGGCAAGAGTGTGGGGTAGTCAATGCGCAGCACGGCTGCTTTGACCTCAATGGCCAGAGCCGCCCCCGCAGACAAAAATACAGCAAATGCCGCCGCAAGCGACGTGTGCAATCGAAACACCTGATCCTCCCTTGTCCGGGCGTTTTGCCGGACCTCCCGTTTTCCCTGCCAGAGCTGCGGTCAGAACCGATACTTTTGGCCGGGTTGTGAGAAACAGCCTAGCAGCCGCACGATAAAGCACGATTCTTATTTTTTAAGAATGGACCTATGCGACTGATCGTAATTGCTTTTCTTGCAGTAAACAGTCTTGCGGGAGCCGGTGCCCACGCGCAGGAGCGCGTGGCCTTCTTTGGCATGACCTTGCTGGACACGTCTTTGCAGACCGACGGCGGCGATGCGGCCCCACCCGAGGTCGCGCGGATCGCTCTGCTGGAAGAGATGGTGCGGGCACGATTCAAAGACGAAGGATACCTGTTGGTCGACATTGAACCGGCGCGCAAAGAAATCGACCGGGTGGTCAATCTGGCGAAATGCTACGGCTGCGACACCCGCATCGCCACGCAACTGGGCGCGGACTATGCGCTGGTCGGCGAGGTGCAGAAAGTCTCCGACCTGATCCTCGCGATCAACCTGCAACTGCGCGCGGCGGATACGGGTGAGATGGTGAAAGGTGGCGTGGTCGATATTCGCGGCAACACTGACGACAGCTGGACACGTGGCATGCGCTACATCCTGAAAAACAGATTTTTCGTGGAGGAGAAATGATGAAGAAACGTATTTTCCTGGGGGTCTGCCTCGCGGCGATGACCCTGCCCGGGCTGGCGCTGGCACATGGTCCCACCCGGCAAAAGATCACGCTCACCACGCAAGTGGCCGCAAATCCAGCAGAGGTCTGGGCCGCGATCGGCAATTTTCAGGACATGTCCTGGCATCCCGCCGTGCACAGCACCGCAGGCGAGAATGGCAACGCCATTGACGCCACACGGGTGCTGACACTTGGGGCAGCAGACGGGCCGACAATCTCGGAAATCCTCTACAAGTTCAGCGATGAGAAGATGAGCTATTCCTACCGTATCACGGAGGTAGAGGTCGACGTGCTGCCAGTGACGAATTACTCCTCTCATTTGACCGTGATGCCGCGCGAGGCCGGGGGATCGGTGATTGAATGGCGCGGTGCGTTTTATCGCGGCTATCCGAATAACGATCCGCCGGAAGAGCTGAACGACGCGGCCGCCATCGCCGCGGTCTCAGCGGTTTATCAAGCAGGTCTGGATGCGTTGACGGCGAGGTTCGGTGCGTCCGGTTCATAAGCTTGGACCTGCGCTGATGCTGGCAGCCCTTCCGGTCGCGGCAGAGGAGGTCGCTTACATCACCTGTCAAAACGGTGACGCTCTCAGCGTGATCGATCTGGCAGCGGGAACAGAGATCGACCGCTGGCCGGTGCCTGGCAAACCCGCAGGCGTGGCCGTGTCGCACGGTGGGGTCTTTACCGTTTCAGCAGACAGTAAAACCCTACGCAAACATGACCCGCATTCAGGGGCAATCATAAAAAGCACCACACTCGACGGCGGGCCCATCGGCGTTGCCCATGACGCAGCGCGGGGGCAGCTTTTCGTGTCAGACTGGTACAACGCAAGGATCTGGGTACTGGATGACAGCAGGCTGGCCACAAGGGATGAACTGACGGTCGGGGCCGCTCCCGCAGGTCTTGCGATCTCCGAGGATGGCCGCTTCGTCGCTTCGGCCGACCGGGACGCGGATCAGGTATCAATCTTCGATGCAGATACGCTTGATCTGCGACACCGGGTCGATGTGGGTACCCGGCCTTTCGGCCTGCGGTTTGCGCCGGACGGGCGGTTGTTCGTGGGCAATGTGGGCAGCAATGATCTTACCGTGATCGATGCTGCCGGCGGCGGCGTGCAGGCAACCGTGCCCGTGGGTGAGCGGCCCTACGGCGTGGCCTTTGCCAAAGGTCGGGCCTTTGTCACGAACCAATATGAGGACAGCGTCAGCGTGATCGACCTAAAGACGCTTGAGCCCGTGGCCACGCTGACCACCGGTGAATACCCCGAAGGCATTGATACCAGCAGCGATGGCACACGGATTGTCGTCGCCAACTGGTTTGATAACTCCATCACAATCTTCGATGCAGAAGCCCTTTCTGTGCTAAACGAAATAGACACCTGTGACGGCCCCCGCGCTTTTGGCGTGTTCTTGATGGGAGACAGTGAATGAAACATCTTGGATTGACAGCTGCACTGCTCTGCTGGGCAGCCTTGCCCGCCCTGGCAAACACCGACAGTTGGACCGCGGTAAAGCAACAGCTTTATGGTGAGCGCGTCATGCTGAGCGGAGAAGGCATCATCGCCATCGACGCCCCCTACCGGACCTATGATGACGCGCGTACCGATCTGGCCGCGCAGATCAAAGCCCCGCCCGGTGCGCAGATTACCAAGGTCACGGTTGTTCTGGATGAAAACCCCATGCCCGTCTCCGCCGTGTTTGACCTCGATACCCCGCAGCCGGGGTTCTACTTTGACATTACCATGCGGGTGAACGGCCCGACGCCGATGCATGTGATCGCCGAAACCTCGGACGGCCGCTTGTTCGTGTCGGAGACCTTCGTGAAAACCTCCGGACAGGGAGCCTGTGCCGCCCCGCCCGGCACCGACCCGGAAATCGCGCTGGCCACACTCGGCCAGATCAATATCGATTTGGCGGGCACTGTCTCCGGGGTGGAGGGCGGCAGGCTCACCAGCCTGGCCGCGCGTCTGGGCCGGATGGATGTGGATATCTCGCATCCGTCGCATTCCGGCATGCAGATGGACCAGATCTCGTTGCTGTTCATCCCGATGCGCTATGTCGAAAACATCGAGATTGATCTGGATGGTGCGGGGTTTGTGGACCTGACGGGATCGATTTCCCTGTCGGAGAATCCGCGTCTGGGGCTGGCGGTGCCGCAAAGCACCCGGTCGGTGGATGTCACCATGACCGATACCGATGGCACGGTGAGCCATGTGCACAAGGAACTGGCCGGTTTCTGAGGCCGCGCTGTCTCAGTCTGTCTGGGATTGGCCTTCCAGCGGTTCGACCCGTTCCAGCGGATAGTCCCATAACTGCCAGCCGTCGGTCCCCTCGGGCAGCCAATAGACGGATCTGTACCCCCATTCGAGCGCCCGCTTGGCGGCATTCCAACTCATCCAGCAGTCTTCGAGACAGAAGAGGACAACCGGGTGCGCCGGATCGCCCTGTGTGGCCTTCTCCAGCCCGGCCCGGAAGTACCCTGCCGTGACATCGGCAATCGCCCCGTAGCCCACGTTCGGCAACCAGATCGCGCCGGGGATAGAATGGCGCGGCTTGTCACGCCAGATCGTCCCTTTGGGAAGGTTGCCGGGTTTGGGCGGCTGCGGCAGAACATCGATGAAGGCCGCCCCACCCTTCGACCAAAGCGCATAAGCACCTTCCGGGCCCACCACTGTGACACCTTCCAGCGTTGCAGGGACAGGGGCGCGGTAGTGATCCATGCGGTAACCGGGTGGCTCGGGAACCGTTTGCGCCCAGCCTGCGTGCGGCAGCGCCAGAAGCGCCACCGCGAGCAGGGCTTTGATCAATTGGAAATCTCCATGACTTCGGTGCCAAGATCGGTCACCAAGGGCACACCCGCCTCCGCCAGCAACGCGTTGATCTCGTCCTGATTGCGCCGGATCAGAGAATTCAGCTGACGTTGCCACACTTTTTCGCCAATCCGCACCCCCATGGTGATGCGATAGAAGAGACGCGGTGGTAGTTCTTCCTTGACCAGCGGGATGACTTTGAAGTCCGGATAGTCAGCCTTGACCAGCGGCCCTCCGAGCGGCCCCCACAGAACCGCCCCGTCAATCTCGCCCGCCGCCAGATCATCCAGCATATCGTTCGCGGGGCTTTGATGTCGGCGATCAACGACGAGGTTGTACCCCTTCGATTTGCCGATCAACCCGTTGCGCGCCAGATGCGCTGCCGGGGGTGTTCCGGCGACGACCCCCAACCGGCGGTCTTTGAGGGCAGGGTCTGCAAGCGACTGCACCGCCGCCAGATCGCTGTCTTGCGGCACGATCAACGTATAGACAGAGGTGAAGTAGTGGTTGGTGTTGAGCACCAGTTCATGACCCTGCGCATAGCCCATTATCACGTCGCATTGCTTGGCCATGAGCGTATTGCGGATAAACCCGGTGGCCATGGGATACCAGGTGTATTGCACGGGCAGATCGAGCTTTGCCGCGACGAACTCGGCCAGCTTGTTCTCGAACCCGGTTTCATCCTTGGCGGACATGGGGTAATTCGCGGGGTCTGCACAGACACGCAAGGCGTTGTTGGACACCAGATCGGATGTCTGTGCACCTGCAGACCCCGCAAGGGAGAAACCCAGGAAGAGGGTTACAGCCAGGTTTCGAAATATGTTTTCAGCCCATGCAGGCATTTTCATCCTCACGGATTACGTCGGATTTGGCTTCCTTCTTGGCCGGGCGCCCACGGGGCACCGCATCAAGGCCGCGCGCCTTGAGGTAGACGTAGATATCATCAAGGTAGCACATCACGTTCCGGTTATCACCAAAGTGCGGCATCACCGAATTGCCGTTCTGGCGACCATTCACGACGACGTCGAAAAATTCATCATAGCCAAGGTCAATGGCCGCGTTCTTGACCGCCGGCGCATAGGTCGAGCCCTCGCCGTCGGGGCCGTGACACACGTGGCATTCCGCGTGATACCGGCGGAACCCCGAAAAGGTCAGCCAGTCGACGGTACCGTCTTCCGCGATGTTGAACGTCGGCACATCGTCGCTGTTGAAATACCGGCCATCCTCACTGTAAGCGACCTCGTAGAGTGCCGGATCGACCGGCTCTTCGGCGCTGGCCGTGACCGGCAGACCTGCGGCCAGACAAAGCGCCACAATACCATATGTGGTTTTCATGTTTCTCACCCATTTTATCTGGGGCCGCGTGTCGCTGTCGCCCGATTGTTTGTTGGACTGGCGCGGCCTTTTGAAAAGCCGCGCCAGTCTTTGGGTCAAGGCATTCGCCAAGGTCAGTTTGGCAGTGCAAAGACCGTCAGTTGACCGCCCAGAGCCGTGTAGTCACTCAGCGCGGCATAGCCGCCGACAGCACCAAGGCCGTCATTGGGATTGGTCAGACCCGCCGCAAGGCCGATCCCGGCCCAGCCGCCAACACCCGACAGGATACCGACATACTGCCGCCCGTCATGCTCATAGGTCATCACGTTACCGATGATGCCCGAGGGTGTCTTGAAGCGGTAAAGCTCCTCACCCGTTTCAGCGCTCACTGCTTTCAGGTGACCTTCGAGCGTGCCGTAGAACACGATGTCCCCTGCCGTTGCCAGTGCACCGGACCAGACCGAGAACTTCTCGGGGATGGACCACAGGATCTCACCTTTGAGGTTATCCCAGGCGATGAAGTTGCCCATGCCACCATGGCTGTCCGGTGCAGGATACATCGACAGGGTCGCACCCACATAGGGCTGACCTGCGGTGTAGCTCACCCGGAAAGGCTCATAATCCATGCAGACGTGATTTGTCGGCACATAGAAGACTTCCGTTCTGGGCGAATAGGCCGCTGGCTGCTGGTCCTTGGTGCCCAGGGCCGCAGGGCAGATGCCGGTGGTGTTGACGTCCTCGCCGTTCTGCGACGTGGAATATTGCGCCACAACCGCCGGACGACCATAGGTGTCGGAGTTCGGATCCATGTCGACGCCCGTTGTCCAGTTCACAACCGGGTCGTATTTCTCCGCTACCAGCAGTTCGCCGGTCACACGGTCCATGGTGTAGGCCAGACCGTTGCGATCAAAGTGGGTGAGCAGCTTGCGCATCTCGCCGTCAATCTCTTGCTCGGTCAGGATGTTCTCGTTCACACCGTCGTAATCCCACTCGTCGTGCGGGGTCATCTGGTAGAACCACTTGGCCACACCGGTGTCGATGTCGCGGGCCATGAGGGTCATGGACCAGCGGTTGTCACCAGGACGCTGTGCCGGGTTCCAGGTCGACGGGTTGCCTGTGCCGTAGTAGAACAGGTTTTCATCCATATCCGCCGAGAACCAGCCCCAGGTGGTACCACCGCCGATCATCCACTGATCGCCTTCCCAGGTGTTGGTGCCGGAGTTTTCCCCCACGGGCGTGCCCAGATGGGTGGTGTTCTCCGGATCAACGAGGATGTCCTCATCCGGGCCCATGGAATAGGCGCGCCAGACCAGCTCACCGGTGGCCATGTCATAGGCCGTCGTGTGACCCCGGACACCGAATTCACCGCCCGAAATGCCGACAATAACCTTGTCCTTGACCGGCAGCACGGTGGCTGTGTTGGTCTCTCCGATGGAAGGATCACCGTTGATGGCTTCCCATTCCACGGCACCCGTTTCCGCGTTCAGCGCGACAACTTTCGTGTCGGCCTGATGCAGGAAAATCTTGTTATCCGCGTAGGCAACGCCCCGGTAAACCGTGTCACAGCACATCACCGGAATGACATCCGGATCCTGCTTTGGCTCATATTTCCAGAGGATCTTGCCCTCATTGGCCAGATCAAGCGCATAGACGATGTTCGGGAACGGCGTGTGCACATACATCACGTCGCCGATCACCAGCGGCGAGCCCTCATGCCCGCGCAGAACCCCGGTGGAAAATGTCCAGGCCACCTGCAGATCGCCCACGTTGTCCACATTAATCTGGTCAAGCTCGGAATAACGGTGGTTCTTGTAGTCACCGGTCTGGATGGCCCATTGGCTGGCATTGTCCATCTGTGAAATGAGATCGTCGTTTGCATAGGCCATACTGGCGGCGCAAAGAGCGATCCCAGACGTCAAAAGCGATAGCTTTTTCATCAAAGTACCTCCCTGGTATGCGGCAGGATTGCCGCGTGAATGACACTCAGACCCGGTACCGGGCTTGGTATCAGTTCTTTCCAACACGGCCGAACTCTCCACCGGCCGCACAGGAAATTCTTGAGCTTACGAGCCTTCCGCTGGGAAGCTCGCAAGATATGCAATCACGTTCGCCCGGTCTTCTTCCTTGCGAAGGCCGGCAAAGGACATCTTGGTGCCTTTAGCGTAGTCGCGCGGCTTTTTGAGGAAAGCGTCCATCTCTTCAACCGTCCAGGTTTTGCCGTCGGCACCCAGCTCCATCAAGACGTCCGAATAGCCAAAATCCGGCACGGCAGCTATGGCACCACCGAAAACGCCATTCAGGACTGGGCCGACCTTATTCTCGGCACCCTCGCCCACCGCATGGCAGGCCTTGCACTTGCGGAACACTTTCTCGCCTGCTGCCGCATCACCCGTGATTTCGCCCTCCGCGAAGGCCACTGCCGGCACCACCATCAGACAGGTTACCGCAAAAAACTTTCTCAACATGTCGTCCCTTCCATCGTTTGGACTTTTACGTGCTGTCAGTTCAACCGGGCCGCGTGCCAGCGCACATGGTCCCGCGCAAAACTGTTCACAAAGAAATACGAATGGTCGTAGCCTTCTTGCATCCGGACCTGTCCGGGCTGCCTGCGGCGCGCCATCACGTCGGCCAGCGATTCAGGTTTGAGAAGATCAAGGAACTGGTCCCCCGACCCCTGATCCACAAGCAGATCGCCTTTCCAGCCGTGTTCCTGCAGCAGCAGCGTGGCATCATGTTCGGCCCAACTGCTTTCGTCATCACCCAGATAGGCGCTCAGCTGTTTGCGCCCCCAGTCCGACTGGGTCGGATTGGCGATTGGCGCAAAGGCCGACAGCGAGTCAAAAAGACCTGCATTCCGGATAGCGATTGTAATCGCCCCATGCCCGCCCATCGAATGGCCGGTGATCCCGTGCTTGTCCTGAACCGGCAGGTTATCCATCACGATGGAGCGCAATTCGCTGACAATATAATCGTACATCCGGTAATGCGTCTTCCAGGGGTTCCGCGTGGCATTGAGGTAAAAACCGGCCCCCTGCCCCAGATCGTAGGCGTCGTCATCGCTGACCCCATCGCCTCGGGGCGAGGTATCGGGAAAGATCACCGCCAGACCATGCTCGGCGGCATGTTCCTGAAAACCACCCTTGGTCATGGCGTTCTCGTGGGTGCAGGTCAGCCCACTCAGATACCACAGCACCGGCACCGGTCCGACCTCTGCCTGGGGCGGCAGGTACGCGGCAAAGGTCATCTCACAGCCGCAGGTGTTGGACGGATGCTTCAAGACTTTCTGCCTGCCTCCGAAACTCCGATTTTCCGACACCAGCTCCATATCAGCTCAAAACTCCACGACGGCGCGGATTGATTTTCCCTGGTGCATGAGGTCGAAGCCGTGGTTGATCTCGTCGAGGGTCAGCTTGTGCGTGATCATCGGGTCGATCTCGATCTTGCCGTCCATGTACC
>NZ_JACNMO010000032.1 GCF_020622345.1 Roseobacter weihaiensis | reverse complement strand
TCACACTCGACTTCTCGCGGCCGGGTAAACCGACGGACAATGCCTTCATCGAAGCGTTCAACTCCAAGTTCCGGGCCGAATGCCTGAACAGGCGTCGCCATTATCGCTCAGACCAATGGCGCTCCAACGGCAACTTCATGAGTCTTGACGATGCCCGGGCAAAGATGGAAGAGTGGCGTAGGGGCTACAACGAAGAAAGACCCCAAAGCGCGATCGGGAACAACCCACCGATCTCGCGGATGAATGGCTCAGACATGCAACAAGCACCCTGAGCCAAACCCCCCGAAAATCTCCAGCCGGGGGGTCCAAACAAGGGGAGCAGCTCAGCCGACAATGCACTAACAATCAAACCGGACCACTTAAGTGGGGCAGACCAGCTTTATAGGATATCATCCGGCACCAGATCTTGGTTTACCGCACTGGGTTTCTGGTTGCTTCATCCCTTTGTGAAAGCTGCCTGTTCAGTCCCGCAATTTCTCGGGCGTGGAATTCGTTTTCGGTTTCCCCTGCCGCCGGCCCACGCGACAAAGCGCGGGCAAGATCGAAGAAGCCCCGGGCAGGAAGTCCTCCTCCTGCGCGACTGACAGCTCGGGCCGCGATAAAGGGCTGACCATCGCGGGCGTCACGGCGCATCGTCGCTTCGAGCGCGCGGGTCACCTTGCGCACCGATCCCGGTGCCCAGAGACCAAGCGCGCGGGCCAGCGCCCCATAGGTCACAGTTTCTGAGGACGAAGAGAGTTCTTCGAGATACTGCCGGACACGATCCGCAAGATCCTGCTCTTCCTGACTGGCTGCTTTGATCAACTTGGGTGGCGGGATTTCGCGGGCGCTTCCATCGGCCATGACTTCTGCAGCCCAGGCCCGCGTGTCGCTGCGCACGACGATGCGGATGTTGCCCCTGTGCTCACCCACCCCGGTTTCAGTGACCCCGACCACATCGCCATTGCGCATGCCATCGCGCAGCGCCTCCGGGGTCAGCCCCAGCCGCGATGCCAGGTATTCGGGCGCGACAGTGATCTGGTCATCGTTCCAGCCAATGACGTCCGGTGGAATGGCGCGGTTCAGAACCGGCGATTGTCCTCCATCGCTGGCGTAGAAAGGATTGGCCCCGGCGGCATGGTCGGTCACGTCAATGATATCGCGAATGCCGGGCAGGGCTGCGCGCAGCATGCGCTCCACCCCTTGCCGCAGAGTGGCCGAGGATGCCGCGCAGCCTTGGCATCCACCGGACATGCGCAGGTAGACTGTCGCGTTTTCGACCCGGTCCACCGCAATGTGACCGCCATGGCCCGCGACGGATGGGTTCACCTGCTGTTCCAGCAGCGTCTCTACCGCGGTGAACATCGACATATCGGGATCGTCGACGGTGGTGTTTCCGCCAAGCGGTGCGTCGGTCTGATCAAGAACCGTGCGGATCGCCTCGGCGATGATGGGCTTCAGCGCGACCCATTCCGCTTCAACTTGCTTGCGCACCCAAATCGCCGCGCCCGCGACATGGACTTGGTCCACGCCATCGATGGCCAAGAGCGCCCGCGCCAGCGGGGCATCGTGATCGAGCGGTGCGTGCCCCTGTGCGGCACCTGCCTGCAGTGGCGCATCCAGCACGAAGCCGAGCGCGTTTGCGTCTGAAGGTGTGCTTTGCGCGCGGATGCGGCGGCGAACCTGGCTGTCAGACATCCTCAAGCTCCGTACCCTGTATCTCGCGCAGCGCCTTGAAGGTGTAAATGCCCGTGCTGTGGCCATCGCTGAAGGCCAGGCCGAGCGCGTAGTTCCCGATGCTCCAGATTCGGGTCAGTCCGATATCCAGTGGCACGCTGCTGGCGTCCAGCAAATCAGCACCGGTTATCTCATCCCGGCAGGCGGCGCAGCAGCATGCCAACCGCAAATCCAATGGGGTGAGGTGCTGCTCATGCCCGTCAGCCCATGTCAGCGCGAACCCGATGTCGCTCTGGTCAAGTGCAACAAGCAGATTGGCCGCCCCCCCCGGCGTGGGCGCGGAAGGGTCCGGCTTGCCGGACCCGTCCGTCAGGGTCCAGATGAAGGGTGTGCTAATCCCGCGGGTGGTGATTTTCCCGCCGCTGAGCGTTTCAGCGATCTGCCTGTAAGCGGCGGCGGCGGGGCTGTCGGGCGCTGCCGTGACAAGCGGGGTACCAGCATCCCCCGATTCCACCACGTCGGGATCGAGCGGCACGGAACCGAGGAACGGCACGCCGATATCCTCGGCAATCCTTTCACCGCCACCCTGATGAAAGATATGCGTGACCTCTCCGCAAGAGGGGCAGGTGAAGCCGCTCATGTTCTCGACAACCCCGAGGATCGGAACATTGACCTGCTCCATCATCCGCAAGCCGCGGCGCGCGATTTTGAGGCTGACATCCTGCGGTGTGCTGACCACTACGGCGCCGGTCAGTGGAAAGGCTTGCGCCAGGGTAAGCTGGATGTCGCCGGTGCCGGGCGGCAGGTCAAGCAGGAGCACGTCCAGCGCGCCCCAGTCCACCTGCTGCACGAACATCCTGAGATACTTGCCGACCATCGGCCCGCGCAGGATCGCCGGTTCATCGTCGGGCGATAGCATGGCCATCGAGATTACTTTCACCCCGAAAGCCTCGGAGGGGACAACTTTCTGATCCGGTGTCATGGCGGGCTTTGCATCGGCGGCGATGCCGAGCATGCCGGGGATGGAAGGTCCGTAGATATCGGCGTCAACGATGCCGACACGCAGCCCGGCCTCTGCCATGGCAACCGCGATATTGGCAGTGACGGTCGATTTGCCGACACCCCCTTTGCCGCTGCTGATTGCAATCATCTTGCGATCATGGCCTGTGCTGTCTTGGGTTGCCATTGGTGTTGGTCTCCTTCCGGTCTGCATTGGCGCTGGCGTTTAGCCGCCAGTGTAGCTTGCGCATAGTTTACCGAGGTCTGCTTCTGTCAGTTCGGCGGCCATACAGGCGCAGTAGCCGCTGTCGTTGGTGAGCGAGAAATGGGTGCAATCGCTACAGGTTCCGAAGGCGCGCAGGCCCTTGCGATCCGCCAACACCGAAGAAATCTGCGAGAGAGAGGCCAGCAGCGCCTTGCGCTGAGCAACGCCCAATTCATCAAGCGCCGCGATCAGAACGCCAAGCGGGTCATTTTCGAGCGCGCGCCAGCCCGCATCGGTCAGATCGAAGCGGGTACTGCGGCCATCCGTGTGCGACTTCTTGCGTGCTATCAACCCACGCTGCTCCATCGATTTGACGATCTGCGAGGCGGTGCCGCGCGTTGTCGCCTGGAAATCGGCAAAGGCGGAGGGCGTGCGCGTGCTTTGGTTGGCCCGGGAGAAAAAGCGCAGGCAGGTCCATTGCGCAGCCGTGAGTTCTGAACGGGCATCTTCGCTCCGCGAGGCCCGGCCGATATGGATCAGCAGCTCGGCGATCCTGTCTGTCGCTGCAAGAGACTCGGTCATGTTCATTTGATATCGATTCGAAACTATTTTGACAAGTAATGAAAGCCAATTTAATTTCGGTTCAAAACCAAATATGGTGTTTCCTGACGAACAAGGACTTGATCGGAAACCAAATGCCGGTTTCGGATTTCAGGCCATAAACTGTCGGAAGCCGGTAAGGAAACCCGTTTCATCCACGCCCATGCAACAGTGCCGGATTGGGCTTTCGCACATCGCTGTCTTTCTGGCGGACTGACTTTGCGTCGGGCTGGTGGTTGCGAGCACTACCGTTCATTCGTTTCCGGACGAGAATCCTCAGCGACCACCAAAACGCGAAACCCGACCAAAGGGGGGGAACGGAAGAGCAAGCCCGCCATGAAAGTACCCGCGAGCATTCTTGCAGCCGCTCGTCAGGCAGTCACGGAACTGGGGTCTTCAGTTTACCATTAGGCTCCTTTGACACGGGCGGATGCGATCTGAAGGGCTCAAAGATATACCGAAAACCCCCAGGCTCAGCTTGTGGACCTGTTGTAATCGCAGCTCCGAAAAACACTCCAAAATCTTTCAAACCACAAAAACTGCTTCGCCAGAGCATGATGACATCAGGTCTGGTCACAAAGGAGCAGGCCAGGATCGAAGTATCGCGGTGAACGTGGGGACCACATGGTTGCAGGAGGCCGCTGGCGCCATTTCCGGAACGATCGGGTTCGCAAGCCGAGTTCAAAGCCTTTGGGTTCGCGTCGGAATTGTGCCGTTTCAAAGGTCACAGCCCAAAGGGATAGGTTTCGTCTTCGCCCTCAGCGGCAAGGGTCGCAAGGGCTGTGACGGCGTTGGTTTTATCAAACCAGACAAAGGCGTCATACTGATCGGGTAGAACGGCAGTACTGCAGTGGATCGGTCTCTCCGTCTCGGGCCGGTAGACAAGAGGGGGGTCCAGACCCCCGGCTGCAAGTTCATTGGCGAGGTGTTGACCCGCTTCGGTCCGATCAGCAAATCCGACAACCACATTGTCCATGCCCTCAATCTGCCGGCATACCCCTGCTTGAGATTGATAAATCGCAACTGATGGGCTTAAGCCACACCGGGTCTTTATGCGTTTTGAGAGGGCAGCAGGACGGCCGCGCCCTGCAGGCGACCCTGTCTCAGATCATCCAACGCCTCGTTGGCGCGCTCCAGCCGGTAGGGGGTGATCTGGGTGCGGACACCGGCCCGTCGAGCCAAGGGAAAAAACGTCTCTCCGTCTTCCCGGGTCAGGTTGGCCACGGAAAGGATCTGGCGTTCGTGCCAGAGATCATCATAGGCAAAGGACGGGATGTCACTCATGTGAATGCCGCCACAGACCACGCGACCGCCCTTCACCAGATCCTTCAGCGCTTTCGGGACCAAAGCGCCGACGGGTGCGAAAATCAGAGCGGCATCGAGCAACACCGGTGAGGTTTCATCCGAACCGCCGGCCCAGACAGCGCCGGTTTCGCGCGCAAAGGCCTGCGCCGCCGTATCGCCTGGTCGGGTGAAGGCATAGATCTCGCGGCCCTGCCAGACGGCGATCTGGGCAAGGATATGTGCCGCCGCCCCGAAACCGTAAAAGCCCAGCCGCTGCGCATCACCGGCCAGCCGAAGGCTGCGAAACCCGATCAGCCCGGCGCAAAGCAGTGGCGCCAGTGCCGCCGGGTCGTCATGCCCGTCCAGCGCAAAGACATAACGCGCATCCGCGACGCATTCTTCCGCATACCCGCCGTTCAGCGTATAGCCGGTAAAACCCGGATCGTCGCAGAGGTTCTCGCGATTGTTCACACAGTACCGGCAGGTGCCGCAGGTATGCCCCAACCAGGGGACCCCAACCCGCTGGCCCAGCGCAAACCCGCCAGCGGCCTCGCCGATCTGGGCAACCGTTCCAACGATCTCGTGACCGGGGATCAGCGGCAAGGACGGGTGGGTCAGATCGCCGTCGATGATGTGCAGATCTGTCCGGCAGACCCCGCAGGCTTCGATCTTTAGGCGCAGCTGGCCCGCGTCCGGGCGGGGGCTGTCGACCTGCTCGAACTGCAGCCGGTGCGCCCCTTTGTGAAGTACCATCGCGCGCATCATATCCCTTCCGTTTTTGGGTCCATGGCCACAGGACCAACCAGACGCTGCCGTGGCGACGATCACGGCAACAGGACCGGCGCGGGCCTATTTTACCACGACCACTGTCTGTGCTGCGTGATGCAGCGTTTTCTGCGTTACACGGCCCGGAACCGCGGCTTTGACGGAACCAAGGCCACGCGCGCCGAGGGCAATCATGTCAGATCCCATCTCCGAGGCTGCGTCGAGGATTTCATCGCTGTAATCTCCTGTCCACACGGACGTTTGCGCCACCTCCACACCAAGCTCTGCGCATCGGCTGCGCGCCATGGCCATGAGCCGGTTTCCCAGGGCCGATGCGATACGCGCGCTTCGGTTCCCGGGTGCCGCGGCGCTGAGCGCATCATAGGCGCGTCCCGCGACACAGGCCATATCGGGCAGGTGTTCCTTGTGCACATGCTCGACCATATGCTCGATCTCTGCCATACGCACCAGTTCCTTTGCCGGTCGGCCATGCATCAGCACCGGTACAATAGACACTTCCGCACCAAACTTCGTGCAAAACTCGGCAGCCAGATCGAGAGCGCGGCGCGCAGGGTCCGATCCATCATAGGCTACAAGAATTCTGCCGATCATTGTCTTTCTCCCTGAGGTTGCCGCGGTCATCCTACGCGTGCGATCCTTTGGCGGGCTAATATGGGTCAATTGCAGTGGTGGGTTTCTATTCCGCAGCCCGGCCGAGGGCGGAATCCAACGGCGGTCGGTACAGGTAGTCCCGCGTCAGGGGGACCGCATCAATGCTGCGCGAAAGCTGGAGCTGAAAAACGGTCTGCCGCCCATGCCGGAACGTCTGCTCGCAGGCGGCCAGATAGAACCGCCACATGCGGACGAAGCGCGCGTCGTAAAGCGCGCGCACGGCGTCTTCGTTTGCGCTGAAGCGATTAAACCAATGCCTTAGGGTATAGGCGTAGTGCAGCCGCCAGCATTCAATGTCTGCCGACCACAGCATGGAATTTTCGACCGCTTTGCTGATTTCGGAAAGTGTCGGGACATAGCCGCCGGGGAAGATGTATTTTGCCAGCCATGGATTTGTGGCGTGGGGCGGCGCTGTCCAGCCAATCGTATGGATCAAGGCGATCCCCTCGGGCGACAGGCGATCCCGAACGGTACGGAAATACTCGTCGTAATGCGGCAGGCCGACATGTTCGAACATACCAACGGACACGATCCGGTCAAAGCTGCCCTCGACCTCGCGATAGTCGCAAAGGCGAAATGTAACGCGGTCGGACAATCCGGCGCTCGCCGCACGTCGTGTCGCCATCGCATGTTGTTCCGTTGACAGGGTGACGCCCAGCACCCGCGCGCCGTGATCCCGTGCGAGGGTCAGCGCCATCCCACCCCAACCGCAGCCAATGTCGAGCACCCGCATGCCGGGTCGGATCATCAGTTTGCGGCCGATGTGGTCCTTCTTCTGAGCCTGCGCGTCTTCAAGGGTGTCGTCGGGCGCCTGAAAATACCCACAGGAATACTGCCGGTCGCTATCCAGAAACAGATCGTAGAGCGCGCCGGACAGGTCGTAGTGATGCGCCACATGGCGTCGGGCTCTCGTGGCCTTGTTGTTCTGTGTCCATCTGCGCAGGGCATCGCGCAGTTTCAGAAGCGGTTTTTGCCACCAGATCCGGTTTGCGTCACACTGGCTCTGAACCACCAGGGCAAGCAGGTCGTGCAATCGGTCTCCGTCTATCGTCAGCGACCCGTTCATATAGGCTTCGCCCAAGGCCAGTTCTGGGTTCAGAACCAAGTGGCGCACCGTCGCCACATCTCGCAGGCGCACCGTAAGCGGATCGCCCGTGCCGTCGCCATAGGTATGACGGACCCCGTCTGGCATGACCACGGTCAACGTTCCTGACCGCAGCATATGGCGCAGCATCCGGTTCAAAGCGTTTTGCCACATACGGTTCTCCTTTGCTGATCGTGCCGCAATCTGCATCCGGATGCGCGGCACGATCAGCAGCGCTATTTCGCCTGCGCGATCTTGATCTTGGTGGTCTTGGCCACGGCTTCAGGTGGTTTGGTGATCGTGACGGTAAGCACACCGTCTTTCACGACGGCCTCCACTGTTTCGGGGTCGATGCTGAACGGCAAAGTCATCATCCGTTGAAACGCGCCGGATCGGCGCTCAACACGGTGAAATTCCCGCCCCTTCTCGCCGCCTTTTTCATCTTTTTCGGACTTTTTCTCACCCTTGATCACGATACGATCACCGCTGACCGAGACATCGACATCAGCTTCGGTCATGCCCGGCAGTTCTGCGGTGATGCAGAATTCCTTGTCCGTTTCGCTGAAGTTGGATCGCACGCCGATATCGTCACCACCGCTGAAAAACCCGTTGCCAAAATCATCGAACAGGCTGTCGACCTGCTTGCGAAGACTGACCAGAGGATGATCCTCCTCGCGCCTGTCTTTCATCCAGTTCGTTGGCAGATAATCCTGATAAGACATCATAATCCTCCTGTGAATGTGTTGAGTCGGCCCACAGGCTAACGGGTGGCGCGTGCCGGATATTGAGCAATGTCAAATGCCGCCGTCATGACTGTCCGTAGTCTGGGCCCGATTGACGAAGGGGTTCTGTGATGCGGCACACGAGGATGTCCGGCGCCAAAGAAAATGCTCTGCTGGCCGAAAAGCTGGCCGAGGTTGCAGACTTGCTGGAACACCAGCGAGCGAACCCGTTTCGCGTCCGGGCTTACAGGCAGGCCGCCGCCTACATTCAAAGCCTGACGGTTCCGATCCGGAAGTATCTGGGATCTGATGATGTCCGTGACCTCGAAGCGCTGCCGACCATTGGTCCGTCGATTGCTGCTGCCATCGTCGAGATATTGCAGACCGGGCATCTGCGCCTGCTCGAGACGTTGAGGGGTGAGATAGATCCAGAAAAGCTGTTCCAGACCGTGCCCCAGATCGGGCCGCATCTGGCCGCCACGATTCACGACGGTCTTGGGATCGACAGCCTCGAGGCGCTGGAGATGGCGGCCCATGATGGCCGGCTTGCCGCGCTTGCCGGGTTCGGACCCCGCAGGATCAGGGGCATTCAATACGCGCTGGCGGAGATTTTGAAAGGACACCGGCCCTTGGGTGGCGCCCGGATCATCCCGACCCCACCGGTTTCTGAGACGCTGGATGTTGACCGGCAATACCGGCTTGCCGCAGATGCGGGCACATTGCCGTTGATCGCCCCAAGACGTTTTAGCGCCGATCAGCGCGCGCGGTTGCCTGTGCTGCACACTGAAAGAGGCGACTGGCACTTCACCGCGCTTTATTCGAATTCACCCCGTGCGCATCGGCTGCACCGCGAACGGGATTGGGTCGTCATCACCTATGAAAGGGACGGCGAAGGCAGCCACAGATGTACGGTTGTGACCGAGTTCAAGGGCCCCCTCGCCGGCAAACGCGTGATCCGCGGCCATGAAACAGCCTGCGCGCGCCACTACGGGGTTGGGATGGCGTGACCGGGGTGGCGTGTTGCGTTGACATTGATCAACGGCGAAACAGCGATCGACCTCATATTCGTTCTTAGGTTCTTTGGAGGAGTTCCGAGATATGATTGTTCTCAGAAGTGTGATTTGCGCGTTGTCTGTTGTTTCGCTTGCCGGGTGTACACCGGCTGACTACGGGCCACGCGAAACAACGGGGGGTCTGACGGGTGCAGCGCTTGGTGGCATGCTCGGCGCGCAGTTCGGACGCGGTGATGGCCGGCTGGCCGCAACTGGTGCCGGCGTGCTGATCGGCACGCTTCTAGGCAGCGAGATCGGTCGTTCCATGGACGATACCGACAGGCTGCGTGCGAATGAGGCCGTCAGACGTGCGCATGGGGCAGAGCTTGGCGAGACGATCCGCTGGAACAATCCCGGCACGGGAAACCTTGGCACGGTGACGGCACTGCGGGACGGTACATCGAGCAGCGGACAGTACTGCCGCGAGTATCGTCAGACCATATCGGTTGATGGTCGCCGCGGCACGGGAACCGGAATTGCCTGTCGCCAGCCCAATGGTACCTGGCGGCTTGTCAGCTAGTCCGAACGGGTTTGTGTGCGGTGCAACCTTTTGTGGGCCTGATCGTTTGTTGACAAAGTCAACAGGGATGCGCGCCGCGGCGTTGACATCCTGGCCAACAGCATCTCCCCGCAACGCCCCGGACTTTGGCCCGCACCAAACTCATCTTCGTCACTCCGGCGCCTAGGCGTATGCCTTTTTACGACCGTCTTACCGGCGATCAGGGTGGACTGACCGCGCCTTTCAATGTGAACAACCTTTGCTGCAGCGCGATTTGAGGGACGCCGCGTGCGCAGACTGGTTGCAGATGTCGCCTGTGTTGATCGGGCACGGGGTGGTTCGGCATGCGTTCTGTTTCTGTATCAAAATGCGCATTCTCGTGGGTGCGGCTTCAGTTGTGGATGCCGCTACAGCGCTGCAGATCGCGCGTTGTGTGGTTCGAAATACGGTTCTCAATCTTGGCGGACTTTTCGTGGATCACCAAAGTAAGCGGGTGGTTTGTATCACGCCCAATCTCGCAATTTCTGACCAGCCAACTGCACAAAGGTTTGCCCAAGTTGAACGTAAGCGCTGCGAAACTCCACCGCCGGGCAGCATTCGCTGCAATTGACCCTTATCAATTTGCCACCCATCAAATCGTCTATCCGTCAAGTGTAGTATGCCGATGGACCAGGGTATGCAGGCTCCAAAGCGGGAAGGGAAATCAGATGAAGATTTTGAACTCGGCAATTCTGGGCGTTGCGCTGGGCTGCAGTCCGGCCCATGCAAAACAAGGGTTTGTTGCCACGCAGTGCAGTTCAGATGTTGCGCGCCACTACGACGGGCTCTCACATGTGCGCGGTGCCGTCCGACTGTTTTTTGAAGAGAAACCATCCCAGGTTTCCCCCTGAGTGTCTTGCGGCATTGGCGGCGGCGGGTCCCCGCAGTAGCGCGGTCTTGAAGGGCGGAATCAGTGCTCTAGCCGGGGTGGCGCGCCGGTGGGGGTCTGCACAAACCCGTTCTGTCGGTACAGGGATGCGGAGACCGGCTATCTCACGTCACGTTCGTCATGGGCGCTGCAGGCAAACTGCGCACGGGGCAGATCCGACCCCCCGGACGTTTGACCAACACCGCGCCCATACACATCGTCATAGGTGACCGGCGCACCGGTCGCATCCGGGAAAGTCAGGAAATAGCCGACACGCACCGGGATGGCCGGCGTTGCGACATCCAGCGTTGCCGGTCCGTTGGCAAGCCGGTGCACCTCCGAAAGATCCATGTCGAGCGTCCAGGCAACAAGAATGTCCCATCGTTCCACCCGTATGCATCCATGGGAAAGAGCCCGCACCTCGCGGTCAAAAAGATCGCGGCGGTTCGTGTCATGTAGATAGATGGGTATCTGTGCCGCGAACCTGATCGCCGCGAGCCCCAGAGGGTTTTGCGGACCGGGCGGCCATATCCTGTCGCGGTATTCGCCACTTGCGATCATTGATCGGGTTGGGCGCCAGGTCGGGCGAAAACGAACCGTTTTCGTCGTCGTTTCCAGCAATGGCGTCGGGTTCCAGGATGTGCCCACGATAACCCGGCTTCGCAATGTAGGCAGGCCATCTTCAAAGGCAATCAATTCGAAAGCGGGAATATTGACGAGGATCGCCTTGCCCCTTCGTGGCACCTGATACGGGACACCGAGACGGTCAAGGGCGCCCTGAAATTCAGAGCTGCCTTTTGGCACCGGGGTCTCGGAGGCAGCGCCAAGGGTTCCGATGACGGCAAGGGCGCAGACCCAGATTTGCAAAAGCCGACAAGTCTTGGAGATGAGATCTGCCGTTCCGGCGCCGATACCCCCGCGAGACCGGCGGGACCAAAAACCGATGCGCATGGTTTGGGTGCAAAAAATGAGCATGGGTTCCTTATCCTGATCCGCCACGGTTGCCGGATATCACGCGCCGGGGCCGGGAATTTGAGATAGGTCAAGTGCCAGCAGTTTGCGAAAAGTATCTGGCACCCCCTTCGCACCATCTCCTTCTTTGGCGATCCGCACCGCAGCAGGGCTGCATGGCAAGACAGGCCGCCAAACACAATCGACTAACCGGGCGGAGCTTTGATCTGGCTCAATAGGCTGGCCTCCCCAACACCTAACTTGCTGAAAAAGACCATCTGCTGCCGCCCCGCGGAAACGGCAGTCCGCTTGCCTGACGCTGTTCGGATCGGACAGGTGCCGAATGTCCGTATCTCATTGATCTTACTCTGGCGGTCAGCGCCGGAGCGATCCAGTTCAAAGGGAGATTGCGACAATGGCAGTAGGATCAAAGATACCACGGCCCCGCACGGCGACAGCATCCACGCACCGGGAAGACCCCGAGAGGGCCGATAGGTCCAACGTCTTGGTTTTCATCGGGCCGGATCAAAAGAACGTGGCAGCGCTCTGGCACGCGCAGATGGTGGCACAGGCATTCGGCGGGCATGTTGTGCTTTTGCGGGTTATGACACCCCCCGCCGACAACAGCAGCTTGATCGATCCAGTGGAATGGGACATCAAGAAACGAACCGCGTTGAAGTGTCCGGCACGTCTGGCGGAACCTCTGGATCGAAAAGAGGAGAAAGCCGAACCACATCTTTTTGAGGGACGACTATTCGATCAGATATCGGCCTGCGTGGAAGCCAGAAAAGGAGATATCGCCGCTGCGCTGCGGTCCCGCGACCAGGGGTGCTGGCAGTTTGATGATACCATCCTCGGTGTATTGAATTCGCAGAGTGCGGCCATTCTGATGATCCCCGACAGTTCCGAATGGTCAGCGAGGCAGGGGATCCGGCGTATTTTGGTTCCAATTGACGGCTCGACCCGTTCGGAAAGGGCGCTGGGGCAGGCCGTCACGCTGGCCAAAGCAGAAAATGCGGCACTCCTGTTGTTCTATGTCGCGCCAGAACCGGGCCTGACCGAATTTGGTGTCATCGACAGCAGAGCGGTGGAACTGAATGAGGCGGTTATAAAGAGAAACACGCGCGCCGGCAGGGCTCATCTGAACAGGATCACGAATAGACTGGCGCATCACAACTTGCAGATTTCAACCCGCATTGTGCCGAGTGGCGATGCCAGACGCGTGCTCCTTGCAATGGGAGAAAAGGAAGGCGTAGATCTCGTGGTCATGGCAACCCATGGGCAGGGCGAACACAGTGACGTGCCGGTTGGAGACGTTGCCCATTTCATTCTTGATCGGGCCGAGGTTCCGGTGTTGATGGTCCGGCATGACCGCGACGGCAGAAGCGCAAAGCGAGGTTGATTGCCCAGGCGCTTTGGCAGCGCGTCACAGAATCGTCGTAGGACCTCCGGCGATGATCGACAGGCTTGGCGCGGTGGTGTCTTTGACGGGCTGGCTTGATAAGATCTGCGGCTATTGCGCAGACCCCCCGCCGGAATAAGATCGGGCAGCAGATTGGTTGCTGGATAACGACTACCAGATCGCCCGCGCTTTTCTTGGTCTCAAGGAGGACATGCCACCGGCCTTCTATCGAAAACTGTTGACGTTGGATGATCCCCAGGGCGCGCGTCTCCCACGCGTGTTCGAGCTATCGCAGGAAATCTTCGATGCCCTGCGACCACAACTTACCCTGGCCGACCTGACCAGTTTCATTCAGGCCTATCAACGGACATCCAGCCTGACCAATGCCGAGTTATGGGCATTGCCGTCAATGCTGCGGCTTGTTTGCATCGAGCGACTGTTTTTTGCGTTCAGCGCAATTGAAGCGGATCTGGCCCACAGATACGTCTTACCGCGGCACGGAAAACGCAGACATCTCCGACCCTGTTGACCGGACCGCGCAGGCCATCACCAACCTGATCGTGGTCAATACGATGACATGGGCCGATTTTGTAGACGAGACCAGTCGCATCGAAGCGGAACTTCGCAGGGACCCGGCGGATATCTATCGGAACATGACCTTTGAGACGCGGGACAGATATCGGACCGCTGTCGAAAGGCTGGCACAGCGCTGTGACTTCTCAGAGCAGGAGGTTGCGCGGCAAGCTTTCAAAAAATGTCGACTGCAGGATGCCGGATCCCTTCGTTCCCATGTTGGTCACTGGCTGATCGGCGATGGTTTTGTGTTGCTGGAGACAGAGTTTGGCTGTCGGGTAGCGCCTCTGTCTCGTCTGCGTCGCTGGCTGAGCGCTGGGCGCGATCAGTCTTATGCATTGAGCCTGGTTCTGGGTGTCTTTGCCGCGTTGCTGGTACCGCTGGCTTATCTCGGGTTCCATGATGCAACACTGCTTCAGCGGGTTTCCGGTCTCCTGATTTCGCTGGTGCCGGCCTCGGTCTTCGGCGTCTGGGCCGTACACTGGATCATCACAAAAATGACCAGCCCCGAGCCCCTACCCGAAATGGATTTCTCCAAACCGCCGAGGTGGTCTTTGCCCTGGGAGAGGTTGCGGAGGACACCAGCCTGCCCGCGGCGGTGCGGAAGTGGAAAAGCCCGTCCGAATTTGAAGCGTCGCACCAACGGCTGAAGCAGACCTGGAATGACCGCCTTGGTGCCGTTCAGGTGAAAACCCCGGATCCGGTCTTTGATCTCATGGTCAACAGGTGGCTGCCTTATCAGAACCGATCCTGCCGCATCATGGCGCGCGCGGGATTTTATCAGGCTGGCGGGGCTTTCGGTTTCAGGGATCAATTGCAGGATGTTCTGGCGCTGCTGCACAGCGATTCGGCACCAGATCCTCTTGGCCGCGCGCCACCAATTTGAAGAGGGCGATGTGCTGCACTGGTGGCATCCGCCCGCAGGTCGCGGCGTACGTACCCGCTGCACGGACGACTATCTTTGGCTGGTGTTTGTGACTGCACGCTACGTGGATGCAACGGCGGATGCAGATATCCTCAACGCGGTGGTTTCGGTTCTCTCCGCACCGGAGTTGCGCCCCGAGGAAAACGACAGCTATGCCTTGTTCGACACAGGCGAAAGTGCACCGCTCTATGATCACTGCGCGCGCGTCCTGAACCGCATGATGGCGACTGGATCGCACGGGCTTCCCTTGATGGGCGCGGTCGGCTGGAACGACGGCATGGACCGGATCGGTGACGGCGGTCCGGGCGAAAGTGTCTGGCTCGCCTGGTTTCAGATCGCCACCGTGGGGCTGTTTGCGCCGCTGGCCGAGCAGGCCGGACATGGCGATGACGCCGACCGCTGGCGGGAGCATGCTGGCAGGCTGGGCCGGGCCTTGACGCAACATGCATGGGACGGTGCATGGGACGTCCGGGCCTTTGACGATGAGGGTGTGCCCTGGGGAGCCAGCGAGAACGATGAATGTCGGATCGACCTGATTGCGCAAGCCTGGTCTGTGCTGGCAGGCGACCCGGTTGAGGATCGCGCGTATCAGGCCTTGCAATCGACACAGGATCAGTTGGTGGATAAAGAGGCGCGGCTGATACGGCTTCTTACGCCGCCTTTTGACCAAACGGATCGCGATCCAGGCTATATTCAAGCCTATCCACCGGGCATCCGGGAAAACGGGGGCCAGTATACCCATGCGGCGACCTGGCTTGGGGTGGCCTATGCCGCGGTCGGGGATGGTGACCGTGCCTACCAGGTCTTTGACATCATCAACCCGATACGTCGCGCCGCCGATACAGAAGGCGCCGATCATTATCGCAGAGAACCTTACGTTCTGACAGGCGATGTGTCAGGGGCCGGGGCGCGTAGCAGGCAGGGCGCGCGGTCCTGGTAGACGGGTGCTGCAGGCTGGAACTGGCAGTTGGCCTTTGCGGGCATATTGGGCTTGAAGCCCAAGGCGGGCGCGACTTGCATTGAACCATGCCTGCCAAAGGGGTGGGACAGTGCCAAGGTGATATTGAACGGACCGCAGGGTCGCCTCGAGATCAGTATCTTTGGCCAGAACAAAACCCGGCGGGCGCGCAACCCATTACTGTGGATGGTCAGCGCTGGCCGTCAGCAACGGTGCCGTTTCCGGGTGCGGGTCAAGCTCGTCGTGTCGCTGTCGAAGGAGAGGAGCGTGCAACACCAACCAAGGGCCGTCCCAAGCGAGGCGGATAGGTCCCCGGAAATGCGGCATGTATATCGGTACGTGGCACCTTGCGCGGCACTGACACTCTGGTCGGGCACGAAAGAGATTTTCGAAATCATGCCACAGCATGACGAATATCAATCCGGCCCCTTCGAAACGGGAAAGAATGTAGATTGCTGACCGATGGAAGAGTGTCTCATGCAAACCAATGCGCTGCCAAAGATGGAGATTTCCGCACCCCAAACGGGATGCTGCCCGCGCTTTGATCCGACGGGGTGGGAAGGTCGCCATCTGCATTTTCAGAACAAATTGTTTGTCTGCGCCACAACACGCAGCCTGTTGCATGTGCCGATCAATATGGGCCGGGTTTTCACACGGGTTCAGGGACACATCGAAGACTCAGGTGCGCAGGATCCTGACGGAACCCTTGTTCTGAGCCGCGATCTCTCTGCATCAGAGGGAGAACACTTATTCGCGGTCACGACAACGGTTCCAGAGGAAGAAATGACTACACTGTCCGGGGATCTCATAACGCGCGTTTTCGAGGGGCCCTATCGCAAGTCCCCCGACTGGGTGCATGAAATGGGGATTGCGGCGCAGGTAATGGGGCACGAGGTTGGACGTATTTTCATGTTCTATACCACCTGCCCGAGATGCGCGCGCGCCTATGGAAAGAACTATGTGGTCGGTGTCGCGGAAATTGACATGGACCCCGAAAAGCGAGGGAGAATGAAGGATGAAGGATCCTGAACTGGACATCTTGATCGATGAGCTGGAAACACGCTCAGATCTGACGGTAGCGGATTTCGGCGGCGTGGCCGGGGGCCTTGCGTTTCTGCTGCCTGAGGCGACAGCGTCAGAACACAATCTGGCCGAGCGCATTAGCGTCACAGATACAGCCATCCACATTGCGGATCAGGCTTTTCCGAATTGGGCGGTGCACATCCATGGACGCGCCAATGACAAGGACGGCCACTGGCACTGCACTTTGCGGGAAAACGACAGGCGCGACAACGATGCCGCGATCGGATCAGGTCGCTCGCCGGTTCTGTCGCAGGCGATCCTCGCCGCAACCATTCGGCTGGCGATGATCCTCAAAAAAGACTGACCTTGAGCGGCTTTGTTGCGTTGATGATTTTGGGTACGGGGGGCTTTCAAGCGGCGGGCAAAGGCAATCGCACCCATCTCCAGCGGATCAAGGTAAAGCTCGTTGAGTTCTTCCAGACGGCTGCCGGGGGGAAGCGTAAATCTTCTACCACGACGGTTGCATCAAGGGCGGTCAGCATCGGTCGCGTTCGTTTCCCCAAATCCCCCGGGACACCCTTGCCGCATCTGCCTGTGGCAGTATTTGCGGCGCGCTTGCCCTGAGTGCTTTGGATCATGCAGTTGGTCTACCATGCCGTGATACACAGTCGGTGCCAGCTGGTACTAGAGTGACGGTGCGGTTGTCATCCCTCGGCTTGCAGATCGACTAGATCCCGCACCAGGGCGCCTTCCGCGTCACAGGCAAGCCGGATGGCATCGTTCACCTCTGTGCCTTCGATCACATAGGCCTCCAGCTTGAAAAAGAAGTTTTTGAGTTGGTCAGCCTCGAAGGCGGGCAGGTAATCCCTCAGAGTACGCGGGCGATAGAACTTGAAGAACATCTTTCCCTGTGGCTCACTGGAGACAAAGAGATGGCTTTTCAGACGGGTCTTGAGCCGCGCAAGGGGCAGGGCGGTCTGAACGAACACCCCCCAGTTCTGGCCCCAGCCTTTATCGAGATACCAGTCCAGAGCGTCCCCGAAGGATTCAACTTGGATCAGCCATGGGGCGACTTCGGCTAAATCGTCAAAGGCCGCGCCATCAAAAAGACATTGAGCGGGCTCCGGGAAAGCCTCGGCATAGGTCGCAATCTCGGGTGCGGCCGCGGCATCGAGCAACAGGTAGCTGCGGACCGGTTCGCCGTCTGCATTGTCGGGCAGATCAAACAAAAGGGTGCGCAGCCTGTCCTCGCGCTGCGCTTTGATCGGATCATGCGGAAACAGGGACGCCAGATCGTTGGACATCAGCAGAACTTCGTGTTCGGCACGCCCACGACGATTTGCCCATCGTGGCCGGTCTTATCACCAACGCGCATGACACCCATGCCATTGATGCGGACCTTGGTCGACCCCTGGACCAGCGCGTCGGGGCCCGGGGTGCCATCGCAGAGGCATATACCACCCTGAACGGCCACGGGAATGCCGTTGACACGTACGTGGGATTGCCCCGCAAAGGTGATCGGCCCGCCCCCACGCATTTTGGGGCAGACATGCAAATGGCCCAGAAGGGCGACAGGTTTGGAGGACATCAGAACAACTCCTCGACGGAATGAACAGGGGAAGCCGCAGCCATTTTCAGCGGGTTGCGACGGGGTTTGGGCAATATCGTCTTACACATTTTTGATATCCTCGGATTTATCAGGACGCGGCAGGTTCTGCCGCTCCGATTTCGGACGTATCAGTAGATGGTCGTCGAATACTTCATCATGTTCCAGCACGGCCCGGATGCGACGCCCACTGATATAGACGGGGAAATCCGGAACATCACCTTCGTCATCGGGCACGGCAACTGCGATGCCTCTGGTGGATGCCGTTAGCAAGGCAGTGTCGATCTGATCCGACGTCCAATTCCAGATGTTTGCGCTCAGCATGACGCTGAAATCCCCCTTCGTCAGAAAGTAACTGCCGCCGTTTTGCTTTCCTTCAAGGTCGTCACAGCGTTCGTCTGGTCTCTCGGGTTCGACATATCCCTCCCGCATGTCCAAAGCTGTCGCAAGCACAGCCAGATCATCGGGCTTGCCGGCCCTGAAGATGCAGCGCAGGTAGTGCGTTTCATCGTTGGTTATTCCCATTCTCACACATCTCACTCCAAAGGGCCATCTGATCGGACGGCATGCGCATCGGTCAGCTTTCCTTGCACTCCTGAACAAAGGGTTTATCCGACTGCAGCGCCTCTACCTGATCGGGCGAGCCGGAGGTGAAATCGACGCTGGGGGATTTGACCTTGAAGTGGCTGGTCTTGATGGTCACCCCGGAGCTGTCGATGATGAGTGTCCCGCCGGGACCGGAGATGCGGAATGTGTCGGTGGCCGAGAGCGTGTGGTTGACGGTTCGGCCAAAGATCGACTGGCGCGCCTCGTAGTCATAGGTTTCACCGACCGCGAGTTTCTTGGTCTTGCCGACGGAGGTGGACTGCATGTTGCCGACAACGGTGTTTTTCGCCACGCCGATGTGCTCGGTACGGGCGACGCCCACGGTGTCGGTGCGGATGCGTTCGACAAAGCTGTTGAGCAGGCCGGATCCCGCGATCAGCCCCGCAGCACGGCCCGCAAGCGACGCGGCCTGGCTGGCCTGCGCGGTGCCCTGGCCCTGCCGGTGCGCGCCCGATTGCTGAAAGCCACCGGTCCCCAACAGCATCGCGGCCTCATTGGCGATGTTGACATCACCGGTAAAATCCCCCGCCACATCGGTGATGGCATCCGCGCCGGTGCGCTGGCCTGCGCGTTGAAACATGCGCCCCCCGGCCTGCAAGAGCGGGCTGAGAAACGTGAGCATCTGAATCGCGCGGCCCCCGACGGTCACGTTGCGGTTGCGCCCGATGCGCTCCACCATATTATCGCCGACTTGCAGGGTTTGGCTCTGGCCGACGGTTTCGACCCGGTTGGCCCCGATATTGGCGGATTGGTTGTTGAGGATCTTTTGCGTCATGTCCTTTTGCGCATGCAGGAACAGGTCTTCCTGACCGTTTTCATCTTCAAAGGAAATCTCGTTGAAGCCATCGCCCTTGTGGGTGTTGGAGCGCAGCACGGTCCGGGTCTTGTTGCCTGGCAGGTCGTAGGGAACAGCCTGACGTTCGTTGGGGACGACGCCGGTGACGACGGGACGGTCCGGGTCACCCTCAAGGTAGGTGACCATCACCTCCATCCCGATGCGGGGAATGACCTGGCCGCCGTAACCCGCCCCCGCCCAGTTCTGCATTGCGCGCACCCAGCAGGTGTCAGAGCCGTCCCTGGCCGCGCGCCGATCCCAGGGAAACCACAGTTTGATACGGCCGTATTCATCGGGGTGAATTTCCTCGCCTGCGGGGCCCGCAACCACCGCAACCTGGGTGCCGTCGATGCGCGGACGGGGCGTGGTGCGGTGCGGCGTGGCAGGCACTGCAGCGGGCAACGCGACAAAGCGGTTCTGGTAGTCGGGGTCACGTCCGCCGGTTTCATAGCTGGAATCGACAACCGTATGTTCCATGGCCAGAATGACGTGTTCGTCAAAGGTGTTTTCGGGGTTGGCCACATCAAAGGGCGTAAATTTGGCCGCCGGGGCGAGCGTGCGTTGGTTGGAGGCGCCATCGACCTGCCGATGCTCCACTTCGGAGGCCTGCATGCGCAGCTTGGCCTGGGTTTCGATCCGGGCGGCCTCGATCGCGTCAGACGCTTTGCCCGTGCCGTAGCCGCCAATCATCGGGTACTCGAACAGCTCGTAATTGCCGTTGGAGGGCAGGGCGACCGTTGACGGCGCTGTCCCCTCTGGCACGGTGCCGGGGGTCTTGAAATTCCAGTCGCGGGCCGTGCGCACACCGGGGGTATAGCGGAACCGCGTCTCAAAGTGGTTGATGTGGTTGCGGTCGGTCGAGCCATGGGCAAAGCGCACGTCTTCGCCCCCTGTATAACCGGCCGTGTGAGAGGCGATGTGCAGCACATGCTGGCCGGGCTGATGTGTGAACCAGTAGAAAATCCCGTCCTCCTCCAACCGCCGCGTCAGATAGGCCAGATCGGTTTCATTGTACTGGACGGAGTAGTGCTGCGGTTGCGGTGCTTCCACCACGCCCGAGGTGTCTGGCGCGGGCAGGCCATGTTCGGACAGCAGCGTCTCGCAGACCTCGATCGCGGTCTTGTCGAGCCAGATGCGACAATCGCTCTTCTGGCTGAGCAGCCACATCTGCGGGCGCAGCGTCAGCCGGTAGCTTTGAAGCCCGCGCGTGACCTTGGGGCCCACGGCCATATCGGTGATCAGCACATTCCACGCGCGCCGCTCCCCTTGCCCCAGTTCCAGCGAGATGTCGGTGGTGTGGCCCACGACCTGATCTGGGGCGAGGTCATTGAGCTTGGAGCGAACCTGCACCACCCCTTCGAAGAGGGCACTGACTTCCTCGCGCAGATCGAGGCGTTCCGCCAATAGCTGATCCGAGCCCAAAAGCCCTTCGATGCGCAGGATGCGGTCGGCTTGAATGTAATTCGGAGCGTTCATGGCAATCTCCCGTAGGCGGGGTGAAAAGGGGTTATCGGTTCTGTTCCTGAACCTTGTCGTGCAGAATATCGCGCAGTTCTTTGACGTCCTGAGCCTGACGTTCCATCAGTTGCAGGCGCGTGACGTCGAGCGGGGTCACATCACCGGCGATACGGGTCCATGTCTCTCCGTCATAGATCGACGCGCCAAAGCCGCCCGCCACCAGCATCACGTCTTCGTTGGCGTCGATATAGGGAAACGCGGTCGGCGCGCCCTCATCCCCGGGAAAGAGCGCCGGACGCCATGCGCGCTTGTCGAAATCGAAAACATGGAGCGCGGCATCTGTGGCCCCGTAGAGCGTGCCCTTGAACCATTGGATATTCGTGACGGGCCAAGCTCGTTCGCGCTGTTCCAGAAGGACCACAAACCCGTCGCGACCGCCCATCAGCAATTCGCCTTTCCCGCCGGACAGAAACACCTTGCCCTCCGGTGCGCAGCAGATGTCATACGCGCTGAACGGGGCCCAGGGGACGTTTTCGAACACCTCCTTGGGCAGCGGGATTTGCGTGAACTCGGACCCGTTCCAATGCTCAAGGCCTCTGCGACGGTCGGTTGCGTTCTTATCATATGGACCCCTATACCAAAGGTAGATGTCGTCCTCTGCGTAGCCGTCCATGGCGCTGAAGGGACCCGGATCGGTCGCGCGGTCGGTATGAGGCGTATGACTGATCACATCCCAGTCACCTGGGCCTTTTCGGCGAAAAAATCCACGCCCGCCGCCCGCGGCATAAAAGTGCTGGCCAAAGAACTTTACCGCGCGCGCGCCACCTTGCGGCATTTTTTCCTCGAGCCCGTTGGGGCCGTCCTTGTATTCAAAAGACGACACTTCACCACCAGCGGTTACAAAAAGGGTATGGCGGTTGCCATTCTGGTTCCGGCCTCCCGCCACCCGCGCCATGTGCATCGACCCGCCGCGATACCCCTTGTACCCCCAATTCCCGGTTTTGAGGTTGGCGCTGATCAGACGTGCGCGAGGTGTGTTGCCCGGTATGGTCTCGTTCCAATCAGCCACGAACGCAAAGGTGGTGTTATCCACGATCGCGGCTTTCGTGATCACCATGCCGTCCAATGCCTTTCGCCAATTCTCCATGGTTTCTCCTTAATCGAGATCGTTTTCGTCGTCTGTTTCTTCAGAAGGCCCGACCAGATTCCCGTTGCTGTCGCGCGGCATTGGGGTGCAGCCCAGGTCATTGTAGTAGTCCTGCAATTGCTGCTTGATGCAATCGGGATCGCAATGGTCGCCAACCTCGCTATCTGCATAAGCATCCGTGACAAGGTTTATTGCGCTGCTCATTGTCATGGGCTGCCCGTCGCCGTGATTTTCTTTTAGTAATTCATCTGTCGCATCATGAACCCGCCCATGGCTGCCCATGCGCTGCGTTGCCCCTTCGACGCAGACCGTGGGAGCGGCCCCGTGATTGTAGCCCGGGCAGTGGGCAACCATCGCGCGGGGCAGCAGGTGGTGACCGGTCTGGCCCGGGCAACACCCCCGGCTGTCTGACAAATCCAGCATGCCCGCATCAAAAAGCCCCGGGCTGCCGCCGGGCGAGAGGGCGGCGCTGCCCATGTCCAGCTCGGCACCCGGACCCTGCCGCCCTTGGCTGGTGTAGGGCACCATGTAACACCGCCGCGCATTCAGACAGGGGTCTGCCTGGGCAAGAGCCGACATCTGTTCGGAGAGCTCGCGCTGAATCTCCGGCAACTCTCCGGGGTTCTGAGCGGCGCGCAGGATTACCTCCGCGTTGCCGCGAATGGCAGAGAGGCGGTTGATCGTGTCGTTGATTTGCGTGGTCGCTTGGGCAAGTGTGATGCCGGTTGAAAAAATGCTCCAGACCCCGTGGACTGCGTTGACAACGGTCATGGCCCCGGCGCAGACCTTGACGGCCGGACCACAGAACGCCGACCCCACGTAGCGCCCAGTTGCGGCAGCACCATAGCGGGTCACAGCATCGCCGGCGATGTTTGCGCCCAGCTCTTCAGCATATTCTATGATATCTTCGAAGTAGGCATCCACCTGTCTCGTCAGATCATCAATCCGATCCCGCACATTTGGCCCGCCCAGTTGAAAAAGCGCCACGCCGCAGTGCTTGTCTTTCCACGTCATCCGGCGGGCCTGCACGGTGCGGTTGCGGCGTCCGGGTCGGCTGCGTCGGTTGTTGAACCGCTGACGCCCATCAAAGAAACGGTTGCTTTCCCGGCGGCCCACTTCGCAGCGGCTTTCGATTGCGCCGCGTTCATCGCGGCAGTTCGAGGGTGGTCTGCCGGGGCAGGTCTCGCAAAAGCCGATGGCGTTATCGGCGTCAAAGGGCGGGCGACGGGCCATGTCAAGCGGTCTCCCTTTGGTCCACCGGATTCAAATCGTCACGATCATTTTCGTCGATCCATTCCAACGCGGGCTTCAGAACATTCTCATGTAACCCGGTTTCAATGTGGTTCATCACCTCGGCATCCTTCATGCCGCGGCCCGCGTCGCGCAGAATAGGCCAGGCCCAGTCGTGCAGCGGGTCCGCGTCCCAGGCGTAGCCTAGCAGAAACCCGATCCGACCGAACCGCCATTTGGCCGAGGTGTCGGTCAAGCCCAGATCCGTCGCCCGCGCGCCCATCTCACGCACCATAATGCGCAGGTCATCGCGAGACATCAGATCCGCTTTTTCGGGCCAAATCCGGCGAAAATCGGCCAGAATAGGTGCCAGTGTCCCGTCGTCTGCGGGGGGTGGCGGCAGATCGGCAAAGGCGCGGTACGCTTCCACCGGGAAAAGCGGGACCTCTTCGGCGCCCTCCGCCACCATCACCGCATCGCAGTAGTCGATGTAGGTATTCCAGAGGTCATCGATCCTTTCACGACCACCGATGTAGGCCTTGTCGGTCAGGATATCATGCGCCCAAGGAACGGCCGGGTCGCTGTCAAATGCAGCGCCCAGAGACATGGCGATATTCACATAGAGAAACAGCGCACGCTCGGTTTCGATTTCGAAAGTTTGCGCCCGGTCGATGGCGGCGGTCGTTGCGCGAAACAATGTCTTCTGGGATCGCCCGGCGGTCATCGGCCCCCGGTAGCCGGGCAGTTCCTCCACCACGCGGGTGGCAAAGCTGTGCAGCGCTTCGTTTTGCAGGGCGAGCACCTGTTCGGGGGTGAGGCGGATCATCACGCGTCACTTTCCGGCGCATGGACATAGCGGGCCAGCGCTCCGGTGCCATCCTCAAACACGAAGCTGTCGATGATGTCGCCAAAGAGCTGATCGGATTGATCCTGATCCAGCACGGCTCTCAGGCGGCGCAACACCCTTGGATCGTGAAACCGCAGCACACAGATTTCGCCCTCAGGCGTTTCCGCATAAATCTGCCGGGACAGATGCGCGCGCAGGGTGCCGATATCGCTTTGCGCCAACACGGCGCTCGCCAGACCCTGTTCCCAAAAAAGCGGAAACAGCGCGTCGAGATCGTGCCGATCGGTCACAGGGATCAACCTTGGTGCCACGGCCAAAAGCTCAGGCTCCACATCATCGGGGTAAAGGGGCAGCATGCGCAGACCGCGAGCGTGCGCCGCTTCCAGTACCGCCGCCCCACGGGCGCCATCGACCAAGAGGGCGCGGGTTTGTGAAGGGGTAGCAAAGAGCGCCTGTGACAACGCCGCACCGGGTGCATCAAAGGTCAGACCCCGGCGCGGACACAGGAATACGATCGCATCACCAAGGGCCGCCGCGACATGCAGGCTGCGCGCCAAAGGATGGACAAAGGCCGTCATCCAGGGCCGCCTTTCGCGCAACACTGTAAATCTGTCATCCGTATTGTGCTGCAAAATACCATATACCTACTGCCTTGTTGAAATCCTGCGGTTAGGATCAGTCAGAATGCACCAGCACACCCCCATCCGGACAAACAATGCGCGTCTTGCCATCCGTGGTCCCGGTGACGGCCGATACAAACGTCCAAAGCATGTCGGGCGACCACTCCGAGGCGCGATCTTCTTTATGGCTGTACGTCTTGAAGTATTGTGCCGTGCCGTTCTTATCGCGCAGCGTCTCATGGCGGTCGAACGAAAGATTTACAATAGGTTCACGGCAAGATGGCCGACTGGTGATGGCGGAAGGCCAACCGAACTCGAGGGCGTAGGGCCAGCCGCGACGGACGCGAATACCGCCCGCTTGATCCAGCAGCCAGTTTGTGCCGATGCTGACACCGATACTTTTTCCAAGCCGGGCACCGCGGGTTCCAATCGCCGAGATGATCCCGGCCATGACGCTCATTTTGAAATTGATTTCACTGGTCTGCTTGCGGGACTTCTGCAGATAGCCGTTCGTGGGCCACGACAGATGAAGCGCGTTGGTAGACCTTGCCGACAATTCCTGCTTGCTCAGCAGGCTGGGGTCCTTTCCTGACCCCATCCAATGTCCGCCATCGGTATAGTTTGTCCAGTCGCGCGCGGCACGCGTGCTTTCCCGCCGGTCCCAAAAGGCGTCCCGTCGCGCGCGCGCGACGGCGGAAAGGTTTTTCACAGCGGGGCTGCGGGCGATCTTTGGCGCGTGGTTGCAGTCTGGCATTTGTTTCATTCCTTGCAGTCCGTTGGGTAAGGTCGCTGAAGGAGCGGGGCCGCCCGCCAGATAACCGGTCAGGCGGCCACCACAAATGTTGGAAACAGGCACCAGACAGCCCCCTGCCGGGAACGTCTGGTCCCTTGTTGCTGGCTCAGGCCGCGCGTGTCGTTGTCAGATCGTAGGATGCGATCATGGGCGACTGCGGGCTGTGGTTTTCATCATGTGGTGTGTACTTCACTTCCATCTTGGTAAAGTTCAGCCGGATGGTTTCAATCGGGCGGTCACCGGAGGTGTCGACGGAGTAGTTCGAAACCAGCGTGTTGGTCAGAATGTACTCCACATAGGTGTCACCGGGATTCCCGGTCGTGACCAAATGGATGGTGACGGTTTTGCCCGTACAGCCCGAGCAGGCCTCTCCAAAGAGACGGGTAGAGGAGCTGTCGGTCACCTTGGTGAGAACAACTTCGGACACTGTAGGTTCTGACGCCTCGCGGTTCGCGGTCGAGCCGGCCTGCGTAGTCATGTTGCGCGTCACGTTCCAGTGCATGGTTTCGATGTCCATCCAGGCACGATGCGTCTCATGGGTTGCATCACCGGAAATTCCATCCATTTGCAGATAAATCGGCATGATCTTGCTCCTTAATACATTGAAATTCGGTCGTGAAAGTCGAGGATGAGAAGGAAAGGGAGACCAAGGGCGGCCTTCCTTTCAGCTTGCAAGGCGCCTCCTCTTGCCGAGGGCGGAAACGGTGAACCCGGTTCCGTCTGGGGCGACGCCAATCTCGATGGCGCGCGGGACAAACCCACCCGCCACCGAATTCAGGAAAAGGTCGGCAATGCGCGGCAAAACATCGCGCGCCAGCATGGTTTCAATTGCACGGGCACCCGTGTCACCGCTCTGCGCGAGCGCTGCAAGACGTGCGCGGGCGGCCCGGGTCACCTCCGTACGGGCTTGATAGTTGCCCTGGACGCGGTCGGCGATCTTGGCCAGTTGCAGGTCGACGATCTTGGCCATCGTCCCTGCGTCCAGCGGCAAAAAGGGCACTAAGGTCAACCGGCCCAGAAACGCCGGTTTAAACTGCTCCAGAAGTTCCGGCTTCAACAGATCGGGGATGTGATGGGCTTCTGGTAGTGTCTCAGGGTCTTCGGCCAGTGTGGCCAGGGTTTCTGTCCCGCTATTGGCGGTCATCAGGATCGTGGTGTTCCGGAAATCAACATCACGTCCTTCGCCGTCGCGCAGGCTGCCCTTGTCGAACACCTGATAGAAGATATCCTGCACGCCCGGATGTGCCTTGTCGATCTCATCCAGCAGCAACACACCATAGGGCCGACGACGCACCGCTTCGGTCAGCACGCCCCCCTCACCATATCCGACGTAGCCCGGAGGCGAGCCCATCAGAAGTGAGACTTTGTGCTCTTCCTTGAACTCCGACATGTTGATGACGGTCAGCCCCTGGGGGCCGCCGTAAAGCTCATCCGCCAGAGCCAGCGCGGTTTCCGTCTTGCCCACACCGGATGTCCCGACCATCAGGAAAACACCCTGTGGACGGCGCGCATCGTTGAGACCCGCCCGCGCCACGCGCATCGCCTCGCTGAGCGTGTCAATGGCGGCATCCTGCCCAATCACGCGGGTTTTCACGCGGTCCGCAAGGGTGCCGACGGCGGCGATCTGGCTGCGCAACAGCCGACCTGTGGGCACACCGGTCCAGCGGCCAATCACCTGGGCAATTGCTTCGGCATCCACAACCCGACTGACCAGCGGGTTTTCCCCGCCCGCTTTCTGTAGCTGCTTTTCAAGGGTCCCAAGCTGCGTCAGCGCATCGGCTGCGCCGCTGGCAGCGGCGTGATCGGCGGCATCAGCCAGTGCACGTTGTTCCGCCAATTCGGCAGCGATCACCTCTGCGGCCTGCTGGGCGCGGGCCAGACGTTGGGTCAATCGGGTGATGTCGCGCGGCGCACCAGCGGTTGGCGGTTCGGATTGCAAGCGGTCCAGTTCAGCGCGCAGATGATCCGCTTCGATCTGGTGGGCCTGCAGCGCGTCAGGATCCACGTCGCGGCTCAACCTGACGGCGGCAGCGGCAGTGTCGATCACGCTGACGGCCTTGTCAGGCAGCTGGCGTTCAGGCAGATAGCGCGCGGAAAGTTCCACTGCAGCGCGCAGGGCGCTTTCTCTGATCGCGATGCCGTGATGATCTTCGAAGCGTTTCACAACCGCCCGCAGCATGCGGATGGCGGTATCAATGTCGGGCTCATCCACTTTGACCGGTTGAAAGCGGCGGGTGAGTGCCGGATCTTTCTCAAAGTGCTTTTTGTACTCGCTCCAGGTGGTTGCCGCGATGGTCCGCAGCTCACCACGGGCCAGCGCGGGTTTGAGGATGTTTGCAGCATCTCCCTGCCCCGCCTGTCCACCAGCGCCAATCAGGCTGTGCGCCTCGTCGATGAAAAGGATGATCGGTGTGGGGCTGGCGCGGACCTCATCCAGCACACCGGTCAGGCGGCGCTCGAACTCGCCCTTCACACCGGCACCGGCCTGCAACAGGTTCATATCAAGGGTGTAGAGCGTGACATCGGCCAATGATCCGGGTGCGCGCTTTTCCGCAATCATGACAGCAAATGCTTCAACCACCGCGGTTTTGCCCACACCGGCCTCCCCCAGAAGGATGGGGTTGTTCTGCCGCCGGCGCAGCAGGATATCCACCATCTGGCGCAGCTCTGCGTCCCGTCCCACGATGCGGTCGACGTCACCGGCGCGGGCTTGCGCGGTGAGGTCATGTGCGTAGGTCTCAAGAAAACTTTCCGAGCCCGCAACCGGCGAAGAGGGCATCGCGATTGTATCGCTCTGGCCGGTGGTTTCGGCGGTTTGGGCTACATGTTCCAGCTGACTGAGATTGAGCTTTAGAAGGGCGGGTGCAACACGGCGCAAATGACTGCGCAGCGCCGTATCGGAACTGAGTGTCAAAAGCAGGATTTCAGCGCTGATTTGAGCCTGCGAAAAACGCAGCGATGTCGCCACCCAAGCCTCGCGGGCAAGATCGGTGATCTGCGGCGACATGGTCGGTGTGCAGGGCTCGCTGCGGCGCAGCATTTCGATTGACTTTGACGCCTCCGCCCGCACCTGAGAAGGGTTAACGCATGCGGCTTCGATCACGTGTTTCGCTTCGGACTCAGACAGCGCAAAGATCCAATGTTCCAACTCGATCGAACTGTGTCCGTTACGGACTGCCAGTGACGCTGCGCTTTCGAGAGCGCGCGACAACTCCGGCGCCAATCGCCGGATGAGACTATGCAAATCAATCACTGACACAGGCAAGACATAGATACAAAAAATCAGCTGCCGGTTGTCCCGGCACCCACGATTCCCCACAGTTAACTTGCCTTAAAACATGCAACTCGACGAATGTAGTTCAAGGACTAATTTCATCTGCAAACCGGAGCAGTTCGTGTAGTCTGAAAACGCGAATCGGAGCTGTCTGTTGCGTAACTATTTGTTTATGAACGATTTCATCGTTCTACCTTTGGGGGTATAATAACGTGTCTTTCCAATCAGAAATTCGGTGCGCCGGGTCTGAGGTCGGCGACAATCCGCGCATTTCGCAGGCCGGACAGGCGGATTACCGTCGGTTGAGGGATCTGCGGTCTGCCGCGCGTGACGACGAGCGTAAACAAGAGGTACAAGATCGCTCGGACCGTCATCTGCGTGTTGCTCCGCAATGGACAGAAATTGCTGAGCTGGCAACAAAACTGATCCGTGAAATAGGGAAGGATATCGAGGTCGCCATCTGGCTCATCGAAGCTGAAACACGTCTTAATGGTCATGCCGGAATGGTTAACGCGGTTGCTCTTTTGACTGATATGGTGACGGTATACGGTCGCATGCTGCACCCGCATTCCGAGGATGCCGATGACCGTCCTTTTGATATGATTTCATCGCTCAATGGCGCTGGTCGAGAGGGGACATTGATCCAGCCTTTGCGACTTCTTCCGCTGGTCCCTGATGTGCCTTACGGAGAGGCCTGTTTGTGGTCGACACAGGCGGGCGCCGAAGCCGAGACCGCAGCTGCTCTTGCGTCGGCGGGACCGGACGCAGTGCGGGAGAAACTGAGTGATATTTTGGCGGCTCAGACCGCGATCGAGGCCTGTGACAAGGCCCTGACGGAACTACTGGGTCGCGAGGCGCCCCCGTTCTCGCAAATTCAGGAAATTCTGGAGGATTCAGAGGCGGTTCTGAGACGTTTGGCCGATCTGGGTGAAGCGCCTGAGGAAGCTGAACCCGCATCCGAAAGCCCGGTCGTCGAGACACCGTCCGAGGTCACCGCCCAGACATCCGCTGGCGCGATCCGCAGCCGCGAGGACGCCTTCGAGCATCTTCTGCGCATTGCGCGGTTTTTCCGCCATGCAGAACCTCACTCGCCCATTGCCGATACGCTTGAGACGCTGGTGCGGCGCGGGCGGATGGATTTTCTGACCCTGATCGAGGAACTGATCCCTGATCCCAATGCCCGTCAGGCTGTCATGACCTCAGCCGGAATTGGCAAGACCAAACCTGGCAATACCGGTGCAAACTAAGCTGTACCCGGTCCTCCCGCACCGAAATTTCAACAGGAGAAAGTTAAATGGCAAGCATTCACGACAAATTGGACCAGGTTCGAAAGCCACGGGTCCATATTAAATACGAAGTCGAAACCGAAGGCGCGATGGTGGAAAAGGAATTGCCCTTTGTCGTCGGCGTGCTCGGTGATTTTTCCGGCACGCCCACGCAGGAGCTCAAGCCGTTCTCGGAACGCGGTTTTGTGCAGATCGACAAGGACAATTTCGACGACGTGCTGGAGCGGATGACACCCGGCCTGTCGCTACAGGTCAACAATACCCTGTCCGACGAGGATGAGAACATGCGCGTCAATTTGGCGTTCAAATCCATGGAGGATTTTGAGCCTGCACGGGTCGTGGATCAGGTCCCCGCCCTGAAGAAGTTGCTGGAGAGCCGCAATCAACTGCGCGACCTGCTGAGCAAGGCGGACCGCTCGGAAGAGCTCGAAGTGCTGCTGGAGAAGATGCTGCAGGACAATGATGCGCTCAAAGAGCTGATGGATGAACTTGGCACCGAGGAGGGCAAATAATGGCTGCTGGAACACAGGGCGCCGCCGTCGCCACAAAAACGGAACAGGACGAAAGCCTGCTGGATCAGGTCATCGGTGCCACGCGCCAGACCGAGCCGGACCGCACCAAGGAGTTGCTGAAAACCCTGACGGATGCCGCATTGGACGGCACGGTCAGCTACTCGCGCAACCTGACAATTACACTGACCAAGGCCATCGAAGAGATCGACGCACGGCTCAGCGCGCAACTGGCCGAGATTATGCAGTCACCAGAATTCAGTGCCCTTGAAGGGTCCTGGCGCGGCTTGCAGCATCTGATCTATAACTCCAACACCTCTTCCAACCTGAAGATCAGGGTGCTGAACGCGTCCAAGAAAGAGATCGGGCGCGATCTGTCCAAGGCGGTCGAGTTTGATCAGTCGCGGCTGTTCAAGGCGATCTACGAGGATGAATTCGGCACGCCGGGCGGCGAACCCATCGGTACATTGATCGGTGATTTCGAATTCAACAACAGCTTTGAAGACCTCGAATGTCTGACCAACCTCAGCCATGTTGCCGCGGCGGCCTTTGCGCCGTTCATCTCGGCGGCATCGCCCAAACTCTTCGGCTTTGACGACTATACGGAGCTGAGCAAGCCGCGCGATCTGTCCAAGATCTTTGATGCGACGGAATACGCGAAATGGCGCGGCTTCCGGGAGAGCGAAGATTCCAAATTCGTCAACCTGACCATGCCACGTGTGCTGGCCCGGATGCCCTATGGCCCCACGACCCGCACAATCGACGAGTTCGACTATAACGAGGCCATTGCCTATGACGGCGACCGCATTCCCCATAACAACTACTGCTGGATGAATGCGGCCTATGTCATGGGCACCCGGCTGACCGAGGCATTTTCGGCGACCGGCTGGTGCACCGCGATCCGCGGGGCGGAGAATGGCGGCAAGGTGGAGGGGCTGCCCATGCATCTCTTTTCCACGGACGAAGGCGATACGGACATCAAATGCCCGACCGAGATTGCCATCACCGACCGCCGCGATGCGGAGCTTGGCAAGATGGGGTTCCTGCCGCTGTGCTACTACAAGAACCACGATTACGCTGTGTTCTTCGGCGCTCAAAGCACCCATAAGCCTGCCAAGTATGACCGACCCGAGGCCACGGCCAATGCGGCGATTTCCGCGCGGTTACCCTATATCATGGCGACCTCCCGGTTTGCCCATTACCTCAAGGTCATCGGGCGGGACAAAATCGGATCCTTCATGGAGCCGGAGGATTGCGAAGATTGGCTGAACCGATGGATCAACAACTACGTCAACGCAAACGATGCCGCCGGGGCGGAGAACCGGGCGAAATATCCGCTGCGGGACGCGCGGGTCAAAGTTGAGGAAATTCCGGGACGGCCGGGCAGCTACAACGCTGTGGCGTGGTTGCGCCCATGGCTGCAGATGGAAGAGCTGACCACCTCTTTGAGGATGGTCGCGCGCATTCCAGAGAAGTCCTGACATGACCGCCCCGGTACGCGATATCGGGGCGGTGATTGACCGCGAATTTGGCGAGGGCCCCGCACATCGGGCCCTCGCTGCGCGGATTGATCGGTTGATTGTTGCCCTTGACGCCGCCCTGACCCGCCAGGTCAATATGATCCTTCACCACCCGGATTTCCGCGCCATGGAAGCCCGGTGGCGGGCGCTCGACCGGCTTGTGGATCAAGCCCAGAGCGGGCCAGAACGGGTGTTGATCCGGGTGCTCAACGTCAGCTGGTCTGCGCTGCTGCGCGATCTGGAACGCGCGGTGGATTTCGATCAGAGCCACATCTATCAGCTGATCTATGACGGTGAGTTCGGCATGCCGGGCGGCTTGCCCTTCGGTCTCATCGTGGGGGATTACGAGGTGAGTGCCGCGACAGACCGCACGCGCGGCGATCAGGTTGAGGGTCTGGGGCGGCTTTCCGGGGTGGCCGCAGCATCGTTTTGCCCGGTGATCCTCGGGGCGGCTCCGGATTTGTTGGGAGTCGATGATTTTGCCGATATCCCGCCCTATGCCGATCTTACGGAGCCGCGGGTGGGTCGCCAGTCGCAGGGGGATGCGATCCGCTGGGATGCCCTGCGGCAAAGGGATGACACACGCTTTATCGGCCTGGTCGCCCCGCGCGTCGCGCTGCGCCGGGCCTACCGTCGGTATGAGGTCACGCGCACCGATGGTTTTACCTTTGATGAGGCCGCCAGCCGCCCGCTTTTCGTATCGGGTGCCTTTGCTTTTGCCTCAACCGTGATCGCAGCGTTTCATGACACTGGATGGTATGCCGCGATCCGCGGCGCGTTCCAGGATGAGAGCGGTGGCGGGCGCGTGCCCGGCTTTGGCGCCTATGATTTCGGGACAGACCGCCATCGCCTGTCGGCACAGCCGCCTGTGCAAACCCGGTTCACCTCCGCGCAGGAGGACGCGCTGATCGCCCGCGGGATTGTGCCGCTGACGGCTCTTTATCTGGAACCCGAAGCTGTCTTTACTGCCAACCCGTCGCTGCATCGCCCCGAGAGCTATGACAGCCCCGTGGCCAACGAAAATGCGCGGATCGGGGCGATGCTGCAATATGTGCTCTGCGCCTCCCGGTTTGCCCACTACCTCAAGGTCATGATGCGCGATGCGGTGGGGACCGTGGCCGATGCCAGGACGATCGAAAATGACCTGTCGGAGTGGCTGCGCGGCTATTGCCTGGGCAATGATGACGCCGATCAGGATCTCAAGGCGGCCTACCCGCTGCGCGACGGATCGGTCAGCGTCTCGCCGGTGTCTGGGCGCCCGGGTGTTTATGCCGCCACGGTGCGGCTGCAGCCGCATTTCCAGCTCGATGATGTCTCGACCAGCTTTCACCTGATTTCCGAAACCACCGGGCAGACCGGCCCTAAGAGGACCTATGCATGAGCGTGACTGACACCCAACCCCTGGCCGATCTCATCAACGAGGACCGTCTGGACGCGGCGCGCACGCGGGCTGTCGCAGAGGTAAAGGCCGATCCGAAATCGGCCGAGGCCCGTGTCGTACTGGCCCACCTTCTGGCGATCACCGGGGATCTTGAACGGGCCGAGACCCACGCCCGGATGGCGCAGCAACTGGCCCCCAAGGCGGCGGTGGAGGTGGCGCAGCTGCGGCAGTACCTGCGGGCCATGGACGCCCGCGCGAAATGGTGGGACACAGGCGCGGTGCCCGACATGCCGTTGGGTCCGACTGTGGCGGACCGCGCAGTACTGCAGTTGAACATCGCTCTTGGCGGGGACCAGGAGGCGGAGATCCGATCCGCAGCAGAGGCGCTCGATACCCTATTGGTCCCTGTGAAAGGGACCCTGAACGGCGCATCTTTTGACGGGTTGCGCGATCTGGACGACCGCCTGCCCCATGCGCTGGAGGCGTTGACACCAGGGGGGCACTATCTCTGGCTTGATCTGACCAAAGTGGTCGAAGTCGCCTGCGCACCGCTAATCCTGATGCTGGATCTCGTCGCCCGTCCGGCGCGTGTGACACTCACCGATGGCTCCGCGGCCGATCTGCGCCTGCCCGCGACATACGACGCCCCGCGCACGGCGCAAGAGACCCTTGCCCGCACAACGGATTTCGCCGCGCTGCCGGGCGGGCTGACCCGTGCCTATGGCCAGCGTGCCTTTCTTGCGGGGGAAGAGGTCATCGCCTTGCATGATATTGAAACACTGACCCTGAGCCATGGATAACGCCCGCGCCCCTCGACCGGACCGCCTGCGGCCGTCGCTGATCGACCGGCTGATCGATACCGATCCCGATTGGCAGGAGGATCGCCCCGTGACCCAGGCCGAGACGCTTGACGGTATTCGGGCGGCGCTGCGCCGCGATCTTGAGTGGCTGTTGAACACCCGCCGTGTGCCCCAGACACCGCCCAAGGCGTATGAGGCGCTGAGTGACAGCCTGCTGACCTACGGGGTTGAGGATTTCTTTTCCGCCAGCTTGACCACACTCGGCCAGCGCGCTGCTTTTGCCGAGAGCCTGCGATCCCGCATCGTCCGCTGCGAACCGCGTCTTGAGGGTGTCGAGGTGTCGCTCGTCGGCGACCCGGTGCCCTCGCGCCGTACACTGCGCCTGCGTATTTCAGGCCGCTATACCGCCCGGCCCGGCTTGCCGCCGATGGTGTTCGAGACCGCGATGGACCCGGTTGCGGGCCGGTTTGCCGTCACCACCAGCAAAGGGGGCGCGGGATGAGCGGGCGGTTTCATGATTTCTACAATGCCGAACTGACCGCGCTGCGTCGCCGGGCCGGGAGGTTCGCCGCGAGCTATCCAAAACTGGCCGGGCGGCTGCGGCTGGCCCCCGACACGGCGGATGACCCGCATGTGGAACGGCTCATCCAGAGCTTTGCCTATACCGCCGCACGGGTCCGGCAGAAACTCGACGACAGTCTGCCGGAACTCACGGACAGTCTGCTCGAGACCCTCTATCCGCATTATCTGGCCCCGACGCCCGCCATGACCGTGCTGGCCTTTACCCCCGATGCCGGGCTCGATGTGGCCACCACCGTACCACGCGGAACAGAGGTCGCCTCCGAGACAATCGACAATGACCGGGTGCGGTTTGCCACGACGCAGGACGTGCCGCTTGCGCCGCTGCGGATCGAGGGTCTGCGCATGATGGCCCGCCCCTTTGACGCGCCGCCCGGGCCCAAAGCGGCGCGCGCCTGCCTGCGGATCAGCCTGCGGACGACAAACGGCGCGTCCCTGCAGGATATCGACCTCAAGACCCTGCGCCTTTACCTCTCCGGACCGGGGCAGGAGGCCCCCGCCCTGGCGCGGCTGTTGCTGCAGCACCATCTGGGCAGCGCATTGGCGCAGCACGCGGATGATCCGGACCCGTTGGAAATAGCCCCAACCGCCCTGTGGCCGATCGGATTCGACCCTGACACTGCGCTTTTGCCCTATCCCAAGGGGACTTTTCGCGGCTACCGGATGCTGACGGAGTTTGCGGTGCTGCCGGAAAAATTCCTGTATTTTGATCTTGCGCTGCCGCCGCTTCCGACGCGCCCCGCGGCGGAGCTCTTTCTCTATTTCGATGCCCCTGCGGATGAGACCTTGCGCGGCATCGGGGTCGAAGCACTGACCCTGCACGCGACGCCTGCCATCAACCTTTTTCCGACCCGCACCGAACCTGTGCCCTTTGATGGGACCCGCACTGCCTACCCGCTTCAGGCGGATGCGCGGCGACCGCGGACACGGTTGGTGCATTCGGTGCGCCGGGTGACACTGACCCACGCCGATGGCACTGACGAGGTCTGCCCACCGTTTTTCCACCGTCTGACGGATCACCGCAGCGATGGCGTGTTCTGGCAGCTCCAGCGGACGTCGGAAGCGGAGGGCCATGCGCCGGGCGCAACTTCCATCGCCTTTGTCGATCACCGCAACAGGGCCACCGTGCGGCGCGACAGCACGGCAAGTGTCGAGGTGTTGGCAACCAATGGGACCCTGGCAGGCCGTCTTCCCTTTGGCGGGGGGCAACCCCGGCTTTCCCTGGTTTCCGCGCTGGATGCGGTCGCGGGGATTGCCTGTCTGCGCGCGCCGACTACCCATCGCGGCCCGGCAGCGGATGCGGACCGTGCGTGGTCGCTGATCTCGCATCTGTCGTTGAACCATCTGTCGCTGGATGCGGCGGGTGCGCCCGCTTTGCGGGATATCCTGCGGCTCTATGATCCCGGCGACGGGCCGGAGATGGCGCAGATGATCGATGCCATTGATGTGCTTGAGACGAACAGCGGGCTTGGGCGTGTGGACGGTGTGACCGTCACGGGCACGGATGTCTTGCTGACCTTCGATGACAGCCGTATCAGCGCCGCGCAGGCGGTGTTTTTTGGCGCTGTCATCGACCGGTTTCTGGGCTGTTACACGACAATAAACACCTTCACCCGCCTCACGCTGCGGATGAAGAACCGCACCGACACGCTGGCCCGGTTCGAGGCCCGCGCGGGCGAGGAGGCGTTGATATGACAAAGATGCAGCCCGTGGACCAGACTGCGCCCGGCCTTTTCGAAGATTTGGTGGAGGCTCCTGATCGGTTTGACCCGATTGTGGCGCTGCGTCTTGCCGCGCAGGAGGCGCAGGCGCGCGCCGTGCCGTTGGATATCCGGGCTGTGACGGATGCGCGATTGGCCCCCGTTGCGATAGTACGTGTGGCGGCGGATGCGGACGCCGTGACGGTCCATACGGCTCTATCCGGCATGACAGGGCCGCTTTCGCCGCTTCCTCTGGCCTACACCGAGCTGGCGGCAACAGACCGGCGCCGCGGTGCCGGCGGTTTGGGGGCCTTTTTTGATCTGTTTGCCGGTCGGCTGACCCTGCTGTTTGCGGCCGCCTCCAGCAAATACAACTTGCCAGACCTTCTGCAGTGGGTGCCGCCGACCGAGAACCGAATGTTGAACGCCCTGCGCGCAGTGATCGGGGGCGGCACTTCTGCCACCTCCGAGCGGCTGCCGCTGGGGCCGGAGGCAACGCTGCGTTATGCTGGTCTTTTTGGGCAACGTACCCGCTCTGCTCTGGGCCTGCAGGCCGTGGCGGAGGCAGAACTGGGCCTGCCCGTGCGCGTGGCACAGTTTCACCGGCGCTGGCGTCCGATGCCGTTTGAGGATCAGACCAGCCTCAATGGTCTGGGCCATCTGGGCCAGAACACAGTCGCGGGGGCCTATGTGCCCAACCGCACCGGGCAGGTGCGCCTTGTCGTGGGCCCGGTCCGGTACGCGGATTTTCTCTCGCTCGCTTTGGGACAGCCCCGGCTGACAGCGCTGGCGCAACTGACACAGCTCTATCTTGGGCCAGTGCTGGAGTTTGATATTCAGATCGTGCTGGATCGCCGGGATGTCCGCGAAACCCAGCTTGGAAGTGTTGCTCAACTGGGCTGGAACTGCTGGGCGCTGACGGCGGAACCGGCCCAGGACAGCGACGAGGTTGTCATCGACGGGGCGCTGGCCGCCAACCCGCCCCCCATCGCGCAGGAGGTGACCCATGCAGCTTAAGATCGAGCTCATGACCGGCCCTGCGGCAGGCGAGATGCGCCTGGTAGGCGGAACCCAGACCGCTTTCATCATTGGCACATCTGCAGGGGCGACATGGCTCTTGCCACTGACGCAGGATGCGCCGGGGGCCGTTCGCATCGCACCGGCCCAGGACGGGCTGACGGTCGTTTTGCAAGACGGCACTGCTTATCTTGACCAGCGTGCGCTTACAACCGATACGCCGCGCGCCCTGGTGCCGGGCTCGGTGCTGACCGTGGCGGGCCATCAGTTGCGCGCGGTGAGCGGTGTGGCGGAAACACTGGTTAATGACACCACCGCTCTGCAGCCGACGATCTCTTCGATCCTGTCGAATGCCGCGCAAGCGGCCCACGCAGCCCCTCAGCAAAACCCCGCAGCACAGAGCGAAGACTGGATCAGCCTGCTCACCACCTCCCCTGCCGAGCGCCCTGAATGGGAGAGCCTCGGCAGCTACGAAAAAACCGGAAAGCCAGAGACCGCAGACGATCCGCTCGGCCCCTTGGCCACCCAGTCCAGCACTTTTTTGCCCCCTGACTGGGACCTGAATGCGGCACCGTCTGAGGGGTCAAACCGGATGGCACAGTCACCCCTGGCCGAAGCCACGCTGCGCATTGGCCGCGCGGTGTCCTCTACCGACACCCCGGAGCCAGCGCAACCGGCGCCAGCGCTGGATGCTTTCCTGAAAGGGGCGCGATTGCTGCCGGAAGAATTGCAAGGATCAGTGCCTGCACAGATGGAGGCCTTTGGCCGGATGTTGCGCAGCCTGTTGGATGCGGTGGCCCGGCTGGAAGGGGCGCAGGCGCAGATCGAGGCGGAGCTTGACCTTGCCCGTCCTCTGCCCAACGCCGCCGCACGGCAGGCCGATGCGACGCTGCTGAGCGTGTCCAGATCGCCTGAGCTTGCACTGCAATCGCTGCAAAGCCGGCTCGCGGATCTTGAGGCGGGCACACAGGCGCTCTGGTCCGGGACACAGGCGTTTGCAAAGACCGCCCGCGACACGCTTGACCCAGACCTGATCGAGGCGGCCACTGCTGTCGCAGGCGGTGTCGGCGCCCGCCTGAACAAATCCGGGGCCGCCTGGGCCGCCTACCGCAGCCGCTATGCCACAACTCCCCTGTCGGAGCGCGCGCTGGCCCAGGCGATCCGACAGGCGATGCCGTCCGCGCCTGATGCCGGCGATCCCGCCCCCATCGTTAACGTTAAAGAGGAGCTTCCAAGGTGAAAACCGATAACCGCGTCGCCTGGACCGAAGGAATGTTCCTTCGCCCCCAGCACTTTCAGCAGGCGGATCGCTGGGCGGAGCGCCTGATCCGGGACCGCACCGATCCGCTGGTGCCTTACCCTTGGGGCCTGACGCAGATATCGCTGGACCGGGCGGCCTTGGGTGTTGGCCGCGTGGCGCTGACCGCGGTGGCGGGCATCATGCCCGATGGCACCCCTTTTGCCGCCCCGGATCAGGCCGATCTGCCCGCGCCGGTCCAACTTGCCGAAGGATCCGGGGCGACCACGGTCTACCTCGCCGTCCCCATGCAACAGGCCGGGCAGCCGGAATACGGCCCCCCCGGCGGCCCCATGGCCGCACGGCACATGCGCACGGATTATGAGGCTGCCGACGGCAACTCGGACACCGATTTCACCGCGCCAATCACCGTGGGGCGTCTGGCCTTGAGCCTGAAGACCGACACGCATGAACGCGAGGGGTTTGAATGCCTGCCGATTGCGCGTGTGGCCGAAACCCGTGCCGATCTGTCGGTCATCCTTCAGGACGACATGGTGCCGCCTGTCCTGACCTTTGGTGCGGCCCCGCGCTTGCGCGCCTACCTGACAGAGCTGCTGGGCCTTTTGAAACACCGCTCCGTCGCCATTGCCAGACGCATGGGGGATCCGTCCATTCGCGGGGGTGCGGAATTTGGCGACTACATGATGCTGCAGGCGCTCAACCGTGCGACACCCCAGATCGCTCACATGGAGGCGCAGGCAGCACAGCTGCACCCCGAAACCGTCTACCGCATGTTGGCCGAACTCGCCGGGGAGCTGGCGACCTTTACCGCAGAGGACAATCTGGCGCCCGATCTGGCACCTTATGTGCACATGACGCCGGAGGCGACCTTTGCCCCCGTCATGGAAGAGCTGCGGCGCTCCCTGTCGGCGGTGCTGGACCAGTCCGCCACGCCGATCCCGCTGGAGGAACGCCGCCACGGTGTCCGGGTTGGCATGATCGCCGATGCTGCCCTGCGTCAGGAGGCGGGCATGGTGCTGGCTGCCCGGGCAGATATTCCGCAGGAACAACTGCGGCGTGCGTTGCCGAACCAGATCAAGGTCGGACCGGTGGATCGTATCTCCGAACTGGTGAATGTGGCGCTGCCGGGGGTACCCGTGCGCCCGCTGCCAGTCGCGCCCCGGCAGCTGCCCTACCGCGCCTCAACGGTGTATTTCGAACTGGATACACAGAATGATCTGTGGCGCGCCACCTCCGACAGCGGGGCGGTTGCGATCCACCTGGCGTCGGAGTTTCCAGGGATTGAAATGGAGTTGTGGGGTGTGCGCGCATGACCCGTAGCGGTGCCGGCCCCACGCGCGATGACGAGGACGACCTGCCGCGCATCGTGCTGCCCACACCGGGGGGGCGGAAGCCGGACGTTCCCCCCGCGCCGGTTGCGACCACCGATCCTCCGCGCCCGCTGCCATCGCTGTCGGTGGCGGATATCCTTGCGGGTTTCCGGTTTGAATCCGGTGACTTGCCGATGATGGTGGCACGGGCCGCACCTCTGTTGAATCTTGCCCATGCGCTGCGCCAGAATGATTATACCGACCAGGTGGGCGCGCTGCGCCGCGAGCTGACCGAAGCCGCGCGCCGCTACAACTCCGATCTGGCCACCGCTGGCATTCTGCCCGAACAGGCCCGCGCCGCGCATTATGTGGTCTGCGGCACCTTGGATGACGTGATCCGCAACACCGACTGGGGGGCGGAATGGGCGGTGGATGGCCTTGTGTCGACCTTTCACCACGATGTGCAGGGCGGCGAGCGGGTCTATGACCTCTTGGGACATTTCCAGAAAACCCCGCGGGCCAACCGCGATGTTCTGCTGCTGATCTATCTGTGCCTCTCGCTGGGATTTGAGGGGCGCGCACGGGTCAGTCCCAGAGGGGCGACCGAACTGGCACAAGTGCGCGAGAATCTCTTTCGGGTGTTGCGCACGGAATTCGATATTGTCGAGCGCGATCTGTCGCCACAGTGGCAGGGTGAGGATGCCGAACATACGCAGACCCGGCGCGGCATGCTGTTCTGGCTGGTCACCGGCGTGACGGTATTGGTGCTGCTGGCGCTCTTTGTGACACTCAGCCTGTTGTTGAACCGCAGCGCCGAGGCGACGCTGGAACGGCTGGCCGCGCTGCCGCCTGGAGAGGTGCCATCGCTGGCGCTGCCGGACCCGCCGCCGCCCCCGACACCCTTGCCGGAACCGGAGCCGGAACCCGTATTGGTGGAACCTGATCCGCCCGCCCCCGAACCTCCCAGCACCCCTGCGATTGAGACCTTTATCGCCTTCCTGCAGCCCGAGGTAGACGAGGGATTGGTGCGCCTCTTCCGGGAGGGGGATGCGGTGCTGGTGCGGGTGAACAACGCCGGGGCCTTTGCAATGGGCACCTCTGAGATCAACGCTGATTTTGTGCCGATTTTTGACCGTATCGGTCAGGCGCTGGTGGCTGAGGACTTTGATGTTTTGATCCTGGGCCATACGGATAATCTCCCTATTATTTCAGCGCCCTATCCAAATAATGAATTCCTGTCGACAGCCCGCGCTGCCGCGGTTCGGGATATCTTTCTGGGCTATATCACTCCAGACCGCGCAGAAATTCGCGGCCTTGCGGACACCCGCCCAATCGCGCCCAATACCACGCCCGAAGGCCGCGAAGCGAATCGCCGAACCGAAATCCTGGTGCGCGAGGCCGGCGATGTCATTCCGCCCGGCCTGCTGTCGCAAGGCGCGCTGACCCAAGGCCCGAACGAGACGGAGGCCACCCCATGAACCCGCTGAGCATGTGGACATCGTTCCGCTCCACCGTCCAAGCTTACTCCGGCATCGCAGGAAGCCGCTTTATCGCCATCATCTGGATCTGCGCCATCTGTGGTGTGATCTGGATCTTTGGTCCCCGCCTGTCCCTGGGCAGCTACGCCCCGCTGGCGGGTGTGGGTGCACGCCTGATTGTCATCGCGCTTGTGATAACCGTCTATCTGCTGTGGACAGCAATTTCCTGGATCCGAAACCGGCGCGCGGCGCGCGCGCTTGACGATGCGGTGACGGAGACCACGGCCGAAGATCGTGCGGCCGCCGAAACCCAGGCCGAGATTACCGAGCTGCGCAGCCGTCTCAAAGATGCGCTGAAAACCATGCGACGGATCACCCGCAGGCGTTTTGGCTACGCCTATGAATTTCCCTGGTACCTGATGATGGGGGCGCCGGGGGCTGGCAAAACGACGCTGTTGACCAACTCGGGCCTGAAGTTCCCTCTGGGCGATGCCATGCATGCCGAACCTGTGCAGGGCGTCGGGGGGACCCGCAATTGCAACTGGTGGTTCACTGACCGGGCCATCCTGATCGACACCGCAGGCCGCTACACGACGCAGGACACCGGTCAGCAGCGTGATGCCAAAGGGTTCCTGGGGTTTCTCAAGATGCTCCGCCGCAGCCGCCGGCAACAGCCCATCAATGGCGTGATCCTGACGCTCTCGCTGACCGACATCCTGACCCAGACGCCCGAAGACCGCCTGCGCGAGGTGCGGGCCATCCGTCAGCGCCTGTCCGAGATCGAAGACAGCCTCGGCGCCCGCGTTCCCGTCTATCTGGTCCTGACCAAGGCCGACAAGCTGACAGGGTTCCCCCGGTTCTTCGACAGCCTCGGCGCGCAGGCGCGCGGGCAGGTCTGGGGCATCACCTTCCCGCTGGAGGAAGCACAGACCGCTGGCGCGCTGCCGGGCATCTTCTCGCGCGAGTTCCAGGCCCTGCTGGCGCGTCTCAACGCCATGCTCGTGGAACGCCTGCAACAGGAAACCGACATCGACCAACGCGGGCGTATCTTCCGTTTTCCCGCACAGGTCTCCGCCTTGCATGACGCCCTGCGGGAGGTCGTCGAAGAACTGGCCTCGGGCTCCAACCGGGTGGCGGAACCGCTGATCCGGGGGGTCTACTTCGCCTCTGCCACGCAGGATGAAACTCTGCGGCCTCCGAGCAGCGCCAGCGGTATTCCGATCCCCGCAAGCGCCATGAACCGCAGCTACTTTGTCGACCGTCTGTTCTCGGACGTGATCCTGAAAGAGGCAGCTCTGGTGTCGCGGGATGTCCAGGTCGGTCGCCGCCAGCGCATCGCCACCGGGCTGGGATATGGCCTTGCCGCCGGTCTGACGCTCTTTCTGATTGGTACCTGGAGCTCTGGCTACAGCTTTAACCGAAACGCGCTCGCTTCCGTCGACAGCACCTTGACCGATTACGCGACCCTTGCGCAGAATATTCCCGTGCGCGACGTGGCGGATACCGATTTCCTGCGCGTGCTGCCTGCGCTTGACCTCCTGGCCCGAAGCCCTGCCGCCTTCGAGGATGCAGATGCGACGCTGCCGCTGCACCGCGCAGGCTTTGGCATGGACCGCTCGTCCCGGATCGCCGAGGAACACGCGCAGGCCTACGCCGATGCGTTGGGGGCCTACCTGTTGCCCCGCTACATGGTCGCTCTGCAAAATCAATTGCGCCAGGAAGACCTGGCGGAAGCACAGGCGTTCGAAAGCCTCAAACACTACCTGTCGCTGGCCGGGCTTGGCCCGATTGACCCCGATGGCCTACTGGCGCACGCCGATGTGATCTTTGAGGGCCTCTATCCCGGTGCGGGCCGGGCGCCGACACGCGCAGCGCTCACGAACCATCTGGCGGCCATGCTGGACCGGGGCACGCTGCCCGTGTTGCAGATTGACGAAACCCTCGTGGCGCAGACCCGCGCCCGGGTCGAAACGCTTAGCCCGGCGCGCCGGGTACTGGATCTGATGGCCGCTCGCGAGGTTGCACGCGCCCTGCCGGACTGGTCGGTGCAAGCCGCTATTGGCCCTGCAGCGCGCGCAATCTTCGACAGCGATGCAGCCCCCGTCGACGGGTTGCTGACGCGCACCGGTTATACCACCGTTGTGCTGCCCCAGATCATGACCATGGCGGAAACGGCATCTCAGGAAGGCTGGGTCCGAGGGCCCGGAGGCCGGATCACCGCGACCCCTTCCGAGATCGCTTCGCAGGCGATTGAGCTTTACTGGGCTGACTATGCAGCTGCCTGGCGTGGATCGATAAGCAACATCACGATACGCAAGGTCAACAGCCTCGCCGAGGCCGCCGAGCTTGTCTCGCAGGTCAATGCCCAGGCGCGACCTTTGTCGCGTCTGGCCAAATCCATCGCGGAGAGCGCCGATCTGGTCAGCCTTCCAGCCGATTTGCCGCGGGCCTCCCTGTCCTTTGATCCGGAAACGGCCCCGGATCCCTTTGGCCCTCTGCGCCGCGCCATGGCCCAAGAAGGCGACGCCGAGGAAGACGCGCCACTCGCCTCCCTGACCCCGATCCTCGATCAGGTCTACCAGGAGCTGACCCGGCTTGATACGCGTGACCCGGTGGCCGCCCAGATGCTGGCTTCTGAAACAGCCCTCAGCGATGCGTCGCAGGCGCTGGTGGCAGAAGGCCGACAGCTGTCGCGCCCCGTGGACACCTGGGTTGTCAGCCTTGCGGCGCGGGTGTCGGATGCAGCCGTGGGCCAGGCGCGGGTCAGCGCAGATGCGCTCTGGAAGGCGCAAGGCGTCGAGGTATGCCGCGCCGCGGTCGAGGACCGTTACCCCTTTTCGCGCGCCGCCAGCATTGATGTGACCCTGACAGATTTCACCCGCGTCTTCGGGCCGGGTGGCCTCTTTGACGGGTTCTTTGATAACCATCTTGCGGGGTTCGTGGACACCTCCCGCGATGTCTGGACCTGGCGCGGCGGGCTCGGTCTCGACGATGCGGATGGCAGCGCGCTGCGGCAGTTTCAGCGCGCCGATCAAATCCAGCGCGCGTTCTTTCCCAACGGCGCCACATCACCCCGCATTGAGCTGGACATTGACCTTTTGTCGCTGGGGGACGGGGCCAATGTGGTGGTGATCGACATGGGTGATATGCGCACTACCCATCGCCGCGATCTGTCAGATAACAAGATACTGGCCTGGCCCAACGAAGGGTCCGCCCAGGCGCGTATTCTGTTGCTGCCGCAAGACCGACGTACCGCGCTGGTCACCTCCGGCCCCTGGGCACCGTTTCGCCTCTTTGACCAGGGCAATCCGCGTCCTGTGGCGGACAACCAGTTCGACGTGACCTTTACCGTGGATGCCCGCACCGTGGATCTCAGGGTAACCTCCGGGTCGGTGTTGAACCCCTTCCGACTGCCCGCGCTTGCAGCCTTCCGCTGCCCCCCCGGGTTTTGAGGGGGCAGGACATGGGTACGATGGGACATAGCGGCGCACATCCCACCTCTGCCGGTACGCAGATCCACACGGGGTATTTCGGCAAGGTGCCTGTGCACGGCGATTTTGTCGGCCATGGCCTGCCCCGTCCCGTAGAGGATGCGCTGGACACCTGGCTGCGGGCCGCGATGCGGGCAAGCCAGGCCCAGCTGGGTCGGGGGTGGCTGGATGCGTTTCTGGTCACGCCCGTCTGGCATTTTGCCGCGCCGCCCGGCACTTTCGGGCCCGTGAGTGTGCTGGGCGTGATGATGCCCAGCGTGGACCGCGTGGGGCGCTACTTTCCCTTGGTCATTGCCGCCGCCTTCCCGCTGCCAATGATGCAGGCGCTACACGCCGTGGACGGGGGTGGTTTTTATCCCAGGGCCGAGGCCACAGCCCTGTCGATCCTCGATTCCAGCCTGTCGCTTGGCCAGTTCAACCAGGCCATAGATGCCTTGCCCTTGCCGGATGCGGATCGGATTGCAGCAGTGCAGCGCAAAGCTGCCGACGCTTTGCGCGAAACCACTGTCTGGTGGACCCCCGGAAACGATCCCCACTGGCTTGACGGTCTGCCCCCACCGGAGTCCTTTGCCGATGTCTTCATGGCGTCAGCTGCCGCATCTCCGCCCGACGAGAGCCTCCCTGAGCCACCGCCGCAAGCCACGCCGCAGCCCCTGCAGGCGAATGGACCGGCGACCGCACCGATGGAGGAGCTGCCGCCCGTCCCGGCCGCGCTGGAGTTACGCCCCGATCCACAACCCGATATGCCGCGCCCTGTCGCGCATGCGCCGCTGCTGACGCTGACCTCCGCCTCTGCCAGCCTCAAGGGCCAGAGGTCCGCGAGCAATACGGATGTGGCCGTGACTTCAGCCGACGGGCAGGCGTTCACGCTGATTTCGGGTCTGGGTCAGGACCCCAGCCTGCCGGCCGCCATCGGTAGCGTCGCCCCCCTGCTCAAGGACATCTCTCATCCTTTCGCCATGAATGATCTGATCGCCGAGGCAAAGGGCAAGCTGGGTCGCGCCAATGCCACCCTGACCGCCCGGGCCGCCAGCAGCGGTCAGACCTGTGGGGCTTCTGTGGTCACGCTGCTTATTCAGGCGCAACGCCATGCCGTCCTCTGGGCCGGTATCGCGCGTGCCTTCCTGTTGCGGGACGGCGAATTAGTGCTGCTAAACCGACCGCATCTGGATTCCCGCCTGCGCAATGTGGTGACCCGCGCGCTGGGGGCAGGCCCCAACCTGTCGCCGGATACCGCCATCGGCCAGGTCCGGGCGGGAGATCGCTTTTTACTGGCGTCACCAGGCCTTTATGATGCAACCGGACCGCAGGAAATCGGTGAAGTCCTCTCCACTGCCACCGATCCGCACCAGGCTGTGACCCATCTGACGCAGAACGCACTTATTGCGGGTTCAACCCTTGACGCATCAGCTCTGAGCGTTTTTGCTCAAACGCGATAATAAAGAGCAGTAATACCCGATAATCATAGCCAAAAAGGCCGATAAAAATGTTCCGCAAAGCGTTGATGTTGTGCTTGGTGATAACCCTTGCCGCCTGTGTCCAGTCCGATGGCCCCACACCCCGCGAAGTACGCCGCGACGCCCGTGCCGCCGACGTCCCGATCCTGGAGCTGGCCCCCGATGTTATCGCGGCACTTGGCACGCCCACGCCGCCTGAGGGATACGTCGGTTTTACCTCCCGCGCCTTTACGCCCGGATCGATCCAGCCGGGCGACGTAATCGCGGTGCGGGTGTTTGAAACCGGCGATGACGGGGTGTTCTCCGTTATCAACTCCGCTTCTCTGGAGCTGGGAGAATTCATGGTGTCCCCTGCAGGCACCGTCGCGATCCCCTTTGTGGGCAATATCCGCGTTGCGGGCAACACCATTGCTGCCGCTCAAAATACGATCACCGAACGGCTGCGGGAAACCGCGATTGAACCGCAGGCAACCGTCAATATTCAGGTCAGCCCCAACAGTTCTTTCACCGTGCAGGGGGATGTCCCCCAGGGCGGGCTTTTTCCGCTTTCCGCACGCGGTGAGCGGGTGCTGGATGCCGTGGCCGTCGCCGGTGGCACCCAAACCGACCCAGAAAGCACGATCATCACCGTTACACGTGGCACCATGTCGGGGCGACAGACCTATGCCACACTACTGTCCGACCCTGACCAGAACATCCCTCTGCAACCCGGTGACACCGTCATTGTTGGCGAGGGTGGCGCGAAATTCATCGCCGATGGTGCGCTGAATTCGACAGGGGAGTTTGATTTCGTCGAAGGCGAGCTCTCGATGGCGCAGGCTGTTGCCAAGGCGGGCGGTCTGCAAAGTGCCCGCGCCAATCCCGGTGCGGTGTTTGTCTTTCGTCGGCAGCCCCCGGGTGAATTCTTCCGCTATCGGGAAATCGGGGGAAATGTGCGGGATGTCTATGGCGATGTGATCTTTCAGGCAGAGTTCGACAATCCGCTCGAACGGCTGACTGCGCAACAGTTCTTCCTGCGGGACGGGGATGTGCTTTATGTGGGTAACTCGGCTCTGGCAGAGTTTTCCAAGTACTTCCAGGTGTTCAACACACCGCCGGAAGTGCCCGCGGCCCCCAGCCTCTAGCATCCCTTTTCGGGCGCGCCGGCTGACTGTCGCTCCAAAGGGCTGTTGCGCGCCTGTGATTTTGATCGGCCACCTTCAAGCGTGGTCCATGAGGCCTTCTAGAGCAGGCTGTCGGGTAATTTCTGCTCTGCCGCCGTATTTGCGCGGCGGAAGATGAAGGTCACCAGGGTCGCGATAATGATGATGAACAGAGAATAGAGCACCGGCACGGCCATCACCGCCTGCGCCTCCGTGCCTGCAAAGGTAAAGACGATGATCGCAACAGCAAGCGGCCCGTTCTGGATACCGGTCTCCAGCGCAACGGTGCGGGCGTTGCGCGGGTGTAGACGTAAGGCACGGGCGAAAAAATAGCCGATGGTGATTCCGAAGACCCCCAGCCCAATCGAAGCGATATAGGTGGCCGAGGTCGTCTCCAGCAGGAACTTCCAGTTGCGCGGAATCCAGCTGACGACCAGAAAGGCGATAAAGAACAGCGCCAGCGCAGAGCCAAAGAATTCAGTCACAGCCCCAACATTGGCGTTGATCTTGCGCAGGACCATGCCAATGGCCACAGGCACCAGCAGCAGTACAAGTGTCGCGATGATGTTCTCGCGCGGGATATCGAGATCAAGGGCGGTGGCATAAAACACCAGCACGATCGGGATCATCACCACACCGGCCACGGTCGAGGTGACCGTCATCAGCACCGACAGCGCGAGGTTCCCTTTGGAGAAATACGTAAAGATATTCGACGTGGTCCCCCCCGGCATGCAGGACATGATGAGGATCCCGACCGCGATGGTCTCCGGCACGGTCAGCAGGCTGACCAGCAGAAACCCGATCAGGGGCATGAACCCGTATTGCGACACCACGCCGATGGCCAACCCGTAGGGGCGCCGCAACGCCAGATAGAAGTCCCGCGGGGTCAGCGACGCACCCATCCCCAGCATAATTGCAAAGATCATCAGGGCGAGGATCGCCTGCTCGAATGCTCCAATCATGACGCGTTACTCCGCTGCGTGCTGCGCCAGCTCTTCAGCGCGCAGGTCTTTTCTGAGGATTTTGCCGACGTTGGATTTCGGCAGACTATCCCGGAACGCTACCCGCTTGGGGATCTTATAAGCGGTCAGATGCGCCTTGCAGTGACTGCGGATGTCGGCCTCCGTCAGGCTGGTATCGCGTGCAACGATGAACGCCTTGACCGCCTCACCGGTGGCGTCATCGGGTACACCGATCACGGCGGCCTCCAGAATGCCGGGATGGGTCATCAGGCAGTCTTCGATCTCATTGGGGTAGACGTTGAAACCCGACACGACCACCATGTCCTTCTTGCGGTCCACGATGGTGAAATACCCATCCGCATCCATCACACCGATGTCGCCGGTCAGAAACCAGCCGTCTTTCATGACGGCAGCGGTTTCCATGGGTTTGTTCCAATAACCGGCCATGACCTGCGGGCCTTTGGCCGCGATCTCGCCCGATTGGCCGACCGGCACCGGCTTGCCTGCTTCATCGAGGCAGGCCACAAGCGTCGAGGGCACCGGCACACCGATGGTCCCCGCCCGCTCTTTGCCCAAGGGTTCAAAGGTCAGCACCGGCGAGGTCTCGGTCAGCCCATAGCCTTGCAGCACCGGTTTGCCGGTGATCTTGCGCCATTTCTCAGCCACGGAGGCTTGCAGGGCCATGCCGCCCGCCGAGGCGAATTTGAGGTGTTTGGGCGGGCTGTCGGTAAACCAGACTTCGTTCATCAGCCCGTTGAAAAGCGTGTTCACACCGCTCATCCAGGTGATCTTGTAGTTCTCGAAGGCGCGTTTGAGGTTTGTCAGCGGGCGCGGGTTGGGGATCAGGATGTTGCGTGACCCGAGCCAGTAAAAGCCCAGCAGGTTCACCGTAAAGGCAAAGACATGGTACATCGGCAAGGCCGTCAGAGCGACCTCCTCACCCTTTTTCACGCCCGAGATCAGCTCCATCGTCTGTTCCATGTTCCGGATCAGATTGGCATGGGTCAGCATCGCGCCTTTGGCGACGCCAGTCGTGCCGCCGGTGTACTGCAGGCAGGCCACATCATCGGGCTGCACGGACTGGCGGTAGGCGTCCACTTCGATCTTTTCGGCCTGCATATGCGCCTTGCCGGCGGCCAGTGCCTCGGGCAGCCGGATATGGGCCAGCTCAATCGGTTTGACGGATTTGTCCCAGTGCTTTTGCACCAAGCCAATGATGCTGCGCGGCATGGCAGGTAAAAATTCCGCCACGCGGGTAACGATGATGTTGGGAATGGGATGCCCGCGCGTGGCCTGGGGGATTTTATCGGCAAACATATCGATGATGACCAGCGCATGCGGTTCGGCATCGATGAACTGCTTTGACATCTCCTCCGCGGTATAGAGCGGGTTGACGTTGACCAGCACGCAGCCCGCCTTGAGGATGCCAAAGGCCGCGACCGGAAAGCTCAGGCAATTGGGCATCTGAAGCGCCACCCGGTCGCCCCGCGCAAGGCCTGCCACCTCGCGCAGATAGACTGCAAAGGCGTCCGACATCTGGTCGACCTGTTCAAAGCTGAGCGTGCCGTTCATTCCGTTGGGCATGCAGGCCGTAAAGGCCGGGGCGTCGCCATATGTCTCGGCAACCGACCGGATCAGATCACCAATCGTGCGATAGGGCGCCGCGCCCAGCTCCGGCCGGACGTCGGTGCCGTAAAACGCCTTCCATGGCCGCTTGTCAGCAGTCATTCGGTCTCTCCCCTCTTCCTCTTTGAAAGCCGTACCCGGAATGCAGGGAGTTGTCGAATGTGACGGTGGGGCGCGTTGAAAAATATCGCCTTGATGACCGCGCGACAGGTCCACGCGCAACCCCGGACCCTCGGCGCACCCTGCGAAGCGCGGGTCCATGGCGTCTGCCAGCCCCAGGGGGCCCGACGCGCTTTCGGTCTTGGCCGGCGGTGTCGAAAGTCATGCGCCTTTGAACCGATGGGCTGGTTTCAGAAAACCAGCCCATCGGGCCTGTCAGGTAATCTTGGCCAAAAACGTCACGCAATTCTGGACCAATGGCGGCTCAAATCTGGCGCGTCTCGCTATGCCGCGGCAGTGGCTTCGATTTCGAACAGCAAGCCCGGGATTGCCAATCGGGTTACGCCAAGCAATGTCATCGGCGGGGCGCATTGGACCGGCCCAAAGCGCATACCAAGCAGGTCGAGGTTTTTCAGCGCTTCATCTACGTCGGTTGCAAAGACACCGAGCCGGATAATGTTACTCAAACCCATATCCGCGCTCGCCAGGACTACCTCCAGATTGTCCAAAGCCAGGGCGATCTGGCCGCGCATGTCGCCGGGATGTTGCGGATTGCCTTCGCCGTCGACGGCGGTTTGGCCAGCACAGATCAACTGGCGCGAAGGACCATCGATTATTTCGGCCTGATTGTAGCCGAGTTTCAAGGACCAATCCCAAGGGTTCACGGGGGTGCGTTGCATCGTCAAGTTCTCCTTGTTGACATCTATGCAAGCTGACTAGGTTTAAATGGTGCCAAATCTTGTCACCAAAAGTGCTATAGTGGAAAAATGGATATTCGCCTTCGGCATGACACCATCGTGCGCACCCTGCGCCGCAAAGGGACCTCGACGATTGATGATCTGGCCTGCGAAGTCGGGGCGTCACGAAGAACGGTTCTGCGCGATATCTGCGCGTTGCGCGACGAAGGTTTCGTCATCCACTCCGAAAGTGGGCGTGGAGGCGGGGTGCAGCTTGATCCGCAATCGGTTCAGACAACCGCACGTTTGTCAGTGGCTGAGGTCTTTGCCCTTCTGATCAGTGTCGCAGTGATGCGCGCGGGGCAAAGCTTGCCATTTTCGAACCTTGCAGATGCCGGTCTTGCCAAGATCGAAAAGTCCCTGCCATCAGACAAAGTGCGCGATCTGCGCCGCTTTCTTGACTGTCTGCATATTGGTCGACTGTCACCAAAGCAGGATATATCAGATATGAGGCCGATTGATCCTGCATTGCTCCCCGCGTTCGAGACGGCGTTTCTTCAGCAGCTCCCCCTCCAGTTTGAGTACTGCGACGCAAAAGGTGCCAAGACACGCCGCATGGTGGAACCACAAGCGATGCTCATCCTGCAACCACTGTGGTATCTGATGGCATGGGATCCTGGCCGTGATGATTTTCGGCATTTCCGGATGGACCGGATCAGCAAACCAGAATGTATCACTGGCGCGCCGTTCCGGCGAAGACATGTGCCATTCGAAGAGGATGTCTGCCCGTTTAACGATCTTCCCCGCTGAGTGCGGCAAGCCAACATTCATTCCTACCGCAGCCTCCACCAGATCCGGCGGCAGGTTGCATCGCTAAACCCATATTTGCGACAAAACTCCTGTGCGATTGGCCCGGCCTGGTGCTCCTTCAGAATGCCAATGATCTGTTCTTCACTGAAACAGCTTCTCTATTTAGTCTGTCTCCTCGTTTGGAAAACAGATTGACCTCAATTCAGGACCCTTCAGGGCCGAAGGTCAACCCGACCGGCACATAAGATGATAACGACGGCAGGGCGACGCCGCTTGAGCTGTTGGTGTCTCGGAATAGAGTCACCTGCCGTGCCCCGAGTTATGCTCGGGAGCGTTCATGCAACAGCCCCCTTTTTAGCAGCGACAGTGGCCCGCGTGAGTTGCGGCCAGGGCCTGCGATGACTATGGAACGAAAAACGGCGGGGTGAGATCAACATGACAAAACCTGTTTCTTCACGGCAAGCGACGGCGGACCCGGTCTATCTCTGTCTGGCCTTTGATCGCGGTTTTATTGCGCATGCCGCGGTGACCTTACTGTCCGCGCGGCAAGCAGCATCGAAAGCAACGCGGATCACGGCGCATATCCTTCAGACAGGCGACATCAGCGAAGCGGATCGGTCCATGTTGCAAAAGACCGTGCCCGACATCGAACTACGCTGGCATGAGATCGCGGCAGAGACGTTCGAAACACTGCCCGACAATAGAGAACACGTATCCCGCGCCACCTATCTGCGGCTTGCCATCCCCTCAACGCTCAAAGGCGTAACGCCGCGCGTCATCTATCTGGATTGCGATACGGTTGTCACCGATGACCTTGCGGTTTTGTATGATCTGGACATGCATGGTCTGCCCATTGCCGCGGCAGCGGATGAGGGGGGGAAAACGCAAGGCGCGCGACTCGGGCTTTCGACGCAGAGCTTTTATTTCAATGCAGGTATTTTGATTTTCGATCTTGACGGGATTGACCCTGATGATTTTGACCGTCGCGTAGACGAGGTGGTGTCCATTCATCTCGACAGGTTGGAGTTGCAGGATCAGGATATTCTCAATCTGATGTTTGCAGGGCAAACGCACCGGCTGCATCTGCGTTGGAACGCCAATACGCGGCTCTACACACCAAACGATTTTGAACCCGGATACACCGACGGGGAAGCACAACAGGCAGTAGCCGCCCCCGGCATTCTGCATTTCACGGACAAGCGCAAACCTTGGAGCGCCAAGTGCAACCACCCGCGGCGGGACCTCTACTGGCACTTCCGCAACCAGACACCGTGGCGCGAGACCGCGCTGCAAGGTCTTGGTCGGCGGTTTAAAAATGCCATCAGGGATCGTTTCAGCAAATCGCGCCGGGCAGCGCGTGCCAAAACGTAGTGTGCAATGCTGAGCCTAGTCGTCTGTCGGCTGCATTGAAAATTTGGCAAGCAGGGCCCGAGACCTGAACAGCGTTTCGCTGGGCTTGTTCCAAACCAGCGCATTTTCAAGTTGAGAGCGGATCTTCATGCTTTCGGGGCCTCTGTCAAAAGTGAGGAAAGCAGGATTACCTGTGCTCCGGAGGCTGAGTGTCTTTGCGTCCCAGATTGGCGGGTCGGCGCGTAGCGCTGCGGCCCAGATGTCGATCTCCTGTCCGCCGTGCTCGCGCAGGAAAACAGCATCTGCCGGCGTCGCGACATGCGTATCTAGGCTTTTGGATGTGACGCGCAAACATAGGCATACCAGCCATCCCTGACGCTGCAGATCCTCAATTTGCGGGCCCGCGGCTTCGACGTCATGGGCGGCCACAAGGGCGACGCGATGATTTGACAGATCTTGCTCAAAAGGCTGCTGCCAGCGAGACCGGTACCACGCGCGGGTGGCCTCAAGAAGAGCGTGGGGGGCAAGCAGCCGGCCTGTGGAAGATCGGATGGGAATGTCTGGTCTGGCCAGCACCAGTGGTTCAATATCACCCAATCTGTAGCCTTGCGCGCGCACGCAATCTGAAAAAAACCGCTCTACAGCATGTTCGAACCGCTCGCCAGTTTGCTCGGGTTCTTCCGTGAAAGCATCGTCCGGAAGTGTCACGTCCTGCAACGCGGCCAAGGCTGCGGTACGCACCCAAAACATGGTCCCCGCAAAATAGTCTTCCTTGATATGCGAAGGATCAAATCCACACAGCCCGGATAGATAACGGCGCGTGGGCAGGCTGTCTTCGTGTCCGGGGTCGATGCCACTGCCGTTCTTGAGACGGAGCGTGGCAGGACCGAGCATGCCTAAGTCGGGAGAGGTTTCGAACCGGTCCAGCGTTTTTTGCACGTGCAGCGGAGACCCCAGCAGATCAAGCAATGCCCGTCTGCGCCACAGGTGGCCAAAGCGTGCGTCGGGCACGCCGCTGAAAACAGAACGTTTGGCGTGAATTTTGCAAATGACGTCGAGGCCTTGCAGGTGTGCAGATTGTAACACTTTGATAAAAGGACGAATATCGCGACCGATGTTGTCGTCAACCAGAACCCGCGCGTCAGGGTAGCTGGCTTTTATCTGCGAGATGAGCGCTTCATCCTGCCTTGTCAGCGTGACGATGAGGCGGAAATCGAGCTTGGCGTGTTGTAGGAAGGTTGCAAACTCTGGCCAGAGTTCAGGGTAGTGAAGGTGCAACACAATACCGATTTCCAAGCTGTTTTTGGGCGCCGGTGCATCCGTGTGTGGCAACGGGGGTACATCTTCATGGATCATCTCTGAGCAGAGCATCGTCAGAAGGCTTTCGCTGCCCAGGTCCATACCGCGGTTGTCTGCAAGACTTTTCCGGGGCGCGCCTTTTTGAGGGCGCTGAAATGTGTAGAGGCACCCGCCATAATGCAAAGGGGCGGCGAAACGTGCCTTTTTCAGAATACGGCCGTCCCTATGCCTGCCCAGCAGATCAGGGGGCATGCGGCGGATATCAAAACCTTTGGCGTCTATCTCAACCGGATGATCCATAGGCGCAAGGCAAAACCGGCTGAAGGCGTCTGTCGGAACCAGAATGTGGTCAGTGGTCTTACAAGGATGCTGTATCTTGATGACTTGCGGGGCGGATGTTCGGGATTGCAATAGATAGCGGCATCGGGCTTTGAGAAACACCTTTTCAATCATAGCATTTCCATAAATGCGGTGCGGGCAAGTTACAATTGCGGATTTGCGATGTCGCTGTACATGAGTTTGGGCAGCACCCATTCCAGGCCACTGAGGTGTTAGTGATCCGTCCGACTGAGCTGCTCCCCTTGTTTGGACCACCCGGCTAGAGATTTTCGGGGTGTTTGGCTCAGGGTGCTTGTTGTATGTCTGAGCCATTCATCAGCGAGATCGATGGGTTGTTCCTGATGGCGCATGCGGTCTTTCTTCGTTGTAGATGCTATGTGGGCACGCCACGGGAACTGTCCAGCCCCATTTCTATGGGCCACTTTTGCGCAGGGTTTCTGGGATGGGCGGGCGCATGTTTAGGGCCTGATGTGGTCGAACACGATTGTACTGTCTGAGCCATGTATTGATGACGATCTGTGCC
>NZ_JACNMO010000002.1 GCF_020622345.1 Roseobacter weihaiensis | reverse complement strand
TCGGGCGCTACCAGTCCCGCTATCTTCGACACGATGGTCCCGAGCATGTGCTCTGCTTCGCGCCGACGCGGTCCGGCAAAGGGGTTGGGCTGGTTGTGCCCTCATTGTTGACCTGGCCGGGCTCGGCGATCATCCACGACATCAAGGGCGAGAACTGGCAGCTCACGGCGAACTACCGCTCCCGCTTCAGCCGCGTGCTGCTTTTCGATCCGACCGATCCCAGCTCAGCCGCCTACAATCCGCTGCTGGAAGTGCGGCGCGGAGACAGTGAAGTGCGCGACGTCCAGAACGTCGCCGACATCCTGGTCGATCCCGAGGGCCTCCTCGAACGGCGGAACCATTGGGAGAAGACCAGCCACTCGCTCCTCGTCGGTGCGATCCTTCATGTGCTCTACGCCGAAGCTGACAAGACGCTCGCTGGCGTCGCGGCGTTTCTCTCCGATCCGAAACGGCCCATCGAGTCGACACTTGCGGCGATGATGCAGACGCCACATCTCGGCGACCACCCGCATCCGGTCGTCGCACAGGCCGCGCGCGAGCTTCTGAACAAATCCGAGAACGAACGCTCGGGCGTGCTTTCGACCGCGATGAGTTTCCTCGGGCTCTATCGCGACCCGGTGGTGGCCAAGGTCACGCGCCAATGTGACTGGCGGATCGACGATCTGGTCACCGGTGGTCGTCCGGTGACGCTCTATCTCGTGGTTCCGCCATCCGACATCTCGCGGACCAAGCCACTCATCCGTTTGGTACTTAACCAGATCGGCCGTCGCTTGACCGAGGATCTGCATGCAGACCGAAAGCACCGCGTGCTGCTCATGCTTGACGAGTTCCCGGCACTGGGCAGGCTCGACTTCTTCGAAAGCCAGCTCGCCTTCATGGCAGGCTACGGCATCAAGGCGTTCCTGATCGCCCAGTCCCTCAACCAGATCGAGAAGGCCTACGGTCAGAACAACGCGATCCTGGACAACTGCCATGTCCGCGTCGCCTTTGCGACAAACGACGAGCGGACCGCCAAACGCGTGTCAGATGCGCTCGGAACGGCGACCGAGATGCGGGCGATGAAGAACTATGCCGGGCATCGGCTCTCGCCCTGGCTCGGGCATTTGATGGTCTCGCGGCAGGAGACGGCGCGACCGCTTCTGACGCCGGGCGAGATGATGCAGCTCCCGCCAACAGACGAGATCGTTCTGGTTTCCGGCGCGCCACCGGTGCGCGCGGAGAAAGCTCGCTACTATGCCGATCCGCAATTCAAGGCCCGGATCGGACCGCCACCGAACCGCACTGCCAGCGATGCTTCAGTTAGCAGCACGGCAGACGATTGGAGCGACCGCGAACCGATCGCCGCGCCACCTCCGAAGAAACGAAAGGTATCGAGCGAAGATGCCGACGGCGGCGTTCGGCGACAGCCTGATCTTCCGGAACACGAGGACATCGCACCCGAACCAGCGCCGCCGCGCAGCGAATTTGCCGATCTCGATGACGACCCGGACGACGATATGCAGCGGGCTAAATCCATGCGCGACCGGTTCGGAACCGTCGCGCGGCAGGCCTCGCTCGATCCCGATGACGGGATCGAGTTGTGAGGCATCCGGCATGAAGAAAGATCGCCTCAATGTGTATTTCGACCCGTCACTCAGCGCTGAACTCGACGCGCTGGCGGCGCGGCGGAAGGTCCCGAAGTCGCAGATTGTGGAGGCGGCGCTTGCCTCTTTTCTTTCGCCCGATGGAGCGGACCAACGCGAGGCGGCAATCGTCCGACGGTTGGATCGGTTGACCCGGGCGGTCGAGCGGCTGGACCGCGATGTTTCGATCGGCAACGAAGCCGTCGCACTGTTCGTGAAGTTCTGGCTTACCACCACGCCGCCCCTGCCGGAAGATATGCGCGAGGCCGCTCAGGCTACAGGCAAAGATCGGTATGGCGGTTTCGTAGAGACGCTTGGGCGTCGGCTGGCAAAGGGGCGCACGCTGACAAAAGAGGTTTTGGAAGACTTGGAGCCCAACGCCCACAAATGACCGCATCGAACTATAGTAACGAGTTACTTCAACGCAGCGAATGTCCGAAAATGCGCTGCACATGAAAAATCCAAGCACTGTTTCGTCTTCAAGAAAGTTTGATAGTTACCTTTGCCAAGTGCTTATTCACTAATTCCTGCCGCCTTTTCCACGATGTACCAGTTGCCTTCGTTCCATGTGATCGTCTGCACCATCTTGGTGATTTTCCAACCTGCATCTGTCCGCACCAGCCAGTTGTCGTAGTAGCCGATCATCGTCTGCACCGGCGCTCCCTTCGTGTTGGGTAGGTGATGCTGGGCATGGAGCATGGATCGGACATAGGCGGTGTCACCTTCGATGGTGATCGTCAGTGGCATCGCGATACGCTGCGAGCCTTCAAGATTGGCAAAGAACGGCTTGACCGCATCTACCCACTCATCGGCTGTCATAGTTTGCAGACCGCCGCCAAGCGATGCGGTAAAGTCCATCTGGATCTCGTCCGTGAATACGGAGCGATGCAGGTCCCAATCCTGCATGTCGAAGGCCAGCCCGTAATTCGTGATGACCTGGCCGATCTCTTCGCGATCCAGAAGGAGCTGCAATTTGACGTCCGTTGAGCTCGCGGGATCTACAATCGGGCCCTGTTGTGCGAGGGCGAAGGTCGGCAGCAGAGCGGCAGCAAAAAATGTGGCAATGCGGTGCATTGAATTTATCCTTGTGATGTGTTGGTGGAGGTCTCGGCGCGGCAACCTTGGTCGTCGCACCGAGTTTTGTGTGTCCGATCCATCAACGGGCCAGAAAGCCGCCATTGATGAACAAGGTCTGCGCGGTAACCCACTGGCTGCTGTCCGAGGCGAGAAAGTCGATCAGCGGTACGATGTCGGTGATCTCGCCCAGCCGACCAGCCACACTCATGTTGCTGAGGTATGCGGTGGACTGTTCAGTCTCTTCGCCGTGGAAGAACTCTGTGTTGATCGGTCCGGGGGCCACGACGTTCACGGTTATGCCTCGGGCACCGATCTCTTTTGCGAGCGCGCGGCTGAAATCCTCAAGCGGGGCCTTGGACCCGGCATATACGCCATACATGCCAGTCGTCGCACCCAGCAGGGTTGTGCCCATATTGATGATCCGGCCTCCATCCTCGATGTGCTTGGCCGCCTGCTGCATGGCAAAGAAGGCCGCCTTGGTGTTGATGCCGAAGGCCCGGTCAAAATCCGCCTCGGTGATCTCTGCAAAGGGCTTCTTGATGACGACGCCTGCATTGTTGATCACGATGTCGATCCGCCCGAATGCTTGCTTTGCATTGGCAAAGATCGCTTCTACCGCAGATGCGTCTGAAAGATCGCCGCTGGTGATCAGGGCCCGCACACCGTTTTCTTGAACCAGGCGTGCTGTTTCTTCAGCGTCGGTTTCGGATTTGGCTGAGTGGTGGTGCACGACGATGTCGGCACCGCGTGCGGACAAGGCAACGGCGAAGGCGCGGCCCATGTTGCGAGAGGAACCAGTGATCAGAGCGACTTTGCCCGTCAGGTCACGGCCATAGTTTGCGGATGTGTTTGTCTCGGTAATCATTGTCTTTCTCCATCTGATTGGAGGCAGGTTCTTTCCTGCCTCGATGAAGAAGATGGCGTATCGGCTGAGAATCATGTAGATATTGAATCTACATCAACTACATGCAAAATTCGCATTTAATGAACGAGACGAACGAACAACTCTTCCTGCGGGTCGTCGAGGCCGGAAGTCTCAAGGCTGCTGCCGAACAGGTAAACGCGGACCCGTCGGCCGTGAGCCGCAAGATCGCCGCACTCGAAGATCGTTTGCGTGTCAAATTGCTGCAACGCTCGACGAAGCGCTCTGTCCCGACCGAAGCAGGAACGGAATACTATGAGGGTATGCGTGCCCTGATCGAACAGCAGTCTGCACTCGAGGCAAGGATCGCCGGAGCCGTCGATACGCCAACCGGCAGGCTCCGGATTACGGCGCCGGTGGATTTTGGATCTGAGTTTGTCGCCCCGGTGCTGAGTGCATTGCAAGAACAGGCCCCGGACTTAAAAGTCGAACTCCTGCTGGGCAGCACGTTTTCCGATCTCGTTGAACAGAATATCGATGTCGCCATCCGCATTGGCCGCCTGCCGGATTCAAGCCTGATTGCGAGAAGGCTCGGGGCTGTGCCGAGAGTGATCGTGGCATCGAAGGGCTATGTGGAGAAGAACGGCGCACCAAAAACGCCCGATGAGGCAGAGGCGCATTCGTTCATCATCTACCGCCCGGACCAGAACAACACATCCATAAAGCTACGCCGAGACGGAAAACAGTTCAGTATGCCGATGTCGGGCAACCTGACTGTGAATAGTGTGTCGGCGATTCGAAAGCTGGTCTCCGATGGCAAGGGCCTACACATGGGCCCAACATGGGTATTCAAGGACGGACTTGCCGAAGGGTCTCTCGTGCAACTCCTGCCGAAGTACGCGTTGGAAGCGTTTCCTCTGCATGCAGTCTACGTTCCAACGAGCTATGTTCCGGCGAAAGTCAGGGCGTTCATTGACATTATGAAGACCTCGGTTCGTGCCAACACAGCAATTGCCGAGTGACAAACGAAATGAATGATTGACGGAGTGGTAAAAGCACACAATCGCGTGACCCAGTTAAACCCCAGTGCAGTCTGCCAGCCGGACATCTAACTTCGACAAAGGAAAGTGGATCCAATACGCCACAGCCTGCCTCTCCACGCCAGCATACTACTACGCTCAGTCCCCTGTTGCTAATGAAGTAATTCCGGTCTTCTTGATCGACCCCGTAACCAGATGCGGGGCCGCGAATGACCGTCCACACTCTCAAATCAGAAGCGATCGAGCGCGGTTCCCGCATGCTCCGGACGGCACTTGGCACCGATATCGCCGCCTGGCTCGACGAAGATGCGGTTGTCGAGGTGATGCTCAACCCGGACGGTCGGCTCTGGGTCGACCGGCTCGGCGATGGCCTCGGCGATACCGGCATTGGTCTGTCGCCCGAGGATGGCGAGCGCATCGTCCGCCTTGTCGCGCACCATGTCGGTGCCGAAGTCCATGCCGATGCGCCACGCGTGTCGGCCGAGTTGCCGGGAACAGGTGAGCGGTTCGAAGGCTTGCTGCCACCTGTCGTTGCGGCCCCGACCTTCGCGATCCGCAAACCGGCCGTCGCGGTCTTCACGCTCGACGACTACGTCCGGGCCGGAATCATGGATGGTTCCGCCGCCGGTGCATTGCGCGAGGCGGTCGCATCACGCGCCAACATTCTCGTCGCTGGCGGCACCTCGACCGGCAAGACCACGCTGACCAACGCGCTGCTTGCCGAAGTTGCCACGACCTCCGACCGCGTCGTCTTGATCGAAGACACGCGCGAACTGCAATGCACGACCCCTAATCTGGTCGCGCTGCGCACCAAGGATGGCGTAGCGACGCTCTCCGAGCTCGTGCGCTCCTCACTCCGCCTACGCCCGGACCGAATACCCATCGGTGAAGTCCGCGGACCCGAGGCGCTCGATCTCCTCAAGGCGTGGGGCACCGGCCATCCGGGCGGGATCGGCACGATCCATGCAGGCTCGGCCATCGGTTCCCTGCGCCGTCTCGAACAGCTCATTCAGGAAGCTGTCGTCACCGTCCCGCGCGCGCTGATTGCCGACACAATTGACGTGCTCGCGATCCTGAAAGGCCGCGGCTCGGACCGCCGGTTGGCCGAACTCGCGCGAGTCACCGGATTGACCGACGACGGCGATTACGCGCTCGAACCCATTCTCAGTAATGCGAAAGGAAACACTCGATGATCCGAACACTCCAGCTCCATCCACGCCTGCCGATTTACGCCTCGGCGCTCGCCCTAGGCTTCCTGCTCGTCGGCGGTCAGGCCGAAGCTGCGGGGTCCGGGATGCCCTGGGAGGCGCCCCTGCAGGCGATCCTGGAGTCCATCGAAGGCCCAGTCGCCAAGATCGTCGCGGTGATGATCATAATCATTACTGGTCTGACGCTCGCCTTCGGTGACACGTCAGGCGGCGCGCGGCGGCTCGTACAGATCGTCTTCGGTCTGTCGATCGCCTTCGCGGCTTCGAGCTTCTTCCTGAGCTTCTTTTCCTTCGGCGGCGGTGTGCTCATATGAGCGATCACACCGACATTCCCGGCTTCACCGCCCCTGTGCATCGCGCACTCACCGAGCCGATCCTGCTTGGCGGTGCCCCGCGCACCATCGCGATCGCGAACGGGACGATTGCAGCCGCCGTTGGTCTGGGTCTGCGCCTTTGGCTCGTCGGCATCGTTCTCTGGGCCGTGGGGCATCTGCTCGCGGTCTACGTCGCAAAGCGCGACCCGCAGATCGCCGATGTCGCGCGCCGTCACCTTCGCTATCCGACCTGGATGGGGGTGTGATGCGATGATGCGCCTCGCCGAATACCGTTCCAAAGCCGCGCTGCTGTCGGATTTCCTGCCTTGGGCTGCGCTGATTGCTGACGGCGTCATCCTCAACAAGGATGGCAGTTTCCAGCGGACGGCAGCCTTCCGTGGACCGGACCTCGATTCCGCGACGCCTTCTGAATTGGTCTCGACCGCGGCCCGCCTCAACAGCGCGCTGCGACGCCTGGGGTCAGGCTGGGCCGTGTTCGTCGAAGCACAACGCATCCCGGCGCGCGAGTATCCGCTCTCGGAGTTTCCCGATCCGGTCTCGGCGCTGGTCGATGCCGAGCGGCGCGCGCAATTCGAAGAGGCATCATCGCATTATGAGAGCCGCTACTTCCTGACGCTGACCTGGATGCCGCCCGCCGACGATACGAGCCGGGCGAGCGGATGGCTGTTCGAGGATACGCCCAACAAGGGGGCAAACCCGCGCGAGCATCTTGCCGCGTTCCGTTCTCGCGGTGATCGGCTGCTCGACCTCTTCGAAGGTTTCATGCCGGAAGCGACTTGGCTCTCCGACGACGAAACACTGACCTATCTGCATTCAACGATTTCGACCCGGCAGCAAACCGTAAGTGTCCCCGAGACGCCGATGCATCTCGACGCCTATCTCGCCGATGAGCCGCTGGTCGGCGGTCTCGCGCCGCGCCTCGGCGACACGTATCTGCGCACGCTCTCCATCGTCGGCTTCCCGACGTCGACCTGGCCGGGCCTGCTCGACGAACTCAACGCGCAAGCGTTCGAGTATCGCTGGACGACCCGCGCCATTTGCCTCGACAAAACCGACGCGACCAAGCTCTTTACCCGCATCCGTCGCCAATGGTTCGCAAAGCGCAAATCAGTGGCCGCGATCCTCAAGGAGGTGATGACCAACGAGGCCGCGACGCTCGTCGACAGCGATGCTGAGAACAAGGCGGTCGATGCCGATGAGGCGCTGCAAGAGCTCGGCTCAGATATCGTTGGGGCCGCCTGTGTTACCGCGACGATCACGGTCTGGGACGAGGACGAACGCGCGGCGGACGCGAAGATCAAAGCCGCCGAGAAAGTCGTGCAGGGCCGCGATTTCACCTGCATCCCGGAAACGCTTAACGCGGTCGAAGCCTGGCTTGGCTCGCTGCCCGGGCATCTCTACGCCAATGTTCGTCAGCCGCCGATCTCGACACTGAACCTCGCGCACATGATCCCGATCTCCGCCGTCTGGGCGGGACCGGCGCGCAACGATCATCTGGACGGCCCGCCGCTTTTCTATGCCGAGACGCAAGGCGCGACGCCGTTCCGCTTCTCGACGCATGTGGGTGATGTCGGCCACACGCTCATGGTCGGGCCGACTGGTGCGGGCAAATCCGTCCTGCTGGCGCTCATGGCTTTGCAGTTCCGACGCTATGAAGGTGCCCAGATCTTCGCCTTCGATTTCGGCGGCTCGATCCGCTGCGCGACCATGGCTTGCGGCGGCGACTGGGAAGATCTCGGTCTCGCGCTGTCGGACGACGAGGATGCCGTCCAGTTGCAACCGCTCGCCAGGATCGACGATCCGGCAGAGCGCGCCTGGGCGCAGGACTGGCTTGCCGGACTGTTGACCCGCGAAGGCGTAACGATTGAGCCTGTGGTCCGCGATCATCTTTGGTCGGCGCTGACCTCGCTTGCTTCCGCTCCAATCGAAGAACGCACGCTGACGGGCCTCTCGGTCCTCCTCCAATCGAACGATCTCAAACGCGCGCTCGCGCCGTTCTGCCTCGGCGGGCCGTTCGGGCGATTGCTCGACGCCGAGTGCGAAGCACTCGGAACAGCGGATATGCAGGCCTTTGAGACCGAAGGGCTGATAGGTTCCGCCGCAGCGCCCGCCGTGCTCGCCTATCTGTTCCACCGCATTGAAGCCCGCCTCGACGGACGACCCAGTCTCATCATCGTCGATGAAGGCTGGCTCGCACTTGATGACACCACCTTCGGGTCGCAACTGCGCGAATGGCTGAAGACGCTCAGGAAGAAGAACGCTTCCGTCATCTTCACCACCCAGTCGCTTGCCGATATCGACGGCTCCGACATCGCGCCCGCCATCATTGAAAGCTGTCCGACCCGCATCTTCCTGCCGAACGAGCGCGCCTTCGAGCCGCAGATCGCCGCGACCTATCGCAGTTTCGGGCTGAACGATCGCCAGATCGAGATCATCGCGCGGGCGACGCCGAAGCGGGATTATTACTGCCAGTCGCGGCGCGGCAACCGGCTCTTCGCGCTAGGGCTTGGCGAGGTCGCGCTTTCCTTCACTGCGGCGTCTTCCAAGTCCGATCACGCCGCGATCGACGCGATCCTCGAAGAGCATGGCCGCGACGGCTTCGCCGCTGCCTGGCTGGCCCGCCGCGATCTAGGCTGGGCGACCGAACTGCTCGTTCCCTCCGATGCCGTGATCGAGGCCACCCCATCCGCAATCCCAGAAGCAAACGACGAAAAGGAGAAGACTCATGTTAAGACCGAAAACACGTAAACTCGCGGGGCGCGCAGCCGCGACCCTGCTGCTGTCGAGCGCGATCGCGCTCTCACCGGTGACCGCGCCGCCTGCCCATGCGCTCTTCGGGGGCGGGTTTGGTGGGATCGTCTACGACCCCACCAACCACGCCGAGAATCTCCTGACCGCCGCGCGGACTCTTGAGCAGATCAACAACCAAATCGCCCAACTCCAAAACGAGGCGCAGATGCTGGTCAACCAGGCCCGCAACCTCGCGAGCCTGCCTTACTCGTCGCTGTCGCGGCTGCAATCTTCAGTTCAGGAAACGCAGCAACTCTTGGGCGAGGCCCAGCGTATCGCTCACGACGTGGCGACGATCGACGAAGCATTCACGCAGGATTACGGGTCAGCCGCCGCGCGCGGCGATTTCGACGAGATGATCGCGGGCGCGCAAGACCGCTGGCGCACCTCGGTCGCAGGATTCGAAGACGCACTCAAGGTCCAGGCCGGCGTGGTCGGCAATATCGAGACCGCGCGCGCCGAGATGCAGGCGCTCGTGGGCCGCAGCCAAGCCGCGACAGGCGCCTTGCAGGCGACCCAGGCCGGCAACCAGCTCCTCGCGCTCCAAAGCCAACAAATCTCCGACCTGACAGCGGCCATTGCCGCGCAAAACCGGGCGCAGTCGCTCGAAGCCGCGCGGGTCGCCTCTGCCGAAGCGCAGGCGCGCGAGAATCTCTCGCGCTTCCTCGATTACGGCTCCGGCTACGAGCCGATCACCGTTCGGATGTTCCGGTAGGTCGCGATGAAACTGAGCGCCGAGACCACCCTCAAAGGGATCGCCATCGCCATGGGCGCCATCGCAGCGCTCATGGTGGCGGTCGAGTTCCAGACCGTCCTTGAGACGCAGCATGCCGAACGCCCCGCTGCCGTGGTCTCGGACGATACACTACGGGCCACCCTGCAACTCTGTCGGACGCTGACCCCGGAGGAGTTGGAGACCGACACGACCTGCCAGGCGGCGTGGGAAGAGAACCGTCGGCGCTTCTTCGGCCTCACGCCCGATGATCTGGAGACGGAGTAAGCCATGGGCGATGTTGGCATCATCGATCGGTTCCTGGAGGTTTTTACGACCTATATCGACAGCGGTTTCGGGCTGCTGGGCGGCGACGTCGCCTTCCTCGCAACCACGCTGATCGTCATCGACGTCACGCTCGCAGCGCTCTTCTGGGCTTGGGGCGCCGACGACGATATCATCGGGCGGCTCGTCAAGAAGACGCTCTTCGTCGGCGTCTTCGCCTACATCATCAGCAACTGGAACACGCTCGCCCGGATCATCTTCGAGAGCTTCGCGGGGCTGGGCCTCGTCGCCACCGGCGGTGCCCTAGGCGCAGGCGAGCTGCTGCAGCCCGGACGCATCGCGGCGGTCGGGCTTGAAGCGGGTCAGCCCATCCTGGAATCTGTCGCCGACCTGATGGGCTTCGTCGCCTTCTTCGACAACTTCATCCAGATCATGATCCTGCTCTTCGCCTGGATCGTGGTACTGCTGTCCTTCTTCATCCTCGCGATCCAGCTCTTCGTCACGCTGATCGAGTTCAAGCTGGCGACGCTCGCAGGCTTCATCCTCGTGCCTTTCGGGCTATTCAACAAAACCGCCTTCATGGCCGAGCGCGTGCTCGGTCTCGTTATCTCCTCGGGCGTCAAAGTGCTTGTCCTCGCGGTCATCGTCGGTATCGGCTCGACGATCTTCAGCGAGTTTACTACGGGCTTCGTCGGCGAGCCGACCATCGGTGACGCAATGGCCGTGGTTCTCGCCGCCCTCTCCATTCTCGCGCTTGGTATTTTCGGCCCCGGCATTGCCAACGGTATCGTCTCCGGCGGTCCGCAACTTGGCGCGGGCGCCGCCGTCGGTGCTGGCCTTGCCGCAGGCGGAGTCGTCGCTGGCGGTCTTGCAGGCGCGAAGATGGCCGGGACGGCTGGCGGCGCAGCCTTGCGTGGCGGCTCTGCTGTCGCAGGCGGAGCCTCCACCGCGTTCCAGATCGGCGCCGCGTCCGGAGCGACAACGGCCGGAAAGGCTGCGAGCGGTATGGCCGCGGTCGGTCAGGCCGGGATGTCGGCTGCCGTCAGCCCGCTTAAGCGCGCCGTCGGCGACAGCTACCGCTCCGGCTCACGCGCCGCTTTCGAAGCCACCGGCGGCAAGTTCAGCAATTCCCCATCTTCCATGCCGACCCCTGCCAATGACGGCCCGCCCGCCTGGGCGCGCCGCATGAAACGCCAGCAAAGCCTGCAACACGGCACCGCCGTCGCCGCCCATGCCATCCGCTCCGGTGATGGCGGCGGTGCGGGCACGGCCATCAGCCTTTCGGAGAAATCATGAGATTCAAGCGACCCAGCGTGCGATACGCCAAGACCCCTGAGCCCGTGACCCCCTACCAGAAGGCCGCGCAAGTCTGGGACGAACGGATGGGCTCTGCCCGCATCCAGGCCCGCAATTGGCGGCTCATGGCCATCGGGTGTCTCGCTACGACAGCGACTTTCGGCCTCGCGCTTGTCTGGCAATCGACCCAGGGCACGATCGTGCCCTATGTCGTCGAGGTCGACCGGCTCGGCGCAGCGCAGGCGGTAGCGCCTGCCACGGCCAACTATCGGCCGACCGATCCTCAGATCGCTTTCCACCTCGCGCGATTTATCGAGAACGTGCGCCAGGTCCCGGCCGATCCCATCGTCCTGCGCGAGAACTGGCTGCGCGCCTATGACTTTGCCACCGATCGCGGCGCCGTCGCCCTCAACGACTTCGCCCGCGAGAACGACCCCTTCGCCCGCGTCGGCGAAGTTCAGATCGCCGCCGAGATCTCCAGCGTCATCCGCGCCTCAGACTCGAGCTTCCGCGTCGCTTGGATCGAACGCCGCTACGTCAACGGACAACTTGCCGGAACCGAACGCTGGACCGGCATCCTTTCCGTTGTCGTCCAGCCGCCGCGCGACGCGGAGCGCCTTCGCAAGAACCCCCTCGGCGTCTTCGTTCACGCCATCAACTGGTCCCGGGAGAACGCCCAATGACAAACAAATTTTGTTCGACACGCCTATTCGCCACCGTCGCATCCCTCGCGATCCTGAGCGGCTGTGCCACCTTCAAGCCACCCGAGATCAGCTACGACGATCCGGTCGAAGCGACGCTGATCGCAGACCCGCCAGGACCCGTTCGGATCGTCGAGCGGCCCGAGCCGCTCCCGCTTCCCGGCCAGCTGATGCGGGTCAATGCCGATGATCGCCCACCCGAGGCCGCAGAGCCAACGGAGCGCATCACCAATGCCAATGCGGCTGCGCGGATCGAACCTGTGCGCGACGGCTTCATCAACGCTGTCCAGCTCTATCCCTACAGCTCAGGCGCGCTCTATCAGGTCTATACTGCGCCCGGTCAGGTGACGGACATCGCGCTGCAGGCAGGCGAAAGCCTCGTCGGCTCCGGCCCCATCGCTGCCGGAGACACGGCCCGCTGGATCATCGGCGACACAGAGAGCGGGTCCGGAGACAGCCGCCGCATCCATGTACTGGTGAAGCCGACAAGGCCCGATCTGGTGACCAATCTGGTCATCAACACCGATCGGCGGACTTATCACCTCGAACTGCGCGCGACCCCGCAGGCCTATATGGCCTCGGTCTCCTGGCAATATCCGGAGGACGAATTGATCGCGCTGCGCCGTCAGAATGATCGCGCCGAGGCAAATTTGCCGATCGGCCGCAATGTCGATCTCGAAGACATCAACTTCCGCTACCGCATCACCGGCGACCGCGCCCCCTGGCGGCCGCGCCGCGCCTTTGATGACGGGCGGCAGGTCTTCATCGAGTTCCCGCGCGGGATTGACCAGGGCGAAATGCCACCGCTCTTCGTCATCGGACCAGAAGGAGAAGGCCAGTTGGTCAACTATCGCATCCGCCGCAATTACATAATTGTCGACAGGCTTTTCGCCGCCGCCGAGCTCCGTCTTGGTGACCGCCAGCGTGTGGTCCGGATCGTCCGGACGGATGGTGTACGGCGCAGCGCGCAGCGGGAGGAGCGTGTGGTGTCCGCGTGGCGCCCCGGCGAGGATCGGTGAGCGCGATGAGCGATAGTGAAGCAGACCCGCATGAGGAGAGCGGCGAAACGACGCCGCGCTCCGAGCAAGACATCGCCAAGGAGCTACGGCTGCGCCCGGACCCGCCGCGCGTCATGCGCCTCTCGCGCAAGGCGATCACGGTTCTGACCGTCGTTGGTGGACTCGGGATCGGTGCGATCCTCATCGTCGCACTGCAAGCCCCTGACCAGAGCGACGGGCCTTCGGAGCTCTTCTCCACCGAACGCGTGCAAGAAGCCGAAGGTCTGTCGCAATTGCCGCGCGACTACGGATCAATCCCGCAGCTTGGACCGCCGCTCCCAGGCGAATTGGGCCGTCCCGTCCTGTCCGCCCAGCGGCGCGGGGAGCCGGTGCCCGCCGTGCCTGCGACAGGTCCGGCCGTCGATCCCGTTGAGCAGTTGCGACTGCAAGAGGCCGAGGCCGCACGGCTCGCAACGCTTTTTGCCGATGCACAAACCAGCGGCGCAGCGACTGGCCCTCAATCAGCAAGGCCAGCGCCGCCGCCATCGTCCGGGCTGCAGGGATTGTTTCCAACTGCAGCGGGAGCGACGGATCGACCTGACGCCGTTGAGCGTCGAGAAGCGTTCCTGGACAGAGAGGTCGACCGTCGCACAACCGCGTCCGATCGACTCCAGCCCCCCGCTAGTCCGTATGTCCTGCAAGCGGGCTCTGTGATCGAAGCGGCGCTCCTCACAGGGCTGCGCTCGGACCTGCCGGGCCAAATCAGCGCGCAGGTCACCGCCAATGTCTATGACGGCCTGACCGGGCGCGTCCTGCTCGTGCCGCAAGGCGCACGTCTTCTCGGTGAATATGACAGCCGTGTCGCAACAGGCCAGCGGCGCCTGCTGCTCGCCTGGACACGGCTCATACTGCCCGATGGTCGCTCGATCGTCCTCGAACGCGAGCCAGGAACGGACGAAGGCGGATATGCGGGACTCGAAGACGGCGTCGACAACCATTGGAGGCAGCTGTTCCGCGCCGCAGGTCTCGCCACGATCCTGAACATCGGCCTCGAAGCGGGCGAGGACAATGGTGACGAGATCGCCCAAGCCATTCGGGACGGGACCCAAGACACGATTGGCCGCGCTGGTGAGGCTATCGTCCAGCGTCAGCTCGGCATCCCCCCAACTCTTACCATCAGACCGGGATTTCCGGTGCGCGTCATGGTGACACGCGACTTGGTAATCGAACCACACGGAGATGCGCGATGAGCAAGCTGAAGCTGGGTAATATCCACGACGACAAGCCGGTTAAATTGACTACTGAACTGCCTGCGCAGGTGCATCGGGATCTGACGATCTATGCGGAGCTTCTCGGTACCGAGCTTGGGCAAACGATTGAACCGGCAAAGCTTGTCGCGCCTATGTTGGAGCGTTTCATGAAAACCGATCGTGGGTTCGCGAAGCTCAGGAAAGAACGCCGTTCCGTTTCGCCTCAACCCGCGCCAGAGAGATGAAGCGTCTGAGGGCGGGATTGTCGTTCTCTGGACGCCAAATAAGAGAAAACGGGACCCTTTCAGTGAACGATCCTATCGGCACGAAACTTACGTTCGGATAGCGAATGCCTCGCCAATGATCGCAAACGAGGCTTACACCAAGCCCAAGCCCGACTAAATTCATGATACCGCCCCTTGAGAGGCGATGTCGCCTAACAACTGGCCTGCGAGCGAATGATCCCACTTTACTCATGATAAAATCATGGATCTCCGGACCAGGTTCTCGCGCGCCCACGACAAAAGTTTCAGTCCTGATGTCTTCCCAAGAGATAAGATCGCGTTCGGCAATTTGTCTATCACTCGGAACAGCAAGCCAAATCTTCTCCTCAGTCAAGATCAGTCCTTCACCGTATTCGGGCACTGGAGGACCTGCGGATATCACAACATCTATGCTTCGGTGGCTGAGCAGCGTCATGAGTTCACTTCGATCGGATTCAACTAGGCACAGATCAACGTCTGGATGTGCTTTTGCAAAACCTGCAAAAAGGTCTCTCGTCGCGCCATGTGAAAGCGACACGATCAATCCGATCCGAAGGTGTCCGTTCCCCGCGAAACCAGCAGCTTGAGCGGTCTCCATCGCCGCCTTGAAATCGTCGACAATTGTTCTGGTACGTGACACGAAACGTGATCCCGCGTTCGTAACCTTAGCACCTGATGGACGGCGCTCGAAAAGCGAAACACCAAGCGAATCCTCCAGTTTGCGAACACGGCGTGTAACGGCTGATTGACCAATCCCTATCGTTTGGCCAGCTTTGCGGAAGCTGCCAGTTTCTGCCACCGCCAGCAAAACGTGAAAGTCTTGCAATGAGAATGATTTACCCAACTCAAGTGAATCGTTTCGCTTCGACATGTCAGGATCCGAACCCAGACTTTCTCAGGGTATTCACGCCTATCCAGTCCACGTCTCATCCCTTCTTTAGCTGAGTGTTTACAACAAACGCTGATCCAATTCCTTCACTCCGAGACTTTGCATCACTTCTCGAGCCCGCCACGCAGTCATCATTGGTGTGAAGGCTGCGTGGCGGGGTCAGGAAGCATGCTGTTTACTTCGCCATTGGGATCGGGGGGTGCCCGGTAAGCCCAACACCCTTCGCAACATCATCAGCGGTGACGGCGCTGCCCAGGAAACTGTTCATGGCGGCGTAGTACTGCCCCATATGCTCACTCAGCAGCAGGCCGATGTGCTGACCATTCTCAGAGGTGTTTTTCGCAAGCTCTGCAAGCACAGCCACCCATGTCGTCACAATGACCCCGGCGGTGGCCAGGCGCGTCATTGTCACCTGCTGGATGAACGGATTGAAGTCAGCGCTCGCATCCATCACGACATAGACTTCATAGCCTTCGCGCAGTGCTGCAAGAGCTGGGAAGGCCGCACAGACTTCCGTCGCAAGACCGGAGATCACCAGCTTTTTCCGGCCCGTCGCCTCGACGGCTGCTTTTGAGTCCGCGTCATTCCAGAAGTTCACGAACGGTCGGTCGATTACATCGACATCTGGAAAGATTGCCTTGAGTTCCGGCATTGTCGGACCGTTCGGTCCAGTAGGCCAGCTTGTGCCCATGATGACGGGAATGTCGAATGCCTTCGCCGTCTTCGCGTGGCCGAGAATATTGTTCTTCAGGAGCATCGGATCGATCGATGTCAGGAAAGACATGAGACCGACCTGGTGGTCGATCATCATGAAGACGCAGTTGTCCGGTGTAAGTTCGCTGGAGGGCAGTGTCATGATTGGCTCCGTATTCTGAGATGTGAAAGCAGATGCGATCCGACCGGTAGGCCAGCAGGATCCTGCTGCTGTGTCTCATTTCAAAATGACACCGTATTCCATCAATGACCTCGATTCTGGATTCCTGACAGATGGCCGCTCCTCATGGGCAACGGGTTTTTCAGTTCCCGGTTATCAAGAAGATGTGTAATTCTTGCTGACCCATTCCTTCATCAAAGCCGGTTAACGCCACTGGTGAAGACGCTGAAACAGGCAAATACTGGCTGGATGGATTGCTGCCACTCGTCTTCGATGTGCCAGAATGGTCGACAGGTCGAGGCAAGTGTTGGACCACTCGGCGGTGGAACCTCGCATGACAGGCAGGTGACACTAAACCTAACGTTCGGTGTCGCCTTTCCAGAATCCGAGCAAAATCTGGAATACGCCAAAAACGTTGTCCTGCAGTTTGTTTGGCAGAAATGCGATGTCGACTGGAGGCATGTGCATCGAGAGTGAGGGATAAAGCGTGCGCGTTCTTCTGACCGGATCATCAGGATATGTCGGATCATCCGTCGAACGTGCGCTTCGCTTGCGCAACCACAAGGTACATCGTCTGCAGCGCCCCGGCAGTGATAGCGGCGGGGATGATCAAGTGATCTTTGCAGACCTGTCGGACACGGCGGCGCTTCGCGACGCAGCGCACGATGTAGATGCGGTCATCCACTGCGCAGCAAGCGATAATCCGTCATTCTGGCCAATCAGCCAGGCTGCGGCAGGGGCGCTCATAGCTGGCCTGCAGGCTGGCGGCGCTTTCGCGTCGCATAGCGGGACCATCGTGTTCGGGGATACCGGTTCAAACCCGTCCGACCCAGACAGGTTTGCACCCCCACCGCCGCTTGCCGGACGGGCGACGCTCGACGAGGCGATCCTTGAGCACGAGGGGAATGGTATCACCATCCATATTGGCTACGGCGCGTTCGTTTACGGTCGTGGCCGCGGGGCGGCACTCCCCACACTTTTGATTGGGGCCGCAAAGTCAGCTGGTGCCGCGCTCTATGTCGGGAATGGCGACCAGATTTGGTCAACTGTGAATATCGATGATTTCGGCGCGCTGCTTGTTGATGCCATCGAAAGTAAGTCCACCATCGGCGGCAAATGGTTCGCAGCGGAAACCGCCATTACCATGAAAGGTATCGCCGAGCGGATCGGCCAGGCGCTTGGGCTTCCCGCGCGCCCTGCGACGACTGAGGAAGCGCAAGGCTTGTTTGGTCCATTCGCTGGCGCGCTCGCCATCAACCAGAATTTCAGTGCTGCACGAACCAGAGAAGGTGTTGGCTGGGCGCCTCAGGCCAGCAGTCTGTACGCCCTCGATCAAGCGATCAACGACCTGATTTTGATGAACATCTAGGAGAGACTTATGCCCTTCACCAGCCACAAGACCCGGATCGACTGCGCGGCGGATAAACTCTGGGACATGATGAAGGACAAGATACGTCGACCTGACAAATATGTGCCGGGTGTCATCGATGTTGAAATCGTGCAGGAATTTGGCCCGGATTCTGTTGAGCGCCGCATGGTGGCCAAGGATGGTGACGGTCAGAAAACGGTGCATGAGACTATCACCGCAGACGACGCCACACGAACCGTCATTTTCAAGCTGAAAGACGATCCTGACTATACCGGATACGTCATCAATATGATCTTCGAAGAAGATGGTGTCGTGGAGCTTGATTACACCATGCACTGGACCCAGAAGGACCCGACCAAATCACTGTCGGAACCAGACTGGGCCAAGGCCATTGAGGGCGCCGTTCGGCATGCCAAAGACCTCGCCGAAGGCAAAGCCGGTGCAGCCTGAAAGCCATCGCATACCTGTCGAGGGCGGAACGATTCACGCCGTAGCGATGGGTGCAGGCGCGCAAACAATTGTGCTTTTGCACGGTTGGCCGCAAACGTCCGCCGAATGGCTGGAGGTGATGGCGCGGCTCGCCGACCGATATCGCCTGATCGCACCGGACCTGCGCGGATGCGGTGACAGCCTCAAGGCTTTCGCTGGCTACGACGCGACCGCTCAGTCCGAGGACATCACTAGGATCCTCAATCACTTTGCGATCGAAGACGCCCATGTGGTCGGGCATGATATCGGCGGGCCGGTTGCCTATGCTTTTGCCGCGACAAATCCTGAACGGTGCAAGTCTTTGGCCCTCTTCGAGGCACCGTTATGGGGCGTGACCAGCGACGAGGTTCCTGATCTGACGACACTTTTCTGGCACCTCAAGTTCCATCAGGATGTCGATCTGGCGACACTGCTGATCACATCAAACCTCCAGGCATATCTGGACCATTTCTACCGGGATTTTGCCTACACGCCTAATGCGATCTATCAGGAAGACGCAGCGCGTTATCATCGCGCCTACGCTGCCCCCGGCGCTCTTCGCGCAGGTCTGATGCACTACCAGGCGATACCCGAAACGGCCAAGCAACTGACCGATCTTGCCAAAACGAGGCTGGCCATGCCCGTCCTCGCCTATGGCGGATCGGCCGTGATGGGCGACTACGTCGTCAAGGCCGCACGACTGGTTGCAAGTAACGTAACAGGCGGGATCATCGACGCATGCGGTCACTGGGTGGCCGAAGAACGGCCCGATTTCGTTGCTGATGCTATTGCCACGCATGTTGCCGGGGCCACAACCTGAGGAGAGCGCCAATGAGCGTGAAATCCAAGACTCAGACAGGACATCCCGAAGCGAAAGACGCACTCCTCGATAGGTTGGCGATAGTGGAACTGGCAGCACGATTTGCCGATGCTGCAAACCGGATCGACACGGCTGTGTTTTCCGACCTTTGGACAAACGATGGCGTTTGGGAAATCGGGCCGCCAGTCAATCAACGATTTTCCGGCCGCGCGGCAATTGTTTCAGCCTTTGAACAGCTGCTCAAGGACAGATGGCAAGTGTTCATCCAACTGCCATCAGCATCCTACGTTGCCGAAGTCGATGGTGACCGGGCAACGGGCCGCGGCTATGTCAATGAAATTGCCAAATCCAAAAATGCAGAGTCCAACGACAACTTCAATCTGTCCATATACGAGGACATTTGCGAGCGGCAGTCCGGCGTCTGGCGGTTCCGACAGCGTCGCTACCGCGTGCTCTACCTCGATGAAACACAACTGGGCGGGCATGGAATTGAAGGACAACCCAGCACCTTAATGGAGCCGACGTCCGACCCTGTCGTTCCAAAAGACAGGGGGACGCAATGAACGATCAATCCTCCTCGCCCTACACGCGCGAACAGCTGGCTCGATACTGGGCCATCATCGGTACCTTTTTGCTTGTCGCCGCAATCGCACAGCCGATCGTGTCCAGCCAATTGCGTGATATCCCGCCGGAAGACCTGCTGCGCCCCATGACACTGATGACAGGTGGGGCGCCGTTGCCGGATGAAGTGACGTCTCTGTTCGCGGGCGTTTTTGCGAATATCCAGTTTTCGCTCGCCTTCGCCGGTTTGAAACTCGTCGTCGGAATTGCCGTCCTCGCAAGCGTCCGGGCGCTTAACCAAAACATCCCATGGCCAAGACAGGTTCTGCACGCTGTGGCAGCGGCTGGAGTACTCGCCTTTGCGGGGATTGGCGCATTTTTTGTCTATTCGACATTCGTCATTGCCACTGCGATGGATGTCCCCCTGATCCTGTCTTTGATCATGGCTGCGCTTGGCATTGTCTTCGCCTTCATTCCAGCAAGATGGCTGGTTCGAAACATCAAAAGTCTCAAGACGCTTGATCCTGCAAGTGTTAGCGAAGCGACATGACCGAAGCAGTTGGAGATCGCGATCGGATCATAGGCGGGGGTCTCCTGAGGCTCCTGGCCGACATTCTGGTCCTCGAGTTCAAAGTTCGCCACCTCGGATGGACGATGAGCGATGGGAATGATTTGATGAGGGGAACGCTACTCGTCTCGGCACGCCAGCACCTTGATAGCAGCGCAGATGAAATTGCGCGCCATGTCCACCTAAAGGCCGTTCGCATTCCGTCCATGTTCAATGATCTGTCAGTCATGTCATCGGTCAAACCAGCCAAGGCTGGTGAAGCCCTGGAGGCTGCGTTGCGGGAAATTGCCGAGGACCACGGTCAAATCGCGCAAGATGCAGAAACACTGCGCGTGACGCTCCCGATTGAGGAGGATCAGCCGACCTCGAGCCTTATCGAAAGCCTTGCGTGCTGTCATAGGCAGCGTTGCGATGAACTGCGGGAACTGCTTGATGTGGTTCACCCAGACCAAAGTGACCGGCACTAAGAGACGATCTGAGCTCTGTATCGGCCGGGTGTAATGCCCAATTTATCGCGGAAGACGTCTGTCATGTGGCTTTGCGAGCTAAATCCGCAGGCATAGGCAACGTCGACCAGAGACAGCTTTGGGTCGGAAAGCAATTCACGTGCCTTCAAAATGCGCTGCTCAACCACGTACTGGTGTGGCGTAGTCCCGGTTGTCTTCTTGAAATCACGAGCAAACTGAAACTCTGTTACCCCCGCAACGGCCGCGAGTTCCTTTATCGTCAGTCCAAGAAACTCCTGTTCGTCAATGTACTCATCAATCGCTGCCAATGCTTTGTCTGAAAGCTTGTGGGCGCACGCAGTCATCGGCTTGTTGGTACGTCTTAGTAATTGGGCCAAGACTGTCTGTTGTAACCCATCGACCATAAGGCTTGAGGCTCGGTCAGGCTTGGCGCTATCTGCCCACATACGAAGAAGCGCAGCCCGTATGGTGTCATCCCGGAAAACGTTCCCGTAAACCGGATTAAATGAGTCCGAACAATTATACTGGAACTCGTCGAACAGATCGTCGATCCCATCCGCTGGAACGGCCACCATCAATAGATCATGATAGCTTTCACACTGATATCTGATCTCAGTGTCAGCCGGGGAAATCCCAAGGCATCCGGTTTGCAGGCGGCCCGCTGATTTCCAGCCATCTCCTGCGTCGTATCTGAAATCCATGTCAGAATTGAGTGAAAGATGAAAAACCACCTCGGGGACTGCAGCATTTGTAAAACTGTGTGCTTCCTGTTTTGCTCGAATAAAGGTCGTCGGGAGCGACCCCTGAGAGCGAAATTCAAGCGGAAATTTCGCATAGTCTGAGTTCTGGTAGAACTCGGAAAAAGAGTTGAAACGGCCTTCAGGCATGACGCTCTGTGACCAAACTCATGGATTGAAGTGCGAACACAGATGCCATCACCAGTGCCTCTAAAACAGAACCAAACAGGTCCGACACATCCGAACTGACCGCGGTGAAGTCGCCCTTTGGCAACCTAGCAACTATGGACACCGACTCCTGCAACGGTGGGTCTCCTTCGTCTTCGAACAGTGACGTCTGCATGCTGACTTAATGATGCAGTTGCAAATCCCCTGATTTTCTCAGCTAATCTACGCGTCATGATACATGAAACGATGTTGTTATTCCACTCACTAAGCAGGCGAAGCAAGATGCTTGCGTTGTACAGGCGCTAGATGATGGTAAGGCGCTATTTTACCGTTTATTCGCGCTGACCGGCTACACGCAGTGGTCAACTGTTTGGCCAGATAGCTACAAACAGCAACTAACGAGGTCGTTCGCGTTGATTGATATGCTCAAGTGACAATGGTGAGGACGGTAATGACGCCTCAAATGCACATTCGCGGCTGAGCATCGTTCTTCAAGAGGACGTAAAAAATTGATTTCTTTGAAGAAATGGCGCACCCGACAGGATTCGAACCTGTGACCTTCGGCTTCGGAGGCCGACACTCTATCCAGCTGAGCTACGGGTGCTCTATTTCTTCCTACTGCTTACGCAGTGCTTACGCGAACTTTTGGCCGGTTTGAAGGGCGATCCGAACATCTGCCCAAGCCTTTGTTTCGCAAATTACTTTTGCCAGCACCTTCAGCTGTCGCCAGACTTGACATCCGCCTTCGGAGGGCGGCGCTCTATCCAGCTGAACTAATGGTCCACGTCAGGCGGTATAGACCGGAGCACGGGGACCCGCAATTGCAAAATCTTTGATCGGTCAGGCAAAAAGATCATGCGCGAGCTCGAGCGCTTCGACCAGGACATCGACTTCGGCCTTGGTGTTGTAGAGACCAAAGGACGCGCGGCAGGTCGCCGTCAGGCCCATATGCTCCATCAACGGTCCGACGCAATGCTGCCCGGCCCGCACCGCCACACCCTTCTTGTCGAGAATGGTCGAGATGTCATGGGCATGGGCCGCGCCGTCCAGGGTAAAGCTGAAAATCGCGGCTTTGTCGGGGGTTGTGCCCTGAAGTTGAAGCCAGTTCAGACCGCTGAGGCGCGCGCTGGTGTAATCCCGCAGGCCGTCCTCATGGGCGGCGATATTCTCCATCCCCAACTCCATCATATACTCAAGTGCGACGCCGAGACCGATGGTCTGTACGATCCCCGGCGTGCCGGCTTCGAACATCATCGGCGGGTCGTTATAGGTGACTGTCTCTTTGGTCACTTCCTTGATCATATCGCCGCCGCCGATGAAGGGGCGCATCTCGGCCATGCGGTCCGCCTTGACATAGATCGCGCCTGATCCCGACGGTCCGTAAAGCTTGTGCCCGGTGATGGCATAGAAATCACAGCCCAGATCCTGCAGATCGACAGGCTGATGCACGGCGGCCTGCGAGCCATCGACCAGAACCGGCACGCCGCGGGCGTGGGCTTCGGCGGTGATGGTTTTCACATCCACCCGTGTGCCCAGCATATTGGACAGATGCGTGACGGCGATCAGCTTTGTCTTGGGGGTGATGGCATCGATCACCGCCTGCGGGTCCAAGGCGCCGGTGCTGTCCACATCCACCCATTTCAGCACGACACCCTGCCGTTCGCGCAGGAAATGCCAGGGCACGATATTGGCGTGGTGTTCCATCACCGACAGGATGATCTCATCCCCCGCTTCCAGACGTGGCATCGCCCAGCCATAAGCGACCATGTTGATGCCTTCGGTGGTGCCTGAATTGAGCACGATCTCATCTTCGGATGCCGCGTTGAGAAACCGCGCGATCACCCCTCGGACGCTTTCGTATTTGTCGGTGGCCAGGTTCGACAGGAAGTGCAGACCCCTGTGCACATTGGCGTATTCGTGGGCATAGGCGTTGCTTATGGCATCGATCACCACCTGCGGCTTTTGGGCCGAGGCCCCATTGTCGAGATAGACCAGCGGTTTGCCATTGACTTCGCGGCTGAGGATCGGGAAATCGCCCCGGATTTTCTCTACATCATACATTTGGAGGTCCTCCTACCGGGGTAAAGCCGATCAGGGACAGCAGAAAGCTCAGACCGGCAACCAGCGCCACAGCACTGATAACCAACACGACAAGTGCGCGCAAAATGGATTCCAGATGCAGACCGATGCTGATGAACTGAACAAAGATCCAAAGCGTGGCGACCGCAACAAACAACACCAGAAAGCTTGCCAGTACCGGCGCGACCAGCAAGGTGAGCAGTACCGCCACCTGAGCGGCGGCGCGGAGCGCCTGGAGCCATAGGATCAGCAGCATCAGGTCCTCGACCGTGCCACGCCCGCCCAGCATCATACCGGTCCAGTAAACCGCATAGACAGTCGCCACAAACCCGCCCGCCGCGACAATGAAATACATCAGCGGATTACCCACGACGGCATTCAACGGCGCGGGTACGGGAAAGGCCAGGTTCGACAGTGTCGACAGGATTGTCACGATTACACTGACCAGCGCAATGGCCGTCCAGAGAGCTTCGCGAGATATATTCCAGCCGAGAATGATCTCTGCGGCAGCGCGCGGGTCCCGCAGCGTCAGCAGGGCCAGTTCCGGGAATGTGGTGGTCTGGGTCATGATACCTCTGCACGCTCCGCCGCGATCAGCCCGCCCAGCCAGAACCAGACGAACACCACAAACCAGATGAAGCCCACGGCCTGCAGTTCAAGTCCCGGACCTATAAAGCCTGCAACAAGACCATTCAACAGCATCAGCGGCGACGCGGCCAGAAGCGCCCAGAACAGCGCCAGTCGCGCCCCGTAATGAGTGCCCTGCCCCTTGAAGAGCCTGGCAATCAAGTGGCTGATCCCCGCCAGACAATAGAGCACCAGCGGGGCAATGAAGATCCACGCCAGCAGCGTTCCCCCCATCATCATGTTGAGATCCTGCCCGGTCAGATGCGCCTCGCGCGCCAGACGGGGCATCTGAGCGATGAACACCACGACGCATCCGGCCATGAGATAGGCCAGCGCCCGGTCTTCCCTCTGCCCCAGAGCCAAAAGCCCGGCCACAACGCGACCGGGCCCTCGATATGTGGCCGTTATGTTGCGGGTGACCGCCATCAGCTTCGATGCCGCTCCAACCAGGCTGCCAGGCGCCCCGTGATCTCTTCGCGCAGATCTTCATTTTCAATTTCCTCGACCGCTTCGGCGAGAAACGCCAGCGTCAGCAAATCCGTTGCCGGGCCTTCCGGGATGCCGCGCGAGCGCAGGTAAAACAGCGCCCCTTCGTCGATCGCGCCCGAGGTGGAGCCATGCGAACAGGCCACATCATCGGCATAGATTTCAAGCTCGGGTTTGGCAAGGAACTGGCTGTCATCATCCAGCAGCAGCGATTGGCTGATCTGGTAACCATCGGTTTTCTGCGCGCCGGGTTGTACGAGGATCTTGCCCTGAAACACACCCGTCGCCCCGTTGCGGAGCACTTTCTTGAATACCTGACGGCTTTCGCAGTTTACCGCATCATGGGTCACAAAGACCGTGTCATCGTGGTGAAAATCCCCGTCCCCCACACAGGCACCCGCGACATGGGCAATCGCGTCATCACCGGTCAGCTCGATGACACACTCGTTGCGGGTCATCACGCCGTTCGCCGTCAGGGTGAAGGATTTGAACGTGCTTTCCGCCCCGAGGCGTGCAAAGATATGTGTCGCTGCCCGGCGTTCGTGATCCCGCCCCTGTGCCCGCACATGGTGGAACACGCCGGTGTCGGCGATGTCCACTTCCATCACCTTGTTGAACCGGGCCGCTGCGGGACCGTTCTCGAGGAGGGTGACCTCGGCACCCGCATCCACGCGAATCACATGATGAAGGATCGCGTCCGAGGTTTCGGATTGGTGGAAGTACTGCAGGCTGATCGGCTTGCTGATCTTCCCGGTCACATGGATCAGTATCCCGTCGGTGGCGTAGGCGGTGTTCAGTGCTGCCAGCGGACGCGGCACCGGGGTCTGGCCTTTTTCCTCCAGCGTGCCGTAGAGATCGCGCGCCCAGTGCAGATCGCTGGTGGCGTTTGCCAGACGCTCGATGCTGACACCCTCGAGGCTCAGGTCATCCGACGCCTCCGCGTCAAAGACACCGTCCACAAAGACGATGCTCAGACGGTCGATCTCGCCGAAAATCGGCGTTTCATCATTGTTAAACAAGGCGGCGGGCACAGCAATTGCCTGTGTCAGCGTCTCCGGACGGGTGTAGCGCCAGTATTCGTCGCGCCGCTCGGGCAACCCCATCTTGCGCAGGCGGGCCTCTGCCTGCTTGCGCGCGACCTCGGACCATCCGCCTGTGGGCAGGGTCAGTGACGCAAGACGCGCGTCGGTTGTGGATTGTTGAACTGCTGCTTCGGCCATCACGCCACCTCTGCCAGGATGTCGCCGTAGCCGTTGTTTTCAACTTCCAGCGCCAGCTCGGGCCCACCGGTTTTCACGATCTTGCCGTCCGCCATGATGTGCACATAGTCCGGTTTGATGTGGTCCAGAAGGCGCTGATAATGCGTGATGACCAGAAAGCCACGGCCCGCATTGCGCAGCGCATTCACGCCCTCTGCCACCAGTTTCATCGCGTCGACATCCAGACCGGAATCGGTCTCGTCGAGGATGCACATCTTGGGCTCCAGCATCGCCATCTGCATGATTTCATTGCGTTTTTTCTCGCCGCCTGAAAAGCCGACATTCACGGGGCGTTTCAGCATATCCGCGTCGATCTTCAAGTCCTTGGCCCGGGCCCGGATCAGCTTGAGGAAGTCGGCCGCCGACATTTCCTCTTCGCCGCGTGCCTTGCGCTGTGCGTTCACCGCGGTGCGCAGGAACGTCATGTTGCCGACACCGGGAATTTCCACCGGGTACTGAAAGGCCAGGAACAGGCCCGCTGCCGCGCGCTCTTCGGGTTCCATCTCCAGCACGTCCTCGCCCTCCAGCGTTGCCGTACCCTCGGTGACCTCATAGCCGTCCTTGCCCGACAGCACATAAGACAGCGTGGATTTGCCCGACCCGTTTGGCCCCATGATCGCATGCACCTTGCCTGCCTCGATCTCAAGATCGACCCCCTTGAGGATTTCCTTGTCTTCTTCTTCCAGTTTCACGTGCAGGTTCTTGATGCTCAGCATGTCTTTCTTCCCTTATGTTAAACCGCACAGAGGCGTTCTATTTCAATGCCTTTCGGCGTGTTCTTGAAGTTGTTTAGGAGACGGTGACCGCGGTGCCGGACACGGAGACCATCAGCATACTGTCCCCGATCACCTCATAGTCGAGATCGATCCCCACCACGGCATTTGCCCCCAGTGCTGCGGCCCGTTCGGCAATCTCCTGCATGGCCTCATCACGGGCGTCCTTCAGCTTGCTCTCATAGGCCCCCGAGCGCCCGCCGATCACATCCGTCACGGAGGCAAAGAAGTCGCGCACGATGTTGGCGCCCATGATCGCCTCGCCCACAACGATGCCCTTGTAGGCGGTGATGGGTCGGCCTTCGACGGTGTTGGTGGTGGTCAGGATCATTGGCCACTCCCAACTGCCAATACCATGACGGCCAACGTTACCATGCTGGTCCAAACCGCCATTCCACCGGGCGTCGCACTCGCAGAAATATAACGTTCCTGCGAACTCGAAAACTGTGTGCCGGCGTGGTAAGTGAAGAAAGAGTAGGCTGCCCAGATCCAAGCCAACGTGATTGGACCAAAAAACACCACAGAGCCAAATGTGCTTTCCGGAAATCTGGTACCCGCAAAAGAGCAAAGCCCCGCACTCACACCGAAGAGCACTGCGGCAGATTTTGATACAAGCAAGGCGCCGACCCGTTCCATTAGGCTAACCTCAGCAACAGCGGATATCACCCAACCGACCCCTCCAACGAAATCGCCACCAGCTGCTGTGCTTCCATGGCAAACTCCATCGGCAGCGCCTGCAGCACGTCCTTGCAGAACCCGTTGACCACGAGGGCCACGGCCTCCTCCTCGTCCATCCCGCGCGAGCGGCAATAGAAGAGCTGGTCGTCATCCACCTTGGAGGTTGTCGCCTCATGTTCGACCCGCGAAGAGTTATTCTTCACCTCGATATACGGCACTGTATGGGCACCGCATTTATCGCCAATGAGCAGGCTGTCGCATTGCGTATAATTCCGCCCCTCTTTCGCCTTGGGGTGCATGGAGACCAGCCCGCGATAGGTGTTCTGCGCCTTGCCCGCCGAGATACCCTTGGAGACGATCCGCGACTTGGTGCGCTTGCCCAGATGGATCATCTTGGTGCCGGTGTCGGCCTGCTGCATGTTGTTGGCGATGGCGATGGAGTAGAACTCGCCCTGGCTGTCGTCGCCGCGCAGGATGCAAGAGGGATACTTCCACGTAACCGCAGAGCCCGTTTCCACCTGCGTCCACATCACTTTGGCGCGGTCGCCGCGGCAATCGGCGCGCTTGGTCACGAAGTTATAGATGCCGCCCTTGCCGTTCTCATCACCGGGATACCAGTTCTGCACGGTGGAATACTTCACCTCCGCGTCTTCCTCCACGATGATCTCGACCACCGCCGCATGCAGTTGTGCAATGTCGCGTTGGGGTGCGGTGCAGCCTTCCAGATAGGACACATAGGAGCCCTTGTCGGCAATGATCAGTGTCCGTTCGAACTGACCGGTGTTCTCCGCATTGATGCGGAAATAGGTGCTGAGTTCCATCGGGCAGCGCACGCCCGGCGGCACATAGACAAACGAGCCATCCGAGAAAACGGCGGAGTTCAGCGTCGCGTAGTAGTTGTCGGACACGGGCACAACGGTGCCGAGGTATTTTTTCACCAGTTCGGGATGATCCTTGATCGCCTCCGAGATGGAGCAAAAGATCACACCGGCTTTCTTGAGTTCCTCCTGAAAAGTCGTGCCGACAGAGACGGAGTCAAACACCGCATCCACAGCCACCTTACGCGGCGCATCGCCCAGCTCTTCGGCGCCTTCGACACCGGCCAGGATCATTTGCTCCTTCAGTGGAATGCCAAGTTTCTTGTAGGTTTCCAAGAGCTTGGGGTCGACCTCGTCCAATGACTTGGGCTTGACTTCCATCGATTTCGGACGCGCATAGTAGTATTGGTCCTGGAAGTCGATCTCTGGATAATCGACCATCGCCCATTTGGGTTCTTTCTTTTGCAGCCAGCGGTCGTAGGCCGCCAGACGCCATTCCGTCATCCACTCGGGCTCTTCGTTTTTCTCGGAAATCAGCCGCACGATATCGGGGCCCAACCCCTTTGGCGCGTATTCCATCTCGATGTCCGTGGACCAGCCATGTTTATACTTGCCACCCACTTGACGCACGGCATCGACGGTCTCCTGATCAACGCCTTCTTTCACCTGCATATCCGGTGCAACGGTCTGGTCGAGTGCTGTCATGGTATCCTCCGATTTTCAGGCCGCGCGGGCGCGGAACTTCTTCTCTTTGTCAAGCCAGGTCTGCGCGAACCGCATCACCTGCTCTTTGGTTGTCTCCAGCCCCAAGGAGACGCGGATCGCGCTGCTTGCGGTCAGTTCGTCGTAGCCCATCGCCTGCAAAACCGTGCTGGCTTTGACCTTGCCGCTGGAGCAGGCAGAGCCCGCGCTGATGGCAAAACCGGCCAGATCCATCTGGATCACCTGGGCCTCTCCCTTCCATCCAGGAGTGGCGAGGCACAGGGTGTTTGGCAAACGTGGTGCGTCTTTCCCGACAAAAATAGTTGTCTTTGCGTCGGCTGCAAGGGCATTTTCTAGAATCTTTCTAAGTTCTGCAATTTCTTCCCATCTGCCCGACGCAACATCTCGTGCTGCGGCCTCTGCAGCGGCCCCAAATCCGGCAATGCCGATGACATTCTCGGTGCCCGAGCGTCGCCCCATCTCCTGCCCGCCGCCGCGGATACGGGCTTTGACGTCAATGCCGTGTTTGACAATCAACGCCCCAACGCCCTTTGGACCTCCGAGCTTGTGGGCTGAGGCCATGACAAGGTCAGCACCGGTGTCGGCAAACGAAAACGGCACCTTGCCAAGGGCCTGCACCGCGTCCACCAACACCTTGACATCGCGTTTCAACGCCCAGAACGCCTGGGCATGTTTCAACGTATCCTGCATCACGCCGGTTTCGCTGTTGGCGGCCTGCAGGGCAACGATATCATCCCAGATCCTCTCTTCGAAGCAACCACCCTGCGCGGTGCCGGTCAGAACACCGTTCCGGTCGACATCCAGCAGAGGCGTCAGATCGGCACCGTCCTTGTGCACCCAGCTCAGCACCGCGTCATGCTCAATGCCCGCGCTCGACACACTGGCGTCTTCAGGGATCGCGAGGCTCGCGGCCTCTGTCGCACCGGACGTGAAAATCACATCACCCGGCGCGCACCCCAAAAGACCCGCAACCTGTATCCGTGCACGCTCAACAACGCCTTTGGCCGCCCGTCCCTCCGCATGCACAGACGACGGGTTGCCCACCAGATCCATGGCCGCCCGCATCGCCTCACGCGCCTCCGGTCTCAGCGGGGCTGTGGCATTATGATCCAGATATACCCGCTCCATGATGTTTCAGGCTCCGATTGTTCTAAAACGGCGACAGCGCTCAGACGCCGGCCGGTTCTTCGTCCACGACGTTGAAAAGGTTCGGCACCGCAGGACAGGGCGCCAGTTCGTTGGCGACAACATCCGACAGGCGGGTCTGATGCAGAAACACGTAAACATGCGCGCTGAGGCCTTCCCACAATCTGTTGGTCAGCGATTGCGCGCGGCTGCCTGATTCCCCTCCCGAGGCCCCTGCCCCTTTGTGCATCGCATCCACCGTCTCATCCACAGCCGCGAGGACGTCAACCACACGGATGTCCGAGCTGCGCTGTGCCAGCCGGTATCCGCCGCCCGGCCCGCGCACCGATGTGACCAGCTCAGCCCGCCGGAGTTTGACAAAAAGCTGCTCGAGATAAGGCAACGAAATTGACTGCCGCGTCGAGATATCCCCCAGCGATACAAGCGTTCCTTCGGGTTGCAGGGCGATGTCTGCCAGTGCGACCATCGCATAGCGGCCTTTTGTCGAAAGCTTCATCGCCTGTCTCCCAATCTGTCAGTCTCAAGTCGTGCGCCGCCGTCAAATGATTGACGCCGAGAGTATAAATGCCTAAGTCCAAAGCTCGCAGTCGCAGATGCGCCCTGCGCAAGATTTAGAACCGTTCTAAGGTACCTGGCAGACCTCGTCAAGAATGCGAGACAGGACCAAGGACATTGCATACAGGGACACTCATGCCTGAGGTCATTTTTCCCGGACCCGAAGGCCGCCTCGAAGGCCGCTACCACCCCCAGAAAGAACGCGACGCACCGATTGCGATCATCCTGCACCCGCACCCGCAGTTCGGCGGGACCATGAACCATGTCATCGTGCACCGGATGCACTACGCCTTTTACAACATGGGGTTCACGGTACTGCGGTTCAATTTTCGCGGCGTCGGGCGCAGCCAGGGCGAATATGACCAGGGCGTTGGGGAGCTGTCGGACGCAGCCTCGGCGCTCGATTACCTGCAATCGATGAACAACAATTCCAAGCATTGCTGGGTTGCGGGTTTTTCCTTCGGGGCCTGGATCGGGATGCAGCTCCTGATGCGGCGGCCCGAGATCACCGGCTTTATCTCTGTGGCCCCCCCTGCGAACATGTATGACTTTTCCTTCCTCGCGCCCTGCCCGGCCTCTGGCCTGATTATCAACGGCACGGCGGATCGGGTCGCCCCGCCCGCCGACACCGAAAATCTGGTGGCCAAGCTGCATGAGCAAAAGGGCATCACGATCACCCACGAACAGGTCGAAGGTGCCGGGCACTTCTTTGAAGAACCCTATCAGGACACGCTGATCGACAAGACAACCGAATACGTCAAACGGCGTCTCACGGAAACGACGCGGTAAGCCGATGGGGATTGTCGAAGACGTCGCGGACGAATTGGCGCTGGAAAGCCTCAAGATCATCAATGCCACCGGCGATGATGCCTTTGTGCAGCGGATTGCCGATACCATTGGCGGGTCGTCCCAGACCATGGAAGAGGCCTATCTGACCGCCGTGCGGGTCCGGCGCGCCGAGCAACGGGCACGCGAGCTTCTGGCCAAGCTGAAAGAGGATTTGGCAAACGCGCAGGCGTCATCGTCGGATGACTGAACGCCTGGAGGCTCAGATCGCTTTTCTGAGCGAGGCGGACAAGCTGAAATCGGTGCTGCGCGCCTCGCGCCTGCATGACGGATCGCGGTTTGAAAACTCGGCTGAGCATTCGTGGCACGTCATGCTCTACGCCTATGTTCTGGCGGATCAGGCGGACCCGGCGGTTCAGATCGACCGGGTTCTGAAAATGCTGCTGCTGCACGATATCGTGGAGATCGACGCAGGCGACAATCCGATTCACGGGGTGGTAGACAAAGCCGCCCAGGACGCGCAGGAACAGGCCGCCGCTGACAGGTTGTTCGGGTTGCTGCCCGACGATCAGCGTGCGTCCTTCCGGGCCCTCTGGGAAGAGTTCGAAGCCGCGCAGACGCCGGACGCGATCTTTGCCAAATCCATCGACCGGTTGCAGGTCCCCGTCGGCAACCTCGCCAATGGCGGCGGATCGTGGCGCGATTACAATGTGACACTGGCGCAGCTTGAGGCGCGCGTGGGCACGCCGATCCGGCGCGGTGCGCCAGGGCTGTGGGATTGGATTCTTCCCAGACTAAAGGGTTTTTTTGCAAAATCGCCCAGCTAAACGGCAGAAGGGAGAGATCAGTATGCAACAGTATACAAATCACTTTCCCCGCAAGACCAACTGAGCTAAACCGCGCCCAAGCCCGCCCCCAGCCTCAGGAGCCCCTAATGACAAAGATCAAAGTGGAAAACCCCGTTGTCGAACTCGACGGTGACGAAATGACCCGCATCATGTGGGACTTCATCAAGAAAAAGCTGATCCTGCCCTATCTGGACATCGATCTGAAATACTACGACCTCGGGATGGAGGCACGCGATGCCACGGATGACCAGATCACCGTGGACGCCGCGCTGGCGATCAAGGAACATGGGGTTGGCGTGAAATGCGCCACCATCACGCCGGATGAGGCCCGTGTCGAAGAATTCGGTCTCAAGCAGATGTGGCGCTCGCCCAATGGCACAATCCGGAACATCCTGGGGGGCGTGATCTTTCGCCAGCCGATCATCTGCCGCAACGTGCCGCGTCTGGTGCCGGGCTGGACCAAACCGATTGTGGTGGGGCGTCACGCCTATGGGGATCAGTATCGTGCCACGGATTTCAAATTTCCGGGCAAGGGAAAGGTCACGCTGAAGTTTGTCGGTGAAGATGGCACCGAGATCGAACGGGAGGTCTTTGATGCCCCCGACAGCGGTGTGGTCATGGCGATGTACAATCTCGACAAATCCATCATCGATTTTGCCCGCGCCTCGCTGAACTATGGTCTCAACCTTGGCTGGCCGGTGTATCTGTCGACCAAGAACACGATTCTCAAGCAATACGATGGCCGCTTTCTCGAACTTTTTGCCGAAATCTACGAGACCGAATTCAAAAAGCAGTTCGAAGCCGCGGGCATCTGGTACGAGCACCGGCTGATCGACGACATGGTCGCCTCGGCGATGAAATGGTCGGGCGGCTATGTCTGGGCCTGCAAGAACTATGACGGCGACGTACAATCCGATACGGTCGCCCAGGGTTTTGGCTCTCTGGGGCTGATGGCCTCGGTGCTGATGACGCCCGACGGCAAGATCGTTGAATCCGAGGCGGCCCACGGCACCGTGACGCGGCACTACCGCCAGCATCAGAAGGGCGAGGCCACCTCGACCAACTCCATCGCCTCGATCTATGCTTGGACCGGCGGGCTCAAGCACCGCGCCAAGCTGGACGACAACGCGCCGCTGATGAATTTTGCTGAAACGCTGGAGCGTGTGGTCGTCGATACGGTGGAGAGTGGCTTCATGACCAAGGATCTCGCGCTGCTCGTCGGCCCTGATCAGCGCTGGCTGACCACGCAAGGCTTTCTGGAAAAGCTGGACGAGAACCTGAACAAGGCGCTTGTCGGCTGACGCAGCAAGGAGGCCCGGGCGCTGAATTTTTAGCCACACGGGTGATTTGCCGCCGTTTTGGAGCATCAAACGCAGCTTACGGCATGGACAGACGCGGGGATGCAACCGTAGCTCGGGGCATGCAAATCTCATCCAACGATCCGATCAAACATACCCGCTGGGAAGACATACAAGGGCTGGGCGTCGGCATTTTTCTGTGCAGCCTTGGCGTGCATGTTCTCACCACTGTTGGGCTGATCACCGGTCAGACGGCGGGGATCGCGGTGATCCTGTCCTACCTGACGGGCTATTCCTTCGGCGTGATATTCTTTATCGTCAACCTGCCGTTCTATCTGCTGGCCTACCGCCGGCTTGGGCTTGAGTTCACACTGAAATCCATCGCTTCCGTGACGCTGATGTCGGTGCTGACGGAACTCATGCCGGGGGGGCTGCAGTTTGCGTATATCCACCCGGCCCTTGGGGCTGTGGCCTTTGGCGCAATGGTCGGGATTGGCCTCTTGGCCATGTTCCGGCACAACGGCTCGATGGGGGGCCTCGGCGTGGTGGCCTTGCTTGTGCAGGACACCACCGGGTTCAGGGCAGGCTGGGTGCAACTGATCGTCGATGCGGTCATCTTTGCCGTGGCGCTTTTGCTGTTTCCGCCCTCTGTGGTGCTCTACTCCCTGCTGGGGGCTGTGGTTCTGAACCTTGTGATCACCTTCAATCACCGGCGCGACCGCTATATCGCCACATGAGGCGCTGTCCACCGGGCCAGTGACTTGATCCGCGCGGGGCGGGCGGATATGCCGGGGCACAAGAGCTTGTCTCATTTCCTCATCCGGCGCCGTGCTTTGCCGAGGTCCTTGCCCCGCTTTGCGATGGGACCCAGAAAGGCACGCACGGCCTGCCGGGCCCACCGCGAAAGGCCGCTGCCGATGCCCTATCTCTTTCTCACGCTGGCCGTTCTGTTCGAGACCGTTGGCACAACCGCGCTGCAGGCCAGCCAGCAGTTCACCCGGCTGGGCCCGACACTGGTGGTCATCGTGGCCTATGCCATCGCCTTTTACCTGCTGGGTTTGACGCTGAAATTCATGCCCGTGGGCGTGGTCTATGCGATCTGGTCCGGTCTGGGGATCGTGTTCATCGCCTGCATTGGCTTTGTGGTGTTTGGCCAACGGCTGGATTTGCCGGCAATCATTGGTCTGGTGCTGATTATCGCGGGGATTTTGGTCATTCATCTGTTGTCCAACACGACCCAGCATTAGAGGACACGGCAACCGGCAATTATCGCTGGCCTTCTGCCGAGGCGCGCGGTATGCGCCCCCCAAAGCTGCGCGTTGATGCGCATATCCAGTTAAAATGAGGCGCTCCCATGGACCTGCGGAACATCGCAATCATTGCTCACGTTGACCACGGCAAGACCACGCTGGTGGATGAATTGCTCAAGCAATCCGGCACATTCCGGGAAAACCAGGCCACTGCGGAACGGGCCATGGACAGCAATGATCTGGAACGCGAACGCGGGATCACCATTCTGGCCAAGGCCACCTCGGTGGAGTGGAAAGGCACGCGGATCAACATCGTGGACACCCCCGGCCACGCCGATTTCGGCGGTGAGGTGGAGCGGATCCTGTCGATGGTCGATGGCGTTGTGCTGCTGGTCGATGCCGCCGAAGGCCCGATGCCGCAGACCAAATTCGTCACCTCCAAGGCGCTGGCGCTGGGGCTGCGGCCCATTGTGGTGCTGAACAAGGTCGACAAGCCCGACGCCGAACCGGACCGCGCCCTGGATGAGTGTTTCGACCTTTTCGCCAACCTCGGGGCGGATGACAACCAGCTGGATTTCCCGGCGATGTATGCCTCCGGCCGCAACGGCTGGGCCGATATGGAGCTGGACGGACCGCGCAAGGACCTCTCTGCTCTGTTCGATCTGGTGCTGGCGCATGTGCCCGCCCCTGCCCAGATCGCAGACCGCGTGGCCCCGTTCCGCATGCTGGCGACCACATTGGGCGCGGACCCTTTCATCGGCCGCATCCTGACGGGTCGCGTTGAATCCGGCACGTTGAAAGCAGGCGAGACGGTCAAGGCCCTGTCGCGGGATGGCGACCTGATCGAAAACTTCCGCGTTACCAAGATCCTTGCGTTTCGGGGGCTGACCCAGCAACCCATTGATCTGGCAGAGGCAGGCGACATCGTGAGCCTTGCCGGCATGTCCAAGGCCACCGTGGCCGACAGTATCGTGGCGCCCCAGGTCACCGAGGCCCTGCCCGCGCAACCGATCGACCCGCCGACCATCACCGTCACTTTCGGGATCAACGACAGCCCGCTGGCAGGACGCGACGGCAAGAAGGTCCAATCCCGCGTGATCCGCGAGCGTTTGATGAAAGAAGCGGAAAGCAATGTCGCGATCAAGATCAGCGACACGCCGGGCGGCGAGGCTTTTGAGGTCGCGGGCCGGGGCGAGTTGCAGATGGGCGTGTTGATCGAAAACATGCGCCGCGAAGGGTTCGAGCTGTCGATTTCGCGCCCCCAGGTGCTGTTTCGCGACATCGAAGGGGTGCGGCATGAACCGATCGAAGAGGCCACCATCGACGTGGATGATGAATACTCCGGTGCCGTGATCGAAAAGATCACCGGCGCACGCCGCGGCGAGCTGGTCGAGATGAAACCGGCCGGTGCGGGCAAGACCCGCATCGTGGCGCATGTCCCCTCGCGCGGTTTGATCGGCTATCACGGCGAGTTTCTGACCGACACGCGGGGCACAGGCGTGCTGAACCGCGTGTTTCATGGCTGGGCCCCGCACAAGGGGGCGATCCCGGGCCGCCGCGCCGGGGTTCTGATCTCCATGGAAAACGGCACCTCGGTGGCCTACGCGCTATGGAACCTCGAAGAGCGCGGCAAGATGATGATCGGGGCGCAGGCGGACGTCTACACCGGCATGATTATTGGCGAACACAGCCGCGAAAATGACCTTGAAGTGAACCCGCTCAAGGGCAAAAAACTGACCAATGTGCGGGCATCCGGCACCGATGAGGCGGTGCGACTGACGACGCCGATCACGCTGAGCCTGGAAGAGGCGATTGCCTATATCGACGACGATGAGCTTGTCGAGGTCACCCCGAACGCGATCCGGTTGCGCAAGCGCTATCTCGACCCGCATGAGCGCAAGCGGATGGCGCGTGCAGGGTAAACCCCCCTGCGCGCTACTCGTCGACCTCGATAATCATCAGCTCGCGTTCGGAGGCATCGCGGGCGTGGTTTAAGGCGCGCTGATAAATATCTGAATTATAGCATTTTTCCGCAGTTTCAATATCGGGAAAACGCGCCACCACATTGCGCGGTCGCGCCTGCCCTTCAAGCTGCACAAAGCGCCCGCCGCGCGCGATGAAATGCCCGCCGTGCGCCGCAATGGCTTGTGTGGCCAGGGCTGCGTATTTGGCGTAAGCCGCATCATCCGTGACGGTCACATGCGCGATCCAGAGTGCCCCCATGGCCTATCCTTTCAGTATGGTTTCGACAGCCGCGATGGCGGCATCCGCTTGGGTGGCATCCTTGGCCCCGCCCTGCGCCATATCCGGGCGCCCACCGCCACCCTTGCCGCCCAGGGCCGCCACGGCGGCCTTGACCATGTCCACGGCAGACAAGGCGCCGGTCAGATCCTGGGTGACACCGGCGGCCACGGCGGCCTTGCCGTCCGCCTCCGCGATCAGCAACACGGCACCGCTGCCCAGCTTTTCCTTGAACTGGTCCACCAGTGCGGGCAGATCCCGGCCCGTCACCCCGGCCAGCACCTGCGCCATGAAGGCGGTTCCGCCGACATCGCGCGCCTCTGGCGTGGCGGTCCCGCCGCCACCCGCCATGGCAAGCGCGCGGCGCAGTTGCGCGACCTCACCTGCCAGCGCGCGGCGTTCCTCCATCAGGCTGCGGACCCGCTCCGGCACGTCGGCAGGCTGCGCCTTGAGATCTAGGGCCACGGCGGCAAGGCGCTGGTCCTGGGTTCGCAGGTGTTCCATCGCGGCGGCCCCTGTCAGCGCCTCGATCCGGCGCACACCGGCGCTGCTGGCACTGTCGCCCAGCGTCACAAAGGCCCCGATATCGCCGGTCTGGCGCACGTGGGTGCCACCGCAAAGCTCCAGCGAATAGGTATCGCCCGAGGCCCCCTTGCCGGATCCCGCCTTGTGCCCCATGGAGACCACGCGCACCTCGTCGCCGTATTTTTCGCCGAACAGCGCCTGTGCGCCCATCTCGCGCGCGTCATCGGGTGTCATGATGCGGGTCTCAACCGGTGCGTTCTGGCGGATATAGCGGTTCACATCTGCCTCAACCTTGGCCAGTTGTTCGGGGCTGAGGGCGCTGCTGTGGCTGAAATCGAACCGCAAACGGTCTTCGGCATTGAGCGAACCGCGTTGTGCGACATGGTCGCCCAAGGTCTCGCGCAGCGCTTCGTGCAGCAAATGTGTGGCGGAATGGTTGGCGCGAATGGCCGTCCGACGGTCATGGGTCACCGCCAGCTGGACCGCATCGCCCACATCAAGACGCCCCGTGTCGACGGTGACGTAATGGGCAAAGAGACCCCCGCCGCGTTTCTGAACATCGCTGACATGTCCCGAAAACCGGGTTTCTGACACCTCATGCGTGCCCTCCACGATCCGGACATAGCCGTGATCGCCAACCTGGCCGCCGGATTCAGCATAAAAAGGCGTCTGGTTGAACACCACCCAGGCGGCATCGCCGACCTTCTCCAGGGCATCGGTCTTCTTACCATCCGAAACAATGGCCAGCACGACACCCTCCGCCACCTCCGTGTCGTAGCCCAGAAAATCGGTTGCGCCGTGTTCATCCGCCACATCAAACCAGATCGTCGCATCTGCTGCTTCGCCAGACCCGGACCAGGCCGCACGCGCCTTGGCCTTCTGCTCCGCCATGGCGATGTCGAACCCATCCGTATCAACACCACGCCCCTGTTCGCGCAGGGCGTCCTGGGTCAGATCAAGCGGGAAGCCGTAGGTGTCATAGAGCTTGAACGCCGTCGCGCCAGGCAAGGCCGCCCCATCTGGCAAAGCGCCGATCTCGTCGTCCAGCAGTTTCAGGCCCCGCTCCAGCGTCTGTTTGAACCGGGTTTCTTCCTGCAGCAAGGTCTGCTCGATCATGCTTTGCGCCTGCCCCAATTCCGGGTAGGCCGCGCCCATCTGTCTGACCAATGCGGGCACCAACTGATGCATCAACGGGTCTTTCGCGCCGAGCAGATGGGCGTGCCGCATGGCCCGGCGCATGATCCGCCGCAGCACATAGCCGCGCCCGTCATTGCTGGGCATGACCCCGTCCGCCATCAGGAACGACGTGGAGCGCAAGTGGTCCGCGATCACCCGGTGGTGCGTGATAACGCTATGCTCCGTGCCGGTAGAGGTTGCATCGGCGGAGGCTTCGACCAACGCCCGCATCAGGTCCGTTTCAAAGACGTTATTGGTGCCTTGCAACAGCGACGATATCCGCTCCAATCCCATGCCTGTATCGATTGACTGCATGGGCAGGGGCTTCGTCGTCCCGTCATCAAACTGTTCGTCCTGCATGAACACGACGTTCCAGATTTCGATGAAGCGGTCGCCATCTTCCTCGGGCGAGCCGGGAGGACCGCCCCAGATATGCTCACCATGGTCGTAGAATATTTCGGTGCAGGGGCCGCAGGGGCCCGTCGGCCCCATCCGCCAGAAATTGTCGTCCGTTGCGATCCGAATAATCCGATCCTCCGGCAATCCCACAACCTCTTTCCAAATGCGCGCGGCTTCGTCATCCGTATGGTACACCGTCACCAGAAGCTTTTCCTTCGGAATGTGCAGTTCCTTTGTCAGAACCTCCCAGGCGTATGGGATCGCCTGTTCCTTGAAGTAGTCGCCAAAGCTGAAATTCCCGAGCATCTCAAAAAACGTCAGGTGACGCGCTGTCATGCCGACATTATCGAGATCATTGTGTTTACCGCCCGCGCGTACGCATTTCTGGCTGGTCGACGCCCGCGAATAGGCGCGGGTCTCGACACCGGTAAAGAGGTTCTTGAACTGCACCATGCCGGAGTTCGCGAACATCAGCGTCGGGTCATTGCGCGGCACCAGCGGGCTGGACGCCACGACCTCATGGCCCTGATTTTTGAAATAGGACAGGAAGGTGGAGCGGATATCGTTCAGCGTTTGCATGGTGGGGCGGGCCTTCGGGCGTGAAATTCAGTTCCCGATCAAATAACCTTGCTAAGCACGGCTGTCCACAAGCTGGCACAGGATAAACGCAAAACGGAGCGCGGGGGCCTCCCACGCTCCGTTTTTCCAGAATAAACCGGGTCAGGCTTCGAGGATATCGTCATCCTGTTTGCGCTCATGCGCGGGCATGTCGAAATCGAGCCCGTGGGCGGCGCGGATCTTGTCCTCGATCTCCAGCGCCATCTGGACGTTCTCACGTAAAAAGCTCTTGGCGTTCTCACGTCCCTGTCCGATGCGTTCATCACCATAGCTGAACCAGGATCCGGATTTATCGACCACACCGGCGGCCACCCCCAGATCGAGCAACTCCCCCATCTTTGAGATGCCTTCGCCATACATGATGTCGAATTCAACCTGTTTGAACGGGGCTGCAACCTTGTTTTTCACCACCTTTACGCGGGTATGGTTGCCGACCACCTCATCCCGGTCCTTGAGGGCGCCAATGCGGCGAATGTCGAGCCGGACAGATGAATAGAATTTCAGCGCATTCCCGCCGGTTGTTGTTTCGGGGGAGCCGAACATCACGCCGATCTTCATGCGAATCTGGTTGATAAAGATCACCATGCAGTTGCTGCGGCTGATGGAGCCCGTGAGTTTGCGCATCGCCTGGCTCATCAGACGCGCCTGTACCCCGACGGAGCTGTCGCCCATATCGCCTTCAAGCTCGGATTTCGGCGTGAGCGCCGCCACGGAGTCGACGATGACCATGTTCACAGCCCCCGACCGCACCAGCGTGTCGGTGATCTCAAGCGCCTGTTCGCCCGTGTCAGGCTGGCTGATGAGCAATTCATCGATATCGACACCAAGTTTTTTGGCGTAGGTCGGATCCAGCGCATGTTCTGCGTCAACAAACGCACAGACGCCGCCCGCTTTTTGCTGCTCGGCCACGCAATGCAGCGTTAGCGTGGTTTTGCCCGAGCTTTCAGGGCCGTAGATCTCTACGATTCGGCCCATGGGCAGACCGCCGATGCCAAGGGCGATGTCGAGACCCAGCGATCCGGTGGAGCTGGATTTGATATCCTGAACAGCGCCCTCGGCGCCCAGTTTCATGATCGAGCCCTTGCCGAATTGCCGCTCGATCTGTGCCAATGCGGAATCGAGTGCCTTTTGCTTGTCTGCCGATTTTTTGCTGTCCATGCTGAGTAGATCTGCCGTTGCCATTGCGTTTCCTCTTACTGTCACAGTTCGAAACCCTGGGCAATCATTGCCATGGATCGCTGTGTCTATGTTCTCATTACGTTCCTTATGAGATCAAAAAGAGAACATTTCAATCAAAATTTCCATAACTCATGTTTTTCCGAAACTGGTTAAGGAGTGGTTTAAGAAACCGTTTTGTTTAGGCCGTGGTCCGGAAGTACTTCTAAACAGACGGTTTTTAATTGGTTGGTTGGTCTCGAAACCACGTGATCTCGATCAAAACCTGATGTCATGGACATTCGGGATGGGATCTATTCCGCCCTATCCTCACTCAGGTTTTCAGTTAGAAATTCTTTGCACACAGGTGCCATCCAGATCTGCAAGTCGTCGGCAATGGCAGGCGAGTGCGTGCTCGGCACCGCTCTTACCACCCTTACAGCAGCTCTGGATCGCATGTCCTTTACGGCCCAAATCCTAGTGGAGCTGTCGATGAACTGTGTCCGTCAAGTCATTGAGCGAAAATGGCTTTGGCAGGAAGACGGAATTGGGAATTTTCATCTGCGCTTCGCCAAAGCTGTCCTCCGCATAGCCGGACACAAACACAACACGCACATCAGGACGGTCTTTCAGCGCCTCCTTGACCCAACTTGGGCCGTCCATACCCGGCATGACCACGTCTGTCACAAATACATCCACGTTCAGGCTTTCGTCTTCCAGCGTTTTCAACGCGGCTTCAGCAGAATCGGCCTCCAGAACCGTGTAGCCCCGAAGCCTCAACGCGCGGCTTGCAAACGCCCGTACCGGTGCTTCGTCCTCGACCAGCAGGATCACCCCATCGCCATGTTTGCCGGTTGGTTTTGCCACCTCCTGCCGTGGTGCCACAGGGATAATCTCGCTGTGTTCGAGCACGGGGAAAAAGAGCGTAAAGCAAGTGCCGGATCCCACGGTGCTATCGACGAAGATATACCCGCCCGTCTGTTTGATGATGCCATAGGCCGTCGAGAGGCCCAACCCCGTTCCCTCGCCCGTCCGTTTGGTCGTGAAAAACGGCTCGAACACCTTTTGCAACTTGTCAGATGGAATGCCAACGCCCTCGTCCGAGACCCTTACGGTGACATATTTGCCGACAGGAACGGTCACGCGGTCCCGGTTAAGCGGCTCCTTGAGGCGCTTGCATTGCGTATCAATCCGGATTTCCCCCCCGCCGGGCATCGCATCGCGAGCATTCACCACCAGATTCATCAGCACCTGCTCGAGCTGCCGTTTATCCGCCCGGATCGGCAAAAGCACAGGGTCATGCTTGAGCGTCAGCGTCACCTTTTCCCCAACCAGGCGGTTCAGCAGATGCGTCAGATCCGACAGCGTGTCGCGGATATCAAGCGTTTCGGGGCGCAAGGTCTGTTTGCGGGAAAACGCCAGCAGCTGACCTACCAGAGCGGCCGCCCGGTTCGCGTTCTGATTGATCTGCACCAGGTCACTGAAATCCGGATCCCCCTGATCGTGCCGCAACAACAGCAAATCGCAGTGGCCCGAGATGGCCGTCAGAAGGTTGTTGAAATCATGCGCAACACCGCCCGCCAACTGGCCGATAGCCTGCATTTTCTGACTTTGAACGAACTGTGCCTCCAAGGATTTCAGTTCTGTGGCGTCATTCAGAACGGCGATCAAAGCGGGCGCACCGCCCTGCGTGATCCGGTTCAGGGTCACTTGCACAAAAACTTCCTTGTCTATCCGCTTGAGGCGCAAAAACTCGGAGGTTTGCGATGTGCGCCCGGCGAGCGTTTCCTTCAGCCAATCCGTGATCGAGCGGCCCAGGCCCTCCATCAGTTCGGACAGATGGACCTCACCTTCCAGTGAGACACCGATCAGATTTGCCGCCATGACATTGAAAGCCTGCACATTGCCTTCGGGGCTGACCCGCAGCAAGGGGACAGGCAGGTTCTGGAACGCATTCCAGCCCTCTTCCGCGACAGTATCCGCAGCGGCGGGGAGCAAAAACAGCGCTCGTTTGTTATCACCTGCCGCAAGCTCACTGACCATGACGCGCACCTGCCCGTCATCGGTCGTCAATTCCTGTGTTTGACCGATCACAACGGGCAGGTTTTTAAAAAGACGGTCCAGCGTGTTGACGCGCCCGCCGATCAAGTTCCGTGCCGCCTCGTTCATATTAATCACGGCGTCATCGGCCCCGACCACGATCATCGGCAAGGTCGGCTCATCACTGTTTGCAGCAGCCTCGGCAACGTCGCTCAGACGCCAGATCAGCGTCCCAAATTCGGCCTGGTGTACATTCAGACGCCAGTGGCCCTTGCGTGTCACGATATCCTCATGCGCCGCCCCATCGCGGACCAGGCGGGTCGTTAAACCTGAAATCATTCCCGTGGGATTGGCGACGGTCTTGTCCAGCGTCTCGGCGACGGTCTCCTCCACCCCGGGGGCAAAACGGTTCTGTGCTGCTTTATTGCTGGCCAGGATGACGCCGTCAGCGTTGGAGACAAAGCTGGGCATCACATCCTTTGCAATCAGCGCCGACAACACGGTCAGGAACGCTCTGCTCTTGTAAGCATGCCGGACCACGAGGATCGCCAAGGCAGAACACAGCAGCACGAGCGCGGCGGCGGCTGCAAAGAGCGCCTTGCGCATGAGCGCATCCGGAGCGGCAAGCGCAATCACGCAGAGGGTTGCGGCCACGAGGATCACCGCGCCAAACTTTGCCTGCGCCCCAAGCGCAAACTGGGTCAGGCGTGAGGGAACTAAAGCGCTGGTGGACAATTTCCGGCTCCTAACAACGAATCGCACTGCCATCAAAGCGCTTGAGGGGTTAATCCCGGCTTAACTACGATCCGCCGTGCTCGCTTGAGTTGAATACGGCTTGCGCTATACCTGCGTCAAGTGTGCTGTGAAGAAGCCATCCCCATCCGGCGACACGTCAAAACGCCGCTGCAGGGTCGCCTCCCAGCCTGGGTTTGCTGCAAGAAAAGCCTCGACCTGGTCTTCGTTTTCCCGACGCAACACCGAACATGTCGCATAAATCAACCACCCCCCCGGGCGGACAAGACTGCCCGCCTGTGCAAGGATATCCTGTTGGAGATGGCACAGCTGTTTCAGTCGGTCGGGCGTCAGCGCCCACTTGCCACCAGGGGAGCGCCGCCACGCGCCGCTGCCGCTGCAAGGTGCATCGCAGAGCACCAGATCGAAGGGGGCCTGCTGTGTCACCTCTGCGCGGCTGAGGGCTTTGATCTCAACCTCTGCCCTCTCGGCGCGCCCGGGCAGGTCCTTCATGCGGGTCTTGTCCACGTCATGGGCAAAGACCCGGCGCTCGGGGTGGACTGCCAGGGCGAGCGCTTTGCCGCCGCCGCCGGCACAGTAATCAAGGCAGGTCTGCGCGGGCGGGAGCCCCTCCACCACCGCCTGGGAGGCGGCGTCCTGCAACTCCACCAGCCCGTCGGCAAAGGCCTTGGAAGTCCTGATCCTGCGGGCGCCTTCGGTCACGGTCAACGCGTGGTCTGCGCGCGGGTTATCCCGTGTTATGATGCCTTCTGCCTCAAGCCTCTTGGCAGCCTCCGTGCGTGACGCCTTGCGCGCACTCACCCTCAGGGTGACCGGCGCGCGGCCCTGCAAGGCCTGCGCTGTCTCAAGGGCCTGATCTGCAAGGCTGAGTTCAAACTCGGGGATCAGCCAGTCCGGCAGGTTCCAGCTTGCTTCGGGCCGCGCGGACTGGTCTGCCCTGCGCTGTTCGTCGGGGCTGAGCGGCGCTGGCGCGTAGCCTTCTCCGGTAAAAATGGTGTCGGGATCGATACCTTGGGACCGCATCAGCCCGATCATCAGGCCCCGCCCGGTCGCACCGCCGCCCAGAGCCGCCGCAGACTGTTTGACGCGCAACACGTCAAAAACGTGATCGCGCACGACCGCACGGTCCTTGGAGCCTGCAAAACGGCTTTGACGCGCCCACCGGGTCAAGGCTTGCTCCGCGGCCAACCCCTGCGCAATCGCATCCAGTATATCAATGGCAGCGGCGACGCGTGCGGCAGGTGTCACGGAGGCACTCCTTACATGAAGAATAGAATCTATCCTGCTGATACCAAACACTAACCAATGCGGTAGTTCGGACTCTCCCGGGTGATCTGTACGTCATGCACATGGCTCTCTTTGAGGCCCGCGCCGGTAATCTTGACGAAATTGCAATTGCGGCGCATCTCATCCACCGTTGCACATCCGGTGTAGCCCATGGCCGCCCGCAACCCGCCCACAAGCTGGTGCAGCACCGCTCCGGCAGAACCCTTATAGGCCACCTGCCCCTCGATCCCCTCGGGCACAAGCTTGTCGCTGGCCGCGTCTTTCTGAAAGTACCGATCCGCAGAGCCGCTGGCCATCGCCCCCAGGCTGCCCATGCCCCGGAAGCTTTTGAAGCTCCGACCCTGATAGAGAATGACATCGCCAGGGCTTTCATCGGTGCCCGCAATCATGCTGCCCACCATCGCGCAGGAAGCTCCAGCAGCAATCGCCTTGGCAAAATCGCCCGAGAACTTGATGCCCCCATCGGCAATGACGGGGGTGTCACCTGCCGCCGCCGCGCAATCCATAATCGCCGTCAGCTGCGGCACGCCAACGCCCGCAACCATCCGTGTGGTGCAGATCGAACCGGGACCGATGCCGACCTTGACCGCATCGGCCCCCGCATCGATCAGCGCGCGCGTCGCCTCACCGGTGGCCACGTTGCCTGCCACGATCTGCACCTCATTGCTGAGGGCCTTGGCACGGCGTACAGCAGCAGCGACCCCGTCGGAATGCCCGTGCGCGGTGTCGATCACGATCATATCCGCACCCGCGTCCACCAGCGCCTCGGACCGTTCAAACCCCGCGTCCCCCACGGTGGTGGCTGCCGCCACCCGCAGCCGCCCCAGATCGTCCTTGCAAGCCGTGGGGTTCAGCACCGCCTGTTCGGTGTCCTTGAGCGTCAAAAGCCCGGTCAGCTTGCCATTTTGGTCCGTGACAAGCAGCTTTTCAATGCGGCGCGCCTTCATCAGGCTGATGGCTTCTTCGCGGTCCGCGGGCTCGTGCAGGATGGCAAGATTGTCCGTGGTCATCATTACCGACACCGGCGTCTTGTCATCACTGGCAAAACGCATGTCGCGGTTGGTCACGATGCCCTGCACCCTGCCCTTGTCATCGACCACGGGAAAACCGGTCACCCGGTAGCGGTCCTGCAAGGCCTTGGCATCGGCCAGCGTCTGGTTTGCCTTCAGCGTGATCGGGTTGTAGACAATGCCGCTCTCAAACCGTTTGACACGCCGGATCTCGCGCGATTGCTCTTCGATGGAGAGGTTGCGGTGCACCACGCCAATACCGCCCGCCTGCGCCATGGCGATGGCCATGCGCGCCTCGGTAACCGTGTCCATGGCGGAGCTTAGCAGCGGGATGTTCATGGAAATGCTGCGGGTGACCCTGGTGCGGGTATCTGCGGTGGACGGCAGGACCGATGAGGCACCGGGCACCAGCAAAACGTCGTCAAAGGTGAGAGCCTCGCGAATCTCCATGGTCTACCTCGCAGGTGGAGTGTTCATTTGGCAGTTTCCTATTTCATGGGTCCGGCCAAATGGAAAGGGGCAAATTTTATCGCAAGGGCCTGCGCGCGCCATTGCCAAAAAGCGCCGCGAGGCGCAAAGCTGAGGGGAACCACCGCACCGGAGGCAGGGCATGACAGAGCACGGGTACGACAGCGGCAGGCTTGACCTGCCCTTTGTCGGGATTTCCACCTTTGCCAAGCGGCCCTACTGCGCAGACTGGCAGAGCCTTGAGGCTGAGGCCGCCATTCTGGGCGCGCCCTTTGATGCGGGCACTCAATGGCGGGCGGGAGCACGGTTTGGCCCGCGCGGCGTGCGCGAGGCCTCGACGCTCTTTAGCTTTGGACATGCCGGGGCCTATGACCACGAGGATGACGCCACCTACCTGCCCGAAGCGGTGCGGATCGTCGATATGGGGGATGCGGATATCATCCACACCGACACCGTGCAAAGCCACGCCAATATCGAAGAGGGCGTGCGCGCGGCCTTGAAGGCCGGGGCGCTGCCCGTGGTCATTGGCGGCGACCACTCAGTGAATATCCCTTGCATTCAGGCTTTTGGAAGCCGATCTTACAGTGGCGACCCATTTCACGTCCTGCAAATCGATGCGCATCTGGATTTCGTGGATGAACGTCATGGCGTGCGGCACGGCCATGGAAACCCGATGCGGCGCGCGGCAGAGCAGCCCTTTGTCACCGGGCTGACGCAGATCGGCATTCGCAATGTCAGCTCCACCGCCCGCGAGGGTTACGCGGATGCGCGCGCCATGGGCTCCGAGATCATCTCGGTCCGGCAGGCACGGCAGCTTGGCACAACCGGACTGGCCGAAAAAATCCCGGCACATAAACCCCTTTACATCACCATCGATATTGACGCGTTTTGCCCGTCGATCGCGCCTGGAACCGGCACGCCGAGCCACGGCGGATTTCTCTACTACGAAGTGCTGGAGCTGTTGCAGGCCGTTGCCAAAGCCCACCCGATCATCGGTCTTGATCTGGTCGAGGTGGCCCCGGATTATGATCCAACCGGAAGCACCTCGATCCTGGCCGCCCAGCTCTTGCTGAACACGCTGGGGTTCATCTTTCATGCGCGCGATCAGTCCCCGGCGCTGGTGCCACAGGGGTTCTCCTCACCCGCTTCATGAAGTTTATGACAAAAACGAAGAGGGAATGCCGCGCCAGATGCATTATGTGACGCGGATCGGCCCTCGCCCGCGGCATCGTAGGCTATCCTATGACCAATGAGTTTTTAAGGTGACAGCATCCATGACCAACGACCCTCTTGTGGTATTCACCCCCTCCGGCAAGCGCGGCCATTTCCCCACCGGCACCCCCATTCTGACGGCCGCACGCCAGTTGGGGGTTGATCTCGATTCGGTCTGTGGCGGTCGCGGCATCTGCTCCAAATGCCAGATCACGCCAAGCTATGGCGAGTTTTCCAAACATGGCGTGACCGTCGATGCGGATGCCCTCTCGGCGTGGAACAAGGTTGAGCAACGCTACAAGGACAAGCGCGGCCTGATCGACGGTCGGCGGTTGGGGTGTCAGGCCACGGTGCAGGGCGATGTCGTCATTGATGTGCCCCCCGAAAGCCAGGTGCACAAACAGGTGGTGCGCAAACGGGCCGAAGCGCGCGAGATCGTGCTCGACCCCTCGACCAAGCTCTACTACGTCGAGGTGGCCGAGCCCGACATGCATGACCCTTCCGGCGATCTGGAGCGGCTGCGCGAGGCGTTGCGGGCGCAATGGGGTCTGGAAAACGTCGCGGCGGATTTGCACATTCTGCAAAAGATGCAGCCCATTCTGCGCAAGGGCGGCTGGAAGGTCACCGTGGCGGTGCATCTGGGCGATGCGGAAAACACGCCTCGCATCATGAGCATCTGGCCGGGGTATTATGACGGCACCGTCTACGGCCTCGCGGTCGATCTCGGCTCCACCACCATTGCGGCACATCTGTGTGACCTGCAAACCGGGGAGGTGCTGGCCTCCTCCGGTGTGATGAACCCGCAAATCCGCTTTGGCGAGGACCTGATGAGCCGGGTCAGCTATTCGATGATGAACCCCGGCGGCGCGGATGAGATGACCCGCGCCGTACGCGAAGGCATGTGTGGCCTCTTTACCCAGATCGCGGCGGAGGCGGAGATCGACAAGGACCTCATCGTGGATGCCGTCTTTGTCTGCAACCCGGTGATGCACCACCTCTTTTTGGGGATCGACCCCTTTGAGCTGGGTCAGGCGCCGTTTGCCCTGACCACCAACAACGCGCTAAGGCTGCGCGCCGATGATCTGGATCTCAACATTCACCCCTCGGCGCGGATTTACCTCTTGCCCTGCATCGCGGGGCATGTAGGTGCCGATGCCGCGGCGGTCGCGCTCTCCGAGGCGCCGGACAAATCGGAGGACCTGGTGCTGGTCGTGGATGTGGGCACCAACGCGGAAATCCTGCTGGGCAACCGCGAAAAAGTGCTGGCCTGTTCCTCCCCGACCGGGCCCGCTTTCGAGGGGGCGCAGATCAGCTCCGGTCAGCGCGCGGCCCCCGGTGCCATCGAGCGGGTGGAGATTGATCCGGTGACCAAGGAACCGCGCTTCAAGGTGATCGGCTGTGATCTGTGGTCCGATGATCCTGCGTTCGCGGCTGAGGTGGGCCCGTCAGGCATCACCGGCATCTGTGGTTCCGGCATCATCGAGATGGTCGCCGAGATGCGGATCAACGGCATCGTCGATGCACCGGGCCTGATCGGTGCGCCCGAGCAGACCGGCAGCGCGCGGTGCTTTCTGGATGGGCGCACCTACTCCTATCTGGTTTATGACGCCACCGCAGAGGGCGGCCCCCGGATCACCATCACCAACCGCGATATCCGCGAGATCCAGATGGCCAAAGCAGCGCTTTATTCCGGGGCGCGCCTGCTGATGGACAAATTCGGGGTCGATACGGTCGACCGCGTCGTGCTGGCCGGTGCTTTCGGGGCGCATATCTCGCCCAAACATGCCATGGTTTTGGGGATGATCCCGGACGCCCCCCTCGACAAGGTCACCTCCGCCGGCAATGCGGCCGGAACCGGGGCCCGGATCGCCCTGCTCAATACCACCGCGCGCGCCGAGATCGAGGCAACCGTCAGCGCCATTCACAAGATTGAAACCGCGATTGAACCGCGCTTTCAGGAGCATTTCGTCAACGCGTCCGCCATTCCCAACGCCGTGGAGCCCTTTCCGATCCTGCGGTCCATCGTGAGCCTGCCCGACGACACCTTCAACACCGGCGGCGGTGATGACGGTGCGACCGGCGGGCGGCGACGGCGACGCCGGGCATGAGCGTCGCGCCCTCCGATCAGGCGGCCTTCTGGACGGGTGAGGCGGGTGAGGTCTGGGTCCGGCAGCAACGCTTCCTTGATGCCTTGATGGCCCCGGTTCTGGAGGGCGTTCTGGCACGGGCCGATTTGCAGCCCGGCCAGACTGTGTTGGACATTGGCTGCGGGACGGGCGACAGCACGATCCGTGCCCGGCGATCCTTGGGGGAGACCGGCCTCGCGGTCGGGGCAGATATCTCATCAACCATGCTCGCGCTTGCCAGAGATCGCGCGCGCGGCATCAAAGGCCTGCGTTTTATCGACGCTGATGCGGCCAGCTACGGATTTGATGGAGAAGAGTTTGACCGTTTGATATCGCGTTTTGGGGTGATGTTTTTTCCTGATCCAAAATCCGCTTTTCTAAATATAATCAAATTTCTAAAGCCTGATGCTCATGTTTCATTTGCCTGTTGGGGCACCATCGAGAACAACCCGTGGTTCACCGTCCCCGCGCGGGCCGCAAAGATGCATCTTGGAGCCCCTCCAAAGGTTGATCCGGATGACCCCGGCCCGTTTGCCTTTCGTGACCCTGCCCGGGTCAGCAATATCCTGCAGGCGGCAGGTTTTTACGCGATTGACGTCTGCCCGACAGAGATTTCTCTGACGCCGCCAGGCACAGTTGCCGAGATTGCTGAGACCGCAACATGCCTTGGCCCCGCATCACGGACGCTAGAACACTTTGGCGGCGACCGGGCAGATGCGGACAGGATTACCGATCTTGTTGCCGAGGCTTTCGAGGTTTTCACCACGGCGGACGGTCTGCAGGTCCCCGCAGAGATCAACTTTGTCACCGCCCGCGTCCCGGCTGCGCAATAATCCTTGACGCCCGCCCGGTCAGACCATATTCGAACGCATGTTGCGGGTATGGTGAAAAGGTATCACGGCAGCTTCCCAAGCTTTAGTTACGGGTTCGATTCCCGTTACCCGCTCCAACACAACGCCTTGCGGATCAGTTCAGCTCAAAGGTCAGACCAAAGGTGAAAAGCGCATCCAGGGAGTCGCCGTCTGCCGGGATGAATTGCACAAAGACATTCTTGTAGCGCGCCTGAAGCCCGGCCAGCGGAACGAGGTCGCCGGCAGAGTACCGGAATTCGTCCCCGTCCCCAGGGTAGATCGCCAGCGCGAAGAACGCGCCGACATCAAAATCCGTTGCGACCTCGTAGTCGTAGCCAACGGAGGCCAGCGCCGAAATCTCTTTGTAGCTGTTGTAGTAGAGGCCAACGCTGTAGTTCAGCTGTCGCTCCCACGTGAGAAAGACACCGGGGTTGAATTCCTGAAAGCTCCGCGTCGCATTGACGTGGTTTGAGCCCAACAGGATCGATAAGCGATCAGGTCCTGCTGAGGCGGCAACGGGGGCAGTCAGGGCCAGGGTTGCCGTCAGGCACAGGGCTATCGATTTCACGTCAAATCTCCTCTCGCTATGCGGTAGTTATGCTCCGCCGGTTCGCGTCGGTCTACCGAAAAGAGATTAAAACGGTTTTACGATGTGAGGAGTGACTTATAGGTTTCACGTAGGTCGCGCTTGAGCACCTTGCCCGTGGCGTTGCGTGGCAGGCTTTCGGCAAAGACCACCCGGTCCGGGATCTGCCAATGCGCGATTTTACCCTCGAAGATATGCAGCACTTCTGTCTCTGTAGGCTCTTGTTCAGGGGCCGCCACCGCGACCAGCACGGGCCGCTCGTCCCATTTGGGGTGGGCCACGCCAATGACCGCCGCATCTGCCAACGCAGGGTGGGCAATGGCGATGTTCTCCAGCGCCACCGAACTGATCCATTCACCGCCCGATTTGATGATGTCTTTCGACCGATCCATGATCGTCAGGTACCCGTCTGCATCAATCGTCGCAACGTCACCGGTGTTGAACCAGCCGTCTTGCAGCGTCTCCTCCGTGCTCATGTGGAAATACGCCTCCAGAATGAAATGCCCCCGCACCAGCAGGTCGCCCTGGGTCTTGCCGTCCTCCGGCAGGCGGTTACCGTTTTCGCCCACCAGCGCCAGTTCGACCCCCCAGGGGGGCCGTCCCTGGTTTTCGCGCAGCCGGTGCAGCGTCGCCGCGGGCATCGACAGGTGTTTGGCCAGCGGCTGGTTCACGCTGCCCACGGGCGACATCTCGGTCATTCCCCAGGCATGTATCGTCTCGATCCCATATTCCTCGCGAAAGGCTGTCATCATCGAGGGTGGACAGGCAGAGCCGCCAACAATGGTCCGTTTCAGGCTGCCGAGCCGGGTTCCGCAGTCGCGCGCCGCCGCCAGCAGCCCGAGCCAGATCGTGGGCACCCCCAAGGCAACGGAGACCTTGTAGCGGTCGATCAGCGCCACCAGCGACGCCCCATCCAGACCGGGCCCCGGCAGCACCATCGCTGATCCGACCATCGCGCAGGCATAGGGCGACCCCCAGGCATTGACATGAAACATCGGCACCACGGGCAGCACCACATCCATGGCCGAAAACCCCGCGCTGTCCTTCAGATTGAGCGCCATGCTGTGCAGCACCGTGGAGCGATGGGAGAACAGCACGCCCTTGGGATGGCCGGTGGTGCCCGAGGTGTAGCACAGGCTGGAGGCCGTCAGCTCATCAAAGACCGGCCAGTCGTAACCGTCATCGCCACGCGCCAGCAAGACCTCGTAGGGTATGATCTCGGGCAGGTGGCCGGCGGCATCGCCGATGTCAGCCTCCATCAGCACGATGTGCTTGAGCGTACTCAGCTGATCGCGAATTGCGGCAACCAGCGGCACAAAGGTGCTGTCGATAAACAGAACATCATCTTCGGCATGATTGATGATGTAGACCAGCTGCTCGGGAAAAAGGCGCGGATTGATGGTATGGCAGACAAACCCGGCACCCGAGGTGGCAAAATACACTTCCAGATGGCGCCGGTTGTTCCAGGCGATGGTGCCACAACGCGCCTGCGGAGAAAGCCCCAGCCCGTGCAGCGCCGAGGCCAGCTTGCGCGCATTGCGGCCCACCTGCCCCCAGGTGGTCTCTTCCACGCCGCCGCCGGTGTTGACCGAGGTGATCGCCGTTTGCGCATGGTAACGTTCCGCATGCTCAACCAGCGACGAAATCAACAAGGGGGTCGTCATCATCTGACCCAGCATCGCAGTCTCCTCCCAAAGATCCCGCCAGCGTGCAACGTCGAGGGGCTCAGCGCAAGGCTTGGCAAGCCTGAAGCCGCGGGGTAGAGCCTGCGTTATGACGCTTCTTTATCACACCCCGCTCTCCCCCGAGGCGCAATCAGAGCTTGGCATCGCCCCGCCTGCCCCGCTGGCGATGGCCGATCAGGTGCGCTTTTCCGAACTTGACGCGCTCTGCCATGTGAACAACGCGGTCTATCTGCAGTGGTTCGAACGCCTGCGCGTGAAATACACCCAAATCTGCGGTCTTTCGCGCAATCTGGGCGGCGAGACTGGGCCACGCATCGTGATCCGCTCGGGGACAATCCACTACATCCAGGAGATGCTGATGGATGAGAAATACGTGGTGACCTGCGGGTGCGCGGCCTTTCGCAACACCTCCTTTACCTTGCACCAGGAACTCTGGTCCGATGGGCAAAAGCGCGCCACCTTTGACTGTGTGCTGGTGCTGCTTCGACAGGATGGGTCGGGGCGCTATCCGATCCCCGAGGCTGTCCGTGACCGCTTCATGCGCGTGGACGGGGCACAGCCCGAAGCCTGAGGTCAGCCCGCGTGGCGCAGGATGTAGTCTACCAGCTGCGCGGTGGAGCCGTCCTTGCCTGCGGTATCCTTGCGGCCCTCGATCACGGGCTGCAACGAGGTGGCCAGTTCCTTGCCCAGTTCAACCCCCCATTGATCGAAGGAATTGATGCCCAGGATGACGCCTTCGACAAAGACGCGGTGCTCATAAAGCGCGATGATCTGGCCCAGCGTGAAGGGATCGAGCCGGGGGTAGACCAGAGTGACAGAGGGCCGGTTGCCCGCAAAGACGCGGTGGCGGGCCTGACGCTCCAGCGCATCCCCCTTGAACCCTGCGGCTTGCATCTTGGCGCGCGCCTCCGTCAGCGAGCGGCCCCGCATCAGCGCCTCCGATTGGGCAAGACAATTGGCAACCAGCAGTTTGTGGTGATGGGCCAGCTCAGGCTCATGCCCTTCGGCCGCGACAAGAAACTCACAAGGCACCACCCGCGTGCCCTGATGCAGCAGCTGGTAGAAGGCGTGCTGACCATTGGTCCCCGCCGCGCCCCAGACCACCGGGCCACTGTCGACCGTGACGGGTTCGCCGCCCATCTGCACGCTCTTGCCGTTTGATTCCATCTCAAGCTGCTGCAGGTAATCCGGCAGTTTCGACAGCCGCTGATCGTAAGGCAAGACCGCGCGGCTGGCGTAGCCGCAGACCTGCGCATGCCAGAGCCCGACCAGCGCCAGCATCACCGACAGGTTGTCGCGCCAGTCCGCAGCCTGAAAATGCCGGTCCATCGCTTGGCCGCCGCGCAGAAAGGCGTCGAACCCCTTGGGGCCGATGGCGATCATCAGCGACAGGCCAATGGGCCCCCAGACCGAATAGCGCCCGCCAACCCAATCCTCGAACCCAAAGACCTGCGCGGGCGGGATGCCGAAATCGGCGGTCAGATCGTCGGCGGTCGAGAGGGCGGCAAACTGTGTGCCGGGGTCGCCGCCGTGATCCTGCATCCAGGCGCGGGCGGTGCGCGCGTTGGTCATGGTCTCGATTGTCGTAAAGGTCTTGGAGGCGACAATCACCAGCGTGCTCTTGGCCTCAAGCCCCCGCAGCGTGTCGGCAATATGCGCGCCATCCACGTTCGAGACAAAGTGACAGCGCGGCCCGTCGTGATAGGGGCTGAGCGCCTCGACCGCCATCGCAGGCCCCAGATCAGAGCCGCCGATGCCGATGTTCACGACATCCGTAATCTCACTGTTGCGGATCTTGTCGGCAAAGTCCCGCATCCGGGCCAGCGTGGCCAGAACACCGGGCATCACATCGCGGCCCCCGACGTCGATCGGGGCCCCGTCAAGATTGCGCAGCGCCGTATGCAGGACCGCCCGTCCTTCGGTGTCGTTGATCGGGGCACCGGAAAACATCGCCGCGCGTTTCTCGGCCACGCCTGCGGCCTCGACAAGCGCGCCGAGCATATCCAGCGTCTCGGCATCCAGGTTGGTCTTGGAATAGTCCAACAGCATGTCGCCGGTCTGCGCACTGAAGTTCTGTGCCCGCCCGGCATCCTCAAACAGCGACAGGATCGTGCGACCCTTGATCTTTGAGAAACGTTTTGCCAGTGCGTCCCACTGCGATGTCAGGCTGCCCAATGAATCTGTCCTTCTTCCAAAACGGCATTGATGGGGGCCTCGAGTGGCGGTTTTCCCGATGCCTCTTCGAGCGCACGCCGCTTGTCCTCGCCAAAGATCACCAGATGCTTGTCCATCGCGCCCTTGAGGACCGGCGCGCTCAGAGTGATCCGCGGCTCGGGCTGGCTCTCTGTCTCTATGGCACAGACGGCGGGGGCATCCGGTGCCATTGCCTGCGCCAACCCGGTTGCGCTGGGAAAGAGCGAGGCCGTGTGCCTATCCGCTCCCATCCCCAGCAGCACCAGTGATAGGGGAAGATGCCCCGCCATATCCTCGGACAGCAGAGGGGACGCTTCAGCAGCACTCAGCCCCTCGCGGTAAAACGGCATGAACCGCGCCTTGGCGGCAGGTCCCTGCAGCAAGCGGTCGCGGATCAGACCCGCATTGGAGCGCGCATGGGTGTCCGGAACCCAGCGCTCATCCGTGAGCATGACCGTCACCCGCTCCCACGCCAGATCGGCGGCACTCAACACGTCAAAGACCGGACCCGGTGTGGTGCCGCCCGGAACGGCGAAGCTGGCCACGGGATGCACCAGCAAGCATTGCTTGAGCGCCCCGGCCAGAACATCGGCCACACGCATGTACGCCATGTCGCGATCAGGATATTCGATCAGATTCATATCTCACACCTTTTGCCATTCGCGACCGTCACGCCGTATCAGCTGCAGGGCTGCATCCGGGCCCTGACTGTGACTGTCGTAAGGTTTGGGCACATCACCGCGCTCTGTCCAGCCCTTGATGACCGGATCGGTCCACTCCCAGGCGGCTTCCACCTCGTCGCCGCGCATAAAAAGGGTCTGGTTGCCCCGGATCACATCCATGATAAGCCGCTCGTAGGCGTCAACACTTTCGCTGCCCTCAGGGCCAAGCGCCTCGGCAAAAGTCATGTCGAGCGGCACATCGATAAGCCGCATCCCCCCCGGCCCCGGTTCCTTGATGGTCACGCCAAGGGTAATGCCCTCATTGGGTTGCAGGCGGATCGACAGGATATTGCGGTGCCGCCCGGCATCTTCAGGAAAGATCGAATGCGGTGTGTCCTTGAACACAACGGTGATTTCGCTGGAGCGCGCCTGCATCCGCTTGCCGGTGCGCAGGTAAAACGGCGTGCCGGCCCACCGCCAGTTGGCGATATGGGTCTTGAGCGCGACAAAGCTTTCGGTGGTCGAGCGCGGATTTTCCACCGCCGTGCGATAGTCGGGGTGCGCATCGGCGTTTTCGGGGTCCGCCTCATACTGACCGCGCACGATGTGGTGTGGCTCCACCGGATCGAGGGCGCGGATCACCTTGAGCTTTTCATCGCGCACCGCGTCGGGGTCAAATCGCGCGGGCGGCTCCATCGCAATCAGGCACAAAAGCTGCATGAGGTGGTTCTGCACCATATCGCGCATCGCCCCTGAGCGGTCGTAATACTCGCCCCGCCCGCCAACGCCCACAGTTTCGGCCACGGTGATCTGGATGTGGTCGATGAACTGGCTGTTCCACAAGGGCTCAAAGAGCATGTTGCCAAAGCGCACGGCCATCAGGTTCTGAACCGTCTCCTTGCCCAGGTAGTGGTCGATCCGGTAGATCTGGCGTTCGTCGAAGTACCGCGCGAGCGTGGCATTGAGGGCACGCGCGGTCTCCAGATCGCGGCCAAATGGTTTTTCAACCACGATACGCGCCTCCCGGTCCGCCAGCCCCTGGCTTTGCAGCTTCTCGGCCAGAGGGCCAAAGAGCGACGGGGCGACCGAAAAGTAATAGGCCTCGACCCGGTCCTTGGAGGTAACCTTTTCGGTCAGCTCCTGCCAGCCGGCCGTCCCCTTGGCGTCGATCACCACATAGGAAATACAATCGAGAAAGGCGTCCAATGTCCCGTCTTCACAGGCCTTTCCGCCCCCAAACTCGCGAATGGCCGCGCCAACCAGATCGCGGTAGCCGGTATCGTCGATCTCCGAGCGCGCGGCCCCGATGATCCGTGCCGAGGCGGGCATCTGCCCGGCGCAGTAGCGTCTGAAAAGGCCTGGAAGGATTTTTCGCCGCGCCAGATCGCCGGTCCCGCCAAAGATGACAAGATCGAACGGATCGACAGGGATAACGCGAGAAACCATATTGTGGCACCTTTGTTGTCATGTTGGCGTCGGACACCCGACCCATGGCGCATCTGTTAGCGCAAACACCGCTTGATCGTAAAGTCTTCACAAGACTGTGCATCGAAAACAGGCGTCGTTTTCTTGCCTTCCGCTTAAGCCTATCGCAAACACAGCCAAGTTGCAGCAAGGAGCGGGACCAAAATGAAAGACCAGCTTGAGGCCAATCAGGGCAAGTTCCAAAACCCTGATGTCACCGCCGACGGTGCCCCCCGCGCGCGCGTCGCTCTGACCCGTCCCAAAACGCTTTGGTTCAATACCGGTACGCTGTGCAATATCCAATGCGTCAACTGCTATATCGAGAGCAGCCCGACCAATGATGCGCTGGTCTATATCACGGCCGGTGAAGTGCGCGACTTTCTGGATCAGCTCACCGCGCGGTCCTGGCCGGTGACAGAGATTGCCTTTACCGGCGGTGAGCCCTTCATGAACCCGCAGATGATCGAGATCGCCCGCGCATCCCTTGAGCGCGGCTATGATGTTCTGATCCTCACCAATGCCATGCGTCCGATGATGCGCAAATCGATGCAAAAGGGACTGGTTGCGCTACAGACGGCATTCCCCGGCAAGCTGACGCTGCGCATTTCGGTCGATCACTACAACCCCGCATTGCATGACGCGGAACGCGGCGTGGGGGCTTTCGCCAAGACGCTCGAAGGCATGCAATGGCTCCGGGACAACGGGTTTCGCATGGCGGTGGCAGGCCGCTCGATCATGGCCGACAGCGAGGCGCAAAGCCGGGCCGGATATGCCGCTTTCTACAAAGAGCACGGATTCGAGATCGATGCGCACGATCCGTCGATGACCGTGCTCTTTCCCGAAATGGACACCACCGTCGAAGTGCCCGAAATCACCGCGGACTGCTGGGGCATATTGAACAAATCCCCCAATGACATGATGTGTGCGTCCTCGCGCATGGTGGTCAAGCGCCGCGGGGCCGCGCGTCTCGCGGTGCTCGCCTGCACTCTGCTGCCCTACGCGCCGGAGTTCGAGCTTGGCGCGACCCTTGAGGAGGCCGAAAAGGATGTCGCCCTGAACCACCCGCATTGTGCGAAATTCTGTGTTCTGGGGGGCGCGAGTTGTTCTGCCTGACCGGCCTGACCTGCTAATGAAGGGTCAGCTCACCGGTCACGTTGCGCCATTCGCCGGGGCCGATCATCTTGCGGTGGGTAAAGCGCACCGAATGCAGTGGCCCTTCGATCTCCGACTGCCAGAATTCGACGAATTTAAACAGTTTCGGATGGTCTGGCGCGAGGTCATAGTCCTGCCAGACGTAAGTATTGAGCACATGCGTGTAATCCGGCATGTGGTAGAAGAATTCGGCTGTCGTCAGCCCGTAACCCTTGAGCATCATTTCTGTCTCTGACTGGGGCATTTCTTACCTCTTTACTGCTTCACTCTCGGCAGCATGGCATGAAAAAATTACTTTTCAATAAAAACAGCGTGTTATCACTTATCTTCTGCGGCTGCCAAGAGGCTGTGAACTCAAGGATTGCACCTTATGTGCGCCCTCTGTTATGATTGATCCACAAGATATAGACCCTGCGGGAAAATTGAGCAGACAACGTGAGCGACACACCACAACCTCCTGAAAACGATGATGAAATGATGCCCGAACGGCCCGCTTATGAGGGGCCGTCGGTCAGCATTGAGGACGAAATGCGCACGTCCTATCTCGATTACGCGATGTCCGTCATCGTCAGCAGGGCAATCCCGGATCTGCGCGACGGGTTGAAACCGGTGCACCGCCGCATTCTGTTTGCAATGCATGAGACCGGCAACAGCCACGACAAACCCTACCGCAAGTCCGCGCGACCCGTCGGCGATGTGATGGGGCAGTATCACCCCCATGGCGACGGCGCGATCTATGACGCGCTGGTGCGCATGGCGCAGGATTTCTCCATGTCGCTGCCGCTCTTGGACGGTCAGGGCAACTTTGGGTCGATGGATGGCGATAACCCCGCCGCGATGCGCTATACCGAAGTGCGCATGGACAAGCCGGCCGCCTATCTGCTCGCCGATATCGACAAGGATACGGTCGATTTTCAGGACAACTATGATGGCAAGCAGCAGGAGCCGACCGTGCTGCCCGCCCGTTTCCCCAACATGCTGGTCAATGGCGCCGGTGGCATCGCCGTCGGTATGGCCACCAACATCCCGCCGCATAATCTGGGCGAAGTGGTGGATGCCACGCTCGCGCTGATCGAAGAGCCGGACCTGACCTCCGAGCAATTGATCGACTATGTCCCCGGTCCCGATTTCCCGACGGGCGGTATCATGCTGGGCCGCACCGGGGCGCGCAAAGCCTATCTTGAGGGACGCGGCAGCGTCATCATCCGCGCCAAGACCCGCGTCGAGGAAATCCGCAAGGACCGCTGGGCGATTGTCGTGGACGAAATTCCCTATCAGGTGAACAAGGCCACGATGATCGAAAAGATCGCCGAACAGGTGCGTGAGAAAAAGATCGAGGGCATCGCCCATGTCCAGGACGAATCCGACCGCAACGGTGTCCGGGTGGTGGTCGAGTTGAAACGAGATGCAACGGCGGAGGTGGTGATGAACCAGCTTTACCGGTTCACGCCGATGCAGACCTATTTCGGCTGCAACATGCTGGCGCTGAACGGCGGGCGGCCGGAGCAGCTCACCCTGCGCAAGTTTCTGACCTCCTTCATCGACTTCCGCGAAGATGTTGTGGCGCGCCGCACGGCCTATCTGCTGCGCAAGGCACGCGAGCGCAGCCATGTGCTCTGCGGCCTGGCCGTGGCTGTGACCAACATCGACGAGGTGGTGGCCACCATCCGGTCGTCCGCTGATGCGTCCGCGGCGCGCGAAAAGCTGATGACCCGGCGCTGGCCCGCGCAGGACATCCTGCCCTATATCGCGCTGATCGACGATCCGACCCATACGGCCAATGACGACGGCACCTATAATCTCTCCGAGACGCAGGCCCGTGCCATTCTTGACCTGCGGCTTCAACGCCTGACACAGATCGGCGTCAAGGAAGTCACCGACGAGCTGGAAGAACTGGCGGGCAAGATCAAGGAATACCTTGAAATTCTGGGCTCCCGCGACCGGATCATGGGCATCATCGCCGAAGAGCTGCGCGAAGTGCGCGAGCTCTTCGCCGTGCCGCGCCGGACAGAGATCGTCGACTGGTCCGGCGATATGGAGGACGAAGACCTCATCGCGCGGGAAGACATGGTCGTGACCGTGACCTCCGGCGGCTATATCAAGCGCACCCCCTTGGCCGATTTCCGCAGCCAGCGGCGCGGTGGCAAGGGTCTCGCAGGCATGCAGACCAAGGAAGAGGACGTGGTCACCACCCTCTTTGTCGCCAACACGCACACGCAACTGCTGTTTTTCACAACCGACGGCATGGCCTACAAGCTCAAGACCTGGCGGTTGCCTCAAGGGGGGCGCACCTCCAAGGGCAAGGCCATCGTGAACATCCTGCCGATCCCTGCGGGCGTCTCCATTGCGGCGATTCTGCCGATCGACCGCGACGAAAAGGACTGGTCTGAGCTGCAGATCGTCTTTGCGACTTCGGCAGGGACCGTGCGTCGCAATGCGCTGAGCGATTTCACCAATGTGAAATCCAACGGCAAGATCGCGATGAAATTCGAGGACGAACATGCAAAGACCACTCTGATAAATGCGCGCATCGCCTCGCCAGACGATGATGTGATGCTGGTCACGGCTTCGGGTCGGGCGATCCGATTCCCATCGACGGATGTGCGGGTGTTCAATTCGCGCAGTTCTTTGGGCGTGCGGGGCGTCAAGCTGACCGGCGAGGACAGGGTCGTCTCCATGTCCGTCATCCGCCATTTTGACGCAACCTCCGATGAACGGGCGGCCTATCTCAAGATGCGGCGCGCCATGGCGGGGCTGGCGGATGATGCCGATGCGCCTGCGGACGACGAGGAAACCGATGCGAATGCCACGATCAGCCCGGACCGCTACGCAGAGATGTCGGCGGCTGAAAACCTGATCCTGACCCTGACAGCGGGTGGTACGGGCAAGCTCAGCTCCAGTCATGACTATCCCGTGCGCGGACGCGGCGGCATGGGCGTGCAGGCGATGGATAAAGCCATGCGCGGCGGGGCGCTGGTGGCGTCCTTCCCGGTAGAGATGGATGACCAGATCATGCTGGCAACCTCCAAGGGTCAGTCGATCCGGGTGCCGGTAGAGGGGATTTCCTTTCGCTCGCGCAGCGCGGGTGGCGTCCGGGTTTTTAACACCGGCAAAGGCGAAGAAGTGGTCAGTGTTGCCTGGATTGCGGATCAGGGCGAGGCTGAAAACGGCACGGACGACACGGCTTAACCGCATATCAACTGTTTGACGGCACCCTTGTACAAAAGCTGTGCGAGGTGACCGGATGAATATCTATTGCTGCATGATCACATTGAAAGACGACGCCAAGGCCCTGCTCTTTGCCAAGGCGCTGGACGAATGGATGGGGCATCTGCAGGCGGCCGGGGTGATCGGCGCCTGGCGCCTGATGCGGCGCAAACTCAACCTCGCGGCAGATTGCTACCGCGACTTCATGCTGGAAATTGAGGTGGACGGGCTGGCGCAGCTGGACGAAGCTTTCCGGCTGACAGGGGCGCATGATGACGATGTGGCGGCAAAACACCGCGCCGTGAACGACCTCGTGGCCTCGGCGGAGTTCGCCCTCTACCGCCCCTACCCCGACATGGAGCGGGCAGAGCGCATGGCGCTTCTGTAACGCTCAAAGGCCGTATAGCGCGGTGAATTTCTTCGTCAGATAGGCCAGCAGGGGCGCTTCCGAAGGCGCGGCCCCGCGCGCCTGCGCGATCACTTCCCGCGGCTCATAGAGCCCGCCGTGGGTTTGCACATTCTCGCGCAGCCACGTGGTGGCAGCAGAGGTATCCCCCTGCGCCAACTGCCCGTCGAGATTTGGCAGCGCCGCGCACATCGCTTCATGCAAACAGCCCGCGTAGACATTGCCAAGGCTGTAGGTGGGGAAGTAGCCAAAGAGACCCACGGCCCAGTGCACGTCCTGCAATACCCCGTTGGAGGGTCTGTCCACGGCAAAGCCGAAATCAGCCAGAAAGCGGTCATTCCACGCGGTCTCCAGATCGCCGACCTGCAGATCACCAGACATCAGCGCGCGCTCCAGATCAAAGCGCAAGAGCACGTGAAGATTATATTGCAACTCATCCGCTTCGGTTCGGATAAATCCGTCAGAGACCCGGTTCACCGCGGCATAGAACGCGTCCTCATCCGGGATGCCGAAATCCCCAAACGCGTCTTTCATCTCGCCAAAGAGCCAGCCGGTAAAGGCGCGGCTGCGCCCGATCTGATTCTCATAGATGCGGCTCTGGCTTTCATGTACCCCCATCGACACGCCCTGCCCCAGCGGCGTCAGCAGGTAGCGGCGATCAATGTTCTGCTCATAGGCCGCGTGGCCGACCTCGTGGATCGTCGAATAAAAGCAGTTGAAAGGATCGGCGGGGTTGGTCCGGGTGGTGATCCGGACATCCAGACCCGAGCCGGAACTGAAGGGATGCACGGCCTTGTCCACCCGGCCATGCATCATGTCATAGCCAAAGGTCTTGGCAAGCTTGCGCGTGAGCTTCATCTGCGCCGTTTCATCAAAATGGCCCGTTACGGCGGCGGGCGCTTTCGCCTCCCGCACGGCGGCCCGCAGGGCGGTCAACTCGGGGCGGAGCGCGCCGAACATCGCTTCGATTTCAGCCCCGGTGGTACCGGGCTCGTAATCCTGCAGCATGGCGTCATAGATGTCGCCGCCCTCCGCGAGCGCCGCGCCTTCTTCGCGTTTCAACGCGATCACCTGCGTCAGGGTTGGGGCAAAACCGGCAAAATCATCCGTCGCCCGCGCCTCCGCCCAGACCCCTTGGGCTTCGGATGTGACGCGGGCAATCCCGGCTGCCAGTTTGGCAGGCACCTTGCTGGCCCGGTCAAAGCCGCGGCGAATATGGCGCAGTTGCGCTTGCGCCTCTCCATCAAGGTCCTCCCCCTCCGCCGCCGCAAGCCAGTCCGCCACGCGAGGGTCGGCCCGGCGCGCATGCAGCACCGTTTCCAGGGCCGCAACCTCTTGCCCGCGCTGTGCGCTCGCACCACGGGGCATCATGGTTTCCTGATCCCACTCCAACCGCCCGGCAATGGCAGACAGGGCTTGCGTGTCGCGGGCGAAAGACAGGAGTGCGTTGTAGGATGAGGCCATCAGGAGGCTCCTCTGACTGAGGTTGCAAGGGGATATCCGCTCAGGAACCGGGCCCGCAGGATCAGAACCCAGACAATGACGGCAAGCGTCTGGTGGAAAATCGCGATATGCGCGGGCGCGCCATAAAGCACCGTGACAATCCCCAGCACAATCTGCAGCGCCATGGCGGCCAGCACCGCATTGAAGGCAAAGCGCGTGTTTGGGTGCGAGGATTTGCGCCCGCGCAGCCAGACGACAACGGTGAAGGCGATCAGCACATAGCCGGTGACCCGGTGCATGAATTGGACCAATCCGGGGCTTTCAAAGAAATTGCGCCACAGCGGCTCGAAGCTCAGCGCGGTGGCGGGAAAGACCTGCCCGCCCATCAGCGGCCAGTCGGTATAGCTGCGCCCGGCGTCGATGCCGGCCACAAGCGCGCCCAGCAGGATTTGCAAAAACGTGAAATGCAAAAGCCCGGTCGAAAGCCCCCATTGCCGGGTCTCCTTGGCCCGGCGCGCCTGCATCAGATCAGAGGCCCTGCGGCCCAGTTCCATGATATACCAGGCAATGAAGCCCAGGATGATAAAGGCCAGCCCCAGATGCGTGGCCAGACGGTAGCTGGCCACATCGGTCATCCCCTCGCCCTGCGTCACACCCGACGCCACCATCCACCAGCCGATGGCCCCCTGTGCGCCGCCAAGCAGCCCCAGCCAGAGCAGCCTGCCATGCCACCCGGTGGGGATTTGCCGTCGGATGGCGAAGTACCCAAAGCCCAGAGCCCAGACAAGGCCGATGACACGGCCCAGCTGCCGATGCCCCCATTCCCACCAGTAGATGACCTTGAAATCGGCCATCTCCATCCACTGGTTCTGGATGCGGAACTCGTCGATGGCCTGATACTTTTCGAACTCGGACTGCCAGTCGGCGGCAGTCATCGGCGGCAGCGCGCCGGTGATCGGGCGCCATTCGGTGATGCTGAGCCCGCTGTCGGTCAGTCGGGTCAGCCCGCCCACGGCAATCATCAAAAAGACCAGCGCAAATAGCACTTGCAACCACAGCCGGATCGCGCGCCGCGCGCCGTCCTGGCCTTTGTCGATCCGGCCCGGCTGTGCTGCGGGTTTGGCCGCGTCGACCGTAGCCACTTCTTCAAACAACTTACGTTTGCCGCTCATCGGACATCCTCTTTGGCTCGCGCCGCGACCCTATGCCCGCGCGCGGGCAAGGTCCAGCGTGACTAGTCGCCGCGCGTCCTCCAGCGGATCATCTGGCGCATCATCCCGTGCAGCATCTGCACATCGGCGCGCGTCATCGGCATCCGGCTCCAGAAATTGCGCAGGTTGAGCCGCATGGAGTCCGATTTATGCGCCGGAAAGAAAAACCCCATCTCGTCCAGCCGCGCTTCGTAATGGCTGGCAAGGTGTTCGACCTCGGCAGTCTCGGCCCACTGGGTGCCGGCCATCTCGACGGTCTCGGGGGTGATCTCATGTATCGCGCGCTGCCATTCGTAGCCCATCAACAGCACGCATTGCGCGAGGTTGAGCGAGGGAAACGCCGGGTTCACCGGCACCGAAATGATCGCGTTGGCGCGCACGATGTCCTCGTTTTCCAGCCCTGCCCGTTCCGGCCCAAAGAGCACGGCCACGCGCTGTCCGTCGCGGATGCGCCTGGCTGTCGCGCGCATCGCTTCTTCGGGACTGAAAACCGGTTTGGTCAAATCGCGGGAACGCGCTGTCGTGGCAAAGACATAAGTGCAGTCGCTGATGCTCTCGGCCAGTGTCGGGGTCAGTTGTGCCTCATCCAGAAGCCGTCCCGCCCCGCTGGCCAGCGCCACCGCCGCCGGGTTCGGCCAGCCATCACGCGGCGCTACGACGCGCATCCGGTCCAGCCCGAAGTTCCACATGGCCCGCGCTGCCGCGCCGATGTTTTCCCCCATTTGCGGGCGCACCAGAACAAAGGCCGGGGAGGCGGGCGGATCAAGAACATCGGTCATGGGGGCCTCATACGATCCTCTGCGCGTCTTCGCAACGGAGCGCGTCCTCTGGTTGCGATGAAAAACCATCGAACGCGGGCAGATAGTTTTCATTTCCCGACACTTGCGCTACTGCTCCTGCGCAGCAAGACCCAAAGGACCGCGCGCATGGATATCCCCGAAAAACCGCAGCTTTACCTCATTACCCCACCGGAGTTTGAACTGAGCAGCTTTCCAGAGGTATTGGCCCGCACGCTGGATGCCCATGCGGTGGCCTGCGTGCGGCTTGAACTGGCCACACGCGACGCGGATAAGCTGTCGCGCGCCGCCGACGCGCTGCGCGAAGTGACCCATGCCCGCGATGTCGCGCTGGTGCTGGGCGACCACTCGGTGCTTGCGGATCGGTTGGGGCTGGACGGTGTGCATCTGACGGATGCGGCACGTTCCGTGCGCGAGACCCGCAAGGCGCTGGGTGAGGACGCCATTGTCGGCTGTTTCTGCGGCACCTCGCGCCATGATGGCATGTCCGCAGGCGAAGCAGGCGCAGATTACGTGGCTTTCGGGCCGGTCTCCGCCTCGGCCCTGGGGGATGGCAGCCACGCGCCGCTCGATCTCTTTGAATGGTGGTCGGAGGTGATCGAAGTTCCGGTGGTGGCCGAAGGCGGATTGGACGCCGCCCGGATTGCACAACTGACCCCGTTTACGGATTTCTTTGGTCTGGGCGAGGAAATCTGGCAGGCGGAGGACCCCGCCCGGCGGCTGGGTGAATTGATCGAAGCGATGGGCTGAACGGTCAGAAAAACACGCGCTCGATGCACCAGTAGGCCCCGATCAGCGCGATCAGCAGCGATCCGGGGATCGACACCGCGCGAAACATCACCGCATAGGTGCCCACGGGGGCTTCGACCTCAGAGAGATCAGACCGGCGCGCAAGCCTTGTGCATCCCAGCAGGACCAGGGCTGCAATGGCGATAACGGTCAGCTGCCCGATCTCGACCCCCACGTTGAATCCGATCAGGGCGGGGATGAACTGGTTCTCGGGCAGGCCGAAGGCCGCCAGAACGGAGGCAAAGCCAAGCCCGTGCAGCAGACCGAACCCGAAAATAATGAGCGGCCGCCAGCGTGTGAGACCGCGCTGAAACAGGTTTTCGACGGCCACATAGACGATGGAGGCGGCAATCAGCGGCTCCACGATACTGCCGGGCAGCGTGACCCAGCCCAAGGCGCCAAGCGCCAGCGTGACGGTGTGGGCCAGCGTGAAGGCACTGACCTGCCACAGCAGCGGGGCCCACTTCGTGCTGAGAAAGAACAGCCCCAGCACAAACAGAATGTGGTCGAGACCCTTGGGCAGAATATGATCGAAGCCCACCGGGATGTAGGTCAGAAAAGCGGCGCCCGGCGTTTGTGCCGCCCCACCGTCAAGCGCAATCGCGGGGCTCGATTGGCCGCCCTCCAGAAAGCCTGTGTAGGGGGCCTCCACCCCTTGCTGGCGCAAGACCAGTGCGCCGGAGCCCGCAGGCCAGTTGACGGTCAAAGCCTCCGTATTGGCAGGCAGCTGCCCGGTCACCCGCAGGTCCGAGATGCGCGGCAGTTCGACATCGATGTCATCCGGGATCGTCAACGCCTCAAGGCTCAGGGGCACCGCCTCCCCCGCCTGCACCAGCGGGTGCGCGTTCCAAAGCGCGATGATCTCCTGCGTCCGGGCCGTGATGTCGCTGGCAGGCAGCGCGCGCAGCACATCGTAATCCCCCGCCGCTGCATCTGCGTCGGTGTCCTCCACCGCATCAAGGTCGATGCCCGCCAGAAAGGCTTCGATGTTGATGCGCAGATCCAGCACCACCTGCCCCTCCCCGGTCACGGTGATGTCGGCGATGGTCGGCAAAACCTCATGCGCCGCGGGTTTCGACACCCCCGCCGCGAAAATGACCGTTGACACCACCGCCAAAAGGCACAGCTTTAAAACCAAACGGGAAAAAGGTTCAGACATGGGTTTCGCGCGCCTCTCGATCATTCTTGCACTCTTTGCCGGAGCCCCGGCGCTCGCGCACGAGTTTTGGATTGAACCGGAGCAATATCAAGTGGAAAGCGGCGCGCCGGTCATCGCGTCTCTCAAAAATGGTCAGAAATTCAAAGGGGTGTCTCAGGCCTACTTTGAAAACCGCTTTACCCGGTTTGAGACGATCCGGGGCGAGACCGTCAAACCGGTCGACGGGCGTCTGGGCGATAGCCCTGCCTTGCAAACCATTGCGCCGGATGAAGGTCTCTTGGTGATCGTACATGAGACAACCCCGTCGACCCTGACCTACCAGGAATGGGAGAAGTTTCTGGCTTTCGTGGCGCACAAGGATTTTCGGCACGCTGTTGAACACCATGAAGCAAAGGGCTGGCCGAAACAGCCGTTTCGAGAGCGCTACACCCGCCATGTCAAGGCGCTGATCGCTGTCGGAAGCGGCGCAGGGAAGGATCAACCCCAGGGACTTGCAACAGAATTCATTGCGCGCACCAATCCCTATCTGGAAGGTTTTGACGGCACGATGCGCGTGGAATTGCACGATCAGGGGCGCCCGCGCGCCGATGCTCAGGTCGAGGTCTTTGAGAAATCCGCTGATGGGGCCGTGGAGATCACGCTGTACCGCACCGATGCAAACGGTCTGGTGGCTGTCCCGGTGCGGCCCGGGCACAGCTACCTCTTTGATGCTGTCGTCCTGCGTGAAGCGCCCGCAGCGGCGGGGGACGACCGGGCACCCCTATGGCAGACGCTCTGGGCGGCGCTGACCTTCGCGGTCCCGGCACCGTGACCGGCAATCTAGGGGCTTGATCCGCCCTGGATTGCCGGTCACAAGACGGCATGACGCCAAAACCGGATATCCTGTGCATCGGGTCTGTTCTTTGGGACGTGATCGGACGTTCCGCCAGCGCGATGCGGCAGGGCTCGGATGTACCGGGACGCATCACGCGCCTGCCCGGCGGCGTTGCGATGAACATCGCGATGACGCTGGCGCGGTTTGGCCTGACACCGGCCTTGCTGACGGCGATTGGCCGCGACCCCGAAGGCGATGAGCTGATCGCCGCCTGTGCGGCCCGCGGCATGGTGACCGAGACGGTTTATCGATCCGATGATTTGCCCACCGACAGGTATATGGCGGTGGAAGGCGCAAACGGGTTGATTGCGGCCATCGCGGATGCACATTCCCTGGAAGCGGCCGGCGCGAAGGTTCTCTCGCCGCTGTCGGACGGGCGTTTAGCCTCGACGGCGGCACCGTATCAGGGGCCCGTGGCCCTTGATGGCAACCTGACGCTGGAGCTGCTGAGCGAGATCGCCCGAAGCCCGCTTCTGGCGGCGGCGGATTTACGGGTGGCCCCGGCCTCGCCCGGCAAGGCGGAACGTCTGACGCCCTTTGTGGCGGCCGGGCGCGGCACGCTCTACGTCAACCTCGAAGAGGCGGGATTGCTCTGTCAGACCACGTTCCGCTCATCACGACACGCCGCCGAGAGCCTGCTGGAAAAAGGTGCCGCCCGCGTGCTGGTAACCGATGGTGGTGCCGATGCAACCGAAGGCCACGCGGGCGGCCTTCTGACACAGACCCCGCCCCGGGTGCTGGTGACCCGCGTGACCGGCGCCGGTGATACCTTCATGGCGGCCCATATCGCGTCGGAAGTGCGCGGCGCGACGGCGGCCGACGCATTGGATCAGGCGCTCACCGCCGCCGCCACCTATGTTTCAGGAGAAACACCCCTATGACCGCCCTGCCCCTGCTGCATTCCACCGAAGTGGCCGCTGCCAAGGCCAGCAACAGGCCGGTCGTGGCGCTGGAAAGCACCATCATTACCCACGGCATGCCCTATCCCCGGAACCTAGAGGTTGCGCGTCAGGTCGAGGATGATTTGCGCGGCCTCGGCGTGACCCCCGCCACCATCGCGGTGATCGACGGCCGCCTGCATGCGGGTCTGGAACCGGATCAACTGGAGAGGCTCGCACAGGCCAAAGGCGTCGCAAAACTGTCGCGGGCCGATATCGCGGCCTGCATGGCCACGGGCGGCACCGGTGCCACGACTGTTGCCGCAACGATGATCGGGGCGCATCTCGCCGGGATCAGCGTTTTTGCAACCGGCGGGATCGGCGGCGTGCACCGCGGGGCGGAGAACAGCTTTGACATCTCCGCCGACCTGATGGAGCTGGCGCAAACGCCCGTAACCGTGGTCGCCGCCGGGGCCAAGGCCATTCTCGATGTGGACAAGACCCTCGAGGTTCTCGAAACCCAAGGGGTGCCGGTGATTGCCGTGGGTCAGGACCGGTTTCCGGCCTTCTGGAGCGCCTCCTCGCCGCTCAACGCCCCTTTGCGGATGGACAGCGCGGCCCAGATCGCCGCCGCACATCTCATGCGCGGCCAACTGGGGTTGCCGGGCGGTCAGCTGGTGGCCAACCCGATCCCGGCAGCGGATGAAATTCCGGCGGCGACCCTCGCCCCGATCATCGCGCAGGCGCAATCGGATGCAGACCGGCACGGGATCAAGGGCAAGGCCGTGACCCCCTATCTCCTGCAGCGCATTTTTGAACTGACGGAGGGCAAATCCCTCACCGCCAACATCGCGCTGGTGCGCAATAATGCCCGTCTGGCCGGGGCAATCGCCCAAGCCTTGAGCGCAGATGCACGCTGAGCGAGAATGAAGAAACCCAGTTTGACCCAGCCCATTGTAGAGCGCGGCGAAACCGCCTACCTACGCAGGGCGTCTTTTACGTCCGGACAGTGAATGAATACACCTTTCGATCCAGATACGCCCATGCCGCGCCGAGGATTCTTCGCGCGATTGCGGGCCAACTTTCTAACAGGTCTGGTCGTGATCGCCCCGGTCGGCCTGACAATCTGGCTGATCTGGTCTGTCGTCGGGTGGATTGACGGCTTTGTCCTGCCCCTGGTGCCCAACAACTACCAACCGGACCGGGTGCTTCAGGACCTGCTGGGTCTGGACCCCTCGGTGCAGATCAATGTGCGGGGCATCGGGGTCGTTATCTTCCTCGTCTTCACCATCATTGTGGGGTGGATGGCCAAGGGGCTGATCGGGCGGTCGCTGATTTCCTTTGCGGAAAGCCTCGTGGAACGGACCCCGGTGGTGCGGTCGATCTATTCGGGGATCAAGCAGATCTCCGAGACGGTCTTTGCCCAGTCTGAACGCTCCTTTGAAAAGGCCTGCCTGATCCAATATCCGCGCAAGGGGATCTGGGCCATCGGCTTCATCTCGACCCACACCAAGGGCGAGATCGCAGCACGGGGCAACGATGGCGCGCCGATGCAAAGCATTTTTCTGCCCACAACCCCCAACCCGACATCCGGATTCTTGCTCTTTGTACCCGCCGATGACGTGATCGAGCTGGATATGACCGTGGAAGAAGCGGCAAAACTGGTGATTTCTGCAGGACTTGTCTATCCAAACGGCAAAGAGCCCGAAAAGGCCTAGCTACTGAAACATCTCGACCAGATCGACCGAGCTTTGCTCGTTCAGTTCATCGCGATGCGCCGCCAGGAAATCATCCGCCGCCCTCTGTCCGGCCTGTTTCAGACGAGCCAGTGTATAAGGTGTGGGCAACAGCTTGGTTGCGACGGACAGCTCGTTCATCAGCGGATCATCGGCGATCATATGGACGAGCACGCGGCGCATTTCGCCCTTCTTCACCTTGCCCGCGGCCAGCAGTCGCTGCACAAAATCAATCGCGCGCAGTTCACGCAACAGAGATGAGTTAAAGCTGATCTCGTTGATCCGGTTCTGGATGCCCTGTGCCGTGCGCGGCGTTTCGCGCCGTTCCAGCGGGTTGATATTCACAATCACGATGTCCTCGGGCAGCGCTTCGTTAAACAGCGGGAAGAGCGCGGGGTTCCCGGTATAGCCGCCGTCCCAGTAGTCATCGGTCAGACCGGTCTCCGGGTCGGTGACCGCGACGGCCTGGAATATGGTTGGCAGACAAGCCGAGGCCATGATGACATCCGTGCTGATTTCGCTGTCCTTGAACACCCGGACCTTGCCGCTGCGCACTTTCGTGGCGCAAATGAACAGACAGGGCCCGCCGCTGTTTTCAGCGCAAACCTTATCGTAGTTGAACTGGGACACGATGGGCTTCAGCGGGTTGGTATAAAATCCGCCCAGGGCATAGGGCGAGACCGCCCGCGACCACGCATCCGCCGCCATGAAGGGGATCGAGTATTCAAGCGCCCGAGAGACACTGGACAGGGAAAACGGCACCATCCATTCTGGAATACGCATGTCGGGTCGCGCACCCACCTCCTCCCAGAGCCAGTCGAGCCGGGCGCGGGCCCCTTCCCGACCACCTTCGATCATGCCGGCCTTGAGCGCCGCCCCGTTCAAAGCGCCGGCGCTGGTGCCCGAGATCGAGGCAATTTCCAGGTCTTCATCGCTGAGCAGCCGGTCAAGTACGCCCCAGGTAAAAGCCCCGTGGGCACCGCCGCCCTGCAGGGCAAGGTTGATCCGTTTCTTTGTCATCGTCTGTTTCCACCTTTTTCAGGTCGTCCCCGCCGCAGTCGTTTTTCTGGGTCCAGAATATCCGGACCCTGCGCAAGAATTCCTTAAAGCGCCGTCCAGCCCCCATCGACGCTGATCGTGGTGCCCGTGATCTGGGCCGCAGCCTCGGAGCACAAGAAGGTCGCGGTGCCGCCCATCTGCTCCACCGTGGCAAACTCCTTGGAGGGCTGACGGGTCAGCATCACCTTTTCGATGACCTCTTCACGGCTCATGTCGTATTCCTTCATCGTGTCGGGGATCTGCTTTTCCACGATAGGGGTCAGAACATAGCCCGGACAGATCGCATTGGCGGTGATCGGCTCCTTTGCGGTCTCCAGCGCGGTGGTCTTGGTCAGCCCGACAATCCCGTGTTTCGCCGCGATATAGGCCGATTTATAGGGCGAGGCCGTCAGCCCATGCGCGGAGGCGATATTCAAGACACGGCCCCACCCCGCCTTGCGCATCATCGGCAGAGCCACAGCCGTGGTGTGAAAGGCAGAGGACAGGTTGATTGCAAGGATCGCGTCCCATTTCTCGGTGGGGAACTCGGGAATGCCCGCGACATGCTGGATGCCGGCGTTGTTTACCAGGATATCACAGACACCAGCCTTGGTGATGAGATCGCGGCACTGGTCGCCCTTGGACATATCCGCCGGAATGTAACGGGCAGTGACGCCGGTTTCATCGGCAATCTCCTTGGCCAGGGCGTGATCCTCCTCGCTGTCCGTAAAGGAATTCAGCACGATATCGGCGCCTGCACGCGCCAGTTCCCTGGCAATGCCCAGACCAATTCCCGAATTGGACCCGGTGATGACGGCGGTCTTTCCCGAAAGTGAAATCTCGAAACTCATGGTTGTGTCCTTCTCTGACCAGCGCATGCTGCATTGCACACATCATGGCGTGCTGCAGCTGCAAAGGAAACGGGAAACTGCCGGAAGGTGGCCCGCGCAGGGCATCCCGCGCGTCGTGTTACGGATCATAACCGCAGGACCCCAAAAAAAACGCCTGCACAAGGCAGGCGTTAAGTTATTGAGGCAGGTTTCATACAGGCAAGAAACCTATCGAGCAGTGCTCTCTTTATAAGCAATCTATGGCCGCTGTCCAAGCTAAAAGTTTGATAAGACGGAAATACCCCGGTAGGCTCTGGCGCAATAAAACAAGGGCAGCAGAGGATTGTCTCTGAAATGGGTACTGTTTTTTTCCATCGTCTTGGGCGATTTTTTGCTGCTGGGGCAGTGATTCTGTCGGGCGCCGCCGCGCAGGCGGAGCCGCAGCACGGGATATCTATGTACGGCACCCCGGCCCTGCCACCGGATTTTGTGTCGCTCCCCTACGTCTGGCCGGATGCGCCCAAGGGGGGCAGCATCACTTTGGGCAATACAGGCGGGTTCAACAGCCTCAACCCATACGTGCGCAAAGGGACCGTCCCCTGGCAGTTGCGGTTTTTCACCCATGAGGCGCTGATGGGCCGATCCTTGGACGAACCCTTCACACTTTACGGCCTGCTCGCCGAATCGGTTGAGGTGCCGGAGGACCGCGCCTGGGTCGAATTCACCCTGCGGCCAGAGGCGCGGTTTTCCGATGGCAGCCCGGTCACGGTCGAGGATGTGATCTTTTCCTATGAGCTTCTGGGAGCAGAGGGGCATCCGCGCTATCACAGCCTGCATCGGCAAGTGGAGACCATGGAACAAACCGGCCCCCGCAGCCTGCGCATCACCTTTAACAGCGACAATCGCGAATTGGCGCTCTTGGCGGGCATGCGCCCGATCCTCAGCAAGGCGCAATGGGAGGGGCGTGATTTTGCCAATGCGCCGCTGGAAGAGGTTCCCCTGGGGTCCGGCCCCTATATCGTCTCAAGCTACGAGGCGGGCCGGTTTGTCGAGCTGACCCGCAACCCCGACTATTGGGGGGCCGATATTCCGCTGCGACGCGGCACGAACAACTTTGACACCATCAAGCTGGACTTTTACGGTGATGCCTCGGTGATGTTCGAGGCGTTCAAGGCCGGTGAAATCTCCGCTCTGCGGGAGTTCAACGCGGAAAAATGGGCAACGCAATACAACTTCCCGGCCGTCACGCAGGGCAACATCGTGAAATCGGAAATACCGCATGGCAAACCTTCCGGGATGACAGGTTTCGTGATGAACAGCCGCAAACCACCCTTTGATGACTGGCGCGTGCGCGAGGCGATGATCCAGGCCTTCAATTTCGAATACATCAATGACACGCTCACCGGGGGGGCACAGCCCCGGATCACCTCCTATTTCTCCAACTCTGATCTGGCGTTTCAAAGTGGGCCCGCCAAGGGCCGTGTGGCGGACCTGCTGGCGCCCTTCGCCGCCCAGCTGTTGCCGGGCACGCTGGAGGGCTATGTCTTTGCGCAGTCTGATGGCTCCTTGCGCAACCGGCAAGGCATTCGCCGGGCCATGGCGCTGTTGGCAGAGGCGGGCTGGGCCGCCGAAGAGGGCGTGATGCAGGATGCGGAGGGCACGCCGCTGTCCTTCACCATCCTGCTTTCGCAGGGCAGCAGCGAAAACAAGGCCATTGCCGATCTCTATGTGAACACGCTGTCACGGCTTGGCGTCGATGTGCGCATTGAGACGGCGGATGATGCGCAGTTTGTGGCCCGGACAAATGCGTTCGACTTTGACATGGCCCCCTATCGCCGTGCGCTCTCGCTCTCGCCCGGCAACGAACAGAGGTTTTACTGGGGGTCCGAGGCTGCGGTACAGGAGGGCTCGCGCAATCTGATGGGGGTTGCCTCGCCGGCCGTGGATGCAATGATCGATGCGATGCTGACTGCCCGCAATGAGGCGGATTTCCTGGCCGCCGTCCGCGCTCTGGACAGGCTGCTCACGGCGGGGCGCTATGTCATTCCGTTCTGGCAGTTCACCACGGGGCGTATCGCGCATGAGGCGGAGATGGCGTTTCCCGACCGGCTGCCAATCGACGGAGACGGCCCGAACTTCATGCCGGAGGTGTGGTGGTCCGAGGCGCGCTGATCACACCAGCGAGGTGACCCAGAGGATATTGGCATCCTCGGCGCTGACAGACACAACGTTATGACCCATCGTGGCATCGTAATAGGCGCTGTCGCCGCGCCGCATCTCGATGGGTTCGTAGAACTCGGTATAGAGCCGGATCACCCCGGTCAGCACATAGAGGAATTCTTCGCCGTCATGGCGCACCCAGCCGTCAAACTCCGACATGTTGCGGGCGCGCACGCGGGCCCGATAGGGCAGCATCTGCTTTTTCGTCAACGTGTCGGCCAGAAGCTCGTGTTCATAAGTCACGGTTGCCTGTGCCGAGCCCTGCCCCGATTTCGTCACCGCAAGCCGTCCGTTGATCTGTCCGGTCTGCGGCGGCGTGAAAAGCTGCGGGATGGAAATTTCAAGGCCCACGGCCAGCTTTTTCAGCGCGTCGTAGGTGGGCGACATCTGCCCGTTTTCGATCTTGCTGAGCGTCGAGCGGGCCAGCCCGGCCTGGCTGGCGGCCTGCTCCAACGTCCAGTCCCGCGCCTTGCGCAGCTCGCGCACGCGCACGCCCAGGTCAAGCGGGGCTGCGGCTTCGTCAGGGCCGTTTTCGCGCGCGATGCGGATCAGGGTTTTGGGATCACTTTGGGTCATGCTCTTCTTTTTAGGGGGAAGTCTGACCGCTTGCAACGTCACCGGACGCAGGCTAGCACCAGCCTATGATGTCGCTGATCGATGACGGCCCCTTTCGCGCCTGCCCCGCACCTTTCAACATGGCCGCGCATGTGCTGGCCGCCGGCCAAAAGTCGCCCGAGAAAGATGCCCTTGTGGTGCTTTCCAAGACGCAGTCGGAGCGCTGGTCCTACGCCGCCCTGCGCCGCGCCGTTCTCGGAACCGCGCGCGGGCTTTTGGACCGCGGGTTGGTGCCGGGGGACCGGGTGCTCATGCGGCTTGGGAATACGGTGGATTTCCCCATCGCCTATCTGGGCGCGCTGGCCGCCGGGCTGGTCCCGGTCCCGACCTCCTCTGCCCTGACCGAAAGGGAGACGGCCTTTATCATCGATACCGTGTCGCCCGCCCTCACCCTGCATGATCCGCAGGTTGCCTGCCCGCCCGGCCCTGCGCGCCTCTCGCTTGAGGCCCTGCGCCGCTTCAGGGATCTGCCATCTGCCGCGTTTCATCAAGGCGATCCGGAGCGCCCCGGCTACATCATCTTTACCTCCGGCACCGCGGGCATACCGCGCGCCGTGGTTCATGCACACCGGGCCATCTGGGCGCGGCAGATGATGTTTGAAGATTGGTACGGGCTGGGCCCGGAGGACCGGCTGCTGCATGCGGGTGCCTTCAACTGGACCTATACGCTGGGCACCGGGCTGATGGACCCCTGGACGGTCGGCGCCACCGCACTGATCCCGGCCCCCGGCACCCCGCCCGAGGCCCTGCCGGGGCTGTTGCGGGAGCACCGCGCGACCCTCTTTGCCGCCGCACCGGGTGTCTACCGGCAGATGCTCGATCGCGCCTCGGACATGGAAATGCCGGACCTGCGCCACGGGCTGAGCGCAGGCGAAAAACTGCCCCAGAGCACGGCAGAGCACTGGCAGCACAGGACCGGCTGCCCGATCTACGAAGCCTACGGTCTGTCCGAATGCTCGACCTTTATCTCGCAGCCCCCGGCAAAACCGCGCGCACCCGGCACGCTGGGGCGTCCGCAGACGGGGCGGCGTGTGGCCTTGCTCAAGGACGGGGCCGTGGTGCCACTTGGCGTGGAAGGCACAATTGCCATCGACAGGCGGGATCCGGGGCTGATGCTTGAATACCTCAATGCCCCCGACGCCACCCGGGCGCGGCTCTCCGATTCGTGGTTTCTGACTGGAGATCAGGCGGTTATGGATACTGACGGGCAGCTCACCTATATGGGACGGCACGATGACATGATGAACGCGGGCGGCTACCGTGTCTCCCCCATCGAGGTGGAAAACGTGCTGGCACGTGTGCCCGGCATCACCGCCGTGGCGGCCACGGAAGTGGAGATCAAACCGGACACCACCGTGATTGCCGCTTTCTACACCGGACCGCAGGCACTGGACGACCAGCATCTGGCGGCTTATGTCACTGAAAAGCTTGCGCGCTATAAACAGCCGCGTCTTTTTGTTCATCTGCCTGCGCTGCCAATGGGGGCCAACGGCAAAATTCTACGGCGCGTTCTGCGTGACCAGTTCAAGAGGCAGACATGACAGATCCGATCAAGCTTGATATCATTTCAGACCCGATTTGCCCCTGGTGCTACATCGGCAAAGCGCATCTCGACAAGGCGCTGGCAGATCACCCCAACCATCCCTTTGCAATCGAATGGCACCCCTTTCAACTCAACCCCGATATGCCTGACGGCGGCATGGACCGTCGTGCCTACCTTGAGGGGAAGTTCGGCGGCAGAGACGGGGCCATCAAGGCCTATGCCCCGGTTGTCGAACAGGCCGGTGCGGCCGGTCTCAACATCAACTTCGAGGCCATGAAACGAACTCCGAATACCGTGGATGCCCACCGCCTGATTCATTGGGCGGGGATAGAAGGACGGCAGACGGCTGCGGTCTCTGCCCTCTTTGAGGCCTATTTTGTCGACGGCCGTGACATTGGCGATCATGAGGTTCTCTCCGACATCGCGGATGGGATCGAAATGGACGCGGCAGTGGTCGCCAAGCTGTTGAAATCAGACGCCGATGTGGAGGATATCCGCAAGCGTGATGCGCACAGCAGACAGATGGGTGTCAACTCGGTTCCGACCTTCATCGTGGCCGGGCAACATGCGGTGCCCGGTGCCCAACCCCCGGATCTGTGGCGCAAGGTGATTGCGGAACTCACTGCCGCTGCCTGATGCAGTTTCTTGCATGTTCGTTTTGTTCAGCACTTTACGCGATGTTGTGATTGAAGGGGCTTCAACTCTGAGTTATGTCTGACGCCAAATAGCACCAATTCGTAAACGCGTGTTTATACAGGGCGATCATTTTGACACGATCTTTTAACGAACTCCCGATGGGCCGGGCGGAGTTCATCGCATTGATGGCAATGATGTTCGCGACGATTGCGTTCTCAATTGATGCAATGCTGCCAGCCTTGCCCGATATCGCCACAGAGCTCAGCCCGCAGGAGCCAATGCGCGCGCCGCTGATTCTCACCTCATTCGTGCTGGGCATGGGAGTCGGCACGTTTTTCTCCGGCCCACTGTCAGACGCCTTTGGCCGCCGCGCGGTGATGTTCTACGGCGCCGGTCTTTACATCACGTCCTCCATCGTCGCCTGGGCCAGTCAGACGCTGGAGGTCATGCTGATTGCACGGATCCTTCAGGGGATCGGCGCGTCAGGTCCGCGGGTGGTCTGCATTGCCATCATCCGGGATCTCTTTAAAGGGCGCGAAATGGCGCGGATCCTCTCGATTGTGATGATCACCTTCACCATCATTCCGGCCGTTGCCCCTGCGATGGGAGTCGTGATCATCCATTTTACCGGTTGGCGCAGTATCTTTCTGGCCTTTGTAGCGTTTTCGCTGATCTCCGCGCTTTGGCTTGGCTTGCGCCTGCCCGAGACATTGCCGGTCACAGAGCGTCGGCCGCTCAAGCTCCACCTGATCTTGGACGCGGTACGGCAGATGTTTGCACACCCCGTTGTGCGCCTGTCGATCTTTGTACAGACACTGGCGCTGGCGATGCTGTTCTCCTTGCTGGTGCTGATCCAGCCGATCTATCAGTTTGTCTTTGACAAGCTCGACACATTTCCTTTCTGGTTTGGCGGCATCGCGCTGGCGTCCGCGCTCTCCAGTTTTCTGAACGCGATGCTGGTGATCCGCTTCGGGATGCGGCGGCTGATCACGATCGCGCTCGCCTTGCAGATCCTGTTGTCCGGTGGCCTGCTGCTGGCCAGTGGAACGATTGCGGCGCAGGGCTTTGCCATCTTTGCGTTCTGGCAGGCCTTTGTGTTTTTTCAGGCCGGTCTGACCATCGGCAACCTCAATGCCATCGCGATGGAGCCCATGGGGCACATTGCCGGGATGGCCGCCAGCGTGACCGGTGCCGTCTCGACCTTTCTGGCGGCGCTGATCGCATCGCCGGTCGGCCTGCTCTTTGATGGCAGCATTCGCCCGCTGGTCGGCACCGTCTTTGTGCTGGCCTGCACGGCGTTTCTGCTGATGGTCTACATGGGGCGGATCGAGGCACGGCAGCCTGCAGAATAGCCCTCAACCGGCTTTGACCTTTTTGCGCTTTTTCTCGGCCACCACCTTTTCCGCGAGGTCCCGCGCAATCGCGAAAGCTCCCTTGATCTTATCCGCATCCGCTTTCCAGTCGCGGCGCACGACGATCTTGTTGTCCTTGACGCGTGCCAAACCGCGCTGATCCTGAATGAATTCGACAAGCCCCTGCGGCGAGGCGAATTTGTCATTGTGGAACTGAACCGTGGCCCCCTTTGGCCCGCCATCAAGCTTGGCGATGCCCGCTTTCTTGCACATCGCCTTGATCCGGACCACCAGCATCAGCGTGTTGACTTCGCGCGGCAATTTGCCAAACCGATCAATGAGTTCGGCGGCAAAGCCTTCCAGTTCCACCTTGGTGGTCAGGCTGCTGAGGCGGCGGTAGAGACCCAACCGCACATCCAGATCGGGCACGTAGTCTTCGGGGATCAGCACGGGCACACCGAGGTTGATCTGCGGGGCCCATTGGTCATCTGCCTCCGAGAGCCCTTCCATCTCGCCCGCGCGGATCTTGGCAATGGCCTCTTCCAGCATCGATTGGTAAAGCTCGAACCCCACATCGCGCATCTGGCCGGATTGCTCTTCGCCCAGAAGGTTGCCCGCGCCGCGAATGTCCAGATCCTGGCTCGCGAGCGTAAAGCCCGCCCCCAGTGTGTCGAGGCTGGACAGTACGCGCAGCCGTTTCTGCGCCGTGTCGGTCAGCTTGGCGCGCGGTTTGGTGGTCAGATAGGCATAAGCGCGGGTCTTGGAGCGGCCCACCCGCCCCCGAATCTGATAGAGTTGCGCGAGGCCAAACATATCCGCCCGGTGCACGATCATCGTATTGGCAGTCGGGATATCGAGGCCCGATTCGACAATGGTCGTGGCCAGCAGCACGTCGAACTTGCCGTCATAAAAGGCGTTCATGCGGTCGTCGAGCTCGCCTGCCGCCATCTGGCCATGGGCCACCACATAGGTCAGTTCCGGCAGTTGCTCTTTGAGGAACTCTTCGATCTCCGGCAGATCGGAAATACGCGGCACGACGTAAAACGACTGCCCGCCCCGGTAGTGCTCGCGCAGCAGCGCCTCGCGCAGGGTGACCGTGTCGAATTCGCTGACATAGGTGCGGATCGCCAGCCGGTCCACCGGCGGGGTGCCGATGATGCTCAGGTCGCGCACGCCCGTCAGGCTCAGTTGCAGCGTGCGCGGGATCGGCGTGGCCGTCAGCGTCAGCACATGGATGTCGCTGCGCAGCTGCTTCAGGCGTTCCTTGTGCGTCACACCAAAATGCTGTTCCTCGTCGATCACCAACAGCCCCAGGTTCTGAAACCTTATACCCTTGGCCAGCAGCGCATGGGTGCCGATCACGATATCGACCATGCCGCGTGCCATACCCTCCCGCGTTGCGTTGGCCTCTTTGGTCGACACAAACCGGCTGAGCGTTGCTACGTTGATCGGGAACCCCCGGAACCTGTCGGCAAAGCTCTTGTAGTGCTGGCGCGCCAGCAGCGTGGTGGGCGCGATCACGGCCACCTGCACGCCGGACATCGCGGCGACAAAAGCGGCCCGCATGGCCACTTCGGTCTTGCCAAAGCCCACATCCCCACAAACCAGCCGGTCCATCGGGTTTCCGCTGGTCAGATCGTCGATCACCTCGCCAATCGCGCGAAGCTGGTCATCGGTTTCCTGATAGGGAAAGCGCGCGGCAAAGGCGTCCCACATGCCGGGCGGCGGCTCCAACACCGGCGCTTTGCGCAGGGCACGCTCAGCCGCCACCCGGATCAACTTGTCGGCAATCTCGCGGATGCGCTCCTTGAGCCGCGCCTTCTTGGCCTGCCAGGCCCCGCCGCCCAACCGGTCGAGCAGCCCTTCCTCGTGACCGTATTTGGACAGCAGTTCGATGTTCTCCACCGGCAGGTAAAGCTTTGAGCTTTCGGCATATTCCAGCAGAATGCACTCATGTGCGGCGCCCGCCGCCGTCACCACTTCCAACCCCTTGTAGCGCCCGATCCCGTGATCGACATGCACAATCAGGTCCCCAGGAGAGAGCGATTGCGTCTCGGTCAGGAAGTTTTCCGCGCGCCGCTTTTTGCGGGTCGACCGGATCAGCCTGTCACCCAGAACGTCCTGTTCAGAGATCACCGTGAGGCCCGGTGCCTCGAACCCGTGCTCCAACGCCCAGACCGCAAGATAGAGCCCGCTCTTGCCGATCGGCGTGGCATCCGGCACCGGGATGGTCTCGGCCAGACCTTCGTCTTCGATCAGCCCCATCAGCCGTTCGCGCGCGCCTTCGGAATAGCTGGCGATCAGAACCGGCCCCGCGCTCATCTTTACTTTAATATGATCCGCCAAAGAACCGAAAAGGCTGAGAGATTCCTGCTGTCGTTCTGGGGCGAAATTCCGCCCGATCCGCGCCCCCGCATCGGTGACAGCCAGCCCTGTTGGTTGCGGCAAGGGGGAAATCTGCACCACCCGGCGCTCCGCCATCTGCGCGGCCCAGGCGGCCTCATCCAGGTAGAGCCCCTCGGGAGGTGCCGGTTTATACACGCTGTCCATCCTGGAGCGGTGCGACATGGCAAGGCGGCGCGTCTCGTATTGATCGACGATACCGTCCCAGCGGGCCTGCCGCATGGCTGGCACCTGATCGTCCAGCGTGATGCTCGCCTCCGGCAGGTAGTCGAACAATGTCTCAAGCCGGTCGTGAAAGAAGGCCAGCCAGTGCTCGCCCCCCTGATGTTTGCGCCCGGCGCTGATCGCCTCATAAAGCGGGTCATCGGTGCCCGCCGCGCCGAATTCGATCCGGTAGTTCTGACGAAACCGGGTGATGGCGGCGTCATCCAGAATAATCTCGGACACGGGTGCCAGTTCGACCACCTCGAGCTTTTCGGTGGTGCGCTGGCTCGCGGCGTCAAAGCGGCGCGCGCCGTCCAGCACATCGCCAAAGAGATCGAGCCGCACCGGTCCCAGATCCCCCGGCGGATAGATGTCGATGATGCCGCCGCGCACGGCATAGTCGCCGGGTTCCGTGACCGTCGGGCTTTGCACGAACCCCATGCGCACCAGAAAGTCGCGCAGCGCTTTCTCATCAATGCGGCTGCCCACCCTTGCACTGAAGGCTGCGTCTTTCAGCAGGCGGCGCGCGGGAACCTTCTGGGTCGCGGCATTGAGGGTGGTCAGCAGGATGAACTGTGCCGGCATGCTGTGGGTCAGGGCCGCCAGTGTGGCCATCCGCTGGGCTGACACATCCGCATTCGGCGACACCCGGTCATAGGGCAGGCAGTCCCACCCCGGAAACACCACCACCGGCATCTGCGGCGCAAAAAAGCGCAAAGCCGCCTGCATCGCCGCGAGGCGTTTGTCATCGCGCGCCACATGCAGCACCGGCTGGCCGGTTCTGGCGACCTCCTCCAGCAGGTAGCGCGCGTCATACCCTTCGGGCACGCCTGAGACGGTGATATGGGCGGGGCTGGTCATGGGGTGCTTCAATTGGGCCTGCGCGCCATAGTGTCAACCGCCCAAAGCCCCGATCGACAAGTTTTGGTACATTCCCCACAGGGCGGTCAGAAAGATCGATATCACCCCTGTGATCTGCACATAGAGGCGATGCCGGGCGAGACGTTTGCGCAGGAGCTCTCCGCCGGCCTCTTCCTGCTCGATCAGGCGCGCGGTCGAGAGCGACAGCGCACCCACAATGCTCATCGGAAAGCCTAGCAAAAACAGGGCCTGTGCGATTTCGAGACTGTAGAAGAACCCCAGCACCGCCAGACCTGTCAGCACGAAACAGGCCAGCCCGAGAATCCAGAGCCCCGACACCCGCGCAATGAACAGCAGACGGTTGGTGTTGATGCGCACAAGGTCTTCGAGATCCTGTTGGGCCTGACCACCGTTGCGCCGGGCCCGCAGCACCATGTCATAGGGCACCCCCAGCACCCAATGGCTTGCGGTGGACCACATCACCGCCAGCGCGATCCAGAACCAAAGGTTCGAAAACGACCGCATGTCGATGAGTTCAAATATGCTGTTGTAGAGATCCAAGTGGGGTGCTTTTGTCGTTTTCTTTTTGCTGTCTTAGCGAGACCCTGTGGTGATTCATAGCCTTGGCTTGCGGAAAAATCCGTGGCACTCATGATCTGTACAGAAAAATGGACAGATCGCCGATGCGCCCGACCCAAGCCCCCTTTCCCGCCACCCGTCTGCGGCGGCTGCGGCAAAGCCCGTCCGTGCGCGCCCTGACGCGCGAGAACACCCTGACGGTGGATGACTTCATCTGGCCTGTCTTTGTCCGGTCAGGAGAGGGTATCGAGGAACCTATCCCCTCCATGCCCGGCGTCATGCGCCGGTCTGTCGACAAGATCGTGGAGGCGGCAAAAGAGGCCGCCGACCTCGGCATCCCCGCCATCTGCATCTTTCCCTATACCGGCCTCGAGGAACGCACCGAGGATTGCGCGGGCGCCTGGGACCCGGACAACCACGCCAACCGGGCAATCCGGGCCATCAAGGCCGCCGTGCCGGGGATTGCCGTCATGACGGATGTGGCGCTCGACACCTATAACATCAACGGCCATGACGGGTTTGTCGAAGACGGCCAGATCGTCAACGACCGCACGGTGGAGGCGCTGGTCAAGATGACGCTGGCCCAAGCCGAGGCCGGGGCCGACATCATTGGGCCGTCCGATATGATGGATGGCCGCATCGGCGCGATGCGCGGCGCGCTGGAAGCTGCCGGGCACCAGAATGTGATGATCCTGAGCTACTCCGCGAAATACGCCTCGGCGTTTTACGGACCGTTTCGCGACGCGGTTGGGGCCTCGGGTGCGCTGACCGGCGACAAGAAGACCTATCAGATGGATCCGGGCAACTCCGATGAGGCGCTGCGCCTGATCGAACGCGATCTGCGCGAGGGGGCCGATATGGTCATGGTCAAACCGGGCCTGCCCTACCTGGACATCTGCCGCAGGGTCAAGGACACCTTCGGCGCGCCCACCTATGCCTATCAGGTCTCCGGCGAGTATGCGATGATCCAGGGGGCCGCGGCCAACGGCTGGATCGACGGGGACAAGGTGATGCTGGAGAGCCTGATGGCGTTCAAGCGGGCCGGGTGTGACGGTATCCTGACCTATTTTGCCCCTGCGGCGGCAAAACTGCTGGCCCGGTAGCGATTTGCCGCCCAGAGACCTGCTTTGGGGTGACAGAGGCTCACAATAAGCGTAAACTTGCCACAAGTCGGGAAAACCGGCAGCAGAGCAACTTATACAGGCATTATCCATGAAACGTTCAGTAATGACGCGGCGGGTGTTTACGCTTGGCGCATTTTCCGGGGTCGCGGTGACCGCAGCCTGCGGCAATGGCGTGGGATCGACCGGCGCGCAAACCATCGACGCGCGGGTCGACAGCACCCTGCAGCAGATGTACCGCACCTACCCCAATACGCAAAACCTTGCGGAAAAGGCCAACGGGATGCTGGTGATGCCGCTGGTCACGGAAGCCGGCTTTGGCTTTGGCGGGGCCTACGGGCGCGGCGCGCTGCGGGTGAACGGTGCCACGGTGGATTACTATTCGATCACTGAGGTCTCGGGCGGGTTGCAGATCGGTGCGCAGCAATATGCGCATGTGCTGTTCTTCATGACCGAAGACGCGCTCACCCGCTTTCGCAGATCCCCCGGCTGGGCCGTGGGGGGAGACGTGGAATACGTCATCTCCGACCAGGGGGACGGTGCCAAGGCCAATACGACAACAGCGCTCAGCCCGGTTTTGGCGGCCGTCTTCGGCCGGGCGGGCATCTTTGTCGGGGCCTCCTTGCAGGGCAACAAATATACCCGGATCATCCCCTGATCTTTGGCCGGGCGTGCGCTTGCGCGCCCGGCCCGCACGTCAGCCCATAGATTGCAGCCGCTTGAAAAGGCTCGATGTGTCCCAGCGCCCGCCGCCCATGTTTTGTACGTCCTTGTAGAACTGATCGACCAGCGCGGTCACCGGCAGGCTTGCGCCGGTCTCATTGGCCGTGCGCAGGCAGATGTCCAGATCCTTGCGCATCCAGTCGGTGGCAAAGCCATGCTCGAAATGGTCGTCGAGCATCGTCTCGTATCGGTTCGACATCTGCCAGCTGCCCGCGGCCCCCTGGCTGATGACCTCTACAACGGCACGCCCGTCTAGACCGGCCTTCTCGGCGAAATGCAACGCCTCGCTCAGCCCCTGTACAAGGCCCGCGATGGCGATCTGGTTGCACATCTTGGTCATCTGGCCGGCCCCGCTTTCCCCGATGCGGCGGCAGATCTTTGAATAAACCTCCATGATCGGCACGGCGCGTTCATAAGCCCCCGCATCGCCGCCACACATGATCGAGAGCGCCCCGTTCTCGGCCCCGGCCTGGCCCCCGGAAATCGGCGCATCGACAAAGCTGATCTGGCTGTGGTTCGCCGCGGCATAGAGATCCCGTGTCACGGCAGCCGAAACGGTTGTGTGATCTACAAAAACCGACCCCGGTGACATGCTGGCAAAGGCGCCGGTTTCGCCCAGACAGACGCTGCGCAGGTCATCGTCGTTGCCCACACAGGACATCACGAAATCGGCACCCGCTGCCGCCTTGGCCGGGGTCGGGGCCATCGCGCCGCCGTGAGACTGGACCCAATCCTCGGCCTTTGAGGCCGTGCGGTTGTAGACGGTCACCGCGTGACCGGCTTGTTGAAGGTGCCCCGCCATGGGCGCGCCCATCACGCCCAGTCCCAGAAATGCCAGTTTGGCCATTTGAAGTCCCCTTTTGGGTGTTGCGTTACCGTGCCGTCCTACCTAACAGTCAGAACTCTAGGGTCAATTCAAACGAGCCATATTCCAAATGGGGTTTTGATGGGGCAGGTCTTTACGTGGCTATTGCGGATCGCCGGGGCGATGATCTTGCTGGTCGTTGCCGGTGTGGCGATGATCTACTACCTGGGCGCGCGGTCCCTGCCGGATTATGACGATGTGCTTGAGGTCCCCTATCTGACCGCCCCGGTCGAGATCGTGCGCGACAATGCCAATGTGCCGCATATCTTTGGCCAGTCCGACGAAGATGTTTTCTACGCGCTCGGCTATGCCCACGCGCAGGACCGGTTGTGGCAAATGACGATGATGCGGCGCACCGCGCAGGGCCGCCTGTCGGAGGTATTCGGCTCGCGCACGGTGGAGATCGACAAGCTGATGCGCCGGCTGGATATCTACCCCCTCTCTGTGGCATCGGTGGATGCGCAAGACGAGCGCACGATGCGCATTCTGCGGGCCTATGCCACGGGAGTGAACGTGCGGCTGGATCAGATCAACGCGCAGGCGCTGGGGCGCGGCGCGCCGGAAATGTTCCTCTTCAATGCGCCCATGGCCCCCTGGCGGCCCGCGGATACGCTGGCGATCGTCAAGCTGATGGGTCTGCGGCTTTCGGGTCATCTGGACGCCGAGGTGCTGCGCGCCCGCATGTCGCTTGCCTTGCCCGACGCCGGCAGGCTCCGCGATATTCTGCCCGATGCGCCCGGCTCCGGCGTGGCCGCGCTGCCGGAATATGCCCAGCTTTTCCCCACCGTGCCGCGGTTTGCCGATAGTATCCCGCTCGGTCCACATCCGCTGTCCCCCTTCGTGCGCCGCCCCCTAGCCGGGGCGTCGAATGTCTGGGCGGCCGCCCCCAACCGCTCGGCGGCGGGCGGCACCTTGCTGGCAAATGATCCGCATCTGGGCTTTTCCGCGCCCGGCATCTGGTATCTGGCCCGGCTTGAGTTGCAATCGGGCGGCATCATCGGCGGCACGATACCGGGCATGCCGATTGTGCTGACCGGGCGCAGCGCCGATCTGGGCTGGGGGCTGACCTCCGCCGGGATGGACGATCAGGATGTCTACATCGAAGAGGTCAACCCTGACGCGCCGGAGGAGTACCGCACCCCCACAGGATTCAAGCTCTTCGTGACGCGCAAATCCATCATCAACATCAAGGATGAGACCCCGATCACGATCACCCTGCGCTGGACAGACAACGGCCCCGTGCTGCCCGGGACGCATTACAACCTGGCCAGCATTACCCCCCCCGGCCATGTCGCCTCGCTTGCCTGGACGGTGCTGAGCGCGCGGGACACCTCGCTGGGCGCCGCCTTGCGGCTGATGGAGGCAAAATCGGTTGAGGACGGTCTGGTCGCGATAGAGGACTATATCGCGCCTGCGCAGAACCTGATGCTGGTGGACCGCACCACCATCGGCATGAAGATGATCGGGGCGATGCCGCGTCGTGATGCCCGGCACCAGAGCCAGGGCCGCCTGCCCAGTCCCGGCTGGATCGAGGCAAACCGCTGGCAGGGCCGCCTGCCCTATGCTTCCAACCCCAGGTTCGTGGCCCCCGCAGGCGGCATTCTGGGCAACACGAACAACAAGGTGGTGGAACGACCGTTTCCCAATCATGTCTCCTTTGACTGGGGCGACACACAGAGGGTGCAGCGCTGGCAGCGGCTGATGCAGGCGCGCCAGGTCCATACCCGCGACAGTTTCATCGAAGCGCAGCTCGATACGGTGAGCTTTACCGCCCGCTCGCTGCTGCCGCTCATCGGGGCGGAGCTCTGGTTCACCGGAGAGGCTGCCCCCGAGGGCACCCCCCTGCGCCAGCGCCAACGCGCGCTGGCCCTGCTGGGTGAGTGGTCGGGCGAGATGAACGAGCACATGCCCGAGCCGCTGATCTATGCCGCCTGGCTGCGCAGCCTGCAGGCGCGGATGGTGCAGGATGAACTGGGGCCGCTGGCGCGCGAACTGACCCATGTGGAGCCCTTGTTCATCGAACGCGCCTTTCGCAACATCGACGGGGCCGCGGTCTGGTGCGATGTGATCCAGTCCGCCCCGGTGGAGAGCTGCGCCGATATGGCACGCCTGGCCCTCGATGATGCGCTGCTCTGGATATCGGAGACCTGGGGCCCGGCGCTTGAAAGCCTGCGCTGGGGCGATGCGCATCAGGCGACGCATGATCATCCCGTTCTGGGTGACGTGCCGCTGCTGCGCTATTTCGTGAACATTCGCCAGTCGACCAATGGCGGGGACAACACCCTGCAGCGCGGCTTGACGCGCGGCACCGGCCCCAATCCGTTCTACAACGTGCATGGGGCGGGCTATCGCGGCGTTTATGATTTTGCCGATCCCGACAGTTCGGTCTTTGTCACCTCCACCGGGCAGTCCGGCCACTTCCTGTCGCGGCACTACGACGACATGGCGCAGCTTTGGCGGCGGGGCGAATACATCCCCATGTCGCTGGACGAAAACCTCGCGCGCGCGGGGGCTGTCGGGGTGACAACGCTCAGACCTGCGCGCTAGATGGCGCGGGTCATCCTGTTCAACAAACCCTTCGGCGTCCTGTCGCAATTCACTGACAATTGCGGCAAAGGATCCCCTCGCCCCACCCTGTCGCAGTTCATTGAGGAGCCGGGGTTCTACCCGGCAGGCCGTCTCGACCGGGACAGCGAAGGGCTGATGGTGCTGACCGATGATGGCAAGCTGCAGGCGCGGATTGCCAACCCGAAACACAAGATGCCCAAAATGTACTGGGTTCAGGTCGAAGGCAGCCCCACCCCCGACCAGATCGACGCCTTGCGCCACGGGGTGAGCCTGAAGGATGGCCCGACCCGCCCCGCACAGGTGGCGTTGATCGATACCCCGGCGGCGCTCTGGCCGCGCGACCCGCCCGTGCGCTTTCGCAAGACGGTGCCGGAGGCCTGGCTGCAACTGACGATCCGCGAGGGGCGCAACCGTCAGGTCCGGCGCATGACAGCGCATGTGGGGCTGCCCTGTCTGCGGCTGATCCGGGCTGGGATCGGGGCGTGGGCGCTCAATGATCTGCGCCCCGGCGCCTGGCGCTTTGCCGCCGCGACAGGACGGTAGTCAAAGCCGTTCGAACTGCGCTTCCTGTTTGGCTGTCCAGCGCACGGAAATCTCGAACCCGCTGTCGGTCTGCTGTTCGTCCTGCACCAGCTCCTGATCAAAGAGCCAGGCGCGTTTCTTGCCCTCGGCAAAGCCCAGCGACAGGGTGGCGGGCCGTTTCTGCCCCTGCAACGTCTCGGTGATGGCTTCCAGCAAAGCCTCGATGCCCGCGCCCGTCAGGGCCGAGGTGGTAAAGACATGATCGTCACGATCCGCACGCGCGCGCATCGCCGCCGCGGCCTCATCGCTCATCAGGTCCAGCTTGTTCCACACCTCGAAACGCGGGCGGTCCTCCTCCACCCCGAGCGACGCCATGATCTCGCGCACGTCCTGCGCCTGTTCTTCGGTCTCGGGGTGAGAGATATCGCGGACATGGCAAACCACATCCGCGGCCAGAACCTCTTCGAGCGTGGCGCGGAAGGCCGCCACCAGTTCCGTGGGCAGATTCGAGATGAAACCCACGGTGTCCGACAGGATTACCTCGGGCCCATCCGGCAGTTGCAACCGCCGCATGGTGGGGTCAAGCGTGGCAAAGAGCATATCCTTGGCCATCACCTCCGCCCCCGTCAGCCGGTTGAAGAGCGTCGATTTGCCTGCGTTGGTATAGCCCACCAGTGCCACGATGGGATAGGGCACCTTGGCGCGGGCGGCCCGGTGCAGGGCGCGGGTTTTGACAACCTTGTCGAGCTGCCGCCGCAACCGGGTGAGCTGGTCGTCGATGGCGCGCCTGTCCGCCTCGATCTGCGTCTCGCCCGGACCGCCGACAAACCCCAGACCGCCGCGTTGCCGCTCCAGGTGGGTCCAGGCCCGCACCAGCCGCGTGCGCTGATAGCTGAGGGCAGCCATCTCGACCTGCAACACGCCTTCGCGGGTGGCGGCCCGGTCACTGAAAATTTCAAGGATCAGCCCGGTCCGGTCGAGCAGCTTGACGCCCCAGGCCTTTTCCAGGTTGCGCTGCTGTACCGGGCTGACCGGCCCGTCCACCAGCACCAGCTCGATATCCTGCGCTTTCAGTGTCGCCTTGATCTCTTCGATCTTGCCGGACCCCAAGAGCATGCCCGCGCGCACCGTTTTCAGCGGCACGATCTCCGCCCCGATGACCTCAAGCTCCGGAAGGGCATGGGCCAGCGACACGGCCTCGGCCAGCGCATGGTCTGCAAGACGCCGCTCGGGGTCTGACTTGATCTCCGGGTGCAGCACCCAGGCCCGCGTCACGCGGGGGCTGTTGGTGTCATCGATTTGAAATGGCGGTCGGCTCAAGAAGCGTCTTCGCCCTCATAAAGGCTGATCGGCTGGCTCGGCATAATCGTCGAGATCGCATGTTTGTAAACCAGTTGCGATTGACCGTCGCGCCGCAGCAACACGCAGAAATTATCGAACCACGTGATCACACCCTGCAATTTCACGCCATTGATCAGGAAGATGGTCACAGGAACTTTGGTCTTGCGCACATGGTTCAGGAACGCATCCTGAAGGTTCTGTCTGTCCGACGCCATTCTGGTCCTCGCATTTTTTTCTTGTATGAGCCCGCGGATCGAACTCGTCCCTCACTGGCGATTATGAAGGTCTGTTCCCGGAGTTTCCACCCCTAAAAACAGTCCGTTACGGACCTATCGAAAGCGATCCTCAACTGCGCCACAAATCCGGGGTCAAAAGCGCGATAATTGCAAGAGTTTCGAGACGCCCCAAGACCATTGCCGCGCAAAAGACCGATTTCGCATAAGGGCCCAATTCGGCCAGTGGAATAGGTGTTTCTGTGGCCAGACTGGTCAGGGGGCCGGTGGTGGAAAGCCCTGCAATACTGAGGATCAGCGCATCTTCAAACGCCACCCCCAAGGCCGCCAAAAGCATGGTGAGGGCGGCCATCGTCATGGCAAAGAGCATAAAGAAAATCCAGGCGATGAAGGCCCCGTTGCGCTGCACCCGGCGGCTTTCCGCCCCCGCCCGGCTGACCGAGGAGGGATGCACCAGCCGCTCCAGCTCCCGCTTGCCGTTAAGATAGAGCGCAAAGACGCGCAGCAGCTTGACACCCCCGGCCGTGGTGGCCACGCCGCCCCCTGTCAGCGCCAGCCCCATCAGGATCAGCCCCGGTGTGTCCAGGCCCGACCACGCCTGTGTCTCCGCCCAGTCGGTGCTGGCAAAGCCGGTGGTTGTCAGAAAGGACATCACCGTAAAGATGGACCCCCAAAGCGCACGCGCCGCAAGGCTGATGTCATCCTCTGCGGCCACGTCAAACGCCCCGATCCAGTGGCGCAGAAACAGCACCAGCGGCACACCCGCCACGATCAGCAGGCCGAGGCGAAACTCAGGATCGTTGCGCAGCCCGCCATGCGTGGCCGTCACCGTGTCGGATGAAAACGTCAGCCGCGACAGGGCAAAGAGCATAAAGAGCAGCATCAACGCCTCGCCGGTGATGCCGGACGTGCTGTTTTCGACGCCGCCCACGGCGGAGATACCGGAGGTGGACATGACCGACATCGCATGGGTCAGCGCCACCAGCGCGCTGTCGCCACTTACCAGCAGCAATATCCACAAAACAACGGTCAGTCCCACATAGATGGGCACCAGGGCGACCACGATCCGCAAGAGCCGGGCGCGCGGATCGGTCCGACCCACCACGTTGAAGCGGCTCTCGCGCTGGCCCGGTTCGGCCTGGGCTGTTACTTCAAACCCGCCGAGGTTGAGCGGCGCCAGGATGGCCGAGGCCGCGATCCACATGGTGATGCCCCCCATCCACCCGACCTGCGCGCGCCACAGATGCAGCGTGTTGTTGAGCCGGCCGGGGTCTTCAAAAAGCGTCGCCCCGGTGGTTGTCACCGCGCTGACCATTTCGACGTAAGCATTCAGAAAGCTCGTCGTTCCAAGGCTTTCGTAAAACGGGACCGCCAGAAAAACGGGCAGCACGACGAATGTGGCAAAGATAGACAGCAGATTGCCCAACACGCCATGCCGCGGCCGCCGCCCTACCTGCGCGATGACGATCATGGCAAAGATCACCAGACCAAAGAGGCCGGTGTAGAAAAACGCCCGTGCTGTCTCCAGCGACCGGCTCGCGCCGCCATGCAGTGCCGGGATCAGCATCGACAGCGAAGCAATGCCGAAGATCAGAACGAAAAGCTGCTGATCCAGCATGTAGGCCAGGGCCGATTTGGGACGTGCCTTATGCTGTGGGGTGCCCACCACGCTAGAAAAAGTCGATGGATACTTGCATCAGACGCTCCACCTCGGGCACGTCCTCGGCCAGCGCAAAGAGGGCGACCACATCGCCTTCTTTAATGCGCGTGCTGCCCAAGGGCCGGATCACTTCCTCGCCCTTGCGGACCGCCCCCACCAGCACACCTTCTGGAAAATCGATCTCGGAGATGCGGCGCCCGGCAAGCGGGGAGGTGGACAGGACTTCCGCCTCGATGACTTCCGCCTCCGCGTCACCGATGGAGTAGACCGCCCGCACGCGGCCGTGCCGGATGTGACGCAGGATCGAGCTGACGGTGGTGGCGCGCGGGTTGATATAGGCATCGATCCCAAGCGGACCCATCAGCGGCACCAGCGTCGGGTCGTTGATAAGCGCGATGACATAGGGGCAGCCTTCGGCTTTTGCCCGCACACAGGCCAGCATATTGGTCTTGTCATCATCGGTGATCGACAGCATCGCATCGGCGCGCGCGATGCCCGCCTCTGCCAGCAGGCCCGCGTCCAGCCCGTCGCCATTCAGCACAATCGTGCGTTCCAGCGCCTCGGCGGCGCGTTCCGCGCAGTGCCGTTCCTTTTCGATCACCTTGGTGCGGACACGTTTGACCCGTTGCTCCAGCGACTGCGCCACCGCCAGACCAACGTTCCCGCCGCCCACCAGCACGACACGTTCCTGTTTCGACTGGGTCTTGCCGAAAATCTCCATCGTTCGGGGAATGTCATCCACGTGACAGAAAACGTAACAGTCATCGCCAACAAAGATCTGGTCCTTGGCCTCCGGTGCAAAAAGCGTGCCCTCACGGCGGACCGCAACAACGGTGGCGCGCAAGGTTGAGAACAGATCCGTCAGCTGGCGCAGCGGCGTGTTTACCACGGGGCATTCTTCTTCGATGGTGATGCCCAGCAATTGCGCCTTGCCATCCATGAAGATTTCGGTGTCAAAGGCCGCGGGTGCGGACAACCGTTGCAAGGCGGCAGAGGCCACCTCGCGTTCCGGGCTGATGACCACGTCGATGGGCATGTGATCACGGCGGTAGAGGTCGGAGTAAATGGTTTCCAGATAAGACTGGCTGCGCAGCCGCGCGATCTTGCGGTTCACGCCAAAGACCGAATGCGCCACCTGACAGGTCACCATGTTGACCTCGTCGGAATAGGTGGCCGCGATCACCATCTCCGCATCCCGCGCCCCGGCCCGGTCCAGCACATCGGGATAGCTCGCAAAGCCCGCAATCCCCTGAACATCAAGGGAATCCGTAGCCCGGCGCACCAGATCGGGGTTGCTGTCGACCACAGTGACGTCGTTGCGTTCGCCCGACAGATGCCGCGCGATCTGCCAACCGACCTGGCCAGCGCCGCAAATGATGACCTTCATGTTTCGCGTCCCTCAGGGCGTTCGTCAGACCTTCTGCATGGCAGAAGCACCTGTAACGGTCAATTCAATTGTCTCGGGCGTGAAACCGCGCCAAACTGGCACCATGAAGAGACCCGTCGCCTCCCTGTTCCTCTGCGTCACACTGGCAGGCTGCGCGCCACCCGCGGTTTACCACCAGCCCGGCGTCAGCGTGGCACGGCTGCAAAGCGATCTGCTGTCCTGCGAGGTGGCCGCGCTGAAAGACGCGCCGGTGGCCAATCAGATCCGACGCAGCCCACCGGTTTTCATCCCCTCCCGCCGCTTTTGCAACTCCGATGGCCATTGTTATCACCGCGGCGGGTATTTTGCGCATGGCGATGTCTACACCGTGGATGTCAACGCCCGCCTGCGCAATGATCTTGAGGATCAATGCATGACCCGCAAGGGGTACCAGTCTGTCGCGCTGCCCAGATGCACTGGCGCGGTGGTCCGCACACCCGCCGCCACACCCGGACGGGTCAATGTAATGCAGGCGCTGACGCCCAACAGCTGTGTGGCGCGCGATGACGAGAACCGCTGGCAAGTAATCCCGCAAGCGCCGCGTGACCTGTCGCTTTTGGGCTGGCTGAGCGGGCGCTCCGATTTTAAACCTTCGGGCATGACTGCAATGATTCCCACCCCTGCCCCCGATCTCGATCCTGTGAAAGCCGTCAGCCAGACCTACGCGGCGGCGCTGGAAGCAGCCTCTGCGCAGACGGTCGCGTCAGTTTTGTCAGAACACCTCGCGCCGGACTGCCGCTGGTATGGCATGCACCCCTTTCACGAACAGACCGGCCCGGCGGCCATCGCCGGCACATTCTGGGAGCCCTTTCTGACCTCCTTTTCCCGCGTGCAGCGCCGGGAAGACATCTTTTTTGCCGGGCTGAACGAAATCGACGGGTTTTCGAGCACTTGGACATGTTCCATGGGGCATTTCATGGGGCTGTTTGACGCCCCGTTCCTGAATATCCCGGCGACCCGGAAAATTGCGATGCTGCGCTATGCGGAGTTCAACAAGATTGAAAACGGGCGCATCACGCAGTCCGCGCTCTTCATCGACCTGTTGCACCTGATGGCGCAGGCGGGACTTGACCCGCTCTCGGTGACGCAAACCGGCGCGCAACTGGTGCAGCCGGGTCCCCGCACCCATGACGGGCTGCTCACCACCGCGCAAGACACCGCGCAGTCGCAAAAGACGCTGGCGCGGATCAACAATATGATAAGCTCCATCGATCATGCCAATGCCGCGATCAGACCACCGTCGCCCGAAGATGAACTGGCGGTGGACTGGCACGACGATATGGTCTGGTGGGGGCCGACCGGGATCGGCGCGACCTATACGATTGAGCGCTACATCCAGCAGCATCAGGCACCGTTTCGACGCGCCATGCAGGGCCGTGTCCTGAACGGCCACCTCTGTCGCATGGCCGAAGGGACCTACGGCGGGTTTTTCGGCTGGCCGAACCTGACGCTCACCAACAAGAACGGCTTCATGGGGGTGCCCGGCAATGACATCCGCGCGGACATGCGGGTCGTGGACATCTATCGCCGCGCGGGTGAAAAACTGGTCGAAAACTGGATTTTCATCGACATGCTGCATTTCCTGAACATGCAGGGTGTCGATATTCTGGCAGAGATTGACGCCTAACTCACCGCTTCGGCATCCTCGTCGATATGCGCGACCCGTGTCCCGGATTTCGCGGAGGTGACCACCCCCAGTGACTTGAGCTTGCGGTGCAGGGCGCTGCGCTCCATCCCGACGAAATTCGCGGTTTTCGAGATATTGCCCCCAAAGCGGTTGATCTGGGTCAGCAGGTATTCCCGCTCAAAGGCCTCGCGCGCCTCGCGCAGGGCCAGCGTGGCCAAGGCCCCCGACAGCACCACGCGGCTTTCGCTGTCTGCCGGATCATCGGCCACGGGCAACTCGCGCGTTTCAATCGGCCCGGTGCTGTCGCCCAGGATCAGCACCCGCTCGATCAGGTTCTTGAGCTGGCGCACGTTGCCGGGCCACTCCATGGTCTGCATCAGGGCAATCGCATCCTCGCTGATCTCGCGCAGGGGCAGGCCCTGACTGGCGTTGATCTCGGCAATGAAGTGACCTGCCAGTTCGGGAATATCCTCGCGCCGCTCTTCCAGCGAGGGCACCGCAATCGGCACGACGTTCAGCCGGTGATAAAGTTCCTCGCGGAAGGTGCCTGCGGCGATGGCCTCCTCCAGATGGCGGTTGGTGGAGGAGATGACCCGCAGATCGACACGCACTTTGTCATTGCCGCCCACGCGCTGAAATTGCTGGTCGACCAGCACGCGCAGGATCTTCGACTGCGTGCCAATCGGCATATCCGCGACTTCGTCGAAATAGATGATGCCGCCATGCGCTTCTTCCAAAAGCCCCGGCTCGACCCCGCGGTCCGGGGTTTCCCGTCCAAAGAGCACTTCTTCCATCCGGTCGGGCGCCACGCCCGCGCAATTGACCGTCACGAAGGGGGCCGAGGCCCGGTTGGAGTTGGCGTGGATGTAGCGTGCAGCGACCTCCTTGCCGCATCCCGCAGGGCCTGTCAGCATCACGCGCCCATTTGATTTGGTGACCTTGTCGAGCTGGCTGACGAGTGTGCGAAAGGCCGCGGAGCTTCCGATCATTTCCGACTGGGCGACATCCCGGCGGCGCAGGGTCTGGTTTTCGCGCCGCAGCCGCGAGGTCTCCATCGCGCGCCGGATCACCACCAAAAGCTGGTCGATGTTAAACGGCTTTTCGATGAAGTCATAGGCCCCCTGTTTGATGGCCGCGACGGCGATTTCGATGTTGCCATGGCCGGAGATGATCACCACCGGCACGTCGGGGTTGTCCCGCTTGACCGTCTTGAGGATGTCGATGCCGTCCATCCGGCTGTCCTTGAGCCAGATGTCCAGAACGATCAGCGCCGGGCTTTCGGCATTTATCGCGGCCATCGCGTCATCCGAGTTTCCGGCCAGCCGCGTGGCATAGCCTTCATCCAGCAGAATGTCAGAGATCAGCTCGCGGATATCGCGTTCGTCATCGACAATCAGAATATCACTCATGGCTCAATAGTCCTTCTTCCGGGAGAGTTGTTTCAGCAGGCGGCAGGCATGGCAGACCGATCACTGCCATTGCCCCCGCTTGCGTCTGGTTTTCGAACAGCGGTGCATCTTCAAGCGTCAGCGTGCCGCCATGTTCTTCGATGATTTTCTTGACGATCGGCAGCCCCAGTCCTGTGCCTTCGCTGCGGGTGGTCACATAGGGCTCAAAAAGCCGCGCGCGATCTTCCGGCAACCCGATCCCGTTGTCCGAAATCGTGATCTTTGCGCTGTCGCCTTCGGTGCTCAGCGTGACATGGATGGCTGGCACATGATCTTCTGGTGCGCCTTTTTCTCTCAAGGTATCAATCGCTTCGCCTGCATTCTTAATCAGGTTTATGAGCGCCTGACTGATCATGGTCGCATCAAGCTCACTGCGCACCGGGGTCTCTGGCAGATCCGTGACAAAGGTCACGCCCGGCTGACCTGTCTGCTGCAAAAAGACCGCATCCTTCACCAGCGCGGTCAGATCCACCTCCTCGCGGTCGGGCTCCGGCATGCGCGCGAATTTGGAGAATTCATCGACGATACGGCGCAAGTCCCCGGTCTGCCGCACGATGACATCGGTCATCTGCTCCAGCGCCTCGCTGTCCTCGCCGACGCGCGGGGAGAACTTGCGTTTGATCCGCTCCGCAGAGAGCTGGATCGGGGTCAGCGGGTTCTTGATCTCATGGGCGATGCGGCGCGCGACGTCGCCCCAGGCCGCCATCCGCTGGGCGCTGACCAGATCCGTGACATCGTCAAAGGCCACCACATAGCCTTCAAGCCGCCCATCCTCTGACCGGCGCGTGGCCATCCGCACCAGCAGGTTTTCCAAACGCCCCTGCCGGGTCACTTTGATCTCGTCCTGTACCGTCTCGGAGGGCGCGCGTTTGACGGCTTCAAAGAGCAATCCAAACTCCGGCACGGCGGCACTGATGGCCAGCAAATGCCGTTTCTCACGCCACCCCAGCAGCCTCTCTGCGGAGCGGTTGACGAAAGTGACGCGCCCCTCCGCATCCAGCCCCACCACGCCGGAGGTCACGGAACTGAGCACCGAATCAAACAGTCTGCGCCGCCGTTCGATCTGTTGCGTGTTGTCCATCAGCGTCTCGCGCTGCGCCTTGAGCTGCCGTGTCATCTGGTTGAAATATCGGCTGAGCATGGCGATCTCGTCATCGCCATCGTCTTCGCGGACCTGCACGTCAAGATCCCCCGCCCCGACCTGCTGCGCCGCCCCGGTGAGCTTGCCCACCGGCCCCGAAAGACGCTCCGCAAACCAGAGTCCCAGCCAGATCGCCGCCAGGATCAGGATCACCGCAAAGGCCAGATAGAGCAGAACGAAATCAAAGAGCAGCCGCCCCCGATCGCTCTCGAGCTGCTGATAAAGGCGCACCGTTTCCTGCGTTTCATCCAACAGCGACAGGATTTCCCCATCCACTTCGCGGCTGACATACAAAAACCGATCCACGAAGGCCGACAGCCGCACCAGCGCGCGAAATTCGTTGTTTGGCCAGTCCTCGATGACCACGACCTCGCCTGCTGCCGCTTCGCTCATCTGCGCATCAGAGGGGGCTTCATAATCAAAGAGATAGGACCGGTCGCCCCGCGCCCTGATCTCGGCTGTGCCGTCGATCATATAGGCCTCTCTGAGCCCGCGCTGGATTTGCCGCTGTCCTTCGCTCAGCAACTCACTGTCGGAGATGATGACACCGGCACGGCGGGCCTGATCGATGCTGCGCCCAAGGGTGCGGGCGTCCTCGGCCAGGTCCAACCGTTGTTCTGCCTCATAGGCCTCGGCCGCGGCCAGCGAGCTGCCGACGACATCACGGACCCGTTCCGAAAACCACCCCTCCAGACCGACATTCACCGTCAGCCCGGCGAAAATGGCGACCGTCACGGTGGGGATCAACGCCATGAGGGCAAAGACCCCCGTCAGGCGCAGGTGCAGGCGCGAGCCCGCAGATTTCGCCCGCCGGGCGGCGATCAGCCGGCCGACCTGCGCCAGAACCAGTGCTGCCACCACCAGAATATAAACCAGGTCCGCCAGCAGGATGAGCCGCAGGCTGAGCGTGTTGCCCGCCTCCCCCAAGGGGCCCAGGACCAGATAAGTCGCCAGCGCCAGCAGAGGACCCAGCACAACGAGGCCCAGGGTGGCTGCGTTGCGCACGCGTCTGATCCGACGCAAACGTCCCAGCTTGATCCAGAGTGACTTTTCTACTCGGGAAACCACCCGACATCCTCATGTATGATGTGGCGCACCTGTCGCCGACCGCTCTATTTTGTGGTCCTGATCAGAGGTGTCCCCTGATGGCCACGTTTATGTGGCAGTTTTACATCAATTTGCGGCGGCGTGTCACCTCTATATCGAGGTCGGTAATCTTCTTTCGCAAGGTATTGCGATTTATTCCAAGCAAATCAGCGCATTTCGCCTGATTTCCACCCGTAGCCTCGAGGGCAATTTCGATCAAAGGCGCTTCGACCTCGCGCAGGATTCGGGCGTAAAGCCCCGCGGGCGGCAACATATTGCCATGCAGGTCAAAGTAGCGGCGCAAATGCCGCTCGACCGATGCGCCAAGCTTTTCGGTATTGCCCGCCGCGCGCATCGGCTCCAGGTCGGGCTGCGCACCCAACACCTGCTCGACTTCCGCGCCGGTGATCTCGGCGGCCCGGCTGGTCAGCCCCAGACGGCGGATCGCGTTTTCAAGCTGACGCACGTTGCCGGGCCAACTGTAGTTGCGGAAGATGTCGGCAGCCTCTGCCGAGAGGTTGCGCGGGGCAGCCCCTGACGCCTCGGCGCGCACCAGAAAATGCTCTGCCAGCAGCGGAATATCGTCCACCCGCTCGCGCAGCGCCGGCACGGTCAATGTCGCCCCACTCAGCCGGTAATACAGGTCCTTGCGCACATTGCCCGCCTCCATCGCGCCATTGAGGTCGGTCTGACTGGTGGCCAGAAAACGCGGACTGTAGTCGCCCGGCGCGTCCATCATGCGCACCAGACGGGCTTGCAGCTCTTCAGGCAGATCGGCGATCTCCTCGATCAGCAGCGTGCCGCCCTTGACCCGCGCCAGCAGGCGCGCCGGGCCCTCAAGCTCCTGAAGATCCGCCGAGGTTGCGGCGATAAACGGCAGATTACGCCGGTCTGAGAAATCGTGAATGGCGCGCGCGATCAGGGACTTGCCCGTACCGGATTCGCCCCAGATCAGGACCGGCAGATCGGTGTTCATCACCCGCGCCACCACGCGGTAGAGCGACTGCATGACGGCCGTGCGCCCGACAAGCGGCAGGTCGTCCGGGCGGTCGTCGCTGATCGCAGGGGCCCGCCGGTTTTGCTGGCGCAGCTCCAGTGCGCGCGCGGTGCGTTTCATCAGATCGGGCAGGTCGAAAGGTTTGGGCAGGTAGTCATAGGCTTCGGCTTCGGCGGCCTGAATGGCCGTCATGATCGTGTTCTGCGCCGAGATCACGATGACCGGCAGCCCGGGCCGATCCTGAGAGATCTTCGGCAGCATCTCCAGCCCGTTGCCATCCGGCATCATCACGTCCGAGATCACCACGTCGCCCTTACCCTCGCCGACCCAACGCAACAGGGTCGTCAGGCTCGATGTGGCATGCACCTTGCACCCCGCCCGGGTCAACGCCTGCGTCAGAACCGTGCGGATCGTGCGGTCGTCGTCTGCCACTAAAACGGTACCGTCCATCTGTAGAACTCCTATTTTTCTTTGTGGGCCGCGTCTTTGGGGGCGCGCGCCAGGGAAATTCGAAAGACTGTCTTGCCGGGCACGGATGTAACTGAGATCCACCCGTTGTGATCCGAGATGATCTTGCTCACCAGCGCCAGGCCAAGGCCGGTTCCGTTTTCCTTGCCCGAGACAAAGGGGTCAAAGACATCGCCTTTGATGTTCTCCGGCAGGCCCGGCCCGTCGTCGATGATCTCGATCTGCAGCGGCAAGGACTGGCCCGAGCCGTCAGACCGGCGCAACCTGAACGAATGCTCAAAATAGCTGTGCAGCCGGATGGTGCCGCCCCCTTTGCCCGCTGCCTCGGAGGCGTTCTTGAGCAGGTTCAACACCACCTGGAGCAGCTGGTCGGGATCACCGTAGGCCAGCGGCAGCGAGGGGTCGTAATCCTCCACGATCTTCATATCGGCCCCGAACCCCAGCAGGGCCGAACGCCGGGCGCGGTCCAGCACGTCATGTATATTCACCGGCTGAAAGTCCGGCACAGAAAGGTTGCCAAATTGCTCCACCTGGCCGAGAAGCTTGACGATTCGCCGACTCTCTTCGACAATCAAGTCTGTAAGTTCAAGGTCTTCTGCGCCTAAATTCATGCTGAGGAGTTGGGCTGCCCCGGTGATCCCGGCGAGCGGGTTCTTGATCTCATGGGCCAGCATTTCCGCCATGCCGATGGCGGATTTCGCCGCCGATTTCACGGAATAGTTCTGCGTCATCCGACCCGCCAACTCGCGCGGAGAGATCATCAGGATCATATAGCCCGGCTTACCCGCGAGCGGGGCCACCTGAAGGTCGGATTGCATGGGCGCGCGCGATCCGCTGCCCACATCCACATCATTCACGAAGAGCGGCGTGTGGGTCTCGCGGGCGCGGGCGAAAGCCGTCTCGAGGGGGTCATTGACCGCGATCTGATCCCAGACCGGCATGTTGCGAATGGCTTTGGCAGAGACATTCAGAAACCCTTCTGCCGCGGAGTTGATATCCACGATCAGATTTTCCGCATCCACCAGCAGCGTGGGCACGGGCAGGCTGGCCCAAAGCGCGTTGTCGGTCATCATGCGGCCACCAACCGGTCTGCGCAGCAGGCCTCGGAGAGCAGGTTTTGCGTGGCCTCCACGGTCGGCGCGGTCAGCACCGCCTTGCGCAGCGGCCCAGGCGTGTCGCAGCTGTCCATGTACCAGCCCAGATGCTTGCGCGCGACACGCCAGCCCAGGTCCGCGCCGTAAAACCGGATCATCGCCTCGTAGTGGGCCTGAACCATGTCGGCGAAGCTTTGTCCGGCAGGGATATCCGGGGCGCCAGCGCCAAAGAGATCATGCGCGATCTGCGCCAGCACCCAGGGTTTGCCGCGCGCGCCTCGGCCCACCATGATACCATCGGCCCCGGACTGTAAAAGCGCCATACGCGCAGTCTGCGCACACAGAATATCACCATTTGCAATCACCGGGATGGAGACCGCCTCCTTCACCGCCGCGATCGCCTGCCAATCCGCCTGCCCTTTGTAGAACTGGCACCTCGTGCGCCCGTGGATCGTGATCATCGCGATCCCTGCGGCCTCGGCGCGCCGGGCAATCTCGGGCGCATTCAGCATCGCGTCATCCCATCCCAGACGGGTTTTGAGCGTGACCGGAATGGAGACCGCGCGCACCACCGCCTCGATCAACGTCAGCGCATGATCCGGCGTGCGCATCAGGGCAGAGCCGGAATAGCCCTGCGTCACCTTCTTGGCCGGGCAGCCCATGTTGATATCGATGACCCGCGCGCCCTGCCCCTCGACCATGCGGGCGGCCTCGGCCATGGGGGCGGCCTCACGCCCGGCCAGTTGAACAGCCGTGCCCACGTCCCCCAGACCCAGCTCCGCTTTTTCCCGGCTGCCGGGGCGGGCATTCAGCATATCGTGGCTCGCCACCATTTCCGACACCACCAGCCCCGCGCCAAAGGAGGCCACCAGATTGCGAAACGGCAGATCGGTGATTCCGGCCATCGGTGCCAGAAGCACCGGGGGCGATAAATCCACAGGAAAGACGGACGGGTTCAATTGCTTAATCCTTGAGCACAGATGACCTCCTATCAAACTAACCTAATTCTCTCAATGATCCAAAGGTCTTCGTGATTGTTTGCCGATAGCATGCGCCTAAAATTTAAGCACAGCTTCGGGCAATTGCGTCCCCGCGCCCAAAGCCCTAGACAAGTGTCATGAGACATTGGTTTTTTTCATGAAGGTCGGCGCCGTTATCGTTGCCGCCGGTCGCGGCCTGCGCGCCGGCGGAGAGCTGCCAAAACAGTGGCGTCTTCTGGCAGGGCGCCCCGTGGCCGAGCATGCGTTGGCCGCTTTTGCCGACCACCCGCAGGTCTCGGAGCTGGTGCTGGTCCTGCATCCCGAAGATCTGGAGACCGACCTTTGGCCCCGCGAGCCTCATGCCGAGATTGCGGTTGGCGGCACCACGCGCAGCGCCTCCGTTCTGGCCGGGCTGCAGAAATTATCGGCCCGCGTGGACTGTGTTCTGATCCATGATGCGGCCCGGCCCTGCGTCAGGCCCGACGTCATCGACGGTGTGCTCGCCGCGTTGCAAAGCGCACGGGCCGCCGCCCCTGCCGTGGCGGTCGTCGACGCCTTGTGGACAGGTCAGGACGGGCGCGTGACCGGCACGGCCGACCGCACGGGCCTCTTTCGCGCGCAGACCCCGCAAGGCTTTCACCTGACAGCCATTCTGGACGCCTATCAGACCTCGCCGGACGGCGCGGCGGATGATGTGGAAATTGCCCGCCGGGCCGGGATCGACGTTGCCATTACCCCCGGCGACGAGGATAATATCAAGATCACCACGCCTGCGGATTTCGCGCGGGCAGAAGCAATATTGAGAGCACGCAATGGACATTAGACTGGGCAACGGCTTTGACGTGCATGCCTTTGGGCCGGGCGACCACGTGACGCTCTGCGGGGTGGATATCCCGCATACCCACGGGCTTGTGGGCCATTCGGATGCGGATGTCGCGATGCATACGGTGACGGATGCCATCTACGGGGCACTGGCCTCGGGGGATATCGGCCAGCATTTTCCGCCCAGCGACCCGCAATGGAAAGGCGCTGCCAGTGCGATTTTCCTGGAGCATGCCGTTCATATGGCCCGCGACCGGGGGTTTGAGATCAGCAACGTCGATTGCACGTTGGTCTGCGAGACGCCCAAGATCGGACCGCACGCACAGGCCATGCGGGAAAAGATGTCCGCGCTGATGGGCCTTGCGACGGATCGCTTCTCGGTCAAGGCCACAACCTCGGAGAGACTCGGGTTTACCGGGCGCGGTGAAGGCATCGCCTGCCTTGCCACTGTTGCGCTGGTGTCGGCATGAGCAGAACCGCACGGCTGATCGGCACGGTTCTGGGGGTCGGATATGTGCGGCCCGCGCCCGGCACCTGGGGCTCGCTCATTGCGCTGCCCTGGGCATGGCTTTTGCACGTGCTGGGGGGCTTTCCATTGCTCTGCCTTGCAGTGGTTGCGGCGTTCTTCAAGGGCTGGTGGGCCACCGGTGTGATGACAAAGGGGGCTGCGGATCATGACCCGTCGGAGATCGTGGTGGACGAGGTCGTCGGCCAGTGGATCGCGCTGTTGCCGCTGTCTTATGCGGCCTGGTCGATGGGCATCAGCGTGCTTGTGATGTGGCCGGGCTGGATTGCGGCCTTTGTGCTCTTTCGGCTCTTCGACATCTGGAAACCCGGCCCGGTGGGCTGGGCGGATCGGCGCGCCGATGCCCTGGGGGTGATGCTCGACGACGTGATTGCGGGCGTCTTTGCCGCCCTCGGCGTGCTCGTTCTTGCGGGCCTTTACCACGGGGTGATGTGACGTGACGCTGGCGGCGGATGTCCTGAAAGCGGCAGAAGCCAAAGGCGTGATGATCGCAACTGCCGAAAGCTGCACCGGCGGCATGGTCACCGTCGCACTGACGGATATCGCCGGATCGTCGACCGTGGTCGACCGGGGCTTCGTGACCTATTCCAACAGCGCCAAGATGGACATGTTGGGCGTCCGTGCCGCGACCCTTGAGACCTTTGGCGCGGTGTCCGAAGACGTCGCCCGCGAGATGGCGCTGGGGGCATTGGCCCACTCCGAGGCTTCGGCGGCGGTTGCGGTCACGGGCATCGCGGGCCCCGGCGGTTCGGATCACAAACCTGAAGGAAGGGTCTGTTTTGGCTGTATCATCGGCGACAGGATGACCGTCGAGACCGTGGAATTCGGCGCCCGGGGGCGCGACACCGTGCGGCGCGCGGCACGCGACCATGCGCTTAAAATGCTTCTGGACGGTTTGCGATCACGCTAGGAAGCGCCATAGAGCGCATCCGCCCGCGCCTCGAAAGCGCGCACGATTCGTTGCATGGCATCGTTGAACACCACCCCGATCAATTTCTGCAGCACCATGTTGCGAAACGCAAAATCGACGAAAAATGACACTTCGCACCCCCCCTCCACATCCCGAAACGCCCAGTTCGATTTCATGTAACGAAACGGGCCGTCGAGGTATTCCGCATCGATTTTCTTGGATGCCGGCATCAGCACCACACGGCTGGTGAAGCGTTCCCGGAAAACCTTGAAACTGATGACGAGGTCAGCCTCCATCACGGCCGTGTCGCCCTGCGGGGTGACCGACTTGACCCGCGCCGCAGAACACCACGGCAGGAATTGAGGATAATCCGCAACATCTGCGACAAGATCATACATCTGTTGGGCGCTGTAGGGCAGAGTGCGGGTTTCTGAATGGGTTGGCATTGATTTGTAATGTTACTGCAGTTAGCCATCATGTCTTATGTCCGCCCGGTAAATTCAAGGTAAAACGCATGACAGCGCGTCCTTATGTCATAGACGAAATGATCTCGGCCAAGTCGATAGCGGCCCGGATCGAAGAGCTGTGCAAGGAGATCCAAAGGGAATTCCATGATACCAACAAGCTGGTCGTCGTGGGCCTGCTGCGCGGCAGCTTTGTCTTTATCGCCGATCTTGTGCGGGAGTTGGATTTGCCGATCGAGGTCGATTTTCTGGAAGCCTCCAGCTATGGCGACGGCATGGAAAGCACCAGGGAGGTGCGCATCCTCAAAGACCTGCGCGGTGCCATCGAGGGCCGCGATGTGCTGGTGGTCGAAGATATCGTCGACACCGGCCACACGCTGAATCACGTGACGCATCTGCTGGAAAACCGCAGGCCTGCACGGCTGAAATCCATCGCCCTGCTGGACAAACCCAGCCGGCGTGAAGTGGATTTCAAGGCGGACTGGACGGGCTTTGAAATCCCCGATGAGTTCGTGGTCGGATACGGCATCGACTTTGCGCAGCGCAACAGGAACCTGCCCTTCATCGGGAAGGTTCGCTTTACCGATGTGGGCTGAGCCATGAACCCTCTATGGCTCTTTCGGATGTCGCAATGGGCGCGCAATCCGCCCTCCGCCAAGCGCGTGAGGCTTGTCGCTATTGTGATTGGGACAGTGCTGATCATTGCCGGTCTTGAATACTTCGGGCTTTGGCCCGAAGCGCTCACCGCCGATAGGCTCCGACCGTAGCCGCGTATTTTAACTGCAACCCGCCCCTGATCCCAGGCCCCAGAGCGGGAGCGCAATCAGAATTTTGACGCTGACTTGCCCATATCACTCACCACCACGCAGGACCGCTCGTGATCCTGTTCGTCGCGGGCCAGGATCGCTTCTATGGCATCGTTGATATGACAGGAGGCCACATCATATCTGTTGTCATCCAAAGCATTTTTAATGTCTCGGAGGGCAAATACAGCCCAATGAATGTCCGACATAAGACGTAAATCCATCGTGTAAGGGGTCAACCCGGTTCAGTAGGTGAAGCACAAGATAACTACCCCTATGGTTGTGTAAAGTCCTTGACGGTGACTTTTCGCAAACCGAGGTAGATAGGACGCACTCACGCAAGTCCGAGGCGTTTTTCTCTGGCAGCCCGCAACCGCGCAAAGTCATCACCCGCGTGATAAGACGACCGGGTCAGCGGCGTGGCCGACACCATCAGGAACCCTTTGCCAAAGGCCGCTTTTTCATAGGCCGCGAACTCCTCCGGGGTGACGAAACGGTCGACCCGATGATGCTTGGGCGTCGGTTGCAGGTATTGACCTATGGTCAGAAAATCGATGTCGGCGGCCCGCATGTCTTCCATCACCTGCAGCACCGCCTGACGGTCCTCCCCAAGACCCACCATGATGCCGGATTTGGTGAACATGCGCGGGTCCAGCTCCTTGACCCGCTGCAGCAGCCGAAGCGAATGGAAATACCGCGCGCCCGGCCGGACCTCCGGATAGAGCCCCGGCACGGTTTCAAGGTTATGGTTGAAAACATCCGGGCGGGCCTCGACCACTTTTTCCAGCGCGTCGGGGGCACATTTGATAAAGTCGGGGGTCAGAATTTCGATTGTGGTTTTCGGGCTGCGGTGACGGATGGCCCGGATGGTCTGGGCAAAATGCGCCGCGCCGCCATCCTCGATATCATCCCGGTCGACAGACGTGATGACCACATGATTGAGCCCGAGCTTGTCGACCGCATGGGCCACGCGACCGGGCTCAAAGGCGTCCAGATCTTCGGGCGGTTTGCCGGTCGCAATGTTGCAGAATGTGCAGGCGCGGGTGCAGACCTCGCCCATGATCATCATGGTGGCGTGCCCCTGGCTCCAGCATTCGCCGACGTTCGGACAGCCTGCCTCTTCACAGACAGTCACAAGCTTGTTCTCGCGCATGATGCGGGCCGTCTCCGCATAGCCTTTCCCACCGGGGGCCTTAACCCGAATCCAGGACGGTTTTTTCGGTTGCGGGTTGTCCGGGCGGCGGGCTTTTTCGGGGTGCCGCTCCCGGGGGATTTTCAGGTCGCGCATGTCAGGTCTTTCTGGCGATATACTCGGTTGCGAAGAGTGTATCACATGGGACGCTCAGGGAAAGGTCCCGCGACGCATAGCCGCTCTGCCGGATCCAGGGGATTAGAAGGTGCGGCGAATCCCAAAAACCAGCGCATTGGAGCCACCGTTTGGCCGAAGCGTCCCAAAGGCGTTGGAGCGATGGTGCAACCGCGCAAAGAGAGTTTCGCCCGGTTCATTGGTCGCGAACTCCGCTTCCAAAAACCAGTAGAACAGATTGCGCCGCGATTCTCCGTAGACTTCACGCTCCAGATCGGAGATTTGCGAATAATGCGACCCGCCAAGCCCAAAGGCAAAGCTGTCAAAGACATCCCACCAACTGTCTTGCGGACGATACCGCAGGGTGAGCGGCAGGGCGATTTCGTAAAAATCCTGATCGCCGACATGCAAAACGGCCTGCAGCTCAAAGCCCAGCGAGAGCCGGCTTTGACCCAATGGCTGATCGTAGCCCAGCATCACACCGAAAAGATACTGATCCACGAACCGGACCCGAGTGGGGTTGAGGGCTTCGCTGGCCCGGTCGTCGGTCATGACACCAGCAAAACTCCCAAAAGACCACGTTGCATTGACGTGTTGGAGAGGTTGTGCGGCTGGGCTGCGGGGCAAGGGGACCAGCGCCAGACTGACCACAACCGCCAGAAACAGCATGACTTTCCGAACCGGGGCGATGCTATGTCTTTCCAAGGCTGATACCTCATATCCATCAGGGCGGCAAAGGGACTTCGACTTTACTTTGCAAAGTTTAGCCTCGAACGGAAAGGGTCGCCTTTGAACCAGATCAAAAACCGCGAAGAACTTCGCCGATGGCTCACACTGCGCTGAGGAAAAGGAAAGGCCTAGCCAATGAGCGGCCCACCGGGTCCAACCGTTTCGTCATAGTGCCGCTTGAGCCGGATCAGCGCAATGCGCAGCACGATCTTGCCCGAGCGCGCAGACCACCCCAGCTTTTTCTCTGCGGTCTCCAGGCCTTCCAGATAACAACAGCAGCGCAGCACCACGTCAGAAAGCCCAGGGCCCAGTTCGGCCAGCGCGTCGCTGATGCGTTTTCGGGCATTCGACGACCCGTCGCCCACCCCGCTGTCGGGCACATAGGTGCCCTGCCCGCCGGTGGTCAGAAAGCGATCCCAGTTTTGGGTGACCTGGGGCCCGATCTGTGCCAGTTCAAAATCCTCGCGCAGCCGTTCGCCCGCGGTAACCAGATCGTCCGTCAGGAAAGGTGCTCCGGATTTGTCCTTCCGACGCGCCAGAGCCGTCAACGGGCTTTCGGCAAGGTTGTAACGCATTCGCCGCGTCTGACCGCTGTCGGGATCGGGCAGCGTTTTTTCGCCCCAGGCGCGCGGGCTGTCGGTAAAGGGGGTCTGGGCTTCGGCAAAGCCTTGATGTTCGGCCTGGCCAAGCGTTTCAAACATCTGCTCAAGCGCGGCCCGCCCGGCGGACGTGATGGAGTAGCGGGTGATCTTGCCGTTTTGCTTGGGCGAAATCCAGTCTTTGAGGGCCATCGCCTCTGCAATCTTTCGATCCACGACACCTGTCCGCGTCGCGGCCCCCCCGACCCCATCGCGCACGATCACGGCCTTTTCCATATTGGTCGCAACCGCGAGAACGGCACCCGTTTCGCACAGGCGACGCAGCACTCGAGCGGCATCCGCATTGAACTCGGCGCTATCGGGGGTCTTGTCGACAGGTTTTGGCTGCGAGATCTTTTCTTGAAAACTCATGCGAATGGAATCCTTCTGATTCAGATGTGCTGGCAGGGAACATGGTTTGAAATGAACACTGCCCAGATTACGCAAAGCGGCATCCACCAGCGGATCGTCCCGGCGGGTTTCGATCCGTCTGATCTGGCGCAGGATCGTGGAGGCGTGACAGCCCGCAGCCCGTGCCAGAGCCCGGATCGGCAGCCCCGCCTCGGTATGCGCGAGATACATCTGTGCCGCAGTTGGGACCCAGTCCGGCAAGGACGGGGTCTCTTGGTAGCGAGGGTTCAGCGTGGTCGTTTCAAGGTCTTTCATGTCGACTTCACCAATGGCTCCATTTAGTTGTATTTGAATTCGTTAACACAACCCAGAGAAGAAATTGGTTACCTGTTCGTTAATATCGGCGAATATCCGGAGTATTGTATCTATTGCATAAACAGTATTTAAACCAACGTGCGGTCTATCCCTGTTTTACGCAACAGTGTCGCCACATTCTGGCGTACCTTGGTTACCCATAAAAAGGGTAAACAAGGTCTGAACCACCCCGCACGTCCGTCTCGTCGCCTGCGCAACACCGGCTAAAACTGTGTCATAAACTGCATCGGACATCAGATGATTTGATGTCGATCAGAAAAAGGACACGACCAATGCAGGATATTCTCTCCATGTTGCAAGCACTGCGCCGGCCCCCGTTGTTGATGAGGGCGGCACGCATCGGGGCTGAGGATTATCGGCGCGGCACCCATCTGCCCAGACTTCTGGGCTACGGTGTGCTGCCACGCCACGGGGCCGCCCTGATGCGGCTGATCGAGATCGAGGCGACGCTGAACGCTCAACGCATCAGTGGCAACACCAGCTATAGCCTGATCCGCCATGTGGATATCCTGATCGCGATGGTGGGCGAGGCGCGGGTCTTGCGCGCGGCCCAGCATGCCTGACTACATAAAACTGTCGGGCGCTTCCGCCTTCTTGCGATCGACAAACTCCCGCAGCGCCTCGGCTATGGCTGGGTCCAGGCTGGGTTGTTGATAATCGCCAAGCATCTTCTCGACCCGCAGGCTGGCCAGCGTCTGGGTATCGCGCGCCCCTTCGTCTTCCCAGGTCTCAAAGGGTTTGTAGTCCAGAACATCTGACTTCCAGAACGCGGATTTGAAATTCCGCTGGGTGTGATCGCAGCCCAGATAGTGGCCGCCCGGTCCGACCTCGCGGATGGCGTCCAGCGCCTGGGCGTTCTCATCAATCTCCACCCCGCGGGCCAGGTGATGCAGGACCCCCAACTGGTCTGCGTCCATCACGAACTTCTCGAAAGAGGACACCAGCCCACCTTCAAGCCAGCCGCAGGAATGCAGCATGAAGTTGACGCCTGAGAGAAGCCCCATGTTGAGGCTGTTGGCAGTCTCATAGGCGGCCTGCGCGTCGGGCAGTTTCGAGCCGCAGAACGAGCCCGCGGACCGGTAGGGCAAACCCAGCCGTCGGGCCAGTTGACCCGCGCCGTAGGTAATATGAGAGGCTTCCGGCGTGCCAAATGTCGGCGCACCCGAATTCATATCGATCGACGTGACAAAGGCGCCCATGATGACCGGCGCACCGGGGCGGATGATCTGGCTGTAAGCAATGCCCGCCAGGACTTCGGCCAGCACCTGGGTGAGCGTGCCAGCCACCGACACGGGCGCCATCGCGCCGCCCACGATAAAAGGCGAGATGATGCAGGCCTGGTTGTTGGCGGCATAGACTTCAAGCGCGCCCATCATCACATCATCGAATGTCATCGGCGAGTTGATGTTGATGAGCGAGGTCATGACGGTGTTCTGCTGCACGAAGTCCTGACCAAAGAGCACCCCGCACATATCCACACTGTCCTGTGCGCGGCTCGGCTCGGTCACGGACCCCATGAAGGGCTTGTCACTGAGCGTCATATGCGCATGCAACATATCAAGATGGCGCTTGTTGACCGGCAGATCGGTGGGCTCGCAAACCGTGCCGCCCGAGTGATGCAGCCACTTGGACATGTAGCCCAGCTTCACGAATTTGCGGAAATCCTCCATCGTGGCATAGCGCCGGCCGCCCACCGCATCGCGGACGAAGGGCGGGCCGTAGACCGGGGCCAGCACAAGGTTCTTGCCGCCCACCACCACGGTGCGGTCGGGGTTGCGAGCATGCTGCGTGTAGCTTGAGGGCGCCGTTTTGCACAGCGTGCGCGCCAGCCCGCGCGGGAGGCGCACCCGTTCGCCGTCCACCTGAGCGCCCGCGTCCCGCCAGCGTTGCAGGGCGGCGGGATTTTCGACGAAATTCACTCCGATCTCTTCCAGAACAAGCTCGGCGTTGGTCTCGATGATCTCAAGCGCCTCTTCGGTCAGTATTTCGAAGTTCGGGATGTGGCGTTCGATGTAGCGCGCTGTCTCGAAAGAGACCGCACTGCGTTCTGCACGCCGCGCCGCGCCGCCCCCGCCCCGCCCGCGTCTGCGTTCTGCTCCTGCCATAACCTGCCCCTTATGCCGACCTCTGCACCGCACTACCTCATTCCACCGCACCCGCACTCTCCCAGAGCGGCCATGCAGGGCAAAAAGCGACATGTGCCCAAGGGTCAGGCCGGGCGCGTCAAAATCTGATCGCAGGTCGCACAGCGCCTTGATCAGAGGCTTGCCACCGCCCGGCCAGCGGCATACTCAACGACTATGACGATATCTGAACATGACCGCCTCCTTATCATAGACTTCGGCAGCCAGGTGACGCAGCTTATCGCGCGGCGTCTCAGAGAGCTGAATGTCTATTGCGAAATCCACCCCTTTCATCTGGTCGATGACGGTTTTCTGGCTGAGTTCGCCCCGAAGGCGGTGATTTTCTCGGGCGGCCCTTCGTCGGTTTTTGCCGCGGGTGCGCCGATGCCCCCCCGGTCTGTTTTCGATCTGGGCGTACCGATCCTTGGCATCTGCTACGGCCAGCAGGTCATGATGCACTGTCTGGGCGGCAAGGTGGAGCGCGGCCACGGCACGGCCGAGTTCGGGCGGGCCTATGTGACCCCCACGCCCACAAGGCTGGATATTCTGGATGGCTGGTTCGAGACCGATCAGGACCGCGAGCAGGTCTGGATGAGCCACGGCGATCACGTGAGCGAGATTGCGCCGGGCTTTGAGGTCTACGGCACCTCCCCCAATGCGCCTTTCGCGATCACAGCTGATACAACGCGCGGTTTCTTCGCCGTACAGTTCCACCCCGAAGTGCATCATACGCCAAATGGCGCAAAGCTCTATGAGAATTTCGTACGCCTTGCCGGGTTCAAGGGCGACTGGACCATGGGGGCCTACCGCGAAGAAGCCATCGCCCGCATCCGCGCACAGGTCGGCGACGGCAGGGTGATCTGTGCCCTGTCCGGCGGCGTCGACAGTTCTGTTGCGGCGGTACTGATCCACGAGGCCATCGGGGACCAGCTCACCTGCGTCTATGTGGACCACGGTCTGATGCGGAAAGACGAGAGCGAACAGGTCGTGGGCATGTTCCGCGAACATTACAATCTGCCGCTAATCCATGCCGACGAATCCGATCTCTTTCTCGGCAAGCTCGAAGGCGTCAGCGATCCGGAAGCCAAGCGCAAGATCATTGGCGGTTTGTTCATTGAGGTCTTCGAGAAACATGCCAAGGAAATAGGCGGTGCCGACTTTCTGGCGCAGGGCACACTCTACCCGGACGTCATCGAATCGGTGAGCTTTTCCGGCGGGCCGTCCGTGACCATCAAGTCGCACCACAATGTCGGCGGCCTGCCGGAACGCATGAACATGCAACTGGTCGAACCTCTGCGCGAGCTTTTCAAGGATGAGGTGCGCGCGCTGGGGCGCGAGTTGGGCCTGCCCGACAGCTTCATTGGCCGACATCCTTTCCCCGGACCGGGTCTTGCGATCCGCTGTCCCGGCGAGATCACCCGCGAAAAGCTGGACATCCTGCGCGAGGCCGATGCGGTCTATATCGATCAGATCAGAAAGCACGACCTTTACGACGAGATATGGCAGGCTTTTGTCGCCATCCTGCCAGTGCGCACGGTCGGGGTGATGGGCGACGGGCGCACCTATGATTTTGCCTGTGCGCTGCGAGCGGTGACCTCCGTTGATGGCATGACCGCAGACTACTATCCTTTCAGCCACGAATTCCTAGGGGAAACGGCGACGCGGATCATCAACGAAGTGCCGGGCATCAACCGCGTGACCTATGACATCACCTCAAAACCACCCGGAACCATCGAGTGGGAATAGTGCAAACCCTCTCCGGGTCTATCAGTTTCTATCAAAAAGAAAGTATAACAAACTGATATAATTTATTTTTTCCTCAGCACCTATCCACCTCTATCGGCGACAAGCGGTTCGATCTGTCGGTACTTCTGACGGTATCGATCCATCTTGCTTTCCCTGTTTTCTCTTTGTGCCGTCAGGTACGATCGGCCCTGGTGACGGTATTTTTTTGCGTATCATCCTGTTTTCAAAAGATATATGCTCATAAATCTTGACTGTTTTGGCCTGACGGTACTTTGAGGTAGCTCGAGGTGGATCATGCTGACAGACACATCACTTAAGAACCTGAAGAAAAAGAATAAACCCTATAAGATCTCAGACCGGGACGGGATGTATGCGCACATAGCAACCTCTGGTACCGTCACATTCCGCTATGACTACCGCCTGAATGGACGCCGGGAAACATTGGTTATAGGCCGGTATGGAAGATCCGGGCTATCTCTTGCAGATGCGCGGGAAAAATCCGCCGCCGCCCGGCGTACAGTCTCGGAAGGGCGCTCACCGGCACAGGAGAAACAGGCCACAAAACGACGCCTGCGAGAGGCGAAAAGCCTCGGCGAGTTCGGCAAGAAGTGGCTGGCAAGTGATCGGATGGCAGAGAATACCCGCGCCATGCGTCGCGCGATTTTTGATCGGGACATTTTGCCAATCCTCGGCAAACGCCTGCTGAACGAGGTGAAACCGGATGACCTGCGTCATCTCTGCACAAAAGTCAAAGACCGGGGTGCACCAGCAACGGCTATCCATGTCCGGGACATCATCAAACAGATTTATGTCTACGCGATCCTGCATGGCGAAAAAGCGGCCAATCCGGCAGACGACGTAGGACCATCCTCAATTGCAACCTTCCAGCCGCGAGATCGTGCGCTTTCCCCCGCTGAAATCTGCGTCATGCTCAGATCGCTCGAAAAAGTGGCCACATTGCCGACGATCCGCCTTGGCATGAAAATGTACCTCCTCACCATGGTTCGTAAAAGCGAGCTGCAGGATGCCACTTGGGACGAGGTTGATTTTGAGAACGCGGTCTGGACTATCCCCTCAGAACGGATGAAGCGATCCAAGGCTCATAACATCTACTTGTCCCAGCAAGTATTGGACATCCTAGTCGCTCTGAAAACCTGTTCCGCAAATTCACGCTACCTCCTTCCGTCCCGCTATGATGCCGACGCACCGATGTCACGGGCGACTTTCAATCGCGTAACTTATGCGGTTGTGGATCAGGCAAAGAAGGACGGTTTGGCGCTCGAACCATTTACCGTTCATGACATACGTCGGACGGGTTCAACCCTCTTGAATGAACTCGGCTTCAACCGTGACTGGGTTGAGAAGTGCCTTGCCCACGAAGATCGCCGCTCATCACGTGCCGTCTACAATAAGGCTGAGTACGAACTGCAAAGACGCCATATGTTGCAGGAATGGGCTGATATTGTTGACGCATGGGCTGACAGGAGAAAGTATATTCCGACGCTGTTTCCAGCTTCGATGCAAATGTTGGTGCCCGACCCTAACCTTTGACAGGTCTGGACTTTCTCTGTCGCACATAAGGGTGCAAGCCGTCTTCTTGCTTGGAAGCATGACCACGCGTTGTCAGCCATGCCTCAACTTCCGCCAAATCCCAGGCGACGCAACGTGGCGTGAGAAAAAATCGGCGTGGGAAGCGCCCTCTCCGCTCCAGCTCATAGATTGTTGTGTCGGATAAGGGCACCATTAGGCGGAGTTCACTGCGCCGGATTGCGCGCATTGAGCACTTTGTTTCAAATGAGGTCGCACTTAATATCGCCGGTGGTTTTGAGGATTTCTCAGTCATCACTGCCCTCACTTTTGCACTCCACGACTGTGCATTATGAAGACTGCCTTGGCCATTCGTAGCCCTCCAAGCCAGTCTAACACGATCTATCTACACCGGGCGAAACTGGATAGATCTGGCTGCAGTCTACTACTGGACGGTTCACGACATCTTCAATTCTTTAGTTTCGCTCCGTCAGCGCGACCTATGCGATCAACACAACACACTGACAAAAAAACCGCTTGTTTACTTACTGCAATCAAAGCTTGACCTTCCAGTACTGGAGATCAGTACCGTTTTCTTATGAGCACGATTGACGAGTCTTCGAGACGGGATTTTCTCTACTATGCAACGGGCGGCGCCGGTATTATTGGAGGCGCTGCGGCGGTCTGGCCTTTGATCAACCAGATGAACCCGTCAGCCGACGTTCGGGCGCTTCTCAGTATCCAGGTAGATATCTCATCCTTGGCATCGGGCAGTCAGCTGACGGTGAAGTGGCGCGGCAAACCGGTCTTTATTCGATACAGAACCGAGGCAGAAATTGCCGCTGCTAAGAATGAAGATGCTGCAGCCTTGCCAGACGCGGTAGCCAGAAATCCAAACATTGAAGATGGCGCCCCTGCCACTGATCAGAATCGTGCAGTTGCAGGGCAGGAACAGTATCTTGTCATGATCGGCGTTTGTACGCATTTGGGCTGCGTACCCGTTGGTGATGGATCAGGCGATTTCGGGGGCTGGTTTTGCCCTTGTCACGGATCTCACTACGATACTGCTGGTCGCATTAGAAAGGGCCCTGCCCCGGAAAACCTGCATATTCCGCCGATGCAACTTTCCGACGATCTTATTCTGACCTTGGGCTAGAAGAGTTGTAATGATCCAAGCTGTTTATTAATTTGGTGTGCTTCAAAGCATCGACCACAGTAGCGCCGCCAGGATGCCGGCAACAACACCCATTGTAATGACCTCCATCGGTCCGAAGACCTCAGTCATATTCAACCACATACATTAAGGGTTCGCATGGCCCCGGTGGTTTTCCGGGCTTCAAAGCGTCCAGGCTGATCGAGATGTCTGCCATTTGCACTCATCGCTGCGAATGGGTATGAGAGTTGGCCTTCGAACTGTCGTTTGGTCTGACCGGTTGCTGTCGCAAGAAAAACCATTCGAACGCAAAAACAGCCGTCATCATCGTCAGCGCGATCACGACAATTGACGGATCACTCTGCCACTTCATAGTCGCAAATGCAGACAGAACTACCGCATCCAAGGCGATTGCGGTCAACATGATCCAGCCCGAGGCACCGATCTCGTCTTTGAGATTTCGATAAACGCCCCAGTGTATAATTATATCCATGACCAGATAGAAAAAGGCGCCGAGAGATGCGATCCTGCTGAGATCGAAAAACACTGTCAGAAACCCGGCTAATACAACCGTGTAGACAAGAGTATGTTCACGTATCGGCCCTGACATTCCAAAATGGCTATGCGGTATGAGCTTCATGTCCGTCAGCATTGCAAGCATCCGCGACACGGCAAAGACGCTTGCGATCATGATACGCTGGGTGACGCTTTCATAGACTGTCTGTCGATCTTGCTGCGGCATGCCCGCATCCTCCTGTGCTTCTCGCCATGCCTTTCCCCGGAAAGGGGGGTGGGCGATAAACGACCGGTGCCGCGTCGGATTGGGCGGGATGCAATTGCCTTGGTAGGAGAACGGGATCGATAGGAGTGCACTGAGAGCCAAGGCGGTTGCGAACCGGCTCGGCGTGGCAAAAAGGGAGTGTTCGCCCACCCCCCGCACCGCGGAAAAGGCCCAAAAACCGTCGGCGGCCGTCAGGACGCCGTCCTTGTTCCGAACCGTAGGTTCGGATTGGCGTTATGGATCGTGACCCTGAGGGCGGAGACTGAGCATGTCTCAGGCTCCGCGGAGCTTGCTGCGAAACCTCCGTGGCAAGCGAAGTAGAGCCCGGCGCTCAGCGGAGTTGAGCGAACGCCCGAATGATCAACCTTCAAGATCCATGCCATGGCCAGATCTATGGATAATCAGTGGCATCCGCCAACTCGAGAACAAGTTGTTGACCTGTGAGTGGGACGACACCTGCCTGTACCAACCGGACAGAGATCGGCCAAATAGTCTTGGCAGAGAAACCTGTACAAAGGTCAAACGGCACATAGACGTCGTACCCCTCGGACAACGCAGTGATCGAGCCCTGAACAAGCGATCCATCAGGCCACCCGCTGATAAAAATCAAGCAGCTTCTTCCTGCCGCATCTATCTCCTGTCGAAGCTCTGGATCATTTAAAGGATTGATGGCGGATCGTTCGAAAATGACGGCATCGGCCGCATCTGACGGCGCAATTGCACAAGGAGGCCTGTGTCTTCCGACAGTTTTGCATGAGGTGAAGCAGGGGATAGACAGGGCGTTTGTCACCTTCAGAACTTCTGCATGCGACACATGTGAAGCATGAGTGTCCAGCGGGTCGGATCGCTCAGTTGGATCAAAATCGACAAAGAGGACACAATAGTCATTCGGACTGAGCAACGCGTGATTCTTTTGCCGATTTATTTAAATCCTCATTTCACGCCTGCCTGACGTTGATTTGTGATATTCAAGGTTAAGCCACTAATGCGAGCAGCGCTCTTGTAAAAATTGTAAGCCTAAAATATTCGAGCTTCCCGCGCTGGAAGGTCAAACAGAAAATTTCAATGCGGCTGTTTAGGCGAGTTAACGCGTTAAAAACATGTATTTTTTGGTCAAAAACAAACTTCACAAAATTGTTGAAATGAAGTTGAATTTTCGACTTGACCCAATGCAGATGTAGTGTGGATAAATGAGGGATGAAAGCAGGGCCGCAGCAGATTAGGACTAGATTTATCATGACATTTGTCGTGATGATTTTTTCTATCGCCACGCTTCCTCCTGCTTCAGCTCATGCAGGTATGAACCATGGTGAAGTCGCTCATCACGGGATGACTCATCAGAATGCCGCAAAGCAAACCGATGCAAAAACTGTATCAGCCACTCATGAATGTGCGTCAATGTCTGCGGCGGACGAAGGTTCGAGCGATAGTTCTTCGATATGTTGCTCGGGGATTTGCGTGGCCGGATTTTTATCTGACAAACATAGCACCCCCTCGCCAGAAGTAGACTATCTGCACACTGCCGCGAATGTTCCTGGGCTAATGTCCATGGACACAGAAGGCTTGCTGCGTCCTCCAAGTACCTGAATGATATGCGCGCTTTTTAGCGCTTAGTTGCGCGTCATGCCTATTGCATGACGTCTTACCGACAGCACTCATTCAGGTCATCCAACATGAAAAAACTACTATTTGTCGGGGCTCTGCCCCTGGCACTCGGCGCGTGCGCCGACGCCACCACGCCACTCCCGATAGTGGTATCTCAACAAGCAGTTGCGTCTTCGACCATCTCATCACCGGTGAGATATGCCGACCCGCTTTCGGGGTTTGCAAACCGGAAGGTGACCGGCCCGCGTGACTGGCGCTCTGTCAACGAAGAACAGTCAGAGGCGAACTGATGGGCCGTCGGATATTATCAGTTGCAGTCATCGCGCCACTCTTGCTGAGTGCCTGCGCGACTGCGGTGCCTCAAGCTTACACAGAACCCAAAGCCGGGTTTGCAAACGTTTCAAGCCAAACCGCCGCAGCCATAGGCAAGCGGACAGCCTTTGCGCAAACACAGGAAGAGAATGAAGCGCTGAAAAAACAGGTGCACGCGATGGTGCATCGCAAGACTATTTCGGCCGATACCGCCGTGCAGGTTGCACTGCTGAACAACAAAGGCCTTCAGGCAGCTTACGCCAATGTCGGACTTTCGGCCGCCGAAGCCTGGCAGCAGTCGACACCTGAAAACCCAGTGGTCTCTATCGGTATATTGGGTATCGGCGCGGCGGAGCTTGGTGCCTACCGGGCGATCGAGGGTCTGTTCAGAACCAATATTCTGGATGCGAGAACGCGCAAACAACGCGTGGCGATCGCCGATGTCAGTTTCCGGGCAGCGCAGCTTGACGCCGTCAATGAGACCCTAGCGTTGGCCAATGAGACGCGCCAAGCTTGGATTGACGCCGTGGCTGCTTTTGAAGCGGTGGGCTATCTGCGCCGGGCCAAGTCCACCTCTGACGCAGGGTCCGAACTTGCCAAGCGGCTGGGCGAAACCGGGGCATTGAACAGGGCAGGACAGGCACGCGAACAGGCATTCAACGCGGAGCTTGCCGGTCAACTGGCGCAGGCCCGGTTGAACGCGACGATGGCAAAGGAAAAGCTGACCCGTCTAATGGGCCTTTGGGGCACCGAAGTGGATTACTTCGTGCCGGATGCATTGCCAACCGTGCCGCGTTCTGTCGACGCGGTCGCAGGCATCGAGCAAAAGGCCTTGCGCAACCGGATCGACTTACGGGTCGCCAAACTGGGACTGGAAGCGCAGGCCAAGGCGTTCGGTCTGACAGATCAGACCCGTCTGGTCACGGATCTGGAACTCGTTGCCGGGTTCGAGTCCGAGCGGGAACGCGAAGACGGCAAAACAGAGACCGAAACAACGTCGCAGGTGGAGTTGGAATTCGCCATTCCGATCTACGATACCGGCAAAGCGCGTATGCGCAAAGCCGAGCTGTCATACATGCAGGCGGCAAACGTCTTGGCCGAAAGAGCCGTCACCGTGCGCTCCGAAGCGCGTGGGGCCGAACAAGCGTATCGCGCCTCTCACCGGATTGCCCGTCACTATCGTGACGTTCTGGTGCCTCTGCGGGTGACCGTCGAGGAGGAGGCCCTGCTCAGCTACAACGGGATGATCACCAGCACCTTCGAATTGCTCACCGACGTGCGTGAAAAGCTCGGCGCGTCGCTCGAAGCGGCGAACGCGAAGAAAGACTTTTACATCGCCCAGGCAAATCTGACGGCCGCCATTTATGGCGGCGGCGCAGGTGGCATGGGCGGTGGTGAAGGGGCTCAACTTGCCGCCGGTGGCGGCCCAGCACATTGAAAGGACTGAAATCATGATGAACAGACGTCAACTCCTCGGGGCCGGTGCAGCAGGTGCCGCCCTGGTATCTTCCAAAGCATGGAGCCAGACCTCCAATATGGGTCTGCCCGAAGCGGCCATCATGGACAGCGCTGCAACGCAGATGACGCCGCGCCCGTCCTCGGGGCCTGATTACAACCCGGTGGTCACACTGAATGGCTGGACCCTGCCCCATCGCATGAACAATGGAGTGAAGGAATTTCACCTTGTTGCCGAACCGGTGGAGCGGGAACTTGCAGACGGCATGACCGCGCATCTGTGGGGATACAACGGTCAATCCACCGGCCCCACCATCGAAGCCGTGGAAGGTGACCGGGTGCGGTTCTATGTGACCAATAAGTTGCCCGAACACACCACCATCCACTGGCACGGCATGATTCTGCCCTCCGGTATGGACGGCGTCGGAGGGCTCAGCCATCCGGGGATACCGCCCGGCAAGACCTACATCTACGAGTTTGATTTGGTCAAATCCGGCACTTTCATGTACCACCCGCATGCCGATGAAATGGTGCAGATGGCGATGGGGATGATGGGCATGTTCGTCATCCACCCCAAGGACCCGACCTTCATGCCGGTGGATCGCGATTTCCTGATCATGCTGAACGCCTTCGACATCGATCCTGGGACGTACGTGCCTCGCATCATGACAATGACGGATTTCAACCTCTGGACCTGGAACAGCCGGATCTTCCCGGACATCGACCCTTTGGTGGTGAACAGAGGCGACAAGGTCCGCGTGCGCGTCGGCAATCTGACGATGACGAACCACCCGATCCACATGCATGGCTACGACTTCAAGGTCACCTGCACCGATGGTGGCTGGGTGCCAGAGACGGCCCAATGGCCAGAGGTTTCGATCGATATCCCCGTCGGAGCGATGCGCGCTTACGAATTCGTCGCAGACAACCTAGGCGACTGGGCGATCCATTGTCACAAGTCGCACCATACGATGAACGCAATGGGCCATGACATCCCGACGTTCATCGGGGTGAACAAATCTCAGTTGACTCAGAAAATCCGCTCCTTCCAACCGGAATACATGCCGATGGGCACAGCGGGCATGGCGGATATGGGCGAGATGGAAATGCCCCTGCCCGACAACACCATTCCAATGATGACCGGATGGGGGCCGCATGGGCCCATCGAAATGGGCGGGATGTTCTCCGTTGTCAAAGTCCGCGAGGGCATCGGAGCGGACGATTACAGCGATCCCGGCTGGTACGAAAACCCTCCGGGCGAACAGGCCTACGAATGGACCGGCGAATTGCCTGAATTCGCACGAGCCAACGATGCACAAACCCGTCTCACCCCCAAACCAACCTCAAAAGGCTGAAATGTCCTTTGAATTTAAGACCACCCTCCAAAAACCAACCATACAGGACCAAACCATGAAAAACCTTCTTCTAACGACTGCTTTCTCCCTTGTTCTTGCTGCTCCGGTCTTTGCCGCTGGCGCACATTCCGGTGGCCATGGCAGCGCCGAAGCTGACCACGCAGCCATGATGCTGGTTGGCATGCCTGGCAAGGCCGCAGATGTCGACCGTACAATCGACGTCACAATGCGCGAAACCGATGATGGTCAGATGATTTTCGAACCCGCCAGCTTTGATTTCGACGCAGGTCAAACTATCCGCTTCAACGTGAAGAACGACGGAGAGTTGGAGCACGAGTTCGTCATTGATACGGTTGAGCGCAATGTCGAGCACAAGGCCATGATGGCAGAGATGGATATGGAGCATGACGATCCCAACTCCGTTCGTCTCGATGCGGGTGCCGAGGATGATGTCGTCTGGACATTCACCAATGCCGGAACGTTCGAGTTTGCCTGCCTGATTCCAGGCCACTACGAGTCCGGCATGCACGGACCGATCACTGTTAGCGACACCATGGCCGAGGCAGACCTCGAATACACGACTGGCAAGATCAAGAAGATCGACGCCAAGGCAGGCAAGGTCACCATCATTCACGGCCCGCTTGTCAACCTTGATATGCCGGCGATGACCATGGTGTTCCGGGCGGATGAGGCGACAATCGCCAGCATGTCGGAAGGTCAGGATATCGAGTTTGTCGCGGATCGCGTCAAAGGGAAACTGACCGTCACGCGAGTAAGGTAAAATGTACTGCTGGGGGCAGCGAGACTTGTCGCCGCCCCCTATCCACACAAGCTCACATTGCCCTCACAGCAAGTGGTGATCGATCAGGTATTCTCGCAGCACCACCAGAAGGAGCCGATCATGAAAGCTGTCATTCTAACTTGCCTCCTCTCTCTCACCATCGCCTTGCCCGGGTGGACCGCACAGACTGGCGCTGTGCAGGACGCTCGCCTCCATGCGCAGGCCTGTATGATCGGAAAACCGGGTGATGACTCCGACGTCACCAGAATCATCGAAATAGCAATTCGGGAAACGACCGCTGGCCTCATGCTCTTTGAGCCCGACGCGATCCACATCGAACACGACTCTGTTGTGCGCTTTGTCGTTACCAATCTTGGTGCAGTCGATCACGAGTTTTTTCTCGGCTCGTTTGATGAGGTAAAAAGACATCAGCAATGGATGCGAAAAAATCCAGACATGCAGCATGCGGATGCGAACGCGGTCACGATCCGGCCTGGCGAAACTGCAAACCTGGTGTGGACCTTTTCCAACATCACCAATCTGGAATTCGTCTGCTTGGTGCCCGGCCATCGCGAAGCCGGCATGTGGGGCGTGATCATGGTGCATGATCATCTGGCGCCTAAAACTGTGGAATAGGTGCGCGGCGCGTGTCTATCTTGGAAAGATACCACATGCTCGTGCACAACGTCTCATCCGCTTTCGGGTATCAGTACGACGATGCAACGCCGGATTGGGTTCATCCGATCATTCATTTGATCCTCGTGCTCGCCCCGGCATTGCTAACCGGCGTAGCTGGTTATCTGATCGTCCAAACCATTCTAAATGTTTGGCGGCGTCAAAAACGGGTGCAGCCCCGTTCAGAGTTTATTCGAGGTCTAGACAGCAGCCTGCTTGGTTCCGTATTACGCCATGCTAGGAAACAGCAGGCTTTGATGATCCTACTGAGCCTCATCGCCATGCCGATCCTCTATCTCACGCTGGAACTGCCCAAGCAGATTGTAAACACCGCATTGAACTCCGACCGCTTTCCGGTTGACGTTCTTGGGCGTGAAGTCGATCAGGTCACGTTTTTAATGATCCTATGTGGTCTATACCTGCTCGCCATCGTCATGAATGGGCTCAAAGGCTACGTTGCAGAGAACTTTCTTCGACGCTTTCGCCTGCTAGTCTATCGGCAATGGCGCAGCGACCCGAATACAAAGTACCAGAGTGAGATCATTCCGATCCTTGCACAAGAGGTTGAACCCGTTGGTGGCTTTGCTGCCGATATGCTGACACTACCCGTCTTACAAGGCGGGACACTCGCAACCATCTTGCTGTTCATGTTCGTTCAGGATCCGGTTCTGGGGGCAGCCGCATTGACGGTTCTGCCCATTCAGCTGGTTCTGCTTCCGAAATTACAGCGGCGCGTCAACGTGTTGTCACGCATCAGAATTCAGGAAGTGCGGCAACTCGGCAGACAGCTGAGCGAACAGCTGAATGACGATGTGGAAGGACACTCTCGACTTGCGCAGGCCGGAACCCGTTTTCGCGAGCTGGAGCGCGTCAGACGGCGGATTTTCAGGCTGAAATTCTTCATCAAGGCACTCAACAACTTTCTGACTGCCCTAACCCCGTTTCTGTTCTACTCGCTTGGTGGATATTTCGTGATCGCAGGACGTATCACGCTGGGTGCTCTGGTGGCGCACAAGGAGTTCTCTGCGCCGCTGAGGGAGCTCTTCCGCTACTACCAGATGCTGGAAGATACCCGCATCTGGTATCTGGAAATCCTCAATTTCTTCAAAGGCGACCCCATCAAGATCGTGAGGTATGCCGATGCCCGTACCGCGTGATCTTTGTTCCGGGATACTGCATCACGCGGTCTCAGTCGCAGGATACCCTGCGTTCTTCAAGGCATCCATCACCCGTGCCGCATCCACGTCCGTCGTAACAACGACATGGCGCATGTCGAGATCCAGGGCGATGCTTGCGGAGGGATCAACAGAGGAAATCGCTTTCTCAACGGCTGTTTTGCAATGGCCACAAGACATATTGGGGATATTGAGGCTGATCATTTGGGGGCCTTTCCTTGGTGATCTTGTCGCCATACCGCTCTGTCCAACGGGAGGGTCAAGTAGGAAAATTCCAACCCGTCCCGTACGCAATCGAAAACTATTTTTCGATGACTCCTTGACCCTCCAGCTACTGGAAGCCCCATGTCACTATCAGATATGGCCAGCCGGGAGCGGGAAAATGAAAGCAAAAGACGTCTATAGCTTCGAAATTGAGGGCATGACCTGCGCCTCATGTGCAGGCCGCGTGGAAAAAACGCTGAAGGGCATTGACGGTCTGACGGATGCCAGCGTGAACCTTGCAAACGAGACAGCAAAGGTTTCCGGTGCTGCCCCTGCGAGTGCCTTACAAGCAGCACTCGATACGGCAGGCTATCCGGCCCGGACGGAAACGTTCAGCCTCACCATTGAAGGTATGACATGTGCGTCCTGCGTCGGGCGGGTCGAAAAGGCCCTGATCGCGCTGCCCGGTGTTCTGGAGGCGTCTGTGAACCTTGCTTCAGAGACGGCAACGGTGACGGTGCTTGCCGGAAGTGTAAATCTGATTGATCTGAGCGCGGCAACCAGAGCGATTGGCTATCCGGCAAAGGTGAGAGAAACCGCAACAGAGGATCAGCCTGACCACAAGGCGGAGGAGATAACGCATCTGCGCCGTATGACCCTGTTGGCCACGTTGCTGACATTGCCTGTCTTCGTGCTGGAAATGGGCAGTCATGTGATCCCGGCAATCCACCACTGGATTGCGATGAATATCGGCATGCAGAACAACTGGTTGATCCAGTTCGCCTTGACCACAATCGTTCTGGCCTGGCCGGGGATCAATTTTTACCGCAAAGGGTTTCCGGCTCTCTTCAAGGGAACACCCGACATGAACAGTCTGGTGGCCGTCGGGACATCGGCCGCCTGGAGCTTTTCGGTTGTCGCGACCTTTTTGCCGGGGCTCCTGCCCGCAGGCACCCACAACGTCTACTACGAGGCCGCTGCCGTGATCGTGACCCTGATCCTGTTGGGTCGCTTTCTGGAGGCGCGCGCAAAAGGACGAACAGGCGAAGCCATTCGCAAGCTGATCGGTCTGCAGGCGAAGACCGCGCATGTTGCGCGCGAGGGCAGCGTGATCGAGGTGCCCATCGCAGAGATCATTGTGGGAGACGTGATACATGTGCGTCCCGGCGAAAAGATCGCCGTCGATGGCGACGTGCAGCATGGCGCTTCTTACGTCGATGAAAGCATGATCACCGGTGAGCCAGTTCCTGTCGAAAAGGTGGAAGGCGCTGAGGTGGTTGGCGGGACCGTCAACGGCACCGGCGCTCTCGTTTTCCGAGCAACAAAAGTCGGCGGCGATACCATGCTGGCCCGGATCATCCGCATGGTGGAAGAGGCGCAGGGCGCAAAGCTTCCCGTTCAGGATCTCGTTAACAAGATTACCACGTGGTTTGTGCCTGCGGTTTTGCTGGTCGCCGCGGTCACAGTTGTGACGTGGTTGTTCTTGGGCCCAGACCCGGCACTGACCTTCGCGCTGATTGCCGGTGTGGCTGTGTTGATCATCGCTTGCCCCTGCGCAATGGGCCTCGCAACACCAACGTCGATCATGGTGGGCACTGGACGGGCGGCTGAAATGGGAGTTCTGTTCCGCAAGGGTGCCGCCCTACAGACATTGCACGACGCAACTGTTGTGGCGGTGGATAAAACCGGCACCCTTACCGCCGGACGCCCGGAATTGACCGACCTCGAGACCAACAGTAACTTTGCCGCTGACGAGGTCTTGCGCCTTGCCGCTGCGGTCGAGGCGCAGTCGGAACATCCCATCGCCGAGGCCATCGTGCGGGCCGCTCAAGAAAAGTCCCTTGATCTACCAACAATTACATCTTTCAACTCCCTTACCGGCTTTGGGGTCGAGGCACAGGTCGAAGGTAAGCTGCTTCTCATCGGTGCCGACCGCCTGATGGATCGTGAAGGCGTTGCTCTTGGTGATCTTGCCGAAGCAGGAAGCCGCTTCGGGCAAAAGGGACGTTCGCCGCTCTATGTTGCAATTGACGGCACCGCGGCTGCGGTGATCGCCGTTGCCGATCCGATCAAACCCAGCACGCCGGAGGCCATCACGGCTCTGCATGAGCTGGGTTTGAAAGTGGCCATGATCACCGGGGACAATCAAGGCACTGCGGACGCGATTGCCTTTGAACTGGGAATTGACCATGTGGTCGCCGAAGTGCTGCCCGAAGGAAAGGTCACAGCGCTCGAAAGCCTGCGGCTAGATGGGGCGACGATTGCCTTTGTCGGGGATGGCATCAATGATGCCCCGGCGTTGGCGGTGGCTGATGTCGGCATTGCCATCGGCACCGGGACGGATGTCGCCATTGAGAGCGCCGACGTCGTGCTGATGTCCGGCGACCTGCGCGGTGTGGTCAACGCCTTTGACGTCAGCCAGCGCACCATGCGCAATATCAAACAAAACCTGTTCTGGGCGTTTGGCTACAACACTTTGCTGATCCCGGTCGCAGCGGGGGTGCTCTATCCGCTGAACGGGATGCTCCTGTCCCCCATCCTCGCAGCAGGCGCAATGGCCTTGTCGAGCGTTTTTGTCCTGTCCAACGCCCTGCGGCTGCGCTGGGTAAAACCGGTTCTCAAAGGCGACGACCGCTCTGCACCACCGGTGACGCAATTGGCCGCACAACCGGCTGAATAGTCCGCTAATCGCAAGAGTTCGAGAAAGGAAACTGAGATGAATATCGGAGACGCATCAACCCGTTCGGGCCTGCCGCCCAAGACAATCCGGTACTACGAAGATATCAAATTGATCCTGCCGTTGCGTGACAGCAATGGCTACCGAGCCTTCCGCGACAGTGACGTCCACAAACTGACGTTTTTGGGACGGGCGCGGGCTTTGGGATTCACCATCGAGGACTGCCGCTCTCTGCTGGCGCTCTGGGAAGACAAGGAGCGTGCCAGCGCTGATGTCAGACAAATCGCTCGGGACAATCTGAAGATCATCGAAGGGAAAATCAGCGATCTGATCCGCATGCGCGAAACCCTCAGCCATCTCGTGGAAGCCTGTGCAGGAGATCATCGCCCAGATTGCCCCATACTCGAACGTTTGGGTAAGCTCGACGAAGACACAGACACGGGCCAAGCGGCTGACAAGCGAAAGGTCGCTGGCTGATCGCTTCAAGCGAATAGGACATGGCGCGCGCCTTCTGGTTAACGGACATGCTCCGGCTGATTTGGCTCGGCTACCCGCTGGCGGGACCTCCATCAGATTGTCTTGAAGACTTTGGTCGACAAATATGGTCCATCTACAAATGGTAAATCAATCAATCCATGTCAGCCTGGCAAGCATGGTCGCAGCGCTTGGTACAACCGACGGCTTTGAAGGCATATGCAACGCCAGTAGTTGTCCTTAACCGAATGTCACTATCATGCGAGAGATTGCGCATTCGCGGGCGCCATCGGCAATGTGATCGTCACGGCAAGACCACGGTCCTTGCGGTTGCTCAGTACAATATCCCCGCCATGAGCCTGAATGATCGTCTGGGCAATGGAGAGGTCAAGCCCAGTGCCGCCGGTTTCTCGGGACCCTCGAGGCGCAGGAAAGGTTCAAAGACCTTATCAAGACCCTGTTCGGGAAAGCCAGGGTACTGTCGTACCATGCTCTGCATTTCTTCGATTGACACGATGAGCCGATCACGGGTTTCTGCGTCCTCAACCATCTCGACCTGGACACGCAGTGCTGTGAGCGGCGAGCGCAGATCATGCCCCAAGGCTGCCAGAAGCTGCGTGCGGGCTGCAACAAAACGCGTCAACCGGTCCTGCATACGGTTGAAGGCCGACGTAAGATCCTGCACTTCGTTGGGTCCGGTCGGGACAAGCATATCCACATCTTCACCGCGCCGCGGCCAGTCCGAAACTGATCGTGAACGCCGGGTTCCACTGCAAGGGGGGCCGTTGAAACCGCGTACGGACGTTCAGCCACTGCCCTTCGCCATTCTTCAGGGGGGCAATCCAAGCACTCTGCAGGCACCATCGCCGCTCCACTATTGGGTTTCGACCCAGCCGCAGAGGAATTGGATTGCTTGTCGATACCTCCTGAACCTAGGGTGGCGGCTGAGGGTTACTGCACGTCCGCCATAACAGAACAGGTCGGCAATCCGTTTTCAAAAAAATTCTCCGGGATGTGACGCGCCTCGGTGATGATGAGGTTGTTGGTGGAATCCCAGACCATGTCACGTGTCCACACGACGCGACCATCTGGGTCGACTTCGAGAACCCTGCCATGTTCGGCGTTGGTCAGAAGAATATTGCCGTTGGGCAGATACTGATGCTTGCCCCGGCGCCAGGTGTAGAAAGGCACCTCTTCGCTTCCGGCGAACTCGACCGACATGCTGCCGTCTTTGGGGTCAACGCGCCGGATCAGGGATCTGTCCGTACCGGTTGCATTGTCGAAGACCGTAATCGTACCGTCGGCGTGAAAGTCCGGATCGTGTTGTTTCAGCCAGGGTCCATGTTGCCACCATCGCAGGATACCCGTTTCTGGATCGACGACAGCCACAAGGTTCAATTCCCGGAGGCTGAACAACAGATCCCCGGCCTCGAACATGGGAAAGGCATCGGCCATTTCCGGGCGCAGCATTTCCACGTCGTTGGAATGAAACGGGTCGTACAGATAGGCAAGCCCGTCATTCGGGCCGTCGGGCTCTATCGTGCGGATGTCAAAGATCGCCCGCTGCTCACCGTCGTTTGCCGGAACGACGTCCCGGACGATGCTGAGCGTAAAGGTCTTTTCGCCGGTGTCCTCGTCGAGCCGCACCATATCGTCGCCTTCCCAGGTCCAAAGCCCGCCATCACCGCTGCGGGTGATCGAATGGTGAAAGCCGCCCACCACGCTCCACATCGTCTCACCGCAGGCATCCACCCGTGCAATGGCCTGGCCTGTATCAAAGGTCGCAACGACAGAGCCGTCCTCGAACACCTCCATCCCGTGCAACATGACGTTCTGTGGACGGATCTCCGTGTCGAAGTTAGCGTATTTGATCGGCCAGCGATGGACTTCTTCCCCGGTGGCATCAAACATCCGCACAACATGCACAGAGGTTTCCTGATCGTCACTGAGACCGGCGATCAGGATGTACCCCGGTTGCTGTACGGCGCCCGGGGCAAGCCAATACCCCCGGTCGGGCGATGCCTCGCCGGTTTCGTTGGGCGGCACCAGATGGCGCGTTGGTTCAAGACCCAGATCGTTTCTCCAGTTGGTCGAGACATCAAGCAGGGTGCGATGCGCCAGCCCCACCTGTTTGGCGGGGAACCATCCCCACCAGGAGGACACGATGCCGTAAATTACGGCAATGAAGACGAGGGAAATCAAAAAGCCGCCAAAGAAAAGGCGGTCCGACAGCGATTTTTTCACTTTGCATACCCTTGATTTGAAACCGCAGAGCCTATGGCAAGACGGCGCAGTTCCGCATGAAGATCATCGGCGCGCCGCAGCAGCGCAGGCGATACATCGGAAAGATCCGGCACCGGGCCCGGCGCACGGAACATACCCCGCGTCGCCATCAGCCCTGTCGGGTCATCAAGGCCCATCGCCTCCGCGAGTCCGGGCAGAACGCCGGACGGGTCAGCGCACAGGGCATCATGATCGACAAAGACGACGGTGGGGCCGGCCGTGGCCAGAACATGTTCGTAGGCGGCGATCCAATAGGTCAGCCAAAACCCCGCGCGGTGCGCCGTCTCCGGCTCAGCCGACATCCCGTCAAAGCCGATGGGTCGCAGGGCTTCTCCGAACTCCAGATGGCCGATCCCTTCCATATACCGTCGGGCAAATGGCTCTCGGGCATGGAGCCCGCTGAAACGCTGATGCTGACGCATGAGGGAGCGGACCTGGGCGCGCGGGTTCCGGATTGGCATAATGACGCAGGCATCCGGGAACAGCCGCTCGATGAGGCCGAGGCGGGCGATATTGGCGTTGTTCTTGGACAGATACCGTGCGGCACCCGGCTTGGTAGCCACGATCTTGGCCATGTGGGTGCGAAAGAATGTCTCGAACTCCGGGTTTCTCTGTTCGGCGCGCCACGGTTCAATGCGGCGCTTGCCGTAATGCTCCGGCCAGAACGCGGTCCACAGCATTTCCTCAAAGGCCTCGGGGCTGTCAAAACCCACCTCGATGCCATCGCCGTGCGCCCGCTCCGCCTTTTCGCTTGGCTTGCGGAACGCGCTGGAAAGCCCGCCCCACATCAGCGGTGACAGCGTAAAAGGCATATGCCTGTAGGTCGCAGAGGCGAAGTGCGGCAAGCCTGCAAGCACTTCCAGCATGATCGTGGTTCCGGCACGCGGCAGCGAGGTCACGAAGACAGGGCGCTTTACCCGGTCCATATCGATGCGGCCTCTGAAAATGGTACTTTCAAGATTTCCAAGCATGCGCTGGCGCTGAGGCGAGGCAAAGGCGAAATCGTGCAACGCAATATCGAGTTTGTTGTAAGCGACCTCTGCGGGCTCTGCCGTCTTCGACAGCGAGGGGCGTTTCAGACGGTCAAGGCCGATCCAGAGAGCGACTGCCGCGACACAGGAGCCAAGGATGAAGGGCCATCCAAGTGCGATCGCAATCGCACGATCAAGCGCATAGAAGCCCAGAGCGGCACCGCCCCAGACCAGCACTGCTGAGGCGGCAAAAGCCGCCACACCAATTGACGCAATCCAGAAGAAGCGTCCCATCAGCTTGAGAGAGGCGCGGCGCACCTGCGTCTCCTTCTCCGCGTCAGAGACATCCGTGTTGGCCATCACGCTGATGGCACCTTGTGTTGTTTGAATGACCTCACCGGCAAGTTGGGCGGCGTTGAAGATGCGCAGCACCAATATGAAAGCAAGCAGGCCCAGCAGCAGGGCCGCAATGCTCATTTGGGGGGCTCGGTATTGTCGGTTGTCTCGACTGGCGCTTTGTTCGCGCGCATCAATCGCTTGATCGGGTACCAGACAAAGCCCACCAGCGCGAGAATGAGTGCCGCGACAAGGGCGACCATCGTGCCAATGGCCGTCAGGCCGGCACCCGGGCCAACATAGGCGTGCGCTGCCACAGGCAAAACCGCGAACCCGATGCCAAGGACGAGCGCCACGGCGTTTCGTTGCACTGATTGTTCTATTGGTCTCATGTCCTGCTCCTTGAGGTTGATAAACGAGGGGACCTCAGTCGTGGGAGGAAATTGGTACGGGGCAACCCTCTGGTCAGCCAAATTTAGGAGCTTCCTCGGGTGGGGCCAAGCTGCCCAGCGGAAAGTGGCAAAAGCCTGCCAGCAGGTAAAACGCCAGAAACGGTATCAGCCGTTCAGACCGCTGTCGGGCCGTCAGGTCTGCCGGTTACATCTGCTGTGTGCGGCCCCCAGCGAAACCATGACAAAGCGCTTTTCTCTGCGCCAGTGAATGGGCCGCAACACTCTGTAAATAAGGTGAAATAATACAAATCTCCGCCTGGGATCAAGGCGTTTCAGCCCGGTGCTTCCGGGAGTACCTATGAACAGGAACGGCCCCTGGAACGGGCGATATGTCGCATTCTGAAACCGCCAAAGGAATGCGCAAAACGCTGCCGAATGGACGCCCGATCCCTGCGCATTGTCGGATTGGCATATATCCCGCAGATCGAGCTTGGGTCCTCACCTCATCAAACGCCGTTATGCCATCATTCTGTCGGCGTTGACGGGGCGGGTATCGTACTCACCTGCGTCGCGAGCGTTTCCGGATCAAGCCGCGCCTTCATCAGGAACACATTATAAAGAGGTTTCCACCGCGACATCGTAAAATACAATTCACCATCGATATCGGCACCCGGTACGATGTAGGGCGCATAAAGGCCCGGGTAATCGCGGCTGTCGGCTACGATCTGCATCTCGCTCCATGGTCCGGTCAGCGCAAGCGCATGGCGTAGAACAACGGCGCGCAGGTTCGGTTCATAATACATCATCAACCAGCGCTGGTTCGCCTCGCTCCAGGCAACAGACAACTCGCCAACTGACGGGGGCACCACCTCAACGGCCGCACGGATGTTCGGCACCCAGCGCGCACCATCCCAGTATTCATAGGACGCAGGGTCGAGCATCGCCTCTGGCGTGACACGGCCCAGCTTTGTGCCGCCAAACCGCCCCTGTGGAATGCCAAAGACATAGATCATACCGCCCCGCTCCACATAGGCCACCTGCTCGAACCCGGTTCCGGCAGGCCACACCGCCGTCTGCGATCTGGTCCAGGTCTGGCCATTGTCCTTTGACCAGGCCAGGCCGGAGCGGCGCACATACCAGCGGTCATCCGGCCCCCACATGCGCACGGACATGTAGTGCATGATCATCTTGCCCGAGGCGGAAATCGCATTTGTCGGGATCACCGTCCATTCAACGCCCGGCACACGCGAGGCGCGCACCAATTCGCTGGCGGAACCGTCGGCTGTCTCGGCCATCGCCGCAAAGGACAAACCGTTTCGCGGATCAGGATCGGCGATCCGGGCGAGCACATTGCTGCGCCAGTCCCCGCCATCGGGCCCGTAGGTATCACCGAACATCATGTAAAGGTCATCGTTGTGCAGGAACATATGCCCCAGATCGGTGCCATGCACGTTCCACCTGTCGGCTGTCGCATTCGCCGACGCAGCCCCGGTCAACTGGGTCACTACCTCTGCCGCGCCGACCTGGAGGCCGGAGACGGGTGCCTCGGCATCCTCATCCAAGGGCGCCACCAAATCCGTGGGCGATGCGAACATCATGCCCCCGAACGGGATTTGCCCGGCGGCGTGGCCCGGTTCGATATACACCTGATTGCCGCATGTCGCTTGTGACATCAAAAGAACCAGAAAAATCGTAAACTTCTTCAACATCGGGGGCCTGTTCTCCCATGACGGAGTTCCAACGGGTGCTCCGGTCCGAGGGTTGAAAGGCAAAGCCCGACACCGGCACGGGCAATAATTGACCGATGTTGAAGCAATAATAAAGCGATTTATCGCCTATTTTTGCATTTTTTGAATTTGTGATGGACATTTAATCATTGCCTCGAATCAGCCACCTCCCTCAGGCTGATCCGGCGCGGGTGGCTCGGCCCGGTCTTCGCACAGAAAAGCGTAGGCAGGCCAAGGTGTTCCGCTGGGTTGTTCAACCGGCATCGTCCGGCAAACCAGATCGGGGTGCCGGTGCTCGATCCATTGTAGAAACTGTTCACCGTCGGTGGGTACGACCAGACCACCCACCGGATCGCGCCTGGCAATCTCGGCCTGTGTACGCCATGTCACGCGATAGCTGGCCGGTTTTGGCACCTCGCCCAGCAATTCATGATAGAGAGTCGCCATGCGCAAACCATAGGTCATCGACACCACCGGATCCTCCACGGGCGACTGCGGAACGATAACCTCCAGTGTCTCCACCAGATTTGGGAAAATAGGCTCGCGTGTGGACAGATACCCTGCCATTTCACCTGTCCGCACGACGCCATACGCAACAAATGCCATGCCAACCCAAAGACGGGCCCCGGGCCAGCGCCCCAGCCACCAGCCAAGAGCTGCAATCGAACCGATCAGCAGCGGCCCGAGAACCGGCAGATGAAAGGCCCGGATGTCATAAGCACCATACCAAAGCGTGAAAGGGACAAAGGCCAACCCGATCCCCAGTATCAACGCAAGCCCCCGCCAACTGGCATCGCGGCGGCGGTGTCCAGCCACAAAAGCCAGAAAGCCCGCGGCGATGACCGGGGCTGACAGCCGGGGATGTGCAAACTGCAGGGTGTTCAGCAGGATCTCCGTGGTCTGGGTCGACGCAAGGCCAGACCCGTAAAGGTCGCCAAAATAGGTTCCCGCGATATACTGGATCAGTTCGCCTGTTGTTGGCGGCAGCGGCATGTATTCGGAGTAAGCGGTGCTGGGGGCGTGTGTGACCCAAGCCAGATAAAGGTACTGACTGGCCCCTGCCATGACCAGCAACAGGACGGTTATGATGATCCTCGGGCGCAGCAAAATACGGAAATGCGCAGCCGTGACCCACAAGAAAACGGGCACCAGCATGATCATCATCAGGTGATTCCCAAACGACAGCGCATAGACACCGCAGGCAGCGATGAAGTATCCAGGCCCCTTGGTATCGATAAATCGAAGGAGCAAGAAACCAACTGACAGGATGAACGCCAGCGCAAGCGGATAGACCTCCGCCTCGGTTGACTGCACCGCCATCAGCCCCGCGCTGCCCAGAAGCAGGGCAGCGGCGAGACCGAAGACACCGCTGCCTGTCAACCGACCAACGATCAGGAATGCCATGGTATTGGCGATCGCCCCCGGAACTGCGGCCATCAGAAAGGTCATCACCCACCATGGCTCAAAAGGCAGGGCCAGCGCCCGCACAAGGGCCCCGAGCATCAGGACAAAGGGGTAGCCCGGCCCGTGAACCAGAATGGATGTGTGGCCCAATGTCTGGAACTTGGCAGAATCCCCGGCATTGAGCATCCCTCCTAGTCCGGGGAAAAGGCAGTAGCCATAAAACACCAGCCAGAAAAGCAGCACGCAGGCCGCGATCAAACGACGGCCCCAATGCATCCCGATCAGCGCAGGGTCATTAAGCGACATAGGAGTTAACTTGCCTTCCCGACATCAGGCTGCGCGCATGGTGTTGTGATTGCCCTGTCAGTCTTCATCATAGGCATCGACCCGTGCTGCCGTCACGGTCGGCACACCGGCGGCAACCACCGGCGCAAACACTGTCCCCCCCACACCAAATGGCAGGTCGACAAGGGTATTTTCAGACCGCGACCCTGTCTCAGATAACGCCAACAACACCGCATTGCCGCCGACATTCATGGTACCTTCCGTCAATTGAACCTCGCCCAGCATGTTGATCCCGAACCGCTCGCCCGCAATGTGGACCTCCGAAACGCTGGCGGTCCCCGACACCAGATCGACACGCGCGTCCAATTGATCGAACGGCGTGCGCCCTGCGGCCGGGATAAGCGGCCCGTGCTCTTCGGTCATGAATTCGCGACCTCTGACCAGCGTTTCCAGCGTTGCAACCAGATCCGTCCCCGTCAGACTGCCATCTTTCAGCTGTGCCCTGACCGATCCGTTCAAACTGTCCACCAACTGGCCAAGCGTATTGCCGCGGGCATTTACATTAAATGTGCCGTTCATCATCCCCTCCGGCAACTGCGGCGTACCGATTGGCGGTGGCGGTCCTATCGCGGCCAGAAACTGGGTGATCTGGCCGACTGACATGGCATCAACACGCCCAGCAGCCGTTAACCTGACGGGTTCGCCGGTCCCCTGTTCAAGCGAGAGCCCCGCCTGCACATGGCCAAGCCCCTCCCTGTTTCCGGACAGATCCAACGATGTGGTGCCATCACGAACAACCAGTGAGAGTGCCGCCCGATCAAGCGTCAGATCCCCAATCGGCAAGGTGTCTCCTGTCAATGCGAAGTCCAAATCAAGACCATCAAACCCGGCCAGTGTCACAGGGACGTCGACCCAGCGGTTGTTATCCATCTCCGTGACACCCGCGACCAAGGCGCTGACCGTGGCGGGCAACCCCAACAGCTGCGCCATCACCGGCCGGTCTGCAGTTTCCGCGCGCAGATGGCCTTCAGCTTCGAGCCCGTCCAGCGAAAACGTCGCATCGGAGATAGCAACCACCTGCGGGGTCACCGAAAACATTCCCTCGACGACCATCGAACCGAGACCAACTGCCGACAGACCCAACGTCTCTGCCGCTTGCCGCAGTTTCTCGGTGATCTCGTAGGGAATCCCCGGATCAGACGCCGCGACCTCGCCCTCTTCGCCGTGATGTCTCGGACCCACCCGGAGTTTCAGACTGGCTTGCGTGCCGCTGTCTGAAATCAATGCGCGCAAGTCATCCAATTGCAAGTCAACACGCAGGTGACGCGCGCCCAGGAACACCCCCCCTTTTATCGCAACTGCATCCGTCACCTCATCGGCCCCCAAGCGCAAATTGAGGCCGGATACTTTATGACGGCCCATCATGCCGCCGAAACGCAGGGTGCCATCAACAAGTATCACTTCGCTGAACTGACGTGTCCGCCCGGTCGAGGCGCCCCCTCGACCGCCTGGCGGCACAGAGGCCGCAAAATGCTCCGCTGGCCTTTGCAAATCGATGTCGGGACGCAAAAGCATCAGCTCGGCAATTTCGACCCGGCCAAACAGCAGCGGAAGAATCCTCAGCGGCGCAACAATAGTGTCAGCGGTCAAGACAGGCGCCGCATCGGCATCGGAGACGGATACAAACGCCGGATCAGAAACAATAACACGGAACCCCGGTTCAATGGCGATCTCGGCATCGGCGTGCAGCCTGTACGCCCCACCCGTCCAGTGCCCGACGTGGTTGCTGATCTGTGCTTGGACGAGCCTTTCCGGCACCAGAGCCGGACCAAGAAGATACGCGCCCGCACCAATGGCAACGATCCAGACGAGCCACCAACGCAGCCCGGACGCCAAGCGTCTCAACCCCATGCGAAGTTGCATTGTTGCTCCCTTATCCTTCATGCGTCACAGCGACAAAGAGATCACCACCGTGACAGACCTCAAGCAATGACCAAAGACCGACCCAAGTCGATGGCCCCGCTTCCATCCCGCCAAAACACCTCGCACACTACATACTCCTGAATCACATGATCGTAAGCACGCGAACCCAATTTGACGCCAACATCCAGAAAATGATGAACCAGACCCGGGAAATATACTATTTTTCGCCGGTAAGTCGTCGAATCTAGCGCTTTTTTGCCAGACCGGACGCTGCGCACGAAACGCGCTCGTATCCTGTTGATTGTCTCGTCAATCTAATGTCTGCGCCCCTCAAGGGATTCTGATTGTCGCTGAAAACAAGGTGACCACGATGCGCGCGCGTCACACCGACGCGCCAGTCAGAAGCCCGGTTCGTAGCCGTTGGAGGGGTCTGATTTCGGGTCTGGATGGATCCCTCGTTGCGCCTATGCCCTATGCCGGGCTCGCGATGAAAACCCGTAACTAAGGAAGGGCCTGGATATGACTTTCAAAGCAAACACCGGTCCGCTTCAGGGCGCCTCCGCTGGTGTCATGGATGCAAATCTTGGGATTGGCAGGTTCCCGGGCAAATCTGTCGCGACCGCAAAATATGCCACCGCGGACGATCTGGATATGGATGTGAACGTGCCACTTGTCGTCGATCTCGATGGCACACTCCTGCGATCCGATCTTCTGCTCGAAACGGCGTTTCGCCGTCTGGGGAATGACCCTGCTGCTGCCTTTGGCATGCTTGGCGCACTCAAAAACGGAAAAGCCGCGCTGAAACACTTTCTGTGCGATGATGCGGAGTGCGCACCCGCCACACTGCCCTATGACGAAACGGTTCTCAGCATCCTGCACCGGGCCCGGGATGCCGGGCGTCGGGTCTATCTGGCCTCTGGATCGCATGAAAGCTTTGTCAGCGCGATTGCTGCACATCTCGTTGTTTTTGATGGATTTTTTGCCACCACATCATCTGTCAATCTATCTGGTCAAAACAAGGCAAAGTGCCTGGTCGATCAGTTCGGCGCAGGTGATTTCGACTATATCGGAAACGCTGCCGCAGACCTGCCGGTGTGGAAAGTCGCGCGACAGCCGATTGCGATCCGCACTTCGGGATCCGTGTCAGCGAAACTGCGCGAGATGGCACCGGGCGCGTTGTTTCTGGACCACAAACGCGCGTCGCTGAAGAGCTGGGGCAAGCAACTGCGGGTGCATCAATACGCAAAGAACGCACTGGTATTCTTGCCAATGTTCGCAGCTCACATGTTTGACTTTGCCAGTCTGTTCACCGCGACCCTCGCGGCGTTGGCGTTCTGTTTTGCGGCCTCCGCCTGCTACATGCTGAACGATCTGGTGGATCTGGCCGAAGACCGGATACATCGCACCAAGAAAGACCGGCCCCTCGCGAAAGGAGACATTCCACTGATCCATGCGATCATTGCAGTGCCCATATTGCTGGGATGTGCGACCATCGTGTCGCTGTCCATCTCCCTTCCGTTTGCAGGGGTGCTCGCGGTATACTTCGTATTAACAACGCTTTACACGCTACACCTCAAGCAGATTCTGCTTGTCGACGTGCTGACCCTGTCCGGCCTCTATACCATCCGGATGATCGGTGGTGCGGTCGCGCTCGGGATCGGCCTTTCGTCCTGGCTTGTGGTTTTTTCGCTGTCTCTCTTCGTCTCTCTGGCCTTGATGAAGCGGTTTGTGGAACTGGCGGCACGTATCGATTCTAAAATGCCCTCGCCAGCCAATCGGGATTATGAGAATTCCGATCTGACCATGTTGGCCGCCCTCTCCGCAGCGGCAGGTTTCAATGCGGTCACGGTGCTGGCGCTCTATGTCTCTGGCTATGCGGTGAGCTCGCTTTACACGCATCCCGACTTGCTGCTGCTGGCTTGTCCGATCCTGACCTATTGGATCGGGCGCGCGCTGATCCTTGCCCAACGCCGCAAGATGCAGGACGACCCGGTGGTCTTTGCCCTCAAAGACCCGATGAGCCGATTGAGCGGTCTGGCCATGCTGGCCGTCTTCGTGGCCGCGTCATGGTAGCATTATCGCGATCTGTGGTTCGGTTGGTCTCGGACAGCCACCCTTCCCTGCGCTACGCGATTTCGGCGGTCGTGTCGGTCGTGGCAAACCTGGTGGCGCAGCAGATCACGGTGGTTGGGGCATCTGCGGCCCCGCTGATGGTCTCGATCATTGTAGGCACCATCGTCGGCTTTGCCGTCAAATACCTGATCGACAAGACCTGGACCTTCCGCGAGGCCTATACCACCCCCAAGGCAGAAGCGCATCGCGTCACCCTGTCGGGCCTTTTCAGCGTCCTGACAACACTGATCTTTTGGGCGTTCGAGTTGGGCTTTTACGCAATCTGGCAGACTGATTTTGCGAAATACACAGGTGCTGTTCTCGGGCTGAGCATCGGTTATATCATAAAGTTCTGGCTCGACCGGCGCCACGTGTTTCGGGAAGCAACAGTGTGAAGGACCTCAGCGGCTGGGGCCGATATCCGCGCCAGATCGGGGCGCAGACAACCGCGGCGACCCCTGATGAGGCAGCCACCGAAACGACGGGCAGCGCGGGTCTGATCGCGCGCGGTCTGGGCCGCTCCTACGGTGACGCCGCCATCGGGCGTGAAACCACGCTGTCCATGACAGGGCTGAACCGCATGCAGTCTTTCAACCCCGAAACCGGTCTGCTTGCGACCGAGGCCGGGGTGTCACTGGACGACATCATCGCCTGCTTTTTGCCGCGCGGTTACTTTCCAGTTGTCGTTCCGGGAACGCGGTTCGTTACCGTTGGCGGCATGATCGCATCGGATATCCACGGCAAGAACCAACACAATGACGGCACCTTCGGACATCACGTCGCGTGGCTGAAACTGGCCCTGCCAGATGGTCAGGTCGTATGCTGCGCGCCGCACGAAAACGCAGCCCTTTTCCAAGCCACCATCGGCGGTATGGGGCTGACCGGTACGATCCTTGCGGCCGGTTTCCGGCTCAGGCCCGTGTCCAGCGGATGGATCCGCCAAACCACCCATGCCGCCAAGAACCTGTCAGAGGCGATCGCACTGCTGCGCCAGACTGAAAAGGCAACCTACACCGTCGCCTGGATCGACGTGCTGGCGCGGGGGGCATCCCTTGGGCGTTCGCTGATCCTCGCGGGCGAGCATGCCACAGAGGACGATCTTCCGGGGGGGTACAAACAATTTCCACCCGCCCGCACCGGACGTCTGGGCGTCCCGGTAGAACTGCCGGGGTGGGTGCTGAACACCGCGTCAGTTTCTGCATTCAACGCTCTTTACTATCGACGCGGCGCCAAGAGATCCGGCCAGACCACACTTGTTCCATGGGACAGCTACTTTTTCCCCCTCGACAGTATCTCGAACTGGAACCGTATCTATGGCCCGCGCGGCTTTGTGCAGCATCAATGCGTGATCCCAAATGAAGACGCCGAGCAGGTGATGAGCACAATCCTTGACCTTCTGTCGTCGCGCGGCGAGGGCTCTTTCCTTGCGGTGCTGAAATGTCTGGGGCCCGGGGCCGGGCTGATGTCCTTTCCGCGCGATGGTCTGACGCTGGCACTCGACCTGCCGGTCAGCGAAAAAGGGTTGGGGCTGCTGGCTGAAATCGACGTGCTTGTCGCACAGGCGGGCGGGCGCATCTATCTGGCCAAGGACGCCTGCCAATCGCGGGCCACATTCAGCGCGGGCTATCCGAACATCGCGGCATTTCGGCAAGTCCGACAGGATATCGGGGTTGCCGGCCATATGGCGTCGAAATTGTCCGAAAGGCTTGCTTTATGACGAACCTGCACAAACCCAAATCCATCAGTACGGGTAAGAGGCTGTTGGTCATCGGGGGTACGTCAGACATCGGGCGGGCCGTCGCTGATGCCTACGCGGCCAAGGGATGGGGTGTCGCACTCGCCGCCCGTGACGTTGAACGGGCGCGGCGAAACGCGGACGACATCCAAACCCGCCACGGCACGGATCACGTCTCGGTCCACCCCATCGACATCCTCGACACCGCCAGCTTTGACGCTTTCATCGACAGCCTTGGCGCGCTGCCCGACAGCATTGTCTGCGTCGTGGGCATGTTGGGGGACCAACCGCGCGCGCAGGGCGATCCCGATCACGCGACCGCGATCATCAGGACCAATTTCGAGGGACCCGCGCTGCTGCTGGAGGCGCTGGCGGGGCGGCTCGCCGCCCGCGGCGACGGGCTGATCGTCGGCGTCAGCTCGGTCGCGGGCGACCGCGGGCGAGCGTCGAACTACGTCTATGGCGCAAGCAAGGCCGGATTTTCAGCCTATCTTTCGGGCCTGCGCAATCGGCTTTCGCAAACAGACGTGCGGGTCGTGACCGTCAAACCCGGCTTTGTGCGCACCTCAATGACCGAAGGCATGGATTTGCCCGGCGCGCTGACAGCCGCCCCCGAGGCCGTTGCGCAGCGCATTCTGGGCCTGCAGACCGGCAACGCCAATGTCGTCTATGTCTTAAGCGCCTGGCGGCTGATCATGGGCATCATTCGCGCCTTGCCCGAACCGATCTTCAAACGTCTGAAACTCTGAAGGCTTGCCTATGCCACGCCCTTTCAACATGCGCTCACCCGTTGTCCTGACCGTTGTCGTGACCATTGCAATCTGCAGCGCGCTCCTCATCCTGCCAGGGGCGACAGCCACGTCCCGATACTTCAACGACCTTCTAATCTTCCTCGATGGCGGCTACCGGGTGGTCGAGGGCCAAGTGCCGAACCGCGACTTTCACACCGCCCTGGGGCCCTTGTCGTTCTATCTTCCGGGCTTTGGGTATTGGGTCACCGGCAATCTGGGGCTGGCGATGCCCGTCGGACTGGCCGCCCTGATGATCGTGACGGCACCCATCATGATCCATGTGCTTGGAACGCGGGTCAGACCGCTGATCGCCGTGCCCTGGGCCATCTTCCTGCTTTTGCTGATGATCACGCCGGTGAACACCGGGGAAATGGTGATGAACATCTCCTTTGCGATGTTCTACAACCGGATCGGCTGGGCCCTGATCGGGCTCCTCTTGATCATGCATTTGCGTCCGGAGCGGCCCCTACGTCATCAGGTTGCCTGCGACACCCTGGCCGCGACGGCGCTAACCCTGATGATGCTGTATACAAAGGCAACCTACGGCGTTGTTGCATTGGTCTTTCTATTCCTCATGCTGTTGCACCCCGTGCAACGACGTTGGGCGGCGGCTGCGATCCTGCTCACGGGCCTGTCAGGGGCCGTTATCGAGATGTTCTGGGGCGGCACGCGGATGCACATCGCGGATCTGGCCGTTGCGTCGAACGTCAGCGCCGTGCTGCCCTTGCGCGACTATGTCGTGTCACTGCTTGAGACATCCGGCGAATATATCGTGTTCGCCTGTCTGGCAGGGCTGGCTCTTTGGCAAAGGGGCCGCTTTACGGATTTTCTGTTCTACGGGTTTTGTCTGGGCGCGGGATATGCGTTGCTGATGCAGAATTTTCAGGTCCGGGGCATCGTGACCTTGCTTGCAGGCGGGGTCGTTGCGGCCGAACACCTGTCGCGCCAATGGCGACAAGGTTTGACATATAGCGTCGACATGATGACACGCGGTGCGGCCTTGTTGGTGATCGTCCTGATGCTCCCGGTTGGGTTGTCCTCGGCGGCCGCCTTGGGGCTGCATGCCACAATGGTCGCAACAGGTGCGGGCATCGCCTTGAACACACCAAACGGCAAGGACATCCGTGTGGTCAACACCCTCGATGACGGGCAGTTCAAATTCTACGCCAACTATGCTGAATCCCTGGAAAAAGGGGTCGCGGTACTGGAATCGCTCAGCCCACCGCCGACCAAGGTTCTGGTCATGGATTTCGTCAGCCCCATGACGTCGCTTGTGGGGCTCAACCCGCCGCAGGGGGGGACGGCATGGATGCATGATGGACGCAATTTTGACGCAGATTTCCACTTTTCAGCCGACGCGCTGCTCGGGGGCGTGGATGTGATCATGATCCCCAAACGCCCCATTGCCGAGTCGACGACCGACCTTATGGAAGAGCTCTACGGCCCCTACATCGGCAAACATTTCAAAGCGGTGCGACAGACCAGGCTTTGGCGGGTTTACCAACGCCAGGAGCCACCGCTTTTGCCTACGGAAGACTTTTGGAATGCCGCGCATGTGCCCCGCTGATGAGATGTGCCTGGCCCGGATCCTCGGCGTGCCGCGAGCCAGCCGCGGCGAGAGGCAGCGTAATGCGCGCCAGCCCCTATCGACATGAGCTCAGCGCCTGCGACGCGGATGGGACAGCGGGACACGTTCTTGCTGGCCGATATCGGAAAACATCGGCGTCCCGAGATGTCTTCTGGTCGCGCATCAGGTCTCCCGCCGAAAGGACACTTGCCTAAATTTGCCGCAACCAAGGCCAGTCCAACCAGAGTTTTTCGACAGCCTGTTAATCTTTAGGCAATAAACCAAGGTCATTGGCGAATTATCGCGGTCGGGGGTCCGGGTGAATGTCGCAGTACCGGCGGTGGAAACGGATGGCCTGCCACAGCACCCCCGGGGCCTCAAAAACCGCCCCTGACAGGCTGTGACGCGTTCATTACATGGCATTTTTTGTCTCTGGGACGCCTCTGGCGCGATTGCAGTCATCCGCTTGTCAGCAGGCCCGACACACAATGGGCAAAATCTGGCGCATGACGCATGGCCTGATGGCGAAATACGTCAGCAATTCCTCGCCGTTCTGAGGGCCGCTGCTTTGTTACGTCGGCCCCTGCCCTTTATATATCAAACAGTTCGCCGACCTCTGACCACAGCAATTGAAAAACCTCTACCGGCTCTGGGCTTTTGATGCATGCGGCAGACGCACCACAGCCCCAAAAAGGCCAACAAATAAGAAAGGTAGCCCCGTTGTTATGATCTCAAGACGTGCTCTTTTGGCCGGCATGCTCGCATCCACTGCGACCGCCGCCTGGCCCGTGGAAAACCTGATAACGGCCGAGACGCCGTTTAGCACGGAATGGCTGTGGGACCACGCCCGGAAATTGGCACAGCAGGAGTATCAGGCAAAGCCATTGATCCCCGCCGCGTGGCAAGAGCTGTCTTTTGAAGACTTCAACAAGGTCCAATTTGATCCCCAGAACGGCATCTGGATCGATGAAGACAGGCCGCTGAGAATGGATCTATTTACCGCCGGGCTTTACACAAAGCGTCCCGCAACGATCAGCATTGTGGAGGATGGCGTTGCAAAAACACTCGGCTATGATCTGTCGCTGTTCGAGGTCAGGGGCGATCTACCCGATCTGCCGGTGGATGATACGATGGGATATTCCGGGTTCCGCCTGCGGACCACACTGAACACCCCCGATCACTTTGACGAATTCATCGCGTTCAAGGGTGCAAGCTATTTCCGCGCGGTGGCCAAAGGTCAGGGCTACGGGTTGTCGGCCCGAGGTCTGGCGCTGCGCACGGGTGACCCGGACGGCGAGGAATTCCCCGATTTCACCGATTTCTGGGTCGAGGCTCCCGCCCCGGGGGACACGGTATTCACGGTTCACGCCCTGCTGGATTCGCCGTCAACCACCGGGGCCTATTCGTTCCGGACAACGCCCGGCGACACGACCCGGGTAGAGGTGACAGCCACGCTCTTCCCGCGCGTCGATCTGAACCATGTCGGGCTGGGCACCCTCACATCGATGTTCCTGTTCGATGAAACCAACCGCAGCCGTTTCGAAGATTTCCGCCCCGGCGTGCACGACAGCGACGGCCTTTTGATGTGGAACGGCGAAGGCGAACGGATATGGCGGCCGCTTGCAAACCCGAAGGCGCTTGAAATCAGCGTATTCCTGGACAAAAACCCACGCGGCTTCGGCCTGATGCAGCGGACCCGCGATCCTGAGAAATTCGCGGATCTGGAAGCCTATTACGAAAGGCGCCCGTCTCTCTGGATCATTCCGGACGGGGACTGGGGCGCCGGCACCGTGGAACTGGTCGAAATCCCGGCCGATAAGGAAATCTACGACAACATCGTCGCCTATTGGCGCCCGTCGGAACCGATGACTGCCGGGTCCGGACACAGCTTTGGCTATGCGATGGAATGGGGCGATCAGGCGCCAGGTCTGCCCGATCTGCCGCGCGTGTTGAACACACGCATTGGCAAGGCCTCCGACCAGATCGACACAATCATTGCAATCGATTTTGCCAACCATGCCCTTTTTGGCGAAGATCTTTCTGAAATCCAGGCCCTGATCACTGCGGATGTTGGCAAGGTATCCAAGGGTATTTTGCAGCGCAATCCAGGTACCGGAGGGGTGCGACTGGCATTCCGCCTTTCGCCTCAGGATGCGACACGGATTGAATTGCGTGCACAACTGGCCAAGGGCGACACACCGGTCAGCGAAGTATGGCTCTATCGATGGACAGCATGACCCCTTTGCAAAACGCGGGCCAAATGCCCGCACCGAAACCCCTGCTGCGACCGATCCAGAATCTGGACCGGCCGTTCAGGGATCCCACCGCTCCGCCAACACGGTCACACTCCCTGACCCCCATGTGGCGCGTTGTGGTCTTTCTGCCGGCGATGATCGCGACCTTGGGGCTGCTGGCCGCCTTTACCGGCTGGTTCGCCATGAACGGGTTTTCCTGGTTTGAAGGTGTCGTGGTCGGGTTGATCGCCTTTACATTTTTCTGGATATCGCTCTCTGTCAGCACGGCACTCGTGGGTGTCGTGACATTGCTGCGCCCCCGGCCCTGCGGCGAAATGGAGAAGGGTCCCGTCAAACCGCTCGACGTGGCCCTTTTGATGCCGATCTACAACGAGGTCACATCCGATGTCTTCGGCAACGCCGCCGCGATGTTGGCCGCGGTGCAAAATGAAGAAACAGCGCATAGTTTCACGCTCTTCATGCTTTCCGACACGCGCGACGCCCGCACGGCCGAACAGGAACTGCTGGCGTTCCAGACCCTCCGGGCCTCCTTTCCCGGCAAGGTCTATTATCGCCGCAGGCCCGAAAATATTGACTGCAAGGTGGGCAATCTGAACGAGTGGATCGAACGCTACGGCGGAGCCTATCCCGCAATGCTGGTTCTGGACGCCGACAGCCTTATGAGCGGTTCTGCAATTGTTGCGCTGACCGATGCGCTGGCCCGGTCGCCGGGGGCTGGGCTGGTCCAGTCGTTTCCAAAACTCATCGGGGCGCAAACGGTTTTTGGCCGGATGCTGCAATTCGCAACGCGCATTCACGGCGCAGCCCCGGCCGAAGGGCTGGCAAGATGGACAGACCGGGAAGGCAACTATTGGGGGCACAACGCCATCATCCGGACCGCCGCCTTTGCCACCTGTGCCGGCCTGCCAAAGCTGAAGGCCCGGCGCGGTGCCGCACAGCTCATCCTGTCACATGACTTTGTCGAGGCCGCCCTGCTCCGGCGTGCAGGGTGGTCGGTCCACTTCCTGCCACACATCGAGGGCAGCTATGAAGAGGCCCCCGCGACGTTGATCGACTTTGTCCTGCGTGACCGGCGCTGGTGCCAAGGCAACCTGCAACATCTGCGGCTGCTTGGAACACGCGGTTTTCACGCGGCCTCACGGTTCCATCTGCTCTGCGGCGTGATGAGCTATCTTGTCTCACCCGCCTGGCTTGCGCTTTTGCTTGTCTGGGCGCTGTTTGGTGACGGCACAGAAACCAATGCAGTGCGCTATTTCAGCGGGTTTGACCCGCAGGTCAGCTGGCCGGATGCCAACACCGGGAATGGGCTGGTCATCCTTGGGTTTGTGTACGCCATGCTCTTGGCGCCCAAACTCATGGGGGCTGCGATCGCGCATCGCACGGGCATTCGGATGCAGGACGTGGGCGGCACACCACAGTTCATCGTCTCGGTGGTGACGGAAATTCTGCTGTCAATCGCCTATGCCCCGATCCTGATGGTGCAGCAATCGATCTCGGTGGCCCGCAGGGCCGTGGGGTTCAGTGAGACCTGGTCACCGCAACAACGGCACGGCGGGACATACTCCCTTGCCGTAATGGCAAAGTTTCACTTCTTTGAAACACTTATCGGCACGTTGTTGGTCGCGGGGATTCTGCTGGGGCTCGTGACACCATGGCTTTCGCCGATTGCGGCAAGCCTGTTTCTTGCCATACCCCTGTCCGCACTCGGCAGTGTGAACCTGAACGCAAAAAGCTGGTCAGCCCGACAGCTCAGCACGCCCGAGCAACTGACCCCACAAGACATCATATGCCACGCCCAGGCTGAGCGCCGGCGGTTCGCCATGACACCCTCACCGTCTCAACCAATCGCTGCGGAGTAACGGGCATAGAACCGTGATCCCCGGCGGGCGAGTGGCGTCTCCACCGTGGCGATCCGGGCTCGGAGGTGCCGGTTTGTCCAGCATGTTACGGCATGCTACCGACAAGCTGTGTGCAGCATCGACATAGCGATTTCGCTCACCCGACGGGCGGTCGCACCGGCCGAATTTCGCGACTGTTTCAATCCTTCCTGGCCTGTCTGGCAGCGCTGCCAACAGCTTGCAGAAAAGCAGGTCATGGTGCTCAACGACGGGACGGGTGGAGCCTTGACAGACAGCACTTCGGGCCGCTGGATTGCGATGTAATGATCGGGCGCGCGGTCCCCATCAGCGCGGTCCCTGGCGCGCTTCCAGGTGGCGCCAGTCGATCGACCCACCTCGGGTCAAAGGGCAGGAATCATACAATCGCAGTAGATAAAGAACGCTTGATAAGCATATGAAAAAAATACTTTTCTCTTTTAGGATTCTCTATCCATGACAACCTGTTCGATCTGCCCGTATCAATCCGTCTTTCTTTGCCTGCGCTCTCCTTTGCACCGTCAGCCATCCGGGCCAGATTGCCAGCGGTCCGACCTGAGATGAAACGGTCCTTTTCGAGATGAGACACAAAGATGCGCTACAGGATGTCGCGCCGGGGCAAGGGACGGCCATCGCAATCTGATGGTCCGGGTTTCACATGCCAGCTGAACGCCGGCACAGCCCTGACCAGGGACACTTCCGTCAATTAATTTTTTCGATGACACACAATAGAAATTATGATTGGAGCTTGCCCCCGAAGTCGTGGAACACTTGGCGCATGCACATCTTAGGGAGTGACCTATGACCAAGACATTCAAACTGACAGCGCTCGCCATTGCCGCCTCCTTGCTCGCGCAGTCCGCCCTGGCCGAGACCTGGCGCATGGCAACCAAAATGCCCGTCGACAGCCCCGAGGGCAAAGTTTTCCAGGCCATCGCAGATAAAACGGCCGAATATTCCGGCGGCACGCTCGAAATTCAGGTATTCCCGAATGAGCAGCTGGGCAAGGAAGACGCCGTGCTGGAGCAGTTGCAAAGCAACGTGGTGCAAATCTACGCCGAAGGGTTTGGCTTTCTGAAAAAATGGGTGCCCGAAACGTCATGGTTCAGCGCCGCCTTCATGTTCGATGACCGTGCGCACTGGGCACGTTTCGTGAACGGTGATCTGGGAAAGGCCTGGTTCCAGCAGGTCGAGGAGGAGGCGGGTGTGACCGTGCTTGGTGATCCCACCAAGATCCTGCGCGGGCCCTATCGCGTGATGGTCTCTGGCCCCGAAGTCAGCAGCCTTGACGATATCGCGGGCCTGAAGCTGCGGATGCACCCCAACCAATTGGCCATCGCCACCTGGTCGCATCTGGGCGCCGAAGTGATCACCCTGCCGTGGACGGATGTCTACCAGAGCATCGACAGGGGCCTGATCAGCGCCGTGAACAGCCCCGTTGCTCTGGTGGAATCCATGCGGTTCAACGAAGTGGCCAAACACATCGCGCGCACCGATGAATACCACCAGTCCATCGGTCTGATGGTCAATGCCGAAGCGCTCGCCGCGCTGGACGACCAGCAACGCGACGCCCTGATGCGCGCCTATGACGAGGCCGCGGAACTGAGCGTGCAACTGATGAACGAAGCGACTGAGAGCAGCATGGCGCGGATGACCCGCGCCGGGATCACCTATACCGAGCTTGACACCGCACCCTTCGTGGCCCGCATGGCCGAATTCTACGCGGATCTCGAGGCCAGGGGCGAATTGCCCGAAGGCTTCCGCGCCGCCGTTGAGGCTGCCCGTCAATGACCCCACGCCCCCGCCCTGTCCCAAAGGCCATCGCGGTGGCCGATGCCCTCCTCCTGCGGATCGGGCGGGTGTTCTCCCGGATGTGTGCGTTCTGTCTTCTGGCCATGCTGGCGCTGACCGCCGTAACCATTCTGCTGCGCCCCTTCGACGTCAGCTTTTACTGGATTTTCCCCTGGGTCATGGTGCTCTTCGTCTGGCTCAGTTTCTTCGGGTTTTTCCCCGCCATGATCTTCAACCGCGACATCCGCATCGACTTTGTCGCCCGCCTTTTCGGCGACATGGGCATGCTGGTGACCCGCATCGTCGGACAGGTCGTGGTCCTTTTCGTGCTCTACTGGCTGCTGCTGGAACTGCCCGCCATCGTGGCGCGTCAATCCGGCAGCATCGACGGCGCATTGCTGCCCTGGGGCGGCGAGGTCAAACGCCGCCTGCTCTCGCTGCCGCTGCTGCTGTCGTGCCTCTGCATCACCGCCGCACTGCTGGTCGATATCGCCAAAATGCTGCTTGGCCTGCCGGAACGCGGCAGCGACCGGCTCCCCGGCGAAGTCGGAGACGCATAACCCGTGGCAATCCTCCTCTTCACTGTCTTCATCGCGCTCATTCTGCTGCGCGTGCCCGTCAGCTTCGCCATTGGCGCGGCGGTGGTTGCGGCCTTCCTGACGTCGGACTTCTCCAACGCGATGCAGGTCATCCCGCAGCAGATCCTCGAAGGCGTCGACAAGGCCTCGCTCACGGCGGTGCCCTTCTTCATCATGGCCGGAAACCTGATGAACGCCGCCGGGGTCACCGACCGCATCTTCAATTTCGCCAATGCGCTGGTCGGCCATTTCAAGGCGGGCCTGGCACAGGTCAACGTGCTGTCGTCGATGATCTTCGCGGGCATCTCGGGTGCTGCTGTCGCCGACTGTGCAGGCCTGGGTGCAATCGAGATCAAGGCGATGCGCGAGCGCGGCTACAAGCCCGAGTTCGCCGCCGCCATCACCGTCGCATCGGCCGTGATCGGGCCACTGATCCCACCCTCCATCGGGCTTGTGATCTATGCCTTTCTCGCCCAGCAGAGCATTGACCGGATGTTCCTCGCAGGCGTGATCCCCGGCCTGCTGGTGGGCCTGTCGCTGATGCTCTGGGTCCGCGCCATCGCGCGCTTCAAGGATTTTCCCACCCAGCCCCGCGCACCGGCCCGGGAGGTCGCCCGCACCGGCATCGACGGGCTTCTCGCGCTCATGGCGCCCGCGATCATCCTCGGCTGTATCCTGTCGGGCTTTGTCACCGCCACCGAGGCTGGCGTGCTGGCCTGCATCTACTGCATCGGCCTCGGCCTCTGGTATGGCGAGCTCACCTCGAAATCCTTCTGGGAAGCCCTGAATGAGACCGCGATGATGACGTCTGTCATCATGATCATCATCGGGTTCTCCATCGCCATGGGCTGGTTGCTGGCCATCGAACAGGTCCCGCAAGGGGTCGCGGAATGGGTGTTCAGCCTGACCGAAAGCAAATCCGTCTTCCTGGCCCTGATGATGGTTTTCGTGCTGCTGATCGGCTGCGTCGTCGAAGGCGTCCCGGCCAAGCTGATCCTGGTGCCGACCCTGCTGCCCCTGGTTGATCTTTACGGCATCGACCGGGTGCATTTCGGCATCGTGCTGCAACTGGCGCTGCTGATCGGCATCGCAACACCGCCCATGGGCATCGGCCTCTATATCGTCTCCGAAGTGGGCCGGGTGCAGTTCGACAAGGTGGCACTGGCCACGCTGCCGCTGCTGGTTCCGCTGCTGGTCGTGCTGATCCTGCTTGCCTATATCCCCGCGCTCTCCACCTTCCTGCCCGACCTGATCCTCGGGCCTGACACCTCCATTCTTTACTAACCGGAAAGGCCCAAGATGTATAAAATGCGCCCGCTCCCCGCTGCCGTCGATCCGTCCTATCTCGACCGCCTTGCCCGTCTGGAAACCGCCACCATCGGGCATACCCATCAGTTCGGGTTTGCCGACCCGTCGCTGCAATCGGTGCTGCCCGGCAAGACGATCGTCGGCACCGCCGTGACGCTGGCCCTGCCCGGTCAGGATTCGACCCTGCTGCATCACGTGATCGCGCAGCTCCGCCCCGGAGATTTCCTGGTCATCGACCGTCTTGGCGATATGCGCCATGCCTGTTTCGGCGGCGGCGTGGCGCTGGCTTGCAAGCAGCAGGGCTTCGCGGGCGCTGCCGTAGACGGCGTGCACACCGACACCTCCGAGATTGCCGAGCATGATTTTGCGCTGTGGTCCCGGGGGGCCTCCCCGATCACGACGCGCCTTTATGATATCGGCGGCGGCTTCAACGTCCCCGTCTGCTGCGCGGGCGCGGCGGTCCTGCCGGGCTATGCCGTGCTGGCCGATGAAAGCGGGGTGCTTTTCATCGATCCCGACGATCTGGACGAGGTGATCTCCACCGCCGAAGTCAAGACAGAGCGCGGCCTCGCCACCCTGAAGCGGCAGAAAGCGGGCGAAAAACTGGGCGCGATCAGCGGTGCCACCGCCAAGGTAGAGACATGGCTCGCAACCGCCAAGGGCTGATCCATGTCGGCTATGATCTCCGGCCCCCGATCCGTTTTGGCGCACGGTGGCCCCGCACCGGCCCCGCACCGGCATCGGCCTTGTTCACAGACAAATTCCTATGACCCCGCGCGGATTCTCAAAACCATCTATGATCCAATGTGTCGCCACGCGGGCTCTACTGCCGCCGAAAACGGGGCCAGACAGTTGAAAAGCACGCATTTCCCCAACAGTCTGGCAGAGGCCAACAAAAACCTGATATTCGGCCGGCGTTGCCCGCGTTACCCGACCAACCTCTTCAACCCGCATGTCCGGTCGCTGCCCTCAGAGGAGGTTTCATGAACCACGACACCGAACACTGGACCGTCTCAAAAACAGCCACGACCCACCCGGACGGCATGGTCAGCGCGCAAAGCATCCTCGCCGCACGCGCAGGTGCGGCGATGCTGGACCGGGGTGGCAACGCGGTGGATGCCGCAGTTGCAACAGCCCTCGCCCTTGGCGTGACCGAGCCCTGGATGTGTGGCCTGGGCGGCAGCGGCCTGATGGTGATCTGGCTGGCCACCAAAGAGCGCGCCGTGACGCTCGACTTTCAGGGCGTGCTGGCCGGGGCGACCGATCTCGCCGATTATCCCGTGGACCCCGATCTGCCGCAAACGCTGATGGGCTTTCCCACCGTCAGGGGAAACGCCAATATCGAAGGCTATCGCGCCATCACCATCCCCGGGGCCGCCGCCGGGTTCGAACATGCCCTGCGCAAATGGGGCACCCTGCCGCTCGCCACTGTCGCCGCGCCGGCGATTGCGCTCGCCCGGGGCGGGGTCGAGGCGACATGGTTCACCACCCTGCAGATCGCGCTGGCCAGCCCCGTTCTGGCCAGGGATGCGACCTCGCGCGATATCTACAGGCCCGGCAGCCACCCTCTTGCCCCGGAAACGCCGATGGTCATCCCCGGCCTTGCTGACACGCTCAACCGTTACGCCGAGGACGGGGCCGAGGGCTTTTACAGAGGTGATCTTGCCCGGGACATCGTTGCGGATCTCAACGCTGGCGGGTCGACGATCTGCAGCGGCGATCTGGCAGGCTATGAGGTGCTTGAGACCCCTGCCCACACCCATGATCATCGGGGGTCCACGGCGCATGTCATGGGCGATGTCAGCGGCGGCACCCGCCTGCGCGATTTCCTCGCCCATGGTGCAGCACATATCCCGACACCACCCAACCGTCCCACGCCAGACACATGGAGACACTACGCCACCGGTCTCAACGCCGCCTTCCGGGCCCATAACGCGCGCATCGGGCGGGAGACGGAAAAGGGCGCCTGCACCTCGCACCTTTCCACCGCCGACAAACACGGCAACATGGTCGCGCTGACCCATACGCTGCTCAACCGTTTCGGCGCTGGCGTGACCCTGCCACGCACCGGCCTGCTGATGAACAATGCCGTCAGCTATTTCGATCCACGCCCCAACTGGCCCACCAGCATGGCCCCGATGAAACGCATCAACGCGTCGAACATGTGCCCCACGGTGGTCACGCGCGGGGGTCAGGCCGCCTTCGCGCTCGGCGCCTCCGGTGGCAACCACATAATGCCCGCGGTGGCGCAGGTCATGGCGCTCATGCTCGATTTCGGCCTGTCGCTGGAAGAGGCGATGAACCATCCCCGGCTCGACGCTTCGGACCGCGCATCGGTCCGCGCCGATCCTGCGCTTGGCCAAGCGGTTCTGGACGCATTGGCGCAGGATCATGACCTCGAGATCGCACAGCGGCTGGTGTTCCCCAAGCTCTACGCCTGCGTGTCCGCGGTCGCCAATGAAGGCGGCGTATGGTCCGGCCTCAACGACCCCTCCCAACCCAGTGGCGGTGCCAGCGGCCCTGCCCCGTTCTCCGCCGATCCGGTTTCCGGCTCACATCAGGATGTCCGCGCATGACCATCGCCCTCTCGCTTCCCAACCCTGAAAAGCTGATCTGGTGGACCAAGCATCTGGGCAAGCTCCTGCCCGAACATGATGTCAAACCCGCCGACAGGATCACGCGACCCGAAGAGGTACGCTATGCCGTCGTCTGGCAACCGCCCGCAGGGTTGCTCGCCGGCTATCCAAACCTCACGGCGACGATCTCGATCGGGGCCGGGATCGACCATATCGCTGCCGATCCCGACTACCCCAAGGCGATCCCGGTGGTGAAAACCATCGGCCCCGACATGACGCAGCGGATGTGCGAATACGTGGCACTGCATGTGCTGCGCCTGCACCGCCAGCTTCCCGATCTGCAAGACGCCCAGCAGCGCGGCGACTGGCACCAGATCGTCACGCCCACCGCCCCCAACCGCAAGGTGGGCGTTCTGGGGCTGGGCCATCTCGGCCGCAGTGCCGCACTCAGCCTGCAGGCCCTTGGCTTCGACGTCGCGGGCTGGTCGCGCCGTGGTGATGCGCCCGATGGTATCAAAGGCTACGACACCAGCCAACTCCACACTTTCCTCGCGCGCAACGATATTCTCGTCTGCCTGCTTCCCCTCACACCCGACACCCGCGGCATCCTGCGTGCCGACACTTTCGCGAAAATGCCCAGGGGTGCATCTGTCATCAACGCGGCGCGCGGTGCGCATCTGGTGGAGGATGACCTGCTCGCAGCCCTCAAAACCGGCCAGATCTCGCGCGCGACGCTTGATGTGTTCCACACCGAACCGCTGCCGCGTTCTCACCCATTCTGGGCCCACCCGGATGTGCTGGTCACCCCGCATATTGCCTCGCTGATCGATCCGATCTCGGGCGGCGAGGTCATTGCCGCCAATATCCGAACCCTCGACGCCGGCAAAACGCCAGACGCGCTGACCCATGTGAGCCGGGGCTACTAGGCTCACTCGCCTTCGATGTAGCTGCACCACGCCGGGTTGGCCGCACACCAGTCCCGCGCAGCATTGGCGCTGACCCGCACCAGCCCCTCCACGATTTCGCCACGCGCCATGTTCGCATAGGCGCAGCGCACCTTCAAAACGCGCGGCGTGACCCTGACCGGGATCACCTTGACCTCGCCCGAGGCGAGCGCATCGGCGGCAACGACCGCCGGGATCGCCGCGATCCCCAGCCTGGCGGTGATCATTTTTGCAATGGTCCCGACCGCATTCGCGGTATGGCGTGGCCCCGCCTTGTACCCCTTGCCGACAAGCGCGTCCGACAGCGGGAAAAGCGGCGAGGTGCGTGGATATTGGATCAGGGGCATCGCCGCCAGGTCGCGGTCGGTATAGACCTCCTTGGAAGGGTCCAGCAGCTCCGCATGACAGACCCAGCGAATGGCATAGTTCACCGTAAAAAGGTTGGAAATCTGCATCTTCGGCGGCGCGTTCGACAGGAAGGCGATATCGACATCGGCCGCCTCCACATGGCGGGCCAGCTGAAAGTCGGACGCGCTGATCAGATCGCATTGGGTGCCGGGCATCTCGACCGCAAGCTGACGCATCATGTCCGGCACCCAGGTCATCACGGAGAGCGACACCGCCGCAACGCGCATTTTCTGCACCGGGGCGCCTCCCTCCTCCGCCCGCCGCATCATCGTGTCGCGCAGCTCAAGCAGACGCTCGGCATAAACCTGCATCTCATGGCCGCGCTCGGTCAGGGTGAAATGGCTCTTACTGCGGTCCACCAGGGCCGCGTTCAGATGGCTTTCCAGCGCAAAAATGCGTGCGGTGACTGCAGGTTGCGTGATATTCAGCTTATCGGCCACCCGCTGGTGGGTGCCCAGCTGGGCCAGCCAGTAAAACGCTTCGACATGTTTAAGGTTCATATCCGCACCCTAGGCCAGCATCGCCCGCGTCAAAAGAATTTCTTATGTAAGACAAAAAAACTTCGATTTTGCCAAGCCATGGGCGTTCCCCCGCAAGATCGCTTGCATGAAAACATCTCAAGACCTGCGCCAACGCCTTTGCAGCGGGCAAAGCCTTTCCGCCAGCTGGCTGTTTCCGGGCATCGTGCACGGTCAGGAAAACCCGATCCCGGTGTTGCATGCCGCGAAGTTCTGCGAAGTACAGAGATACCTGTTCAAGACCGGCCGCCAGATGTCCGCCCTGCCCTTCCTGATCCGCGAAAGCACCTGGCTGGGTCTCTCAGAAGCCGATCAGGCCGCGCTCACGGAGGCCGCCGCTCATGGTCAGACTGTTGTTGAGGAAACGATGGTCACCTTCACGGAAACGCTCGCATCCCACCTCGCCGCCCGGGGCGTGGAGATCATCGAGCCGACGGACGAAGAGAGCGACGTCTTCCGCGGGTCTGATCGATCAGATCCATGCGATGCCTCGATGAACCCGGTCCACGGGCAGTGCAAGACGCCCGCGCGCCGATCATATGAATGGGCGCCCAGACCCAATATGCCGGGGATGGGACATGGCCTGCAATTCTCGGCAAAAACCTTGCCTGTCCTGCACCCCAAACCGGGAAACCGACCAAAGCTCCTGGACAATCTGTTGCTGCGCTTCATCGGACAGGCAAGGGTGGCACCTTGGCCGCCCCAAGCCGGTCATTTCCGCGTGGCGCGGCAGGGTGCGTGCGATCCTTTGATAGGCTGTCGCCATTTCCAGACACCCGCCTGTGGCCAACTGACCCACATTCCGGCGGTAGATTTCCTGCCAGGAGGTCTGGTGCTGCAACGGCGGGGCAATCCAGGCTGCGGCGCGCGGGGCCCAGTCTTCCTCGGACATTAGCGCGTGCATCCTGCCCGCCGTCAGATCCAGCCGCACCCGGTCCCCCGTCCGGAGCAGGGCCAACCCGCCGTCCACTACCGCCTCGGGCGCGGCATTGAGGATCGACGCGCTTTCAGAGGTGCCCGATTGCCGCCCGTCCCCCACGGTGGGCAAATGGTTGACCCCCTGCCTGATCGGCGCATCGGGCGGCTGCATGTTCACCACCTCCGCTGAGCCGGGATAGCCGACGCAGCCCACGTTCCGAATGAACAGGATGCAATCGCCATAAATAGCCAGCGCAGGGTTGTTGATCCGGTCCATCAGAAAGACGTGGATCTTGTTGCAGGGCGTCAGATCGCTGCCCGTGTTGGCGATGCCGATGACGGGACGGCCCGCTTGCAGCTCTTCGCGGGTGAAGATCGCTTCTGGTAGCGCTCCAGATAAAGCGCGGTGATGCCGGGGGTATTCGGATTGTCGAACCATTCCTAAGAGCGGAATGTCTTGTTCGCGCGCCTGTTTGACATGGGGGTTTCCTTCACGGGTCGATTTTCCGACATCATTTGCAAAACTGTGGCATGCGGGTCTTGCCTCTGCAATGTATTTTTGTATCTTGTATACAAAATACTTGCACCGGGAATGAAACAAAAGGGGGGCATCATGCCGCCAACACCACCCAGCCTGACGCTGCCGGAGGATGGCTGTTTCGTCGGACGTATCTGGCACCCGGAACTGCGCGGGCCGTCACTGGTGTGCCTACGCGATGGTGCCGCGATCGACATCACCACGGCCGCGGCCCCGACCATGCGGGACCTTCTGGAGCTGGAGACCCCCGCGGATCATGTCACCGCCATCACCGGCACTCGGCTGGGAGACCTCCAGCAGATCGTAGACAACACATTGTCCGGGACAGGGGTCCACCTGCTTGCGCCCAACGATCTGCAGGCGGTCAAGGCCTGCAGCGTGACCTTTGCCCGCTCCATGGTGGAACGGGTGATCGAAGAACGGGCCGCCGGGGACCCCGCGCAATCAGAGGCGATCCGGGCGCAGATTAGCGGCGTGATCGGCGACAGCCTGCGCAACATCAAAGCGGGCTCTGACAAGGCCGCAGAGGTCAAGGAGGCGCTGTGCGACATGGGTCTCTGGTCGCAATATGTGGGGGTCGGCATCGGCCCGGATGCCGAAGTGTTCAGCAAGGCGCAGCCGATGGCCAGTGTCTGCTGGGGCGCACGTGTCGGTTTGCACCCGGTGTCGGCATGGAACAACCCTGAACCTGAAATCGTGCTTGCCTGTGCCAGTACGGCAGAGGTCAAGGGCGCCAGCCTTGGCAATGACGTGAACCTGCGTGATGTGGAGGGACGCTCGGCGCTGCTGTTGGGCAAGGCCAAGGACAACACTGCCTCCTGCGCCATCGGGCCTTTCATACGCCTTTTCGACGACAGCTTTGGCATGCAGGATGTGCGCCACGCACAGCTCGACAAGGTGATCGAGGAGCTCGAAGGCTACCGGCTGGACGGGCACAGCGCCATGACCGAGATCAGCCGCGATCCGCTCGATCTGGTGGCGCAGACCTGCGGCGGGCATCACCAGTATCCTGACGGCTTCATGTTGTTTCTGGGCAAACTCTTTGCCCCGACACAGGACCGTGATGTACCCGGCGAAGGATTCACCCACAAGACCGGCGATATCGTCACGATCCGCTCTGCCAAGCCCGGCAGCCTGCGCAACGAGGTTGCACTGTCGCCGGACTTTGCGCCCTGGACCTTTGGCGCATCGCACCTGATGCGCAACCTCGCCCTTCGGGGCCTTCTTTGACCTTATTCCAAAAGGATATGCCATGACCGTTTTCAACAATCTCATCGCTGGCGAATGGGTGGGCGGGGACGCCACCGACAACATCAACCCCTCCGATAGCGATACCGTGATCGGGCGCTACGTGCGCGGCAGCAAGGCCGATGCGAAAAATGCGATTGCCGCGGCCAAGGCTGCTTTCCCGGCGTGGTCCCGCAGCAACCCGATGGCGCGCCATGCTGTGCTGCGCAAGGCTGCTGACGAAATCACCGCCCGAAAGGAGGAGCTGGGGCATCTTCTGGCCAGCGAAGAAGGCAAGACGCTGGCCGAGGGCATCGGCGAGACGGTACGCGCCGCACAGATCTTTGACTTCTTCGCCGGTGAGGCCCTGCGGCTGGCCGGAGAAGTGCTGCCCTCCGTCCGGCCCGGGGTGACCGTCGAGATCACGCGCGAGGCGGTGGGCGTAGTGGGTCTGATCACGCCCTGGAATTTCCCCATCGCCATCCCGGCCTGGAAGCTCGCCCCTGCCCTTTGCTATGGTAATACGGTCGTGATCAAACCGGCCGATCTGACCCCGGGCTGCACCTGGGCGCTGGTCGATATCCTGCACCGTGCAGGCCTGCCGGAGGGCGTTCTGAACCTGGTCATGGGACGGGGATCCGTCGTCGGTGAGACCATCGTGCAAAGCCCGGATGTGGATGCCATCAGTTTTACCGGATCCGTGGGCACCGGATCGAAGATCGCCGAGGCCTCGGTGCGCCAGATGCGGAAATTCCAGTTGGAAATGGGCGGCAAGAACCCTCTGGTCGTGCTGGACGATGCCGATCTGGATGTTGCGGTCGACTGCGCCGTGAACGGCGCGTTTTTCTCCACCGGGCAGCGCTGCACCGCGTCGAGCCGTCTGATCGTGACCGACGCCATCCACGACCGCTTCGTTGCTGCCGTGATCGCGCGGCTGGGCGGGTTGACCGTCGACAATGCGGTCAAGGACGGCACAGATATCGGCCCGGTGGTGGATCAGTCGCAGCTGGATCAGGACATGGAGTATATCGAGGTTGCCCGCGGCGAAGGCGCGAAGCTGGCCTTTGGCGGCGAGCGGCTGAACCGGGAGACGCCTGGCTTCTACCTCCAGCCCGCGCTCTTTACTGAAACGACGAACGCGATGCGCCTGAACCGGGAGGAAGTGTTTGGCCCGGTCGCCGGCGTTATCCGCGTCAAAGACTATGACGAGGCGCTGTCGGTGGCAAATGATACGGCCTTTGGCCTCTCCGCGGGCATCTGCACCGCCAGTCTGAAACATGCCTGTGACTTCAAGCGCAACAGCGAGGCGGGGATGGTGATGGTCAACCTTCCCACCGCAGGCGTGGATTTTCACGTCCCCTTCGGGGGGCGCAAGGGCTCCAGCTATGGCGCCCGCGAGCAGGGACGTTATGCGGCGGAATTCTACACCACCGTCAAGACAGCCTATCAGAGCGCGGGTTAGACAACACGTATCGGGCTGCACCTCCAGATGCGGCCCGGTTCTGGCGGATCAGCGGCGGTTGATCCGCTCGATCTCCAGCAGCACGGCGCTGTGATCGGGATCGCCCTCATGATCGACCAGGCCACGGAAAAGCGCGGTGACCCGGTCCAGCAGCGGTCCGTGAAACCCAAATTCCTGCGCCGTTGCCAGCGCGTTGTCGAGGTCTTTGAGGTGGGTAACGCTGCGCCCGCGGGTCTCAAAATCACGATCAATCATGCGCTGGCCATGCAAGCTCAGGACCCGGCTGTCGGCAAACCCGCCCATCAATGCGGCCCGCACTTTGGCAGGATCCGCCCCGCCCTGCGCCGACAGGGCCAGCGCCTCGGCCACGGCGGCGATTGTGACGCCCACGATCATCTGGTTGGCCAGCTTTGCCAGCTGTCCGCTGCCCACCGGCCCCACATGGGTTGCCCGCCCCATCGTATCCAGAACCGGACGCACTGCCTCGAAATCGGACGCGGCACCGCCCGCCATGATCGCCAGCGTTGCGGTCTGCGCGCCCCCCGTGCCCCCCGAGACCGGCGCATCGAGATAGCGCACGCCCTGCTCGGCCAGTCGCATCGCATGATTCCGGGCTTCTGCCGGTTTGATGGAACTCATATCGATCAGCACCGCGCCCTGGCGCAGCGCGCTGGCCGCACATGCCACTCCCTCAAACAGCACCTGTTGCACAATGGGGCCGTTCTCCAGCATCGTGATGACGATATCGGCCTCAGCCACGGCCTGCGCCGGGATCTCGGCGACAACGGCACCCTTCAGCGCCTCGGCCTTGCTGCGCGTGCGGTTCCAGGCGGTGACATGATAACCGCTGGTGATCAGGTTTTGCGCCTGATGCCGCCCCATCAGCCCGATCCCCAGAAATGCAATTCTTGGCCTGTCAGTCATCGCTCATCCCCTCAAAGGCCACCACCCGTGCCGGGGCACCATCCGCCCCCTCAACCCGCAGCGGCAGCGCACAAAGAAACGTGCGCGGGCCCGTCAGGGCGGCTGCACCCACCAGATATTCGATCAGCGTCACCCCCCGCCGCAGCAAGACGTCGTGGGTCACATGTTCCTCGATCGGCGGCACGATGCCATCCAGCGAGAGCCGGATCGTGTAATCCTGCGGGAAGTCAAAGGCGATTGCCTTTGGCCCAAGGGCGGCCAGCACCTCTGCCCCGTCGCGCGTGATATAGGGCGCGTCGCGCCAATAGGCCGGTGTGCTCCAGTCGCGTTGCGTATCCCAGCAGCTGCGCAAAAGCAGGATCGGGTCGCCTCGGTATTCCTGCACTGCGGTGGTGATCCGGGCGGCATCAACCGCCTGATTGGGTGCGATATCCGCAAGATCGACCACGAAGGCGGCACCCGCGACATCCGCAAGCGGGGTTTGATCTATTGTCGGTGCGCCAGGCTGCATGTGGCGGCGGGCATCCACATGGGTGAAGGCATGGCAAGACAGGGACAGGCGGGTGACCTGAAAGGGCGCGGCATCGGTAAAATCCCCCGTAACCTCCCGCAGGGTGGGCCAGCGGAAGTGATCGGCGGTGATCGGCATCGACAGATCGACAAGGCGGGGTGGCATGTCAGCCTCCTGCATAGAGCGTGGGAAGGAAGGTGGTGATGGCGGGCACGACGGTCAGAACCGCAAGCGCTACGAACAGCGCGGCCAGAAAAGGCAGGCTTTCCCGCATCACATGTTCGGGGCGTTCCCGGGCGATATGGGCCGACAGGTAGATCAGGTAGCCAACCGGCGGTGTCGTCAGGCCGATCATCAGGTTAAAGACCAGCACGATGCCGAACTGGACAGGGCTGATCCCCAGCTCGATCGCGGTCGGCAGCAGCAGTGGCACCAGAATGACGAGGGCTGCCAGAGGATCCAGAAAGAGACCGATCAGCAGGGCAAAACCATTGACCAGCAATAAAAAGACGATCGGGTTCTCACTGAGCGCAAAGATCGCCTGACCGATGGCCTGGCTGAGCCGCAGATCGGAGACAATCCAGGCAAAGAGAGAAGAGGCGCCCACGATGACCAGGATCATCGCGGTGCCTTTTGCGGCCTGCACCAGCGCGTCGTAAAAGCCGCGCAATGTCAGCTCGCGGAAATAAAGCGCGCCGGTCAGCGCGGCATAGAGGCAAGCAATGGCCCCGGCCTCCGTCGCGGTCATCACCCCGCCCAGAATACCGCCCACAATGATCAGCGGCGTCATCAGTGCGACGCCCGCCGCAGCACCGCTGCGCGCGATGGCGCGCGCCGGCAGACGCGGGCTGCTTTCGAAATCCCGCCGCCGGGCCAGCAGTGCGACAGCCGACATCAGGCACAGACCGATCATGACACCGGGCAGGATGCCGGCGAGAAACATCAGGCCCACCGATTGCTCGGCCAGCACCGCATAGACGATCATCGGGATCGAGGGCGGGATGATCGGCCCCACCACAGAGCTTGCCTGGGTCACGGCAGCGGCAAAGGCGCCGCTGTATCCCTTGCGCTTCATCGAGGGGATCATGACCGATCCTATGGCCGCAGTATCCGCAACGGCGGAGCCGGAGATGCCGGAGAAAAACAGGCTGGAGACAACATTGACCTGCGCCAGGCCGCCCTTGAAATGCCCCACCAGCGCGCTTGCGAAATCGACGATGCGGCGGGTGATGCCGCCCCGGTTCATCAGCTCCCCCGCGAAAAAGAAAAACCCGATGGCCAGCAACAGGAACTGATCCATCCCGTTCATGAAAATCTGGGTGACCAGGACCAGCGGCATCTCGGGGCGCACCACCAACAGCGTGATGACCGACGCGGCCAGGATCGCAAACACCAGGGGGATGCCGAGGACGGCAAATCCAACCATCGTGCCGAAAAGCAGCAGCGTTTCCATCAGTCCGCGCCGCCCTGACGACCCAGATTGGCAATCAGGCCGGAGATCAGCACCCCGGCCCACAACAGCCCGCCCACGATGGCCGCTGTCCAGTACCAGGATTTCGACAGGCCCAGCGTCACGTACCGGTCACTGCCAAAACTGCCGTTGAGCGCAACCGCGCCCTGCACCAGCAACAACAGCAGCGCCAGCATGACAAGGGTCTGCACCGTTTTCAGAAGCTGTGCGGCGCGCCCGGTCAGCCGGCCGGAAAAGAGGGTGATATGCATATGCGGCGCGGTCGCCGCGGCGATCAGCACCAGCCAGACATAGAGCAGGCGGATGGCCTCTTCGGACCAGACAAGCGACGCGTTGAAGACATAGCGGCTGATCACCTGCCAGATGCCCAGACAGGTCACCGACAACAGCAAGAGCGCCGATGCCCCCTCTATGGCGGTGCGCAGGGCGGCATCCGCGCGCCGGATGATCTCGAACATGGCTTGCGCCTCCTTGGGTGCGGGCGCCCCCCGTCGATCCGGGGTCGCCCGCGTGTGATCAGCGCGCCAGTGCGTCGATCTTGTCCAGAAGCGTTGTGCCATGCGCCTCGATATAGGCGGCCCGCGTCACCGCGCTGACGGCCGCGCGAAAGGCAGCCTGATCGGGGGCCTCCACGATCATTACCCCGGCGGCTTTCATCGCGTCCAGGCTGCTGGCTTCCTCTTCATCATTGATCTGACGCTGATGCGCGGCGGCCTCGACCGCAGCTTCCTTCAGCGCGGTTTGCACCTCTGGCGACAGCCCGTCCCAACGGCCGGCGTTGATCACCAGCGGCGAGGTTGTGTAGGCATGCGCCGTCAGGCTGAGGTGTTTTTGCACCTCATGCAGCTTGTTGGCGTAGATATGATTGACGGGGTTTTCCTGCCCGTCGATCGTGCCGGTCTGCAAGGCTGAATAGACCTCCGCGAAGGGCATTGGCGTCGGGTTGGCGCCCATCGTCTGGAACGCCAGCACATGCGCCGGGTTCGGTGTGGTGCGCAGCTTCAGCCCTTCAAGGTCAGCGGGCGTCATGATCGCGCGGACATTGTTGGTCAGGTTGCGAAAGCCCAGCTCCCAGAACGCCAGCCCCTTCAGGCCCGACCCGGCCATCGAGGACATCAGCGTCGCGCCCACCTCTCCGTCGAGGGTGGCAAAGGCATGGGCGTCCGATTGAAAGAGGAACGGCAGATCCAGCAGGTTCAGCTGCGGCAGGCTGCCGGTAAAGAACGGATTGCCCACCGTCACGATATCGATAGTGCCGAGGCGCACTCCCTCCAGCATGGTGGGGCTGTTGCCCAGTTCCCCATTCCCGAAAAGCTCAATCACCACCGCGCCGTCGGTCTTTTCCGCAACCAGGTCGGCAAATCGTTCAGCCGCCGCCGTCACGGAATCGCTGGCCGATCCGTAATGCGCCAGCCGCAGGGTGGTCTCCTGTGCAGGCGCAGCAGCGCCCGCAAGGCTGAGCCCGATGGCGAGCACGGCCCCAAGGCCCCATGTTCTTCTATTCATCATGATCTTCCTCCCAGTTGAAAACATGTGATCCAAAACCGCTAGATCTGCCGGACCCGCACCGGGCCTTCCTCTGGCGCGCGGCGCAGGATATTGCGCAACGGGCGCCCGAACCCCGTTGCCGCAATCTCAAAGACGTCGCCCTCCTCCGGGCAGATACCATCCGCAAAGCTCAGTGTTGCGGTCCCGAAAAAATGGACATGCACATCGCCCGGCTGGCGGTGCAGGGGATACTTGAAATGGTGGTGCTCCAGATTGGCGAGGCTGTGGGACATATGCGCCTCGCCCGACAGAAACGGCTTTTCCCAGAGCGTCTGATTGCCGCGCAGAATGCGGGAGGTCCCCTCCACCCGTTCCGGCAAGGCGCCAAGCCGCAATTCCGGCCCGATCGCACAGGCCCGCAGTTTCGAATGGGCCAGCAACAGGTAATTCTGCCGCTCTGTCACATGGTCGGAAAACTCATTGCCCAGTGCAAACCCCAGGCGCAGGGGCGTGCCGTCATCGGCAATCAGATAGATGCCGGCGATCTCCGGCTCTTCGCCTCCGTCCAGAGAGAAACCCGGCATCACGAGCGGCGCTTCGGGCGCGGCCAGAATGCTGCCGTCGCCTTTGTAAAACCACTCAGGCTGCGCGCCCACTTCGCCCGCTGCCGGTTTGCCCCCTTCCAGCCCTGCGCGAAACATGCGCATGGAATCGGTCATCGGGGCATCGGCGGTGGTGTCGGCATGCATTGCATCACGCGTATCGGCGCTGCCCAGATGGGTCAGGCCGGTGCCGGTGATGCGCAGCCTTGCCGGTTCCGCATGGCTGATCGGTGGGGCAATGCGCCCCTCTGCCAGCGCGGTGGCATAGTCCTCGGTGGCCTCGGTCAGCCGGTCGGCTGCCGCCTCCGCGAGAGGTGCGCCCGTGCCCATCGCCGCCCGTGCCAGTGTCTCGACGTTCGGCGCATCGTCCAGCAGCGCCAGGCGGTCGCCCTGAACGACCGCCACAGTATTGGTGCCATCTCGGCGGCGCAGCTGGACCAGCCTCATCGTGGGATCAATCGCCATAGAATACCTCCACGAGGGTAAGGGAAACCGCTGGGACATATGTCACCAGCATCAGGACCAGAACCAGAACGCCGATAAAGGGAAGGTTGGTCCGGGTTGTGCCCCAGACGTCTGTTTTTGCGATGGAACAGGATGTCACCAGCACGCTGGCCACGGGCGGGGTTTGCTGGCCCAAAGCGATGTTCAGCGTCAGCAGGATACCGAACTGGACCGGATCGATGCCCAGCTGGTTCACCAGCGGCATGAAGATCGGCACCGCCAGGATGATCGCCGCCGCCCCGTGCAGCACCATACCGACAAAGAGCAAGAACACGTTGATGATCATCAGCACCGCCAGCTTGTTGGTGGTCAGCTCGGTGATGCCGGCGGCCATGCGTTGTGGCAGCTCCGTTTCGGTCAGATAGAGGCCCAGCACGGCGGAAGAAGCCACCAGCAGCATGACAATCGAGGTCTGCGTGACCCCGTCAACCAGCGCGTGATAGAGCTTGCGCAGATCGATCTCGCGGTAGATGAAAACACCGATGAAAAGCGCGGTGATGACCGCCAGGGCCGCGCCTTCAGTCGCGGTGACAATGCCGCCGAAAATCCCGCCCAGGATGATGACCGGCAGGATCAGCGCCCAGGACGCCTCCTTGGTCGCCCGCCAGAGCCGGCACAGATCGAACCCCTCTTCGCGGGGCAGGTCGTAACGCACCGCAAAATAGTAACACAGCGCCATCAGGAGCAACCCGCCCAGGAGGCCCGGGATGATGCCCGCCACGAAGAGTTGCACGATGGAGGTGCCCGACAAGGCGCCGTAAAGGATCATCGGGATCGAGGGCGGAATGATGATCGCCAGGGAGGCCGACGAGGAGGTCAGCGCTGCCGCAAAACGCGGCCTGTATCCCTTTTTCTTCATCGCGGGGATCAGCACCGAGCCGGTCGCCGCCACATCCGCCACCGCCGAGCCCGAGATTTCGGCGAAAAACAACGAAACCCCCACATTCACCATCGCCAGCCCGCCCCGCACGAAGCCGATCAGCGCCGAGACGAAGGCAATCAGCCGGGTGGAGATGCCGCCGGTGTTCATCAGCGCCCCGGCCAGCACAAAGAGCGGGATTGCGATCAGCGGAAAGCTGGTGGCGCCATCGAAGAGCGACAATGCGGCATTGAGGAACCCCAGATAACCGTTCAGGATGAACACACCGATCAGCGCCGCCGACAGAATGGACAACGCAATCGGCACACCCATCGCGATCATCAGAAACATCGACAGCAGGACAAGGGCTTCGATCATGATAGGGTCTCCGTCTTGGCCCGGGTCACATCAGCCTGCGCGCGCGCAATCTCTTCTTCGATTTCCTTGGTTTCGGGATCCTTGCCGCTGCGCACATCAACCAGCCGCTGCGGCAGGATCAGCAGCCGGGCCAGGATCATCGCGGCCGCACTGACCGGCAAAATGCCCTGCACGACCGTGCGCGGCACAAAGCGCAGCGTGGTCATCGTCTCGTTGCCGAAAATCTCCAGGATGGCCCAGCCTGCCCAGGCCACGATGCACAGGCAGCCCAGCACAATGAGTTCAACCAGCCAGAACAGGCCCATCCGGGCCCGGTGCGGCAGCGCATAAAGCAATCCGTTAAAGCCCATATGTGCATTGCGGTGCATAGCCAGCGCAGCCCCGGCAAAGGTGATCCAGGCCAGCAGCACCGCGGCCACCTCGTCATACCAGATCAGCGAATTGCCGGAATATCGGAACGCGATGCCCATCAGGACAACGATGGCCAGCGCGATCAGCAATGTCAGCGTCACAACCTGCAACACCAGGTCAAACCAGCGGGCGAAACGGCGCATGTCGGTCTCCCAGAGTTCGTGGAGGCCGTGGGAGGAGACCGACGGATGTGTCGCCTCCCACAGAGTTGATTTTATGAGCCGTCCGCGAGGGACATGACCTGATCAATCATCGCCTGCCCGTTTTCGACCTCCGCTGCGAACTTTTCATAGAGCGGTGCGGAGGCCGCGACAAAGGCGGCACGATCGGCGGTGTTGACCACCATGCCCGACGCCTCCAACTCGGCGAGAAGCGCCTCGTCAGCCGCCGCCCCCTCGCTGCGCGCCCACAGGGCAACCTCCTGCGCGGTCTCGGTCAGGATCGTCTGGATCTGCGGGTCGAGCCGCTCAAAGGCCGTGATCCCCACGGTCGGATAGGCAGGCGAATAGACATGCCCGCTCAGCGACAGATAGGTCTGCACCTCGTTCAGCTTGCCGGCCGAGATGTTGGTCAGCGGGTTTTCCTGGCCATCGATCACGCCGGTCTGCAGGGCGACGAAAACCTCCGAAAACGACATCGGCGTCGGGTTGGACCCGTATTCCCGGAACATCGACACGCGCCAGGAGGAATTCGGCGTCCGGATTTTCAGCCCCTCCAGATCTGCGGGCGTGTTGACGGGCCGGGTGTTGTTGGTGATCTGACGAAAGCCGTTTTCCCAGATGGCCAGCGGGCGATACCCCTGCGCCTCGGCGGCGGGCACCAGCACGTCCTGAAAGAACGTCTCGTCAATCCGGGCCAGATGATCCCGGTCCGCCACGATGAAGGGCAGATCGAAAATCGCATATTCCGCTGCGATCTCGGGCATGGTCGAGGACGGCAGCGTCAGGTGCATCGTCCCCAGCTTGATCTTTTGCAGCATGTCGCGGTCCTTGCCCAGCTGCGATGAGGCAAAGACCTTGACCTCGCCCAGCTCGCCCAGTTTTTCGTTTGCAAGACGGGCAAACTCGCTCGCGGTTCGCTCCTGAAGCGAGCCGGGCGCGGCGCTGATCCCAAAGATGATCTCCTCCTGGGCCGTGGCCATGCCCGCGGTTGCGGCCATCGCCAGACCTGCCAGTCCGGCCTTGATCCTGGTCATGTACATTCTTCATTCCTCCCGTTTGTTGTAAATGCGCTCAGCCCCAGACAGCGTCGGGGTCCAGAGCGCGGTGAAATAGGGCGGGCAGATCGGCGGCCTCCTCCTCGGCCTCCGCGCGGCCTTTGCCCAGTCGTTCGGCCAGCATGCGCCCGAGGGCGACGGCATTTTTTGTGGCTCCGGCATGGGCAACACCCTGCCCCGCAATGTCATAGGCCGTGCCGTGGGCCGGTGTGACAATCGGAAACGGATAGCCCGCGATCAGCGTCACGCCCCGGTCAAACCCCAAAAGCTTCATCGCGATCTGTCCCTGATCGTGGTACATCGTCATGACCGCATCAAATTCGCCCTTTACCGCGCGCACGAACACCGTGTCGGACGGAATGGGGCCGGTGACGGCCAGTTGCTTGGCCTGCGCCCGCGCAACCGCCGGGGCCAGGATATCGTCATCCTCGGTGCCAAAATTGCGCCCGTCTCCGGCATGCGGGTTCAGGGCGGCGACCCCGATCCGGGGACGCACGAACCCGGCGCCTTCCATGATCTCGGTGGTCAGCTCAAGGCTTTCGACAATCCGGTCCTCTGTGAGCGCATCAGCCACCTGGCGAAGTGGAATGTGCGAGGTGACGCGGGCGTTCCAGACCTCGTCGAGGACATTGAATTCGCGGCCGCTGCGGGGGGCCTTGATGGTCGCGTCGATAAAACCGATCTCATCCACGTAATCCGCTTTGGCCAGCCGCATTGCATGTTTGTTGAAGGGGGTGAAAAACACCACATCCGCCGTCCCCACGTGCCCGGCGAGCAGCGCGCAGCGGAAATTCTCGATCGCGGCGCGCCCGCCCTCTGCGCTCCATGTCCCCTGCGGGACGCTGCCCGGATCGCAGTTCGCCAGATCGACCATGAAGCTGCCCCCCGGCAGGGGCCGCGCCAGATCGCCTGGTGAAAGGACCGGCAGATCGAGCGTCACGCCGGCGTCCGCCTCGCCCTGCGCCAGCAGGCGGCGATCGCCGATGACCATCATATCGCCCTTGTTCGCCTCCTCATCCGCGAGAATGCGCGCTGCAAGTTCAGGACTGATTCCACCGGCATCCCCGATCGCGAAAGCTATGCGCATCCTATCTTCCTGTATTTCTCATACTTGTATTTTGTATACAATAGAATCATATCGCGCTTTCACGCAAGTTTTTTTATGCTGCAAAAAATCGTGACAAGGAGTCGTCAGTGGACAGAGCCGCAACGGATGTTAATCGCCCAACCCTGATCAAGAAGCAGACATTGCACGATCAGGTCGCCGACAGCGTGCGTGATCTGATCATCGAAGGATACCTCGAGCCGGGTACGCGAATCGATGAGACCGCGTTGGTGGAGCAACTGGGCGTCTCGCGGACACCATTTCGCGAAGCATTGCGCACCCTGGCGGCCGAAGGGCTGGTGATCATCCGGCCCTCGAAAGGCGCGGTTGTGCGCAAACTGTCATCGCAGGACGTTCTGTCGATGCTGGAAGTGCTGGCGGAGATAGAACGGCTTGCGGGCAAGCTGACCATCAAACGGGCGAGCCAAGCCGAGCTTGACGAGCTTTTGGCGCTGCATGACGAGATGATGGCCTATTACGCTGATCGCGACCGCCTGCCCTATTACAAGCTGAACCAGAAGTTCCATTCCCGGCTGGCTGAACTGTCCGGCAATGACACCCTGCGTGAGGTGCAATCGAACATTCAGGCCCGCCTCAAGCGCATCCGCTTTATCGGAAACCGGCACGAGGACAGCTGGTCAGGGGCGGTCGCGGACCACGAGCAGATGGCCATCGCCATTCGCGAGAAGGATGGCGAGAAGCTGGGAGACGTGCTGGCGGGCCATCTCATGGCCACCTGGGACCGGGTCAAAAACACATTCTGACTGTAGGCTGGCTGGCTGTGGGCTGGCTGAATGTGGATTGGCTGACTTTGGGCCGGCTGACCGTAGTCTGGTCAGTTGCCGACGACAAATCCTCAACGATCAGGTGGAAAGTCGGGCGGCACGTTGCCCGGCCTTCTTGTGGTGCCCCCTGCCTCTAGGGTGGCCCGATGCAGCAATCAGAAGTGCCAAGGCCAGCCCTTTTCCCATCGCCCAGAACTGCCGCGGTGACGCTGTTCTGGGATAATCTGAAATCCGCTCTCGCCAACAGGGGCACAGCCGCCCGAGATAAAACGCGCGAAAGGTAACAAGGCACACCCCCATGGGTTTGCCTGCCTGAACCACGAACCCAACCCAACATGCTGCGCGGCAGACCTGAGCCCGAATGGACGTCAGAGAGGTTTTGATCTTTGGGCGCAAAGCAAATACTCGAATACTTTCAAGACACATGCCCAAAGCGAGACGAGCAGATGCCGACCCCAAAGACCATCGCAATACGTCGCCTGGTGCCAAGCGAAGGCGCTGCGTATAGACAGATCAGACTGGAGGCGCTTAAAACCGCACCCGATGCTTTCGGCTCAAGCTATGAGGCCGAAGCGGCGCGGGACCTGTCGCATTTCGAGGAGCGTGTCGCATCAGGATGCGTTTTCGGGGCGTTTGATCGTGGCCGGATCATTGGCATGGTGGGGTTTTATCAACAGTCCGGCGCAAAACAGAACCACAAAGGCGTGTTGTGGGGGATGTATGTTGCCCCCGGTTACCGCAAATCAGGGGCGGGGCGGCGCCTTGTTCGGGCCGTTGTAAGTCACGCGACTGATCTTGTCGATCTTGTGACCCTGTCGGTCATGACAGAAAACCAACCCGCCATCGCGCTCTATTCAGAAATGGGGTTTCGGACATATGGAACTGAACCGCGCGCCTTGAAGAGCGCTACAGGCTACCTTGATGAGGCGCTGATGATACGCGATTTGAACTGATCGCTCCTCTTCGTGGGCGGCAGCTTTGCATCACACCCCTGCCATTGCCATGGTTCGATTGACCGGGCAGGCAGCACATGCGGCAACCTGTGCTTGGCGGGCGGCGTATTGCAGATGTTCGCCAGGCATGGCACTCAGCAGTACCCTTCGGTTTTTGAGACGTGATCCTGGGTGGAGCGGTGATTTGACGATCAGGGGCTGCTGAAACGAAAACATATTGCCGACGTAACCTGCAGCGTCGACATACCGCTGGTGCAAGAAACGAACAGGCGCGGCACAGGAAGCTAGGGGCGATGTCTTGAACAGCACTTTCCACAACCTGTTTTATGTGACTGTATCTCTTGCGGGATGCGCGATTTTTTCAGGCAAAAAGCATTTTGAAACAGACGACTGCAGATAAATCAAACAATTGGGTGGGAATGACCCTTTTCACTGGCTGGTATTCCCGCGTTTCGGAGGACCGAGGATGAACCCGACTTTCAAGGCGGCGCTCTGGATGATGGGCTCCATTGCGTCGTTTTCATCCATGGCCGTGGCCGGACGGGAGGTCGCGGTCGAGCTCGACACCTTTGAGATCATGATGTTCCGCAGCCTCTTTGGTGTGCTGATCGTGGTGATGATTGCTGCGCTCGCGGGCACCTGGCGCGAGATCAACACCGGCAACATGCGCCTCCATACAGTGCGCAACCTGGCCCATTTCACCGGGCAGAACCTGTGGTTCTATGCAGTCACCGCAATCCCGCTGGCGCAGGTCTTTGCGCTTGAGTTTACCTCGCCGTTGTGGGTGATTGTCTTGTCCCCGCTCATTCTGGGGGAAAGGCTCACTGGCATGCGCGCGCTTGCCGCCGTCATGGGCTTTATCGGCATTCTGATCGTGGCCCGCCCCGACATGGCCGGGATCAATGCCGGCGTGATCTCTGCGGCGTCGGCTGCGATTTTCTTTGCACTGTCGATCATGTTCACCAAAAGACTGACCCGCACGCAGAGTATCACCTGTATTCTGTTCTACCTCACGGCAATGCAGCTTGTCTTTGGGATCATCGCGGCGGGGTATGATGGCGATATTGCTGTGCCCTCCGCAGACGCCCTGCCCTTTGTCGTCCTGATCGGCGCCGCGGGGCTTCTGGCGCATTTCTGTCTGACCAACGCGCTCGCACTGGCGCCGGCAACCGTCGTCGTGCCCATCGATTTCATCCGCCTGCCCGCCATCGCCGTGGTCGGCATGCTGCTCTATAACGAGGCCTTGGATATTTGGGTCTTTGCCGGGGCTGCGATCATCTTTGCGGGCAATTATATCAATATATGGTCCGAGACCCGTCAGAAAAGCTGATTTTACGTAAGGTCACAGCAGGTTTTTCCCCTGCGTCACTAATTGACCCACCGCAATTCCATGCTTAGTTGCGCCAACCTGCGCAATTCACGTATCATTAACCACTGCAGGGCGCATCTTCTGGGGAGGAGATTTCATGAGAAATTACATTACCAGTGTAACAGTATTATGTCTGGCAGCCGGCGCAGCCCATGCGGGCGCGCTCGACCGCACCGGGCAGTCGGTGAACGTGCTCTTCGAAGATGGGCGCTATGTCGAGTTCAGCCTGGGCTTTCTGTCACCGGACATCACCGGGGAAAGCATCGCCCCCCAGGGCGGCACATTGGGCCCGGTTTTCCCGATCGGTGGACGCTCCGGCGATATCGGCGAAAGCAACTTCAACTTCGGGGCGGCCTACAAGGCGGATATCAACGACCGGTGGTCCTACGCGCTGATCTTCGATCAACCCTTCAAGGCCGAGGTCAACTATCCCAGTGGCACGGGCTATTTCGCGCAGGACTCCCGCGCAGAATTCAATTCATATGCGATCACCACGCTGTTGCAGTACAACATGGCGAATGGCTTCTCTGTCTACGGCGGACCGCGCTTTCAGAGAACAGACGCAACCGCCGCAATCGCTTTTGTCGGTGATTATGAAGTCGAAGCGGACAACGACTGGGGGGTGGGATATGTCTTTGGGGCCGCCTACGAGCGCCCAGAGATCGCGTTGCGTGTCTCCTTGACCTACAGCTCAGAGATTGCCCATGAAAACGATGTGTCGGAAGTTTTCGGCAATCCTTTTCTTGCCGGGTTGAGCGGTGACAGCACCGCCGAGTTTGAAACGCCCCAATCGATCAACCTCGAAGCGCAGACAGGTATCGCGCCCAATACGCTTCTTTTCGGGAGCGTGCGCTGGGTCGACTGGTCCGATTTTGATCTCTCACCCGATCAATATGTCGGCGTCACGGGTCAGCCGCTGCTGAGCTATATCGATGACATCACCACCTACACGGTCGGACTGGGGTACCGCGTAAACGAGACATGGTCCTTTGCAGGCTCCGTCTCCTATGAAGAAAACACCGAGAACCTCTTTACCAACCTTGGGCCTGCGGACGGCCAGACCAGCATCGGTCTTGCGGCAATTTACACGCGCGACAAGATGACCGTCACGACCGGCGTTCGCTACGCTTGGATCGGCGACACCACGACCGCGGTCCAGGGCGCGCCCGCGGCGGAGTTCAACGACAACAGCGCTGTCGCCTTCGGCATTCAGGTCGGCTACAACTTCTAAATCCACTTGCCGGAAAAATCAGTGCCCGTGCGGTGTCCCGCGCGGGCCTTTTTTGCGCAGGATTCGGGTGGCCGGGCTTGGCGCAGCTGCGTAAGGTCGCCGACATGATCGAACAGAAGACCATCTCTGCCCAGGCCTGGATATCGCTGATTGCGCTCGGAACGATTTGGGGGCTGAGCTTTGTCTCGGTCCGCATCGCCCTGGACGAGGTCGGGCCGCTCACCTCGGTGGCGCATCGCACGTTCTGGGCCATGCTGGTGCTCTGGATGGTCGTGGCGGTGATGCGCCTGCCGGTGCCGCGCGCGCCTGGCGTGTGGGGGGCGTTCTTGGTGATGGGGCTGCTGAACAACGTCATCCCCTTTTCCCTGATGGCCTGGGGCCAGTTGCATATCGAAAGCGGGCTGACCTCGATCCTGAATGCGTCCACAGCGATTTTCGGTGTGCTTGTTGCCGCCCTCTTTTTTGCCGATGAACGGCTGACCCGGCGCAAGGCCCTTGGCGTCAGCATCGGCTTTGCCGGGGTTGCCACGGCCATCGGTTTGGAAAACCTCAAGAATTTCGATCTGCGGTCGCTGGCGCAACTGGCGGTTCTGGGCGGGGCGATCTCTTACGCGCTGGCCGGATCCTGGGCGCGCAGGCATCTCTCAACCCTGCCCCCGCAGGTGGCGGCCGCCGGCATGCTGACCGGATCAACCCTGATCACCGTCCCGCTGGCCCTGAGCGTCGAAGGCCCGATCACACTGGCGCTGCAGCCGGTCACCCTGCTGGCCATCGGGTACTACGCCATCGTCGCGACCGCCGGGGCCTACCTGCTCTATTACCATGTGCTGCGCATGGCGGGCAGTGGCAACCTGATGCTGGTCACGCTGCTGGTGGCCCCGGTGGCGATCCTGGCCGGGGCGCTGATGCTGGGCGAAGCGCTTGCCCCCAATGCCTATGCAGGCTTTGCACTGCTGGCGGTTGGGCTGGTCATTCTGGACGGCAGGCTCTGGACACGGCTGCGGGCCCGGCGGGCGCATCTTGCCCGCTGATTGACGCCCTGCCCCCGCCCCGCTAGGAACCTGCTATTGCTTCCGAGCCAAAGGGCCGCTTATGCTGTATTCCTCTGCCGCCGACTGGCACGCCGCCCCCCGCAAGTCAGTGCTTGTCTTTGGCATGTCGGGGCTTGGCAAGACGCATATGTCGAACCTGCTGCGAGCCAGCGGGACCTGGTTCCACTACTCGATCGATTACCGCATCGGCACCCGCTACATGGGCGAATACATCGCCGACAACGCCAAGGCGGAGGCGATGAAAGTACCGTTTCTGCGCGATCTGCTGATGAGCGACAGCATCTACATCGGCTCCAACATCACTTTTGACAACCTCTCTCCCGTGGCCACCTATCTGGGCAAGCCCGGCAGTGCGGCAAAGGGTGGCATGCCGATGGCCGACTACCAGCGGCGGCAACAGCAGTTCCAGCAGGCCGAGATCGCCGCCTTGCACGACACGGCCCATTTCGTTCAGCGGGCCGAGACGCTTTATGGCTATCCGAATTTCATCTGTGACACGGGCGGATCAATCTGCGAATGGGTCGATCCGGACAACCCCAACGACCTGCTGCTGACGGAGCTTTCCAAACACTGCCTGATGATCTGGATCAAGGGCGACGCCGCCCATACGGCGGAACTGGTCCGACGGTTCGACCGCGCGCCCAAGCCGATGGCCTATCAGCCCGCCTTTCTGGCAGAGGTCTGGCAGACGTATCTGGATGAAAACCAATGCACCGAGGCGGAGGTGGACCCCGACGACTTCATCCGCTTTACCTATGCCAAGGCGCTGGCGCACCGCCAGCCCCGATACGAGGCGATGGCACGCTGGGGTATCACCGTCACTGCCGATGAGGTCAGCGCGCTGGCCACACCGCAGGATTTCGACGCCCTTGTGACCCGCCGCCTTTAGCGCTCTCACCGCCTCGTGAGGCCCCCCCTCTTGAGAGTTCAGGATCAAAGGGTTATCTGACGCTCCTCATCTTTAGACCGGACCCGCACCATGCCGATTAAAATCCCCGCCGACCTGCCTGCCTATGATGTGCTCACCCGCGAGGGTGTCATGGTGATGGACCCGGATCAGGCGGCCCGGCAGGACATCCGGCCCTTGCGCATCGGGCTCTTGAACCTGATGCCCAAGAAAATTCAGACCGAAAACCAGTTTGCCCGGCTGATTGGCGCAACCCCGTTGCAGATCGAACTCAGCCTGATCCGCATGTCCGAGCATCAGACCAAGAACACCGCTGCGGAACATATGGAGAGCTTTTACCGGCCTTTCGAAGAGGTCCGCGGTGAAAAGTTCGACGGGCTGATCATCACCGGCGCGCCTATCGAACATCTGGCGTTTGACGAGGTGACCTATTGGGATGAGCTGCGCACGGTGATGGACTGGACCCAGACCAACGTGCATTCCACCTTCGGTGTCTGCTGGGGCGGGATGGCGATGATAAACCACTTTCACGGCGTGCAGAAACACATGCTGGACGCCAAGGCCTTCGGCTGTTTCCGGCACCGTAATCTTGCGCCTGCCTCGCCCTACCTGCGGGGGTTTTCCGACGATTGCGTGATCCCGGTCTCGCGCTGGACCGAGATGCGCCAGCAGGAGATTGATGCCGCGACAGGACTTACAACGCTTCTGGGCAGCGATCAGGTCGGGCCTTGCCTGGTGCAGGACCCCGGTCACCGTGCCCTCTACATCTTCAATCACTTTGAATATGACAGTGATACGCTCAAGCAGGAATACGACCGCGATGTGGCCACGGGCACGCCCATAAATGTGCCGATGAACTACTATCCTGACGATGATCCCAGCCGAACCCCGCTGAACAGGTGGCGGAGCCACGCACATCTTCTATATGGCAACTGGCTCACGGAAGTTTATCAGGACACGCCTTATGATATCGAAGCCATTGGTCGTTAATCCCTTTGTCATTCTGCTGCTGATTGGGCTTGGGCTTTTTGTGCTGGTCCAATGGCGCGCAGCGGCCCGCGAGGCCGCGGTCGAGGCGGAATACCCCCCGTCCGGCCAGTTCATCGACGTGGACGGCACTTTGATCCACATCAATGTCGCCGGACAAGGCCCTGATATCGTGCTGATTCACGGGGCAAGTGGTAGTCTGCGGGACTTCACGCTCGACCTCGCAACCCGTCTGGCGGACAGCTACCGTGTCATCGCCGTGGATCGTCCGGGCCTGGGGCGCTCGCAACGCCCCGGCGGCTTTGGCGGGATCTGGTCCGCTGCAGCGGAACCGCCCGCCTTGCAAGCGCAGCTGCTGCAGGCGGCAACCGACATGGTGGGTGTCGAAAATCCCATCGTGGTCGGGCATTCCTATGGCGGCGCCATCGCGCTCGCCTGGGCGTTGGAACGCCCCAATGAGACGGCCGCACTGGTTCTGCTGGCCGCCGCCTCGAACCCCTGGCCGGGGTCGTTGGGCTTGCTCTACCGTATCAATTCTACCGCCATTGGCAGTGCCATCGTGATCCCCCTGATCACCGCCTTTACGCCCCATGCCCTGATCGAAGACACGCTTGGCGAGATATTTGCCCCCCAGCAACCCCCGCCAAACTACATGCAGCATTTCGGCCCGGATATGACCCTGCGCCGCAGCACGATGCGCGCCAATGCGCAGCAGGTCAACGCGCTGAAACCCTATGTCACCGAAATGGTGACGCGCTATCCCACACTCTCCATGCCTGTCGAAATCCTGCATGGTACCGAGGATGTCACGGTCCCGATGGCGATCCACTCCGAGCCCTTGTCACGGCAGATCCCCAACGCCGAACTGACCCGCATGGAGGGGATCGGACATATGCCGCATCACGCAGACCCCGACGCCGTGGTCGCCGCGATTCACCGCGCGGCGGCGCGTGCCGGTTTGCCTTCATCCGACTAACAGACCATATAAGAACGGTATAGACCCAGCGGAGGCCTTATGGACCTGCCCTTCGACGGTGCGATCAGCGCCTATTTCGAGAATGAAGCCCCGGCCGCTGTGCGTGATGCAATCCGGCGGGCCGAGAAAGACGACATCCTCTCGACCTCCTACCCGCACTCCGAGCGCCTTGCCCGCAAACCCTACGAGCGCCAGCTTGCCCTGCTGCAGGTGGAGCTGGTCAAGATGCAGGCCTGGGTCAAAGCCTCGGGCGCCCGTGTTGCCTGTGTTTTCGAGGGCCGTGACGGCGCGGGCAAGGGCGGGACAATCAGCCGTTTTCGCACCAATCTCAACCCGCGCGGGGCGCGGATCGTCGCACTGACCAAACCGACCGAAACCGAAAGCCGCCAATGGTATTTTCAACGTTACGTGTCGCATCTGCCCGCCGGGGGCGAGATCACCTTCTTTGACCGCAGCTGGTACAACCGCGGCGTCGTTGAACATGTCTTTGAGTTCTGTACCGATCAGGAACGCGCCGATTTCTTTGAGCAGGTCACACCTTTTGAAAAACTGCTGGTCAAGGACAACGTCTATCTGTTCAAATTCTGGTTGAATGTCGGGCAGGAAGAACAGTTGCGGCGCTTGTTGAGGCGCGAACGCGGCCGTCTCAAGCAATGGAAGCTCAGCTGGATCGACGTGGAAGGTCTCAAGCGGTGGGAAGCCTACACCGATGCCATCTCGGAAACACTGCAGCGCACGGACTGCCCGGATGCGCCCTGGACGATTGTCCGTTCTGACGACAAGCGGCGCGCGCGGCTGAACGCGATCCGCACCGTGCTGCACGGGCTTGACTATAGCCACAAAAACACCGCAGCGATCGGCACCATTGATACCGATATCTGTGGTGGGCTGGACGTCTGGCATGCCTAAACGGGGCTATCATCATGGCAATCTGAGGCAGGCGTTGATCGATGCAGCCCTTGAGCTGATCGAGGCCAAGGGCCCCACCGGCTTTACCCTCTCGGAGGCGGCCAAACAGGCCGGTGTGACGCCCGCCGCGGTCTATCGGCATTTCGAGGGCCGGGAGGATCTCATCGCAGAGGCCGCCCGCCAGGGCTATGAAATCTTCGCCGATCTGATGGACTATGCCTATCAGTCGGGGCAGCCTTCGGCGTTGGCCGCGTTCGAGGCCACAGGCCGCGCCTATCTGGCCTTTGCGCGCCGGCATCCGGGGCATTACATCGCGATGTTTGAAAGCGGGATTTCGGTCAACCGCACACCGGAGCTTGCAGCCGTGGCAGGACGTGCGAGCGGAGTGCTGGAGAAGGCCGCAACCGATCTCAGCCAGCACATCCCAGAGGATAAACGCCCGCCCGCCTCGATGTTTTCGGCCCATATCTGGGCGCTGAGCCACGGGGTGGTAGAGCTTTTTGCCCGAAATTCCCCCGGTCGGGCCTCGCCCTTTCCGCCGGATGACCTGCTTGAAACCGGCATCGGTATCTATTTGAGGGGCCTCGGCCTCATCACCGCTGACAAGTAAGCCAGGGGCCCGTGCGGGGGTGTCAGCCGGTACCCCGCGCCGACATGCGGGCCAGAAACACCGCACTCAGCACAATCAGCGCAGCCCCCACAAAGGCAAAACCACTTGGCACCACCTGATAGAGCAGGAAATCAAACAGCGCGGCAAAGACCAGCACCGCGTAAAAGGCGGGCATGACAAGGCTTGCATCACCCCGTTTCATCGATTGGAGGAACAGCGCCTGGCCGCAGACCATCACGACCCCAAGGCAGATCAGCAAAAGCCATTGCACACCGGTCGGCACCTGCCAGACAAAGGCCGCAACACCCGCCGCAAGGACCGCACCGATCATATTGTTGATGACCAGAATACGCAGGGCCGGCTCGCTCCGGGTCAGCCGTTTGATGAAAATCGCCTCCAGCCCCATCAGGGCGGCGGCGGCAAGGGCCAAGAGCCCGGCCAGTTGAAAAGCGTCGCTGCCGGGGCGCAGGATCAGAACCGCGCCAACCAGCGCAAGCCCTGCGGCCAGAACCTTGCGGGCCCCCACCCGTTCGCCCAGCATCAGCGCGGCCAGCGCCAGCGTCACAATGGGGCTGAGAAAGCTGATCGCGGTTGCCTCGCCCACCGGCATGCGGGCGACGGCGGCGAACATGGCCGTCACCCCAAGCCAGCCGCAGAGCGAGCGCATCAGATGCAGCGTCCACTGCGCCCCGGCAAGGCTCGGGCGCAGGGCGGGTGTGGCCAGAAGGAACACCAGCAGCGCGCTCAGGGCAAAGCAAAAGCGCCCCGCGCTGACCTGTAAGGGGTGCAGCGCAGGGCGGCTCGCTGTCGCGTCTCCGAGGGCCTTCGCGATCAGCGAGGTGGCCGCAATCAGCGCTGAAGCGGCGACCATAATGAGGATCGCCTTTTGATTTGTTGTCAATTTCTGCCACTGTGGCATGTGCGTATCCGTAACTGTGCGGCAGGGTCTGCCTCGCAGTTTTTCGCTGGCACCGCAATGACATACCGCCCGATCCGAGACCCGGCCACAGAAAAAGGCCGCTCCGCTGCGGAACGGCCTTTGATGCGGTGCAGAAAAAGCTTAGCGCTTGGAGAACTGGAAGCTCTTGCGCGCCTTGGCCTTACCGTATTTCTTGCGCTCGACCACGCGGCTGTCGCGGGTGAGGAAACCGGCTGCCTTCAGCGCCCCGCGCAGGGAGGGATCGTAAAGCTGCAGCGCTTTGGACACGCCGTGCTTGACCGCACCCGCCTGCCCCGAGAGACCACCGCCCTTGACTGTCGCCACCACGTCAAACTGCCCTTCGGTGCCGGACACCGTGAAGGGCTGCGCCAGGATCATCTGCAGCACCGGGCGGGCGAAGTATTCGTTTTGCGGCTTGCCGTTCACGGTGACCTTGCCCGAGCCAGGTTTGATCCAGACCCGCGCCACGGCGTCCTTGCGCTTGCCGGTCGCGTAAGCGCGCCCAAGCGCATCGCGCACGGGTTCACGCTGGATGGTTTCGGCCTCGGCAACAACGCTTGTGTCGCCACCCGCCTCTGTCACCACGTCCTTGAGGTCTTCGAGTGTGTTGATTTCGTCAGCCATGATCATGCGCTCCGGGTGTTTTTGCTGTTCATGGATTTGACATCCAGAACTTCGGGGCTTTGTGCCTCGTGTGGGTGATCGCCGCCAGCATAGACACGCAGGTTGGTCATGATCTGGCGGGACAGACGGTTGCCCGGCAACATGCGCTTGACCGCCAGGGTCACGACGCGCTCGGGATGCTTGCCGTCAAGGATCTGCGCCTTGGTGCGGGATTTGATGCCGCCCGGATGGCCGGTGTGCCAATAGTGGCTCTCTTCACGCTTCTTGCCGGTGAGCTGGATCTTGTCGGCGTTGATCACGATGACATTGTCACCGCAATCCATATGTGGCGTGAACGACGCTTTATGTTTGCCGCGCAGGCGCTGTGCGACGATCGACGCAAGACGACCCAGAACAACGCCCTCTGCGTCGATCAGGATCCACTTCTTGTCGATGTCTGCGGGTGTTGCAGAAAAAGTTTTCATGGACGGTTCCCCGTTTGAGGTTAAACCTGCCGACGGTCCCGACAGGCCTGAATGAGATTGGACGGTTATAAAGCAGCATGGCGTCAGGTCAAGCACACCATTGCGCTTTAAAGCGTTTAGATTCAAGGGGGTAAAAAATAGGTATTAATTTACCCCACCAAACTACACCCCGATCTGCTCCGGCGGATTGTCAAGCAACTGGCGCAGCCGCAGCGTTGCCGCTTCAAAGCTTGCCAGAGACACGCCGCAGTTGATCCCCATACGGACCGCATGCGGCGCGCGGGCGTCGCGGCAGACGAACTCCTCGGCCGAACGGATTTGAACCCCGCAGGCTTCGGCGGCCTGACAGAACGCCCCTGCCCGCCAGCCCAGCGGCAGACGCAGCCACAAGAACGGTACATCCGGGCGCCAGGTCACATCATAGCCCCCCAGGATGTTCACCGCACTTTGCACATAGCGGTTAAAGCTCTTGCGCGTGGCCTCTGTCAGCGCGTCGATCTGGGGATGCGTCAAAAGAGCGGCGCAGAGATCAATCATCGGGGTCGCCAGACCAAAACAACTGTATTCGGCCACCTTGCGCAAGGAGACGGTCTTTTCCCGCGGCGCAATGGCAAAGCCAATCCTCAGTGATGGCGTCAACGTCTTGGCCAGAGAGGAGACATACCAGCCGCGTTCCGGGGCCAGCATCCGGTAGGTCGGCGCGCGGTCGACCCCCATCCGATAGCAGTCATCCTCCACAATCTGCAGATCATGCTGCCGGGCCACCCGGACCAGCGCCTCGCGCCGGGCCACCGGGGTAAATCCGCCGGTGGGATTATGAATTTCCGGCGACGTGCAAAAAACCTGCGCATCATGTGCATCAGCGGCCTGGCTGAGCGCCTCGGGAATAACGCCCTGGTCATCCATGGCAACGGGCACGACCTCGGCTCGCAAGAGCTCAGCGGCGCGGCGAAAGCCGGGATAGGCAATCTCCTCAATCAGGATTGTCGGTCGCCTGCCCTGCAGGACGGATTGCAGGATCAGATGCAGCCCGTTCTGACCCCCATGGGACAGAACCACGTCCTGCTCGCCGAACCCGCCCAGAGGGGTTCCCTTGAGCCAGTGCACCACCGCCTCGCGGGCGGGCCGCGCACCCGTACGGCTGGGGTAATGCATGATCCCGGAGGGTGGATCACGTGCGATATCTGCCAGCAGCCTGCGGATCAGCTTGTCCTGACCCACCGCCGGCAGGTGGGGCGAGAACATGCTGACGTTGTAGACATCCCGGTCCCCTTCATTGCCGTGCGGGACGACATCAACCTCGATCGGGGCCTCTGACACCGCGGGTTTGCCGGTCGTGGCCACGAAGGTGCCGCGCCCGACTTCCGCCTGCAAGGTCCCGCTTTCGGTCAGGATCGTATAGGCGCGCGCAACCGTGCCGGGGGTAATCCCCAGGGTCCAGGCCAGCTCACGCACCGGGGGCAGCTTTGCACCCTCTACCAATGCACCAGTTTCAATGCCGCTTTGAATGCTTGAAGCAACCGCCTTGTATTTGGGTTTTATGTGGTCGGACAGTTCCGGCTGCCAAATTGTACCCATTACAATGTTTTCCTAGACCAGTTGTATCGATTTTCGTATCAATACACTGTAGCTATCACGCTATATTGTGTCAATACAATTTAGGAGATTCCCATGACACGTGCAACACCGCTTTCCCCCGATACGCTGGCCTATTTGACGCAAGCACGTGACGTGCCCGCAGTCGCCGTGCTCGCGGTGGAATTTGCGGCATGCCTGTCGAAATGGGCCACGCGCCGCCGCACCAGACAGGCGTTGAAAGATCTGACCGACTGGCAGCTTCAGGACGTGGGCATGACACCTTCGGAGGCGCGTCTTGAAGCTTCCAAGGTGTTCTGGCGCGCGTAACCTCCCCGGTACGCGCTCCAGACCTCTTCCTTGCGGCCGGGTTCGTCCTGGCCGCTTTTTTTGTTATCCGCGATGGCGCAGACTGCGGGGACCGGTCATTTCCGCGAGACCCGAGCGTCGGACCCGGCATTCCAAACATCCCAGGTCCAGTTACTGGCGGGGTGGGATCGAATAGGTCAGGCTGGCCCGCGCCACAGGCTTCGGCGCGCCTTCGGAATACAACAACACGTCCGTGACAGAGAGCTGCCGCCCCAGTTTCAGCAAACGGGCCTCTGCAACGATATCCACCCCCGCTTGCGGCTTGCGCATGAAATCGATGGCGCAATTGGTGGTCACGGCCAGAGCCTCGGGGCCGATGCGCGCCAGGGTCATATAATAGGCCGCCACATCCGCCAGCGCGAACATCGCCGGGCCGGAAACCGTCCCCCCCGGCCGCAAGTGCTTTTCCTTGACATTCAACCGGACCCGCAGGGTTTCTTCTTCGAGCGCCTCAAGGGTGAACTCACCCCGGACCTGCTCAAAGACCTGGTCAATAAAGGCACTGAGCGTCTCTAGATCCATTTTCAGTGACATATGTCCCCCATCGTTGGCCTGGCCCTACCTTGTTGCAAAACCCACGCATTGCAAGCGGTCAACCGCGGCGTTGATCGACAAAGTATTACAAAGACTTTTATTGTTTCCGTTCGCGCACCGAACAGTTTCGAAGTCTCGCCTTTCAAATTGGGCAGAACCATGGCAGAGGTGTGACGAGCCGCAAGGTTCATGCGCGTTTGGGTCGCCTCCTGAGTGGAAGGTCCCTCCAGGTCAGCTTCTCACTGATCCGACATGCCCACAGGGGCGACCCCAAAAGCGACATTCCCCCGCACCGCCACTCTTTGACACCCCGCGGACGGTTGCGTCGCCCGGCCCTGTGGCTTACATCCCGCGCCATGACAGAAAAACTTCATATCGTGGGCGGCGGAATGGCCGGGTCCGAAGCCGCATGGCAGGCGGCAGAGCTTGGCGTGGACGTGGTGCTGCACGAGATGCGGCCTGGCGTTGGCACCTTTGCGCATCAGACCGGCCTTCTGGGCGAGATGGTCTGCTCCAACTCCTTCCGCTCGGATGATGATGTGCAAAACGCCGTCGGCCTGCTGCATTGGGAGATGCGCGCCGCAGACGGGCTGATCATGCGCACCGCCGACAAACACCGGCTGCCCGCAGGCGGCGCCCTTGCGGTGGATCGTGACCCCTTTGCGCAATCGGTGACGGAGGCGCTGCTGGCCCATCCGCGCATCTCGATCTCCCACGGCGAGATATCCGAACTGCCCGCCGAAGGGTCCTGGATCATCGCAACGGGGCCTTTGACATCTTCGGCGCTGAGCGCTGCCATCGCCAAGGAAACGGGCGCCGAAGCGCTGGCCTTTTTCGACGCGATTGCGCCCATTGTCTATTTCGACAGCATCGACATGCGCCGCGCCTGGATGCAGTCGCGCTACGACAAGGGCGACACCGAAGAAGAACGCACCGCCTACCTCAACTGCCCCATGGACAAGGCGCAGTACGAGGCCTTCATCGACGCACTTCTCGCGGCAGACAAGACCGAGTTCAAAGAAGGGGAAACCGCCGGGTATTTTGATGGATGCCTGCCTATTGAGGTGATGGCAGAACGCGGCCGCGAAACCCTGCGCTTTGGCCCGATGAAACCAGTCGGGCTGACAAACCCGCATCAACCGGATGTGAAGCCCCATGCCGTCGTGCAACTGCGGCGTGACAATAAACTTGGCACGCTCTACAATATCGTCGGCTTTCAGACCAAGATGAAGTACGGCGCACAAACATCTGTTTTCAAAACGATTCCGGGGCTTAAAGATGCCAGCTTTGCGCGACTTGGCGGGATACACCGCAACACCTTCCTGAATTCTCCCACGCTGCTGGATGGGCAGATGCGCCTGCGCTCGCGCCCCAACATCCGCTTTGCCGGCCAGATCACCGGCGTGGAGGGCTATGTGGAATCTGCCGCCATGGGGCTTTTGGCGGGGCGGCTGGCGGCGGCGGAACTCAAAGGGATCACGCTGACAACACCCCCTGCCACCACGGCGACCGGCGCACTTGTCACCCATATTTCCGGGGGGGCCGAGGCAAAGACCTTTCAGCCGATGAACATCAATTTTGGCCTCTTTCCCCCGGTGGAGGGGCTGAAAGGCGGGCGACGCAACCGCAAAGACCGGTACAAGGCTTACACGGATCGCGCGAAATCAGACTGGCACGGATGGCTCGAAGCGCTGCCGGAACCCGCCTGATACTGGACAGTTGGCGCCGTTCTGCCCTAGTTTGTTGGCATGGCAGAGAGATTTCTGGACAAGGTATACAGCGCGCGCGACGGCACCTCTGCGCGGAAATTCTACGATAAATGGTCGGCCAGCTATGAGGCCGAAGTGGCCGAGAACGGTTATGCCACCCCTGGACGCTGTGCCGCTGCATTGGCGGACCGCGTGGCGGACAAAACAGCCCCGCTTCTCGATTTTGGCTGTGGCACCGGGCTGTCCGGCCTGGCGCTGAAGCGCGTGGGATTTGAGACGATCGATGGGGTTGATCTGTCTGCCGAGATGCTGGCGCAGGCCCGGCAAAAGGGCATTTACCGCAGCCTCACGCACATCGAGGCCGGGGCGCCGTTGCCTCACAGCCCCGGCGAGTATCAAGCCATCTCTGCGATCGGCGTCATCGGAGCAGGGGCGGCCCCGGCGTCGATCTTTCATCTCTTGATGAAAGGTTTGGGGGCCGGGGGAAAGATGGTGTTTTCCTTCAATGACCATGCCTTGCACGACCCGATCTATGAGGCCGCACTCTGCGAATGGCTGGACTGCGGTGCTGCGCGGCTTCTATTTCGGGAGCATGGCCCGCATCTGCCGGGAATCGACTTGAAAGCCACCGTGTACCTCGTTGAAAAATTGTGACTTTCAGAACCAGATTTGCCCCATCTCCCACCGGGCCACTGCACCTTGGGCATGCCTATTCCGCCTTGCTGGCAGCTGATCTGGCCGCGCGGTATGCCGGTGCCTTTCTGCTCCGGATCGAGGACATTGACCGCACGCGGGCACGGGCCCCATGGGAGGCGCAGATCTTCGATGATCTGACGTGGCTTGGCCTGTCCTGGCCAGAGCCGGTCATGCGCCAGTCACACCGTTTGCAAAGTTACCAAACCACTTTGCAAAGTCTCCAGCGCCTTGGCCTGCTCTATCCCTGTTATTGCAGCCGTCGGGACATCGCCGAAGCAGCCCATGCCCCGCAGGAAGGGGCCGCGCCAAAGATGGGCCCGGACGGGGTGGTCTATCCGGGCACTTGCCGGGACCGTCCCAAACCGCCCATATCGGCTGTCCCGCCCGCATTGCGCCTCGATATGGGAAAAGCGATCAGGCGCATTGGTCCGAACCGCTCTGCTCTCACCTTTACCGAAGAAGGCGATGGGACAGCCCGGAGCGTACACGTCGCCCCCAAGGAGCTGCTGGATCAGGTCGGCGATGTGGTCCTTGCGCGGCGTGACATGGGGACGTCATATCATCTGTCCGTGGTGGTCGACGATGCCGCGCAGGGGATCAGCCATGTGGTGCGCGGGCGGGACCTCTTTGACGCCACCAAGATCCATGTGGTGCTGCAACGGGTGCTTGATCTGCCCACCCCGGTCTATCACCATCACAGGCTGATCCGGGATGAGGCGGGAAAACGGCTTGCCAAACGGGACGACGCCCGCGCGCTGTCAAAATACCGCGCCGAGGGCCTCACACCGCAGGATATCAGGCGCATGGTGGGATTGGCGGACTAACCCACAGGGTCGGTCAGTACCGTTTCCCGTCCGTCTTGGATGCCGGTATAGAAACAACTGCGCCTGCCGGTATGGCAGGCAGGCCCGGTCTGCTCGACCAGCACCAGCAGGCAGTCCCGATCACAATCCACGCGCATCTCGACGAGGCGCTGGGTATGACCGCTGGTCTCGCCCTTGATCCAGAACGACTGCCGTGACCGGCTCCAATAAGTGACGCGGCCCGTGGCAAGCGTCTTTCCCACCGCCTCCGCGTTCATCCAGGCCAGCATCAGCACCTCCTGCGTCTGCGCGTCCTGTGCAATCACCGGCAGCAAGCCGGCTGCATTGAACGTCAGGCTTTGCGGATCAAACAGTCGCCCTGAACTGTCGCCTGTCTTGGTCATGGCGGAAAAACCTTTTTGCATCTTTCGCAGCACCCCCTATGTATGGGCAGAGATGAGGGATAGAAACCAGAAAGCCGCTTATGTCTGCTGATACGGATCTGATAAAGCTCTATTCGGGCCGCATTCTGGCGCTTGCGTCGGACATTCCGCATCACACCCGTCTCGACCACCCGATGGCCACGGTTAAAAAGCGCTCTCCTTTGTGCGGATCGGCAGTCACGGTGGATGTGACGTTGACAGACGGGCGTGTCTCAGCGTTCGGGCAGGACGTGAAGGCCTGCGCGCTGGGTCAGGCCGCCGCCGCCGTGACAGGAGCAGCCGTCATTGGCCGAAGCATCGAAGAGCTGATCGCCGCCAGAGACGCGCTGCGGGCGATGCTGAAGGAGGCGGGCCCCGTGCCACCGGCCCCGTTCGACGGCTTCGAGGTTCTGGCACCTGCACGGGACTACAGAAACCGTCACGCATCGATCTTGCTGTGCCTTGAGGCAACCTGCGAAGCGGTTGAACAGGCGCTCCAGTCCGATTGCGCCTGAACCGGTCAGATTAGTCCTTTCTAAGGGAAGCGATGTGATGACTGCGGGGCGTAGTTTCCCGAGATCTTATGTCGCATGCAGAACGCCCTTCCGTCACAAAGCATATTGGTCGCCCGACCGCTGCGGCGGCAACACTTGGCTATGAAATCGTTGATATCGCCGGATTTATCGATCTGGTTGAGCCACATGCAAAGGCGCAAACCGGCGGGTTGAATGTGCTCAAGACGCGCGCGTTCGATGTCACGACTGAAAATGCCGATGTGCGCCACGCTGTACAATCCATGGCCGCAGATGCCGGTGCCACCGTAAAAGATGTGGAATCTTCAGCCGAACTGGTGCGTACCACAAGCGAAAAAACCCGCGTCGTGGCGCAATGGGTGCAAGATATCTCCTCGCGGACCGAAACCGTGGGCGACACGCTGGTTGCGGTAAAAAACCACAACCAGCAGATTGCGAGCATCGCGACGCAGGTGAAGACCCTGGCAATCAACGCCAAGATCGAAGCCGCGCGCGCAGACGACGCCGGGCGCTGATTTGCGGTTGTGGCCGAGGCCATCAATAAGTTGTCCTGCCAGACCCACGATGCAGCCGTTGGGATTTCGAACAACATCGAAACGCTTACCGATTGGATTTCGGTGTTGGGCAAGGAAGCCACCGGCGTGGTAGAGCAGGCCTCTGACGTGCTGGAGAACACGGGCGGCACGGATACCGCTCTGGGACGGATCAAAGGGTCGATCACCTCCGCCAACAAGCAGGCGCAGCGCATTGCCGAACAGACTAAACGGGTGGAAACCAAAATGTCTGATTTTGCCCCCGCACTGTCAGAGATTGAGAATGCGATAACAGGCACGTCTTCCGGCATTGAACGAACCCATGAGCGCATCCTGAACCTGATCGACACCTCCGAGACGATTGTTCAATCCACCGCCCTTCTGGGAGAGAGCTCCACTGATGCGTCCTTCCTTCGAGCTGCCCAGCCCGGCCCAGCAAGTGTCGGACGGCATGGAACAGGCGCTTCAGAAGGGGCGCATGTCCCTGTCGCGGCTCTTTGATTGTACCTACAGACCAATCCCAAACACCGATCCCGAACAATATATCACCGAATCCACCCGGCTGATGGACGATATCATGCCGCCTATTCAGGAACCTGCCCTGGGCATTAACCCAAGGGGCCTGTTCTGTGCCGCGGTAGATCTGAATGGATATTTGCCGACGCATAACAAGAAGTTTTCGCACCCGCCCTCGGATGACCCGGTCTGGAATACGGCAAACTGCCGAAATCGGCCCATTTTCGATGACCCTGTGGGGCTCAAGGCCGGGCGCAACACCGAACCGTTCCTGTTACAGGTGTATCGCCGGGACATGGGCGGAGACGCCTTCAAGATGATGAAAGATCTCTCTGCCCCCATTGCCGTTCAGGGGCGGCACTGGGGTGGATTGCGACTCGCCTACAGCTTTGACTAAAAAAACGCCGCGGACTAAAGCTAGACCGCGGCGCAGTTGATGCGTCGCTCATGTGGGGTTCCGGTCAAATCGCCTCTATCGGAGGTCAAGACAGGCAGTGGTCATCTCCAGGCACCGAATTGGGGAGGGTGCAGCGGCGATACCGGCATGAGAGCGCAGGCAGAAATCAGATAAATGATGGCAGATGCAGCCCGACAACAAGCATGACAACTAAAGCAGATGCCCCAAGGGCGTCCTGCACCAAAGTGTCGTGCGACCGTGTCGCGATCATTTTGATTTGCAAGAGCAGTGTCATCGGGGTCTCCCATATTTGTTGCCTCTTTGTTCTCATTTAATTCACCTTCTGTAAAGAACTTTTTAAGAACATCTGCGAACAAAATGCTAACCCACTGAAATCAAACGGATCGCCTCCTCCTGCCGCATCAACCACAACAGCATCCGCGCCGCCCCTCCGCGCCTGGTCTGCAAGGTTGGATCTTCGCTCAGCAGCTTGCGGGCGTCACTTTGAGCAGTGGCCATGAGTCCGGCCTGCCGTTCCAGATCCGCCACGCGGAACCGCGGCAGGCCGGATTGCGCGGTGCCGATCACGTCCCCCGCGCCGCGCATTTCGAGGTCGGTTTGCGCAATGGCGAACCCGTCTTCGGTTTCGCGCAAAACCTCAAGGCGTCGCCGTCCGCTATCGGACAGAGGCGGACGATACATCAACAAGCAGGTTGAGGCCGCCTCCCCGCGCCCGACACGACCCCGCAACTGGTGAAGCTGGGCCAGACCAAAAATTTCGGCGCGCTCGACAACCATAATCGTTGCATTGGGGACATTGACGCCCACCTCGATCACGGTCGTGGCCACCAGAACCTTAGTTTGCCCGCTTTGAAACCGGGCCATGGCCGCGTCCTTGTCAATCGGTGGCATCTGCCCGTGAACCAGACCGACCACCTCCTCCCCAAGGGCCGCCCTGAGATGTTTGAACCGCTCCTGCGCCGCCGTCAAATCGACCGCCTCGCTTTCCTCGACCAAGGGGCAGACCCAATAGCATTGCCGCCCCTCGGCAATCACCGCCTGAAGACGCGCCACCACCTCCTCCATACGGTCGATGCCAATGAGGGCGGTCTTGATCGGTTTGCGGCCGGGCGGCTTTTCATCCAGCACCGATACGTCCATATCGCCATATTGCGCCAGCGAAAGAGACCGCGGGATCGGGGTGGCCGTCATGACCAGAACATCCGCAGCCGCGCCCTTTTTGCCCAGTTCAAGCCGCTGGCGGACCCCAAAGCGATGTTGTTCATCCACGACGGCAAGCCGCAGGTCCGCAAAAACCACCTCTTTCTGAAAGACCGCATGGGTGCCGACGAGGATCTGGATATCCCCTGCGGCCAGGGCCGCGCGTTTACCGGCCCGCTCCTTGCCCTTATCCCGACCGGTCAGGATCTCTAGGACCACGCCCGCCTGTTGGGCCAGCGGCTGCAAGGCGTCCAGATGCTGACGGGCCAGAATCTCGGTCGGTGCCATCAGAACCGCCTGCCCACCCGCTTCGACCGCCCGCAGCAACGCCATGAAGGCGACCAGCGTCTTGCCTGCGCCGACATCCCCCTGAAGCAGCCGATTCATACGCGTTGTTGACGCCATGTCAGTATTTATCTCTTCAATGGCGCGGGTCTGTGCGGAGGTTGCCGCGTAAGGCAACGCGGCCAGAACACGGGCCTGCAATCGGCCATCCCCCGCGCTCGCCCGCCCTTTGGCGCGCCGCTCCCTTGCCCGGGCCAGCGCCAGCGTGAGCTGATGCGCCATCAACTCATCATAGGCAAGCCGCGCCCGCGCAGGCGCCGTCGCCACAAGCGCGCTGGCCGCCTGCGGCGCATGCACGCTTTGCAGGGCGTGCCGGAAATCCGGCCAACCGGCCGCCGATTTCTGTGCCGGATCAATCCATTCATCGACATCCGGCATCAGAGAAATGGCGTGACGTGTGGCTTTGAACATGAGCTTCTGCGTCAGACCAGCGGTCAGCGGATAGACGGGCTCAACCTCCGGGATGGTGTCCGCCTCATCTTCGGGGACAATGAAATCCGGATGGACCATCTGCGCCAGCCCCTCGAAAATCTCGAGCTTGCCGGAGACAACGCGACGGCTGCCCTCCGGCAAAACCTTGCTCCAGTAGCCTCCCCTTGCGTGGAAGAAAACAAGCTGAAAGGCGGTTTTTGCGTCTGACACATTGATTCTGTAGGCGCCCCCCTTGGTGCGGGCCGGCCTGTGTTCTCCCACGGTAATGGCAACCGTCACGGTTGTCGGGGGTGCCACATCCTGGACGCTCTCGCGGCGCTGGCGATCGATCACCGCATGCGGCAGGGTGAAAAGCAAATCACGCGGTGCCGAAATACCCATGGTTTGCAGGTGTTGAGCGGTCTTGGGTCCAACGCCCTCAAGGCTCTCCAAGCCCGCGAAAAGCTTGAAGAGGGCTTCGGGTCTACCGCTCATTGCCCCTCGATCAGGGCCAGCCAGCCATCTTCATCCAGTGTCCTGATCCCGAGTTCGGCAGCTTTCCTGGCCTTCGAGCCTGCCCCTGGTCCGGCCACCAAAAGATCGGTTTTCGCGGACACGGACCCGGAGACTTTTGCCCCCAATCGCTCTGCGCGCGCCTTGGCCTCTGCCCGTGTCATCTTTTCAAGTGTCCCGGTAAAGACGACCGTCTGCCCCGCGACCGGGCTGCCCTCCGCCGTTGGGCGGGCCACGGGCTGAACGTTCAACTGCTGCAACAGCGCATCGATCGACGCGCGTTCGGAGGGTTGGGTGAGGCTGTGCACAAGAGACGTGGCCATGACCTCCCCCACACCGTCAATGCTCAGAAGGCTCTCCCAAGCGGGTCCGGTCTGATCTGCGGCCGCATCCATGGCGTCCAGAAACGCCTCTGCGGTACCGTAATGCATCGCGATAAGGTTTGACGCCGCCTCGCCCACATGCCGAATACCCAGCGAAAAAATCAACCGCGTCAGAGAGATTTTGCGTTTTTCGTCAATTGCATCGAAGAGATTATTGGCAGATTTTTCGCCCCATCCTTCGCGGTTCTTGAGCTGTTGCAGACCGTCGCTGTAGCGCTCTCGAAGGCGAAAGATATCCGCAGGTCCGGTGATCCAGCCGTCTGCATAAAACTGCTCGACCTGTTTGGCGCCCAAGCCTTCAATGTCGAAAGCGGCGCGCGACACAAAATGTTTCAGCTTTTCAACCGCTTGTGCAGGGCAGATCAACCCACCGGTGCAGCGCCGAATGGCGTCACCGGGCTCGCGCAGCGCGTCACTCTGGCATTCGGGACAGGTGACAGGGAAAACGTAAGGCTGTGCCGCCTCGGGGCGTTTGCTCAGATCGACATCGGCGACCTTCGGGATCACGTCGCCGGCCCGGTAGACCTGCACCCAGTCGCCGACGCGGATGTCTTTGCCTGCGCGGATCTGGGCACCCTTGTTATCCCGACCGGCAATATAGTCTTCGTTGTGCAAGGTCGCGTTGGAGACGACGACACCGCCCACTGTGACGGGATGCAAGCGCGCCACAGGCGACAGCGCGCCCGTGCGACCAACCTGAATATCGATGGCCTCAAGACGCGTCCATGCAAGCTCGGCCGGAAATTTATGAGCAATGGCCCATCGCGGTGTTGTAGATCGGAAACCCAAACGATCCTGCAGGCCAAGATCGTTGACCTTGTAGACGACCCCATCGATGTCATAGGTCAGAGTCGCCCGCTGGCTTTCGATGGTTTTATACTGTGCCAGCAGGTCTTTTTGCCCGGTACAAAGCCGGGTCAGATCGTTTGTGGCAAAACCGAATTCCGAAAGTCGCTTGATCGCCCCCCATTGCGTGTCCGACAACGGGGCGGACAGCGCCCCCCACGCATAGGCAAAAAAGCGCAAAGGCCGCGCGCGGGTGATGTCGGGATTGAGTTGGCGCAAAGAGCCCGCCGCCGCATTTCGGGGATTGGCAAAGGTTTTGCCGCCAAGCTCGGCCTGGCACGCATTCAAGGCCTCAAAATCAGGATGCGACATGTAGACTTCCCCGCGCACTTCCAGGATCTCGGGTGCGCCCTGGATCTGATGCGGGATATCGGCAATGGTCCGTGCATTGGCTGTCACATTTTCGCCCGTGGTGCCATCGCCGCGTGTGGCGGCTTGAACGAGGGCGCCTTTCTCGTACCGCAATGACAAGGAAAGCCCGTCTATCTTTGGCTCTGCGGTATAGTGCAGCGGTGCCTCAACGGCGATGTTCAGATACCTGCGGATGCGTCGATCGAATTCCTCGATATCTGCATCGTCAAAGCCGTTGGCCAAAGACAGCATGGCCACTTCGTGCGTGACCTTCGAAAAACCCTCTGCCGGGGTCGCGCCAACGATATCGCTTGGGCTGTCTGGGCGTTTGAGCGCAGGGAAGCGGGCCTCGATCGCGGCGTTGCGTTGCTTCAGCGCATCGAATTCAGCATCTGATATAAACGGATCGTCAGACTGGTGGTATGCCGCATTTGCCTTGGCGATGATATCTGCGAGCCGCGCCAGTTCAGCGCGCGCTGCAGACTGGTCCAACGCTTCCACCGGTATATCCGCCATCTGCCCTGCCTTTGTGTCTTTCGCTGCCCTTAAATAGGCACAGCTCAGGGGCGGGTCCAGTTGTTTCAAACAGTGTTTATGCAGAATGGTTTGCCCGGCGCGCTGATGTCAGGCGCCGGGGAAGTCCAGGGCTCAGGCACCGACGGCGAGTCTTTGGCCGTCATCCAACTGAGAGGGTTCGGGATCCCGCAGCACATAGCCCCTGCCCCAGACCGTTTCGATATAGTTGTCACCGCCCGTCGCCGTGCTGAGCTTTTTGCGCAGTTTGCAGATAAAGACGTCAATGATCTTGAGTTCCGGTTCATCCATGCCACCGTAGAGATGGTTGAGAAACATCTCCTTGGTCAGCGTTGTCCCCTTGCGCAGCGACAAAAGCTCCAACATCTGATATTCCTTGCCGGTCAGGTGGACCGGTTTATTGTCGACACTGACGGTCTTGGCATCCAGGTTCACCGAAATCATGCCGGTGTCGATGACCGACTGCGAATGGCCCTTGGAGCGGCGGATGATCGCATGGATGCGGGCCACCAGCTCTTCGCGGTGGAACGGTTTGGTCAGATAGTCATCTGCCCCAAAGCCGAAGCCCTTGATTTTGTTTTCCGTATCGTCCGCACCGGATAGGATGAGGATGGGCGTCTCAATCCGCGACAGCCGCAACTGTCGCAGCACTTCATGACCATTCATGTCCGGCAAATCGAGGTCCAGCAAGATCAGGTCATAATCGTACAACTTCGCCAGATCGATCCCCTCTTCCCCTAGGTCCGTCGCATAGACGTTCAGGTTTGCATGAGTAAGCATCAATTCGACGCTTTTTGATGTGGTGGGGTCGTCTTCCACAAGTAGTACGCGCATTATCTTCTCCGCATCAGGGCATAATTTATCTTCGCATTAACCGTGACCAAAAAAGGTTAATCACACGTTACTGTCACATAAAAAACTATATTAGCAACTCAGGGTTGTCTATATTTTTGTAAAGCTGTTGCTTTCAAAGCATCTTCGCCATGTTCAGAAACAGCGCGCACCCACTCCTGAAATTCATCTTCACTGATCTGATACCGTTTCAGCGCATCACTTTGCGAAATAAGACCATAGGCCACACCCCGCACGACCGCCGCCTTTCGAGACGCCACCCAACGCCGTGTCGCTGCCGGCGGCAAATCCGCCAGTGTCATGATCGTCCCATCCGCAAGCGTGACTGACCGCGGCCCATCCACCTTCTTGAGATACATACTCTTACCCATATTAAACTCGTCGGACATACCTTGACGAAAGGCCCTTAAAGACCGATGAAGCGCCCTCTTGAGAGTAATTAGGATTTTCCTATATTCGCTCAGAAGTTCCGGAGTCCTGAAGATGCCGCTCGATCAATCACCGCCGCTGAATTCCCTGGGGTTCACCAAGCCGCCGTCGCAAACCCGCGTGGTTGTGGCGATGTCGGGGGGTGTGGACAGCTCTGTTGTCGCAGCCATGCTGTCCGAAGAGGGCTATGATGTGGTGGGTGTCACCCTGCAGCTTTACGATCACGGGGCCGCATTGGCCAAGAAGGGTGCCTGCTGTGCAGGGCTCGATATCCACGATGCACGGCGCGTTTCCGAAAAGATGGGCTTTCCGCATTACGTGCTGGATTATGAGAACATTTTTAAGAATGCCGTGATTGACGAATTTGCCGACAGCTACCTTGGCGGAGCCACACCGGTGCCCTGCATTCGCTGCAATGAGCGGGTGAAGTTCAAGGACCTGCTGGAAACGGCCAAGGACCTGGAGGCCGATTGCATGGCCACGGGCCACTACATTCAACGCAAGATGGGCGCGCAGGGGCCAGAGCTGCATGCCGCCGCCGATGCCAGCCGCGATCAGAGCTATTTTCTGTTTTCCACCACGGTGGAGCAGCTCGATTTTCTGCGTTTTCCGCTGGGGGCGCTGCCCTCCAAGGATGACACGCGGGCGCTGGCAGAGAAATATGACCTCAGCGTGGCCAACAAACCCGACAGCCAGGACATCTGTTTTGTGCCCAATGGCGATTACGCCTCGGTAATCCGTAAACTGCGTCCCGAAGCCGCCGCGCCAGGAGAGATCGTGCATGCGGACGGGCGCGTCTTGGGCACTCATGACGGCGTGGTAAACTACACCATCGGCCAACGGCGGGGCCTGGGCATCGGCGGGCTGGCAGATCCCCTCTACGTGGTCAAGCTGGACCCGGAACGGCGCGAAGTTGTGGTCGGCCCGAAATCCATGCTCGCCAAACGGGTGATCCCGGTGCGCGAGATCAACTGGCTGGGCGATGCCGCTTTGAGCTCCCGCGAGACGTGGGAGGTGGCGGTGAAGGTCCGCTCCACCCGCCCCCCCACGGACGCCGTGATCCGGCCCCTCAGCGACACAGAGGCCACCGTCGAGCTCATCACCCCCGAAGAAGGGGTCTCTCCCGGCCAGGCCTGCGTCTTCTACGACCCCGACAGCAGCCGCATCTTTGGCGGCGGATGGATTCACAAAGGGTGAAGCTTGGGCTGGCGGGCCGTCAGGCCCGCCCCCGGAATCGTGTCACGCGTCAGCGTGGCCGCCGGATCAGCGGCTACAGTCCGGCCATCACGGCGCGGGCGGCGCGCAACCCCGGCGCCTCTTGCCCGGCCCCAAGCCGCGTCATCGTTGTCTCCATCGCCGCAACCTGTGCCTGGGGCTGATCCATCACCTCGATCAGCGCAGACCCAATCGCGGCAGGCACACAGGCCGGCCCCAGAAACTCCGGTACAACACGGGTTTCCGACACCAGATTGACCAGTGTGACCGTGTCGACCAGCGCCATGGCGCGGATCACGCGGTAGGTCAGCCAATGCATACGGTAGGCGATCACCATCGGCGTCCGGGCCGCGGCCAACTCCAGCGACACCGTCCCCGAGGCCGCAAGTGCGACATCCGCAGTCCGAAAAGCCGCGCGTTTGCGGGCCGCGGCAGCCTCCAGGCTCTGCTCCCGCGGATCAAGAACAAGGGGCGTCACCGGCCAATCCACCACGGCCGCCTGCACCGCTTCTGCCACCGGGGCTGCGGCCGGCACAACCACCCGCAGATCAGGATGCCGGGCGCGGACCGGCGCGATGGCGGCCCCGAAAATCTCCTTGAGCCGCGCGACCTCGCCCTGCCGGGAGCCGGGCAGCACAAGCATCACCGGCTTGCCCTCCAAATCATGCGCGGCCCGAAACGCCGCGGCCTCCGCCGCACTGGCCAAAGGCTCGGCCACAACCGGATGCCCGACGAAATCGCAGGCCATCCCATGCGCGGTAAAAAGCGGCGGCTCAAACGGAAAGAGCGCCAGCAAATGATCGATGTACCGGGCGATCTTGGCAGCGCGACCCGGCCGCCACGCCCAGACGGTGGGGGCCACGTAGTGCACGGTGCGCACCTGGCTTGCGGCCTTCACCTGGCGCGCGACCCGAAACGAAAAATCCGGCGAATCAATGGTGATGAGCACATCCGGTCCGGTTTCAATCACCGCCGCCGCCGTCTGATGGATCCGCGCCTTCAATGCGCGGTACTTGGGCAGGATCTCGGCAAGGCCCATCACGCTCAATTCCGCCATCGGAAAGCGGCTCTTGAGACCCTGGGCCTGCATTTGCGCCCCGCCAACCCCGTCAAACTGAATGTCCGGGGTCAAGGTCTTGAGCCCAGCCATCAGAGCGCCCCCCAGCTTATCGCCCGAAGGCTCGCCCGCGATGATAAAAACCCGCATCAGACCGGCGCACGCGACCAGAGCACAAGGCCCGCCTCATCCGCGCGCTCCAGGGTCTCTTCGGGCGCCAGCAAAATCACCTGACCGGCCCGAACCACAAGCCCCGCAAGCCCAACCGCTGCCACGGCCTCCACCGTACGGGGCCCGATGGTGGGCATATCCGCGCGCAGGTCCTGCCCGGATTTGGGCTGTTTCACCAGCAGCGCCCGCGCGTCCTTCACCGCCGCGGGCAGGGTCGCCAACATATGGTCCGTCCCCCCCAAGGTCTCGATACCCCAGACCTGACCCGCCCCGACAACGCAGCCCTGCCCCACGTCGAGAGGCGCCAGAGCCGCCAGCACCTGGTCGGCGCGGGCCACATCGGCCTGCATCTGCGCGTCCGGCTGCGCGGCTGTCAGCACGCCCTCCGGCGCCAGGAGTTCGGGGGCCAGTTCATGGGCGGCGCGGATCACAAAGCCCTGCGCTTCGAACAATGTCATGACCGCCCGCAAGGCGCCGTCGTCCCCCGCCCCCATCGCCTGCATCATCACAGGCACCAGCGGCATTGTTGCCGCATCCAGTGCGGTGGGATCAAAGGGGGGGCGCTCTATGGCGCCGCAAAAGCAAACTTCGGTGACCTGCCGGTCCTTGAGGTGCTGCAAGAACGATCCCAGATGCTCGAGGCGGAACGTGATATCCGCCGCAAGGCCATCGGGGGCAAACCCCTCCAACACGCAGACCAGCGGCGGGGCCGCCTGCGCCGCTGCAACCCGCGCCGGCAAGCCGCCGCGCCCGGTGACAAGCGCCAGCATCAGCCCGGCGTCAGAAAATGGCGGTCGCTGTCGGCTGTGATGAACTCGACAATCTCGCGCACGTAGGGGCTGGTCGTCTCCTCCTGGAGGCGCAGCGCCCGGGTCTGAAACGTCCCCTCGCCCTGGGCCAGCATCTGGAAAGCGGCCCGCAACGCGGTGATGTCGGACCGCTCCACACCGCGCCGCTTGAGGCCCACCAGATTGAGCCCGTCCAACTCTCCGCGCGGGGCCTGCACCAGACCGTAGGGGATCACGTCATGGGTCACCATGGTGACCGCGCCGATGATGGCGCCGCGCCCGATCCGCACGAATTGATGCACCCCGGAGAGCCCGCCCACGATCACATCGTCTTCGATCATGCAATGCCCGGCGATGGCCACGGAGTTCACCAGAATCACCCGGTCCCCGATCGTCGCATCATGGGCCACATGGCAGCCCGCCATAAAAAGCCCGTCATCGCCGACCCGTGTCACGCCGCCGCCCGCCGCCGTGCCGCAGTTCATGGTCACATGCTCACGGATGCGGTTGCGCTGGCCGATCACAAGCTGGGTGGCTTCTCCCTTGAACTTGAGGTCCTGCGGGATCTCACCGATCACGGCAAAGGGGAAAATCACCGTGCCCTCGCCCACCGAGGTCCGGCCGCTCACGACCACATGGCTTTTCAGCTCGACCCCTGCCGCCAGCTGCACATCCGGGCCGATATGGCAAAACGGGCCGATCTTGGCCGTCGGATCAATCCGGGCACCGGTTTCGATAACGGCGCTGGGGTGAATGGTGCTCATCGTGCCTCAGCCCATGTCCATCATGGCGGTGAATTCGATTTCCGCCGCCATCTCGTCCTCTACCGAGGCCACGCCGCCAAAGCGCCAGACCTTGCCGCCGGGCTTGCCCCGAAGCGTGCTCAGACGCATTTCCAGCACATCCCCCGGCACAACCTTGCGCCGGAATTTGGCCTTGTCGATGGCCATGAAATACACCTTCATTTCCCTGTCCGCCATCTCAAGCGTCACGCCTACCATCACGGCAGCGGTTTGCGCCATCGCCTCGACAATCGTAACCCCCGGCATGATCGGCAGCCCCGGAAAATGGCCCTGGAAATGCGGCTCGTTCATGGTGACATTCTTGATCCCCAGTGCCGATGCGGTCCCGTCGATCTCCACTACCTTATCGACCAGCAGAAAGGGATAGCGGTGCGGGAGAATGCGCTGAATAAGCTGGATATCAGCGCTGGTCTGGGGTGTTGTCATTCAGTTGGTCCTTTTGACTTCAAGGCTTGGCGCACTGCCTAGCAATTCAGCAGCACGGGGGCAAGCTTGGGTCCGACCGGCGTCGCGGGGCGTTCAATTCTCCTCCTCGGGAATTTCGGTCCCATCCAGCAGTTGGTTGAGCCGGAAAATCGCGACTTGGGTGATATCGACCGCGTTCGAACTGATGAAGATCGACCGGCGCTCCAGCACCACGGCAGCGCCCGCCTCGCGCATCAATTGCTCCAGCACAGGCATGGCGGCGTTCAGAAAGACGACCTTCCGACGCTCCAGCCCGGCATTGAGTTCACGCGATTTGTCCTCCTGGGTGCGCCGGGTTTCCTGCACCTTGGCATCAAACGCATCGGCCAGCGCGCGAAACTCTTCGGGCGTTATGGTCGGGCGCAACGTGGTCAGCGCCTGCTCTTCGGCCTCAAGCTCATCTTCAATCCTGCGGTTCTCCGCGGAAAGTGCGGCACCACGGGCTTCAAAGTCACTTATGGTCTGACGGCCAAAGATGCTGTCTTCGAAGAGTCGTTCGGAATCGATGGTCAGGATCGGGCTTTCAACCTGCATCCTTGCCAGTGGTTGTGCGGCCAACGCACCTGCGACGCAGCAGAAGACCCAGGCGATCAACAGCGCGTGTCGCAGGCCCCCCACCGGATCAGAACGTCGTGTTGATCGTGATTTCGAAGGTCTGCTCGCGGTCGAATTCCTCTTTCCGGATCGCGTCGGAGAAATTGAACCGCAGCGGGCCAACCGGCGTGTCCCAGAGCACCGAGACACCAATCACATGGCGGAAAGAGCCGCTTTCCCCCACGACGTTCCCGCCGCTGAGGTTCACGTCGGACAAATCCCACAGGTTGCCGATATCATAGAACACCCCGCCCGTGATGCCGTATTCTTCGGGAAGCCCGACGGGGAATTCCGCCTCGAAACGGGCCGCGAGGAACAGGTTGCCGCCCAGCGGATCCTCATCTGTGACCGAGAGGTCGCGCGGGCCAATCCCGCCGGACTCAAAGCCCCGGATAATGTCAGAATTCAACAGGAACCGGTCAACCGCCCGGTTCACCCCTCCTGAAAAATTCAACGCGCCCCCCTCAAGCGTGGCCCGCAATGTGACGTCTTCGTTGAAGACCTTGCGCTCTCCCACAACCTTGGCGGATGTTCTGACGAAGGTGTTGTCCCCGCCAATCCCGGCAAAGTCCTGACCGAACTCAAAGAGATATCCGGACGTCGGATCGATCCCGGTCGTGCGGGAATCGTAGGTGTATTTGTACCCGATGGAGCTGTTGACGCGGCTGCCTTCCAGGATCTCGCGTCCGATGATCGGCCCGTTGTCTGAATCGTCGCCGCGATCCTTCATTTCGGCATCTTCGTAGGTGTAATTGACGTCCAGTCGGGAATTCGCACCGATCGGGAAGCGCAGCGAGGGCGAGAAAATGCCCCGGTCCGTATCATAGGTTACCGTCGAGCTGGTGCTTTCCGCGATATCAAGCCGCAATCCAAAGCCCACATCCCGGCCCAGAAACGCCGGTTCGAAAAAGTTCAACCGGTAAAGCCGGTCATCGGAGGCTGTGGACAACGTCAGGCCCAATTCCTGCCCCCGGCCCAGAAAGTTGCGCTCTCTGAACTGGATGGCGAACCCCAGACCATCGTTGGTCGAAAACGATGCACCGAACGACAGCGAGCCGGTGGGTTGCTCTTCGACATCCACGTCAACGATGACCCGGTCCGGCGACGATCCCTCGCGCGCGTTCACCTCGGCATTGCTAAAAAAGCCAAGCGCCCGGATGCGTTCCGCCGATTCCCGGATTTCCCGCGGGTTGAAGGGGTCGCCCTCCACACTGCGGAATTGACGGCGGATCACCTGATCGAGCGTGGTTGTGTTCCCCTCGATATCGATCCGTTCCACAAAGACCCGAGGGCCGCGGCTCAGCACATATTCCACGTTGATGGTCAGGTTGCGCTCATCCCGCGTGATGCGGGGTTCGACGCGCAGGAAATCGACGCCATCGATGATGGCCTGACGTTCCATCCGGGCAATATCCGCTTCGATCAGTGTGGGCGAATAGACGGCGCCGGGGCGGGTATCCACCGCATCTCTGTAAACCTCGCCGTCGACCTGCGGCAATTCGCTGGTGACGGTGATCTCACCCATGCGGAACTGCTGACCTTCCTGCACATCGAACACAAGGAAATAGGCATCGCGTTCTTCGGTCAGCTCTGCATTCACCGAATTGGTGCGGAAATCCACATAACCGCGCGAAAGATAGAAGTCGCGCAGCACCTGACGGTCAAATTCGATCCGGTCTGCCACCAGCGTGTCACTGCGCACGAAGGCCCGGAAAAGCCCGGCTTGCTTGGTCTCCAGCACCCGGCGCAGACGACGGTCGGAAAACACGCGGTTGCCGGTAAAGCTAAGGCGCTCGATCTCGATATTATCGCCTTCGAAGATTTCGAAAATCAGGTCAACCCGGTTGTCGGACCGGCGGATGATCGTCGGGGTGACCCGCGCCGCCAGCCGCCCTTCGGAGGAGTAGGCCTCTGCAATGAGGGTCGCGTCGCGTTCCGCTTGCGCAGGGTTGAAGACACGTCGTTCGTTCGAATTGATCGCGGCGGCCAGTACATCATCGTTGATCCGGCGGTTGCCTTCAAAATTGATCCGGTTGATTGTGGGATACTCCACAACCGTAATCGTCAACCCGTTGCCGCGCGGGGTGATATCGACGCTTTCAAAGAGCCCTGAGTCCACCAGGTTCTGGACGCCCGCGTTCAGCGCCCCGGCAGAGATCGGCTGTCCGGGAACGATTCCGGCCCGTGACAGGATGGCGGCATCACCGATGCGCGCGTTTCCTTCGATACTGACCGAATTGACCGGAATTTGCTGGGCCGCAACCTGCCCGGACGGTGCAATCCAAGCACCTGTTATTGCGATACAAAATATACCTGCGCGCAGGATGTATTTCAGCGATGCGCCGGGGCCGCGACCCGCGGCTCCCATGCCAGTATTGCCCCGATTCATGACCTGCCCCGTTCCTCAGACGATTATTACAATCTGAGTACCCATTTTGCGCAGAGTTGTCAAAACCATGTGGCGGAAAAAGAGTAGCCCACTAGATGCGGGTATTTTGCGTCAAAACCGCGTTTCGGGTGCGATATGGCGTCAGGATGTTGTGCGCTGTTCTACCCCATCAGGGTGACAAGCCAGGCACCTGCGCCCAAGGCAAGCGTGATGGTGGCCACGTAAAGGGCGCGGTCCCAGTTCAGATCCATCAACAGGCTCAGCCCGCGGTATCTTCTGTCCATCGTTTGCATCATGCGTCCTCCAGTCTCGCAAGAGAGATACCCTTTAAATGGGGCCGCAATTTGTCAGAATATGGCGCAAATGAGGCAATTGGCTTTGATTCCTGCCAATGCCCGCCGGGTTCGTGCCACGCCTAGGGGCAGAAGATATCATTGCCCAGTGCAAAGAGCATCAGCGTCAGCACCGTGGCCAGTCCAAAGGTCATCAGCACCCGCAAGGCCTTGTCGCTCGGCGGTTTGCCCGTCACCGCCTCATAGGCATAAAACACCAGATGCCCCCCATCGAGCGCCGGCACCGGAAAGAGGTTCAAAAGCCCCACCGCCGTGCTCAGCACCGCGATGAACCAGATGAAGCTTTCCGCGCCCTGGCTGGCCATGGCCCCCGAAGTTTGGGCAATCCCGATGGGACCGCTCAGATTGCAGGTGCTGATCGCCCCCGTCACCATATGCGCCAGCCCCGAGAGCGAGCCGTTGATGATCCGCCATGTCTGGTTGACACCGCCCCAGAGCGCGTCGCCGACACCGGGGCTTTCGGTCGCAGGCTCAAAGGCGAGCCCCCCGGCAATCCCGATACGCCAGTGGGTGACAAAGCCGCCGCCGTCCTGCGGTTCGTCCACACGCTTGGGCGTCAGATCCAGATCGAGCGTGTCGCCATTGCGCCAGACCGTGAGTGCCAGCGTAGCGCCATCCCCGCCTTCGACGGCGGTCTTGAGCTGGTCGAACGCATAGATCGGCGTGCCGTCAATCGCGACGATCACATCCCCGCTCTGCATGCCCGCGCTCATGGCCGCGCTCTGCGGGCTCAGCGCATTGACCAGCGGGGGCAGCATATAAGGTCCATCCACCACCACAGTCCGACCGTCCCGCAGGACCTCATAGGTCAGAACAGGCTCATGCGGCAGCGCGTCGATGAAGGCACGGTAGGCCTCGGCATCTTCGGTGCTGGGCAGATCGTCGCCATTGATCGCCAAAACCTCGTCACCGGGCTGCAACGCCACCTCGCCTACCGGAAGCGGGCGTATTTCCCCGACGGTCAGCGGATCCCGCGAGACCCCGGTCGTCAGCATCACGGCAGCAAACACAAGGATCGACAGGGCGAAATTGAAAATCGGGCCAGCAGCAACGGTTGCCGCCCGCGCCCAGAGCGGCGCGCCGTGCATCGTCGCGCGCAGCCGCTCGGGATCGTCCTGGGCCGCTGCCATCGCCTCTGTGTCCTTGCCCGAGGCCGCATCCGCATCGCCGGCGAATTTGACGTATCCGCCAAAGGGCAAAGCGGCGATCTGCCAGCGTGTGCCGCGTTTGTCGACGCGGGCATAGAGCACCGGGCCAAACCCGATCGAAAAGACGTCCGCATGAATACCGGACCAGCGCCCGACGATGTAATGGCCGTATTCGTGGATTGCCACGATCACCGACAACGCCAGAATGAAAGCAGCGATTGTCCAGATCAACCCGCCAAACTGCGGGATCAATGCCATAATATCCAAAACTAACCTGCTCTCTCTTTGATGACCAATGCCGCCTCTTGTCGGGCGAGATGGTCCACTTCGGCGACGTTATCAAGGGTCATGGTGGCATCAATGTGACCGGGCTTGGCTGACAATTCGGTCAAAACCTCCTCGACCACGGCGGCCATATCGGTAAATCGGATCGCGCCGGCGATGAAACCATCGAGCGCTGTTTCCTTGGCGGCATTGAAGACAGCGCCCGCCAACCCCCCGGTTTGCATGACTTCCCGCGCGAGCCTCAGCGCGGGCCAGCGGGTCTCGCAGGGGGCGCGAAAGGTCAATTGGCCGATCTGCGCCAGATCGAGCCGCTCGACTGGCAGGGCGCGTCGCTCTGGCCAGTGCAGCGCATATCCGATCGCGTGGCGCATGTCGGGCGGTCCCACATGGGCCATCAGCGCCCCGTCATTGAACCCGACCAGGGCGTGGATCATCGATTCAGGATGGACGAGCACTTCGATCTGGTCAGGCGAGACGTCAAAATACTCTTTGGTTTCAATAAGCTCCATGGCCTTGTTAAACATGGACGCCGAATCAATCGTGATCCGCTGCCCCATGTCCCAATTGGGGTGGCTGGAGGCTTCGGCAAGGGTGGCATGGGCAAGCTCTTCGACCGGCCAATCGCGGAACGCGCCACCACTTGCGGTGAGTATCACCCGCTCCACCGCGTCCATGTTTTCACCCACAAGAGCCTGGAAAACTGCTGAATGCTCGCTGTCGACCGGCAAAAGCCGGGCATCATGCGCCTTGGCCGTGCGCAGCATCAGCTCGCCCGCACAGACCAGCGATTCCTTGTTGGCCAGCGCAAGCGTCGCCCCCTGCTCAAGGGCGGCAAGGCCGGGTGCAAGCCCCGCAGCCCCCACAATCGCCGACATGACCCACTCCGCCGGGCGGGTGGCAGCCTCCTGCAAAGCGCCAGCCCCGGCGGCGGCCTCGACCCCGGAACCTGCAAGGGCCGTGCGCAGATCCTCCAGCAGGTGCGCATGCGCCGTGATGGCCACATCCGCCTTCAACCGGCGCGCATCCTGCGCCAGCTGCGCGATGTTACCCGCGCCGGTGAGTGCCACCACATCATAGTGTTCGGACGTGCGCGCGATCAGATCAATCGTGTTTTGACCGACTGACCCGGTGGCGCCAAAAATGCTGACCCGTCGCATAAAAGACTTATCCTATCCCCGGCGGAAAGCTGATGAACGGTCCAATGATAAGCAGAAAGACCGAAGCCCCCAGCATACCGTCGAAGCGGTCCAAAAGGCCACCATGTCCCGGGATCAGATTGGAGCTGTCCTTGACCCCCAGGCGCCGCTTGATCGCACTTTCCGAGATGTCACCCATCTGGCTGGCCATCGAAAGTGCCACGGAAATCCCAATCAACTGGGGGCCCGCCCCTGCGGTCACCACAAAATATCCGCCAACAGCCGCCGCACCGATCCAGCCGAACACGGTCCCGGCCCAGGTCTTTTTCGGGCTCACGCGCGGCCAGAACTTTGGCCCGCCAATGAGACGCCCGGCAAAATAGCCAACAACATCGGTTGCCACCACCACAAGCACCAACCAGAGCATCCACTGAAAGCCCAGATCGTCACGCACCGACATCATCCCGAACCCCGCCAGCAGGACCATCACGGTAAAGATCATGTAGATGGCGCGGTAGGACTTGAGCTGGCCAAAACCAACCATCGCCGGGGCCAGCAGGATTGGCAGGGCAAAACCAACCGGCAGGTAGATCGATGCCCCGGTCGCAGAGGCGGCCAGCAGTCCCAATTGCGCGGCCACACCCGCATCGGCCGGTTGCAGCATCCGCACCAGTTCCCAGATCATCAGACCACAGATGATCGCGACCATGGCATGAAACACATGTTCGCCCGCCCAGACCCCCCAAAGACCGATCAGCACCATCGCCCCGCCGGACGCGAGGCGCACCGCCAGATCGGACCATTTCTCGTTGACAGCACTCATGTCGAGGTCAGGCTTTCACGCCGCCAAAGCGTCTGTCGCGCCCGCCGTAAGCCGTGCACAGATGCTCGAACTCCGCCTGTGTGAAGTCGGGCCAGAGCGTATCGATAAACTCGTATTCCGAATATGCCGACTGCCAGAGCAGAAAGTTGGAAATCCGCGCCTCGCCGCTGGTGCGGATCACGAGATCCGGGTCGGGCAGAACGTGTGTATCCAGATAGCGCGGCAGGGTTTCTTCATCCACCTGATCCGGTTTGAGGTTGCCCGCGGCCACGTCCTGTGCCAGTCGGCGGGTGGCGCGCGCGACCTCATCGCGACCGCCGTAGTTGATCGCGATCGTCAGGTGGACACGCGTATTCGCCGCGGTTGCCTGCTCCAACTCCCCCATCAGACGCGTCAGGTTTTTATCGAGCCGCACCCGGTCACCGATGAACCGCACCCGCACGCCATTGACATTGAGCGCCCGCGTCTCGCGGATGATGTAGCGTTTGAAGAGGCTCATAAGGCCTGCCACCTCGACCTGGGTGCGTTTCCAGTTCTCGGTCGAGAAGGCGAAAATCGTCAGGTACTCGACCCCGATCCGCGGGCAGGCTTCCACGATCTCTCGGACCCGGCGCGCGCCTGCATGATGACCGAAAAGGCGCGGTCGCCCGCGCTGCGTCGCCCACCGGCCATTGCCATCCATGATGATGGCGACATGACGTGGACATCCCGGAACATGACCGGGGTCTGGCTGTCGCTCAAGCTCGATGTCGCTGTCCTCCGACTGCGGGCCGGTGCATGGGCCTGCGCTTGGTCTGGGGCTGATCTTGTTGCTACCTTCTGACACAGAGCGCGCCCTGATGACCACCAAAATCGGTCATCCACGAGATGAAAACAGGGGCCGCAACGCCAACATATCGCTCAGACCTGCATGATCTCTGCCTGTTTCTGCGACAACTGGTCGTCAATGGCCTTGATATAGCGATCCGTGATCTCCTGCATCTCGTCCTCCCAGATTTTCTGGTCGTCTTCGGACATCCCGTCCGACTTTGCCTTTTTGATCTGGTCCATTCCGTCGCGGCGGATGTTGCGGATCGAGACCCGCGCGCTTTCGGCATACTGTCCAGCAACCTTGGTCAGATCGCGCCGCCGCTCCTCGTTGAGCTCCGGGATCGGCAGCATGATGATCGTGCCATTGAGCTGCGGGTTGATGCCCAGCCCGCTTTCCCGGATCGCTTTTTCGACCTTGCCCACAAGCCCCTTGTCCCAGACGTTTATCGTGACCATGCGCGATTCAGGCACGTTCACGGTACCCACCTGATTGATCGGCGTGCGCTGTCCGTAGGCATCCACCATCACCGGCTCCAGCATGGAGGCCGAGGCCCGGCCGGTGCGCAGCGACGCAAATTCGGTTTTCAGCGCGCTCATCGCGCCATCCATCCGGCGCTCAATGTCGTCTGTGTCCAGCATAAAGTCTTCTGACATGGTCCTGTGCCTTTGTTCTTTCTTGTGTCGACGTTATAGCCTGCGGCGCTGGCAGCTGTATAGCGGCCTAGCCCTGAACCCGCGTGTAGGTCCCCTCGCCCGCGAGGATCCCGCGAAAACCGCCCGGTTCATCCAGCGAAAACACGATGATCGGCAGGTCGTTATCGCGCGCCAGCGCAATCGCACTGGCATCCATCACCCCCAGCCGTTTTTGCAGCACATCGTCATAGGTGATCTTGTCATAGCGGACCGCATCGTCGTGTTGCTTGGGGTCCTTGTCATAGACCCCGTCCACCTGCTTGCCCATGAAAATCGCCTCGCAGGCCATTTCATTGGCGCGCAGGGCGGCTGCCGTGTCGGTGGTGAAATAGGGGTTGCCGGTGCCGGCGGCAAAGATGCAGACGCGTTTTTTTTCAAGGTGGCGCACGGCGCGGCGGCGGATATAGGGCTCTGCCACCTCGTTCATCGTGATCGCCGAGATCACCCGCGTGTGAATCCCGAAGCCTTCGAGCGCGGATTGCATCGCCAGTGCGTTCATTACGGTGGCCAGCATCCCCATGTAATCCGCCGTAGTCCGCTCCATCCCCTGCGCCGAGCCCTGCAACCCGCGAAACACATTGCCGCCACCGATCACCATGCAGATCTCAACACCCAGCTCATGCACCGACTGCACTTCACGGGCGATCCGCTCCACCGTGGGCGGGTGCAACCCGAAGCCCTGGTCGCCCATCAATGCCTCTCCGGAGATTTTCAGCATCACCCGCTTGAAGGCGACCTGCGGTCCGTCGGTTGTCATGGGCTGCTCCTGTCCGGTTGGTTTTTGTTTACGGCTTTTGTTCGCGCGCAAAATGTCGGAAAAGCGGGGGGACTTCAATGCGCCCCGCGCCCAAAGGCCGTGAAAAATGACCCCGCCCCAACAATTGACCCAAGATCGCCTGCTGGAGGTGCTGGTGCCGGACAAACCGGTGCTGATCGCGGGGCCAACCGCGTCGGGCAAATCCGAGCTGGCGTTGCGGATTGCGGAGGCGCAGGGCGGTGTCATCGTGAATGCCGACGCCAGTCAGGTCTACGACTGCTGGCAGGTGGTCACGGCACGCCCGTCACAGGCCGATCAGACCCGCGCACCGCACGCACTTTACGGGCATCTGCGCGCCACGGATGCCTATTCCGCCGGGCATTGGCTGCGCGAGGTCACCCCGTTTGTACAGGGCCCGCAGCGTCCGATCATCGTCGGCGGCACCGGGCTCTACTTTCAGGCGCTGACCCGTGGGCTCGCGGATATCCCTGCCACCCCGCCGGCCCTGCGCGCAGAGGCGGACGCGCTCCCGCTTGAGGTGCTGCTGGCCGACCTCGATGCGCGGACCCACAGCGGGATCGACACCGCCAATCGCGCGCGGGTGCAGCGCGCCTGGGAAGTGTTGCGCGCCACGGGACGGGGTCTGGCCGACTGGCAGGCAGAGACCGGCGCGGCCCTGATGCCGCTTGGCGCGGCGCAGGGGATTGTGTTTGAAGTCTCCAAGGATTGGCTGAACAACCGGATCGCGCAGCGCTTTGATCTGATGCTCGCGGGAGGCGCGCTGGAGGAGGCGCGCGCAGTGCTGTCGCAGTATAATCCCGCGCTGCCCGCCCACCGCGCGATCGGCGCGCCTGAATTGATCGCCCATCTGCGGGGTGATATAAGCCTTGAGCAGGCCCGCGCCGCCGCCGTGGTCGCGACGCGTCAGTTTGCCAAGCGGCAACGCACTTGGTTTCGCTCAAAAATGCGCGATTGGCTGCCGATTTCACCGGAATAGCCATTCACGGCTTGCCTATACCAGACGTTCAGAACATGATTCCGCCACGATTAAGGCGCTTTAATGCCACATTCTCAACTTTTGGCCGGGTATCCGCATGTCACACGACAGTCCAAAGATCATGACGTTGCCGCAGCTCAGCGCCGGGCAGGACTGGCGCTTGACGCTGGCGCATGACCGGCCCGACTATTTGCTGATCTGGACAACGCGTGGTCAGGGGCGGCTGCTGCTCGACGGTCAGCGGCGCGGCGTCGGCACGCATAATCTGATCGTCATCCCGCCCCGCCAGCTTTTTGCGCTTGATCTGGGGCGGCAGGGATTTGGGCAGGCGGTGGTCGTGCCGGACGGCGCCGCCCTGACACTGCCGCAACGCCCCGTGCAACTGCGGATCCGCGAGGCGGGGGCGATCTCTGAATTCATGGCTCTGATGGAAGGGGCCACCCGCGAGCAGCAAGGCCGCCGCCCGCTGATGGATCAGGCCTTGACCGCCCATGGCGCCTTGATCGCGGTCTGGCTGCAACGGCAACTGGCGATGGAGGAACATATCCAGCCCCGCCCCAATGCCGCCATTCGGCTGAGTGCTGCCTATATGCGCCGGATCACCGCGCATTTTCACGCGCCCCTGACCATGGCCGATCATGCGGCGGCCCTCTCCGTGACCCCAACCCATCTGACCCGCGCCTGCAAGGCGGCCACAGGCAAGACCGCCGCCGACCTGCTGACCGAACGCATCCTTTACGAGGCCCGCGATCTGCTGACCAGAACCACGGTACCGGCGCAGGATATTGCCAGAAGCCTCGGCTTTGGCAGTGCCGCCTATTTCACCCGGTTCATGCAGCATCACACGCAGGCCACCCCCTCTGCGCTGCGCAAAGCGGCCGCCCGGATCAGAGACGCCGCATAATTCCCCGCAACTGCTCAGGAAGGCGACAGGCCTGTTTGCGACGTCAAAAATGTCGCAAATAAAACATTTTTCGGCGCTGGCTTCCATTGACCTTGCACAGAATCTCATGCCTGATGGGGCTACAAACAGAAAAGAATGGCATCTAAGCGCCTGAAACGGCGCGGGGAACACCCGCCATAGCCTGACAACAGGGGCATACATGGGACTATTCATCCTCAGACGGCTGGGCGTGATGTTATTGACGGCGCTCTGCCTGACTTTCATCGTGTTCTGGCTGACGAACCTTTATCCCAACCTCGAAAAGCTCGCCAAGACCCAAGGCAACTTCCGCATGTCGGATGAGGCCGTGGCAAGCTATCTGGACAAGAACGGCTATCTGCAACCGATGCCGGTCAAGTTCGGTCAGTGGCTTGGTGTGCTGCCGGGCTGGATCCACGAGGAAGACGGGGTGACCACCGGGCGCTGTTTTTCAGGCGGGACACCCCAAGAGCAGCGACCGGCGTATTGCGGCGTGCTGCAAGGCGACTGGGGCTATTCGACGGTGTTCAAGGATGAGGTCGGCAGCATCGTCAGCACGCGTCTGGGGCTGACCGGCAAGCTGATGTTTGCGGTGATGCTGCTGATGGTGCCCATGGCGTTGCTCGTGGGCGTGCTGGCGGGCATGCGGGAGGGCTCCAAACTCGACCGCTCCCTGTCCACCTTTTCGATCGCCTCGACCGCCACGCCTGAATACGTGTCGGGCGTGATCTTTATCGCGGTCTTTGCCTCCTCGGCCTTTGGGTTGAAGTGGTTCAAGGGATCGGCGACCTCGGCCATGGAAAACGCCACCTTCGAGAACTTCACCCTGCCGGTGCTGACGATCTCGCTTTATGGGATGGGCTATATCGCGCGCATGACCCGCGCCTCGATGACCGAGGTGATGACCGCACAATACATCCGCACCGCCCGGCTCAAGGGGGTCAAATTCTCTGATATCGTGCTGAAACACGCGCTGCGCAATGCGCTGATCGCTCCCTTTACCGTCATCATGCTGCAGTTCCCCTGGCTGCTCAACGGCGTGGTGATTGTCGAGACGCTCTTTAACTACAAAGGCTTTGGCTGGCTGCTGGTGCAGGCCGCATCAAACAATGACATCGAGTTGCTGCTCGCGGTCTCCGTTGTCTCCGTCTTCGTGGTTCTGGTCACGCAGCTGATCTCCGATATCGGCTACGTCTACCTCAACCCCCGCATCCGCATCGCTTAAAGGGAGGACTGGTCATGGAAGAACTGTCCTGGGGCAACATCCTCGCCCGCATGTTCATTCAGCTCGGTCCGGTCTGGATCGCGCTGATTGTCCTCTTTGCCCTCTCGATCACCTACAAGCGTCGCCTCGGGCTTTACGGCAAGCTTTTTGACAGCACCATCGGGATGATCGGTTTTGCGCTGGTGATGTTCTGGGTCTTTGTCGGCATCTTCGGCGGCCCGCTGGACATGCTGGTGACGCATGATCCGCTGAGCCAGGTCTCGGGCATGAAAAACAAACTCCCCGGCACCCCGATGAGCCGTGCCGAAGAGGGCGAATACGCCTATTTCCTGCTGGGCGGCGACAACCTGGCGCGCGATGTCTTCAGCCGTCTGATAAAGGGCGCCTGGATCGTGGTGCAGATCGCCCCGGTCGCGACGCTCTTTGCCTTCATGGTAGGGATCACGCTGGGCCTGCCTGCGGGATACTACGGCGGACGTCTGGACACGGTGCTGTCCTTCCTGGCCAACCTCATTCTCGCCTTCCCGGTGATCTTGCTCTTTTACCTGCTGGTTACGCCAGAGATCGTGCTGACCGGCATTCCCAACTACATGGCTTTGTTCCTGTTCATCTTTCCACTGGTCTTTGTGGGCATCCTGCTGAACGCGCGCTATTACACGCAGCCCAGCGTCCGCACCCCCCTGCTGATCGGGGTGCTGGGGCTTTTGGGCTGGCTGTATCTCTCGCTTGTCTCGACCAACGGCGCGGTGGTGGCCACGCCGACCTATTCCATCCCCGGCCTGCCGGGGTTCCTCGATCTCTTTGACATCGATCCGGGCATTCTGGTGGTCTTTGTCTCGGTGGTGTTTGTGAACGCGCCCACGGTCTTTCGGATCGTGCGGGGGCTCGCGATGGACATCAAGACCCGCGACTATGTGGCCGCCGCCCAGACCCGCGGTGAAGGACCGTGGTACATCATGCTATGGGAAATTCTGCCCAACGCCCGCGGGCCGCTGATCGTCGATTTCTGCCTGCGCATTGGCTATACCACGATCCTGCTCGGAACCCTGGGGTTCTTTGGTCTGGGGCTGGCGTCGGAAAGCCCGGACTGGGGTACCACGATCAACGCAGGCCGCCGTCTGCTGGCGCTTTACCCGCATGCCGCGATTGCCCCGGCGGTCGCCCTGCTGACGCTGGTGCTGGGTCTGAACCTGCTGGCCGATGGCCTGCGCGAAGAAAGCCTGCGCGACTGATGGGCCGCCGCCGCTCCGGGCCCGACACGATTCACAAGCCGGACGACCGAAAGCGGTCGCCGGCGTGCTCCAAAAAGGAGAAACCGAATGCCAAAGCCTGACTACGACGGCCCCATCCTCGAGATCGACAAGCTATCGATTTCCTTTTTCACCCGGCTGCGGGAAATTCCGGCGGTGATGGATTTCTCGGTCTGGGTGAAGCCCGGCGAGGCGGTGGGTCTTGTGGGCGAATCCGGCTGCGGCAAATCCACCGTGGCCCTCGGTGTCATGCAGGATCTGGGCAAGAACGGCCGCATCGTTGGCGGCTCGATCAAGTTCAAGGGCCGCGATCTCAGTACAATGAGCGACGAAGAGCTCCGCCACATCCGCGGCTCCGAGATCGCGATGATCTATCAGGAGCCCATGGCCTCGCTGAACCCAGCGATGAAAGTCGGCAAGCAGCTGATGGAGGTGCCGATGATCCATCAGGGGGCCTCGGAAAAAGAGGCCTATGACCGCGCCCTGCAGGTGGTCACTGATGTGAAACTGCCCGACCCCAAGCGGATCCTGAACTCTTTTCCGCATCAGCTCTCGGGCGGGCAGCAGCAGCGAATCGTCATCGCCATGGCGCTGATGTCAGAGCCGTCCCTGCTCATTCTGGACGAGCCTACCACGGCGCTTGATGTGACGGTGGAGGCCGCCATCGTGGATCTGGTCAAGGATCTGGGCCGCAAATACGGCACCTCGATGCTGTTCATCAGCCACAACCTCGGGCTGGTGCTGGAGACCTGCGACCGCATCTGTGTGATGTACTCCGGCGAAGCGGTCGAGCGGGGGTCGATCAAGGATGTCTTTGACCGCATGCAACACCCCTATACGCAGGCGCTGTTCCGGTCGATCCCGCTGCCCGGCGCCGACAAGAACGCGCGACCGCTGGTGGCGATCCCGGGCAATTTCCCCCTGCCCCACGAGCGCCCCGACGGCTGCAATTTCGGCCCGCGCTGCGATTACTTCGAGGCCGGGCGCTGCGATCAGGGCGTCATTGAGATGGAGGACGTCCCCGGCCACAGCCTTCACGCCTCGCGCTGCGTGAAATTCAAGGAAATCGACTGGGCGGCCCCGTTGCAATTGGCGGAGGTCAAATCCAAGGGCGAGATCGGCGACGTGGTCCTCAAAATGGACAACCTGAAGAAATACTACGAGGTCACCGCGAATGCGATCTTTGGGGGCGGTAACAAACGTGTCGTGAAGGCAAATGAGACGCTGTCCTTTGAGGCGCGCGAATCCGAGACGCTGGCGATTGTGGGCGAATCCGGCTGTGGCAAATCCACCTTTGCCAAGGTGCTGATGGGGCTTGAGACCGCGACCGAAGGCGAAATCCTGCTGGGCAACAAACCCATTCAGGACATCCCCATCGAGGCGCGTGACACCCAGACCGTGGCCGACATCCAGATGGTGTTTCAGAACCCCTTCGACACGCTGAACCCTTCGATGACCGTGGGCCGCCAGATCATCCGCGCGCTGGAGATTTTCGGCATTGGCGAGAATGAGCGCGACCGCACGGACCGGATGTTGAAACTGCTCGATCTGGTCAAGCTGCCGCGCGAGTTCGCAACCCGCATGCCGCGGCAGCTTTCGGGCGGGCAGAAACAGCGCGTGGGCATCGCGCGCGCCTTTGCCGGGGATGCGCGGATCGTGGTGGCGGATGAGCCGGTCTCGGCGCTGGATGTGTCAGTGCAGGCCGCGGTCACCGATCTGCTGATGGAAATCCAGCGCGAGCACAAGACCACCTTGCTCTTTATCAGCCATGACCTCTCCATCGTGCGCTATCTCAGCGACCGGGTGATGGTGATGTATCTGGGCCATGTGGTCGAACTGGGCACCACGGATCAGGTCTTTGCCCCGCCCTATCATCCCTACACGGAGGCGCTGCTCTCGGCGGTGCCGATTGCCGATACCCGTGTCACGAAAAAGCAGGTGGTGCTGGAGGGGGACATTCCCTCCGCCATGAATCCGCCCAGCGGGTGCCCGTTCCAGACCCGGTGCAACTGGAAATCAGAGGTGCCAGGGGGCTTGTGCGAAAAAGAGGTCCCGCCGGTGCGGACGCTGGCGGGCAACCACCAGATCAAATGCCATCTGAGCGACGAGAAGCTGGCGCAGATGGAACCGGTGATCGAAGTGGGGGTTGCCGCTGAATAGAGCGGTCAGTCGGTTGGAGCCGCCTGTCTGCTCAAGGCAGGGCGGAAAATCCGAGGCCTCCTCAGACAAAAAGCGGGATCACAACACCGCTGAGGTATCCAAGCGAGAAGAGTGCAAAACCGGGGCGGCGGGACGCCACAAGGAGCGACACGCACATCAGCAGGGGCGCAAGTGCCAGCCCGGCCATGATGGGGTAAAAGGCGATGTCGTGCCAGGGCGTTCCCGGCCCCCAGGGACCCCCTTGAAGCGACAGACCGATCAGCGCAACAGCAATCAGGCCGCCCGAGACAATGCCGAAAGCAACCGACATCAGATGCTCCATGACCGGATGACGCCGACGGCGGCGCTTCACGCGCCCGGCGGCTGCGATCCCGGCAACGCCCGGGGTCCGAAAGCTGGAGGGTTTTGAGATGGGCGCGTGCTGTTGTGTCTTTTGAATGCGTTCCAGGCGCGCGTGGAAATTGTCAGTCGCCATGCCGGCTCTCCCTCGTTAACCCCCAAGACCCATTTAGGGGCGAATCTGGGCGCGCTTGTGACAGCAAGGAGGAGGCTTTGCGGAGCCTTTGTGAAATCGCCTTTTCAAATGTGGTATCCGGCGTCACCGCCAGAGTGTGTCAGCTGCCCGTGATGGCGCGGACATAGTTCTGGGTCTCTTTGAAGGGCGGGATGCCGCCGTGCCTTTTCACAGCATTCGGCCCGGCATTATAAGCCGCAAGCGCCAGGCGCCAGGATCGAAAGGTCTCGTATTGTTTCTTGAGATAGCGCGCGCCACCCTCCAGATTTTCGCGCGGGTCCATCGGATCAACCCGCAGATAGCGCGCGGTCCCCGGCATCAGTTGCGCCAGCCCCAAGGCGCCCTTGTGCGACCGCGCCGTCGGGTTCCACGCCGATTCCTGCTGGACCAGCCGGAGGAAAAGATCCTCGGGCACGCCATGTTTGCGGGCTGCCGCGCGCGCCATCTCCAGATACTCGCCCCGATAGGCCCCGTTGTACTGCGGCGCATTCCATTTGCTGGGGGTGATGACCGACGGCGGCTGGAGCCGTACTGAACTGTTGTACTGGCTGGCCGCTCGGTTATCGAGCACGCTGATCTGCGATTCAAAAAGCTTGCTGCGGCTCTTTGTCGACACGGTCTGTGCCTGCGCCACGGCAGTTGCAGCCAGCGTCACTGCCATGAAAATCGCAATCCGTTTAAACATCACCCAGACCCACATGCCTCATCGTGGCGCGACCATAGCAATTCTGTGTGTTTTTGCCAGCCCTTCCGCGTGCGGAAACGCAAAGCGCCGCCGGGGTCTTCATTACCCGTTTCAAACCCCTCGGAGCCAGTATAAGTTGAGCCAAATCGTCGGCGGTTTGGATTCGGAGGCCAGCAGGCCACCAGGCGCGCGACCAGAAAAGGATCAAGGGGGAGGCACGATGGCCGGCTCAGTCAACAAGGTAATTCTCATCGGCAACCTGGGGCGTGACCCTGAGGTGCGCAGCTTTCAGAACGGTGGCAAGGTTTGCAATCTGCGGATCGCAACCTCCGAGACCTGGAAAGACCGCAACACAGGCGAGCGGAAAGAGCGCACCGAATGGCACTCGGTTGCGATCTTTCAGGAAGGTCTGGTGCGCGTGGCCGAACAATATCTGCGCAAGGGCTCCAAGGTGTACATCGAGGGCCAGTTGCAAACCCGCAAATGGCAGGATCAATCCGGTCAGGACCGCTATTCCACTGAAGTGGTCTTGCAGGGCTATGGCGGGACGCTGACCATGCTGGACGGACGCGATGGCGGTGGCAGCGGGGGCGGCGGATACGGCGGCGGCGGCCAGTCATCGGGCTATGACGACCGGGGCGGTGACAGCTATGGCGGCGGCGACGGCTCTCCCAGCCCGACACCCTCCCGTGATCTGGACGACGAAATCCCCTTCTGATGCCAGGGCTGCCGCTGATCCGGCCTTTGACAGAGGCGGACACAGCGGCAGCTCTGGTACTCTATAATACACTGACATTCGGCCCTGAGACACAGGACGTCGCCGCTTTCAGGGCCGTTTTGCATCACCCCGGCACCACGGTCCTCGGGGCAGAGGTGGATCAGCAGCCGCGCGCGATGGTCACCTTGCATCTTATGCCCAATGTCACCTGGGGCGGGCGCCCTTACGGGTTGATCGAAAACGTGGTGACCGCGCGGGAGTTCCGGCATCGGGGGTTGGGCAAGGCGCTTCTGCATGCTGCCGCCGATATGGCCTGGGCCCGCAACGCCTATAAGCTGATGCTGATGACGGGCCGGAAGCGGGGCGCAAAGGGCTTTTACGAAGCCGCGGGATTTTCGGCAGAAGATAAATTCGCGATGGTCCTGCGTCCCCCCTGACCCGCAGGGGTGATCCCCGGCACGCTATATTCGCTGATCCAAAGCATCGTTCAGAACGCCCAGAACGTCATTTGCGGCCACATCGGCGGTGACAAAAGCCTCCCCAATGCCGCGCGCCAGAATGAACCTCAACTGACCCTGCACCACCTTCTTGTCCTGTCCCATCAGCGCAAGCAGAGCCTCCGCATCGGGCAGATCGCCGGGAATATCACGCAGGTCGGTTTTCATGCCCATATCGCTCAGGTGCGCACGCACCCGGCTGGGGCATTCCTGCGCACAAAGCCCCATGCGCGCGGACAACTCAAACGCCATGGCACAGCCGATCGCCACGCCTTCGCCATGCAACAGCCGGTCAGAATAGCCCGTCGCTGCCTCCAGCGCATGGCCAAAGGTGTGCCCGAGGTTCAACAGGCCGCGGTCGCCCTGCTCCGTCTCGTCCCGCGCCACGATGTCGGCTTTCATCTGCACCGACCGGCGCACGGCCTCGACACGCGCGGACAGATCGCCCGCCGCCAGAACCGGTCCCTGCTCTTCGAGCCAGGCAAAGAAGTCAGCGTCCCCAAGCAGGCCGTATTTGACCACCTCGCCATATCCGGCCAGAAAATCACGCGGGGTCAGCGTGCCCAGAGTATCGGTGTCGGCCAGCACGAGGCTGGGTTGATGGAAGGCGCCGATCAGGTTCTTGCCCTGGGCTGCGTTGATCCCGGTCTTGCCGCCCACGGAGCTGTCGACCTGCGCCAAGAGGGAGGTCGGGATCTGCACGAACCGCACTCCCCGGCGCAGGATGGCGGCGGCAAAGCCTGCAAGATCACCGATCACACCCCCGCCAAAGGCCACAACGATGTCGCCCCGCTCCACCTTCTGGTCGAGGAGCCAGCCGACCGACCCCTCCAGCGGCCGCCAGGATTTGGTGGCCTCTCCGGCGGGCAAGCGTAGCGCCTGCATGGTAATCCCTGCCGCCGCCAACCCGGCCTCAAGGGCGGTCAGATGCAGCTCGGCCACACGCTCATCGGTCAGAACGGCAACCCTTGGCCGCGTCAGCAGCGGCGCGATCTGCGCGCCGGCCTCCGCAATCAGCCCCGGCCCGATCAGCACGTCATAGGCGCGACCGGGCAAATCGACATGGACGGTTTCACGCATCTGATTTCTCCAGAACATCGGGGCGGGCGAGCAAAACCTCCGCCACCCGCAGCGCCATCTTGTCGATGGCCACCGGCGGTGCGCAGGGCACGCGCAGATCGGCCTTGGCATACTCCGGCACGCGGGCCTCAAACAGCTTGGTCAGCGTCGCCTCGGGGTCCTGCGTGCGCAAAAGCGGACGGGTGTCGCGATGTTTCACGCGATTCCACAACAGCTTGATATCCGCATCAAGCCAGACCGACACCCCCTTTTGCGAAATCGCGCGCCGGTTCACGGGCGATAGAAACGCCCCGCCGCCGGTGGACAGCACACAGGCCGCCCCGCCCAGGAGCCGATTGATCACTTCGCTCTCGCGGGCCCGGAAGAACGCCTCGCCATCGCGGGCAAAAATCTCGGGGACGGTCATATTGGCGGCCTCCTCGATCTCGTGATCCGAATCGAGAAACGCCACCCCCAGAAGCTGCGCCAGCGCCCGGCCCACAGCCGTCTTGCCCGCGCCCATCATGCCGACCATGACGATTGTCTTTTTCAACACAAATCTGTGTGTTTGACCGGTTTCGGCCGCAGATTGCTCAATTTCGCTCATAATCGCTTGAATGACGTGATATTGGTAGAAAGGCCATATATATCTTAAAGAAAAACGGCAGGCACAAAAGGCAGTATTATGTTTCGGCTCTTCAAATTTCTGATCTTTCTTGCGGTCATCGGAATGATCGCGCTGGCGGGCTATGCCTATGTCGGGCCCTTCTTCGGGGTCGATTTTTCCGCGCCCCAAACCGAAAACCGAACACCTGTCACGCTGGATGCGAATTAAACCTCTTTCATATCTCTGCGGCGTGCTCTGCGGGGTCGGTTTTGCAGCCGCCGCACAAGAGCAACCGCTGTCGGTCATCGATTGGGTCAAACGCAATCCCGACCAGCCCGCGATCACCTCGGCCCTCCCACAAAGGACGTTCGAGCCACCGGTCAGCCCCGGTGCCTTGGCGCCGGAGGTGACGGTGAGCCCGCTGAGCGAAGAGGCCCGGCGGATCATCGGCCTGGTGCCGGCATCGGTCACCGGCCTGCCCGAAGGGCTGTGGTCGGGCAGCATGGCCGAGACCCTCAAGGGGCAGCTAGACGCGCTGGCCGATTTCAGGTTGCCGGCGGCGCAGGCATTACTTTTCACAGTCTTGCTGACGGAGGCGGAGGGCCCCGGCGCGGATGTCGAGGGCGAAGATCTGCTGACCCTTGCCCGGGTGGACGCCCTGATGCGTTTCGGCGCGCCGGACCCGGCAATGGCCTTGCTGGAACAGGCAGATGTGACCCGCGATGTGGCCCATTTCTCGGCCTATATGGATGTGGCCCTGCTGACCGGTGCAGAAGACCGGGCCTGTGCCATTCTGGCCGCACACCCGCATCTGGCCCCTTCGCTCGGACACCGGACATTTTGTGCTGCGCGGCAGGGCGACTGGCCCACGGCGGCGCTGCTCTTTGACACCGGGCGCTCACTGGACGCCCTGCCAGACGCGGAAGCCGCCGCGCTGGAGCGGTTTCTGCACGCCGAAGCCTATGAGGATGCCGCCCCCCTGCCCCGGCCCGACCACATGTCCCCGCTGTTGTTCCGGCTGCATGAGGCGATTGGTGAGCCGATGCCAACCGGCACCCTGCCGCGGGCCTATGCGGTGGCCGATCTACGCGATCTGGCCGGGTGGAAACCACAGCTCGAAGCCGCCGAGCGTCTGGCGGTGACCGGCGTGCTGCCGGCCAACCGGCTGCTGGGTCTTTACACGGCGCGCCAGCCCGCGGCCTCGGGCGGGGTCTGGGACCGGGCCCGCGCCGTGCAGCGGTTTGAGACGGCCCTGCGCACCCGTTCAACCGACGCCATCGCCAAAAGCCTGCCCCCCGCATGGGGCGCGATGCAGGCCGCGGGCCTCGAGCTGATCTTTTCCGACCTCTTTGCCGAGGCGCTGATGCGGTACCCGCTGACAGGAAAACCGGCAGAGATTGCGCAATCCATGGCTTTGCTGTCAGCGTCCTACGCCCAGGTTGCCGCGCAAAACGGGGTGCCCGCGTTTCTGTCCGGAATTGCCGCGGGTCAGGTTGAGGGGCTGACGGCAGAGGACCCCATACGCGCCGCGATCCTCGCAGGCTTTGACGTGCAAAACGCCCGGCGGGACCTGATGGAGATGGCCCGCAACGGACGCATGGGAGAGGCGCTCCTGCGCGCGCTGACCCTGCTCGATGACGGCGCGGCGGGGGATCCGCTGGCCCTGACGCAGGCGCTGGCCACCCTGCGGGCGCTGGGGCTGGAGGACACCGTGCGCCGCGCGGCCCTGCAAACGCTTTTGCTGGAACGCTACAGTTGACGGCTGCCGGCCCCCATTGGATTTCCGCCTTTCTGGAGGCGCAGGCCGCTGAGCTGGGGGCCGCCCGCAACACGCTTCTGGCCTATGGTCGGGATCTGAAGGATTTTGAAGCCTGGCTGGACCACCGCGCCGCACAATTTCACGCCGTGACACAAGCGGATGTGGAGGCCTATCTGATCGCCTGCGACGCGCAGGGGTTGTCACGGGCGACACGCGCCCGCAGGCTTTCGGCCATCAAACAGCTCTACCGCTTTGCCTTTGAAGAAGGCTGGCGCGACGACAACCCTGCCCTTCAGATCATGGGACCGGGGCGCGACAGGAAACTGCCCAAAACCCTTTCGGAAGAAGAAGTCGACAGGCTGCTGGAGGCTGCGCGCAGCTCCGGCCGCAACACCTCGGATCGCCTCCGCAACATCTGCCTGATGGAACTGCTTTACGCCACCGGCATGCGCGTGACGGAGCTTGTCAGCCTGCCGGTCTCCGCCGCGCGCGGCGACCCCCGCATGCTTCTGATCCGCGGCAAGGGCGGCAAGGAACGGATGGTGCCGCTCTCGCCGCCCGCGCGCACCGCCCTTGCCGCCTGGATCGAGGTCTGGGACGCCACCGCCGCCGATCAAAAGGCCAAGGGGCGCGCGCCCTCCAAATTCCTGTTTGCCTCGCGGGGCACTTCCGGGCATCTGACCCGGCACCGGTTTTACCTGCTCATCAAGGAATTCGCCGTCACCGCAGGTGTGAGTCCCGACAAGGTGACCCCGCACACGCTCAGACATGCCTTTGCCACGCATCTTCTGGCCAATGGGGCCGATTTGCGGTCGATCCAGACGCTGCTGGGCCACGCGGATGTGGCCACCACCGAAATCTATACCCATGTGCTGGAGGCCCGGTTGTCAGAACTGGTCCTGACCCATCACCCCCTGGCCAGGGACGACGCGCGTAATTCGGCAGGCAATACCTCCTCGGACGGCCAGTAGCCACTGCGCAACGCGGTGTGATAGCCCTGATTGAGTCCCGCCCGCAGCATCGCGGCATGGGCGGCCTCCACATCATAGCTCAGCCGGTGGATCAGAACCTCGCCGCCGTCCAACACGCCGTATCGCGTCTGTTGCGCCCCATCGTGCGGCGGCATCCCGATGACACCCGGATTGATCCAGCGGCCCGCCCCAAGCTGGCGGATAAACGGCAGACCGCTGTGCCCGGCGATGACATGATCCACCGGGCCGATGCGCTCTTCTATGAGTGCCCATTCCTGCTCAAAGACCGTCCGGGCGGTGCTGGGCCAGATAAACCGCGCAATATCCGACACCCCGCCGTGGATCACCGCGTAGCGCGCGCCCTGATGCCGGAAACTGACCAGATCGGGGCACCCCGCCATCCAGGCCCGGTCGGCGGGGCCGATCTGGGCGCTCGCAACACTGTACCACCCCGCGCTGAGCAGATCACAGGCGGACCCCTCCTCAAAACCGCATCCGCAGTCCAGCGCCCCTTGCGCCAGTTGCTTTTCGCAGTTGCCAGCCACGACGGTGGCACCGCTTTCACGCACCAGAGCCACCGTCGGCGCGGGATCGCCCGCATAGGCCACCACATCACCGGTGCAGATCATGTTGCGCCCGGAGATGCCAAGATCCCGCGCGATCTCCATCACGGCCTGCATTGCCTGAAGATTCGAATAGGGCCCACCAAACAGCAACAGAGCGCCGTCAATAACCCCCAGATCGCGATGCATCAGCGCTCCTCTCTTGAATGACACCTCGGACGTGCCCATACCATGGACATCACTTTTAGAGGTATCCTCCCAAATGGACACGGCCACTGCAACGCTTGACGCGACTTTCTGGATCACATCCGGCGTAATTCTGTTTCTCTTGGTGCTTTCGGGCTTTTTCTCCGGCTCTGAGACCGCGCTGACCGCCGCCTCGCGCGGCAAGCTGCGCTCCATCGCCGACAAGGGCAGCAAGGGGGCGGAGCGCGCGCTGCTGATCACCGAAGACAACGAACGTCTGATCGGGTCGGTTCTGCTGGGCAACAACCTTGTCAACATTCTTGCCGCCTCGCTGGCGACCTCGATCTTCACCCGCGCCTTCGGGGAAAGCGGCGTGGCGCTGGCCACGCTGGTCATGACACTTCTGGTGCTGATCTTTGCCGAGGTGCTGCCAAAGACCTACGCGATCACCAATTCGGAGAAGGCCGCGAGCCTTGTCTCGCGGCCCATCTCCGTGGTGGTGACCGTTTTTGCGCCGATCGTGGCGGCAGTCCGTCTGCTGGTGCGCGGGGTGCTGCGGGTCTTCGGGGTTACGATCGATCCCGACAGCAACATCCTCGACGTCCATGCAGAGATCGAGGGCGCCCTGACCCTTGGGCACTCCGAAGGGGTGGTCGAGAAAGAGCACCGAGACCGTATTCTCGGCGCGCTGGATTTGAACGAGCGCGTGGTGGAGGAAATCATGCTGCATCGTTCCGGCATCGAAATGATAAATGCCGACGACGCGGCAGAGAACATCCTGCAGCAGTGTCTGCAGTCAAACCACACAAGGCTGCCCGTCTTTCAGGACGATCCCGAAAACATCATCGGAGTCATTCACGCCAAGGATCTTCTGCGCGCGATGTACAAGATCATCGGCGGCCCCGAAGGCGACGCGTCAAAGCTGCGCAGCTTCAAACTCTCCGATGTGGCGATGAAACCCTACTTCGTGCCGGAGACGTCAACCCTCGATGAGCAGATGCGCCAGTTTTTGCGCAGGCGCACCCATTTTGCGCTGGTGGTCGATGAATATGGCTCCCTGCAAGGTCTCATCACGCTGGAAGACATCCTCGAAGAGATCGTCGGCGAGATCACCGATGAACATGATCCGCTGGATGAGCAAACTCTGCAACCGACCGATGACGGGCAATATGTGATCGAAGGAGCGATGACCATTCGGGACCTGAACCGCGCCACGGATTGGAACCTGCCCGATGAGGAAGCCAACACGGTTGCCGGGCTGGTGATCCACGAGGCCCAGATGATCCCGACCACGGGTCAGGTTTTTTCCTTTCATGGCTTCCGCTTCGAGGTCTGCGCGCGGGATGGCAACCGGATCACAGAGCTTAAGATAAGACCCCTCTAAAGGTTAACGGCGCGGACCACGGATCAGGCGGCCAAGGCTATCCGCACACGTAAAGGTGGCAGAATCAATTTGTGACGTGGCGTCAGACTCCACCGGCAGGGGATCAGTATACCGAAGAATTAGGCCAAATTTGGACGTGAATCGGGTCATCTGCATAACCTATACGGGAAATACCAGCTTTTTAATTTATTAAGCGGAAATTCGCTGGACAGCCCCGCGCCGTTTAGAGATATTAATCAAACATTAAACTGTATCAATGGGATGCACGTTCTAGTTGCGTTTGTTAAGGCGCGTTTTCTGCCAAGGAGGCAATATGTATAAAGCAAGTATTCTGGCGGGCATTTTCGCTATGTCCACAACAGCGGCATTTGGTGCTGTGGTTGACTTCGAAAACGAATCCCCCCTCAACCCGGATCCGAATGTGACCAATGTCGGAACATCCTACTCGAATGGAGGCATAACCTTCACGTCGACAGAAGACATGCAGTTGGTCAAGACAGGCGGTCCTTCAAACGGCTTCGTACCAAACGACAGCCCGAACAACGCCAACCCCTTTCCGGTTGATTTCGGTGATATCTTCCTGACGGGTGATTTCAACGGCAACACGGACATGACGTTGTCTTTCGGGACAGATCTGGCGGCGCTGTCTTTCGACATCGTTGACATTGATGGTCCGAACAACACCAGCAACCACGAAACATTCGTGTTCTCATATTTCTACATGGGCGCATTCGTGGACTCGATCACGGTTTCCTCAGACGACACAACACTGGATGCGGAAGTTGTAACCGTTTCCTACAGCGGTCTGTTTGATGAAGTCCAAATCGTTGGTACGACACCAGGCGGGACACGCAACATCGGCTGGGGCATCGACAACATCAACGTCACAGCTGTGCCACTGCCAGCCGCTGGCTTCATGCTTCTGTCCGCTCTTGGCGGCATGGGCCTGATGCGCCGTCGCAAGCGCGCCAGCTAAGACGCAAGTCTGACAGGATCCTTAAGCCGCGCATTCAGTTGCGCGGCTTTTTTTATGGCGTGCGTGACAGCCCTAAGCGCGAAGCCTTTCCCCCTCCGGATCAAAGGGCGGCTTGTGCAGGATCGTGGCGCGATGCGGCTGACCCAGCACCATCACCTCAACCTGATCGCCGGGCTGCACGTCTGTCACATAGCCCATGGCAAGGCTCATGCCGACGCTGTACCCATAGGTACCTGAGGTGACCCGACCAACCCCCTGCCCGTCCTTGAAAATGGGTTCCCCGCCTGTCGCATCAGCATTCGACGCCTCGGTCTGCGCATGATCCAGCGCCAGCATCACCAAGTGCTCGCGCGGCGCTCTAGCAAGCGTTTCGATCACGGCCTCCTTGTTCAGGAAATCCTTCTCCAACTTGCAAAGCCGGTCGAGCCCCACCTCTTGTGGCCAGTATTCGGGACTGTATTCGCGCCCCCAGGAGCCATAGCCCTTTTCGATACGCAAGCTCATCAGGGCGCGGCTGCCAACAGGCCCCACATTGAAATCCCGCCCCGCCGGCAGCAACGCCTCAAAGAGCGGCAGTTGATCTTTGGTCGCGCAATGAAGCTCCCATCCCAGATCGCCGGTAAAGCTGACCCGCAACGCCAGCACGCCTATGCCATTGAGCTCGATCCACTTTGAGCGCATGAAGGGGAAATCTTCGGTCGCAAGCGAGGTCGGGGTGAGCCGCTGCAAGATCTCCCTTGATCTCGGCCCCGCCACGTTAAAGCCGCAGATGGCGTCCGTCTGGCTTTCAAAACGCGTGCCATGCGGCAGCGGAACGACATTGAAGAACCGCTGGTGATACCGCTCTGCCAGCCCTGAGCCGATGATCCAGAACGCCTCCTCCGCCACCCGCGTGACGGTGAAATCGCCCGCAATGCCGCCGCGTTTGCCAATCAGCGGCGTCAGGCAGGACCGGCCCACCGACCTGGGCATCTTGTTGGCAAAGACCGCGTTCAGCCAGGTCTCGGCCCCCGGCCCGGCGCAGCGGTATTTGGCGAAATTTGAGATGTCGATGATGCCGGCATGGCGGCGCAGCATCCGGCATTCCGCGCCCACCTGATGCCACCAGTTCTGCCGGGTAAAGCCGTGGGTCTGATCCTCCGATCCTGCCGCTTGCCCGTAATAGAGCGGATGCTCCCACCCGCTGTTCAGCCCGAACACCGCCCCTGCGGCCTGTTGAGCGTCATAAGCCGGGCGGTGGCGCAGGGGCCGACCTGCGGCGCGCTCTTCCTGCGGGAAATGGATCTTGAAACGGTTGGCGTATTGGTCGCCCACCCGCGCGCGGGTGAAGGCTTTGTCCGCCCAGGCCCCGAACCGCGCGATATCCCAGGCAAACATATCGTATCGCGTCTCACCGGTCACAATCCAGTCGGCGGCCAGCAGCCCCATGCCGCCCGATTGCGAAAAGCCCGGAATGATGCCGTTGCAACAGAAATAGTTGCCAAGCTCCGGCACCGGACCAAATAGCACGTTGCTGTCGGGTGACCAGATCATCGGGCCGTTTATCACCCTCTTGATCCCGGCCCTGCCCACCACGGGCACCCGGTCGATGGCGCGCAGCACATTGTCCTCGATCCGCTCCAGATCGTCTGCGAAAAGCTCATGGCCGAATCCTTGCGGAGTGCCCTCCTCGGCCCAGAACGCCACCGCCTTTTCATAGGCTCCGACCAGCAGCCCCTGGCCTTCCTGCCGCAGATAATACTCGCCGTCCCGATCCGCGACCGACGGCAGGCGACGATCCAGCGCGGCGATCTCGGCAATGGTTTCGGTGACAAAATACTGGTGCTCGGTAGGTTGCAAGGGCAGCGTCAGCCCCGCCAGCGCCGCCACCTCGCGCCCCCAAAGGCCCGCGGCATTCACGACCCACTCGGTCGCAATCTCGCCTTTGGGCGTGCGTACGATCCAGCTGCCATCCGGTTGCTGCTCCGTGCCGGTCACCGGGCAAAAGCGGATGATCTCCGCCCCCGCCGCGCGGGCCCCCGCCGCATAGGCATGGGTCACCCCCGAAGGGTCCACATTGCCACCGTCCGGTTCCCACATGATGCACCGGATGCCCTCGAAATCGACAAGCGGATGCAGCCGCTCGGCCTCCTTCTGGCTCACCTCGTGAAAATTCATGCCGTATAGCTTTGCCTTGGCCGCCTGCAAGCGCAACTGATGTTCGCGCGCTTCTGTCTGCGCGAGATAGAGCGCGCCAGGCTGAAAAACCCCGCAACTTTGACCGGTCTCCGCCTCAAGGCTGTTATAGAGAGTCATGGTATAGTGCTGGATGCGACTGATGTTGGTGCTGTCATGCAGGCCGTGGATGTTGGCAGCCGCATGCCATGTGGACCCAGACGTCAGCTCATCCCGTTCCAGCAAGACCACATCCGTCCAGCCCATCTTGGTCAGGTGATAGAGGATCGAGCATCCAATCACGCCGCCTCCGATGACGACTGCTTGGGCGTGGGTGCGCATGGGGGAACTTTCTGTTGAGCGTGAACTTGCATCATCCTGCCCCTCTGGCGCCGTCTTGGTTGGCCCCCCGGCGACATTTCTGGTCGCACCTGAGCAACAGGCCATCGCATCGCATGCCGGTCAATTCTACATTCACCTCATGCTGTTCGGTCTGCCGGAAGACCAGTACGCAAGCCATCTTTGACCGAAACGCCGAGAGATCCTGATCCAGGGCCCGCCCCGCAGGACAAAATCAATCTCTTCAGGTCCTTGCCGGAAAGCCCGCCACAGCGTTGCTGAGCGCTCGCAATTGGTGCCGACTGTTTACGAGACGATATGTTCGTGAGAAGTAGCTTCCATGGACCAGCTGTATCGAGAAGAACGCCTCGTTGAGGTCTACGACGCCTTGAACGCATCAAGGTCCGACTTTGATTTCTATCGCGCGCGCCTCCCGACTCCGCCACGTCGAATCCTGGATATCGGATGCGGGACGGGGCGTTTTGCGCGCGCGCTTGCGTCAGCAGGATATGCCACCACCGCGATTGACCCCGCCCCCCAGATGGTTGCTGCCGCCAAATCAAAGAGCGGTGCAAATGAAGTGATGTGGGTTGTGGGTTTCGTGGCGGATCTGGATCAAAAAGAGCGCTTTGATGCTGCCGTGATGACAGGCCATGCCTTTCAGTGCCTTTTGGCCGAAGACCAGGTGCTTGCGTTATTTCGAGATGTTGCCATTCGGATGTCCGAAGGGGCTTCTTTCTGGTTCGAGACACGTAATCCTGCAGCGAAGGCCTGGGAGCGATGGACGCCCTCGCATGGGGCACCGCCTGTCTCACTGAGCGGTGGTGGCACCGTAAAGGTCACCCGGGACGTGGAAGCGATTGAGGGAGAGGTCATAACACTTTCCGAGAGCTATGCTTTCAGCAACAGCGACAAGCCGACGTTTTCTCAAAGCAAACTCCGCTTTATGCCGCTCCCCACGATTCAGGAGCTGGCGGCGATGGCCGGTCTGCGTACGGTCTCCGTTACCGGTGATTGGGATGGTGCCGCGTTCGATGAAGGCAGCCCCGAGATCATCCTCAAACTCCAGAAAGCTGAATAACACCCCTTGGTCGTTTCCGCAGCACAGGTCACTTTGACCTTTTCCCAGACCTTGGCTGCGCCATGCCATCTTGCAGCCCCGGGCCAGAGCATGCGCGAAAAACCAAACGCACATGACATCTGACACAGGGTGCCTGCAGCCACCGCTACGGCCACGGGTGCCAAAAAGCCCCCGGCAGTGGTGACAGAGCAGCCGCGCTATGGTTTGTTGACCCTGCGTCACAGCGGAAAAAAGAAAAGGTGATGGACAAATACGCCCCCCATGATCGCAAGACACCCAAGCCCGAAGCCAAGCGCCGATGTCATCGCTGCCACGGGTCCGGTCAGGCCCGCTGCGTCAGCTGCGGCGGGCAAGGTCGCATCCTCAAAAGCCGGGACCGTCTGGGCAAGCCGGTCTTTGGCCGCTGCGATGCCTGCTACGGCACCCGGTCGCGCCGCTGTTCCAGTTGCAGTGGCGAAGGATTTTTGTAACAGCAGGCCCCCACCCCCCTGCCCACCTGCTCCCTGCGATCCTCAAAACGGCATGATTGGTCGTTTTCAGCCCAGCCTTCTGCAGTCCAGATGCGCAGTTTGCTGAAAACCACTGACCGGAGGTCGCCATGGAAACCACAACCCGCGTAGCTGTCATCGGCGGAGGCGTCGTGGGGGCCTCCGTGCTCTACCATCTGACCAAGCTCGGCTGGTCCGATGTGATGCTGCTGGAGCGGTCCGAGCTGACATCGGGCTCCACCTGGCACGCGGCGGGCGGGTTTCATACGCTCAACGGGGACACCAACATGGCGGCCCTGCAGGGCTATACCATTCGTCTCTACAAGGAGCTGGAGGAGATCACGGGGCTGTCTTGCGGGTTGCATCACGTGGGCGGTGTGACGCTGGCAGACAACCGTGACCGCTTCGACATGCTGCTGGCGGAGCGGGCAAAGCACCGCTTCATGGGGCTGGATACGGAAATCGTGGGGCCCGAAGAGATCGCCAGAATCGCCCCCATCACCAATCTGGAGGGGATCATCGGCGCGCTCTACGATCCGCTCGACGGGCATCTTGATCCTTCCGGCACCACGCACGCCTATGCCAAGGCGGCCCGCATGGGTGGCGCCACGATTGAAACCCATTGCATGGTGCGCGAGACCACCCAGCGCGCCGACGGCACCTGGGACGTGGTCACCGACAAGGGCACCGTGCATGCCGAACATGTGGTCAACGCGGGCGGTCTTTGGGCCCGCGAGGTGGGGGCGATGGCGGGTGTCTACTTTCCCCTGCACCCGATGGAGCATCAATACATCGTCACCGATGACATCCCCGAGATCTTCGAGCGCGACAGCGAGCATCCGCATGTGATGGACCCCGCGGGCGAGAGCTATCTGCGGCAGGAGGGGCGCGGGCTTTGCATCGGGTTTTACGAGCAGCCCTGCAAACCCTGGGCCGTCGATGGCACACCGTGGTCGTTCGGGCATGAGCTGCTGCCCGATGATTTCGACAAGATCGAAAGCTCCATCGAGTTTGCCTATCAGCGCTTTCCGGTGCTCGCCACGGCGGGGGTGAAATCGGTGATCCACGGCCCCTTTACCTTTGCCCCCGATGGCAACCCGCTTGTCGGGCCGGTGCCGGGCATGCGCAACTACTGGTCCGCCTGCGGCGTGATGGCGGGCTTCAGCCAGGGCGGCGGTGTCGGTCTGACGCTCGCCCAGTGGATCATCGAAGGCGAGCCGGAGCGCGATGTGATGGCGATGGATGTGGCGCGCTTTGGCACCTGGATCACGCCGGGCTACACCCGTCCCAAGGTGATCGAGAACTACCAGAAACGCTTTTCCGTGGCTTACCCGAACGAAGAGCTGCCCGCCGCCCGCCCGTTCCGCACCACGCCGATGTATGACACCTTCACCCGGATGGGCGCTGTCTGGGGCCAGCAGTACGGGCTGGAGGTGGCGAATTACTTTGCCCAAGGGAGTGAGCCTGACTACGAGACACCGTCCTTTCGCCGCTCTGATGCCTTTGACGCGGTCGCACGCGAGGTGAAATCCGTCCGGCAAGCGGTTGGAATCAATGAACTTCAGAACTTCGGCAAGTACCGTGTGTCCGGGGTTCAGGCGCGTGCCTGGCTCGACCGGGTCATGGCCGGTCGGGTGCCCAAACCGGGGCGGCTCAGCCTGTCACCGATGCTGTCGCCGCAGGGCAGGCTGATCGGGGATTTCACGATCTCCTGCCTGAGCGAGACCGAGTTTCGCCTGACCGCCTCCTATGGCGCGCAGGCCTTTCACTGGCGCTGGTTCCTGCAACAGGATCGGGATGGGGTCTTGATCGAAAACCTCTCCGATACGCTGACCGGGTTTCAGATCGCGGGACCCAAAGCACGCGAGGTGCTGGGGGCCGCGACCCGAGACGCAGTCGATCTTGCCTTTCTGGACGTGCGGCGCATGACGATCGGGATGGCGGACTGCCTCGTGCAGCGCGTCAGCTATACCGGAGATCTCGGCTACGAGATCTACTGCGATGTCCAAAGCCAGCGCGCGCTCTGGCAGGTGCTGTGGGAGGCCGGACAGGCGCACGGGATGACCCCCTTTGGCATGCGGGCGATGATGTCGCTGCGGTTGGATCGGTTCTTTGGCAGTTGGATGGCAGAGTTCTCGCCCGATTATACCGCAGCCGAGACGGGGCTGGATCGGTTCATACACTGGAAAAAGGACACAGACTTCATCGGGCGCGCGGCGGCAGAGGCCGAGCGTGCCACCGGCCCCGCGCGCCAGCTTGTCTGGTTCGACGTGGACGCCGAGGATGCGGATGTGCAGGGCTATGAGCCGATCTGGCTAGACGGTGAGGTTGTCGGTTTTTGCACCTCCGGTGGCTATGCGCATCACAGCCAGGCCTCGCTGGCCCTTGGCTTCCTGCCACGAGAGAAAGTGGACAGCACCGAGCGGGTCGCGATTGAAATCCTCGGGGAAATGCGCCCCGCCCGCGTCGTGCGGGTGCCGTCCTTTGACCCGACGGGACAGCGGATGCGGGGCTGACGCTTTCGCGCGCCCGTCAGCTGCGGTAGGCAGAGCCTATGAAACAAACAGACCTCTCCCGCTTGCCCATCATTCTGTTGGCCGCCGGGCAGTCCTCCCGGATGCGCGGGCGGGACAAACTGCTGGAACAGATCGACGGAAAGCCGTTGCTGCGCGACCGGGCAGAGACCGCGCGCGCAGCAACATCCGGGCCGGTGATCGTCGCCCTGCCGCCCGCGCCGCATCCCCGCTATGCAACCCTTGAGGGGTGCGATGTCACACCCTGCCCCATCCCGGACGCCGCTCTGGGCATGAGCGCAAGCCTCAAAGGGGCGCTGGCAGCGCTGCCGCAAGACTGCCCCGCGGTCATGGTGCTGCTGGCGGACCTGCCGGAGTTGACCGCAGAAGACCTGCGCTGCGTGTTTGCGGCGATGGATCAGGATCGCACGGCCGTGATTTGGCGCGGCACCACCCAGGAGGGCGCGCCGGGCCATCCCATCGTCTTTGCCAACCCGCTGTTCGCGGACCTCTCTCGGCTGTCGGGCGACACCGGCGGCCAGGAGGTGGTGCGTCAGCATCGCGACCGCACCGTTCCGGTGCCCCTGCCCGGCCGGCGCGCGCGGCGTGACCTCGACACCCCCGAAGACTGGGCGGCATGGCGGGCAACCCGCCAGCCCTGACGGTCGTCGGATCGACGCCAGTAACCTCAACCATATCAGGGCCGAAGCAGATCATCCGCGTTGCGGACGTCAAGCCGCCGCCGTGCGGCGGCATGGACCGTCAGGCCAGCCTTCTGTTTTGAGCCTCAGGAACAGCAAGCGTCTGTTTCAAAGTCCTAATTTCCAAACCTTTGCATGACCGGGCCGCAGATGGGTCGCCTCTGACACTCCCGACCTCCGTTGGATTGAGAGCGCGCAGAACACACGGCGACAACGGTTTTGCAGCGCAGAGGATACTCAAAGCGGGAATCACATCGGGCAGACCCGGTTTCTCGCAAGGTGCGCAAAGACAACACCACATCGGGGCACACGGGCCGAATCGACCCTGGTCAAACTATCTGGCGCTGATGCGTGGTACCCAAGGCCGGACTCGAACCGGCACGCCTTGCGGCGGGGGATTTTGAATCCCCTGCGTCTACCATTCCGCCACTTGGGCAACGACAGCGACTTACCGCGTGCGCGCCCGCCCGGCAAGAGGATTTTCGCACTTTTCCCCCCCGCCACCTTGACCTGTGCAGATCACCATGCTCTTGCCCTGCCGGACAGGCAGCAGGAAAGCGGCAGATGCTCAGAAAACTCTACGACTGGATGCTCAGCAAGGTGGAACACCCGCAGGCGCTGTGGGTTCTGGCCTTTTTCAGCTTTATCGAAAGCTCTGTCTTTCCGATCCCGCCGGATGTGCTGATGATCCCGATGATCCTGGCCGCGCCGTCGCGGGCCTGGTTGATCGCGACCGTTGCACTGGTGTCCTCGGTGCTGGGTGGGCTTCTGGGCTATGCAATTGGTGCATTCGCCTTTGAGAGCATCGGCCAGCCGGTCCTGCAGAGCCTTGGCAAGGCCGAAGCGATGGAGGCGTTCAACACCAGATTCAACGACCTGGGGTTCTGGGCCGTGCTCACCGCTGGCGTGACACCGTTTCCCTACAAGGTCATCACCATCATGTCCGGCTGGACCAGCATGCCGCTTTTGACCTTTGTGCTGACCTCCATCCTCGCGCGCGGCCTGCGGTTCTATCTGGTTGCGGTGCTTTTGTGGAAATACGGCGCACCGATCCGGGATTTCATTGAACGCCGCCTGGGTTTGATGTTCATTCTGTTTGTCGTCCTGCTCTTTGGGGGCTTTTACGTGCTCAGGTTTCTATGACTGCCAGACAGACCCTTCTGATCGCCTTTATGGGCTCCGGTCTCTTGCTGGCGGGGGCCTATGCCTTTCAGCATCTGGGCGGGATGGCCCCGTGCCAGATGTGTATCTGGCAGCGCTATCCCCACGGGATCGCTGTTGCCGTGGGCGCGCTGGCACTGACCGTGCGGCAAAAGGGTCTGCTGGTGATTGGCGCGCTGGCCGCCGCGACCACTTCGGGCATCGGATTCTATCACATGGGGGTGGAGCAAGGCTGGTGGCAAGGCCCCAGCTCCTGCAGTGCGGGCGCGATTGACGGGATCAGCGCGGAGGCCCTGCTCGACCAGATTCTCGCGGCCCCCTTGGTGCGCTGCGACGAGATTCCCTGGCAGATGTTCGGTCTCAGCATGGCCGGGTGGAACGCGGTGATTTCCCTGGCCCTTGTGGGCTTCTGGCTGATGGCGTTGCGGCGCGCCTAGACTGTCTTTCGGGTCGCCAGCAAGAGGCTGGTCTCGCTGGCCGTGACCCCGTCCAGACGGCGGACCCGGAACAGAATATCATCGAACTGCTCAAGCGTGTCGGTGCCGATCTCCACAATGACATCCCAGCGGCCATTGGTCGAATAGACCCGCCGCATCTCCGGCATGGCATTGAGCTGACGAATGATACGGTCTGTTCCGCGCCCTTCAATTGCGATCATCATCAGGCCGCGCACCGCATCGCGCATCTGCTCTGATTTCAAGACGACGGAAAAGCCTAAAATCTCGCCATTCGCCTTAAGCTTGTCGAGCCGTGCCCGGACGGTCGTGCGCGACCAGCCCAACAGAGACGCAAGTTGTGACAGCGAGGCGCGCGCGTCATGCCGCAGCGCCCCAATCAACCGCCTGTCCATTTCGTCCATCGTAACCACTCATTTCGCCCAGATAGCCATCATACTGCACATTTTGAGTGCTTGATGGCAATACGTTTCGAACCCTAAACAGGGAATCAGGAGAGCAAACGGAGCCCCTGATGACCCACAAGAACTGCATTCTCATCGGCGCACCCGTCGACAGCGGCAAACGACGGCGCGGCTGTTTGATGGGGCCGGATGCCTACCGCACCGCGGACCTTGCCCGCGCCCTGCGTGATCTGGGCCATCGGGTCGAAGATCGCGGAAACGTCGCGCCCGCCCGCTTCACCGCAGAGCCGCATGCCCGGCTGCACGCCTTGCAGGAAACCATTGGCTGGACAGTCTCCCTGGCGGCGGCGGCCGAAAGGGCGCTCCCCGACGGGATGCCGATCTTCATGGGCGGGGATCACGCGCTGTCACTCGGAACGGTCTTGGGAGCCATGCGCCATGCCGAGACCGTCAAACGCCCACTCTTTGTGCTCTGGCTCGATGCCCATAGCGACTTCCATACGCCGGCCACCACCGACAGCGGTCACCTGCATGGCACGCCCCTGGGCTATGTAACCGGGCGCCCCGATTTCGACGGCTTTCCCGCGATCAAAACCCCGCTGCCACAGGAGAACATCGCCATCATCGGCCTGCGCTCGGTCGACAGCGCCGAGCAGGCCGCCCTGCAAGGCACTGCCATTCAGCGCGTGGACATGCGCGAGATCGACGAGCACGGGATCGCCAAACCGCTGGCCGCGTTTCTGGACCGGGTGGCGGCGGCAGAGGGGATGCTGCATGTCTCACTGGATGTCGATTTTCTCGATCCCGCCGTGGCGCCAGCGGTCGGAACCACCGTGCCGGGCGGTGCGACGGTGCGCGAAGGCCATCTGGTGATGGAAATGCTGCACGACAGCGGGCTGATGACCTCTCTCGATCTGGTAGAGTTGAACCCGTTTCTGGATGAGCGCGGGCGGACCGCCCAAGTCATGGTCGACCTCGCCGCCTCCGCCCTCGGTCGCCGTGTGTTCGACCGCCCGACCCGCGCCTACTGACAAGGACCCCAGAGATGCCCCATTCCCTCCCGTCCGACAAAGCGCTCGTCCCGTTCGTTTCGGTGGACCACATGATGCAGCTTATCCATCATATCGGCATTGAGCGGATGCTTCAGGGCCTTGCCGACTACATCGAGGCGGACTTCAAACGCTGGCAGCTCTTTGACAAGACCCCGCGCGTGGCAAGCCACTCTGACGAAGGGGTGATCGAGCTGATGCCCACCTCCGATGGCGAGGTCTACGGCTTCAAATACGTCAACGGGCACCCCAGGAACACCGCTGATGGGCTGCAGACCGTCACGGCTTTCGGGCTTCTGGCCGCCGTTGACACGGGTTATCCGGTCCTGCTGTCAGAGATGACGATGCTGACCGCCTTGCGCACGGCGGCGATGTCAGCACTGGTGGCGCGGCATTTGGCACCCAAAGACGCCACCACCATGGCGATGATCGGCAATGGCGCGCAATCGGAATTCCAGAGCCTGGCGATGAAAGCGGTCTGTGGAATCACCGAAGTGCGCCTTTACGACAGTGACCCCGACGCCATCCGCAAATGCGCGCAAAACCTGGCAGGTCAAGGGCTCAAGGTCACGTCCTGCATCACGGCAGAAGACGCGATCCTGGGGGCACAGATCATCACGACCTGCACGGCGGACAAACAATATGCGACCATTCTGACCGACAACATGGTCGGGGCCGGTGTGCACATTAACGCCATCGGTGGCGATTGCCCCGGCAAGACAGAGCTGGCGCCCGCCATCCTGCACCGCGCCGACATCTTTGTGGAATTCCCCGAACAGACCCGTATCGAAGGCGAAATCCAACAACTGCCTGCCGATCATCCGGTGACCGAGATTTGGGAAGTCCTGGCGGGCAAAGCGTCCGGTCGCACCTCTGACAAGCAGATCACGCTCTTTGATTCCGTGGGCTTCGCCATCGAGGATTTCAGTGCGCTCCGCTACGTGCTGGACCATATCGACGGAACGGCGTTTTTCCACCCGCTCGACCTTTTGGCGGACCCCGACGATCCGCGCGATCTCTTCGGCATGCTGCAACGGGCCAAGTAGTCCGACCCGTCGAGACCCGGGGTTCCGGGCTGGCCCGGAACACAGGAATGGAATGCGCGGGCCTGCCCGCGCGCCGCCGGATCAAGGCGCGGCCTCAATCCGTCACATCATGTCGGTAAATCCAGTCAAACTGGGACATCATCACGCCGGGTGCCAGACGGCTTCCCATGCTCAGCGCCCGATGCGCAGCCCACCGCACGGGCCCGGGCCGCAAGTGGTACTTCCAGGCATTGCCCGAAGCCGCTGAAACCACACGCGCCGCGCGCGCCCGCCGCAGCACCTGATAGCGGGACAGATCATCCCCCGTCACAGCGACGCGGGCCAGAACCCAGGCATCCTCCAACGCAAGATTGGCCCCCTGCGCCATGAAAGGCAGGGTCGGATGCGCGGCATCCCCCAGCAGCGCTGCGCTGTGCTTGACCCATGTCTCGGCCACGGGATGGCGAAAAAGCCCCCAGAGCTTGACCTCTTCGACCGCCGCCAGCAGGGCCCGCACCGGGTCGCCAAAATCCGCAAAGGCAGCGCGCAGGTTTGCCGGGTCATCCGACTGGTGCCACCCCTCTTCTGCCCATGCCTCCCGCTCCTGCACCGCGACGATATTCGTCATGTCACCGCCGCGCAGCGGGTAGCGCACGACGTGCCGCCCCGGCCCCATGGTCACCTTTGCGATGGGCTCCTTCTCGGGGTTTGGCACCAGCGCGCGCCAGGCCACCTGACCGGTGAATTGAGCCGTCGTGGGCCCTGTAATGCTCTCCCGCCCCACGGAATGAAGCCCGTCGGCACAGACCACCAGTTCCGCCCGCGCAGCGCTGCCATCCTCATACCGGACCTCTGAGAGAGGCGCGGGCACAACCGCAACCGCACGCCGGCCCAATTCAATCGACACATTGGCTTCCTGAGCCGCCCGGACCAGAACCGCGACAAGATCCGCCCGATGCACAAAGAGATAGCGTTGCCCCTGCAGGCGCCGCAGGTCCAACCGTGCCACCTGGCGTCCCTTGCGAAAATCCTCCAGAACCACCGCCTCGGCCTGCACCGCGCCGCGCCGGTCCAGCGCTTGCTCCAGCCCCAGCGCCCGCAACACCGCGAGCCCGTTGGGGCTGATCTGCAACCCTGCTCCCACTTCGGTGATTTCAGGCGCCTGTTCGGTCAGGGTGACCGCCACCCCCCGCTGCGCCAGCGCCGTGGCCGCGGTCAAGCCGCCGATCCCGCCACCCACAACAATTGCATTCCGCACCATACCCGGTCTCCACACAACAAAGGCGTCGAAGCCCTGCCCCGACGCCTTCTTTTACACTATCTTATGCACCTGGGTCGTTTCAGTCGTCCCGATGTACTTTTTCGCGCCGCTCGTGACGTTCTTGCGCCTCAAGGCTCATCGTGGCGATCGGACGTGCGTCCAGACGTTTCAGCGAAATCGGCTCACCCGTGACCGAGCAGTATCCGAACTCCCCTTCATCAATCCGCCGCAAGGCCCCGTCGATCTTGCTGACCAGCTTGCGTTGGCGATCCCGGGTGCGCAGCTCAAGCGCGCGGTCGGTCTCTTCCGAGGCACGATCCGCGACATCGGGAATATTGCGCGTCCCGTCCTGCAAGCCTTCTATGGTGTCCTTGCTGCCTGCGAGGAGCTCCGCCCGCCATGTCAGCAGCTTGCGCCGAAAATACTCAACCTGCCGCTCGTTCATAAACGGCTCATCTTCCGCCGGACGGTAATCATCCGGCAAAAAGGATTCCTGCTTCATTTGCTTCCCCTCAACGTGGCTCACTTCTGTCATACGCACCTAGTCCCATAGCCAAGTAGCCCCTGGCGCCAGCATCTACCTCAGAGCCTGTGAATTGTCACTACACAATCCTGAAGTTTTCTGGCTAAAAGAGCGTGAGAAATAGAGTGCAAAGGGTTGACACGCGCATGAAATTCCAAGGAACCCCCGAATACGTCGCCACGGACGACCTGACAATTGCCGTAAACGCCGCTGTCACCCTGGAGCGGCCGTTGCTGGTCAAGGGCGAGCCAGGCACGGGCAAGACGGAGCTGGCGCGGCAGGTCAGCCAGTCGCTGGGTCTGCAGATGATCGAATGGAACATCAAATCCACCACCCGCGCGCAACAGGGGCTTTATGAGTATGATGCGGTCAGCCGCCTGCGCGACAGCCAACTGGGCGACGAACGCGTCCATGACGTCGCCAACTACATCCGCAAGGGCAAGCTGTGGCAGGCCTTTGAAGCAGATGAAAAGGTCGTGCTGCTGATTGACGAGATCGACAAAGCGGATATCGAGTTTCCCAATGATCTGCTGCAGGAACTCGATAAGATGGAGTTCTTTGTTTATGAGACCGGTGAGACGATCAAAGCGCAGCACCGCCCCATCGTCATCATCACGTCGAACAACGAGAAAGAACTGCCCGACGCCTTCCTGCGGCGGTGTTTCTTCCACTACATCCGCTTTCCCGAGATCGATACCCTGCGCAAGATCGTCGAGGTGCATCACCCCGGCATCAAGGAGGCGTTGCTGACCACGGCGCTCACGCAGTTTTACGAGGTCCGTGAGCAGACGGGCCTCAAGAAGAAACCCTCCACTTCGGAAGTGCTGGATTGGCTCAAACTGCTGCTGGCCGAAGACCTGACAGCGGAGGACCTCAAAACCTCCGGTCAGAACGCCCTGCCCAGGCTGCACGGCGCGCTGCTGAAAAACGAGCAGGACGTGCATCTGTTTGAGCGGCTGGCCTTCCTGGCCCGCAGCGGCGGGCGCTAGGCCCCCCTTTGAGTTTTTATTGAAATAGCTTCCCGCGGCGGTAAGATCGCGGAAAGAAGCCAAAAAACAGGCTATACGTGAACATGGCAGATAGTCCACAGGTGGTGGTGCGGCCCTTGCAGGCTTCTGACAAGGCAGACTGGGCCCGGCTCTGGCAGGGCTACCTGGCCTATTATGAAACCACACGACCCGCGGAGCTCTATGACATCTACTTTGATCGGCTGCTGGGGGATGATCCTCAGGATTACAACGGTCTGATTGCGCTGGTCGCGGGAAAGCCCGCGGGGCTGACACACTACCTCTTTCACCGCCATGGCTGGTCGGTTGAAAACACCTGCTATCTGCAGGACCTCTATGCCGACCCCGAGGTCAGAGGCAAAGGCATCGGTCGCGCCCTGATCGAAGCGGTCTATAACGCCGCCGACACCGCCGGTGCTCCGACGGTCTACTGGCTGACGCAGGATTTCAACGCAACCGCCCGCCGGCTCTATGATCGCATCGGGGTCACAACACCCTTCATAAAGTACACCCGCCCGTGAGGTGGGCCTGCATCCTGCCCCTTGTGGCCCTGCTTGGCGGCTGTGTTTCGATGCCGCAGAGCACGCCCCCGTCGCGCGCGGTCATTGCCGACAGCACCCTGCCCCCGATGAAGATGTTCCCGGCGCGGGCCCCGCTGCGCCAGCCGCTCTCCAACGCAGCGCTGACGCGGGACTTTCTGGCGCTCAGCTTTCAGATGGAAAGCGGGCGGCAACTGCCGGTCCTGACCCGCTTTGAGGGTCCTATCAGTCTGCGCGTGACCGGACGCCCGCCGCCCACGCTCTCCGCCGATCTGGCCCAACTCCTGACCCGGCTGAAACGAGAGGCCGGATTGGATATCTCCACCACCACTGCGGCGCAGGCCAGTATCACCATCGAGGCGGTGCCGCGCAGCGACATCCACCGGGTGCTGCCGCAAGCGGCCTGTTTCGTCGCCCCGAATGTCAGATCTCTGGCCGAGTTCCGGTCCGCGCGCCGCAACCCGGCAACCAACTGGGCCTTGCTTGAAACCCGAGAAACCCTCGCCATCATCGTGCCCAGTGACGCCAGCCCGCAGGAGGTTCGCGACTGCCTGCACGAGGAACTGGCGCAGGCGCTGGGGCCCTTGAATGATCTCTATCGGCTGCCGAGTTCAGTCTTTAACGATGACAATGTGCATACGGTACTGACCGATTTCGATATGCTGATCCTGCGCGCCACCTATGCCCCCGAGTTGCGCAGCGGCATGTCGCGCGCCGAAGCGGCCGAGGTTTTGCCAAAGGTCTTTGCGCGGCTCAATCCGGGGGGGGCGTCCCTGCGCGCCAGCGCCGTGAGCGCGACGCCGCAGGCCTATATCCGGGCGATTGAAACAGCGCTTGGGCCCGGCGCATCCCCCGCCACACGGCAACGCGCCGCCGCGACAGCCGTCCGGATCGCCACCGAGGCAGGCTGGGCCGATAACCGCCGCGGGTTTGCACATTACGCCCAGGGGCGCGTGCTGCAATCCACCAATAGTGTCGCGGCCCAGCAGGCGTTTCGCCGGGCCGATCAGTTCTATGCGCGCTCCCGAACCACGCGGCTGCACCGCGCCTATGTGGCCACGCAACTGGGGGCCTATGCGCTGGCCGAAGGCGACCCGGCGCGCGCCCGCGCCCTCGTCACCCCTCACATCGACCGCGCCCGCGCCTCGCAAAACGCAGCCCTGCTGGCAACGCTGCAATTGCTGCGCGCCGAAGCCCTGATCGCCGAGGGCCGCATCTCCGAAGGCCGCGCCCTGCGACTGGACAGTCTGGGATGGGCGCGCTACGGGTTCGGCGCCGACTGGGCGGTCCACGCCAAACTGCGCGAGATTTCCGCCCTGTTCCCGGCCGACCCCCCTGTCTGATGGCGTGCCCTGCGCTACAGTCGTCACATGAACGTTTTGGAGAGATCTGATGATCATCATTTTCAGCGCCGTGCTCGGCGCGATCATCGGCGGTCTGACCGCCCGACGCAGGCAGGGCAACCGGCTCGATATCGCCCAGTATGCGGCGGGGTATGCGATGGCCTTTACCGTGATCGGCATGATCGTCACCGTGATACTGGACCGTACCCTGATCTAGGAAAGGCCGCCCATGTTCCTGCCCTTCTTTGACGCCTTGCGCAAAAACGCGGTGCCAGTGTCCTTGCGCGAATTTCTGTCCTTTCTGGAGGCGATGCAGGCGGGCCTCGCGACCTATGACGTGGAGGCCTTTTATTACCTTGCACGGCTGACCCTGGTCAAAGACGAGCGCAACATCGACAAGTTCGACCGCGCGTTCGCTGCCGCCTTTTCCGGGCTTGAAGCGATCCCGGCAGAGGCAGTGCTGGAGGCTGTCGACATCCCTCCGGGCTGGCTGGAGAAGATGGCCGAAAAACATCTCAGCGCCGAGGAAAAGGCCGAAATCGAGGCCCTGGGCGGCTTCGACAAGCTGATGGAGACCCTGAAAAAGCGCCTTGAAGAGCAACAGGGGCGTCATCAGGGCGGCAACAAATGGGTGGGCACAGCAGGCACATCGCCTTTCGGCGCCTATGGCTACAACCCCGAAGGGGTCCGCATCGGGCAGGACCGTTCGCGCCACCAGCGCGCGGTCAAGGTCTGGGACAAACGCGAATTTCGCAACCTCGACGACACGGTGGAGATCGGCACCCGCAACATCAAGGTGGCGCTCAAACGCCTGCGCCGCTGGGCCCGCGACGGCGCGCATGAGGAGCTTGACCTGAACGGCACCATCCGGGCCACCGCAGAGCACGGTTATCTTGACGTCAAGACCCGCCCCGAACGGCGCAATGCGGTCAAGGTGCTGTTGTTTCTCGATGTGGGTGGCTCGATGGACCCGCATGTGAAAGTGGTGGAGGAGTTGTTCTCTGCCGCGCGGGCCGAGTTCAAACACATGGAATACTACTATTTTCACAACTGTCTCTACGAAGGGGTCTGGCGCGACAACCGCCGGCGCTGGGACGCGCAAATCCCCACCCATGAAGTGCTGCGCACCTATGGCCCCGACTACAAATGCATCTTTGTGGGCGACGCGTCGATGTCACCTTATGAGGTCGCCTATCCCGGTGGCGCGTCAGAGCATTGGAACGCGGAAAGCGGCGCCACATGGCTCGCGCGGACCCGCGATCAGTGGCCCGGCCTGCTCTGGATCAACCCGGTGCCCGAGCGGTATTGGTCCTACACGCAATCCATCGGCATGATCCAGCAGGTCATCGGCCCGGACGCCATGGTACCGATGACGCTGGAAGGGATTGAACGCGGCATGAAAGTGCTGAGCCGGTAAATCGCTTGAAGGCCCGTGAATTTTTTGCCCCCGGTCCCGCCGGGCCGCTTGCCGGAAGCTGTCCTGCGCCCCATATCTAGACCATGTTGAAGATCACGCCGATATTGCTCGCGATTATGTACGGGTTTGTGATGTACAGGTTCTCTGCCTGGCGCACGGCCAAGGCGCTCGACACCCAGTCGACGGAACTTGTCGATCCGATGCTCAAGGTCATGACCGACCGGATGGCCGCCGCACTGGGGCTTGATAAGATCAAGGTGCATATCTACGAGATCGATCCGGTGAACGGGCTGGCAGCGCCAGATGGGCGGATTTTCATCACCCGGGGATTTTACAACAAGTTTCGCGCGGGCGATGTCTCCGCCGATGAGATGGCCAGCGTGATTGCACATGAATTGGGCCATGTGGCCCTGGGACACTCGCGGCGGCGGATGATTGATTTCTCCGGCCAGAACGCGTTGCGCACGGCGCTCGCCATGGTGATCGGGCGGTTCATTCCGGGTGTTGGCCCTTGGATTGCGGGGTTTCTCACCTCGCTGGTCGCCGCCCGGCTGTCGCGCAACGATGAATATGAGGCCGACGCCTATGCCGCCGCGCTGCTGACCAAGGCGGGCATCGGTGTGAAACCACAAATCAGCCTGTTTCGCAAACTCGAAAAGCTGACGGCGGCCAAGGGCGGGGCCATGCCGGCCTGGCTTCTCAGCCACCCTAAGACCGAAGAGCGGATCGCGGCGCTCGAAGCGCTGCAACTCAAGTGGGAGCCGACGCCCCTGCCCTAACCCAACGCCTTGGCCAGGCGCGGCAGGCGCGCCTTTTTCAGCAGCGCGCGCATCTGCCAGGGTGCGCCTGACAGACGCTGCGCCTCGGCCAGCACCTCAGCACCCACCGCCTCCATCAGCACAGGCGTTTTCAGCCACAGATCATAGAGATACCCATCGGGATCAATTCTTGTGAGACCTTGCTCCGCCAGGGTCCCGCGCGGAAAGTCCTTGGCGTTCAGGGTCATGATCGCCTCAGCCGAGGCCGAAACCGCAGCCGCCAGCACATGGATGTCGTTGTCATCCGGCAACCAGAGCGCCGCCACCAGACCCTCGGGCACCTTCACCCGTGCCGCGGGGAAAGCGGCTTCGGTCAGGGCAATCTCGGCGCGGGCCTGTGCCTCACCGGTGGGCCCGAGTTTGCACGCAGCCCTCGCCCATTCCTCCAGAATGCGTCCCGACCAAAGCGGCGTAAAGGCATTCTGCCGGGCCGCGCCAAGCACCATCTGACGCATCACGGTGGGATAAAGCACGCAGGTATCGATCAGAATGCGCATGGGCTCAGAGCTGAAAGAAGAGGGATTTCAGATACCCGCTTTCCGCCAGATGCGGCAGTTGCGGATGATCGGGCCCGGCAAACCCGGTGTAGAGGAGACTGCCACGACGCCCGGCCCGTCCGATCCCGCGGGCCGAGGCGGCCCGGAACGCCGCCAGATCCGCGGCATGAGAACAGGAACAAAGGCCCAGCACCCCGTTTTCAGCCACCAGGGGCGCTGCCAGCCGGGCGATGCGTTCGTAGGCACGCAACCCCGCCTCCAGTGCCGGTTTGGCCGGTGCAAAGGCCGGCGGATCGCAGATCACCAGATCAAATTGCGCCCCTTCGTCAGCCAGGGCTGACAGCACCGCAAAAGCATCCCCCTGCCGGGTCTCGAACCGATCCCGGACGCCTGTGACCTCAGCCCCTGCGCGGGCCAGATCCAGCGCGGGCGCAGAGGCATCAACCGCTAGTGCCGACACCGCCCCTGCTGCCAGCGCAGCCAGTGAAAACCCGCCCACATGGCTGAAAACGTCGAGGACACGCGCCCCCCGCGCCAGGTTTGCCGCGAAGGCATGGTTGGGACGCTGGTCAAAAAACAGCCCCGTTTTCTGCCCACCCGTCAGATCGGCCCTGTAAGTGGCGCCGTTCATGGGCACAGCGACCGGCCCGGCGGGTGCTGTGCCCGCAAGGACCGCGCTGGTGGCATCCAGACCCTCCAAGGTTCTGGTCCGGCCGGAGGCGTTTTTCAAGACGGTCTTGACGCCTGTGACCTCAATCAGCGCCTCTGTCAGCGGGTGCAGCAGCGCCTCCGCCCAGGCGGCATTGGGCTGGATCACGCAGGTGCCGCCAAAGCGGTCGATGACCACACCGGGCAGCCCGTCCGCCTCGGCGTGGATCAGCCGGTAATAGGGATCGCGGAAAAGCCGTGTGCGAAGGGCTAGCGCCTTGCGCAGCCGGGTTGCGAACCAGCCCCTGTCAATCTGCGCCTCGGCGTCCCGGTCCAGCATCCGGCAGATGATCTTTGACGCGGGGTTTACCGCGACCGTTCCCAAGGCCGCGCGCGCGTCATCCTGCAACACCGCCACCGTGCCGGGGGCCAAGCCCTTGGTGCGCCGGTCGGTCACCAGCTCATTGGCGTAGACCCAGGGAAAGCCATGCCGGATCGCGCGGGCATTCGCCTTGGGTCTGAGCCGGACGACCGGCCGGGCCGCACCTGCTTCATCGGGGGAAGAAAGAGACGCTGTCATAGCGTCCTCCTCTACGCGGTTCGCTCGGCTGATAAAAGATCGGAATCGAGACCACAGCGTGGCATCTTGCCTTATGCGTGTGACGACCGGGTCAGTTGCGGGCTCTGGAGCGCCAGCCGCCCCGTCGCCGGGGAGCCGCCATGCCGGCCAGCCCTTCGGTCATCACATCGTTCATCGGGTGGTCCGGGTGGCCAGGCTGATATTCGGCAATCAGGCTGCGCAAAGACAGGCCTGTATCCTGCTCCACCGGCAGGCTCAGCACCCAGTCCAGAAAGATCGTCCGGCATTCGGGCTTCGTAATCCCGTCAATGCGGTAGGCCTCAAAAATCAGACCCTTTGGATCATTGGCATCCCCTTTCACGGTACCTCTCCTTGCTGTTCATAAGGGGCCAATACGCGGCACAGAACATCGTTACATGCGATGTAGCTCTGTGCGAGACGGCCCTCAAGCGCGTTGATCTCATCGGTCCCGGAGGCCTGCGTCAAGAAGGCTTCAGCCGCAGGTTGGAACCCGTCATCTGACAGCGGCTTGTCCGTCAGCAACCGCACCGCGGTGTGTACCCGGGAAAAAAGCGCCGCGGCATCGCCCAGGAGATTCGCATCCGCCACCGTCAGCAGCCCCATCCGGGCTGCCGCTGCCAGCCCCGTGCCCGTCTCTGCCGTCTGCGCCCCTGCCAGCAGCGCGCCCGCCTGTGCGAGCAGTTCGATCTCCTGTAGCCGTCCCGGCCCGACCTTGACCTCCCAGAGACTACCCGCAGGTTTTGCCTGCTGGATGCGCGCACGCATTTTTGCCACCTCTGCGAGCACGTCTGCTGCCGCGCGCGGGGCGCGTATCAATTCCCGGCGAAAGGCCTCGACATCGCAGGCCAGATCGTCAGGCCCCGCCACCACCTGCGCCCGGGTCAGGGCCAGATGTTCCCAGACCCAGGCCTGTTCGCGCTGATAGCTCTGAAACGATGTCCAGCTGGTGGCCACCGGCCCCTGATTGCCCGAGGGACGCAGGCGCATGTCCACCTCAAAGAGTTTGCCTTCGGCCATTGGCGCGCTGAGGGCCGTGATCAGGGACTGCGTAAGCCTCGCGTAATAGAGCCTTGTTGTCAGGGGCTTTTTCCCGTCTGACACCTCGACCTCCAGCGGATCGTAGATCACGATCAAATCCAGATCCGAGCTGGCCGTCAACGTCCCGGCGCCCAGCGATCCCATCCCGACAACGACGGCCCCCCGTCCCGGCGGATCTCCATGTTTCCGGGCAAACTGATCGGTCACGATGGGCCAAAGCACGGCGAGCACCGTGCGGGCCAGGTCGGAGTACTGCGCCCCTGCATCCTGTGGTGTGACAAGACCCCGCAGCAGATGAACCCCGATGCGAAAACGCCATTCCTTGTACCACCGGCGGGTGCTATCCAACCGCTTCTCGTAATCATGTTCACGGTCGAGAGCGGCCCGCAGCAGCCGCTCCAGCGCGCTTTGACCGGGCCAGTCGCTAAAGAAATCGCCCGCGATCACCGCATCGAAAACGCTCGCATTGCGTGACAGATACTGCGCCAGCGCCGGCGAGGTGCCGGTGATATCGATGACGAGATCCGTAAGCTGCGGGTTGGCCTCGAGCAGGGAAAACAGCTGCACCCCCGCCGGAAGCCCCGACAAGAACCCGTCAAAGGCCACCAAAGCTTCTTGCGGCCGTGCCGTCGCACCGAGCCGCGCCAGCAGGTCGGGTTTGACCCGCTCGAATATCTGCCGGCTGCGGGCGCTGCGCAAAGCGGGATAGCGCACCCACCGATTGAGGATCGTGTCATCCAGCGCCGTCCCTTTTTCGACAGGCGCAGACCTGCTGGGGGCGAAAAACCCTTCCGTCAGCTCATGCACGGCGGCCAGCCGTCGGCTCAGGTCCTGCTGCAACGCCGCCACATCCCGATCCATCATCGCCGCAAGACGCGCAAAACCTTCATCGGATTTGGGTAAACTATGGGTCTGCGCGTCCCGGACCATCTGCAGGCGATGCTCAACCGTTCTATGGGCGCGGTAGTGATCTGTCAGCGCTGCCGCGACCTCTGGTTCAACCCACCCCTTCCCGGCCAGAACCGACAGGCCCGCCACCGTCCCGCGACAGCGCAGATCAGGGTCGCGCCCGCCGGCGATCAACTGGCGGGTCTGGGTAAAGAACTCGATCTCGCGAATGCCGCCCCGCCCCAGTTTCATGTTATGGGCCGGCAGAGTGATGGGCCCTCCGAGACCTTTATGTTCGCGGATCGCAAGGCGCATGTCATGGGCGTCCTGGATGGCTGCAAAATCAAGATGTCTGCGCCATACGAAGGGCCGCAACGTCTCCAGAAACCTTTCGCCGGCCGTTTTGTCGCCTGCGGCGGGCCGGGCCTTGATATAGGCAGCGCGTTCCCAGGTGCGGCCAAGGCTTTCATAATACTGCTCAGCCGCCTCCATGGCGATGCAGACCGGGGTCACCGAAGGGTCGGGACGCAAACGCAAATCCGTGCGAAAGACATATCCCTGTCCGGTGATCTCGCTCAATGTCGCGCACATCGCCCGCGTGGCTCGCCCAAAGGCGGCACGGGCCTCCTGAAAATCGCCGGGGTCAAACCGTGTTTCGTCAAACAGGCAGATGAGGTCAATGTCGGAGGAGTAGTTCAGCTCCCCCGCCCCCATCTTGCCCATAGCCAGCACCACCATACCGGCTGCGTCCTGCGCATCGTCTTGCGCCATGCCCGGCAGTTTTCCGCGCCGGATCTGGTTGAGGACCGCGGCTCTGAGCGCGGCCTGGCAGGCTGCATCCGCCAAATCGGTAAGCGCCTGCGTGACCTGCTCCAATGGCCAGGCGCCGCCCAGATCCGCCAGCGCGGTCATCAGCGCAACGCGACGCTTGGCCTGCCGCAACCTGTCGGCGAGCCCCTCCGCCGGATGGTCTTGAGCCGCGGCGATTTCCCGACACACCGCCGCGGCCGGGTCTTCAACGGCACCGCCAAGCCAATCTGCCTCTTTCAGGATCAGACCCGCCAGATAAGGGCTGGCCCCCGCAGCGCCCGCCAAAAGCTCTGACATCTGCGGGTCGATACCAGGGGCAGCGGCGGCAATATCCTGCCCCTTTTCCGGATCAAAAGGACGCGGGACACGCGTCATTATCTGCGACAACCTCATGTTACAGGTTTCGCGCTGCCGGCGGACCACGTCAATCGCGAAGCGTTACAATTGCAGGATACTTTCAGGATTCATGGCCCTGAAACGGGGCATATCTGCTGGAGTACAGAAAATTTTACCCCGTAAAGCACTGTAAAAAAACAGCATATCAGCTAAATGTAAAAAACATTCACATTAGCTCTTGCATGACTGCCGAAAGATGACAATCTATTCAATGTGAAAGGCATTCACATCCCGGATGTCCTGGTTCATTCAACTTCGCAAGAAAGGCACCTCTTATGACCACCCTCACGCAGACCTCTCCCGTTGCGCACCAACCAGGTTGGTTCGCACGCGCCGAAAACTGGCTGGATGCCAAGGGCAAAGGCGCATGGATCGCGGCGATGGTTCTTGGATTTATCCTGTTCTGGCCTGTCGGCCTCGCCCTCTTAGCCTATATGATCTGGAGCAAACGCATGTTCAATTCGTCCTGCCGCAGCACAGCAAAAAGCTTCCGTACCCAAAGCGTCGCCATGCGGCCCACAGGCAACACGGCCTTTGATGCCTACAAGGCCGACACATTGCGCCGCCTGCAAGAAGAGCAGGACAAATTCGAGGCCTTCCTCGAACGCCTTCGGGACGCTAAAGACAAGGCTGAGTTCGACCAGTTCATGGACGAGCGGGCCAAGAAAGACGAGGAACGCCCGCCCGAAGCGTAACTGACGATGCAAACACCGGTTTCCGGGCGCTGTCCGGAAACCCAACGACAACCGGAAAGACACAAAATGCACGCGACCCCCGATCCACAGGCGCAACCTGATTTTTACAAGGATGTTCCGCTCAAGCGCCTGTTGGCCTGGGGCGTGGATGCCGCGATCACGCTGCTGGCCTGCGTCATTATCCTGCCCTTTACCGCCTTTACCGGCCTGTTCTTTTTCCCGCTGCTGTTTCTGGTGGTCGGGTTTGCCTACCGCTTTGTGACCATCGCCAACACCTCCGCGACCTGGGGCATGCGTCTGTTTGCGATTGAGCTGCGTCAGGCCGATGGGGGCCCCATGACTGCGGCCAACGCCTTTGCCCATACGCTCGGTTACACGCTAAGCTGGATGGTCCCGATTTTCCAGCTGATTTCCGTTGTCATGATGGCCGCGACCGAGCGCGGTCAGGGTCTGTCCGACCACGTTCTGGGCACCGTGATGGTCAACCGCCGGGCGGTGCTGCGTTAACCTTTGATATCTTGCCTTGTGCGAGCTGACCTTGTTATCCTGAGGCAAACGCCCAAAAAGGATCTTCATGCGTCACACGCTGCCCATAGCACCGCAGTTTTATGTTACAGCGCCACAGCCCTGCCCCTATCTGGATGGCCGGATGGAGCGCAAGCTTTTCACGGCTCTGCAAGGCGAAAGCGCCGACAAGCTGAATGACAGCCTGTCACAGCAGGGCTTCCGCCGCTCACAGAACGTGCTCTACCGGCCCTCTTGTGCCGAATGCTCTGCCTGCCTGTCTGCACGCATTGATGTCTCCGCTTTTGCGCCCTCGCGCAGTCAGAAGCGTACCAGCAAGCGCAACGAGGATCTGGCACGGCGGGCAACCTCGCCCTGGGCGTCCGAAGAGCAATACGAGCTCTTTCGCACCTACCTCGACAGCCGCCATGCCGACGGGGGGATGGCGGATATGGATGTCTTTGAATTTGCCGCGATGATCGAGGAAACGCCGATTCGCAGCCGCGTCGTCGAATATACCCAGCAAGACAAAGGCGCGCTCGTCGGCGTGAGCCTGACGGACGTGCTCTCAGACGGGCTGAGCATGGTCTACTCGTTCTATGCGCCAAACATGTCGAAACGTTCCATGGGCACCTATATGATCCTCGATCACGTCGAGATCGCCCGCGAGGCCGGGCTGCCCTATGTCTATCTCGGTTATTGGGTGCCTGGCAGTCAGAAGATGGGGTACAAATCCAAGTTCTCCGGGCTTGAGGTCTACGCCGGCGGGCGCTGGCAAAAGATGACCGATCCCGAGGCCTTCTCGGCGGAGATGCATCCGCTCTCAACCGACCCGATTGCGGAACAGGTGGCCAACATCCACCTGCCCGATACCCGCCCGACCACGCGCCGCTGACGCGCCCGCCGCACATATCTTCATATGAAAGAAAGCTGCGCCCTGCCGCCAGCGGTGGTCGCCCGAATGCTATGAGAGGACAAACGCCCGGCGCTTTGCCGCAGGTTTCTCCCGCTCACGAAAACCTCTATCAAGCAAAGACAGAATCTATTCGGCATATCGAGACGCCAATGAAAGATTTCATCTATCGGACACTGACCTCTGATCATGCTCAGGCATGGCAGCAGCTGAGGATAGAAGGGGCGCGTGACTACCCGATGGGGTTTCTGGTGACGCTCGAGGAAACCACGGCGATCAGCGTTGATCGCTGCCGCGCAATTCTGGATGGAGATAGTTTCAGAGGTGTATTTGCCGGCGAAAAGCTTGTCGGGTTCTGTGGTTATCGCCCAGAACGGCTGACACGCATTCGACATCGGGGCGAAATAGGCCCCTTTTTCGTCACGCGTGACTATCAGGGAACGGGTGCGGCAAAGACCTTGATGCGGGGGGTGATCGAAGAGGCAAGAGGCAATGGTCTCGCGCAGCTTGAACTCTTCGTTGATACCGAAAACCTCAGGGCAATCGCCTTCTACGAAGGGCGGGGTTTTGAGCGTGTTGCAACGCATCGGGATAGCGTTAGGATTGATGGCCGGTCTCGGGATGACCACCTTTACATCCTCCGATTAGAACACTGAGGCCCAGAGCCGGGCCTGGCGAGCCCCGATTCTTCGCCCCGAACGCGTCGCATTCTTGGCAAAAGGCTGAGGCCAAGGGCCCGCCCTCGGGGTCCCGCTGCCTCAGCCCCGATCAGTTCGGGATCAGATCCGGGATGACCGTGACAATGCCGGGGAAGGTCCAGAGCAAGGCAAGCCCCACCACCTGGATCAGCACGAAGGGAATGATACCGCGATAGATGTGCCCGGTCGTGACTTCCTTGGGGGCGACCCCGCGCAGATAGAACAGCGCGAACCCAAAGGGCGGTGTCAGGAAGGACGTCTGCAAGTTCACCGCGATCATGATCGTGACCCACTTGGGGTCAAACGTCCCGCCATAGATCACCGGACCCACAATCGGGATCACGATGTAGATGATCTCCAGAAAGTCCAGCACGAAACCCAGCACAAAGAGCACCAGCATCACGATCAGGAACACCGTGAACTCATTGTCGAAGGATTTGAGGAACTGCTGGATATAGTGCTCGCCGCCGAAGGAAATCACCACAAGGTTCAAAAGCTGCGAGCCGATCAGAATGGTAAACACCATGCTGGTGACCTTGGCGGTCTCCCGCACCACCGGGCTGAGAACGCCGGAAGTATAGAGGATCCAGCAGGAGAACAGCAGACCGAACAGGGCGTAAAGGTAGGCGGTATAAGCCACAAAGAAAGCCACCCAGCTTTCAAAGCCGACATTGCTGGTGTTGATGCGCAGGTCGAAATTGATGCCGACAAGGATGCAGACGATGATCGCCAGCGTGGAGAGGATGATGATCTTGGGCGAGCGGTCCTGATCCTTGAGCTTGCGGTAGGCCGCCAGCATGATCGCGCCGCCGGCTCCGAGGGCCGCCGCCGGTGTCGGGTTGGTGATGCCGCCGAGGATGGATCCCAGCACCGCAACGATGAGGATCAGCGGCGGGAAGACCACTCGGATCAGCTCGTTCTTTGCACAGATTTTAGTGGCATGGACCACACCATACATCAAGGCGGCGAAGGGAATGGCCAGAATCACGGCCATCATCCCGGCCGAGGTCACCGGAGAGATCGCCACGATATCCAGCAGGATCATCCCCACCGCCCCGATCGCTCCGACAATCAGCGGTTGGGGCGCGGCCGTGGGCGACACGCCCCGCGCCGTTGTCAGAAAGAGACCGGTGAGCACTAGAATGATGGCCAGACCGGTGCCGATGGGGGCCGCATTTTCGATCTTGGCGGCTTGCGCCGCGGCAAGCTCTTCTTCGTTCAACTGCTGGGATTGCTGCACACCACCAGCGGCATCGATATCAACCTGCTGTGCAACCGCTGCATCCCAGGCGGCCTGGCCGTGCAGTTCGATCATCGAGGCTTGGCACTGTTCGCTCACGCTCGTCCGCAGCGAGGCTGATTCGCCGATGTCCGAAAAGCGCGAGACATCTGACGATTGGCTGCCGATAATGCCGAGGTTCCCCAGCAGGATCGTACCGACCACAAGGGCGACAGGCGCGCCCAGAAACCAGGTGAAGGCCTCACTGCGCGTGATCGGCTCGGCGTTGGTGCTGCCCATTTCGACCGCGGGGGCCTTATCCGGGTTCAGCAGCGCGTAGCCAAAGGCATAAAGCGCATAAAGCAACGCGAGCATGATCCCCGGCAGCAGCGCTGCCTGAAAGAGCGTGCCCACCGACAAAACCGCAGGCTCCCCCAGATAGGTCAGCGCATCGGTACACCCCGCAAGCGTCGCGCGACGTTCCTGTGCGGCGGAATAGAGATCCCCCGCCAGCGTGCCCAGCAGAACGATCACGATAGAGGGCGGAATGATCTGCCCCAAGGTGCCCGAAGCGGCAATGACCCCGGTCGAGAGTTGCGGCGAATACCCGTTGCGCAGCATGGTCGGGAGCGCCAGCAGACCCATCGTGACAACCGTGGCCCCGACAATACCGGTGGAGGCCGCGAGGAAAGCACCCACCACAACGATGGAAACCGCCAGACCGCCGGGCAGCGGGCCGAAGACCCGTGCCATGGTGGTGAGCAGGTCGTTGGCGATCTTGGAGCGCTCCAGCGTGATGCCCATCAGCACGAACATCAGAACGGCCAGCAGCGTCTCGATCGATTGCCCGGCAAGCACGCGCTCGTTCATGCGGTTGACGACGAAGGAGACGTTGCGATCCAGCGCGGTCTCCCATCCCGAGGGAAAGACCGGCACTTCCACACGCGGCAGATCGGGATATCGGAAGATGGAGATCGTGTCTGACTTCACCCCCGAATTGACAAGATCGCGGTACATCTGACTGCCCTGGTCAATCGCCTGGTGGATCAGCAGCCCCGCACTGTCGAGAGCGGCAATAATCGCGAACGAGATCACCCCGGCCCCCGCAATGGCAAAGGCCACCGGGAACCCCGACAAAATGCCGCCAAAGAGGCAGATGGCAACAATGATGAGGCCAACTTCGACGCCGTCTAAACCGAAAAACATGGGCTTTGTCCCTTATCCGTCACGCCACCGGGGCGTGCTTTCGTCATGCGCTTTGCTGCGCCTTTGTTAGTGCGTGCCCTCGTAGGCTTCTTCGCCCTCGCCGAGGCTGTCACGATCCAGGTATTTGCCAGCGCTCTCCTCGCCTTCGCGCCATTCCTGAAACGAGCGGAAGAACATCGCCATCGCCTGCAAAAACACCATCGCGGTAAAGGCGCAGAGCAGGATCTTGAAGAGGAAGTAGCCGTTGAACCCGTTGGGGCTGAACCCGATGGTCTCCACGTTCCAGCGCAGCGCCCGAGATTTCATCAGCAACCGATCCAGCGTGTCAGAGGCGGACGGGTTCGGCACGATCAGATGGCGCCAGAGGAAAAACCAGCCGTAAAGCCAGATGACCACCGCCACGGGCATCATGAAGAAGATCGCCCCGAACATGTCGATGACCTTCTTGGTACGGAATTTGACCGCGGAATAGACCAGATCAACGCGGACGTGACCGCCCTGCACAAAGGTATAGGCCATGCACAGGCAGACGACCAACGCGTTGTAAAGCTTGAGCTCTTCGGCAAACCAGCTGATGTCGAACTGCAGCGGAATACCAAATCCGATCGAGATGTCGGGCCGGGTAAAGATCCGCTGCATGAAGACGATGACGATCTGCTGCAGCACCATCAAAAGCCCCGCCCAGGCAAAGAAGCGCCCCACCGTGTTGGCAAAGCCTTCGAGCACCCGGACATAGCCCCACATGATGTTGCCCCGCCAGACGCCGATTGCGAACATAACCAGGAAAGTCGTCAAGACGACAAAGAAGAATTCGACCGACCCGCCGTAGTAGACAAACCGCATGATCGCTTCTTTGTCGGACCAGTCCAGCCATAAGGAAGGATGAAAAATCGCATAGAAGAAGTTGTAGAAGGCCATGCCGATGTTGGTGAAAAACCAGATCACCCCATCCAGCAAGACCCCAAATCCGCCCGCGGCGTCCGCGTCATTTTCCATCTGTCCCCCCCTCTGGCTACTTTAAAAGCGCGAGCCAAAGTCTTGTTTAGTCCCAATATTACCGAATAGGCAATAAAGCCATCAGGGGCCTGCGCGGTGGCTGGCCCCTGATATTTTTCACCCTGGCTTAGCCCGAGGCGAGCACGCGGTTGCGTTGCTCTACGTAAAAGCCGTCCGACTTCAGCAGCCAGTCGGAGCTTTGTGCCAGCGACTCTTCGAACGAGGTGCGGATGCTTGCAAAGATCTCATCCCCCATGTTCTCGTCCATGACCTTCTTGGAGGCTGCGCCAAAGGCATCCCAGACGTCATCGGGGAACTGCAACGCCTTCACGCCCTGAGCCTGCAGACGGGCCAGGGCCGCGCCGTTGTTGGCCAGTGTTTCGGCCAGCTGCGTGTGCGTTGCCGCCATCGCCGCGTTCGAAATGATCGCCTGATGCACCGGGCTGAGGTCGTTCCAGACGTCGAGGTTCACGCCGGCCGCCAGAGCGGAGCCGGGCTCGTGGAACCCGGCGGTGTAGTAGATTTTTGCCACTTCCTGGAAGCCCGCACGTTCGTCCGCGAAGGGGCCAACCCACTCCAGCCCGTCGAGAGCGCCGGAAGACAGCGCCTGATAGAGCTCACCACCGGGGATGTTTTGCACCGACGCGCCAAGCTCGCCCAGCACCTTGCCGCCGAGACCCGGCATGCGGAATTTCAGACCGTTGAAGTCTGCCGCCGAATTGATCTCGTTGCGGAACCAGCCACCGGATTGCGAACCTGAGTTGCCCGCGATGAAGGATTTCAGGTTGAAGATTTCACCCAACTCGTTGTGCAGCTCGTGGCCGCCGCCGTGATGATACCAGTTGGTTACTTCCTGCGCTGTGCCCCCAAAGGGCACGGCGGTGAAATAGGCGTAGCCCGGATGCTGGCCGATAAAGTAGTAGTCTGCCGAGTGATAGAGGTCAGCCTGGCCCGAAGACACCGCGTCAAAGACTTCGAAAGCGCCAACCAGCTCGCCCGGGGCTTTCTTGTCGATGGTCAGCTGACCATCGGACATCGCGTTGACCATTTCGTTGAAATAGGTCGCGGCATCGTCCAGCACGGCAAAACCGCGGGGCCAGGATGTGACCATTGTCAGGGTCCGGTTGCCCTGCGCATAGGCGGGTGCAGCCAGGGTCGTGGCAGCGGCGGCGGAACCACCGAGTGCAGATGTCTTCAGAAATGAACGACGATCCATATGAGATACTCCTCCCAGATATTGGTGTCCACGCAGGTTCAGAAGCGCGCGGTACGTCTAAAGTGTGCGTGAAACTAACGTGATGTGCGCGCAAGGGAATACCTATTACTGCGTAGATTGGGCCCCTAACTGCAGATTTAACACTTTTTTCATCCTCCTTAACGCCGATTACCATGCGGAAATCTTCATTTGCAGACCCATTCACCGTGCAGGCAGGCCTTTGATTCGAGCGAATTTGGTCGTACCAAGAAGGTATGAAGCGTTTTTGGTCCCTTTTTCGCCCCAGCTACGCGCAGAAACTGTCGCTGGTGGCAACGGTGCCGCTGATTACGGCGGTGGCGGCCATTGCCATGCTGGTGGCGGTCCAGTCGCGCGCGCTGGCGGACCGCGAAATTCGCGCGCTCGAGGCGCAGTTGCTCCAGGCCAAAAAGATCGAGCTGCGCAATTACGTGACCCAGGCCCGGAATGGTTTTTACTTCATCTATGGCAACGCGGCCCCCGATGACACGCAGGCGCAGGATCAGGTGGCGCAAATCCTGTCCGCGATGATCTACGGGTCGGATGGATTCTTTTTTGTCTATGACTATGACGGCAATAACCTTGTCAGCCCGCGCCAGACCGAACGGATCAATCGCAACTGGATCGACGAGACCAACAGCGAAGGCACCTATGTGGTCGCGCGTCTGATCGATATTGCCCGGCAGGGCGACGGCTATCTGACGCATCTGTGGCAGAAACCCTCCAGCGGCGAAGAGGCCAAGATGATAACCTATGTCACGAGCTTTCCCAGCTGGCGGTGGGCCGTGGGCACCGGCGTTTTCATCGATGATGTGCTCGCAACCGTGGCCACCGCACGGGCCGAGGTCGAAGCACGGGTGCAGCAGACGTTTCTTTACATCGGGGCCATTACACTTGCGGCCTTGCTGGTGGTGTTCCTCACCGGCATGCTGCTGAACATTCGCGAGCGCAGGCTGGCCGATGCCAAGCTAAAGCGGCTCACGCAACGCGTTCTCGACGCCCAGGAAGAGGAGCGCGGGCGGGTCGCGCGGGAACTCCATGACGGGATCAGCCAGATCCTTGTCGGCGTCCGCTACGCCCTGGACACCGCGCGGCGCAAGCTGGACCGCGGCGACCCGACCGCCGCCGTCCCACTGGGCAAGGGCATCGAAACGCTGGGCGAGGCGATCTCGGAGGTGCGGCGCATCAGCCGCGACCTGCGTCCGGGCATGCTGGACGATCTGGGGCTCGGACCCGCGATCAAGAACCTGACGGAGGCCTTTGGCGAGCGCACCGGGCTGTCGACCGATTTCAGCACCGTGGTGTTTCGCAATCGGCTCGACCCGGAGGCCAAGATCGCGCTTTACCGGATCGCGCAGGAGGCGTTGACCAACATCGAACGGCACGCCCGCGCCAGCCATGTCAAGGTGGACCTGCGCGGCCATGCCAAGGGGGCCACCTTGCGGATCGAAGACAACGGTTGCGGATTTCACAGCGACCCCGATGTGCCGTCGATGGGACTGGGCCTGCGCAACATGCAGGAGCGGGTCGATCAGTTGGACGGGCAGTTTCGCGTCTTCAGGCCGCGCAAGGGCAGCGGCACGGTTGTCGAGGTTTCGGTCCCGCTGTCGCATCTCTTGCCGCCCGAACCGGAAGAGCCAAAATCCCGAAAGCAAGCCGCATGACACAGATCCCTGCCCCTTTTGTCAAAGTGATGATCGTGGACGACCACCCGATGGTTGCCGAAGGCATTCAGTCCATTCTGGAAAGCTACGACGATTTGCGGGTCGTCGGCACCTGCAACGCGGCGCGCACAGCGATCGAGCAGCTGGACAGTCTGGACCCGGACGTCATTCTGATGGACCTCAACATGCCGGACATGGGCGGCTTGACCGCGACCGAGATCGTGCTGGAGCGCCGCCCCGGCACCCGTATCCTGGTGCTGTCGATGCATGACAGTCCAGAGTACATCTCCTCTGCGCTGAGCCATGGGGCGATGGGCTACATCCTCAAGGACGTGCCCACCGACGAGATCAAACAGGCCATCGATGCGGTCATGGCCGGCCAGCGGTATCTCTGCACGGGGGCAAGCGGCTCGCTGAACCCCAAAAAGGACGAGGGGCGCGAGGCGCTCACGGGCCGCGAGCAGACCATCCTGCTGCAACTGGCGCAGGGCAAGTCAAACAAGGATGTGGCTCTGGCGCTCGACATCTCTGTACGCACGGTGGAGACGCATCGCAAGAACATCAAGCGCAAGCTGGGGATTTCCAGTACGGCAGGGCTGACCCGCTATGCGATGGAGCATGGGGTGCTACAGGGCACGGGAGTGAGTTTCTGACACGAATCGGGGCCCTCTGATCCGCGTCAGAACGCGCAGGCCCAAGGTGACAATGCGGTGACGCGGACGCAAGTCGACTTGCATTTTTGCAAAGTATTCCTGCTCCTTTTCATATTCCGTCGTTGCGATAGATTGGGTAGGCAGGGGCTGAAGGATGGGCATCATGGTGGATCTCCTGTGGTCTGCAGATCAAAGGTAGAGGGTCGCCCACCGCCTGTTCAGCCCTCCAAATCGGATGTGGACTTTCACAAATGAAAACCCGGCCTGACTGGAATGACATCGCCTATTTCTCGGTCATCGTGCGGACAGGCGCACTGGCGCCGGCGGCCCGCGAGCTGGGGGTCAGCCCGGCCACGCTCAGCCGCCGGATGAAGGCCTTTGAGGCCTCCCTGGGGCGGCGGCTGTTTCTGCACGGGGCCGAGGGCTATACCCTGACTGCCGACGGGGTTGCCCTGTCGGACCGAACCCGCAGCATGGAAGAGGCCGCCCGGCAGATCACCCTGTGGCGCGATGCGGCGCAAGGGCCGGTGCCGGTGCGCATTTCCGCAGGCACCTGGACCGCCTTCGATCTCGCTGAAGGGCTGCCGGAGTACTGGAGCCCAACGGCCCCCTGGGTGCCCGAATTCATGTATTGTGACCGTGATCGCGACATCGCCCGGCGCGAGGTCGACATCGGCATCCGCAACCGGCGTCCCGATCAGCCCTGGGTGGCGCGCCAACAGATCGGCTGGGTGGAGTATGCCGTCTACGCCAGCCATGAAACGGTCGAGGGGTGGATCGGCCCTTCCTGGGACACCGCTCTGACGCCGTCGATCCGCTGGGTCCAGGAGCATCACGGGGACCGGATCGTGACCAAGGCCAACAGCCCTCATCTGGCCGCAGCCTTGGCCCGCGCCGGCATCGGTCGGGTTGTGCTGCCCACCTTCATCGGGGAGCGCATGGCCGGGCTAACCCCCCTGTCAGACCCCATCGAGGATCTGCGCAGCCCGCAATGGCTGGTCTCGCACCACGAGGCCCGCGACGAGCCGCCGATCCGCGCCGCGCTGGATGCCATAGGCGACTATCTTCGGCGGCGACAACCAAAACAGGGGTCAGGACAAACCTAGAGGAGGTCGATGTTGGCATCACGGGCCGACTGGAAAAGGTCTGTAAGGCCCCCGAAAACTTTGACGATCCGGCAGATCTGTCCTTCAAAGGCCGTGTCAGCAGCATAGTCAGGACCGTTGGCATTCAGCAGCCGCCAACGCTGCACTGTTCCGGCATAGCGCGCCCCGGTGAACCCGCCTGCGGCAATCTCTGCAGGAAACCGTGGCACATTGGTTTTCAGAAAGCCAGAACATCTGCCTCTACATCCCGCAGGCATGCAAGGATCGGACCGGTCGCCTTTGCCTCACAATAGTCACCCGCTCTTTCCAGGCAGGCAGATTGCATATGTGTCAAAAACACAGGGTCAAGACTGTCTACCGCCCTGACACAGGCAACGAGGTCTGGTCGCGGAACATTATCCTGGGCTGCGGCATCTGACCCCAGACAACAAAAAAGAGCCACCAACCACAGGTGGCTCCTTTTTGATCCGGCAGCAAAATCGCCTCTCGGGATCACGCAGCGCTTGTGACGGCTCTCTTGGTCATCACACCTACCAGATGCGCGCGATAGGCAGCCGTACCGTGCAGGTCGCTGATCATGTCGTCATCCGAAATCGACAGCCCCCCGAGCGCCTCTGCAGAGAAATTCGCGGAAAGCGCCGCTTCGGCGTCTGTCCAGCGGAACACACCGTCGTTGCTGGCCCCGGTGACAGCCACGCGCACGCCGTCACCGAACTTTGCCACGAAGACACCCACAAGGGCAAAGCGCGAGGCAGGCTGCACGAACTTCTGGTAGTTGGAGACCTCGGGCACCGGGAACCGGACCTCGGTGATGATCTCGCCTTCTTCCAGATCGGTGGTGAACATGCCCTGGAAAAAATCATCTGCTGCAATCTCTCGGGCATTGGTCACAATCGTGGCCCCCGCGCCCAATGCCGCCGCCGGATAGCAGGCCGAGGGGTCGTTGTTGGCCAGGCTGCCGCCGATGGTGCCACGATTGCGTACGGCGGGGTCGCCGATGTGGCTGGCAAGACCCGAAAGACCGGGAAAACTCTCAGCCGTGGCTTTGGCCACCGCGGCGTGGGTGGTCCCGCCGCCGATGGTGATCTGGCCGTCATCGGTACGGCACACGCCTTTCATCTCGGCAATCCCGCTGAGGCAGACCAGCACCGAGGGGCTCGCCAGCCGTTGCTTGAGCGTCGGGATCAGCGTCTGCCCACCGCCCAGTGCCTGCGCGTCCTCACGCCCCAAGGCCGCTACCGCATCAGCAACGGAACCGGGTGTCTCCACTTCAAAATTGTACATTCTGTCGTCCTTTCCATCAGCCGGTCCGAGCGTGCATGCCACCCTCGCCCGGCTCAAAAACCCGTGGGCGGCGCAAGAGGTTGCCCTCTTGCATCCGCCCGGCTGTCGTCATCCCTGCATCGCCGCCCAGACCCGGGCCGGGGTCGCGGGCATATCGAGGTGATCCACCTTGTGCCCGCCCGACTGCAAGGCATCGATGATCGCATTGATGACCGTGGGCGGTGACCCGATGGCACCCGCCTCCCCGCAGCCCTTCACCCCGAGGGGGTTGTGCGTGCAGGGGGTCTGGCAGGAATGATCCACCACGTAATGGGTCATTTCCGGCAGGTTGTCCGCCCGTGGCATCGCGTAATCCATGTAGGAGGCGCTCAGCAACTGGCCGTTTTCATCATAGGTGCAATTCTCCAGCAGCGCCTGACCGATGCCCTGCGCGATCCCGCCGTGCACCTGACCCTCGACGATCATCGGGTTGATCACATTGCCGAAATCATCCGCAGAGGCAAAGCGTTCAATGCTCACCTCGCCGGTGGCCGGGTCCACCTCCACCTCGCAGGTATAGGCCCCTGCCGGATAGGTGAAGTTGCTAGGATCATAGAACGCCGTCTCCTCCAGCCCCGGCTCGATGTCCTCCAGCGGATAGTTGTGCGGCACGTAAGCGGCCAAGGTCACATCGCCCCAGGCCACGGATTTATCCGTGCCCGCCACCGAGAACGCGCCGTCCTTGAGCTCGATATCGCTCTCGGAGGCTTCCAGCAGGTGGCTGGCGATCTTCTTGGCCTTGGCGATGATCTTTTCCGTCGCGCGCACCATGGCCGAGCCGCCCACCGCGATGGAGCGCGAACCATAGGTGCCCATGCCCATCGGCGTGTTGGCGGTGTCCCCATGCACGATCTCGATCATGTTCTCATCGATGCCGATCATGTCGGCCACCACCTGCGCAAAGGACGTCTCATGCCCCTGCCCGTGACTGTGGCTGCCGGTCATCACCACCAGACCGCCGGTTGCATTGACCCGCACCGTGGCGCTCTCATAGAGCCCCGCGCGCGCGCCCAGCTGGCCCACGAGATTGCTGGGCGCGATGCCGCAGGCCTCGATAAAGCAGTTGATGCCAAAGCCGCGCAGCTTGCCCTTGGCCTCGCTCTCCTTGCGCCGCGCGGCAAAGCCGTCGCGATCCGAGAGCGCCAGCACCTTGTCCATCGTGGCGTGGTAATCGCCGGTGTCATATTCCACCGCCACCGGCGTGGCGTAGGGAAACTCGGTGATGAAGTTCTGCCGCCGCAGATCCACCGGATCAACGCCCAGCTCGCGGGCGGCCTTGTCGATCACCCGCTCCAGCTGGAAGGTCGCCTCGGGCCGGCCCGCCCCGCGATAGGCATCCACCGGCACGGTGTTGGTAAACACCGCCTTCACGTTCACGTAGATCAGCGGCGTCTTGTAGTTGCCCGCCATCAGCGTGCCATGCAGCCAGGTCGGGATCGAGGGCGCGAAGGTGCTCAGATAGGCGCCCATATTGGCGAATGTCTCGGTGCGGACGGCGGTGAAATTATGCTCCGCATCCAGCGCCAGCTCGATCTTCGTCACGTGATCGCGCCCATGGGCGTCCGACATGAAGGCTTCCGAGCGGCTCGACGTCCATTTGACGGGCCGGTTGCAGGCCTTGGCGGCGAAGGTCACAAAAGCCTCTTCCTGGTAGTGGAAGATCTTGGTGCCAAAACCGCCACCCACGTCCGGGGCCACCACGCGCAGTTTATGTTCAGGTATGCCCAGCACGAAAGCGCCCATCAGCAGGCGGATCACATGCGGATTCTGGGAGGTGGTATAAAGCGTGTGATCCTGCGTGCCGCGGGCATAGTCGCCCACCGCCACGCGTGGCTCCATCGGGTTCGCGACCAGCCGGTTGTTCACCAGCTCCAGCGTGGTCACATGGGCGGCCTTCTCGAAGGCCTCATCCGTCGCGGCCTTGTTTTCCTCCACAAAGCCCCAGTCATAGCAAAGGTTTGAGGTCAGATCGTCATGCACCTTGACATCGTCACTGGCCACAGCGGCCTTCATGTCGATCACAGCGGGCAGCTCGGTAATGTCGACCTCGATGGCCTCGGCCGCATCGCGGGCCTGCTCCAGCGTATCAGCGACCACGGCCGCGATCGGCTCGCCCACATGGCGGACCTTGCCGTGCGCGAGGATCGGATGACGGGGTTCCTGCATCGGTTCGCCATGCTTGTCGGTCACCTGCCAGCCGCAGGGCATGCCGCCCACAGCCTCGAAGTCTGCCCCGGTAAACACCTTGACCACGCCGGGCATCGCCTCGGCGGCGGCGGTGTTCACCGCATTGAGCGTGCCGTGGGCCACGTCAGAGCGCAGAAAGAACACATGTGCCTGTCCGCGAATATTGATGTCATCGGTATAATTGCCCGCCCCTGTCAGAAACCGGACGTCTTCGCGGCGCTTTGAGCTGGCGCCGATGCCTCCATCTTTTGGCATGTCATTCCTCCCTAGACTGCGGTGAGCGTGCCCTCACCAGACTGCACCGGTTGACGGCAGCGGGGCCTTCCGACCCCGCACCGCCCGGCGCTCATGCTTATTCTGCGGCGACCGCGGCCACGTCCTGACCAGAGGCCGCCATGATCGCCTTGACGATGTTATGATACCCTGTGCAGCGGCAGATGTTGCCCTCGAGATAATCGCGCACCTCCGCCTCCGAAGGCTTGGGGTTCTCTTTCAGCAAAGCCGCCGCCGACATGACCATGCCAGGTGTGCAGAACCCGCATTGCAATCCGTGATGATCCTGAAACGCCTGCTGTATCACGTTGAGCGACCCGTCGGCATTGGCCATCCCTTCGATGGTGGTGACCTCGGTCCCCGCAGCTTCGGCGGCCAGAATGGTGCAGGCCTTCACCGCCTCCCCATCCACATGCACAACACAGGCCCCGCACTGGCTGGTGTCACACCCCACATGGGTCCCCGTCAGATTGAGCGTTTCGCGCAAAAAAGCCGATAGCAGCGTGCGACCTTCTATATCGCCGGTCGCGGCTTTTCCGTTCACGGTCATTGTGACCTGCGCCATAGTTTCCTCCCTGGACATGTTGCCGTTTGGCGCGAGTTAAGCATGTGCCATCGCCATTGAGAACCAAAAACTTTGACCAACATCCGAAAGTATCGGGATAAATCGCCACAGCCCTAGCGCGGGCGGCGACCCCGGCGCGGCTGCGGACGGCTCGGGATTTCCTTGAGCAGGCCGCCCACGCCCATGGCGGCGATGTCTTGGCCCGTGACCTCAAGCCCGCAGATCACCCGTGCCATGACCCAATCGGCCCCGTTGAGTGCCGGGGCGCGGGCGCAGCCCGGCAGACCGATGACGGGTTGGCCCCGCAGACTGCCGATAAAGAGCAGGTTGCCCGGATCCACCGGCATGCCGAACCGGTCGACCTGCCCGCCTGCGGCGCGGACCGCTGCCGGGGCCACGTCCTCCGCGTCCGAGGTGGCCGACCCGGTGAGGATCAGCGTGACATCGCTGGTATCTGCGACAAGGGCCGCGGCCAGAGCGTCCGTGTGGTGCGGGACCAGAATGGGGGCGGCAATCTCAAGCCCGAAGGCTGCAACCCGATCCGCGATAGCCCGCCAGCCCTTGTCTCCGGCACCACCGTCGATCTCGCTGATGATGAGCCGCGCGGTCTTGACCGCAGGCGGCACAAGCCGCAACCCGCGCTGCGCCACGGCACAGGCCCGAGCCAGCGCCTCGGAGGGCACCGCGTAGGAGATGATCTTGATCGTCGCCACCATCCCGCCGCCCTGCATCTGCTGATAGGCGGGCACCGTGGCAATGGTGATCATCGGATGAATGCCATTCACCGCTTCGATGGCCGCCACATTCAGCTCCACCACGCCCGGTCCCTGCGCAATCAGGTTGACCCGCCCGGTGAAAGGCTCTGTCAGGTCCAGCCCCTGTTGATCGGGCGCGGGCACAAAGGCCTGGGCCAGCGCGCGGGCGGCCGCATCCTCGTGGATATCGCCCGGCTCCAGTTGCGCCACGGTGACTTTGGTCAGGCCCGCCTGAGCCAGCGCCTCGATATCTGCGTCCGCCAGGGTCCGCCCCTTGCGCAAGCGCCCCCCGGGGGTCGCGACAGAATGGGCCAGAATCGCACCGCGCGCCTCGGCCAGAGAAACCGCGCCGAATTTCACGCGCCGCGCCTCAGGGTCCGGGTCATCTCCGCCAGGATGGACACCGCGATCTCCGGCGGGCCGGCAGCGCCGATGTCCAGACCGATCGGGCCGTGCACGCGCGCAATCTCTTCTGCCGAAAACCCGGCCTCTTCAAGCCGGGCAACCCGTGCCGCATGGGTGCGCCTGGACCCCAGAGCCCCGATGTAAAAACACCCCGAGCGCAGGGCCAGATGCAGGGCCGGGTCATCAAGTTTGGGGTCATGGGTCAACAGCACCAGCGCCGTGCGCGTATCGAGACCGATCTCCTCAAGCGCCTCGTCCGGCCACTCCGCGACAATTTTTTCACCCGGAAACCGCGCCTCTGATCCAAAGGCCCCGCGCGGGTCGATGAGGACCGGATCATACCCCGCCACCCGCGCCATGGGCACCAGCGCCTGGGCAATATGCACGGCCCCGACAATCGCCAGCCGCAGCGGCGGGTTGTGAATGCCGACAAAGACCTCACCCTCTTTCTCAAAACCGGACCGGTCCATCGCGAACCGGTCTGCATAGCTGTCGTGCACCAGCCGCCGGGTGCCGGAAGAGACCGAGACTTCATAGCCAACCGGGGTTCGGCTGGCGCGGGCCGCCACCAGCGCTTCGAGCAGATCGACAGGCAGAACCTCGCCGACAGGCTCCACCAAAACCCGGATCGTGCCGCCACAGGCCAGCCCGACCGCAAAGGCATCCCCGTCGCTGACGCCGTATTCGAGCAATTTCTGAACGCCCTGCTCCAGCGCCTCTGCCGCCTCGAGCACCACGGCCCCTTCGACACAGCCCCCCGAAACCGATCCCTGCATCTCGCCATCGCCGGCGATGACCAGCTGCGCGCCGGTGCGGCGCGGTGCGGATCCCCAGGTCTCCACCACGGTGGCCAGAACGGCACCCCGGCCCGCCCGGTGCCATGCAAGGGCCTGTTCCGGCGCGTTATCAAATACATCCATGACGTTTCTCCTCTGGCGAAGTATGGCGCAGCCAGCCGGGCTTGTCTGCCCGAAAGTCCGCAGGGCCCCCGCAGATTTATCCATGCCTTGCGCCAAATTGATCCCTTGTTCCCGTGCGCTTGTCCGACTACATCTATCAAGAATAGGAGATGGAGCCGCTCTATGCCCATGCAAGCACACGAAATCGAAGAGCTTTTGCGCGAAACCTTTCCTGATGCCAAGATTCAGGTCGAGGGTGATGATGGCGTACATATGGCCGCCATGATCGTGGATGAAAGCTTTCGCGGCAAGAATCGTGTTCAGCAGCAACGCGCTGTTTATGCGGCCCTCAAGGGCAAGATGGACGGCGCAGACGGCGAACTGCATGCGCTGGCCCTCACCACCCGCGCGCCAGACTGACAAACACATCAATCAGGCTGCCAGAAACCGCGGCGGCCACCGATAGCTTCAAGGACCCTGTACCATGACCGATGCAACTACCCAGATCCAAGACACTATTTCCGCCAGCGACGTTGTGCTGTTCATGAAAGGCACAAAGGAGATGCCACAATGCGGGTTTTCAAGCCGCGTGGCGGGCGTGCTCAATTACATGGGCGTGCAGTTCTCTGACGTGAATGTACTGGCCGATGACGCGATCCGTCAGGGGATCAAGGATTTCTCCGACTGGCCGACGATCCCGCAGCTTTATGTCAAGGGCGAGTTTGTGGGGGGATGCGACATCATCACCGAAATGACCCTGTCGGGCGAACTCGATACCCTGCTGGAAGAAAACGGCGTCGGCTTTGACAAGGATGCCGCAAACAAAATCCGCGAAGCAAACGGCTGATCCGTCCCGGCCAAAGTGCCGCAGGCGGGGCTCTTTCAGGTCACGCCCAGTTTTGCTTGGCCTGCGGCTTTTTCCTCGACAGAGGCCGCAAGCGCCTCGGCGCGGGCGGCAAGCTCTGCCAGCGTGTCGGTGACACTTTGGGGCACCACCGGAACCTCGACCTTCTCGGGCGCTGTCTGCGCGGCCTTCAACGCGGACAACTCCGCCTGCGCGTCATCGAGCTGGGCCTGCACTTCAGAGACGCGGTCTTCCACACTGGCGGTCTTGTCGGCCAGCATCAACCCGGCCATCAGCAGCATGCGCGCCTCTGGCATGCGACCCACCTGATCCGACAGCACCTGTGCCTCGTCATCCAGCATGCGGGCGGCGGTGCGAAGATAGTGCTCCTCCCCCGCCTGGCACGCCACGTCAAAATCCCGACCGCCAATAGATACACGTACCTCCGGCATCAGCCTGCCTCCTCTTCTTCCAATGAGCCCGAACCCGTATTCAACAGCGGGGTCAGGGCGGTGATAATCTCCTGCGCCTCGGCCATCTCGGCGCTGCGCATGGCCCGGATCGATTCAAGCTCCGCCATCATCGACTGGTTGATCAGATGCGGCTCTCCGACACCCGCCGCATTGGCCTCGCGCAGCGCTTCGCAGGCCTCGGTCAGCATGCCGTTGGCCTTGCGCAGCTGCTGAAGCTCGGTGTCCAGCGCCGTCAGCCGTTCGGTGGCGGCCTGCGTTTTTGCCTCCATCGCCGCAACCGCCTGCTCCTGACGCTCTCCCAGCACGCGGACCCGTTCGGAAAGCTGCGCGTTGACCTCTTTTTCTTCCTCCAACGCGCGGGCAAGGGCCTCCGCTTCGCCTGTATCTGCCTGGCTTATCGCTTCAACACCCTGCGCCACGCGGTCCATCGCCGCCATGATCCGGCTGTTCAGCTCTTCAATATCACTCATGCCCACCTCATTGCCTGACGCCCCTCGGAGCGCCCAAGAAAGACCATTGCCTGGCCACGAATCGACGCCCCGTTGCCCCACCGTACCCCTATCGCGTCAGCACAACAAACCCGCTTTTGAGCCACATCAAAGGCTTGCGCGAAAGTCTTCATGTGTTGTGCCAAAAGCCGCTGGCAGACGCCCTTGATCTTTGCGGGCGGGCTGATATGCAACCCGCAAAGACCCAAGACAAGATCAAAGAAGGCCCGCGCCTCGGGCCACAAGCCGACAAAGGAACCCCCCCGACGTGGATCTCAAAGCCCTCGCCGCCGCGAACCCTGACCACTGGTCCAAAGCCAATGCGATACGTGCCCTGACGCTGGACGCCGTCGCCGCCGCAAACTCCGGTCATTCCGGCATGCCCATCGGTATGGCCGACGCGGCAACGGTTCTGTTTGAAAAACATCTGAAATTCGACCCCACAGCCCCCGATTGGCCCGACCGCGACCGGTTCATTCTCTCGGCAGGCCACGGCTCCATGCTGCTGTATGCGCTGCTGCACCTGACCGGCTACGCCGACATGACGCTGGAGCAGATCAAGAATTTCCGCCAATGGGGGTCCATCACTGCAGGTCATCCCGAATATGGCCACGCCACCGGTATCGAGACCACCACCGGCCCGCTGGGACAGGGCATTTCCAACGCCGTGGGCTTTGCCATGGCCGAAGAGATCCAGCGCGCACATTACGGCAAGAAGGTCGTGGATCACTACACCTACGTCATTGCAGGCGATGGCTGCCTGATGGAAGGGGTCAGCCAGGAGGCCATTACACTGGCCGGGCGGCATCAGCTCGCCAAGCTGATCGTGCTCTGGGACAATAACAACATCACCATCGATGGGCCCGTCACCCTGTCGGACCGCACCGATCAGGTCGGGCGGTTTGTCTCCGCAGGCTGGGAGGTGATCGAGATCGACGGCCACAACCCGCAGGAAATCGACGCAGCCCTCACAACGGCCAGAAAGAGCAAGCAGCCCACAATGATTGCCTGCAAGACGCATATCGCACTGGGACATGCTGCGCAGGACACCTCCAAGGGGCATGGCGCGCTGACCAACGCCGAGCAGAATATCGAGGCCAAAGCGGCCTGGGGCTGGAAGACCGGGCCTTTCGAGGTGCCGGGCGACGTGCAGGCCGCCTGGAAGGCCATCGGCGCGCAAGGCAAATCAGCGCGGCGCGCCTGGGAAGAGCGCTTTGACACCCTGCCCCGCGGCAAGCGCGAGACCTTCAACCGGGCCCATGCGCTGGACGTGCCCAAGAAACTGAGCGCCACGATCAAGGCGTTCAAAAAGCAGATGTCGGAAACGGCGCCCAAGCTCGCGACACGGGCCAGCTCTGAAAAAGTGCTGGAGGTGGTGAACCCGATCATGCCCGAGACCGTGGGCGGCTCTGCGGATCTCACCGGCTCGAACAATACCAAGACCGGGGACCTGGGCGTTTTCGACGTGGACAGCCGCGGCGGGCGCTATGTCTACTGGGGTATTCGCGAGCATGGCATGGCCGCGGCGATGAACGGCATGGCACTGCACGGGGGATTGCGCCCCTATGGCGGCACCTTCATGTGCTTTACCGATTACGCCCGTCCTGCGATGCGGTTGGCCGCGCTGATGAAGATCCCCACCGTGTTCGTGATGACCCATGACAGCATCGGCCTGGGCGAGGATGGCCCGACACACCAGCCCGTCGAACATCTGGCGATCAGCCGCGCGACGCCCAACACCCATGTGTTCCGCCCCGCCGATACCATCGAGACGGCGGAAGCCTGGGAACTCGCGCTGAGCAGCAAGACAACGCCATCGGTGCTGTCCCTGACCCGTCAGGGATTACCCACCGTGCGTACCGAGCACAAGACCCGCAACCTCACCGCGCAGGGCGCCTATGTGCTGGCAGAGGCCGAGGGCAAACGTCAGGCAATCCTGATGGCCACGGGCTCGGAAGTGTCGCTGGCGCTGGCCGCCCGCGACATCCTGCAGGCCGAAGGGATCGGCACCCGTGTCGTCTCCATGCCCTGCTGGGAGCTTTTCGAAGAGCAGGACGAAGCCATCCGCAAACGCGTCCTGCCCGGTGGGCCGGTGCGGGTCGCCATCGAGGCCGGCATTCGGTTCGGCTGGGACCGCTGGCTCTTTGGCGAGCGGGGCAAGCGCGAGAAATCCGGCTTTGTCGGGATGCACGGTTTCGGGGCCTCGGCGCCTGCGGACACGCTCTTTAGGGAGTTCGGGATCACCGCCGAGGCGGCCGCGCAGAAGGTCCGCGACCTGCTGGCGGGCAAATGGCAGCCTGATCCGCGGGTCTGAACTCTGACGGCGGGCGCGTCCCGCCGTCAGCCCTCCCTCACCTCAGGCCCGCGCGAACACCCTGCGCCACAGCGGGGTGACAAGCTTCTCGCCCACCGGAATCAGCGCCATCCCGAGCGCCAGTCCGAAAAGGCCATCCAGCGTCGCCTTGGCGGCCCATTCACCGAAGGCTACCGCCCCCGCTGGCAACGCATGCCCGATCATATAGGCGATGTCGTGGATCAGGTGGCCCGGGAACCCGGCCCCCAGCACCTCAAGCCCGTGGATCACGATGGAGCCCCCGACCCAGAGCATGGCAGCCGTGCCGATGATCGTGAGGGCTTTCATCACGTAGGGCATCGCCTTGACGATACCGCGCCCCAACCCGCGTGTGACGGCCAACTGGCCCCTGGCGACCATCGCAAGACCCACATCATCGGCCTTGACGATCATCGCCACAGCCCCGTAGACGGCGACCGTGATCATGATGGCCACGGCGGCGAGGGTTGCCGCCTCCATCCAGAAGGTGCTTTCGGGGATCGCCGCCAGCGCGATGGTCATGATCTCCGCCGACAGAATGAAATCGGTCTTGATCGCCCCGGCGGCTTTCTTTTCTTCCAGATGGGCGGGGTCTTCGGGCTCTTCGGCGGCGGCGGGGTGGTCGGTGTGCCCGTGCCCGCCGACCCCCAGCACATGCGCCACCTTCTCGGCCCCCTCGAAGCAGAGATAAGCCCCCCCGATCATCAGCAGCGGGGTGATGCTCCAGGGCGCGAAATGATTGAGCGCCAGGCCAATCGGCAACAGATAGACCAGCTTGTTGATGAAGGAGCCCTTGGCAATGCGCCAGATGATCGGCAACTCGCGGTCGGCGGAAAATCCCTGCACGTATTTCGGGGTGACGGCGGCATCATCGATGACGGCGCCTGCCGCTTTGGACCCCGCCTTGGCCGCCTGTCCGATCACATCGTCGACGGAGGCTGCCGCCACTTTCGCGATCCCTGCCACATCGTCCAATAGCGCCAAAAGCCCGCTCATATGCCGTCTCCCTGTTCGACCGACTCTCTTCGGTAACGGGCGAGGTAGATTGTTGTTCCCGCGTTGACAATAATCTCCCTGAGCGTGCGTTAGCCCAAACATTTAGCTGCACTGCAGCACGTTTAACGCTAACACACGGAAAACAAGGGCGTTTACCCATTTCCCGAAGGGCCCAGAGCAGGTATAGAAGGCGCAACGAAAACCTTCGGAGCGCATCAGCCATGAGCATCAAAGTCGGTATCAACGGGTTCGGTCGCATCGGCCGCTGTACCCTGTCTCACATTGTGAGTTCTGGCCGCAACGACGTCGACGTCGTGGCGATCAACGCCACCGGACCGCTGGCAACGGCGGCCCATCTCATCAAATACGACAGCGTCCACGGCCGCTTTCCAGGCGAGGTCGTGACCAGTGCCAACAGCATCGATCTTGGCCGTGGCCCGATCCGCGTGATGTCGAGCTATGACATGCACGAGCTTGACTGGGAGGGCGTCGACGTGGTGCTGGAATGCACCGGCAAGCACAATGACGGCCTGAAAGCCAAAGCCCACATCGAGCGCGGCGCGGAACGTGTGCTGATCTCCGCCCCGGCCAAGAACGTAGACCGGACGGTGGTCTTTGGCGTGAACCACCGCGACCTGATTGCCAAGGATGCCGTGATCTCGAACGGATCCTGCACGACCAACTGTCTGGCCCCGCTGGCCAAGGTTCTGGATGAGGCGATCGGGATCGAACGGGGTATCATGACCACGATCCACTCCTACACCGGCGATCAGCCGACGCTGGACCGCCGCCACGATGATCTCTATCGCGCGCGGGCCGCCGCGATGGCGATGATCCCGACCTCAACCGGCGCCGCGAAGGCTCTGGGTGAAGTGCTGCCAAACCTGGCCGGCAAGCTCGATGGCACGGCCATGCGGGTGCCCACGCCCAATGTCTCTGCCGTGGATCTGACCTTTGAAGCCGCGAGGAACGTCACCGTCGAAGAGGTCAACGCCGCCCTGCAGGCAGCAGCACGCGGCCCCATGTCGCGCGTGCTGGCCTATGACGCGGAGGCCAAGGTCTCGATCGACTTCAATCACACCGAACACAGCTGCATCGTGGCCCCCGACCAGACAAAAGTTGTCGGCGGCAAAACGGTGCGGGTGCTGGCCTGGTACGACAACGAATGGGCTTTCTCTGCACGGATGGCCGATGTCGCTGTGTGCATGGGACGGCTGGGCTAAACCGGACGGGTATCACGCAGCAAGGCTTGCGGGTGGCGCGTGACGCTGGCATAGGGCGCAGGCGGCCTCCAGGGGCGCGCTTGCCCGATTGAGCCGCAGAGCCGGAAAGAAGCCGTCATGACAAACCGCATCGCTGTCTATCTCGGGGCATTCCTGATCGGTATGATCCTGTTGGACATTTTGGTGTTCGGGACGGAACACATCGTTTTTCTGACCAAGAAGCTGCTGGAATTGATCGAATGGATGGCCTTCTGGCGCTGAGACCGCGCGTCGGCTGGCGGCTCCATTTGACTGTTGGAAAAGCCGCGCCCCGCTCAAACCAGCCTGCCCATCCCCGACCGCGCTCAGCCACAGACCTTCTGGATCTTGCCCGAAAGGGCGGCATTGACCTCGGGCGTGACGAATTTGCTGACATCCCCGCCGAGGCGGGCGATTTCCTTGACCAGTTTGCTCGCGATCGCCTGATGCTGCGCCTCCGCCATCAGAAACACCGTCTCGATCGTGTCATCAAGCTGACGGTTCATCCCCACCATCTGGTATTCATATTCAAAGTCGGCCACCGCCCGCAGCCCCCGCACGATGACCGATGCGCCGACATCACGGGCGCAGTCGATCAGCAGGTTCTCGAAGGGGTGCACGGCAATCTCAAGACCCGTCCGCTTCGCGATCTTGACCGATTCTGCTTCGACCATCGCAACCCGTTCCTCAAGATTGAAAAGCGGCCCCTTGTCACGATTGATCGCAACGCCAATCACCAGCTTGTCCAGCAACGCGCTGGCCCGCCTTATGACGTCAAGATGCCCTAAAGTGATCGGGTCAAAGGTGCCGGGATAGAGGCCAACGCGCATCGGGCTCTCCTGTCTTGGGACGGATGGCTCACCCGACCATTATTTCTGTTGTATTGCAACCCGTTAACGGCGCGTACCGCTATGCCATCAGTGACCCATGATCATACCTTCGAGGGCGTCTTTCTCCATCGCGAGTTCCATCAGCCGCGCCTTGACCACATCGCCGAGAGAAATCAGGCCCAGCAGGGTATCGTCTTCGATCACCGGCATGTGGCGAAAACGTCCCTCCGTCATCTGTTTCAATATCTCGTCGGATCTGTCGTTCACGCTGCAGGTGACCAGCTTGGAGGTCATCAGCGTATCGACCGTACGGGTCAGACATCCCGCCCCCCGGGCCCCGATTTCGCGGACGATATCACGCTCTGACAGGATGCCGTCCGCCGTCTTGCCTGTGCGCGACACAACCACGGTGCCGATACCCTTGTCTGACAGAATACGCGCGGCTTCCGCCACCGTGATGGAAGGGGAGACACTCACAACATCGTGTAGTTTTTTGGTTTTCAGGATTTGCGAGACAAGCATAGGACACCTCTTGGTAAACGAGTTGTGATCCCGCTCAGGGTCACCGTAAAGTTGTTTTCTGTCAAGCCAGCGCTTCGAGACGGGCGACTTCCGCCCTTACACCGACACTGAGCGCATCGGCAAACCGGGTCAGCCGGGCATTGCGGCGGTCGTCTTCGTGGCGGATCAGGTAGAAGGCCCGGGTCAGGCTGACCACCTCCACCAGAATGCGCCGCACGCCTGACGCGGCAGGCAGGGCAAAGTCATGCACAATTCCCACCCCGCCCCCCTGACGAATGAAATTGAGCTGAACGGAGACGGAATTTGACGCCAGCGGCACCCGCGTGATCCCAAGGTCGGCCAGATAATCCAGCTCGCGGTCAAAGATCATGTCGGGGATATAGCCGACCATCCGGTGGGCGCGCAGGTCAGCGCCGCAGGTGATCGGCGGGTTTGTGGAAAGATAAGCCTCCGAGGCGGCCAGATGCAGGTGGTAGTCGGTGATTTTCTGCACGATCAGCCGCCCGGCGGTGGGAGCGCTGACGCCGATTGCCATATCCGCCTCGCGCCGGGAGAGGTTAAACACACGTGGCAAGGCCACGATCTGAATTTCGAGGTCGGGGTTTTCCAAGGCAATCGCAGCACAGACCTGCGGCAGCAGATAGTTCGCGGCCCCATCCGGTGCCCCGATGCGGATCTGGCCCTTTAGCCGGTCGCCCTGCGCCGGGATATCCGCGACGGCCGCCCGCATGGCCGTCTCCGCCTGTTCGGCACGCAGCAGAAGCGCGGCCCCGGCGTCCGTCAGCGCATAGCCCTGCGGCGACTTGGAGAACAACGTGGCCTGCAGCGCCGCCTCCAGCTTTTGCATACGACGCCCCAGGGTGGCGGGGTCAAGACGCAAAAGCCTGCCGGCGCCGGACAGGCTCTGCGTCCGCGCAACGGCCAGAAACAGCCGCAGATCATCCCAATTGCTGTGCAAGCGCGCCGCCTCCATTTTGCAAAAATGCAAAACCACTTTGCCTTCTTTCCTCTTTCGGACGGGTTTTTGCAAGACTAAGCTTTGTCCAACACGCGAAAGCACCCCGGCGCTCCGGCCTTTCGCCTCAGCAAGGAGAGACCGATGCAAGAACTCACCCATTACATCGACGGCACCCACGTCAAAGGCATCTCTGGCCGGTTTGCCGATGTCATGAACCCTGCGACCGGTGAGGTGCAGGCCAAGGTGCCGCTCGCCTCGTCCGACGAGGTCGCCAAGGCGGTTGAAATTGCGGCCAGGGTGCAACCGGCCTGGGCCGCCGTGAACCCGCAGCGGCGGGCGCGGGTGCTGATGAAATTCGTGGGCCTTCTGAACCGTGACATGGACAAACTGGCCGAAGCATTGAGCCGCGAGCACGGCAAGACCCTGCCCGATGCCGCCGGCGACGTGCAGCGCGGCCTTGAGGTGGTGGAATACTGCATCGGCGCCCCGCATCTGCTGAAAGGGGAATACACCGACAGCGCCGGTCCGGGGATCGACATGTACTCCATGCGTCAGGCTTTGGGGGTGACGGCGGGCATCACCCCTTTCAACTTTCCCGCAATGATCCCGATGTGGATGTTCGCCCCGGCGATTGCCTGCGGCAACGCCTTCATCCTCAAACCGTCGGAGCGCGACCCCTCGGTGCCGTTGATGCTGGCCGAACTGATGGAGGAAGCGGGCCTGCCCAAGGGCGTCCTGCAGGTGGTCAACGGCGACAAGGAAGCGGTCGATGCGATCCTGCATCATGACGTGATCCAGTCCGTAGGCTTTGTCGGCTCCACCCCGATTGCCGAATACATCTACGGCACCGGTTGTGCCAATGGCAAACGCGTGCAGTGTTTCGGCGGGGCCAAGAACCACATGATCATCATGCCGGATGCGGATATGGATCAGGCTGCGGATGCGCTCATCGGGGCGGGCTATGGCGCGGCGGGCGAACGCTGCATGGCCATCTCGGTCGCCGTGCCGGTGGGCGATGAGACCGCAGACCGGCTGATCGAAAAGCTGGTGCCGCGGATCGAAAAGCTCAAGGTCGGCCCCTACACGGCGGGCAATGACGTGGATTACGGCCCCGTGGTCACCGCCGCCGCCAAGGCCAATATCGAACGTCTGGTGCAGACCGGCATCGATCAGGGGGCCAAGCTTGTGGTCGATGGGCGCAACTTCAACCTTCAGGGCTATGAGGACGGGTTCTTTATCGGGCCGCATCTTTTTGACCACGTCACAAAGGACATGGACATCTATACCCAGGAAATCTTTGGCCCCGTGCTGTCGACCGTCCGGGCCGAAAGCTATGAAGAGGCGCTTGGCCTCGCGATGGATCATGAGTATGGCAACGGCACCGCGATCTTTACCCGCGATGGCGATGCGGCGCGCGATTTTGCCAACCGGGTCAATGTGGGCATGGTGGGCATCAACGTGCCGATCCCGGTGCCGCTGGCCTACCACACCTTTGGCGGCTGGAAGAAATCCGTCTTCGGCGATCTGAACCAGCACGGACCGGACGCCTTCAAATTCTATACCCGCACGAAAACCGTCACCGCGCGCTGGCCCTCGGGCATCAAGGAAGGCGGCGAATTCTCCATTCCGGTCATGGAATAGAGCCGACAACGCGGGGGGCCGGTAGAGAGATCGCCGGTGCCCCGCCGTTCATCCTATGTCAGGCACGACAGGAGCCCGCGATGACCGATATCTCAATCCGCACAGCAGGACAGGCCGGGCGCATTACATTGAGGCGCCCGCAGGCCCTGAATGCGCTGACCTATCAGATGTGTCTCGACATCGAAGCCGCCCTGGACCGTTGGCGCAATGACCCGGGCGTTGCCCATATCGTGCTGGATGCCGAGGGCGACAAGGCGTTTTGCGCGGGCGGCGATATTGCCGAGCTCTATGAGACCGGGCGCGCGGGCGATTTCGCCTACGGCAGACGGTTCTGGGCGGATGAATACCGGCTGAACGCCAAGATTTTCAACTACCCCAAATCTGTCGTTTCGTTCCTGCAGGGGTTCACGATGGGCGGCGGGGTCGGGCTGGGCTGTCATGGCTCGCACCGTATTGTCGGGGAAAGCAGCAAGATCGCGATGCCCGAATGCGGGATCGGGTTGGTGCCGGATGTGGGCGGCTCGCTCATGCTGGCACTGGCCCCCGGCCGGTCCGGCGAATTCCTGGGCACCACAGGCTGGCGCATGGCCGCGGCGGATGCGATCTACGCGGGCTTTGCCGATCATTTTATCCCTGAGACGGCATGGCCGGACCTGACAACAGCGCTGGAAACAGGCGGCATCCCCGATGACATTCTGACCAGCGCTGCGGACCCCGGCGCTGCCAGGCTTGACGCCCTGCAAAGCGACATCGACCGCCATTTTGCCGGCGAGACCCTTGGGGATATTCTGACAACGCTGGAACAGGACGACAGCCCCTTTGCCATCGACACACGGACCACGCTCGCGCGCAATGCACCGCTGGCGATGGCCTGTACGGTTGAGATCCTGCACCGGCTGCGCGGCCCGTCCCTCTCCATCCAAAAGGCGCTGGAGCTGGAATACCGCTTTACCGCGCGCGCGATGGAGCATGGCGATCTTCTGGAAGGCATACGTGCCGCGATCATTGACAAGGACCGGTGCCCGCAGTGGCAATTTGCCAACCAGCGTGTCCCCGCGATCGCGGTCAGCAAGATGCTGATGCCGCTGGGCAAAGACGCACTGAAGCTGGAGGAGAACGCGATGACACACCCAAAGATCGGCTTTATCGGGCTGGGAAACATGGGCGCACCGATGGCCGCAAATCTGGCCAAGGCAGGCATGACAGTCACGGGCTTTGACCCGGCAGGCACCACCGCCAAGGGCGTTGCGGCGGCAAACAGCGGCCCCGAGGCGGTGCACGACGCGGATGTGGTGTTGACGATGCTGCCCGATGGCGAGATCCTGCGCGCCGTCGCGCAGGAGCTTTTGCCCCAGATGAAGCCGGGGGCCCTGTTTCTGGATTGCTCGACCGTCGATGTGCAAAGCACGCGCGACGTGGCCCGGCAGGCTGCCAGCCACGGCCTCAACTTTGTCGATGCGCCGGTCTCTGGCGGCGTCGGCGGGGCAGCCGCCGGCACACTCACCTTCATGGCCGGCGGGTCGGAGGCCGCCTTTGCCGCGGCCCAACCGCTCTTTGACATCATGGGGCAAAAGGCGGTGCATTGCGGGGCGGCGGGGGCCGGACAAGCGGCCAAGATCTGCAACAACATGATCCTCGGGGCGACCATGATCGCCACCTGCGAAGCCTTCGCGCTGGCTGACAAGCTGGGGCTCGACCGTCAAAAAATGTTTGACGTTGTCAGCACATCCTCTGGCTACAGCTGGTCGATGAACGCCTATTGCCCGGCACCGGGCGTGGGCCCACAGAGCCCGGCTGACAATGGCTACAAGCCCGGTTTCGCAGCGGAACTGATGCTCAAGGATCTAAGGCTCTCCCAACAGGCGGCGGAAGCTGTGAACGCCGATACCCCCATGGGGGCCCGCGCGCTGGAGCTTTACCGTCAATTCGTCGAAGACGAAGGGGGGCGCGGTCAGGATTTCTCCGCCATGCTGCCGCGGTTCGCGGATCGCGACCGGCGCTGAATGACCCTCGGCGAAAGACCGCCGAGCAGACAAAACGCCCATGGCTTTTGCATCCTCCCGCGCCTTGTAACCCGACCAGCAATCCCCATATCCCGATTGAAACAATCAGGATTAGGAGAAGACAATGCAAGATCAAAAAACAACACCTCTCAACCTCAATACACTGATGACCCGTTTGAAGTCGGAGGTCTCTCTGACAGCGCCGGCTTGGGCATTCATGCTCGCAGGTCTTGTGGTCCTCGTTATGCTTGGCGCGGCGCTGGACTAGAGATGAAAAACGGATTGTGGATCACCTGCCTTCTGCTCGCGGCGCCAAGCACTGTCTTCGCGGGGCAAACCATTTCCGCAGTGGAGGCGGATAGCTGGGTCACCGTCAGCGGTATCGTGCATCAGATCACCGATGAAGATACATTCGTGCTGAAAGACCACACCGGACAGATCCCCGTTTACATCGGCCCCAATCGGATGCCGGTCCAACAAGGGATGCCCGTCACGGTGCATGGCGTCGTCGATGACGACTTTCCACGTGAAATATACGCCAAACGCATCGACGGCGAGAACGGCCAGTCGCATACGCTGGATCACCAATACGACTAGCTATTCGGCGGCAACCTGCTTTTGTGACAGCATGGGCTTGAGGTATTTGCCGGTGTAGCTTTCAGCAACATCGGCAACTTCCTCGGGCGTCCCCGTGGCGACAATCCGTCCGCCGCCATCGCCACCTTCGGGGCCGATATCAATGATGTGATCTGCAGTCTTGACCACGTCGAGATTGTGCTCGATCACGATGACCGAATTGCCCTGATCCACGAGTTCATGCAACACCTCAAGAAGCTTGCGGACATCCTCGAAATGCAGCCCCGTTGTGGGCTCGTCGAGGATGTAAAGCGTGCGCCCGGTCGAGCGTTTGCTGAGCTCTTTCGACAACTTCACCCGCTGGGCCTCGCCCCCCGAGAGGGTCGTGGCCTGCTGTCCGACCTTGATGTATCCAAGGCCCACCCGCATCAGCGCGTCCATCTTTTCACGAATGGACGGCACGGCCTGGAAGAACGCCTGCGCGTCTTCAACCGTCATATCAAGAACGTCTGCTATACTCTTGTTTTTAAACGTAACTTCCAGCGTTTCGCGATTGTATCTCTTGCCCTTGCAGGTCTCGCACTCGACATAAACATCCGGCAGGAAGTGCATTTCGATCTTGATCACACCATCGCCCTGACAGGCCTCGCAGCGGCCGCCCTTGACGTTGAAACTGAAGCGTCCCGGTTTGTAGCCGCGGGCCTTGGCCTCGGGCAGCCCGGCAAACCAGTCGCGGATCGGGGTGAACGCGCCCGTGTAGGTCGCAGGATTTGAGCGCGGCGTGCGCCCGATGGGCCGTTGGTCGATGTCGATGACCTTGTCGAGATATTCCAGCCCCTTGATCGTTTCGCAAGGCGCGGGCGTCTGGCGCGCGCCGTTCAGCCGCATCGAAGCTGTTTTGAACAACGTCTCAAGGGTCAGGGTGGATTTGCCGCCTCCCGACACACCGGTCACGCAGACGAATTTGCCCAGCGGGTAGTCGACGGTCACGTTTTGCAGATTGTTCCCGGTGGCCTTGACCACCTGGACTTTCTTTTTGTTGCCCTTGCGCCGTTCGGCAGGCACCGCGATCTCGCGCGCACCGGTCAGATATTGGCCGGTGATGGATTTCTTGGTCGCGGCAATCTTGCGCGGGGTGCCGTGGGCCACAACTTCGCCGCCGTGCACGCCTGCGCCCGGCCCGATGTCAAAGACGTAATCCGCCTCGCGGATCGCCTCTTCGTCGTGTTCGACCACGATCACCGTATTGCCTTGATCCCGCAGGTTTTTTAGGGTCAGCAGCAGGCGGTCGTTGTCGCGCTGATGCAGCCCGATGGAGGGTTCATCCAGAACATAAAGCACCCCTGTCAGCCCCGACCCGATCTGGGAAGCGAGACGAATGCGCTGGCTTTCGCCGCCCGAAAGCGTGCCCGCATTGCGGCTGAGCGTCAGGTATTCGAGGCCCACGTTGTTTAAGAACCCCAACCGTTCGCGAATTTCCTTGAGGATGGCGCGGGCGATTTCATTTTTCTGGGCGGTAAGATGCTGGGGCACGGTTTCACACCAGTCAAAGGCCTCGCGGATCGACATCTCGACCACCTGCCCCACGTGCAGCAGATTGTCCGGATCGTCGGAGGGGCCGAGTTTGACCGCCAGTGCCTCTTCGCGCAACCGGTACCCGCCGCAGGTGCCGCAGGAGCGGTTGTTCTGATAGCGCTCGAACTCCTCGCGGATCCAATTGCTGTCCGTTTCGCGGTAGCGCCGCTCCATATTGGGAATCACACCCTCGAAGGTGCGCGTGACCTGGTAGACACGCCCGCCTTCATCATAGCGGAACGCGATCTCCTCCTCCCCGGAGCCATAGAGAAAGACCTTCTGGACTTTCTCGGACAAGTCTTTCCACTTGGTGGATTGCTTGAACTGGTAGTGTTTCGCAATGGCTTCAATGGTTTGCAGGAAATAGGGGCTCTTGCCCTTGCGCCAGGGGGCCAGCGCACCATCGGCAATTTTCAGGTTCTGATCGGGCACCACGAGGCGTTCGTCAAAGAACAGCTCGACCCCCAGACCGTCACACTCCGGGCAGGCCCCGAAGGGAGCGTTGAAAGAAAACAGCCGCGGCTCGATCTCGGGGATGGTGAAACCGCTGACCGGGCAGGCGAATTTCTCTGAAAAAGTCGTGCGCTCGGGGTCGCCCTCGCTGGGGGCGGTTTCAAGAATTGCAATGCCGTCCGCCAGATCGAGCGCGGTGCGCAAGCTGTCCGCCAGCCGCGTCTCCAGCCCGTCCCGCACCACGATCCGGTCCACCACCACGTCAATGTCATGGCGGAATTTCTTATCCAGCGTGGGGGGTTCATCCAGTTCGTAAAACGCGCCATCGACCTTGACCCGCTGAAAGCCCTGTTTGCGCAGTTCAAGGAAGTCCTTGCGGTATTCCCCCTTGCGGTCGCGGATGATCGGGGCCAGCAGATAGGCGCGGGTTCCCTCCGCCATCGTCATCACGCGGTCGACCATGTCCTGCACCTGCTGCGCCTCGATGGGCTTGCCGGTGGCGGGGCTGTAGGGCGTGCCGACGCGCGCAAACAACAGCCGCATGTAATCGTAGATTTCCGTTACGGTGCCGACCGTAGAGCGCGGGTTCTTGGAGGTCGTTTTCTGTTCGATCGAGATGGCGGGCGATAGCCCTGAGATATGATCCACATCCGGTTTCTGCATCATGTCGAGGAACTGGCGCGCATAGGCGCTCAGTGATTCGACATAGCGGCGCTGGCCTTCCGCATATATCGTGTCAAAAGCCAGCGACGACTTGCCCGAGCCGGAAAGCCCTGTAATCACAACCAGTTTGTCGCGGGGAATGTCCACATCGATATTCTTGAGATTGTGTTCCCGTGCGCCGCGCACTTCGATATTTTTCAGCTCAGCCATCAGACATCCCTTTGCCACCGCGTAACACATAGAATTTATGGCCCCGATAGCCAATCAAAAAATGAGAACATGGCGTGAACAAAAATCGCCCGGGCCTCGACATGCCGGCAAGAAGTCCAATTTCCGATATGATACTGGGCATGCCCCGGTCAGGTGCCCAAAAATGTGTCTTTGAACAGCAAGCAAGTGTAGAAATTGAACCATGGTTAAAAAAAGCGACGCGATCTGCTTTAATCTTTGATTAAGGCCTTGGCACACTGGTCCAAAGCCCTTATTCACCTTTTCGTGTTAAACACGAAACGTGGCTGTTTCGGAATGATGAGCAATCCAGAGCATGCCACAGGTAAATGGAGCGAAATGTGAGTTTGAAAGCAATATTTTTAAGTGCCTTGACGGCATCAGCCTTTATGACAGGGGCAGCATCGGCAGCGGTTATCGGCATTGAATCCGATTGCGGCGGCACCGGCACCGGGCTGACTGGGTCAAGCTTTTCGTGCAGCTCGGATGCGAATCGTAACGACACCGGCAACATCGAGATTTTTGAAGATGGCACAGGCGCAGGCGACGATGATTTTTTCTCGCTTGGTCTGGGCGGCACACTTGTCGTCGAGTTTGATCCGACTTTCCAAGGACCTGCTATCGTGATCGAGATCACAAATGCCAGCGGTTCCGCACAACATCAGGAAGCCGTTGAAATCTTCGGTTCCAACGACGGCATCACCTTTACGTCGCTGGGCATTGCTGACAACCAGTCAGGGGTGAATGACGGTACACGCGGCGTCAGCACGTCGCTGTCGTTTGCTGGCACCTTTGCCTTCCTGGGCTTCCGCGATATCTCGCAATCCTTCTTTGCGGGCACATCCTCGACAGACGGTTTTGACATCGATGCGATTTCTGTCAACTCCGTCACGCCGGTTCCACTGCCAGCCTCCGCGCTGCTGTTGTTGGCCGGGGTTGGTGGTTTGGGCGCCCTGCGCGCCCGCCGCAAGTCTTAAGGGCACCGTCCGGCACGATCAGGCGCCGGCACAAAGAAAACAAAAAAAGCGGAGCTTTCGCTCCGCTTTTTTTATGCGATTCTGTTGCCGTCACATGTGGATGACGCGGTCGTAGGCGTCCAGAACGCTCTCGTGCATCATTTCGCTGAGCGTGGGGTGCGGGAAAACCGTGTTCATCAGATCTTCCTCGGTGGTCTCAAGCTGACGTCCGACCACATAGCCCTGAATGAGCTCGGTCACCTCGGCTCCGATCATATGCGCACCCAGCAATTCGCCGGTTTTCGCATCGAAAACGGTTTTGATCATGCCCTCCTGCTCGCCCAGGGCAATGGCCTTGCCGTTGCCGATGAACGGAAAACGCCCGACCTTCACCTCATAGCCCAGCTCCTTCGCCCTGGCTTCGGTATAGCCAACGGACGCCACCTGTGGATGACAATAGGTACAACCCGCAATGGTTTCGGGCTTGACGGGATGGGCGTGTTTCCCGGCAATCAGATCGGCAACCATCACGCCTTCATGCGATGCTTTATGCGCGAGCCAAGGGGCGCCGGCGATATCGCCGATGGCATAAAGCCCCTCGACGCCGGTCCGGCAGAATTCATCCGTCACCACATGGGTGCGGTCGATCTTGACGCCCAGAGCTTCCAGCCCGAGGTCTTCGGTGTTGCCGACAATGCCCACGGCAGAAATCACCGTGTCAAAATCGTGTTTCTCGATCTTGCCCCCCACCTCGATGTGCGCGGTGACTTTACCCTTTGCCCGGTCAAGCTGCTTGACCATCGCCTTTTGCATGATCTTCATGCCCTGCTTCTCAAAGGACTTCTTGGCGAAGGCGGAAATCTCCGCATCTTCAACCGGCAAAACGCGGTCCATCACCTCGACCACCGTGGTGTCGGCACCCAGCGTGTTATAGAAGCTCGCAAATTCAATGCCGATGGCACCGGAGCCGATCACCAGCAGCTTTTTCGGCATGTGTTTGGGCTCAAGCGCATGCTTGTAGGTCCAGACCAGATCGCCATCCGCCTCCAGCCCCGGAAGTTCGCGCGCCCGCGCCCCGGTGGCCAGCACGATGTTCTTGGCCACCAGCTCTTCGGTGCCCTTGTCGGTCTTGACGCTGACCTTCCCCTTTTCAGGAAGGCTGGCTGCGCCCATGAAAACCGTGACCTTGTTCTTTTTCATCAGATGGCCGATCCCGCCCGAAAGCTGACCTGCCACCTGGCGGGACCGTTTGACGACCGCGTCAAGATCATAGCTGACGTTGTCTGCTTTCAGACCAAATTCCTTGGCGCGATGCATCAGGTGAAAAACCTCGGACGAACGCAGCATGGCCTTGGTCGGAATACAGCCCCAGTTGAGGCAGATACCGCCCAGATGCTCACGTTCGACGATGGCGACAGACAGGCCCAGCTGGGCGCCACGAATGGCGGCGACATAGCCGCCCGGCCCTGCGCCAATCACAATAAGGTCGAATGATTTCGCTGCCATGGTCTATCCTCGCACGCCGGAATTCGGAATATAGTTTACCGTTAAACTATATCCCTGGGCACGGCAATATGATGCTGCGCGCGAAAGCTGGCGCGCGGCAGACCGGCGTCAGGCCGCCTTGGCCCCTTGCAGGTCTCTGACGATTGTCCCGTAGCCACCCTGTGCGAGGTAGTCCAGTTCCGGCTGGGTCGACGCCCGCCCGAGGGCTGCATTGCGCGTTGGAAAGCGGCCAAAATCACGGATCACGGCGCGGTGCGCACGGGCATGCAGCAGATTCTGTTTTCCGTGCTCCGGCATCCGCTCGCACATCAGCCGGACGCAGCGGTCCTGATCGCACAGGTTCTCCGAATGCATCAGGGGCAGGTAAAAGAACTGACGGGCCGGCTCATCAATCCTGCAGTCCCAGCCGTTGTTGATCGCGGATTTTGCAGCCGCAAGTCCCAGGCGGTCCGTGGCAAAGGCCTGCCCGGTATCGCGGTACATGTTCCGAGAGAACTGATCGGTCAGAATGATATAGGCCAGAGCGCCGGACGGATATGTCAGCCACAAGGAGAAACGGCCTTCGGTGGCGCCGGCCAACGCCGGCTCGAACCGCTCTCGGATTGTCTGATCCAGCGTATCAGAAGCCTCGTACCAGCCCTTGGGGCCAATCTCATCCAACCAGAAACTCAGAACGTCCTCAGGGACTGTCATACCACCTCTCCCAAAAATCACTCACAACCACATGGGAAGTTTTCCATGAAATACACCATTAACCTAGTCACTTTTTACGTCACCGCGACACATTCATCGGCCATTTCCTGCATTTTCATCCTCTTTGTCGCTTTCAATGGCGTATTCTTGAGCATATTCCAGCGCAACTGAGGTGTAACTGGGAGCCACCGGCACATACGCACCGGTATCCTCAACCGCGATCCCCCGGCGCCGGGTGGCGCGGTAGCCGGCGTATATCACAAGCGCCAGAAAGAGCACCGCGGTAAACAGGTAAAAGCCTCCCGGACCGGCCACATCCATCATATAGCCCGTGATGAGCGGCCCCGCGATGGCCCCGAGCCCGTTGATAAAGATCAGACCACCGGAGGCGGCAGCCATGTCCTCATGCTCCAGAAAATCGTTGGTATGGGCGATGAGCAGCGAATAGAGCGGGTTCGACATCCCCCCGACCACAAAGGCCGACACCAGCAAGAGCGCGAACTGATGGCCCAAAATCATGCCCAGCACCGACCCGGCCGCCCCGATGGCCGAAACGATGAGGATCAGGAACCGGCGATCCATCCGGTCGGAGATCCAGCCGATGGGGTATTGCAACAGCATCGAACCCACGAAGAACGTCGCCACGAAGGTCGAGATCTGCGCCACGCTCAACCCCGCCTTGGCCCCGTAAACAGAGGCCATGCCGAACTGTGCCGAAAAGATCCCGCCCAGCAGGAACATCCCCACGCAGCCCAGCGGGGAATACTGCCCCAGCGTCCTCAGGCTCATCGGTTTGGTGGTATCAAAGGCCGGGGTCGGGCTGACCGCCAGCAGGATCGGGGTCACCGCAATCGAGACCAGCACCGAAGGAATGACAAAGAGCACATAGCCCGAGGGGTCAGCAGCCAGCAGCAGCGCCTGGCTGACCACGATGCCCGCCGTCTGCACAATCATGTAAAGCGACAGGGTCTGGCCCCGGTTTTCATTGTTGGCCGCATTGTTGAGCCAGCTTTCCGCGGTCACATAGACGGCGGAAAAGCAAAACCCGATCAGCACCCGCCCCAGCGTCCAGAGCCAGACCTCGGTCACTGTGGGGTAGAGGATCATCACCGCCGAGATCAGCGAGGCAAGGGCAGCAAAGACCCGCACGTGCCCGACCCGCCGGATCATGCCCGGTGCCATCCGCGAGCCGCCCAGAAAGCCGACGAAATAGGCCGACATCACGATCGACATCTCCAGCGTGGAAAAACCTTCGATCTCGCCCCGAATGCCCAGGAGCGTGCCTTGCATGCCATTTCCGACCATCAGCAGGCACATGCCCAGCAAAAGCGCCCAAGCGCTGGATAAGACCTGTAGCATCTCCTGCCTCCATGAGCCCGAAAAGGGGCCTGCCCCCCTTTCCGTGATGAAAGATACGCACCGGGGTGTCACGCCCGTGTGCGACGTCGCGGCGTCGCAATAAGACCGTGCCGTCAACCGGGGATCAGAAGCGATGCATCTCCATAGGAGAAAAACCTGTATTTTTCCTCAATGGCATGGGCGTATATCTGCCGCACGACCTCATATCCCATCAGGGCCGAGACCAGCATCATCAGTGTTGACTTTGGCAAATGGAAATTGGTCATCAGCGCGTCGGCAACCTGGAACCTGAAGCCGGGGTAGATGAAGATATCCGTGTCACCCTCCCAGGGTTTGATCTGCCCGTCGCGCCCGGCGGTCTCGATCAGCCGCAGGGCGGTGGTCCCCACGGGGATCACGCGATTGCCTGCCGCCTTGGTCGCGGCAATCTCGGCCGCGGCCTGCGCGCTGACCCGCCCCCATTCAGCATGCATCTTGTGGGTCGTGACGTCTTCCACCTTGACCGGCAGGAATGTGCCCGCACCGACGTGAAGCGTCACAAAGGAAAAACCGACCCCGCGCGCGGCCAGGGCCTCCAGAAGGGCGTCGTCGAAATGCAGCGAGGCGGTGGGGGCGGCAACAGCCCCCTTGTTGCGGGCAAAGACGGTCTGATAGTCGGATTTGTCCTGCGCATCCGCCGGGCGCTTGGCGGCAATATAGGGCGGCAGCGGCATGGCGCCCGCCGCGTTCAGCGCACGGTCGAAATCATCGCCCGTCAGATTGAACGCCAATGCCCCCTGGCCATCCGCCACGGCGGTCAGCTCTGCACGCAGATTGTCAGAAAAGAGGATCTCTTCGCCAATGCGGACCTTCTTGAGCGGTTTGATCAGGGCCGACCACGTGCCATCCGCCCGCGGCTCCAGCAGCGTGACCTCGATGCGCGCCTGCATCGGACCCTGGGCCGTGTCGCGGTGCCGCGCCCCGGTCAGCCGCGCGGGGATCACACGGGTGTCATTGATCACCAGACGGTCCCCGGGGGCCAGCCAATCCGGCAGATCCGAAACGCCCGCATCGGTGATGTTGCACCCCTGCGCCACCAGCAGCCGCGCCGAGGAGCGCGGCACCGCGGGGCGGGTCGCAATCAGGTCTTCGGGCAGGTCGAAATCAAAATCGCTGAGCTTCATGCGGCCCGTTTAGCGATCTTCCCCATGGGTCACAACCGGCCGCCTGCGCGGCTCCGGCACGGGCACCGGCTCGCCTGCTTCCAGCGGCACCTCGGGCTGCGCGCCGCGAAAGAGGTTGCGCAACATCCCCGGCGCCAGGGCCGTCAGCGGATTGACAAAAACCTGCGGGTTCTGGGCGGTGCCGGTGATGGAATAGTTAAAGCCGAAAAGACCCTCACCCGGACGGGTAAGAATACTGCCAACGCTGTTGAGCAGGTAAACGGGCGAGATCACCCCCTCCATATTCACGCGGCCGGTGTCCGGGTCAAAAACGCCGTCCATCGACAGCCCCATGGAAGAGCCCACGGCACTGGCTTCGCGCAGGGTGATGCGCGACGGGGTCAGCCGAAAATCGGCGTTGATTTCAGAAAAATAGATGCCATCGCCATTCAGTTCATTGATGAGACCCACGATGCTGATCGAATTGAGCAGGGCCGCCATGGCCGGGGCATCGGTGATGCGCGCGTTTGCCACCCGAAGCTTGCCATCGAACGCCCCCCCGGTCCCAACCGGCACGAGCGTCAGATCCAGCCGCCCGTCACGCGCCTGTTGCAGCAGCCCGGCCGCGGCAAAAACACGCCCGGCGTCATTGGCGCGCAGTTCAATCGCGCTGCGCCCGTTCTGCGGCGTCACCCGCCCAGAGACCGCCGCCGCCCCGTTGATGGCCCCCTGAAAATCGCCCGCCAGCCCGCCGGTGGTCGAGAACGTGCCCCGCAGATCCGTGATCGCAATCGTGTCGCTGACCTGCAAGCGGTCGAGCGCCACCGTCAGCGGTGCCGACGCCCCGGACTGGCCACCGCCGCCGCCCAGATCGGCCCGGCGCAGGTCGAGCGTGCCGCCCCGCAACACCACACCGACCGGGCGCCCGGCACCGCGCCCGACAAGATCAACCGGCGCGTCGAGCCAGTTGCCCACCTGGACCCGCGCCAGACGCAGGCGCTCAAGCGCGCCATCAGGTGTTAGCGTGATCTCGCCCGTGGCCGACAGCCCCGGTGCAGTCAGTGTGATCGCGTCGACCCTTGGCGTCTCTCCGAGTGTTGCGTTGAGATTGAGCTGGCCTTGTGTTGCTGCGGCCTTCGACCAACCGATTGGAGGTAAACTGATGCCCAGCCCTTCCAGATTGGACGTGACCGCAAGCGTCGGCGGTGCGCCCCTTTGCAAATCAAGCGTGATCTGCCCTGTCCCGCTGCCGCTGAACGTGCCCGGTGGCAGGTCTATGCCAAAGGCTTCAAGCGTCTGCTGGTTGATCTCGACCGTTCCGGCGACCTGGCTGGACAGCGCCTGTCCCGGCTCTCCGATCGGCTGACGCCAGACCACCTGCAGTGGCACCCCCTCAAGTGTTGCGTTCCCGGCAATCTGAACTTCGGTTTCGTCGGCAACAACCTGCAGGCGCGGGGCGGAGAGCTTGCGATCCTCGACAAGCTTGTCACTGCTGACATCAATCAACTCGCCCGTCAGATCGAATTCTATCAGCTCCTTTGGCGCATCCTTTTGCAACGGCATGGAAATGGTTCCCGCCACCGCAAGCGCGCCCTCTGCCACATCAACCGGCAGCTCGGCCTTCTGCATCACCTGCAAGGGGGGTTGGTCCAGCAAAGAAAGCGCTGCGGTGACCGACCCGTTTGCCGCCAGCCGTACCACACCGGGCGGGTCAGGTTTGACGGTGGCGTCAGGCACGATGAACGCGGTCCCGGTGGCGTCCACGAAGCCGCCCTGCGGCGCGATTGCCCCTCCTTGGTCAATCACCACGACGAAGCGGTCATTCACCAGGGAAGCGTGCCCCTTGGCATCCTCTATCGGCGGCATGGTCTTGAGGAACCGGACATCTGCCTCGTCAAAATCAAAGCCCAGGGAAAATCGCGGTTTGCCGCCCTGCTCCATCCGGATGGCGGCATTGGCATCAGCAATCTGAGCGTCGAGCACATTCTCGCTGATCCAGTTTCGGGTTTTGGGCTTCAGCGCCTCTGGCCAGAGCTCCATCAGGCGGTCGGGCTTCAGTGCAGTCATCTGCGCGTCCACCGCGATATCCCACCCTTTCTGACCAACAGAAACCACCCCGTCGGCGGTGAAGATCCGGCCCTGATCGTTGATATCCAAACGGCCCACACGCAGGGCAAAAGGCGCAAGGCTGAGGTGAAAATCCATCTCGGCGGCGTCGATCTGCACGGGCTCGGGGTAAAACCCTGCCGGATTGATCTGCAAGCCCGAGAGGCGGAACTGGCCGACAAGGTCTTCGATCTGGCCTTCCGAGGCCGGTCCCAGAACCGCCTGCCCTTCGAGCTGGCCGCGCCCCCACTGGCTGTCGACCGAGAACTGGTCAAATCGCAGGGTCCGCGTGTCAGGCAGGTAGGTGAAATAGCTGCTGGCCCCGGTGATCGGGATCGGCCGGGCCTCGGGGGTCGGCTGGATCACGCCCGCGCCGATCTGCAGCGTGGCATTGAGCGGATCGAAACTGCCATCTTCATTCAGCCCGCCGCGCAGGGCCCCCGAGATCGGCGCGTCCAAGGCCCCGAGCCACGAAAAGGCCGCCCCCTGCGAAGCGATGTCGCGCGCTTTGAGGTTGCTGATCGTCATCCCGAAGTCGGAGGCCCGCTGACCGATCCGGCCCGCGTAATTCGCAGCCAAAGTGGCCACTTGCGCATCCCCATCCAAGAGCGCGAGATCAACCGCGATCTGCAGAACCTCCTTGTCGCGCGTCAGCCGCATGTGCCCGCCATCCACGGTCCAGGCGCGTTCCGCCCGCAAATCCTCATAGCGCAGCGTGATGGCGCGCACGTCCATCTCTTGCAGGTCAACGAGGCCGGGGCTCAGCAAAAGCTCGTCAAGGTCAGTCACCAGCTCGGCAAGGTTCGGGGCCTGAAGCATCCATGCGCCCGCGTTCAAGCCCACGCGCAGATCAATCGCACCGTCCCGCGTACGGCGCATGCTGATAATGACCCCGCTGATCTCAAGCCGCTTGAGGCTCACCCGCCCCTCCAGAAGGGCGGACTTGTCCAGCCCTGCCTGCACGTCCGACAGGGAGATGACCTGAGCCCCCTCGGGGTTCAGAATACCCACATCGCGGATCCAGAACTGCGGTCGCCAGTTGTCGTCAATCACCGCCACCACGTCCCCGAAACGGATATTGGCCTCCGGCAATGCAATCTCGATCTGCGCGGCAATGCGGTCGCGCAGCCAGGGCGGTGCCAGCAGCTCGCGCCCCTGAAGCCAAAATGCGCTGGCAGTCGCCCCGCTCAACAGCACGACGAAAAGCGCAGCCGTCCAGACAAAGGTGCGCTTGCGTCGCCGCTTGCGGCGCTGATGTGGGGTCAGGGGCGTGTCTTGTTGCAAATCAGATCTCTGCCTCATGGGCGCGGCGGTTGGATTTGGCTCTTAATAAGCGGATCAGGCCTTGGCTGTGGACTGCACGGCCCTACTATGTCACCCCTATAGGATACTGAAAACCCAAGAGAGTGTGATGCCAGAGATTTCCCAACCTGCCCCCGACTTTACCCTGCCCAGCACCGGCGGCGATAATGTGACGCTGTCAGACCTCAAAGGCCAGCCTGTGGTGCTGTTTTTCTATCCCCGAGACGACACGCCCGGATGCACAAAGGAAAGCGTGGGCTTTTCCGAAAACCGCGCGGACTTCGACGCCGCCGGCGCGCAGGTCTTCGGCATTTCCAAGGACAGCATGGCCAGCCATGAAAAGTTCACAGCTAAACGTGAGCTAAAGATCCCGCTCCTTTCCGACGAACACGGCACAACCTGCGAGGATTACGGCGTGTGGAAAGAGAAAAACATGTATGGCAAGAAATACATGGGGATCGAACGCACGACCTACCTGATCGCCGCAGACGGCACGGTTGCGCAGGTCTGGAACAAGGTGAAAGTGCCGGGGCATGTGGAGGCGGTGCTTGAGGCGGTGCGCGCGCTGTGATGCCTCTGGCGCAGATGGCCGAGGCGGTGCTGCGCACGGCCGACGGGCGCGAGAAAACCGCGCGGTCCCGTGCTTTTGCCGAGGAATGGCAAACCGCGCGCGCCGCTGGCCGGACGCTGGAGATCGGCGAAGCTTCGCCGCCCCTGCACCTGGCACGCCCTGCCCGCCCCGAGCTTTTGAGCCCGCGCGACGTGCCCCGGCGCAAGCCCGGGACGGTCGAGGGGCGGATCGCGCTCTTGCACGCGGTGGCGCATATCGAGTTGAACGCGGTCGATCTGCATTGGGACATTATCGCGCGCTTTGCCGATGTGAAGATGCCCTTGGGATTTTACGACGACTGGGTAAAGGCAGCGGATGAGGAATCCAAGCATTTCAATCTGATGTGCGACTGTCTTGAAGTGCTTGGAAGTCACTATGGCGCACTCCCCGCCCATGCGGGAATGTGGCGCGCCGCCGAAGATACAGCAGAGGATCTGATGGGGCGTCTGGCCGTTGTGCCGATGGTCCTGGAGGCGCGTGGCCTTGATGTGACACCCGGCATGATTGAGATTTTCCGCAAGGCCAAGGCACCTCAGGCCGTCGAAGCCCTTGAGACCATCTACGCCGAAGAAGTGGCCCATGTCGCCTATGGGTCCAAGTGGTTTCACTTTCTGTGCGGGCGGCACGACGAAGACCCAAAGGAGCGGTTTCACGCGCTGGTCCGGCGTTATTTCCATGGCGCGCTCAAACCACCTTTCAACGAAGAAAAACGTGCAGAGGCCGGTATTCCACCAGACTTCTACTGGCCCCTGACAGCGACCGGTTAACCGCCGAAGGACCGGAAAACCGGCGATTTTTTGCCCATTTACAACAATTCAACTTCAAGTAGACGACCCATGCCGAAAGAGGCTTGCCCCCCCTGACGCCGCTGTCTAATCACGTTCACGAAAAGCCGCGCCGGGTGGTCTTGACCTGACGCAGCCAAGAAATGGCGAGTAAGGCACCTCTATGCGGACACGTCTGGCGATCAGAATTCACAGCGCGCTGGAGCAGGTTTTTCCTGAGCGGCGCGTTTTTTTGAAGTCTGATACCGACACCCGCTTCATACGGTTGCGTCCGGAAACGCAGCTTTTTGCCTTTGCAGGAGGGTCGCTCGTGGTGGCGTGGGCCATCGTGGCGACGGCGGTACTGTTGATGGACAGTATCGGCGCCGGGAATTTTCGCGAACAGGCCAAGCGCGATCAAACAACATATCAGGCGCGGCTCAACGATCTCGCCGCCCAACGCGATAATCGTGCCGCCGAGGCGCTGGCCGCCCAGGAGCGGTTCAATGCAGCACTCGATCAGATCTCGGTGATGCAATCCGAGCTGCTGGCCTCCGAAACGCGCCGCCATGAGTTGGAAACCGGCATTGAAGTTATTCAGAGTGCCTTGCGGCGCACGATCAACGAACGCGAAGATGCGCTGACCGCACTGGCTGCGTTCGAGAGCGATGTGACGACATCGTCGGTTGATACGATGCTCGCGGCAAAGGAAAACGGCGCCCCTGTCGATTTCCTGTCCCAGGCGCTTGCGCGGACTGCCGCCGAACGGGACGAGGTTGTGGCCGATGCGCAGGACGCGCTGCACAAGGCGGATGAGCTGGCGCTTGAGATCGCATTGATGAAGGAAGACAACGACCAGATTTTCCGAAAGCTGGAAGAAGCCATGACGGTCTCGGTGGCCCCGCTCGATAAAATGTTCCGTGATGCGGGTTTGCCGACAGATCGCATTCTGGATCAGGTGCGGCGCGGCTATTCCGGTCAGGGCGGCCCACTGACGCCATTGTCTTTCTCCAGCCGGAACCTGGAACCCACAGAGGATATGGAGCGCGCCAACCGTCTGCTGGGACATATGGATACGCTCAACCTCTACCGGATTGCGGCCGAAAAGGCCCCCTTTGCGCTGCCCGTGAAACAGGGCTTCCGCTTTACCAGTGACTACGGGTTCCGGCGCGATCCCAAAACCGGCGGTCGCCGGATGCACAAGGGCGTCGATTTCGCCGCCCCCCTCGGCACCCATCTGCATGCCACCGCAGACGGTGTGGTCACCGAAGCGGGCTGGTCCTCCGGCTACGGACGGCTGGTAAAAATCGAGCACGACTTCGGGATCGAGACCCGTTACGCACATCTTTCAAAAATTCACGTCAAAGTTGGGCAAAGGGTCTCGCGCGGAGATCATATTGGTGATATGGGAGCATCTGGACGGGTGACCGGCGTGCACCTTCACTATGAGGTGCGCGTGGGTGGAAAAGCTGTAAACCCCATGACCTATATCAAGGCTGCACAAGATGTTTTCTAAAAGCAAAATCAACGAACCTGCCTCTAAAACGGGCGAGACCGAAGCGCCAGCAGCGGCAACCTCTGCGCCTGCGGCACCGAAGCAAACCGAATACAAGGCCTCAACACCCCCAAAGGCCAAGCCCCCCGCCTCTGTTCTGTCGGCGGACCTGCATGTCACCGGCAACATGAAGACCACGGGCGACATTCAGGTTGAAGGCACGGTCGAGGGCGACATCCGCGCGCATCTGCTGACCATTGGCGAAACCGCGACCATCAAAGGGGAAGTTGTGGCAGACGATGTGGTCGTCAACGGGCGCATCGTCGGTCGCGTGCGGGGCCTCAAGGTCCGCCTGACCTCCACGGCGCGGGTCGAGGGCGACATCATCCACAAAACAATCGCCATCGAATCCGGCGCCCACTTCGAAGGCTCCGTGCAACGCCAGGACGATCCGCTGAACCCCGGTGCCAAGACCGCCCCCGCGGCCAAGGCAAACCCGGCCTCTTAGTCCTGACCGGACGCGCGGGTTAAAGACTGCGGCAAACACGTCGCGGGTTCTGATCGATGCGAAATCTTGAATGAGCTGAGCGCGAAGGTGCTTGGCTCTTTTTTATGGTTTGTATCAACCTCAGGACACCAAGCTGATCGCAAAGAAGATATCAAATCCGTCGAAAAGTCTCGGGGTAGTCCAGCACAAGCCCGTTCGCGTCGACCTCCAGGACCGCTGTGAAATTGCGGAACAATCCCTCGTAGCGATACTTTCGCCCCGGCTCAAGGCAGGTGTACCGCTGTTTGGCGCAGGTGGGCGTGAACCGGTCACCAATCTGACTGGGCAAAGGGACATAGGCCGCGAGGATATCGCAGCTCTGACCACCCGCCAGATCGAGGCGCTTGACCGGCAATGTATTGGTCGCCGGCGTCACACCAATATCGACATCAATGCAGCCGCTAAGCTCGGGCAAAGGCGCACGGCCAAGCACATCGCGCCACGTGCCCTCACCATCCGCCTCGACATGCAGAAACGCACCGTCGGCATAGGTGACGCGAACCTCTCTGGTTCGAAACAAAGCGTCTGTGCGGACATCGTAAAAGGCACCGTATTTCGTGCCCCTGGCCCCGACAACGGCACCGCTCAGAACAAGACCGCCTTCGCTCTCTCTGGCCACGCAATGCTCGAGACCGTCACCACTCCAAGCCTGCCAACGGACCTCTACCTGCACGGCAATTTCCTCTTCGTTCATTCAATCTGCACTTGGAAATCGCGGGATAAGGCGAGAACCTTGAAGGCCCTCGCTCAACCCAGACAAAGACGTGACAGACATTTTTCGCACTGGTGACACCCATTGCGTCAAGGGCCCCGCAGCTTACTCGGTGACCGTCACCGTCTGCATCACATCGGGCGCGCCGATGACGGCCCCGTTGCGACCTTCGCCACGCTTGATCGCATCCAGCACCTCCAGCCCCTCGGTCACGCGGCCGACAACCGTGTACTGACCGTTGAGGAAATAGCCTTCGCTGAACATGATAAAGAATTGGCTGTTGGCGCTGTCGGGGCTTTGGGCGCGCGCCATGCCGACAACACCGCGATCAAAGGGCACATCGGAAAATTCGGCCGCCAGATCAGGCTGGTCGGAACTGCCGGTGCCCGCCCGTCGCATGTCGCCGCCGATCTTGCCGAACTCCACATCGCCGGTCTGCGCCATGAAGCCATCGATCACCCGGTGAAACACAACACCGTCATAGGCTCCGCTTTCGGTCAGCGCGGTGATCCGTTCCACATGGGCGGGGGCCACATCCTCCAGCAGATCGACGGTGATTGTTCCGCTGGCCTCACCCGCGACCGTGATTTCAATGCCGGTGGCCAGCGCCGGGCTGGCCAGCATCAGTGACGCGACAACAGCCTTATACATCTGCAGCCACCTTGACCGAAATCATCCGGTCAGGTTCGGCGGGCGGCTCCCCTCGCGTGATGGCATCCACATGTTCCATGCCTTCGATCACCTGCCCGTAAACGGTATACTGGCCGTTGAGGAAGTCATTGTCCTTGAAGTTGATAAAGAACTGGCTGTTGGCGCTGTCGGGGTTCTGCGAGCGGGCAGCCCCGATCGACCCGCGCGCATGCGGGATCTTTGAGAACTCTGCCGGGACATTATCCAGATCGGACCCGCCGGTGCCCGCCATGCGCAGGTTGAAGCCATCTTCCATATCGCCATGCTGCACGTCCCCGGTCTGGGCCATGAAGCCTTCGATCACCCGGTGGAAGGCCACGTTGTCGTACTCGCCCGCGCGCGCGAGATGCTTCATCCGCTCGACGTGTTTGGGCGCAACATCTGGCAGCAATTCAATTGTCACGGTGCCGTCCTTCAGCTCCATTAGAATTGTGTTTTCGGGGTCTTTGATCTCGGCCATGGGGCGCTCCTGTTGTCATTCTCGCGGAATACCTAAGCCGTGGGCGCAAGATTGCCAAGCCGGTCGGTTGACCTCGGCGCGGATTAGCGCAACACAAAGGGGCACCGGGTAGCAGACAAAGGACAGGCGGATGGGCTGGAAGACACTCGACGATATGGCGCTGGCCGACAAACGCGTGCTGGTCCGGGTGGATATCAACGTACCGGTCGAGGACGGGCAGGTGACAGACACCACCCGGATCGACCGCATCGTTCCGACAATCCGGGACATTCTTGCCGCCGGGGGCCTGCCGGTCATGCTGGCCCATTTCGGTCGCCCCAAGGGTCAGGTCGTGCCCGAGATGTCCCTGCGCATCACCCTACCCGCGTTGGAGAAGGCGCTTGGTCACCCCGTCACCTTCATGGAGCGGCCAGACGCGGAGGCGCTGGAAGCCTTGCCGAAAGGCAGCGTGGTCTTGGTCGAAAACACTCGCTTTGCCGAGGGCGAAGAGGCCAACGATCCCGCGATGGCCGCCTTTCTCGCCAGTCTGGGGGATGTCTTTTGCAATGACGCCTTTTCCGCCGCACACCGGGCGCATGCGTCGACCACCGGGGTGGCAAAGCTGTTGCCATCCTGCGCCGGGCGCCTGATGCAGGCGGAGCTTTCGGCACTGGAGGCGGCCCTCTCCACGCCGGAGCGGCCCGTGGGCGCGGTGGTCGGCGGGGCCAAGGTCTCGACCAAGATCGCGCTGCTGGAAAACCTCGTGGGGCGGCTGGACGTTCTGATCATCGGCGGCGGCATGGCCAACACGTTCCTCGCGGCCCAGGGCGCCAAACTGGGGGCCTCTCTGATGGAGCCCGATTTCATCGACACGGCAAGATCGATCCTGACAGCGGCGGACAAGGCCGGTTGCCGCCTGCTGCTGCCGGTGGACGGGCTGGTGGCGCGGCGCTTTGAAAGCGGGGCCCCGCATGAGGTCGTTGCGCTGACCCCGCAGACCGAACTGGCCCCAGACCAGATGGTGCTGGACACCGGCCCCGCAAGCCTCAAGGCGATTACCGAAGCCTTTGCCGAACTGAAGACACTGATCTGGAACGGCCCGCTGGGGGCCTTTGAAATCGCCCCCTTCGATCAGGCCACAACCGCCGCCGCACGGGAGGCCGCGGCCCGCACCAAAGCGGGTGCCCTGATTTCGGTCGCAGGCGGGGGGGACACCGTCGCCGCTCTCAACCAGGCCGGCGCTGCGGCTGATTTCACCTATATCTCCACGGCAGGCGGGGCCTTTCTGGAATGGATGGAGGGCAAGACCCTGCCCGGCGTCGCCGCCCTGGAGGCATAAAACCCCCTAAAACCCCGTTTTTCCTGAGTTTTGTGACAAAATGGGGATTCACAGACCGCCCCGCTTGTGCAATAGTCCCATCACGCCCGAAAAGAGGCGATCAGAGGCAGTCAAGATGAACCGCAGTACGCGTCCCGCATTCGGCACCTTCGTGTTTTTTACCCTCGCACTGGGCTTGGCGACCTATTTCACCTTTGCCGCCGTGCAGGGAGACTTCGGCCTGTTCCGCCGGGCCGAGATCAGCGCAGAGGCGGACCTTTTGCGGGTCCAGTTGACGCAGGTTCAGGCCGACGTGGGCCGCATGGAAAACCTGACCCGGCGCTTGTCCGATGACTATCTTGATCTTGATCTGCTGGACGAGCAGGCGCGCCGGGTTCTGGGCCTGATCCGGGCCGATGAGATCGTGATCCGGTAAGTTCATCCGGGCAGTTCGCGGCAAAATAGTCGCAACCCAGATTGATGCTCGCAATACGGCTCCGAATCCGATAATGAATAGTTTAATGCTAAACTATCTACCCCGAGGGGTGTTGTGGAAAGGATATCCGACCTATGGCAACGCGAAAAGCGGCGAAAAAGCCCAATGTTTCAGCCGATGAATTAAAGGCATACTACAGGGATATGCTGTTGATCCGACGGTTTGAAGAAAAAGCCGGACAACTCTACGGCATGGGGCTTATCGGCGGTTTTTGTCATCTCTATATTGGTCAGGAAGCCGTTGTCGTGGGGCTGGAAGCTGCCGCAGAAGAGGGCGACAAACGCATCACCTCCTATCGCGACCACGGCCATATGCTGGCCTGTGGGATGGACCCGAGCGGCGTGATGGCGGAACTGACAGGCCGCGAGGGCGGCTATTCCAAAGGCAAGGGCGGCTCGATGCACATGTTCTCGAAAGAGAAACACTTTTACGGCGGCCACGGCATTGTAGCGGCCCAGGTGCCTTTGGGCGCGGGTCTTGCGTTTTCCGACAAGTACAAAGGCAACGACCGGGTCACCTTTACCTATTTCGGCGATGGTGCCGCCAACCAGGGTCAGGTCTATGAAGCCTACAACATGGCCGAGCTGTGGAACCTGCCAGTGGTCTTCGTGATCGAGAACAACCAATACGCCATGGGCACCTCGACCAAACGCTCCACCCATTCGCCCTCTTACTGGGAACGCGGCGCCGCCTACGGCATCAAGGGCGAGGAAGTCGACGGCATGGATGTGCTGGCGGTCAAAGCCGCCGGCGAAAAGGCTGTCGCCGTCTGCCGCGCTGGTGACGGGCCCTACATTCTGGAGATCAAGACCTACCGCTACCGGGGCCATTCGATGTCGGACCCGGCAAAGTACCGCACCCGCGAAGAGGTGCAGAAAATGCGCGACGAGCGGGACCCGATTGAGGCCGTACGCTCCATGTTGCTGACCGGCAAACATGCAAGCGAAGAAGACCTCAAGGCGATCGACAAGGAGATCAAGGAGATCGTGAACGAAAGCGCCGAGTTTGCCAAAACCTCACCGGAGCCTGCGCTCGAAGAGCTTTGGACCGATATCTACGCCACAGAAATTCCGCAGGAGGCTTGATCCATGGCAACTGAAATTCTGATGCCCGCCCTCTCGCCCACCATGGAAGAAGGCACGCTTGCCAAGTGGCTCGTGAAGGAAGGGGACACCGTCTCCTCCGGGGATATCATGGCCGAGATCGAAACCGACAAGGCGACGATGGAATTCGAGGCCGTGGATGAAGGCACGATCGGCAAGATCCTGGTCGAAGAGGGTACCGAAGGCGTCAAGGTGAACACCGCCATCGCCGTGCTGCTTGACGAGGGCGAAAGCGCTGATGACATCGATACAACACCCGCGGCTGCGCCGGAGGCCGCCCCCGCGGTCGACGCGGGCAAGGAGGTGTCCCCGGCAGGGGCCGCCGAGGCGCCCGCCGCCCCTCAAACGGACACCTCCCCGGATTGGCCAGAGGGCACAACCCTGAAACAGCAGACTGTGCGGGAGGCCTTGCGTGACGGCATGGCCGAAGAAATGCGCCGCGATGACAGCGTTTTCCTGATGGGCGAAGAGGTGGCGGAATACGAGGGCGCCTATAAAATCTCGCAGGGCATGCTGGATGAGTTCGGTGCCAAACGCGTGATCGACACGCCGATCACCGAACACGGTTTTGCCGGTATCGGTGTGGGAGCCGCCTTTGGCGGGTTGAAACCCATCGTGGAGTTCATGACCTTCAACTTCGCCATGCAAGCCATGGACCAGATCATCAACTCGGCGGCCAAAACCCTCTATATGTCGGGCGGTCAGATGGGGGCGCCGATGGTGTTTCGCGGACCAAACGGTGCGGCGGCCCGGGTCGGGGCGCAGCACTCCCAGGACTATGCGGCCTGGTTCATGCAGGTTCCCGGCCTGAAGGTTGCAATGCCCTACTCCGCCTCCGACTACAAAGGGCTGATGAAAACAGCGATCCGGGACCCTAACCCGGTGATCTTTCTGGAGAATGAAATTCTATACGGTCGGAGCTTTGATGTCCCGGAGCTTGACGACTATACGGTCCCGTTTGGAAAGGCACGGATCTGGCGTGAAGGCGAGGACGTCACCATTGTCAGCTTCGGCATCGGGATGACCTACGCCCTGGCAGCCGCCGACAAGCTTGCCGAAGGTGGCATCAGCGCCGAGGTCATCGATCTGCGCACCCTGCGCCCGATGGATACCGCGAGCATCCTGAAGTCGGTCATGAAGACAAATCGCTGCGTGACGGTCGAGGAAGGCTGGCCACAAGGATCCGTTGGAAATTACATCTCTTCTGTCATTATGCAGGAGGCGTTTGATTACCTCGATGCGCCTGTCATAAACTGCACCGGCAAGGATGTTCCGATGCCCTATGCCGCCAATCTTGAAAAACTGGCACTGGTCACCACCGATGAGGTGATCGCCGCCGTCCGCCAAGTCACCTACGCCTGAGGAGCGCCCACCATGCCGACTGAAATTCTCATGCCCGCGCTCTCGCCCACGATGGAAGAAGGCACACTCGCCAAATGGCATGTGAAAGAAGGCGATACCGTCTCCTCCGGGGATATCATGGCGGAGATCGAAACCGATAAGGCCACCATGGAATTCGAAGCGGTGGACGAAGGCACCATCGGCAAGATTCTTGTGGCCGAAGGCGCCGAAGGCGTGAAGGTCAACACCGCCATCGCAGTCCTGCTCGAAGAAGGTGAAAGCACCGATGACATCGGTAAGGTCGCCGCCAACCCGGAGGCGTCCGACGCGGGCAACGAGGAGGCCCCAGCGGCCGCCGAGGCGCCTGCCCCTGCCCCTGCCGCAGCGCTGCCGGCCCCCAAATCAGCGGACGGCAACCGCGTTTTCGCCTCCCCCCTCGCGCGCCGTATCGCCGCCGACAAGGGACTGGACCTTGCCACCATCAAAGGCTCCGGCCCCCGCGGTCGCATCGTCAAGGCGGATGTGGAGAACGCAACAGCCGAAGCCTCCAAACCAGAAGCGGCAAAACCAGCCACTGCACCGGCATCCTCCGCGGCTCCCGCGAGCGGCCCCTCGGCTGATGTGGTCATGGCGATGTATCAGGGCCGTGAGTACGAGGAAATCAGCCTCAACGGGATGCGCAAGACCATCGCCGCCAGGCTGACCGAGGCCAAGCAGTCGATCCCGCATTTTTACCTGCGTCGCGATATCGAACTTGACGCGCTGCTCAAATTCCGCGGAGAATTGAACAAACAGCTCGAAGCACGCGGCGTGAAGCTTTCCGTGAACGATTTCATCATCAAGGCCTGTGCGCTCGCCTTGCAGGCCGTGCCGGATGCCAATGCGGTCTGGGCAGGTGATCGGATCCTGAAACTTACCCCCTCCGACGTGGCTGTCGCTGTGGCCATTGAGGGCGGGCTCTTTACCCCTGTTCTGAAGGATGCGGAAATGAAGAGCCTGTCGGCCCTCTCCGCAGAAATGAAGGATCTGGCCGCGCGCGCGCGGGACCGAAAGCTGGCACCACATGAGTATCAGGGCGGCAGCTTTGCAATCTCCAACCTTGGGATGTTCGGCATCGACAACTTCGACGCGGTCATCAATCCACCGCATGGCGCTATTCTGGCGGTCGGTGCAGGGGTCAAGAAGCCCGTCGTTGGGAAAGATGGCGAGTTGGACGTCGCGACCGTGATGTCCGTCACCTTGTCCGTGGATCACCGGGTCATCGATGGCGCGCTGGGGGCGCAGCTTCTCACGGCGATCAAGGAAAATCTGGAAAATCCAATGACGATGCTGGCGTGACATCTGCGCGCTAAAGCGTCGGCTGAGCCACAACAGAAAAGCCGGAGGCGCAAACCTCCGGCTTTTCAATGTCTTAGTGCTATTGGTTTCAGGCGTCCGGGCCCAGCATGTGGTTCATCGAGACAGAGGGCTGGTCGCAGCCCGCCTCCCCAACGATACGTGCCGGGATACCCGCCACGGTTTTGCAGGGTGGCACCTCTTCCAGAACAACCGAGCCGGCAGCAATGCGGCTGCAATTGCCGACCTTGAGGTTCCCCAGCACCTTGGCACCGGCACCGATCAGAACACCGTCACCGATTTTTGGATGACGGTCCTCTTCTTCCTTACCGGTCCCGCCAAGGGTGACCGAATGCAGCATCGACACATTGTCGCCGACCACGGCCGTCTCGCCGATCACGATCGAATGCGCATGATCAATCATGATCCCCTTGCCGATCTGAGCTGCCGGGTGAATATCCACCCCAAAAATTTCAGAAACGCGCATCTGCACGAAATAGGCAAGGTCACGGTGTCCGTTCTTCCAAAGGTAATGGCCGACGCGATAAGCCTGCATGGCCTGATAGCCTTTGAAGTACAGGATCGGTTGCAACAGGCGGTGGCACGCCGGATCGCGCTGATAGATCGCGACGAGATCCGCACGCGCTGCTTGCACCAGCGATGTGTCGGCGGCATACGCATCTTCGACCATTTCACGGACGACAACCATCGACATCTCGTTCGAGGCAAGCTTGGCTGCGATCCGATAAGAAAGCGCTTTTTCGATGCTTTTGTGATGCAGGATACAGGCATGCAAAAAACCGCCCATCAGTGGCTCGTCTTGTGCCGCCTGCCGTGCCTCTGCACAAATCTGATCCCAAGCGGGGTCAACTGCTGCGATGGTCTGTTGAAGTTTCGCCATGAAGATCATCCTTTCACGCCATCCCTACCTCATCCAGGGGCCGGAAACCAAACGCAAAGCTGTGATGCATTGTATTACGTTTCGACATGAGCCGGAGGCGGGTTTGAATGGAATGATCTTATCATCCTACACGGAAAGGGGCAACTTTGCGCTCAGACCTGGACCATAGACCGCCGAGATCTGCGCCACTTGAACCTCAAATGCTCCGGTCAGACCGTCTGCTGCCTGTTCCGACAACGGATAGGCCCACAGTGACTGCGTCACGATCGTTTCTCGCAACAGCGTCCCGCCTTTGAACACACGGATCATATAGCTTTCTGCCTCTTCGCCGAGGGGTATTTCGGGCGTGTCCCATGTATCACCGTCAACACGGGTGCGGCGAATCCAGGTCAATTCGATCCCGCCGCTTGCATTGGTTGCCGCGCGCAGGTGTGTTGGAGCATAAGGCCGTAACCCATTGCCATCAAAGGCATCTGTTCGTTCAACATAAGACGGATCAAACACCGATCGGCGCGCGGGCCCGATCCGGTAGCTCTGTGCTACCCCGCGCAGATTGCGCGACAGATCGATCTGTTCCGGAAAGCCATTCAGCAATACAAACCACGACCCTTCCGGCCATGCCTCAGGCATCAATCCATCGCTGCCAAGCTGACCGCGCAACCGCCGGCTGAGCTGGTAGGTATCCACATCGACAAGGTCTGCCTGCGCAAATTGAAAGAGCTCCCAGTTCCCCGGTGAGCCGTCCCCGATGGCGGCAAGATTGGCACCACTCAGCAAGGTTTGGTCATTGACCGAACTCAAAGCGCCGCTCATCAGCTTGACCTGCAGCGCTTTTCCATTGTCAAAACGTCCAGAGGGCGCACCATCCAGACTGTTTTGCGTTGTGCCAATGATTGACCGCGCGCCAATGATGTTGAGCAGCCGGTAGTCACTTTCACTTGGTGACTGATACACGGCGACGGAGCCTGGCCAAGGCTGCGCGGTGGCCGCAAAGTACGGCGCATGCGGCACCTCGTCCCCAGAGATAAGGGGCAAGTCCAGAAAGAGCGGAAACACAGGCACTGGCGGAACGAATGGTTTGGGGCTTTCCACTTCTTCCGACAGGTTGGCGGGCACATAGACTTCAGGATCAATCCGCACTGCCTCAGCCAGCTGAAGAGCCCCCTGCTCGACACGGTCAATCCGGTAGAGAGCCCGGCCTTCCTGTTGTTCACCGTTCAGCGCGATGACATCCCCTGCCCCCAATGTCATCATCGACGGCGGCAAGGCAAATCGAATGGCATCCCGCGCGACCCGTGCCTCTGTGAGCCAACGTTCCACGACCTGGCGTCCTTCGACTCTTGTGAGTGCAATCGGGACTTCGGAGGTTGCGACCGAATGGGTCCGCTCATCCGCCAGAACCGCTTCTTCAGCCAGAGCGTCAAAAGCCGCATCCGCTTGCAGGAATCTCAGCCTGACGCGACCTGATATCTCAGCATCCGCTTTCCGCATCTGCTCTACCGTGCCGTCGAGTTCGGTCGACAGGGCCAGTGTTTCACGATCAAGATCAATCGCCCCGCGTCCGTTCCGCATGCGAAAGACCAACACGCCGTCGCGTTCAATGGCATCAAAGGAGTACCGCAGCATCAAGGGCTGCAAAGAGGCCCGCGCTTCTGAAACGTCACTGACGATATAGCCGCGCACCACTCCGTAGAGCTTGGATGTATCAAAGGCGGTCAAACCAGCCTTCAGGCAAATCTCCGCAACAATAGAGGACAACGCGCGCGCCGAGGTCCGCCCGTTGATCCAATGCCCGCGACCGTAGTTTTCCGCATCGCTCCATAGCGAGAGATTGTTTGGGAAATAGGGATAGGGACGCGCGTCCCAGGCCCAGACGAACGCACGGTCCATATTCACCATCGGTGCGTTGTAAACTGATGAGACCGGATTGTTCTCGGGCGCGTCCCAATAAGACACCATCGCGCGCAGGTACTGGCTTTGGATGAGATCATCGCGCGCGCCATTGGAATAATGCGGCAGGCTGCTTTCAGACGACTTGACGTCAACGAATTTGTTTGGCTGGTTGGTGCCCTTGTCGATGGAGGCACATCCCAATTCCGTAAACCAGAACGGCTTGGATCCAGGTGTCCACGCGGTGGGCGTTGGTTGCCGGACACCATCAATACGGTCAAAATGTTGGTTTTCCCACCAGTTGCGCAAATCCTTGTAGCGAAAGACCCAAGGCTCACTATGTGCACCGTCTTCTATCGGCGTGCGGATCTGTGCCGCCCGCGCCGCGTCGGAGGCGTAGAACCAGTCATACCCCTCGCCCCCCGCGATATTGCTGCGCAGGTAGTCCAGGTCGTAGATCGTTCCAACATCCGCATCCGCATGGAGATCGCCATCCCGCCAATCCGAAAGGGGCATGTAATTATCGATGCCGATGAAATCGATATTTGGATCGGCCCAAAAAGGGTCAAGATGAAAGAAGCGATCATTGGAACCGTCCTGCGGCTGGTAGCCGAAATACTCGCTCCAATCCGACGCATAGCTGATTTTGGTCCGAGGGCCCAACAGCGCACGCACCTGAGCTGCGAGATCTCTGAGCCGTTCCACGGCGACAAACCGATTGTTCTCTGCCCGGATCTGGGTCAGCCCGCGCATCTCGGAACTGATACAAAACGCCTCAACGCCACCGGCCGCGGTGCAAAGGGCAGCATAATGCAAGACAAAACGGCTGAGCGTCCATTCCTGCGGACCCGCGTAAAAGACCTGACCACCAGAAACGCTAAAATGCTTGGCTCTGGCTTTGCCAAAAAATGCATCCACTTCTGTTTCTGCAGCGGGTGTGCCATCGGGGGAGCCGCTCACACCGGGAGCCGTCGAGAGGGTTATGCGCCCACGCCAAGGTAGCTTCGGTTGATTTTGCTCCGGCGCGTAAGGGTTGGGCAAGGTGTTGTTTTCAAGCTGATCCATCAGGATAAACGGATAAAACATGACCTGTTTACCCGAGGCGCGCATGGCCTTGATGGCTTGAATAACGGACTGGTCCGTCGGCGTTCCGCCATAAATGGGCCGCCCGTCCTGCAGCGGCATCTCCTGAGCTGACGGGCGGGTCACCCCGGCAACGGTCCAGGGCATGTTTGGCGCATCATAGAGCTTTTTTTCGACCCTTGGACGCACCGAACAACTGCCGCAGCGCAGATCATTGCCAAACCAAGACACCACAAGCGAGACGGCTTCGCAATTGGGTAACTCGTCCCCCATCGTTTCCAGCGACACAGCAAAATCTGTTTTCTCCGTCGGGGAGTTCAGGTTCGCGCTCCAGCGGCTGCCAGGTCCGGATGAGTAGTAAACCGGCGTCGTGGCAAGCGAGTACTCACCGGTCCCGGGGATCAGTGCGACAGATCTAATGCCATAGGTTGGCGCAATCGCCGCGTCTTCTTCGTCGCGCTGCTCAGGTCTTGATATCTCGAACGAGAATTGCGGAACCCGGTTGCCAAAGGGCTCAAGATCCAGGTTCTCAAAGACCACATATGCCGTACCGCGGTAAGCAGGTACCTTGCCTGCCCCTTCGATCGCTTCCATGACCGGATCAGGCAGCTGATCTTTATGTCCCTTGTAAATTCTCATGTTGAGATCGTCGGGGGCAACCTCTTCTCCATTGGCCCAAACCCGGCCAATGCGCGTGATCTCTCCTTCACAGATCGCCACCGCGATGTTGACGGAATAGCTGTAGCTTCGCGTCGTTGTTTTTGGCTGGCTCGGTGCGCCTTTACCCCCACCGCCGCCGCCACCGCTCGTGGTGATGGCCACGTCTTCGGCGAAGTCGGACGCCCAAATGACCTGCCCTCCCAGACGGATGCGTCCATATACCTGCGAAATCGGTTCACCCTCACCCGCGTTCGAGAGCCGAAACCGGTCCACACGGCCAGTTTCAATCACCTCAGAGCCGGTGCCTAAAACACTCTGGTCAATCACCTTGCCGACGGTGGCACCCACCGCGCGTCCGATGACTGCCGTTGAAAGGCCGGCAACGGTGCCGCCCAAGGAGCTGCCAACAGCCCCTCCGACAGCGGATAAAACAATCGTGGCCATTAGCTGACCTCCTCAGGAAATGAAAACCGCGCCACAATGCGACGCCGCCAAGGTAGACTTAGGGGGCTCTCAATGACCCCGTATTTCGAATAGGCGTGTATGAAACGCGCAGCTTTGCCAACGCCGGAGACGACCCCCAGGTGTTTGGCAACGGATCCTTGTCGCATTCGAAAGAGCAGCACGTCCGCTGGAGCTTCCGCAGCAAGCGGTTTCGGCGTCAAATGTCGCAACGCCGCCGCCCATAGCCGTTCCTCACCCTGCGGTTCAGACCAATCCATCGAATAGGCCGGAACGGCCTCTGGTTCATCGCCGTACACCGTGCGCCAAATCCCCCGCAAAAGACCCAGACAGTCCGCCCCCGCCCCAAACACCGAGGACTGGTGGATGTAAGGCGTTCCGATCCAACGGCGGGCTTCGATAACAATTGCGTTTTGAAGCGTGGTCATCTTCTGCTCCCGCCCGTATTGGCCCCGGAGGATTTCGGCACAGCCATCATCCAGTCATCTTCCGGCAGATCCGGGAAGCCCTGAAAATTGGCGAGGTTTTGGAATTTCAGCCTGCATGTTTCACTGCGTTTGTCGCATCCGGCGATCAATCGAACGGTGACACCATAGGCCAGCGGGCTTCGTATCGGCTCCCACAGCTCAATCGTGCGGGTTTCACCCTCCAGCCGGTCCTGTTTCACCATCCCCCAAAGCCCGGCTGCCGGACCTTCAAGGACTTCGAGCCGCCCGCGGGCGAACCAGTCCTGTTCGAAGCCGTCAAACCCTTCCCATCGGAAAATCCGCGACTGGTCCGTATATTCAACCGCCAGCTCGATTGAAAAACCAGGTTTCGTTACGTCAAATCGGCAGGCACTATCGCTGAGCACAGCGGTACAGGGTTTCTGGTACACCCTTCCCAGCGGACGATTCAGTGCTTCTGTCAGCCCGCGAAGTTCGGCTTGAAAGCCACCATCCGCGCGGCTGAGCTCTCCGATGAGGCCGCGAAACTGCAAGCGTCGTTGACTGACATCGGTCCAGTTCACCATCCAAGCCCGAACCTCAGCACCGTCAAAGCGCCCCTGTTCAATTTCGTCTTCACGAATTGACAAATCGCTCAGCGCCCCAAGGGCTTCGGTATTGTCGACAGACAACCCCGTGCTCTGCGCCAGCGACAACGCGGTGAGTCCTGTGTCTGCACGGAAAGTTATACCCTCAAAGCTGAGATCGCGGTCGTGATCGGTAAACCCCAGTATCGTGCCGTCTTTGCGTTCTATCGCCCAGGCGTGAGCGATGGTGGTCAAGCCACTTTTCAAATGGGCTTTCAACCCTGCATGCATGTCAGCCATCAAACCCGCACCTCGATGATCGGCACCGTCGGAATCTCTCCGGCCTGGAAGCTAGCGACACTGGTTTGAATGCTGCCAGTGTCAAACCGCACCGGCACATCGAACTCAAAACCGGCTGTTATCGGCAGACCCATGGCCGGTGGCGTTGCAAAGGTTATCACCCCCGTTGCCAGATCGACCGTGAAATCGGTTCCTTCCTGCGCTTCATCAGACCCCAAGCCGACCCGCACTGTGCCTGCCACAGGTTTCTTGATGGGACGCGTGTAGGAGTATTCTCCAGAGCGATATGTCTTCGCGATTTCAAATTGCATCTGTTCGTCATCGCCCGTACCCAGTTCCTGATCGAAGGCGGTGATGTCCAGTGACGGTTTGCACGACCTGTAGTCGGACCAGTCCTTCCAGCGGAAGGCGAACAACTGACCGTACCGTGCTTCGAAAAATGCGATCATCGTCTCCACGTCATCCAGGGATCGCATGCCCACACCGGCGTCATAGCGTCTGCGCGAATGCGCCCAGGGCGAGTTGCGCTCCTCAAACCCGTTGCTGATGGTGACCACGTCCGTGCGTCGCTCCGGTCCGCCAACCGAGCCAAAGCTCAAAGCTGCCGGAAATCTTACATCATGAAACTGCATCTAACTGTCCCTCCTTTACCGGTTGCGCTGGCCACGCCCCAACGCGCGTGTCATCTGAGCTGCAATCTGTCCTTGCGAGCGCTGGAACCCCTGCACGTCCGGCGTGGTGATGTTCATGACAATGGTCTGGCCACCGCCACCCGCACCCCGCACCCCAAGTTTGCCATCGGCCCCGCGCGCGAGCGGCATGATCGCCTCCGGTCCTGCCTCCCCCATAACGCCCATGCCACCGCGCATCCCGAAAGGCGTGGTGCTGCTGACAACACCGCCCGTGGCAAAGGGCATCACCCGCCCTTGGCTGAAGGGCGCGCCGTTCGCAAAGGGCAAGATGTTTTCCACAAAACCACCGACGCTATTGGCCAGCGCACTTCCCAGCCCGCTTGTGACAGGGCGGATCGCAGCACTATAGGCGGTGTTGACCATGCTCTCTCTGATGGTACTCAGCGCGTCGGAAAGCTTGACACCATCAAAGATAACGCCGTCAAAAGCCCGGCGCAATCCATTGCCAAATCCACGCTCCATCGCAGCAACATTTTTGCTCGTGGCTTCCAGAGAGCTCTGCATCCGGCGCAACTCACCGTCAAAGCCCGTGACCAGAACACTCGTCTGACCCAAGGTGTCATTCAGGCGCTCCGCACCCTCTGCCAGGTCATCATAATCATCATCATCGGTCATCGTGTTGGTCCCTTCTATGTCTTGTCAGGATAGGCGGTCATAAGCGCCTCCAGCCCGTTGCTCAGAAGCGGGCCGGTCTTTGCCGGATCGCCAAGCATCACCTGCAACTCCGCAGGCGTGAGCGTCCAGAATTCATCCGGTCGCAACCCCAACTGCTGCAAACCCGCCCGCATCAAGGCGGGCCATTCGATCCGGTTCACGTCTCAGGCAGGACAAAGGCGCGGGCCAAAAGCTCCGCCGCTGCCCGTGCCGCCGCCAAAGGGCCACCCGCAATCTCTGCATCCATCAGCGCCCCTTTCGGCAGAGCGGATTGTCCACCCTGCAGCCCGGCTTCCAACAGGGCGATGACATCGCGGCTGGAAAAGCGATTAGCCTCAAATCGCTCCACCAAAGCCACAAGCGATTGCTCGTCAAGTGTCGTTTCAAGCTCGGCCAATGCGCCCAGTGTCAGACGCATGACATGGCTCTCGCCGTTGATCCACAACGACACTTCTCCCCTCCATGGATTGGCCATGATCAGATCGCCGTGAACGTCAGGTTGCCGGCACTGGCCAGAGACAGCTCGTAGGTCGCTTCACCATTATGGCTGCCGCTGTATTCGATTGCCGTCACCTGAAAGGGGCCTTCGACAATGCCAAAATCCGGAATCACCACCTGAAAGTTCGGGGCTTCGCCATCAAAAAAGAGCTGTCGGGCGCGTTCATCTGTATCCGCATCGCGAAAAACGCCGGATCCGCTGATCGACACAGACCGCACGCCTGCACCGGACAACAGCTCACGCCAGCCGCCCTGGCTCTCCAGGCTGGTCACATCAATCGTTTCGGCGTTGAAGCTCACCCGCGTTGCGCGCAGCCCTGCCAATGTGGTGAACTGACCATCTGCGGCCATATCGACCTTAATCAAAAGGTCCTTTCCGTTCTGAGCACCCATGGGTTGTCTCCTATCAAAAAGTGAAAAGTGTCATTGGTCGTCCACACGTGCGCGAAACCGCAACACGATCTCGCGCGCCGCACTTGCATCGATCCGGCGTGCCTCGGCGCGCTCAAAATGCAAGAACACCAACCGTCCCCGGCTGAGCGTCAATTCGGCATCGTGCAAGACATCCGAGATCGCAGCGGCGACCGCCTTGGCCCCGGCAAAGCCTGGCTGAGTGGTAAAGACAGAGATTTCCAGCCGGTGCAATGCACCGTTGCCTGTCTGGTCAGAGGCGTCACTGACCCGTTCCCGGCCAAGGCTGACGTAGGTTTCCGGCATGTTTCCGGTCGGCACAGCATCGTAGATATCTGCCCCTACCAACGCGGCCAGGGTTCCATCAGCACCCAATGCCCCGTAGATGGCGGCCTGAAGCGCGCCCGACATGGCATAGCTCATATCGCAGTCTCCTCTGTTGCAAAGCAGGCAAGGTAACGACCTTCCGGGTCCTCCTCGGCAACAGCCTGAATGAGAAACAAACGATCACCTTCGCGAAATCTCTGCTCCGGCTTTGGTCTTTCAATTGATCCAGACGGCGCGCCACGCACGATGATGCGGTAGCTCATCTGAGAGATGGCGGCCCCGGATGTGGCCGTTTCACGTCCCGTGCGCGGCACGATCTGAGCCCAAAGTAACCCCAAGGTCTGCCACTCGATCACAAAACCACCGCTGCCGTCTCCCACACGCTCAGGCGCTTCAAGGATAAGCCGCCGGCTCAACCGAGGAGCGGTCATCTCAGCCCCCCTCCGCCAAGCCGCATGACCTTGTAGCGTTCAATCAAGCTGGTGACGCCAAAGGGCATGCATCCGTCGCCCAGGCTGGTTTCATGGCGATACTCATAGTAATGCGCAGCCAGCAGGAAAACGGCTTGTTGCAGGTCAGACGGGATGTCATCCCATCCGGCGCCGAAGCCTGCTTCAAAGTCGATCACCACCGCCCCGCCTGTCGGAATCATCGGCAAACTGGCACCGGTCGCGCGCAGTCTGGGGCGCTGGCTGTCGCGTTCCAACCAGTAGCTGGTCGCACTGACATCTGTTTGTGTCCCGTTGCGTTCAACTGTAGCAACCCGCGAAATGGCGTTCACCGGGGCGACCGGCAGCCCTTGCGCATCGCGGTCACGCCAGAAGCTCAACGTCCACGAAAAGCTGCGCGCAACCAGAACCTTGCCGGTGCGGGCTTCAATGGCGGATAGCGCAGCGCGTAAAAAGCCCGTCAGAACTTCATCCTGCGTTGTCCCCTGACCAAAGCCTGTGCCCAGTCGGAGATGCGCTTTGAAGGCTTCGACCGGGAGTGCCGCATCCGGCACCGTCGTTTCTTCGATCAACATCATGGAAGGTCTCCAAAAATCATCCCCCCGGTATCAGTTGCCGGGTGCACATCCTGCTTGCATTGCTCGGTCGGAGGGGAACAGCTAGACAACACAGCATCTACGGGTACGCACCCGGCCCGGATCGCCTGACCCAAAGGCCAGGCACCGGTATCGCAGCCTCCGTTAGGACGCCGCGAATTTCAGAAGTTTGATGGCCGCAAAATCGCTCACATCTCCACCAACCCGCTTGGTGGCGTAAAAGAGCACGTGTGGCTTGGCGCTGAAGGGGTCCCGCAGAACGCGCAGATCTGGGCGCTCAGCGATCGTGTAGCCCGCCTCGAAATCACCAAAGGCAATGGCATCGGCCCCGTCGGCAGGGTCAGGCATGTCCTCCGCGATCAGAACCGGGTACCCCATCAGACGCGCAGGTTCTGCGGCTGCCAGCCCATCAGACCACAGGAAACGACCGTCCGCGTCTTTCAGCTTGCGGATCAGACCTGCGGTCTTGGAGTTCATGACAAAGGTGGCGTTCGCGCGGTACTGCGCGCCAAGTGCATAGATCACATCCACCACTGCTTCCGGTGTCACATCACCCGCATTGCCGGTGGGCACATAACCGATGTTGCCCCAGGACCAGATTTCATTGTCCACGGCGGTGTGATCCAGAATGCCCTTGGGTTTGTCGACCCCATCACCGGAGATGAAAGCCGCCGCTTCGGCGCGAGCGAATTTATCCGCAATCCGGTTCGCCAACCACCCCTCAATGTCGAAAGCACTGTCATCCAACAGACGCTGTGATGCCTTTGGCAACGCGCTCAGCTCGTGCAACGGGATGGTGATCCGATCAATCTGAGGTGTATCGGTTTCGGACAGGGTGCCCGTTTCGGTCGCCCAGCCGGCCCCCACGTCGGTGTGATCGACAAGCACGTCGTAGGACGTGGCCTCCACATTCACGACCGACGCAATTGCGCGCACGGACGCTGCGGCCTTCAGCACCGACTGCACGGTTTCGGAGGTCTGAGGGTCCACCAGATAGCCCCCGTCCGAGTTCACGGCCGTCGACAGGGATTTCACTTCCATCTCAAGGCCGCGCAGGCCATCATCATCTCCTGAACGCAGGTACGCGTTAAAAGCTTTCTGATGCGGTGCGCCGGCGTCTACCGACCCACCAAGAGGCGTACGTTGAGGGGTATTTGTTTTACGGTCCAGCATGGTCAGTCGCTCTTCTGTTTGTTGAAGTTTTGTATCAATGTCGGTTTGGAACTCTTTGAAATCAGTCACAAAGCCCATTACGGCCTGTCTGACGTCCTCGGCGGGGGACAAACCTATCCCGCCCGCCGCCTTTGCTTCGGTCTTGCTCATGGCAAATTCCTCAAATTGTAGTGTTCAGGTCAGGCGTCTTCTGCCCGACCGCAACGACAGGAGCGCGTCAGCGGCGCGCCAGATCGGCGCGCGCACCTTTGAAGGCGGCGGCCATGTCACGCAGAGAACGGTCCAGATCAGTGTCTTCTGACTTTGCCGTAATCCGCGCACTGGGCAGCATCGGGAAGGTCACAAGCGACACCTCCCAAAGCTCCAGTTCCGTCAAGAGCCTCTGGCCCTCAGCGTTCTTTGTGGCTTTGCGGGTGCGGTACCCGATCGACAGACCGTCGATGGCACCTGCCTCGATCAGCGCCATGGCCTCACGGCCCTTTTCGACGCTCTCCAGCAAGCGGCCCTTTACCCAAAGACCCTTTGCGTCCTCGCGCACCTCATCCCAGATACCAATGGGCTGTGCGGGATCATGTTGCCAGAGCATCTTCACACGCCCACCCTTTTGCGTCAGCGACGCCAGGGACGCAGCGTAGGCGCCCGAGGCCACCACATCATTGCCCTGATCGACGGCGCCAAATAGGCTCGCATAGCCACAGATAACACGGCCATCGCGCACCTCCACATCATCGCCAAAGCGCGCAAACTTGCGCTCCAGGCCGGTTTCATACTCCATCACATCTCTCCTCAGAACTTCGCTCGGAACCCTCTTCACGGCACCGCTGCCAGTATTGATTGCAGCCCTTGACCCAAGATCATCGCCACAATGCCGTAGACGGTCAGCCAAAGGCGTTTTTCCAGCCGTTCCATCATCTCTTCAACGCGGTCGAGCCGCTTGAGCAGATTGTCGTGCTGGATTTGCGCGACCCGCTCGTGTGCTTGCAACCGAAGGCCGGGGGCGCATTCAAAGCGCTCAAACCCCGGATCACTCATCCGCACTCACCGCAGGCAACCCGAGCAGGGCGCGTTTTTCCGCTTGGGTCAGAAAATCTGCCGACGCCACCCGGTTCCACTGCGCGTCGCGCTCTGTGGCGAGCGCCGGCACCTGATCGAGATCGGGCTTGATCTCAATCGCTTCCCCGGTGTGACGCGCCAGCCAATGGGCCAGCGCCGCCGTGACCCGCGTGGCCAGTGGCAACACGGTCAGGCGATAAAAGGCGCGGTGTGCCTCCTGATAATTCGAATAGGTCGCATCGCCCTGGATGCCCAAAAGCATCGGCGGCACCCCAAAGGCCAGGGCGATCTCACGCGCGGCGGCCTCCTTGGTTTTCTGGAATTCCATGTCGGAGGGCGAAAACCCCATAGGCTTCCAGTCCAGCCCGCCTTCCAGCAGCATGGGGCGGCCCGCATTGCGCGCGCCCTGGTGATGGCTCTCCATCTCGCTGACCAGCCGCTCATACTGATCTGTGGCCATGGTGCCCTGACCTTCCGCCCCCCGGTAGACAATAGCCCCTGACGGACGCGCCGCATTGTCGAGCAGCGCCTTGGACCAGCGGCTGGCGGAGTTATGCACATCCACGGCCATGGCGGCGGCTTGCATCGGGCTGAAGCCGTAGTGGTCATCCTGCGGATGAAAATTCTTGATATGGCAGACCGGCACCACAGGCCCGCTGGCGTCAAACCGGTGCTTGCGGCCTCCGACCGCGTATTCATAAGCGACCGGCCAGCCGTCTGGGCCGGGCACGACACTCATCCGGTCTGACCGCAGCACATGCAATTCATCCGGCACACCCAGATCGCCTGCGACAGCCTCCACATAGCCGTTCCCCGTGAGCAGCATCTGCGCATAAAGCGCTTCCAGCAGCTCTGCCCTGCCCTGCATCGGATTGGGCCGCGCCACGAGATCAGCCAGCGGGTGCATGTCGTAGCGTTGATCGGCATCCTGCAACACCAATGGCAAGGCTGCCGCCGCTTCTGCGATCAGCTTCACCGATCGAAAGCCAACCGGGTTGCCCGAGAAGCCGGTACGGGTCAGCGATACCGCATCCCGGGGGCTCCACGCCACCCGGCCGGAGGTCTGATAGGCCACCACGGGCCCTGTAGCGCTCGCCTTCTGCTCTGGCACCTCTGCCTGAGCGCCGCGCCGTAGAAAGTTGAAACCCATGTCGTTCGCTCCTCAAGTCAGTGCCGCAGATCAAAATGCCGGCTGGGGATCTGACCCCGGAACCGGTTTGTTCTTGCAGCATCGAATATCCTGTAAATTCCTGACGAAGTGGTCATCGACACGTCCGTGCGATTAACACTCCGGTAAGGTTCTCAAATCGCCCTAAAGCGAGCGCACACGCGGCGCGCGCCACTTCGCCACAGGCTCGATCATCAGCTCGTGCAGCGCCCAGACCAGCGCATCCACCCGGTCGGGAGAACCCTGGCCTTCATAGCCCTGCACCGTCATCCGGCACATCTGGTCTTCCAAGGCGTCCAACGCCCGCATATGCCGCACGCGCCCCTGCTCATAGAGGGCCGCGACAGGCTCGGCGCGGGCCACCTTGCCACGGCTGGCATGCACACCCTTGAAGGGAACCAATGGATCAACCTGACGAAGGACTTCCGCCACCATCTGCCCGCCCTGATTGACTTCTGCCACGAGCCGGTCCGCGCCATATCGCTCCATGGCGCTGATCGCTGCTTGCGCCCATCCTGACGGGCTCGCCCCCTGCACCGTGCAATCGGCCAGAACATAGGCACGCCAATCCTGGGGCGCCCCGCTCATCTTTACACCCGCAACGACAATCCCGCACTCATCTGATGCGGCAGTGCTGGTGGTTGAAGGATCCACTGCAACCACGATGCGGTCCAACTCAGGCAGGGTCTCACACCGCAAGGCCTCCAGCCCGGCGGTTGTCCACAACGCCCCTTCGGCGTCTTCCAGAAGAACGCCGTCCAATTCCTGCCGGCCCAGACGGGTCCCCGCATAGCGCGCCCGCACCTCGTCCAGAAAAGAATTTGCCAGATTGGCCGCATTGGCCTCGGTTGGCGCGTGTGTCACGACGGTTGACGGCGATTTCAGTAAAGTCTTCAAGACGCCCACGTTGCGCGGCGTCGTTGTGACGCAAACCTGGGGTTTGTCGCCCAGACGCAGCGCGAACTGCAACATGTCCCAGGTGTCTTGTGCCTTTTTCCACTTGGCCAACTCATCTACCCAGGCCGCGTCGAATTGCGGCCCGCGCAACCCCTCGGGGTCAAAAGCGGAATGGATCGTCGCAATCGCCCCGTTCGGCCAAACCAATCTCTTGCGCCCGGCCTCCCAGACCGGGCGCCTGTCCTCCGGCGAGCAGGCCAGAATCCCGCTGTCGCCGAAAATCATCACTTCGCGAACCTGCTCGATTGTCTCTCCCACCAAGGCGACACGGCGCGCGCGCCCTTCGTCAAGCGGCTTCGACCCCTCGACCTGGGCCCGGACCCATTCGGCCCCGGCCCGGGTTTTTCCGGCTCCCCGGCCCCCCATGATGACCCATGTCCGCCAATCGCCCTCGGGGGGCAGTTGGTGGTCCATGGCCCAAAACTCAAACAGGTAAGGGAGAGCCAGAAGCTCTCCCTCGGTTAAGTCATTCAGGAAGGCGTCCTGCACGTGCTGTGCAGCGGAGCCGATCCAGCTTGCACCCGATCTCAGCCCGGGCCCGCCCAAGATCGAGGGCATAGCCTCCTTTTGCGATTCCGGCTGATTTGCTGCGACATTCGACAAGACGGTTCTCCACTTCCTGACAGGTTTTCAGCAGCGTCGTTGCCGAGGCCACCGTCCTGCTGTTTTGCGTCTTTTCCAATCCTTCACCTGCGCGGACCTTTTCTTTGAGGTCCTCGATCTCTTGGCGCAGGTCTTTTATGGATCCGATGACCGAATTCAAAAGGTCTTCAGTTTCGGACGCTACGTGCTCTGGGGTTAGTAAAGTCATTCAGGTTTTTACCTCTCATGCGCGTAGTCTCCGCACGAGAGAAACGAAAAAGCGACCCATCGGGGCTGTCCCCGGGGTCGCTTGCCCACTTCTTCTAGCATGTCACAAGTTATACGTGTGACCGTTCGCAAAGTCAAGGAAAATCAATTTGTTAACAACTACCCACCGTACGGTGCCATTAACGTTTTGCCACCATGCTGACGGACAAGGGACCTTTGAGGCGCTCGTTTCCATTCGTCATCTAAGGCGAATTACGCCTGCAAACCCTATGCACATGGTGCATCAGTTGTTATCGGATTGCTCCGCGCGTTCGGCCTCAATACGGCGCCAGACCGCGACGTTCCGGTTGTGCTCGGCCAGTGTTTCGGCAAAAGCGTGCCCGCCCGTGCCATCCGCAACAAAGAAGATATACGGCGTCTCCAGCGGCTGCGCTGCGGCCTGCAGGCTGGCCATGCCGGGATTGGCAATCGGTGTCGGCGGCAGGCCCTCGATCACATAGGTGTTCCAAGGTGTCGCCGCGCGCAGCTCGCTCTGACGCAGACCCCGGCCCAGAATGCCCCGGCCCTCTGTCACCCCATAGATCACTGTCGGGTCCGTTTGCAGACGCATACCACGATTCAAGCGGTTGATAAAGACGCTTGCCACCTGTCTGCGCTCATCCGCGACGGCGGTTTCCTTTTCGATGATGGAAGCAAGCACCAGCAGCTCTTCGGGGCTGGCGATTGGCAGGTTCTCCGCCCGCGCATCCCAAGCCTCCGCGACGCGCTGCTCTTGCACGACCTGCATCCGGTCCAAAATGGCGTCCCGCGTGTCACCGGGGCGTACTTCGTAGCTGTCGGGTGCCAGCGCGCCCTCGGGCGGCAGGGTCTCCACGGTCCCTTCCAGGATATCCATCGCCTTCAGGCTCTCGACCACCTGCCAGGAGGTCACGCCTTCGGCCAATGCCACGCGGAACCGGGTCCCGGCGGCGGTCTTACGATCCTGATAGGCCTCGGGGGCCGCGTCCTCAACCGGGTTAAAATTGGCCAGCTCAACCAGTTGGTTGGTCTGAGGATCAAGCTCGCGCAGTTGCACGCCGACCCGGTTCACCCCAATCCGGTAGATCACCTCGGTGCCACAAGTGCTCGCGCCACCGCGGGTAATGGCGTCTACGACCTGTGCCATGGAAGCCTCGGCCGGCACCAGAAAACTCCCGGCTTTCAACTGGTCGGACTTATCTGAATACTCCGCCCCCATGCGAAAGATCGCCCCGGAGCTGACAACCCCGTCCGCCTCAAGGGTTTCGCTGACCGCCCGCATGGTCGACCCGCTCGGCACATCCACGCAATAGGCCGATGTCAACGGACCCGCCCCGTCGTACTGCGTTTTCCCCCACAGGATCAGGCCCGCCACCAGGAACAGCAGCACAATCAGCAGGGTCACCGCATTTGAAGCGATATGACGCCACATTATCCGATCTTCCCGAATATGATGCTGGCGTTGGTCCCGCCGAACCCGAAGGAATTCGACAAGGCCACGTTAATCTCGCGCGGCCGCTTGGCGTTGGGGGCCAGATCAACTTTCGTCTCCACAGCCGGATTATCAAGATTGATCGTGGGTGGTGCCACCTGATCGCGGATCGCAAGGACCGAGAAAATCGCCTCAATGGCCCCCGCCGCCCCCAAAAGATGCCCTGTCGCTGATTTGGTCGAGGACATCGTGACGCCCCCCGCATGTGCGCCCAGCATCCGCTCCACCGCGCCAAGCTCAATGGTGTCGGCCATGGTCGAGGTGCCGTGGGCATTGATATAGTCGATGTCCTTAGGCTCAAGCCCCGCGTTGCGCAGCGCGTTGCGCATGGAGCGTTCGCCGCCCTCGCCGTCCTCGGAGGGCGCCGTGATGTGATACGCATCCCCCGACAGGCCATAGCCCATCACTTCGGCGTAGATCTTTGCCCCGCGGGCCTTGGCGTGCTCATATTCTTCCAGCACAACGATGCCCGCCCCTTCGCCCATGACAAACCCGTCCCGATCCGCATCATAGGGGCGGCTGGCCTTTTGCGGGTCATCGCCCCGCTTGGTCGACAGCGCCTTGCACGCGTTAAAGCCCGCAATCCCGATCTCGCAAACGGCCGCCTCGGCCCCGCCCGCAATCATAACGTCCGCATCCCCGTGCTGAATGAGGCGGCTCGCATCCCCAATCGCATGCGCGCCGGTCGAACAGGCCGTCACAACCGAATGGTTCGGTCCCTTGAAGCCGTATTTGATGCTCACCTGACCCGAGATCAGGTTGATCAACGCGCCGGGGACAAAGAAGGGGCTGACCCGGCGCGGACCCTTTTCGGCCATCATCACCGCCGTATTGGCAATGGAGTTCAGCCCACCGATACCAGAACCGATCAGCACGCCGGTGCGCTCCAGGCTCTCTTTGTCCTGAGGCTGCCAGCCTGCGTCCTTGACCGCCTGCTCCGCGGCCGCCAGACCAAATAGAATAAACGTATCCACTTTGCGCTGCTCTTTCGGGGCCATGTAGGCGTCAGCGTTAAAGGTTCCGTCACTGCCGTCGCCCAGGGGCACTTCGCAGGCATATTGGGTCACCAGATTGCTGGGATCAAAGCCGGTGATCTGCCCCGCGCCGGACTGGCCGTCCAGAATTCTGGCCCAGCTTGCCTCGACCCCATCCGCCAGCGGCGTAACCAGGCCAAGCCCTGTGACAACTACTCTGCGCATCGCGATGCCCCCTTCAATTCTTGTCCCCCCATACAGTGAGCCGCCGTTTCTGTGCAAGTGCCGATCAAGTCCCGCCGCCCTACTGTGGCGGACCCTTGCGCTCCATCAGCGTGACCGGCTCCCCCTTATAGGTCGTCTCCCGCAACAAGGTGTAGCCGACCTCCTCGGCAATTCTCAGTGAGGCGGCATTGCGCGGATCAATCAGGCAGACCAACCGCCCGGTCACAACACGGTCGAACCAATCATGCGCAGCCCGCACAGCTTCGCGCGCGTAACCCTGGCCGTGCGCCTCGGGGGCCAGCACCCAGCCCGCTTCGGGCACATCATCAAAATCCGGTCCGAGATCACGTTTGGCGTAGAAAAAGCCAACCTGCCCCGACATATCCGGATCGCGGTGTCGATGAATGGCCCATTGCCCAAAACCAGTGATTTGCCAATGGCCGGCATGGCGCAGGAAGGCAGCCCAGGACTTGCTGCGCGGCCAGGGTGCGCCGTCAATGTGAGCGACAACCTCAGGCATCGCCCAAATCTCGGCAAACCGATTGAAATCTTCTGCCCGCATGCCTCTCAGTGTCAGGCGATGCGTATTAATCGTTGGTATCGTGCGCGACATAGTATTTCTGCCTCAGTTCGCGGAGCGGGGCTTGACGCCCTCTGCCTGCAACCATGGCGCAGATATCCCTGCCAATTCAACCCCCCCGAGAAGCCCGGTCATGAAAATGGCGCCTCCCTACAACAGGAGAGGCGCCATTTTATACGATTCACCGGAGAATGCCGGTGTGCGGCTCAGGACGCTTCGGTGATGAACTTTACCGCGTCGCCAAAGGTCTGGATGGTCTCGGCCGCGTCATCGGGAATTTCGATGCCGAATTCTTCTTCAAAGGCCATTACAAGCTCGACAGTGTCGAGGCTGTCCGCGCCCAGATCATCGATAAACGATGCACTCTCGGCCACTTTATCCTCTTCGACACCAAGGTGTTCCACAACGATTTTCTTCACGCGATCTGCGATGTCGCTCATAATAGTCCCTCATTCATTCAGACCAGATCTGGCCCGTTTCGGTTGCATGGGCCCGGCGCGCTGCCGGATACACATGCGTATGCCCCAAAAGGGGCGGCTCGATCCCCGCAAGGCCAGGCATAACGCCTGACAACAACAGGGAGTGTTGGCGCAGCAACTACAAACGCCGGGTAAAAACTGCGCCCCCTTTAACACAAGCTGCAGTGATGGCAAACGCATTGTACGTGTCACCTGCAGGGGCTGCCAATCCGGCTTATAACATGGCCATGCCGCCGTTCACATGCAAGGTCGTGCCCGTCACGTAAGCGGCTTCGGGACTGGCCAGATACAAAACACCCGAGGCGATCTCTGATGCTGTCCCCATACGACCGGCGGGAATTTGACCCATGATTCCAGCCTTCTGGTCGTCGGTCAGCTTGTCTGTCATCGCCGTCTCGATAAAACCGGGTGCTACGGCGTTTACAGTAATCCCGCGGCTGGCCACCTCATAGGCGAGGCTTTTGGACATCCCCACCATGCCCGCCTTGGAGGCCGCGTAATTGGCCTGCCCCGGATTACCCGTCGCTCCGACAACGCTGGAGATATTCACGATCCGTCCCCAACGGGCCTTCATCATGCCGCGCATTACCCCTTTGCAAAGCTTGAAGGTGGCGGTCAGGTTCACGTCCAGCACGGACTGCCACTCCTCATCAGACATCCGCATGAAGAGATTGTCGCGGGTGATCCCGGCGTTGTTGACCAGGATGTCAACCGATCCCATTGCCTCGACCGCGGTCTTCGGCAGCGCCTCCACCGCCGTCATATCCGACAAGTTGCACGGCAGCACATGGGCGCGGTCGCCCAGATCAGCGGCCAGCGCCTCCAAAGGGTCAACGCGCGTGCCCGAGAGGCCTACAGCCGCTCCTGCCGCGTGCAGGGTTCGGGCAATCTCGGCGCCGATGCCGCCCGATGCGCCGGTGACCAGTGCGTTTTTTCCTGTCAGATCAAACATCTCAATATCCTTCCTCAGGCATCCTGTGCCGCTTTGATATCTTCGGGGGTTCCGATGGCGCGTGATCCTGCCTCCCTGGCGATGCGCCGGATCATGCCGCTGAGCGCCTTGCCCGCGCCGATCTCCCAAAACGCGGTCACACCCTGAACCGCCATCCATTCAACAGAGGTCTTCCAGCGCACTTGACCGGTAACCTGCTGGATCAGCAAGGCCCTGATCTGCACGGGATCGCTGACCGCCTCGGCACAAACATTGGCAACAAGCGGGACCGCCGGGGCGCGCATCTCGACGCTCTCCAGCGCCTGCGCCATCTTTTCCGCGGCAGGGGCCATCAGGGCGCAGTGAAACGGTGCCGAGACCGGCAGCATCACGGCGCGCTTTGCTCCGGCCTCCTTGGCCAGCGCGCAGGCCCGCTCCACCGCGGCCTTGTCCCCCGAAACCACGTTCTGCGCAGGATCATTCTCGTTTGCGACCTGGCAGACCTGACCCTCCGCCGCGCGGGCCGCCACCTCCGTGACCGTGTCGAAATCCAGCCCCAGAACCGCCGCCATGGCCCCTTGCCCGACGGGGACGGCCTGTTGCATGGCCAGCCCCCGCGTGCGCAACAGACGCGCGGTGTCCGCAATTGAAAAAGTGCCTGCGGCGGCCAGCGCCGAATACTCCCCAAGACTGTGACCCGCCACGTAAGAGACAGCCTCCAGCCCGATCCCTTCCGTCTCCAGCGCGCGGATCGCCGCCATCGAGGTCGCCATCAGCGCCGGTTGCGCATTCTCGGTCAGGGTCAGCGTCTCGATGTCGCCGTCCCAGATCAGACCGCTCAGACGCTCGCCCAGGGCCTCATCCACCTCGTCAAAGACAGCCTGCGCCGCCGGATAGGCCTGCGCCAGCGCCCGGCCCATCCCGATGGTCTGCGCCCCCTGGCCTGGAAAGACAAATGCAATGCTCATGAAATGCGCCCCCTGATCGTAAGTCTGAAGCTCCGCTTAGCCTGCCCGTGCCGCAAGGGCAACGGTCAGTGCCCGCGATTCAGCCTCGGCCGTTGCTTCAACACCTCACGATCCCGCGCAGCATATGTGCGTTCAGGCAGATTGTTGTGACAGATCGCATTCTTACTCTACATGGGACAGAAAGACTGACCGGAGATGTCCGATGCCCCTTTCCAATACCGACCGTCATTACGGTGCCGTGGCCAAAACCCTGCACTGGTCGACCGCCCTGCTGATCCTGACCCTGATCCCGCTGGGCATCTTTGCCAATGACCTGCCCTATGACACCTCCGAAGAACTTGCCCGCAAGGCCTGGTTCTTTTCCCTGCACAAGACCCTCGGTGTCACGGTGTTCTTCGTGGCCCTCGCGCGGATTCTCTGGGCCATCAGCCAGCCCAAACCTGCCGGGCTGCATCCGGATCGCAAGTTTGAGACCTGGGCCGCACAGACCGTGCACTGGCTGCTTTACGGGTCCTTGTTGCTGGTTCCGCTGTCCGGCTGGGTGCATCACGCCTCGACCGCCGGGTTCGCGCCGATCTGGTGGCCCTTCGGACAGAACCTGCCGCTTGTGCCAAAATCTGAAACGCTTGCGGCAACAACCGCCGGGCTGCACCTCGTTTTTGAACGGGTGCTTGTCATTTCAATCCTGCTGCACATCGCCGGTGCGCTCAAACACCACATCATCGACCGCGATGCCACCTTGCGCCGGATGCTGCCGGGCCAGCCTTCTGTGCCGGATCTGCGCGATGGGCACAAAGGGGTCCTGCCCATCGTGGCCGCTCTGACGGTTTGGGCGGGCGCGCTTGCCATCGGGTCGGGTCTGGGCGTCTACCAGAGACACGACAGCAGTGTGCAGGCCGCCGCGTTGGAGGCCGTTCAATCGGACTGGGCGGTTCAGGACGGCACGCTTGAGATCACCGTGACCCAGCTGGGCGGCCCGGTCACCGGCAGCTTTTCAGACTGGACCGCCGCCATCAGCTTTGATGAAGCGGTCGAAACAGGGACCGCAGGCTCCGTTGAGGTGATCGTCTCCATCGGCTCCCTGACCCTCGGTTCGGTAACTTCCGAAGCCCTGGGAACAGACTTTTTCAACGCCGAAGCCTTCCCCACAGCCCAGTTCAACGCAACCATTGAACGCGGCCCGGACGGCTATGCGGCTGTCGGAACACTCACGATCAAGGATCAGACGCTGCCCGTGACACTGCCCTTCACCCTTGATTTGGCAGAGAATGTCGCCGCCATGCAGGGCGGTCTGACCCTCGACCGTCGGGAGTTCAACATCGGCAACTCCCAGCCGGACGAAGGGTCGTTGGGCTTTGCGGTCGAGGTGACGGTCGCGCTGACAGCGGTTGAGGGCGGGTGACACCAGGGCAATAAAAAAAGCCGCACAACCGTGGCGCGGCTTTTTGATCTCTGCGAGATGTGTGGTTCTACTCTGCTTTCATCGCCTCGATCGAGATTCTCACTTCAACCTCGTCGCTGACAAAGGGAGCAGCCCGCCCCAATCCGAAATCAGACCGCAGCAGCGTCGTTGTGGCATCAAACCCTGCCCACTCCTGATTGGCCATCGGGTGCATGCCCGTCTGGTTCAGAACGGCGTCCAGCACGACGGGCTGGGTGATGTCATTCATCGTGAGATCGCCGCTGATCTTGGCGGTATCCTCGCCCGTCACCTCAATCGCGGTGGAGGTAAAGGTGATAACGTCCTCTTCCGTCGCGCCAAAGAAATCTTCGGACATGAAATGCTCTTCACGTTCTTCCCAACCGGTGAACATGCTCCGGGTCGGCATCGATACGGTGACGGAAGAGGCCGCAGGATTTTCCGCGTCAAACATGATCTCTCCCTCAAAGCCGGAGAACATGCCGAAAGTCGTGGAAAATCCAAGGTGGTCATAGCTGAACAGTACCTGGCTGTGACTGGAATCCAGCACGTATCGATCAGCCGCAGCCGCGAAAGAGGCGCTGGTGGCGAATGCTGTGGCAAGAAGAAGGGGTTTCATCATTTGAATCTCCGAGTTGCTGCTAATTCTTTTAAATGGGGTAATTCAGCTCAAAGACAAACGCGGATCACGAACAGGTTATGCGCGCAAATGAACATTGCGCGCATAATTTCAAAAGATGGTGCGTGTTAGACAAATAGCGTCGGTTAAAGTTTGCCCGCAACACGCAGCGCTGTCACAAGGCTGCGGTGCGAAACGCGATCTGTTGCGGCGACTTCGGCCAAAAGGGTCTTGTTCTTTCCCCACAGTTGCACATGCGTGCCGGAATTCTCCACCAGGGTCAGATCCGCAAAACTGCAACGATCCAGGATCTGCCGCTCCTTGCCGCGGATCCGCACAAGCCGGACTTCATGGCAAATGGTGTCGATCTCGACCTTTGGAGGTATGGGCCGCACAAAGCCCTGCAGACACCCGATGCCGACCATCCCCGCAACCGCAGAGCCCAATAGCTTCAGCAGCAGGACATCATGCCCCCAATTGGCACCGGGCGCGAACCACAGGCCAAAAGCCGCCATCACCAACGCCCCTCCCAGAACACCCTGCAGGGCGCGCCACAGCATGCGACCGCCGTCAACAGCCCGGACGGGCTGAGGTCCGATTGATTCAAAATTCGCGGGGTCGGCTGCGCTTGTCATACTAAAACATCCTCATTCATGGTTAACGAGAAGCTAACGGGACAAAAGAGACCGAAATGAGACAGGTTCTTGGCGCTGAAAGGGTGATTTTACGCAAAAGATGCGATCCGCCGCCCCCTGCGAAACCACCGCTCTTGCGCCACACCGCAAAGCGTGTATACGGGCTTTTCCTTTTGCAAACTGTTTGAACCGCGCAGTCTCTCGTGGTGGGGCGGCAAAAGGCAAAAGCCCTGCCTTTGAAATGCGCCTTGATATAAATGAGGAACACACATGCCTTTGTATGAGCATGTTATGATCGCCCGTCAGGACCTGTCCAACACACAGGCCGAAGGGCTGATTGAACACTTTGGAACCGTTTTGTCCGACAACGGCGGCCAGCTCGTGGATCACGAGTACTGGGGCGTCAAAACCATGGCGTACAAGATCAACAAGAACCGCAAGGGCCATTATGCCTTCCTGCGCTCTGACGCACCGGCCCCGGCCGTGCAGGAGATGGAGCGCCTGATGCGTCTGCATGACGATGTGATGCGCGTCCTGACCATCAAGGTCGATGCGCATGCCGAACTGCCATCGGTTCAGATGCAAAAACGCGAAGAGCGCGGGGATCGTGGCGACCGCCGCGAACGCCGTTGATCAGCTTTAGGAAAAGGACATAACCCATGGCCACAAAACCATTTTTCCGCCGTCGCAAAGTCTGCCCCTTCTCGGGCGACAACGCGCCAAAGATTGACTACAAAGACACACGTCTGCTGCAGCGCTACATTTCTGAGCGTGGCAAGATCGTGCCCTCCCGCATCACTGCAGTCTCTGCCAAGAAGCAACGCGAGCTGGCCCGTGCCATCAAACGCGCCCGCTTTCTGGCGCTGCTGCCCTACGCCGTGAAGTAAGGAGAACACCATGCAAGTCATCCTTCTCGAACGTGTCGCAAAGCTCGGACAGATGGGCGAAGTCGTCGATGTGAAACCCGGCTACGCCCGCAACTTCCTGCTGCCACAAGGCAAGGCCCTGTCGGCCTCCAAAGCCAATATCGCGGCTTTCGAAGATCAGAAAGCACAGCTTGAGGCCCGCAATCTTGAAACCAGGAAAGAAGCGGAAAGCCTGGCCGAAAAACTGAACGGTCAGCAGTTTATCGTGATTCGCTCTGCCTCGGATTCAGGCGCGCTTTACGGCTCTGTCACCACCCGTGACGCGGCTGAAGCTGCCACGGCAGAGGGTTTTTCGGTTGACCGCAAGCAAGTCGTGCTGGAGCCGATCAAAGAACTGGGCCTGCATTCCGTGCAGATCGTTCTGCACCCGGAAGTAGACGCCATGATCGAATTGAACGTGGCACGCTCCCCTGAAGAAGCTGAGCTTCAAGCCTCCGGCAAGTCGATCCAGGAGTTGGCCGCTGAAGAAGAGGCTGCTGCTGATTTCGAAATCCAGGAGCTGTTCGAAGACATCGGTGCCGCGGCCTCCGATGACGAAGAACTGGCAGAAGCCGCAGGCATTGAAACACCTGCCGAAGACGCACAAACGGATACGACACCCTCCGCGACCTGATCGCGCCTGTTCAAGAAACCGAAAAAAGCCGCGCCTGAGTTGCGCGGCTTTTTTCGTGACGGCGCCTGACGTTGACATCCCAAGCTGGTAGAAAAGAAAAACGCGCAGGGTACTGCCCGGCGCGTTTTTGTCAGTTCAGACCAGTGGTCGTTGCCCCTATCGGGCTCAGGGACAGCAGAGTTTTATTCTTCTTCCAGCGCCTCAACAGCTTTCTGAAGTTCCTCTTTTGACACCTCTTTCTCTGAAACTGTCGCCTTGTCAAAGACGTGATCCACGACCTTGTCTTCAAAGATCGGGGCGCGCATCTGTTGCTGCATCTGCTGGTTTTGCTGCACGAATTCAAAGAATTGGCGCTCCTGACCCGGATACTGGCGTGCCTGGTTCATGATCGCCTGCGTCATCTCCGCGTCGGAAACCTCAACTTCTGCCTTCTGACCGATCTCGGCCAACAAAAGGCCCAGACGCACCCGGCGTTCCGCAAGCTTGGTGTGCTCTTCGGTGGCCTCGATCTCTGGGTGGTCGTGGCCTTCCACATCCGGGTTCTCTTCATGCCAGAGCTGGTGGGCGATCTGCTTGGCCTCTGCCTCGACCAGCGAGGGCGGCAGATCGAAGGTTACCATTTCGTCCAGCGCGTCCAGCAAGGAGCGCTTCATCACCGCCCGCGCAGCCCCGGCATATTCCGCTTCCAGACGCTCGGAAATCTGGGATTTCAGACCCGCAAGGTCCTCGGCCCCGAACTTCTTTGCCAACTCATCGTTGATCTCAGCGGCAACCGGCTCTTTGACGTCCTTGATCGTGCAGTCAAAGATCGCCTCTTTACCGGCCAGATGCTCGGCCTGATACTCTGCCGGGAAGGTTACCGTCACGGCCTTCTCCTCGCCCGCCTTGGCGCCAACCAGTTGCTCTTCGAAACCGGGGATGAAGGAATTTGACCCCAGCACCAGCGGGTAATCCTCCGCCGACCCGCCGTCAAACGCCTCACCCTCCACTTTGCCGACGAAATCCATTATGATCTGGTCGCCGTCTTTGGCCTTGGAGCCTTTCTTGCGGGCTTTGAAGTCCTGCGCGGTCTCCGCCAGATTGCCAAGCGCCTCGTCAACGGCCGCGTCATCCGCCTTGACCGTCATTTTCTCCAGCTTGACCTTGCCATAGTCAAGCTCTGGGATGTCTGGCAGTGCTTCGTACGACATGGAGACCTCGACGTCGTCGCCCTCTTTCCAGTCTTCGTTGGTCATCTTGACCTCGGGCTGCATCGCCGGGCGGTCACCGGATGTCTTAAAATGGTCGTTCATGGCGCCATCGATGCTTTCCTGCATCGCTTCACCGATCACGCGCTGACCAAATTGCTTTTTCAGCAGCGCCATGGGCACCTTGCCTTTGCGAAACCCCTTCATTTCAACCTCAGGCTGGGCCTCGGCGAGTTTTTCGTCGACCTTAGTCGCCAGCTCTTCCGCCGTGACGGTGATTGAATAGCTGCGTTTCAGACCTTCGTTCAGCGTCTCGGTGACCTGCATGTGTGCTCCATAGGGTAAAGCGCGCCGAAAGGCGCGGGCATCAAATTTCCGCTCTTCTATGTGCCTCTGCAGAAAGGTGCAAGAGGGCGTTGATCCTATCTGACCAACACCCCGCCATGCCCGTCGCTAGAGCTCTGAATACATCCGGACAGCAAGGTCCATTTCAAGCAAAACCTGATCGCTCAGATTGGCAAGCCGCACGCGCTCCCCCGCAGGCAGGTCCGGGTTCTTTTCAAACTCGATCATCAGGGTTTTAAACATACGCCAGGCTTTCTCCGTACGTTCCAGTTGTTTCTTGATCTGCCGGTTGGGGGGCGCAAGGATGCCCTGTTTTTTCGATCCTTCCAGCAGCTCAGCCATGGCCCTGTCGAACGCGCCAATGGTGGCATCAATCTCTGCAATCTTCCCACCGCCGCCAGAGATCCCCAGAACGTAAAGGCAGACTTCCTTCGATGCCTTTTGGGATAACATGCGCTGCCGACCCGCCAGATTGATTGTCCGCGCCAGATTAGCCGGGATGGAGCCATCCCCATAGACGCTTTGGATCAGCAAAACCGTCTCATGCATTTCCGTGAGGGTTTGAAGGTTCAGGCGGATCATCTGCAACATCGGAACGGAGTGCAGATCACCTGCCGCGATCTGACGAACGGCCGGTCCAAGCGTCGACCAGAGCGTTTCGACCGCTTCAAGATCCTTGAGTACTTCGTCATTGGTTTCCGCAAGCAACCCCAGTTCGGCATCCCCGTCTCGCAGCGCCACAAGAGCCGTGTCAAATTGCTGCGCGGCAGTTTCCGCCTTTGCGGCAAAGCGTTCAGGTTCGATGTCTGCCATGACAAAGCACGCATTTCGGGCGATCTGCTGTGTCAGCATCCGTTGCCGCCCGGAATAGTTGATCCGGTTCCGGGCATCCGTTTCCGGTGTAATCTCTTGCGCTTCGGCGGAGTGAGTTGGCATCACACCGGAAAAGCCGGTTGAGCTGGTGATGATCGCAAGGATGAGTACGCACTGTTTTAGTTTGAAAATCAGAATTTCCCCCTTTGGGAAGGGGTGTCCTAGTTTACAATTCTTAACGTCGTATTAATCTGAGAGTGTGGCATTGGCTGACGTGCGGCGGTCACCGGGGATGAATTCGCTCAGATTTGGATCAGGTGGTTGTCCCAGGCAACCCTGTGGCGGACGATTTCAGGCTGCGCAGGTCGCCCCGCGCGAAATAAGCCGAGCCCGGAGGTAAAGGCGAACCCGTCCGCAGCCGCCGCAACACCGCAGATGTCAGGCTCCTGCACTGTCGTTTCGAGCCGCCCGCTGGCGGAAAAGATCAACCCGACCCCACCGCGTGGCCCGGTTATCGCAATCGCGTCGCCGCTGCCTGAAAACGCGATGCTGCCTGCGTAGCCTTGCATGTCCCGCTCGTGCGTTTCGCCGGCCTTGTGGAACTGCAGCGCCGCGCCACGTCTGTGCGTGGCCAGCAACGGCGGCGTTTGCGCCAGATCGCCCTGCCATTGGGCCGCAACCGCCACCAGCCCATCCCCGCGCACAGCCAGGTGGCGCAGAGAGTTCTTGTGCCAGGCCGCCGGGGGGCCGACCTGTTCCAAAAGCGCGCCCTCCAGCGTCAGATAGCTCAGGTTGGGCCGCATGCTGGGCAGGTTCAGCTTGGCGCGCCCTGTCTCGGGATGGGTTTCGATCCCGCCATTGGCCACCAGCAGGGTTCGGCCATCCGGCAGGCAGAGCAGATCATGTGGTCCCGTGCCCCCCGACGGAAAGCTTGCGAGGCGGGCGTATCCGCGCCGTGCGTCCCAGACGCCCACCATACCACGCCCGGCCTCATAGTCGTTTTCGGCTGTGAACAGCAGATCGCCCGCTGCCGAAAAACTGCCATGACCGCTGAAGTGATGCCCCTCCGGCGCGGTGAGGCGCGCAATCTCTCGGCCCAGCGCACAATCGATCACCACCGCAAAGGTCCCCGGACGGCGCGCAAAGGCGACCGCCACGGGGCGCGCGGGATGGGCCGCGGCGGCATGCCCCCGGTCCGGCAAGGCCAGCTCGAACACACGGACGCCGGAGGCATCCAGACCAAAGAGCGCATATTGGCCTGATGGCTTGCGGGCTGCCGCCAGATAGCGCGGGCTGCCTGCATCCGCCCACGTCAGTTGCGGACAGAGGCCTGTCGCCATAAGCCCGGCGAGAAAGCGACGCCGCCCCGCCATCAATCGCCATCCAGCGCGTTGAAGCCCGCGGCAATCCCCAGACGCGGTGCGAGGTCCTGTGCGATGACTTGCCGGATCGTTTCCACGGATTGTTGCAGCACCTCGACCCGCAGGCGGCCCTGTATGTCCGCCACCCCGGCAAAAACCGGATCGTCCAGCACCCCTGCCCGCGCGATCGCAGCGGCGAAGGCCGCATCGATCTGTGCGTCGTCGTCCGAAAGATGCCCGACCAAATCGCGCGTCCCCTCAAGCGACAACACCACATGTCGCAGAGACCGGCCCGATCGGCGTGCCTCGGCACGGTTCGGGCGGGGGCGCTCAAAGCTGCCCATCGGACGCCCGAGCCGGACCTGGGATGTGAACTCCAACCCGGTGGAGGCAGCGGTGAAAAGCTGCTGCGCCGCCTCAGCCTCCGACCGGTAGATGTCGTTGCTGCCCGCATTGCGCATGAGATCGGCATAGCTGTCCTGCCACGCGGCGAGGATGTCCGCGGAGGTGTCCGCAATGTCTGCAGCCAAAAGCTGTACCAGCGCACATCGGGTCTCAGCGTCTTCAGCGGCTCTGAACTGCGCATCAAACAGCAAAAACTCCATGGCGTAAAAGCCCCGCGCCGCGATGGAAACCGTCTGAAATGTGTCCAGCGTCCCCAGACTGCCTTGCCCCACGGCCATCAACCTGGCAAGCGCTTTGGGCGTGGCCCCGCGCGGGTCCGGCCAGAACGCCAGCGCAAAGGCGCGGTTGTTCTGCTCGGACGGGCCAAAGCGCAGGTGGCTGATGCGGACCCAGGCATCAAACGCCTCGCCGTAAGCGGCCAGCAGGGCCGGGCTCTCCGGACGGCATTCGGCCTCAGCCGCCGCATGCAACTGACGGCTTTTTTCAGCCAGCCCCGCATAGCCCGGCAGGATGTGCTCATCGACGGCAGCGGATATATCGACCGCCTGCGCCGCGGTTGACGCCAGGCAGAAAGCAGCGGTGACGAGAAGGTGGCGCATATCAGAGGCTTTCCAAAAAACGAATGAGAGCGGCGCGATCTGAGGGGTCCATCTCGATCACCGCGTCACGGTGGCTCTGGGCCTCCCCGCCGTGCCACAGCACCGCCTCGAGCAAGGATCGCGCCCGTCCGTCATGCAGAAAATAGGTATGGCCCGAGACCTGTTCGGTCAGTCCGATCCCCCAGAGCGGCGGCGTGCGCCATTCGCGGCCGGTCGCACGCGCTTCGGGCCGGTTGTCCGCAAGGCCGGGGCCCATGTCGTGCAACAACATATCCGTGTAGGGCCAGATCAGCTGAAAGCTCTGTTCGGGCCGGTCGGCAAGCCGGTGGGTCACATGCGATGGCGTATGGCAAGCAATGCAGCCCGTGGTGTTGAAGATCTCCTTGCCGCGCAGGACCTGCGGGTCATCGACATCCCGGCGCGCTGGCACGCCAAGGTTGCGGCTGTAGAAAGTCACGAGATCAAGGCCAATGTCGTCCACCTCCAGCCCGCGCACATCCTGATCGCCATGAGGGGCCGCGCGGCAGTCTGCCTGCGCTTCGGTACATTCGCCCCAGGGCTCCGGAAAGAGCGGGTTGGAAATGCCGATGTCACCCGCGAAGGCGCCCGCAGACTGGTGCCGGACCGTGGGCGCACCGGCCTTGAGGCCAAAGCGACCGAGCATGGGCTGGTCGAACTCCACCGACCAGACAATATTGGCGCGTCCGGAAATGCCGTCGCCATCGGCATCCTCCGGGTCTGCCTTGGCCAGAATATCGGCCGCCGGGATCGCTTCGAGCAGCCCAAGGCCGATCATCTGCGGCGCCACACGCGGGCTCAGCATGGCCTCGGGGTGCAAGGGGCCATAGCCCAGATCCGCCGCCCGGTAGGTGGGCGCGCGCAGAAACGCGACCTCGCCCCCCGAAAGCGGCACTTCGATTTCTTCATATGCGATCTCGAGCCGGTACTCCGCCGGGTGACCGGCCAGGCTGAAATCCTGCAACTGCTCGCCATAGGTCGGCTCGGGTGCCGTTGCGATATAGCCTTCGATCTCGGCCATAGCCTCGCTCGGGGTGCCAGGCACGGACACCCGCAGAAACATCGAGATGGCATTGTCCTGCCGCCCCTCGGGCGGATGCCCACGCCCGTCCTTGACATGGCAGCGCTGACAGGAACGCGCATTGTAAAGCGGCCCCAGCCCGTCAGAGGCCAGCGTGGAGGACGGCGACGACACCCAGAGCTTTTTGAAAAGCCCGTTGCCGACCTTGAACTCCAACTCGTCCTCAAAGGAGATATTGCCCGAGGGCAGCGAAAACGCATTGTTATCCGGTGTGACGCGCACGGTCGCGGCCCCGGCTGAAAGCTCTTCAAAGCGCTGTGGCGCGCTGAAATCCGTGGCGGGCTGCAAAACGCGGTTGATCCGCTCGATTTCCGCATCGGTGCGCGGAATGACGTTCAGATGCACGTCCTGCAAGGTCTGGGCCTGAGCGGTTCCGAGCCCGCAGAGCAACATAAGATATAGTAGGGGCCGCATCCTGGTTCTCTTTTGACTTTTCTGAAAGGCTACGCTCGACCACGACGGAAAGTCGATCCACCTGCCTGCGACCCTTTGGGTCGCGCAGCGCAGCAGGGGACGAGGCGTCAAACGCCCCGCCCGTCCCGGCTTTATTGGAAAACAGCGTCCGGGTCATCGAGGCTGTCGGACCCTTCGAAGTCAATTGCCTCGACCCCCAATGTCGCAACGACCCGTTCGATGGACCGTGTCTGTTCCACCAGACCGTTGACGCCCCCCATGATCAGTGCCTCACCCGCCGCATTGCCGCGCTCGAGCATCATGTCATAGGCAAAGCCTGCTTCCGCTGCCGTCTTAATACGCCCCAGCGCCATCATCGTGGCGGAGAGCCTGCTCTGCATCTCGGCATCGAGATCCGCATCCGTGGCCGCCACCAGATCCGACAGCGAAGGTCCGGTCACAAGCGACCCATCCACGCGCATATATTCACCCAGATAGACGTTCTGAATGCCCAGCCCGTCATAGTAGTGGCTGTTGTGCGTGTTGTCGGCAAAGCAGTCATGCTCCTCTTCGGGGTCGTTCAGCATCAGACCAAGGCGCATGCGCTCCCCGGCCTGCTCCCCGTAAGAGAGCGAGCCCATCCCGGTCAGCATTGCAATGATCCCGGCATCCTCATCGGCCATCACGGTGGTCCGGGCGTCGCCGCCCTCGGCCCATTGCGCGGCCATCCATTCAAGATCGGACACCAGCAGATCGGTCGCGGCTTTCAGGTATTCCGCCCGGCGATCACAGTTCCCATTGGTACAGGCCTCCCCTGCAGCATAATCCGTCCAGGGCCGGTTGCCTGCCCCCGCGCCATGGCCATTGAGATCCTGCCCCCAGAGCAGGAATTCAATGGCATGATAGCCGGTTGCCACATTGGCTTCGACGCCATCGGCCTCATGCAGGGTTTCTTCCAGCAAAGCAGGCGTGATCGTAGCGGCATCAATCGTCTCACCGGACAGTGTAAAACTGGAATTGGCAATCACGTTCAGCACCGCAAAATCATTTTCATCGGACGGGCCGCCGTAGCCTGCATCAACATAATCGATCAGCCCTTCGTCCAACGGCCAGGCGTTGACCTTGCCTTCCCAGTCATCGACGATCGCATTGCCAAAGCGGTAGACCTCGGTCTGCTGATAGGGCACACGCGCCGCCAGCCACGCCTCCTTGGCCGTCTGCAGCGCCTCTGCCGAAGGGGCCTCGATCAGGGTATTCACCGCTCTCTGCAGCCGCTGGGCCATGACCAGGCTGTCGGTAAATCCAGCCTCTGCAATATCTGCGTAATTATCGAGCACCGAAACTTTGGTGACATCGCCATCGGCAATCGCTGCGGTGCCAAGTCCAAGGCTGAGAGCCAGGGCACTCGTTGCTAGGGTAAAGGGTTTCATTCTTACACTGTCCTTTGTCTAATGTAGTGTTTTATCTTGTGGTTGCGGGCTTTGGTCGTCGGCCCGGAGGGACATGCACTTCAGCGCCATCCCGAAATCCCGCGCGAAATTGACCAACAGCGCTGCCACGTCCGGTCGCACAATGGTCGTGGCAATCAAGAACGCATCTTCGCGGTCGCCATCGCTGGCGTAGCCTACGAAATTGGCAAAACAGCTTTCGTCAGCGCCCAGACATTTGCAGCTCACATGATGCCGCATCAACGGGCGGCGCCCGTGGCGCACGCAGAGGTCACAGAGCGATTCAAAGGACTTTAGAGCCTTGCGGCCCCGCCGCGGGCCAAGAGCAGTCGCAAAGTCATTCCACACTTGCTTTTGCGCACCGGGTCCGTCGCACCAGAGCCGCAGATAGAGTACAGCCCCCGCCTCGACCGGGCCAAGCTCGGTTATATATCCCACCGGTGCACCACCGCGGTTTTGCGCCGTTCCGGTCATTTCGTCAGGATCAACTTACCGGTGCGTGTGATCCGCAGGGTATAGACCTGATCGGAAAGTTTGATCCGCGCCAGATCGCCATCCTGGGTCAGCTCTCGCGCGTCGTAAACCGGCACTTTGTCCACGTAGGGTTCATCCAACTGTGTCACGGCACTCATCGTCATCATCCATTCCTCGCTCTATGCTCAAGGCGGTCCATAAGCCACTCAAGGTCGCAAAGTGTCGGCATCCCCGGATCGAAAGCGCAGCACAGCATTTCGATCCTGTTACAACAATTGTCATGTCGGTGTGGTGTCATGTGGCCTCTCCGGAATATGGCAATTTCTACGGCTTGCCTTGGAATCGTGGGCTGGCTGCGGAAAGGCTGAGTGATTTTGTCGGAAATGTCAATCCGACAATTATTATCAGGAATATGTGACGTGTGCCTTTGGTGATTTGCAAGGGCTCGGACCGGCAACACATCGCGCACGGCAACGGCGTGCCACGCAGCGGGCGTTTGCATGTCTTGGAAATGGTCCGGCAGCCGATGCAGCCCGACAAAGCGGACCCATTGGCGGCGTCCGGGGTTGGCAGAGACGCCTCAGGAAGAGCGCAAAACGCGGCCAGAATCGATCTCGGTCCGGGTGCCGTCGCGCATCGCGATCTGCCCGTTGACCAGCACATGTGCGATCCCGGTGGCGTATTTGCGCGGCGTCTCGACGGTCGTATGGCTTTTGATCTCGGAGGCGTCGAAAACGGTGATATCGGCAAAGCGGCCCGTTTCAAGCACGCCGCGGTCGCGCACCCCGAGCCGTGCCGCCGGCAGTGCGGTCAGCCGCCGCACGCCCTCTTCCAGGGACATCACCCGCTTGTCGCGCACGTAATGCGCCAGGAACCTTGCCGCCCAGCCATATCCCGAAAGCGACCCGATATGGTGTTTGAGACAGCCATAAGGCGCCAGCGCCAACGTGTCGGAGATCACAGCGCATTCGGGCTGCTCCAGCGCCAGTTGGATGTCTTCGTCCGAGAACGACTGCGACGTCCACATCATGTGGTTCATCTGTTCGTCTTCCTCCAGCAGCATGTCCAGTGCTGCATCATAGGGGTTTGCGTTGCGCATGCGCCCGATCTCGGCAAAGGTCATGCCCACCAGATCGGCGTTCACCTCGGCCTGCATCAGGATGATCTTGTCCCATTGGCCTGCGCTGACCAGCCGCCACATGGGACGCGGGTTGCGTTTGATCTTTTCGCGCGTGGCCGGGTCCTTGAGCCGCTTTTTCACCGCCTCGACGCCCCCCTCCTGCGCCCATTGCGGCAGGATCGCCAGCACGCGCGTATGCGACCAGTCATGCGGGATCACATCAAAGGCCACGTCCACGCCATGCGACTGCGCCTGCCGACACATGTCGATGGAGTGCTGCATGGCGTGATCGGGCGCGCCATATTTGGGCTGGATGTGGCTGATCTGAAGCCGCGCGCCCGCCGCCCGCGCGGTGGAGATCGCCTCTCCGAACCCCATGTCGTAAAAGAGGTCCCGATTGCGCACATGGGTGGCGTAGAGCACGTCATACCGGGCCGCGATCTTGGCCAGATCGGCAAGCTGGTCGGGGCTGGCCAAGCTGCCGGGCCAGTATTCCAGCCCGGTAGAGAACCCGTAAGCGCCGCCTTCGATGCTCTCCTCCAGCAGCTTGACCATCTCGTCCATCTCGTCCTCGTTGGCCGGGCGCAGCGCGTCGCCCAACACAAAGCGGTGCAGCGTGCCATGCCCGACAAAGGCCGCCACATTGACCCCCAGCGGCATCTTGTCGAGATGGTCGAGATATTCGCCAAAGCTGGACCAGTCAATCTCCACCGCGTCCTCGGTGAACCCCGGTGACATCAACTCCACATCCGCGATGGAGCGCGCAGGCGCACAGGAGACGCCGCATTGGCCCACCACTTCGGTTGTCACGCCCTGATGCACCTGGCTTTCGGCGCGCCCATTGGCGGCCAGCGTGAAATCGGAATGGGTGTGCAAATCGACAAACCCGGGTGAGACCGCAAGACCGGCGGCATCAAGCACCGTCTCAGCCTCGGCGCTCAGCTGCCCGATCTCAACGATCCGACCGTCCCTGACCGCAACATCCGCCTGACGGGTTGGCGCGCCGGTGCCGTCATAGACCTCTCCGCCCTTGATCAGAACATCCAGCATTGTGTCACTCCTTTTCGGTCAGAACCGGGCTTCGCCAAAGACGAGATCCGGCAGGAAGGTGGCAAGATCGGGGAACAGGATCAGGATGATCATCCCCACGATGTAAGCAAGAATGAAGGGCAGCACCGCGACCGAAATCTGCTCGATGGTGATGCCCGAGATGCGCGAGGCCACATTCAGGTTGCCGCCCAGAGGGGGCGTCAGAAAGCCGATCTCACAGGTGATGACGGTAAAGACGCCGAACATCACCGGATCGACCCCGAGGCTGGTGACCAGCGGCAGGAACACGGCTGTAAAGAGGATGATCTGTGCGAGGCTTTCCATGAAGGTGCCGATGATGATGTAGAAAATCCCGATCAGCAGCAGCACGACAAAGACATTGGTGGTGATCGAGGTGATGCCCGCCTCCACTGCGGCCGGGATGTCGTAGAAGGCCGAGAGCTGGCCAAAGGCAAGCGTCGGGGTCAACAGGATCAAAAGACCGGTCATCAGCGCGGTAAACCGCAGGCTTTCAATGATCTTGCGCAGCGTCAGCTTGCGGTAGACGAAAAGCCCGATGAAGAGTGCATAGAAGACCGCGACCGCCGCCGCCTCGGTGGGAGTGAAGGCACCGCCGTAGATGCCACCCAAGATCAGGACCGGGGCACCGATGGCCCATTTACCATCCCAGGCCGCGCGTCGAAACGGCGCCCAGGTGAAGGGGTCCCCGGTGCCGCCGTATCCGCGCTTGGCGGCAATGATATAGGTGGTGCCCATCAACAAAAGGGTGATGATCAGCCCCGGCAGCACGCCCGCCAGAAACAACCGCGGGATCGAGGTTTCCGAGACCAGACCGTAGATGATCATCAGGTTGGAAGGCGGAATGAGACTGCCCAAGGCCCCCGCCGAGGCCGCGATGGAGGCCGCGAAGGGCACGTCGTAGCCGTCTTTTTTCATCGCCGGAATGGTCACCGACCCGATGGCCGCCGTGGTGGCGGGCCCCGATCCGCTGAGAGCTGCAAAGAGCATGCAGGCAAAGCAGGTCACCAGCCCCAGTGAGCCCTTGTAGGCCCCCACCAGACTGGTCGCGACAGAGATCAGCCGTTCGGCCATGCCGCCCACCTCCATCAGCCGACCGGCCAACACAAAAAGCGGGATCGTCAGAAGCGGAAAGGGTGTCAGGCTGGTATATCCCGTTTGCGCCATCAGCGTGTAGGGGATGTCGATCATGAAAAGCGCTAGGATCGTGGTCAACCCCACCGCCCCGAAAAGCGGCATCCCGATCAGCGTCAGCACTGTAAACGTCAGGCTGAGCAGCAGAAGTTCGTTCATTTCTCAAGCCCTGTTTCAATGTCGATCTGATGCTCCGGCCGCATGCCGGGAAGACCCGCCCAGCCACTACGGGCCCATTCAATGTAAATCTGTAAAAGCCGCAGCAGGATCAGCCCGTAGCCGATGACCAGAATGGATTGTGGATAGAATTCGTCGATCCCCAGACGCGGGGTGCGCGAGGTGAACTGCGCCAGCACGCTGAGATATTCAAAGCTGATCACCAGCATGAAGATGCAGAACATCGCCCAAAGCAGATCCGCCAGAATGATGATGCTGCGCGCCACCCGCGGCGGAAAGAGCAAGACACCCGCCATGATCCGAATGTGGAACCGTTCACGCACACAAAGCGCCGCGCCCATGTAAACGGCCCAGACCATCCCCATCGCCGCGACCTCTTCGCTCCATTGCAGAGCGGTGTGAAAGACGTAGCGCATGATGACCTGCAAAAAGACGCAGGTGGCGACAAGAGACAGGCAGAAACAGCAGATCGCCTCTTCGAAGTGGCGATCCAGCCAATGGATCAAGGGCATGAGGAAAGTCCTTTTCTGGTACCGAACGCGCGGGCTGCGCGGTCGGCCTGGCTGTCAAAGACCGCCCTATTCGGCTGCGGCCTGAATGGCGTTCACAAGCTCCAGAAACTCCGGCCCGCGGTCGGCGGCAAACTCCTGCTGCACCTTTTGCGCAGCCTCAATGAAGGGGGCGCGGTCCGGGCGGGTAACTTTCATCCCGCCTTCGTTCGCCAGCCATTCCCGAACGCCTTCGATCTCGGCCAGTTTAATCTCGGTATGATAGGCGCCTGCCTCCGTCGCCGCCCGCAACACCGCTTCGCGCTGCGCGTCGTCGAGCTTGCTCATGAAGCGATCAGAGGCCAGCACCGGGGCAAACCCCGCGAAATGGTCAAGGATGGTCAAATGCTCGGCAAATTCAAAAAACTTCATTTCCTGAATGACCGAGGTTCCGTTGTCCCCGCCGTCGATGGTCCGGGTCTGCAGCGCCGTGGGTGTCTCCGACCAGGCGAGCGGCACAGGCTCTGCCCCAAAGGCCTCGAACGTGGCCAGCATCACCTCGTTCTTGGGCACGCGGATTTTCAGCCCCTCCATGTCCGCCATGGAATTGATCGGACGCTCGGAGTTGAAGAAATCGCGATAGCCGGGGCCTCCGAAGGTCAACAGATGCACACCTGTTGCTTCTTGCAGCTTGGATTTGATCAGGTCTCCGACCGGCCCGGTCGCCACCTCGACCAGATGATCACCGCTCTGGAAAATATAGGGCAGCACAAAGACATCCATCAGATCCCAATGGGGGGATACGTTGTTCTGGCTGATGAAATAGCCATCCACGGTGCCCAGTTGCAGCGCTTTGAACGCGTCGTCTTCGGTGGCGATCTGCGCACAGCACCGCAGCTTCACGTCAATCGTCCCGTTGGAATACTCTTCGGCCAACTCTTCGAACTTCTTGGCAAGCACCCCGTAATCGCCATCCAGCGGCGTGGCCCAGCCAAGGTTCATGACAACATCATCGGCATAGGCAGCCCCCACCAGCCCGGCAGAGCAGACAATCCCTGCGGCAGTACGACGAACGAAATCTAGCATGACAAATTCCCCTGTTGTGTTGATAGGGCCAGTTAAGCAAGTTGATTATTAACTGTCTAATTGCAATTAAGCTCTCATTGATGCAAAAAAATTATCATGAAAACCGACCTCAGGCGCCTGCGCTACTTTCTCAAGCTCTACGAAATGCGGAATTATCGCGCCGCCGCAGATCAGCTTGGCATCACCCAGCCCGCGCTCAGCCGATCGATCTCGCAGCTCGAGCACGACCTGGGCTTTCCGCTGTTTGAGCGGGACACCCGCAATGTCGGTCCAACCCCTGCGGGTACGGCCTTTCAGAACACCTGTCGGGATGCGGTCGACCTGCTGGAAGGGGGCCTGCTGCGCGCCCGCAAGATTGCAAGCGGTCAGATCGGCAACGTGGTGATCGGGTACACGGAAATCGCCATCGCGGGCATCCTGACGTCGATCGTAGAGGCTTTTCGCGCCGCCAACCCGGACATTCGTGTCGATCTCAGGGCCGCCTGGACAGATGCGCAATACGACCTGCTGCGCAACAACAACATCGATGTTGGGTTTATGACAGGGCCGATGGAGGATGACAGTTTTCACAGCATCCCCGTTCAATCCGACCCCCTTGTGGTGCTGTTGCCCCGCGCGCATCCGCTGGCAGAGCTGGAGAGTATCCCCGTTTCAGCGCTGCGCCGTGCGCCTTTCGTCACCGGCAACACCGATCGCTGGGCCGTCTTTCACCGCCACCTCTACGGGCTCTGCAGCAAGGCGGGGTTTGAGCCGGATGTGGTGCAGACCGGGCCTGATACCCTCAGTATCATCGGGCTTGTGGCCTGCGGCATGGGGGTGACGATACAGGCGGATAACGCGCAGGTCCGCGCCGACCCACGGATCATTACGCGCCCGGTCAAGGACCTGCATGCGCCGGTAATGACCTATGCGGTGTGGCGCAAGAACATGCAGGACAAAGCTGGCCAGCTGATGAGTGAATACCTTCGCGCCGCCTTCGACCCGACAGAAGCGGGTAGGGCAATACTCCCCGAAAAACCATAGGCCTTTCAGCACAGCGGAACCTGGAGAGATCGGCACCCCCAGGGAAGACGCTAAGGATGTCATTGCGGCGCGTCTTGAAGAGTTGCAGATCGAACAGCAGCGACAAGAACGCGCCAAGGCGGAACAGCTTGAGCGGCTAAAACATGAACATGCGCGCGTTCAGCAAGCGCACTGTCAGAAAATCAAACACGATCAGGAAGAACGGCAAAGACGTGAAAAACCGAGCGCGGTGCCCGCCTGCGAAAAGGGCTTATTGGATCGACTGACGGGCAAACGAAAAAAGACTTTGGTTGAAAATGCCAAGGCCACTGAGATTTCCAAACGAAATGGTGAACTACAACGTGCGAACGTAGCCAAGCCGCCTGCGTTTCTTGTGCCGCCTTGGAAGTTGCAGGCCTTCTTCGCGCCACAGGCGTTCGATCTTCTTGTGATTGACCACTGCCCGGCAGGCGATTTGTGGAACAAATCCGCCGAGAGGGGGCCAGCATTCGACGCGCAGTGGTTCCGCAACCTTACGGTACCAGTGGTGGCCTTCGCGGGATCATCGGGGAACTGGACGCAGCCCTTGGCTGTCTGTCAGATGATCGTTTGAGAGAGGCATTGTCAGGCCCGTTTGATGCGTCACCCCAAGATCTCTGCCGCAAGGATCAGGTCTACCACCTCTACCTAATGGTGCCCGAAGACATGATCGAGTCCTGGGCGCCAATGGTGAAGGTGATCCTCGCCAGTGCGAAGACGCTGAAGCGTCGTGCGCCGGATGCGCCGCGCCAGACATGGGTGATAGACGAGGCCGGACGCTTATTCGGGTACAGCCAGATCGTGCGTCTGTTCACAGACGGGGCCGGGATCGGCATCCGTCCCTTCGTGGTCTTCCAAGACTTTGAACAAGCCAACAAGCTGATGCCGGGCGGCGCACACCTGATCGCCTCGAGTGCAGCAGTGAAAATGTTCTTCGGCGTGCGAGATGATGTGACGGCAAAGCTGGTCTCCAACCTGCTCGGCTATTACCTCTGCCAGACCAAAGAGTGCAACCACTACGGGAAGTCTATCCCGCGAGACAAGATCGAGAGCGAGGTCGGTGGCCTTGTTAAAGAGCCTCAGCCAACACCCGGCCTCATCAAACTGGCGACAGAGATGTTTCGCAAAGCGTGGGACATGAGAAAAGATCAAGCTCAGGACATCGTTACCCGCTCAAAGCTTAAGCTGAAGGACATTGAGAAACAAAAACAGGCGCTCATCAAACGGCTTCTGGATGCAAGCGACCCTGCCGTGATCGATGCCTACGAGTCAAAGCTCTCTGAAATCGAAAAACAGCGTGCGGTGCTAAGTGAAAAAATCAAAAATCAGGTCGAGCCAGTGGGCACGTTCGAAGAAAAACTAGAACCAGCCATGACTTTCCTCTCAAACCCTTGGAAAATATGGGAAAGAGGGCAGATCGAAGCACGGCGGCTCGTGCTCAAGCTATGCTTCACGGAGCGCATTCCGTACTGCCGATTCGAGGGTGCTAGAACCGCTCAAAAGGCGTTATTATTCAAAGAGATAGATGGACTATTGGACCCCAAGGTCTGTTTTGGTGCGGGTGAAGGGACTCGAACCCCCACGCCAAAGGCGCCAGAACCTAAATCTGGTGCGTCTACCAATTCCGCCACACCCGCACGAAAACGGCCCGTAACCACCGCTGTGCGTGTCCTAGCAAACCCCGCACACAGTTGCGAGCAGAAAAATTTCGGCTGTTAAGCCTTTGGTATCCTATTGCTCCGATAACATTAAGTCAGGGAATAAAGGATAATGTCGATGACGCCGAAAACGGCTTGGCGCACCTGTTTTGAAAGCCTGAGCGCTCCTCTCTTCTTGGCCGCGAAATCATCGCAAGCTTCGGCGTTGACCAGCGGCTTTGTCGAGAATGCACGTATCCTGACAATGAAGGGCAGCTGCCCCGTTCAGTCTCTGGCCGTTGGCGACCGGGTCATCACCCGAAGTCACGGGGCCAGCACGGTCGAGCGTATCGAACAATGCAGCCTGCTGACGCCCGCCGTCTATGTCATTGCAGGCTCCTTGGGCCATCACCGTCCGGAACAGGACAGCCTGTTACCAGCCGGTCAGCCCGTTTTGGTGCGAGACTGGCGTGCCCGTGCGCTTACAGGTCAGCCCGAAGCGCTGTGCTGCGCTCAAACGCTTGTCGATGGCGAATTTGTCCGGGACATCGGGTTGCAGACCGTCACCCTCTACCGCGTGTTCTGTGGCAGTTCTCAAGTGGTCTACGCGGACGGGATGGAGTTGGGCACGGCAGATGTCATGGCAGGCGCGGCAAAGCTCGCGGCAATCACGCCAACAGCGCGTTAAGCACGCGGGGCAGCTCCTCCGGCAGGTCTTCGGCAATCAGACCCGGCCCGAATGAGAGCGCCGCCTCCACATGCAGCCAAACCCCAAGCTCAGCGGCAAGCGCCGGTCCAAACCCGCGCGCCATCAGCCCGGTGATGAGACCCGCCAGCACATCCCCTGCCCCGGCTGTCGCAAGCCAAGGTGCCGCACGCTCCCCGGTTGCCGAATGCTGACCACACAGCCCGTCGGGATGCGCCACGGTTGTCTTCGCCCCTTTTAGCACAACAATGCATCCCGCCCGCGCGGCGGCCTCCTGCGTCGCCTCGGGCTTACCGAACCCCGGGGCATTGGCCAGCTTCTCGGCAAGATCAGGAAACAGGCGGGCGAATTCACCCGCATGCGGCGTCAACACGCAACTCTCGTGCAGGGCCGAAAACAGCGGTTTATCCTTGGCCAGAAGGGTCAACGCATCCGCATCCAGCACCGTTGCCCGGCGCGCGGCGAGGCAGGAGGCAACCAACGCCGCGTGACCTTTTCCAGTTCCCAAGGCGGGCCCGAGACAGATCGCCTTGAAGCGGTCGTCCTCGAGAACCTTGGCCAGCGCCCGCGCGTCCGCCACGGGCTGGAGCATGATCGCGGTGATCTGAGACGCCACTTCGGCAAGGGCTTCGGGGGGGACGGCAAGGGTCACCAGACCCGCCCCAACCCGCAGCGCCGCTCTGGCCGCCAGCCGGGCCGCGCCACTGCGCCCCGCCCCGCCCGACAACACGAGCGCGTGCCCATGGGCAAATTTATGGCCCTGCGCCTTGGCCAGCTGGTTCAGCGGAAGCTGGTCGCGGGTGATCTGATGGTGGGTCACAAGCCGTGTATCTCCGTCCAAACGGGCAATGGTGTCAGAAGGCTCAGAGGCCAATATCCTTGACGACAATTTGGCCACAATACTCTGCCCCGTTGAGATGCGCCTGTTTTCTTTTGTGAAAGGTGACCGTGAGGTCGGCGCGGAACACGGCCAGAGGGTCGTCGCCCAACGGCCCGGCTTCGGCAAGACCGGATGGCACGTCAACGCTGACATGGCGGACAGGTACCGTATCGCGCGCGGTCTCCTGGGCGCGCAGGATCGGCTGCAATCCGGTGATGGGACGGGTCAAACCGATCCCAAAGAGGGCATCAATCACAAGGGTCGTCCCGGATCTGCTATAGGCGCCTTTCACAAATGCGGCGGCCTCCTCTGCCGTGACATCGGGAAAAGTGAGCTTTGTTGTCGGGCCGACCGAGAGCGCCAGCCAACGGTCATGATTGAGCCTGGCATCTGGCGACAAGTTGTCTGCGGCACCATAAAAGAACACCTCGACCTGCACGCCGCGCTGCGCCAACAGACGAGCCACGACAAACCCATCACCGCCATTGTTGCCGGGGCCACAGAGCACGAGGGCATGAGGGGAGGAAACGCCCAGGTCCGGCCAGGCCTCGTAGATCGCCTCGACGACATCACGTCCGGCACGCTCCATCAGGGCCTCCCCCGTCACACGACCCGACTCAATGGCCTCGGTTTCGACAGCGCGCATCTGATCTGCGGTGATCCATTCACCCATGATGAACTCTCCAGATTCAATTCTGCCTATTTTTTAATCGCAATGCCCGAAAAAATTGCGACACTTGGCCATTTTCACGTGCTTTGACGAGCAGTCCCCGTCTATGCATGGACCGTCTTATCCCAAGATGATCTGACACCACGTGGAAACCGCCAAGGGAGGGCCCAATGAAAAAGATCGAGGCAGTCATTAAACCGTTCAAACTGGACGAAGTCAAAGAAGCCTTGCAAGAGATCGGCGTCCAGGGGCTTTCTGTGATCGAAGTCAAGGGCTTTGGGCGGCAAAAGGGCCACACCGAGCTGTACCGCGGTGCCGAATATGTTGTGGACTTTCTGCCAAAGGTGAAGATCGAAATCGTCCTTGACGATGACATGGTCGAGGCAGCGATTGATGCGATCGTGGCCGCCGCCAAAACCGAAAAGATCGGCGATGGGAAAATCTTTGTGACCCCCGTCGAGCAGACGATCCGCATCCGTACCGGCGAAACGGGATCAGACGCGCTCTGATCTGCTGACTGCCCCTGCACTATCATTCCAACCAAGAGGGATATCCGAGAATGAGCAAAGAACTACTCAAGATGATTGCCGATGAAGGCGTCGAATACGTCGACATCCGCTTCACCGACCCCCGCGGCAAGCTGCAACACGTGACCGTGATGTCGGAACTGGTCGATGAGGATTTCCTCGAAGAAGGGTTCATGTTTGACGGCTCATCCGTTGCTGGCTGGAAATCGATCGAAGCCTCCGACATGAAGCTGATGCCCGACGTGGACAGCGCCTACATTGACCCGTTTTACGCCGAAAAAACCGTGTGTCTGCATTGCTCCATCGTCGAGCCGGACACCGGCGAAGCCTATGAGCGCGACCCCCGCGGGACCGCCCAGAAGGCCGAAGCCTACCTGAAGTCTTCCGGGATTGGCGACGTGGCTTACTTTGGCCCCGAAGCGGAGTTCTTTCTCTTCGACAACGTCAAGTTTTCAAACACAATCAACAAGGTATCTTACGAAGTTGATGCAGTGGACGCATCCTGGAACACAGACACCGACTATGAGATGGGCAACATGGGGCACCGTCCGGGCGTCAAGGGCGGCTACTTCCCTGTGAACCCCACCGATGAATCCCAGGACCTGCGGTCTGAAATGCTGTCGACCATGAAGCGTCTGGGCATGAAAGTGGACAAGCACCACCACGAAGTGGCCTCCTGCCAGCACGAGCTGGGTCTGATCTTTGACAGCTTGACCAAACAGGCCGACGAGCTGCAGAAATACAAATACGTGATCCACAACGTGGCGCATGCCTACGGCAAATCCGCCACCTTCATGCCCAAGCCGATCTATGGCGACAACGGCACCGGCATGCACTGCAACATGTCGATCTGGAAGGACGGCAAGCCACTCTTTGCGGGGGACAAATATGCGGATCTGTCGGACGAAGCGCTCTGGTTCATTGGCGGCATCCTCAAGCACGCAAAGGCGCTGAATGCCTTCACCAACCCGTCGACAAACAGCTACAAGCGTCTGATCCCCGGATTTGAAGCCCCCGTTCTGCGTGCCTATTCTGCCCGCAACCGGTCTGGCTGCGTCCGGATCCCGTGGACGGAAAGCCCCAAGGCCAAGCGTGTGGAGGCCCGCTTCCCCGATCCGGCCGCGAACCCTTACCTGTGCTTTGCATCCCTGCTGATGGCCGGTCTTGACGGAATCACCAACAAGATCGATCCCGGCGAGGCGATGGACAAGAACCTCTACGATCTGCCGGCCGAAGAGCTAGCCGGTATTCCGACAGTTTGCGGGTCCCTGCGTGAAGCGGTCGAAGAGCTGCAGGCAGACATGGACTTCCTGCTGGCCGGGGATGTTTTCACCAAGGATCAGATCGAAGGCTATATCGAACTCAAGATGGAAGAGATCGAAACCTACGAACATACACCGCACCCGGTGGAGTTCGGCATGTACTACAGCTGCTGATCTGCGGCGATATCAACGAAAAGGCGCCTCTCGGGGCGCTTTTTTTATGCCGGATCGTCCGAGCCCCGCACCGCAAGCTCTGCCTTTCCACTTTCACGGGAAAGACATTTTTTGGTCACGCTCGCCGCCCAGGCTGCGCGCGACAGGACACCGTGAGGGCGGCGACATGACAGAAGACTTCTTTGACGTTCAGGCTGCGCTTTTGTTTGACGCAGCCCCACAGGTCGATTTTCCCAAGCTGATGGCAGAGCTCACCGGCTGGGCCCGGGGTCAGGACGTTCCAGCGACCTTCACCATGCTGCCCGGGGCGAGCGATGAGAACACGCTTTGCATCGCCGGCAATGGCGTGCATGCGACGGTCAGCCTTCAGAAGACCCCGCTTGACGCTGCGAATTTTGCACTGCCCCTGCGCTCTCCGATGCTCAGGCACAAGAAGTTTGATTTCAAGGCGGCGATTGCGCGCCACCAGGCCGCGATCGTGATCACTGTGGGGGATGGCGAGACGCCGCTGCCGGCGGCGGCGCGCCAGATGATGTCAGAGGCGGGTGTGGTGCATCCGGCTGACCCCGTGACCAAGCTGACGGTGTTGCATATGCTGCTGCAGGGGGTGGCGGCGATACACCGGCCTTCCATGGTGGATTTCTGCCCGTCACAATCGCTCCTGTGCCCGCAGGAACTGGCCCTGGTTGCCACGAAGCGCCTGCCCATTCCCATCCTCTTTCACCCGTTTCCGGTCGGCAATGGCCGGGATGCCGAGGGAAATCCGCGCCACGGCATGGCCGCGATCCATGCCCCGCGCCTGATCGGGACCGAACTGGAGCTCGAAGCGGTCCCCCAGGATATGCCGATTGCGACGCGGATCAACCTGCTCTGCACGCTGATCGAGAAAAAACGGGACGGCTCCTTGCCGCTCAATCATGGCGATCAATTGCAATCCGATGACGGGCGGCATCAATGGGTGCGCCACGAAGCAGGGTCGCGGGAAGACGGGCCGGTGCGGGTGATCGTGAGCTTTGATACCACCGCACCGGAGCCTGCACGGCCTGAACAGGTTGATGCTCAGGTGGCCTTTCACGAACGCATTGCCCGGCTCAAGGCCCGGGCGGTCTCAGGCGATCCGGGAGGGGTCGGAGCCGGCCCCGCGGTGCGGCCCGAGGCGGGAGGGACCCGGCTGGAGACCGAACAAGAGTTGCGCGAACGCATCCAGGACACGATGGAGCCGAATGGCGGCCTGCCCAAGCGCTCCAAGCTCGCAGCCGGGCCGTTCAAGCTGGTGGCAGCCGTCGCCGTGCTGGGCCTGTTCTTTGTGCTGGGTCCAACAGCGGAGATGTCGCAGATGGTGAGCAGCCAGAAGAGGTCCATCAGCGCCCTGATGGAGACCTTAGGCGGAGCGCAGGGGGCCACGACAGCCGCCCCGGCAAACGGGACAACCAGTATTGTCGGCTCGATTGAGAGCGGGATGCGCGACACCTTCCAGCGCTGACACGGGCCAAGACAGGTCTGGCTTGAACCTCTGAGGCGGTCCGACAAAAACGACGTCCAAAGGTGTCGGTATCGAACAATCAACCCCGTGCGATTGCTGGAACTCTCAGGGCAGTCGACCTGCGAGACCCAACGCCATGTCCACACATGTCAGCACGACACACAAGATCGACCCCTCCAGGGGGAACACGCTGGGTGAGACGTGATATTTCCCACCGCGAATCGCGCGGGTCCTGCCCCAGATGGCGGGTTTGTCCCCGCAACTTTTACGCCCTTGGGCGAAACGATCGCCCAGTCCTGGTTGAAACTGTTCACGCCACGCTGGTAAAAAAGCGTTATTGCGTAAGATTTTCTTTAACTCGCCCGCTATATGTGGAAGGAAAAAGTATATTACGGGAAATTTTCGCCTTGGCGCTTTGTCCTTAACAATCAAAAGATTTGGTAATCGGTAAGGAAGACGACATGAAATTGACAAACACTTCCATTGTATCTGCATTTGCTGTCGTGACGACAACTGCCGGCGTTTATGCCGCCACTCTTTCGGGCACATTTGATGTTCGGGTGGTCAACTACTCTTTCGGCTCAAATCAGAGCAGCTCGGTGGCGGTTGCCACGAAGGACAACTTCGAAACGCGCTTTGATGCCGCAACCGACGGCGTGGACCGCGACACGTTCCGCTATGTGGGCGCGCTCGATTTCTTCATCGACAACGACCCCCGCGATGTTGACGCGGAATCCATCTCGGACTTCTTTGCCAGCAACACATTGGGGTCGGTCTTTGGGCTGGACAGCGTTGTGGGTGGGCTGACGCTCAGCAAACCGACGTTCAAGACGACAACGCTGTTTGAATTCACGGAAGTCTACAGCAATGCGTTTGATACCCGCGTAACCCACGACGATGGCTTTTCGATCTACGGTGATGGTGTGGAATTGGTCTCCTTTGCCAACCCGACTGGCATTCGGACCACGCCGAGAACCGGCAAAATCAACTTCAGCGACCGCGAGTTCAAGCTGGTCTACGCTGCGGCAAACGGCAACCCATCGCGGCTGCTGGTTGAAGGGGACGGTGTTTCCGTCGTCCCACTGCCAGCCTCGGCCTTCCTGTTGCTCGGTGGCTTGGGGGCCTTCGGCCTGATGCGCCGCAAAAAAGCGCGCAGCTAAACGCTAAAACCAGTCACACAGAAAACGCGGTCTTTGGGCCGCTTTCTTTAGGATTGCAGGGGTAAAGAACACCCCGACAGCGGTCAGCAGCAAGACGCCACCGCGCCCGGTGCCAAATACTTGCCTGCTGCGGGTTGAGGGGAAACCCTGCCCCATTTGAGACCAAACACGCTCATCCATCATTCAAGCTGAATGCCTTGACACCCCCGCGAACTCCTTTGACCTTTGCGTCTTGACCGCCGCGCCGATCAGACCCCCTGCACCACCGCTGCCTAACCAGACACCAGCCTGCCATCCGATTTGCGCACGACCCCGTGATTGAACTGACACAAGTCTTGTTTCACATGGGAATGCGCCCCACTCTGGGCATTGGAAAAGGAGTGCTCTGATGTCCACAAGACGAATTCAATTCCCCGGGCATGATGGCTCAAAGCTCTCTGCACGACTGGATTTACCGCAAGGCGCGCATGTTGCGACGGCGCTTTTTGCGCATTGCTTTACCTGCGGCAAGGATATCCCGGCAGCCCGGCGGATTTCAGCGCGGCTTTCCGCGTTGGGGATCGCGGTTTTGCGGTTCGATTTTACCGGTCTCGGCCATTCGGAAGGCGAGTTTGCCAACACCTCTTTTTCGTCGAATGTAAGCGACCTGATCGCGGCGAATGACTATATGGCGGGCGAGAACATGACGCCCAGCCTTATCATCGGGCATTCTCTGGGCGGGGCGGCTGTGTTGAAAGCGGCCGCGGACCTCAAGTCAATCAAGGCGGTTGTGACCATCGGTGCGCCCTTCGATCCGGGCCATGTCACGCATAACTTTGCCGCCGCCGTGCCGGAGATCGAGGCGGCGGGTGTCGCTGAGGTGACCCTGGGCGGGCGGCCTTTCCGGATCGGCAGAGAATTTCTGAAGGACGTGGCAGCGGCAGAGCTTGCCCCCTCTGTTGCCAATCTGAATGCGGCATTGCTGGTGCTGCATGCGCCGCGTGACGAGATCGTGGGGATCGACAATGCCGGCCACATCTTCGCAGCCGCCAAGCACCCCAAGAGCTTTATCACCCTGGATGGTGCCGATCATCTGATCACCCGTGCGGAGGATGCGGAATATGTCGCCGGCCTGATTGCCACCTGGTCCGAGCGGTACCTTGGCATCTCTCGCCCCGCCCCGCCCCCGGGAGCGCCCGAAGGCGTGCTGCGTATCAGCGAGGCGGATCCCAAGGGGTTTCTCACCGACATCACCTCGGGCGACGGCCATCATCTGGTGGCTGACGAGCCTCTCGCCTATGGCGGCACAAACAAGGGGTTATCACCCTATGGCTTTCTGTCCGCCGGGCTTGGCGCCTGCACCTCGATGACGATCCGGATGTATGCACGGCGCAAGGGCTGGCCCCTCGCCCATGTCTCTGTCGATGTGACACATGACAAGGTACATGCGCAGGACGCCGAAACGGGTGTCGGGGACAAGATCGACACTTGGCGGCGACGCATTACGCTCACCGGACCGCTTGATGACACGCAGCGTGCGCGGTTGCTGGAGATCGCAGACAAATGCCCCGTGCACCGCACGTTGGAGTGCAATTCCACCGTGATTACGGAACTGGTTCAAGGCTGACGGCGAACGCACTGCCGTGCCATGAAAAAAGGCCGGTCAACCCGACCGGCCTTCAGGATTTCGTCGGCGTCGAGATCAGCGGCGGGCGTCGCCCACCAGCTTCCACACCAGTGGCAGCAGCACGGCAGCCAGCAGCAGCTTGAGCGCATCGCCGATCAGGAAGGGTGTCAGGCCCCAGGCAAGGATGGGTTGATCCCAACCGTAGAGTTGCCCCAGCCACAACAGGCCCGGCACATAAAGCAGGATGTTCCCGATCAGCATTGCCAGCGCCATCCAGAGCACAGACCGGTCCCAGCCGCGGGCCGCCAGCGCGCCGAGTACCACCGTGGCCATCACATAACCCACCAGGTAGCCGCCGGTGCTGCCCATCATGTATTCGATCCCGTTCAGCTCTGCCGTGGAGCTTTGAAAAATATCAAACCCAAGCGCGCCGATGATCATATAGCCCAGAATGGTCGTCAGGCCGAGCCGCGCGCCATAAGCCGCCCCGATCGTCAGCACCGCAAAGGTGCCCATGTTCATCAGGACGGGCGAGCCCGGGACCGGCACCTTGATGTTGGCGGCCGCGGCCAGAACGGCAATGCCCAGCACCACCAGAACGGCCTGTTTAATCCGCCGGGCGGTGCCTGCCGTGGGGCCGAAATGCTCTGCCAATACAGAATGAGAAGCGGACAATTGCATCGGTTTGGGTCTCCTGTTGAGAATATCTTGCCCCCTGAATGCCGCAGCAATCCCGCCTGTGCAAGACCCCTTGCGCTAACAGCGCGTGTAAAGCGTGTCGGACACATAGTCTTTGCGCGGGCCGGACACCTGCCATGTGGCCCGAAACTGCGGCCAGCCGGAAAAGTCGTAAACCACCGTGTAGCTGTCGGGATCGCACCAGTGCTGCGCCTGCCCCCCTGCCCCCGGCACCTGATGAAAAAACCGGCCATCCTGGAAATAGACGGACAGATCCTCCGCCCAGAAATACCGCCGCTCGGCCTGCATGGGCGGCTTGCCCGCCAATCGCATCACGCCGGTTTCGGCATAGGCCATCCCGCCGCCTTCCGGGGTCCAGAGGGCGGTGCCTTCAAAGGTGGCCTCCGGCGCGGCCTTGGCGGTGATCTTGCGCACCACCTGCCATTGGCCCGCGAAATCCGACAACACGCGGGGCTCAGGCACGGGCATCCTCAACCTTGACCAAACCGTCCAGAATGGTGCTGCGCTGCTTGACCACGGAGTGCCTCACCTTGGCGCTTTCCCGAAACCGGCGCAAAGCGTTGGCATTTTCATTTCTTCCGCTCCTGCCTTGTGATGGGGGTGGCATCAGTTTAAGAGCCAGCCATGCCGACAAACAACACCAAAAGAGGACCCATCTCATGATCCCCCGCTATTCCCGCCCCGAGATGGTTGCCATCTGGTCCCCGGCCACGAAGTTCCGCATTTGGTACGAGATCGAGGCCCATGCCTGCGATGCGATGGCAGATCTGGGCGTGATCCCGCGCGAGAATGCCGAGGCCGTCTGGAAAGCCAAGGACGTTGAATTCGACGTGGCCCGCATCGACGAGATCGAGGCCGTGACCAAGCACGACGTGATCGCCTTTCTCACCCATCTGGCTGAACATGTGGGCAGCGACGAGGCGCGTTTCGTGCATCAGGGCATGACCTCCTCGGACGTGCTCGACACCTGTTTCAACGTCCAGTTGGTGCGGGCCTCGGATATTCTGATTGCAGATGTGAAAGCCCTGCTCGCCGCCCTGAAACGCCGCGCGTTGGAGCATAAGGACACGGTCCGCATCGGGCGCAGCCACGGCATTCACGCCGAACCCACCACCATGGGGCTGACCTTTGCGCGCTTCTACTCAGAGATGGACCGCAACCTCAACCGGCTTGAAAAGGCGCGCTACGAGATTGCGACGGGGGCGATTTCCGGGGCGGTAGGGACCTTTGCCAACATCGATCCGGCGGTTGAAGAACACGTCTGCACCAAACTGGGGCTGGAGCCCGAACCGATCTCCACGCAGGTGATCCCGCGCGACCGCCACGCGGCTTTTTTTGCAGCCCTCGGCGTGGTGGCCTCCTCCATCGAAAACATCGCGACCGAAATCCGCCATATGCAGCGCACCGAGGTGCTGGAGGCGGAGGAGTTCTTCTCCAAGGGGCAAAAGGGGTCTTCCGCCATGCCGCACAAACGCAACCCGGTTTTGACCGAAAACCTGACCGGTCTGGCGCGTCTGGTGCGCATGGCCGTGGTGCCCGCGATGGAAAACGTGGCGCTCTGGCACGAACGCGACATCTCCCATTCCTCTGTGGAACGCAACATCGGGCCCGATACGACCATCACGCTGGATTTCGCCCTGGCGCGGCTGACCATGGTGATCGACAAGCTGGTGATCTATCCTGACAACATGCTGGCAAACATGAATAAATTCCGCGGGCTGGTAATGAGCCAACGGGTCCTGCTGGCCCTCACCCAGGCCGGGGTCAGCCGGGAAGACAGCTACAAGCTGGTGCAACGCAACGCGATGAAAGTCTGGGAAGAAGGCAAGGACTTCAAAACCGAGCTTTTGGCCGACACGGATGTGCTGGCCGCCCTGAGTGCCGAGGAAATCGAGGAAAAGTTCGATCTGGGCTATCACACCAAACATGTCGATACGATCTTTGCCCGCGTGTTCAAGGATTGAGCATTGCCGCCGGGACAGGAACCTGAGGCATCATTTTAGTTGACCCATGGCCCTTCACTGCTACCCTTTGGTGTATAAAAACTCAAAGGAGAACCGCAATGACGATCAAGACCTTGGCCGCCGCGGTGGCCCTGACCCTTCTGCCGGCCGTCGCTTTTGCCGCCGGGTGCAACTACGGCAAGCAGCAGGAAGCCTCCATGTCCTGTGCCGAAGGCAGCGTTTATGATGCGCAGTCCGGCATCTGTGTGGCGACCACAGGCTGATCCAGGCCCACAGCAATCTTTGAAGGGCGCCCCGACGAACGGGCGCCTTTTTCATGACCAGATACTCCCCTCTTCAACTTGTTGAACCACAGGTCTTTTCCAATGCGTATTCTCCTGTCCGTTGCCCTGACCCTGCCGACCCTGGCCTGGGCCGTCGGCGGCGATTGGGAAGACACACCGCCCCCCAAACCTGCGGTGACCTGTCCCGGGTCGCAGGTCTATGATGAACAAACAAACAAATGTGTTGATCCAGAACAGAGCGGGCTGGACCGCGACACACTCTATCGCACAGTACGCCAACTGGCCTATGCCGGGCGCTACCGTGACGCACAGCGCGTGATGGCAGCCCTGCCCGCGCAGGATCAGGGGCGGTTGACCTACATGGGCTTTACGCACCGCAAGCTGGGCAACGTGGCGCAGGCCGCATCCTACTACCAACAAGCCATTGCGCAGGATCCGGCCAATATTCTCGCCCGCTCCTACATGGGTCAGGGTTTTGTCGCCGAAGGTCGTCTCGACGAAGCGCTTGACCAGCTCTTGGAAATCCGCAGCCATGGCGGCACCGGGACATGGGCGGAAACATCGCTCCGCCGGGCCATCGCAACCGGAACCACTTACGACGACTGATTTCAGGCAAAATTTACCTTTCCGTGCGAGAACACAGCAAGAACACTTGCAGGTGGGTATTTATGACTGAGATGCTACCAATGGACTCCTTTCCAGCGCTCCCCGGTGCCGGCACCACCCCCGCCCCGCTCAGCCGAAAGGCCAAGGCGGCCATTGTCGTCAGATTGCTGATAAATGAGGGCGCGGACATCCCGCTCGAAGATTTGCCAGAGGAGCTACAGGCGCGGCTGACCCAGCAGATGGGATCGATGCGGACCGTCGACCGGGCGACACTGGCCAGTGTTGTCGATGAATTTGCCCAGGAGCTGGAAAGCATCGGGTTGTCCTTTCGCGGCGGGATCGCCGGAGCGTTGGACGCGCTGGAAGGCAAGATCTCAAAACAGACTGCGGACCGTCTGCGCAAGGAAGCAGGCGTGCGGCAATACGGCGACCCCTGGGCGCGGCTGCGCGATCTGGGGCCAGACAAGCTCCTGCCAGTTCTGCAGAACGAAAGCACCGAAGTGGCGGCCGTGCTGCTGTCCAAACTCGATGTGAAACGCGCCGCAGAACTGCTGGGCAAGCTGCCCGGACCGGAAGCGCGGCGCATTACCTATGCTGTTTCTCTGACCAGCAGGGTCACGCCGGATGCGGTGGACCGGATTGGTTTGTCGCTGGCGGCACAACTTGACGCCGAGCCGATCAGCGCATTTGACAACGGTCCCGTTGAACGGGTGGGGGCGATCCTGAATTCCACCACGGCCACGACCCGCGACGATGTGCTGGAAGGTCTGGATGAAACGGATGCCGGCTTTGCCGAAATGGTGCGGCGGGCAATCTTTACGTTTGGCAATATCCCGCAACGTATTGCGGCCCGCGATATCCCGAAGGTGGCGCGTGCGCTGGATCAGGAAATGCTGGTCACGGCGCTGGCCGGAGCAGAGGCCGCAGGTCTTCAGGCCTCCGCCGACTTCATTCTGGAGAACATGTCCGGGCGGATGGCAGATCAGCTGCGCGAAGAAGTGCAGGACCGGGAGGCGGTCAAAGCCGCCGATATGGAAGCGGCGGCCGCTCAGATTGTCCAGACCATCAGAGATCTCGAAGCGTCGGGAGATTTGCTGCTGATCGTCGAAGAGAGTGCCCCGGAATAAGCTCATAGGCGAAAAGGCCGATGATCTTGCGGGGCTGCGTTTCAACCCCGAGCGGGATTAGGCGCCCTGCAATCCCAATGATCGCCGTAGGCATCAGCGCTCAAAGCTCTGTCGCCAAGACTTGTGGTCCCGCGCGGCCAAGGGTATCTCTGGCGCGTGCAACTGGCGCGACCACATGCCAGACGAGACCAACACGACACAAAGGGGGGCACGACGACCATGGCCAAAACCCCGCCTACTTTCACCAAACGCGCCACGCAGTACATCACCAATATCGGCATCGTCGGGATCATCCGGCTCGCCCTGGCCCTGCCCTATGCCCTGCGTGTCAGGCTGGTCGGACGGATTATGCAGCATTTCGTTGGCCCGCTGGCAGGCTACAGGAAACGGGCGCTCACAAATCTGGCCTTCGTCTGGCCGGACATGCCTCTGGCAGACCGCAAAAGGATTGCTGCGATATGCCTCAACAACGTGGGGCGCACCTTCATCGAAAACTACTCAAACCGCGATTTTCCAGCGCGTATGGCGCAAAACCCGCTCACCGGTCCGGGTTTTGAAGCGCTTGAACAGGCCGCTGCCCGAAAACAACCGGTTATTCTGGTGACAGGCCACTATGGTAATTATGAAGCCGTGCGCGCAGCCCTCGCCGGGCGCGGCTATGCGGTGGGCGGCCTCTACCGCAACATGAAAAACCCATATTTCAATGCGCATTACGTGCGGACCATGAAGGCCTTTGGCGGTCCCGTCTTTCCGCAGGGGCGCAAGGGCACAACCGGTTTTGTCAAACATCTCAAACGCGGCGGTCAATTGGTTTTACTGTTCGACCAGCATGTCTGGCGGCAGCCGGTCATGACATTTCTGGGACAGCCCGCCCATACGGCCGTCTCCGCCGCTGAACTGAGCCTGCGATATGATGCACTGCTGATCCCGTTCTACGGGATCCGCAAAGCCGACGGGCTTTCATTTGAAACGGTGCTCGAAGGACCGATCGCCCCCACAACCCCGGAAGACATGACGCAGAAGGTTACCGACAGCCTGACCCGTCGCGTTGAAGCGGACCCGACACAGTGGTTCTGGGTTCATCGCAGATGGCGGGTCGGAGAACGCAAATCCTAGCGCAGCTGTGCCGCCGCCAGGATAGGCCCGTGGTTTTCGGCCTGCACGATCACCACGATCGGATGCGTCCCGGGGGCCGACGCTTTGATCTCCAGCGGGCCTTCGCCATCCCAGGATTGCAGCACCTGCCAGTCTTGCGCCACGTTGAAGTAATGCATGGTCCTGCCCGCGTTTTCGCCCCGGGTGATCTTTGAGACCCGCTTTGGCTGGTAGCGCAGCATCTGCACCACCATCGGCCCCATATCGGATGACAGGGCCTGCGCCTTGATGCGCACCTGCTCGTTTTCACGCGATACGACAATGGCAACCATCCGAGGCGCTGCTTTGTGGTCTTCAATCGCGGTTGCGACGGCCATCGGCTTGGCGCCCACGATATCGCTCACCCCGTTGACGATCATCTCTGGGGTGTAAACGGTCCGCCGACCGGAGACCGCCGCATAGGCCCGCTGGCGCTTTGCATGGCCGGGGTCGGCAAATTCGTCTTTCCAGCCGATATAGTCCCAGTAATCGACATGCAATGACAGGGCGATAACATCTTCCCGCTCTGCCAGCACACCCATCATTTCATCCGCCGGCGGGCAGGCAGAACAGCCCTGAGAGGTAAAGAGTTCGACCACGACCGGCACGTTCTCCGCGTAGACCGGTGTCGCCAGCGCCCAGCTTGCCACAAGCGCTTGCAATATTCGTTTCATCTGATTCCCCGCATGACCGTCTTTGGATGCCTTGCCGAGGTTAGAGACTAAGCGTTGAAATAACCAATCAAGGTTTCTTGAAAGATCGGAAAAGTTTTTGCAATAATCTTGGTACACAATGGTATACAAATTGCCGCAGACATCCTAAATAGAGTTGAATCTGCGAGGCCAATACGGCATTCAGCAGCTAAGCCACTCAGGACCGCATTTTACCCGAAGGGAGCCACTCATGCCCATTACCGTTGGTCACGACACCTCAAAGACCCGCAAAACTCTGACAGTTGGCGCACAAAGCGTTGACTACTACTCGATCCCCGCGGCCAGCGCGGCGGGTCTTGGCGATTTTTCCAAGCTGCCCGCCGCTCTGAAGGTCGTGCTGGAGAACATGTTGCGCTTTGAGGATGGCAGGACCGTCACCGTCGACGACATCAAGGCGTTTGCGGAATGGGGGGCCAAAGGCGGCAAGAACCCGCGCGAGATTGCCTACCGCCCGGCCCGCGTCCTGCTGCAGGATTTCACCGGCGTCCCCGCAGTGGTCGATCTGGCGGCGATGCGCGATGCGATCATCAGCCTTGGCGGCGACGCGGAAAAGATCAACCCGTTGAACCCGGTGGATCTGGTCATCGACCACTCGGTCATGATTGATGAATTCGGCAACCCGCGTGCCTTCCAGATGAACGTGGACCGCGAATATGAACGCAACATGGAGCGGTATACCTTCCTGAAATGGGGGCAGAAGGCCTTCAACAACTTCCGCGTGGTCCCCCCCGGCACCGGCATCTGCCATCAGGTCAATCTGGAGTATCTCGCGCAGACCGTCTGGACCGATACCGATCAGACCGGCGCTGAGGTTGCCTACCCGGACACGCTTGTGGGCACCGACAGCCATACGACCATGGTCAACGGGGCGGCCGTTCTGGGCTGGGGCGTCGGCGGGATCGAGGCCGAAGCCGCGATGCTGGGTCAGCCGATTTCGATGCTGATCCCCGAAGTTGTCGGCTTTGAGCTGACGGGAACTATGATGGAGGGCACCACAGGCACCGACCTGGTGCTGAAAGTGGTGGAAATGCTGCGCGCCAAAGGCGTGGTCAGCAAATTCGTGGAATTCTATGGTGAAGGCCTGGACCGCCTGCCGCTGGCAGACCGCGCGACCATCGCCAATATGGCACCGGAATACGGCGCCACCTGCGGCTTCTTTCCCATCGACAATGAAACGCTCCGCTACCTGCGCAACACCGGGCGGGACGAAGACCGCGTCGCCCTTGTCGAGGCCTATGCCAAGGAAAACGGCTTCTGGCGCGATGCGGATTATGCCCCCATCTATACAGACACGCTGCATCTGGACATGGGCACCATCGTACCCGCCATCTCGGGCCCGAAACGCCCGCAGGATTACGTCGCCCTCGACAACGCGAAAGCCGCGTTCAACAAGGAGATGGCAGAGACCTTCAAACGCCCCTTGGGTAAGGAAGTGGCCGTCGCGGGCGAGGACTACACGATGGAAAGCGGCAAGGTCGTGATCGCCTCGATCACCTCCTGCACCAATACGTCGAACCCCTATGTGATGATCGGCGCGGGCCTCGTGGCGCGCAAGGCCGCGGCCCTTGGCCTCGACCGCAAACCCTGGGTCAAGACGTCGCTCGCCCCCGGCAGCCAGGTCGTCAGCGCCTACCTGGAAGCCGCCGGCCTGCAGGAAGACCTCGATAAGATTGGCTTTAACCTCGTGGGTTATGGTTGCACCACCTGCATCGGCAACTCCGGTCCGCTGCAAAAGGAAATCTCCGAAGCGATTGCCGAAGGAGATCTGGTGGCCACCTCTGTGCTGTCGGGCAACCGCAATTTCGAAGGGCGGATCAGCCCGGATGTGCGCGCCAACTACCTCGCCTCGCCGCCGCTGGTGGTGGCCTATGCGCTTGCCGGCACGCTGGACATTGACCTGACCACCGAGCCACTGGGGCAGGACCAGAACGGCAATGACGTCTTCCTCAAGGACATCTGGCCCTCCAGCCAGGAGGTGGCCGAACTGGTCGAGCAAACCGTCACGCGCGAGGCTTTCCTGACCAAATACGCGGATGTGTTCAAGGGGGACGATAAATGGCAGGGCGTTGAGACCACCGACAGCAAAGTCTACGACTGGCCGACAGCCTCGACCTATGTGCAGAACCCGCCCTATTTCCAGGGCATGGGGCAGGAGCCGGGCACCATCAGCAACATCCATAATGCCTCGGTGCTGGCCATTCTGGGCGATATGATCACCACGGATCACATCAGCCCCGCCGGGTCCTTCAAGGAAACCACACCCGCCGGCCAGTATCTGACCGAGCGTCAGGTCTCCCCGCGGGAGTTCAACTCCTACGGCTCGCGTCGCGGCAATCACGAAGTCATGATGCGCGGCACCTTCGCCAATATTCGCATCAAGAACGAGATGCTGGATGGGGTCGAAGGCGGCTATACCAAGGGCCCTGACGGGGAAACCACCTCGATCTATGATGCGGCCATGGCGCATCAGGAGGCAGGCACGCCACTGGTCATTTTCGGGGGTGAGCAATATGGTGCCGGATCGTCCCGTGACTGGGCTGCCAAGGGCACGGCCCTGCTCGGTGTCAAAGCTGTCATCGCCGAAAGTTTTGAGCGTATTCACCGCTCCAACCTGGTGGGCATGGGGGTCATCCCCTTTGAGTTCACAGGCGGTGACACCCGCAAGAGCCTCGGTCTGACGGGTGACGAGACCGTCTCCATCACGGGCCTGGATACAATTCAGCCGCTGCAAGAGGTCCCCTGCACCATCACAATGGCAGATGGGTCCGTGAAAGAGATCATGCTGAAATGCCGGATCGATACGGCAATCGAAATCGAATACATCGAACATGGCGGCGTGCTGCATTACGTGCTGCGCAACCTGGCGAAAGCCGCATAGCCACGGTGATTCGCGCCACAGATGGCCACCGTGCGCCCGCGCGGTGGCCATGTTCTTTAGGGCAGACCGAACCACTGGTTGAAGTTCCGAGGAAAATGTCTTCAAAAACTTATAATATGCCGTGGCACGTCTAAATTCTATTTTTTCCCAGCGCGGGACACGGTAAGCGTTAATGAGAGTTTAAGGGTTAGGAGAAAAATTTTGAAAACTGTATTTTTGACTGCAGCGTTTGTTGCAATGATTGGCTCCGGTGCTTCTGCATCGACATACATTCTGGACTTTGACGGCAATGATCCATCTCTGGACTCCTCTGCCAGTCAGATTTTCAGCGATCCGCGCATCTTTACAGATGACGGCATCTCCTGGAGCATTTCCACGGGCGGCGGTCTTGGCGCGGCCCTGTTCGATTCCACCTGCGCAAGCTACGGTGCAGGGTGCAACGGCGATGCCGATCTCAGCCCGGCCGTACAGGACACGGATGTGGTTGCAGGCAACGTCCTGATCCAACAGCGCCCCAGCACTGCGATAACACCGAATGATGACGCGCAGACCGACGAGATCAGACTGACGCTGCTGTCCGACGTCAAGCTGCGCTGGACAGGTGTATCGGCAATTGACGATGGCCTCTACATCTTTGGCACCAGCGTTGATGCAGGCCCTCTCGGGTCGATCTCGCTGGCGAACAACAGCCAGACCGGAACCGCGACATTCCTGTCCGGTATTCTGGGCATGGGGGATACGATCATCATCGACTTTGCAAGCGCCACAAATTCCAACGACAGCACAGATTCCGGTGCGATCGACCGGCTGACATTTGCGGTCGTGCCAGTGCCGGCGTCTTTCCCGCTGTTGCTTGCAGGCTTTGGGGTCTTTGCCGCGATGCGCGCGCGGAAAAAACGCAGCTGAGCTGAATACCACGGAACGCAAAAAGCCCGGCAGCCATATCGCTGCCGGGCTTTTTCTTTGTGCGTCGCTGTGACGCTAATGGCCGAGCGCTTTTTCAAGCTGCGGCAAGAAACGGTTCTCATAATCGCTGCCGATCAAGGGCCCTGCAAAGCGGTAAAGAACCGTGCCGTCGGCATCCAGGATAAAGGTCTCCGGTGGCGCGCTGACCCCCCAATCGATCGCCGTGCGCCCTTGCGGATCAAAAGCGACGGCGGCAAAGGGGTTGCCGTCCTTGGTCAGGTAACTCGACGCGGGCCCTTCATTGTCCTTGAAGTTTACGCCGATGATCGGCATCCCCTCCGCGCTCATTTCCAGCAGCTTGGGGTGCTCGGCATGACAGGGCGGACACCAGGAGGCCCAAAAATTCACCAGAGTAACCTGCCCCGTGGCCAGCGCCTCCGGGGTCACGGGATCAAAGCCCGGCAGGCCCACTTCGGTAATGGCAGGTGCAGGATTACCCACCAAGGTTGAGCGCAGCACAGTCGGGTTGTCCCGGAACATGCCGATCCCGGCCAGGGCAACGAACCCGGCAAAGATCAGCGGCGGGGCGATCATCAGCGGAGAGATTTTAGCCACGGTCATTCCCTTTGCGTTCGACCGCCTCAAGCGCCCGGCGTGCCTTGCGGCCTTGGTACAGCGTTATTGCGACAAGAAGGCTCAACAAAACGAGCGAGGCGGCATAAGAGGACAGAACCGCGTCTGCGTATTTTCCAAGATCGGGCATCACAGGCGGGCCTCCCGCGCCAAAAGCGCCCTTGTTCGCCGCAGCCTGATCTCCGTGCCGGTGCGGTAAAGAACCAGCGCCAGAAAAAGCAGAACAAACCCCGCAATCGCCACCAGCAGCGGAAAGTAGAACACATCCGCCACGTTCTCTTCCTTGTCGAGGCTCAGGGAGGCCCCCTGATGCAGGCCCTGGTTCCAGAAGTTGACGGCGTAGCGTGACAAAACGGCAAAGACCGATCCCACCAGACAAAGCACCGAGGTCAGATCGGCGGCGGTATCCGGATCTTCGATCGCTTCCCACAGGGCAATGTAGCCCAGGTAAAACAGAAAAAGGATCAGAAAAGACGTCAGCCGCGGGTCCCAGGCCCACCAGGTGCCCCACATCGGCTGGCCCCAAATCGCGCCGGTGACCAGCGCGATCAGGGTCATCACAACCCCCACGGGGGCTGCCGCCTTGGCGGCAAGCGCGCTGACATGGTGGCGGCGCACAATCCAGATCAGCGAGGCCACCAGCATCATGAACCAAGCATTGATGGCCATCAGGGCAGAGGGCACATGCAGGTAGATAATCTTGACGGTTGAGCCCTGCCGGAAGTCATCGGGCGTAAAGAAGAACCCCCAAATCAGACCGACCGCAAGGCAGATAACGCTCAGCCACCAGAGCGTCGGCAAAATCCTCTCGCTCAGCGCAAGAAATTTCACCGGATTTGCGTAGCTCCAAAAGCCGCTGGGGCGCTTGGGCTGCGTTTTGGGTTCCGTCACTGACATGGCCTATATTTAGTCGCTTGGCCGGTTTCGCTCAATGGCAAAACGTCGCGCTCACCGCAAGTTCACCCGCAAAGCCGCCGCCGAGGCAAAGGGCATGATCGCGATGACCCCAAGGGTGATGCCCGCCAGCATCAAAAGGGGTGTCTGCGTTTCCATCCCCACGGCCCCGCGGCGCGCAACCTCGGCCCCGAAGATCAGCGTCGGCACGTAAAGCGGCAGCACCAGCAGGGACATCAACAGCCCGCCGCGTTTGACCCCCACCGTGAGCGCCGCCCCGAAACTGCCAATAACGGAGAGCGCCGGCGTGCCCAGCAACAGGGAGATCACGAGCCAGAAAAATCCCGGCGCGGGCAGGTTCAGCAGCACACCCAGCACAGGGGCGGCCAACACCAGCGGCAACCCGGTTGTGATCCAATGGGCCAGCGCCTTGACGCTCAGGGCCGCTTCGAGCGGCAGCGGCGAGGTCGCCAGCAGATCCAGCGTGCCGTCCTCCCAATCGAGCGCCAAGAGCCGGTCGAGCGACAACAGGCAGGCCAGCAAGGCCCCAAGCCACAAGAGACCCGGTGCGATGCGCGCCAAAAGCTCCGACTGCGGGCCGACGCTGAGGGGCACCAGAACGGTGACGATGAGGAAAAACGCAAGGCCAAGGCCAAAGCCGCCCCCGGCCCGCAAGGCCAGCGCCAGATCACGGGCCAGCAACGCCTTCACAGGAACGCCTCATCGCTGGCACCCGCCAGATCCTCCGGTGAGGCGCGGAACGGGCCGACGTCGAGGACCTGCGCGTCATCAAGCCCCAGGTCGATGTGGGTCGCAATCAGAGCCGCGCCCCCCTGCGCCAGATGCGCGCGCACGGCCCGGGCGAACATCGCAACCGCGTCAACGTCCAGCGAGACGGTCGGCTCATCCAGCATCCAGATCGGGCGGCCTGTCACCAGGAGCCGTGCCAGACCCAGGCGCCGCTTTTGCCCTGCCGACAGCGTTCCGGCCAACCGCCTGCGCAATTCGCCTAGGCGAAACGCCTCTATCGCGGCGTCGATGTCCTTTCGCCCAAAGACCTGTGCCCAGAAGGTCAGATTTTCATCGACGCTCAGCATCGATTTCAGCCCATCGGAATGGGCCGCGTAGGCGATCTGATCCTCGGCACCCTCAATCTGTCCCGACAGCGGGGGCTGCAGCCCGGCCAATGTGCGCAGCAGGGTCGTCTTGCCCGACCCGTTCGGCCCCCGCAGGATCAGCACCTGCCCCGCCGCAAGATCGAAGCTGATCCCGGTCAGGACCGGCACGCCGCCACGCGCCACGCAAAGATCAGTTACGGCCAAACTCATGCGCCAATCGTTAACCTATTGCAGCGGGGGTCAAAAGCCCGTTCCGTCACTCAGACCGGGATCAGCGCCAGCGCGATGCGACGGCCCTCGCTCAGCAACACGTTGTAGGTGCGGCAGGCGGCGGGAGAGGCCATGATTTCGACCCCGAGGCCTGCCTTCTCCAGCGTATTGCGCAGCGGCTCCGGCAGATGGGCGATTTCCGCGCCGGTCCCGATAAAGAGCACGTCAACGTCCTGCGCGAGGGTCAAGAGCGCCTCGGCATCGTCGTAGCCAGACCAGCCCCGCATCCCGGTCGGCCCGACAATCAGCGGGCCTTGGTGCACCTCGCCTCCGACCCGGAAAAAGCCGGGGCCGTAGCCTTCGATGGGTTTTGCATCGGTATAGGTTATCTCGTTCAGGCGCATCTCGGACCTCTAATTCCACAGCGGCAGGCCGATCAGCACGGCCCCTGCCACCACCGCATAAGCCACGCGACGGTAGACCTTCTCCTTGTCGGGGTCAAACAGGCGGCGGCCCATCAAGGTTCCGAGCCCATAGGGTGCCAGCAACAGCAGACCCAGCCAGAATGCCTCCCAGCCGATGACCCCCTGGAGCATCATCAAGGGCACCAGAGACAGGGAGGACAGAGTCAGGAAAATGAGCGTATTGGCCCGGCTGCGGCCGATATCGTCGGGTCCGCCAAGCTGAAACAGGATGACCAGCGGGCCGTTGAGCCCCACCGATCCCATCATCACGCCTGCGGCGGCCCCGATCCCCGCCCGCACCGGCTTTGTCGGCACTGCGCGATACCGCCACCCTGCCATCAGCAGCAGCAGCGTCATCATCGTGATGGCCGACAGGGTCCAGCGGATGACGGTGACGTCGGTGGTCCGCAAGATCCAGATGCCAAGGGGGGCGGCCAGGATCGCTGCCGCCACCATCAGCAGGGTGTTCGGCCTGTCGGCCTGATGCCAGGCCCGCGGCACGAGGGTCACCAGCGAGGCCAAAGCCGAGACCGCAAAGGCCCCGATCGCCAGTGGCGGGGCCACAACAGCGGTTGCCACGGGCATATAGACCAAAGCCGCGCCAAAGCCCGAAAAGCCGTAGACAAGCCCCGCAACAAATGTGGCTGCCACAACCCAGATCAAACCGGGCGTGGCAAGCGCTTCAAGCATCTATGTTGGCGTATTGGTTGCCGGCATTCGCATCCGGCTTGGACCAGTCCCGCTTGACCCCGAGATAGAGCAGCGCCGCAGAGGCCACGAAGATCGAGCTGTAGGTCCCCACGATCACCCCCCAGATCATCGCAAAGACAAAGCCGCGGATCACGTCGCCGCCCAGGACAAACAGCGAGATCAGCGCCAGCAGCGTCGTCACCGAGGTCATGAAGGTCCGGCTGAGCGTTTCATTGATCGAGATGTTGAGCACTTCGTCCAGCGGCCTTTTCTTGTATTTCCGCAGGTTTTCCCGCACCCGGTCAAAGACCACCACGGTGTCGTTCAACGAATACCCCACGATGGTCAGAAGGGCGGCGATGATGGCCAGATCAAAGCGGATCTGCAGCTCCGAAAAGATGCCGATGGTCAGGATCACGTCATGGACCAGCGCCAGCACCGCGCCAGCCGCAAACTGCCATTCAAAGCGCAGCCAGATGTAGACCAGCACCGCACCGATGGCGAGCACAACCGCGATGATCGCGGTCTGTATCAGCTCGCCCGAAACCTTGGGCCCCACCGACTCCACCGACACGAAGGTGATGTTGGGCCGGACGGTTTTCAGGACGGCCTCCACCTGGGTTATCACATTCACCGAGACGGCCTCTTCGCCGTCCTGCGCCTGAATGCGGATCATGGCCACGTTCTGCTCAGGTCCAAAGGTGGGGTCGAACACTTCGGTGATCGACACATCACCCAGCTCAAGCTGTGCAATCGCATCACGGTAAACCCCGATATCAACCGGCATCGGGCTTTCGGTGCGGATCGTGGTGCCGCCGCGAAAATCGATGCCGAAATTCAGGCCCTGAAGCATGAAGGAGGTAAAGGCGACAACCATCATCAACCCCGAGATGCCCAGCCAGAGCTTCCAGCGCTTGAAGAAGTCGAACTTCGTGTTCTGTTTGACCAGCCTCAGACGCATATCAGACCTCGATTTTCTTCGGGCGCTTGCGCTCGAACCAGATGATAATCAGCAATCTGGTCACAAAGATCGCCGTGAAGACAGACGTCATGATCCCCAGACCCAGGGTGATCGCGAAACCGCGCACCGGCCCCGAACCCATCGCAAAGAGGATCACCGCCGTGATGAAGGTGGTGATATTGGCATCCAGAATGGCCGAGAGCGCTTTCTCGTAGCCCAGCTCGATCGCACGTGCGGGCCCTTTCGAGGTTTTGAGCTCTTCGCGGATGCGCTCGAAAATCAGCACGTTGGCATCCACCGCCATCCCCACGGTCAGAACGATCCCCGCAATGCCCGGCAAGGTCAGCGTGCCGCCAATGACACTGAGCAGACCGAAAATCAGCCCGATGTTCACGATCAGCGCGACATTGGCAAAGACGCCAAAAAGCCCATAGCTCAGCAGCATAAAGACAAGAACTGCGACAAAGGCGACCACCGTGGCGATTTTGCCCGCGTCGATACTGTCCTGCCCCAGCTCCGGCCCGATGGTGCGCTCCTCAAGGAACTCCAGACCGGCCGGCAGCGCACCGGCCCGCAGCAACACGGCCAGATTGGTTGACTCCTCAACCGTAAACTGCCCGGTGATGATGCCGGAACCACCGGGAATGTGGCTTTGGATCGTTGGCGCGCTCACCACCTCGTCATCGAGCACAATGGCAAAGGGCGAGCCGATATTCTCGGCCGTGTAATCCCCGAACTTGCGCGCGCCGGATGTGTTGAAACGGAAGTTCACTGCCGGTCTGCCGTTCTGGTCAAAGGCAGGCTGCGCATCGACCAATTCCTCACCCGTCACCACAGGCGCGGATTCGATGGTGTAGAACACGCCAGCCTCATCCAGCGAGGGCACCAGTTCGTTGCCGATCCCGGGGGCCGCGTTTGCGTCCGACCCGCGGCTGACCACCGGGTTGAACGTCAGCTGCGCGGTTGTACCGATGATCTCTTTCAGCTCGGCAGCAGACCCGATCCCCGGCACCTGAATGAGGATGCGATCAGAGCCCTGCCGTTGGATGGTCGGCTCACGGGTACCGACCTCGTCGATCCGGCGGCGAATGATCTCCAGGCTCTGCAGCACGGTGCGTTCGTCCGAAGCCAGTTTTTCAGCCTCCGACAGGGTCACGATCAGCAGGTCACCTTCGGCGCGAACCTCGATGTCATTGGTGCCAATGCCTGTGAGGGTCTGGATCGGCTGGGCCAGACCGCGTACGATTTCCAGCGCGCGCGGCATCCCTTCGGGTTGGGAGATACGCACATGCACCTCGTCGCTGGGCGAGGGTTGCAGGCGGATCGTGCCAATCGTGGCGCGCTCTGGCCGCAGGGCATCGCGTATTTCCGGCCAGTAGGCCTCCATCCGGCTGGCGTACACATCAGAGACCTTGACCTCCGCCAGGAGGTGCGCACCGCCCCGCAGGTCAAGACCAAGGTTGACCAGCCCCGACGGCATCCATTCGGGCCACTCCGCCCGTTGGGCCAGGTTTTCAGGGGTCGCGGCGCCCAGTTCGATGGCCTGAATCGCATCGTTGTGACGCTCCACCGTGGTGTAAAAGATGTTGGGCATTGCCAGCCACAAACCGATCACACAGGTCAGTAGAATAGTGATCCGTTTCCAGAGAGCGATTTGCAGCATAATGACGCCTTTTCAACGCGTTACAAGACGTTCTTATTTCGCCGGTTCGGTTTTGGAAACAACGGTTGCAATGGTATTCTGAATAACCCGTACTTTCACACCGTCAGCGATTTCCAGCTCCAGCTCACCATCGTCCTTGACCTTGACAACCTTGCCGACCACACCGCCCTGCGTAACCACCTGATCGCCCCGGCGCAACGCGGCCACCATCGCCTGATGTTCCTTCACCTTCTTTTGCTGCGGACGGATCAGCAGAAAATACATGATCGCAAATATCAGGATCAACGGGACGAACTGGGCGAATGCTTCCATTGGAATAGTCCTTTGTTTAACGGCGTGTCGCCCACTCTCAGCGAGACGCGAATTTTGCCGGAACCTATGGTCTGTAACGCCGCTTTGCAAGGCAGACCGTACAGGGGGCGCAAATGAATCCCCCGCCCTGCAACAGCCATGCTGCGACCGAACGGAACCGGGAAAACCCGCCTTTCTCGCGGTGGTCGCACCGCTGATCGAAAACATCTCTTCGCCACGACGCGCCAGAAGGTTTGCGCGGCGGAGGCGCGCCTCCGACGCGGGCCAAACGGGCCCCTGCGCAAAGACGTGACCGATTAAATCCCTGTGTCCGGACGCTTACGATCTGTCAAAAGATCGGTCATAAGCATGATCAAACCCGATTCAGACGTAAGGAAATGCCATGCACGATATCCGCGCCATCCGTGAGACCCCGGCTGCTTTTGATGCCGCCCTCGCCCGCCGGGGCGATGCGCCGATGTCCGCAGAGATCCTCGCGCTGGACGAAGCGCGCCGCGGCAAGATCAGTGCGGCAGAAACGGCGCAAGCCGAGCAGAACAGGGCATCCAAAGAAGTTGGTCAAGCCAAAGCCAAGGGCGATGAGGCCGAATTTGAGCGGTTGCGCGCGCTGGTCACCGAAAAGAAAGCCCAGGTGGCCCAAATGCAGGCCGAAGCCAAAGCGCTGGATGCCAAGCTGACGGACATGCTGTCGCGCATTGCCAACCTGCCCGCAGACGATGTGCCCGAGGGCGCGGACGAAAACGACAACGTCGAGGTCAAGCGCTGGGGGGATCAGCCCGCGTTCAGCTTTACGCCAAGGGAGCACTACGAGATTGCGGGCGTTGCGGAGGCGATGGATTTCGAGACCGCTGCCAAGACATCAGGCGCGCGCTTTGTGATGCTCAAGGGGGCGGTTGCCCGCATCCACCGCGCGCTTGCGCAGTTCATGGTCGACACCCATGTGGATCACAACGGGCTGACCGAGGTCAACTCGCCCGTGCTGGTGCGCGATGAGGCCATGTATGGCACCGACAAGCTGCCGAAGTTTGCCGAGGACAGCTACCAAACCACCAATGGGTGGTGGCTGGTCTCGACCTCAGAAATCCCCCTGACCTACACGGTGGCAGGCGATGTCTTGGACGCGGGTGCGCTGCCCAAACGCCTGACCGCCCACACCCTGTGTTTCCGTTCAGAGGCCGGCAGTGCCGGGCGCGACACCGCGGGCATGCTGCGCCAGCATCAGTTTGAAAAGGTCGAAATGGTCTCGATCACCCATCCCGATCACTCGGAGGAGGAACAAAAGCGCATGCTACGTTGCGCCGAAGACATTCTGGAGCGTCTCGACCTGCCCTACCGTACGGTGATCCTGTGCACCGGGGACATGGGCTTTGGGGCCCGCAGAACTTATGACATCGAGGCGTGGCTGCCGGGTCAGAACGCTTATCGCGAAATCTCCTCTGTCTCGACCACCGGCGATTTTCAGGCGCGCCGGATGAATGCGCGGTTCAAGCCCGCCGATGGCGGCAAGCCGCAGTTCGTGCACACGCTCAACGGCTCGGGCCTGGCGGTCGGGCGCTGCCTGATTGCGGTGCTGGAGAACGGACAGCGGGCGGACGGCTCGGTTGTCCTGCCCAAGGCGCTGGCCCCCTATCTTGGCGGCAAAACCACGCTGACAGCGGCGGGGGCTCTGGCCTGATCTCAGCGCGCGGGCGTGACCTCATACCCGTGCGCCTCGGGCTCCTCATCGATCAGTTCCTTGGGAAAACCCTCCGCCCGGACGTCGAGCCCGGTGGCCTCCTCAAGCCGTTCGATCATCCGGTCGGATTGCGCACGCTCCCCATAACGGGCCTGGCCATCGCGCATCATGGCGATCACCAGCGGCGATATCTCCAGCGGGACGTCATGCAGATCGGCGAGCTTCTGGAACAGGCCGATGTCCTTTTGCACCAGATCCATGGTGAAGTTCACATCCCGCGCGCCGGACAGGATCAACTGGCTTTCGGTTTCATGTACAAAAGATGTGCCGGAAGAGATGCTGATGGCCTCGAAGGTGGTGGCCAGATCCATGCCCGCGGCTTTCATCACGGTCAGCGCTTCGCAGAGCGTCAGCAGATTTGCCGTGGCCAGGTAGTTCGTCATGACCTTCAGCACGCTGGCGCTGCCCAGCGGACCTGTGTGCAGAACGCGGCGGCCGAGGATGGTGAGCAAGGGCAGGATGCTCTCAAAAGTCTCCCGGTCACAGCCCGCGTAGATCGAGATATTGCCCGTATCGGCCCGGTGACAGCCGCCCGACACAGGGCAATCAGCCGCCGCACCGCCTGCGGCGATCACCTCTTTAGCGATACGTCTGACCTCGGCCTCATCGGTGGTCGACATTTCCATCCAGATCTTGCCGGGGCGTATGTGAGGCAACATCTGCGCCAGAACATCCACCGAAGCCGCCGGGCTGGGCAGACAGGTGATGATCACATCGCATTCCTGCATCATCTGGGCGGGCGTCCCACCGTCACAGGCGCCCTCAGAGAGCTTTTCAGCGATAAATTCCACATTGAGGTCATAGACTTGCACGTCGACGTTATTGCGCAACAGCGACCCGCAAAGCTTGCCGCCGACATTGCCCAACCCGATAAATCCGGCTTTCATGCGATGCTCCCAACCTGCTTTTGTCGGAGCGTCATGCGGCACCGGTGACCTGTCGCGCCTGTTTGCGACCCAGCCTAGAGCTGGTTCGCAGTTCCAGCCAAGGCCTTGGACACCATCTGCCAATACTGCGCCTCGACAGCGTCCAGCGTCAGCCGGCCATCGGCACGAAACCAGGTGTTCACCCCTGTCAGAAGGGCAATCGCCGCAAGCGTGGCAATCTTTGTGTCCGCGACATCGAATGCCCCCTGTGCCACCCCCGCCGCGATGATGGCCTCAAGCCTGTTTTCATAGGCCCGGCGCAAGTCTTCGATCACCGCGAAATTCTCCGGGCTGAGGTTGCGCAGCTCCATATAGGCGATGAAGACCGCCTCCGGCCGCTTGTGGTGAAAGCGGATATGAAACCGGACAAAAGCCTCCAGACGCGCTGGGGGCGGCAGGTCTTGCCGGTCCTCGAACGCGTCCAGAAGCTCTTCCAGATGCGACCGCATCAGATCGAAAAGCAGCGTCTGCTTGTCCGGCGTATAGTTGTAAAGCGCGCCGACCTGAACGCCGACCTCTGTCGCGATCTGGCGCATGGAGACGGCTGCAAACCCGTGCCGCGCAAAGAGTGTCAGCGCCGCCGCGCGCACCCGCTGCGCGGTTGTATCAGAATGAGAGCCCACAGTGCGTGCCATCCCCGGAGACTAACTGAACAATTGTTCAATACAAACCCCGCTTGCACCGCTGAAAGGCTTCAGGCAGGATCGGCGCGTCTAGCGGAGCTGTCAAATGCGCGTTTTTTTTATCCTTTCTGTCGCGACCTGCCTTTCGGCCTGCGTCCCGCTGCCGGATGTGCCCGCCCCCACCCCCCGGATCGACAACACTGCCGGATATCCCGATTTTGTCCCGCTTGATCAGATTGCCGCCCCCACTGCGGACGCACAGCGGGCGTCATCTGAGACCGAAGAGGCGGTTGAAGCGCGTGTTGCGGCCCTGCGTTCGCGCGCGGCGCGCCTCAGACAGGCATCTGTGAACTGAAACGACGCCGCAACCGCGCTTTTGGGTCCAGCCGCGTTGCACAGGGTCAATTCACAGGATAAACGCCGGTCGCAGAACACAGATTTTCAATCAAAGGAATCAGCCCGATGTCTCAGCCCCTTCGTCTTGGAATCGCGGGTTTGGGCACTGTGGGGATTGGCGTGTTGCGTGTTTTACGCCAGCACGCCGAGCTGCTGCAGACACGCACCGGGCGCGCGATCGAAATTACCGCCGTCTCGGCCCGCGATAAGGGCAAGGATCGCGGACTACCGCTGACACGCTATGCATGGGAAGGCGATCCGGTCACGCTGGCCACCCGCGATGATGTCGATGTCTTTGTGGAACTCATCGGTGGCGATGAGGGCCCCGCCAAGGAGGCCGTCGAGGCGGCGCTGGCCGCAGGCAAGGACGTTGTCACGGCCAACAAGGCGCTTTTGGCGATCCATGGGCAGGCGCTGGCAGAGAGCGCCGAGGCGGCAGGCCGCACGATCCGCTACGAGGCCGCCGTGGCAGGCGGCATCCCGGTCATCAAGGCGCTGTCGGAGGGGCTGGCGGGAAACGATGTGACCCGCGTGATGGGGGTGATGAACGGCTCGTGCAACTACATCCTGACGCGGATGGAAACGGCGGGCCTGAGCTATGAAGAGGTCTTTGCAGAGGCGGACGCCCTGGGCTACCTCGAAGCCGATCCGCAGCTCGATGTGGGCGGCATTGACGCGGCCCACAAGCTGGCGATCCTGTCGTCTCTGGCCTTTGGCACCAAGGTCGATTTTGACGGGATCACACTGGAAGGCATCGACCGGGTCAGCATCGACGATATCCGGGCGGCGGCGGACATGGGCTACAAGATCAAGCTGTTGGGCGTGGCGCAAATGAGCGGGCGCGGGCTGGAGCAGCGGATGCAGCCCTGCCTGGTGCCTGACAGCTCGCCCTTGGGCCAGCTTGAGGGCGGCACCAATATGGTCGTGCTCGAAGGCGATGCCGTGGGCCAGATCGTCCTGCGCGGTGCGGGGGCCGGCGAAGGCCCCACCGCCAGCGCGGTCATGGCGGATGTCTGCGATCTGGCGCGCGGTCTCAAAGCGCCGGTGTTTGGCCGCCCCGCAACATCACTGAGCACGGCAACACCGGCCAGTGCCACGGTGGCGGCGTCATACTATCTGCGCATGTCGCTGGAGGACAAACCGGGGGCCCTGGCCAAGATCGCCACCGTGCTGGGCGAGGCGGGCATTTCCATCGACCGCATGCGCCAATACGGGCACGATGACACCTCGGCGCCGGTGCTGATTGTGACCCACAAGACGACCCCCGACGCGATTGCGAGCGCCCTGTCTGCCATGACCGGCACCGGCGTTCTTTCAGGCAAACCGGTGGCGCTGCGCATCGAAGACGTCTGATTGCGCTAGCAGCGGTTGTTCTTGGCGGTGCGCGCCGCTACACCACTCAGCATCAAATCAAGACACATCAAAAGGAAATGACCCATGGCCGCCTCTGCCGAATTTCACGACCGCATGCTCTCTCTCGGCCTTGCCCGCGTCTCCGAGGCTGCCGCTCTTGCTTCTGCCCGGCTGGTGGGACACGGCGACGAAAAGGCAGCGGACCAGGCCGCGGTCAACGCCATGCGCGAACAGCTCAACATGCTGGATATCGCAGGCGTCGTGGTGATCGGGGAAGGCGAGCGTGACGAGGCCCCGATGCTCTACATCGGCGAGGAGGTCGGCACCGGCAAGGGCCCCGGCGTGGACATCGCCCTCGACCCGCTGGAGGGCACGACCCTGACGGCCAAGGATATGCCCAACGCGCTGACGGTGATTGCGATGGGGCCGCGCGGCTCGATGCTGCATGCACCGGATGTCTATATGGACAAGCTCGCCATCGGTCCCGGCTTTGCGTCTGATGTCGTCACGCTGGAGATGTCCCCGGCTGATCGCGTATACGCCCTGGCCAGCGCCAAGGGCTGCGCGGCCTCCGACATCACGGTCTGTATCCTCGAACGTCCCCGGCATGAAGAGATGATCGCCGAGGTCCGCAGCACCGGTGCCTCGATCCGCCTTATCACCGATGGCGATGTGGCGGGTGTGATGCACTGCGCGGAGACCTCCACAGGCATCGACATGTACATGGGGGCCGGCGGCGCGCCTGAGGGGGTGCTGGCGGCAGCGGCTCTGAAGTGTATGGGCGGCCAGATGTACGGGCGTCTGCTCTTTCGCAATGATGACGAGCGTGGACGTGCCGGCAAGGCGGGCATCGCCGACCTTGACCGCATTTACACCCGCGACGAGATGGTCACCGAAGACGTGATCTTTGCCGCAACCGGCGTCACCGGCGGCAGCATCCTGCCAAGCGTGCGGCGCGAGCCCGGCTGGATGACGACAGAGACGCTTATCATGCGCTCCAAGACCGGGTCGGTCCGGCGGATCAATTACCGCACGCCGGTGGAGTCTCCCCAAAACGGATGAGACAGGTGAGACGCGCCGCTGACCCGAGGACCAATGCAGCCGAAACTGCCCTGCTGCGATGAGTTTTCTTGGCGTTGAAAGCTCCCTGACCGGTCGGCAATGGCTCGGGCCCGATGTCGAAACCACCCGCGCGGCGCAATCGCTGGAGCAACAGAGCAACCTGCCCGCCGCCGTTTGCCAGGTACTTGCTCGGCGCGGTGTGCCAGCGGCGGAAGCCCGGCGTTTTCTGGCACCCGCCCTGCGGGATCTGATGCCCGATCCGCGCAGCCTCAAGGACATGACCAAGGCCGCAACACGGTTTCTTGCCGCCGTTGCCCGACGCGAACGGATCGCCATCTTTGCCGACTACGACGTGGATGGCGGCAGTTCGGCGGCTCTGTTGCTGATCTGGCTGCGTCAGATGGGCCTGGGGGCGACACTCTATGTGCCGGACCGGATCGACGAGGGATATGGGCCCAACGAAAGCGCCATGGCCAGCCTTGCCGAGCAGCATGATCTGATCCTCTGCGTGGACTGTGGCACCCTCTCGCACGCACCGATCGCGGCGGCAAAGGGCGCGGATGTCATCGTACTGGACCATCACCTCGGGGCCGAGAGCCTGCCCCCCGCACATGCCATCGTGAACCCCAACAGGCAGGATGAAAACGGTGATGCAGGGCATCTTTGCGCCGCGGCGGTCGTCTTTTTACTGCTGGTCGAAGCCCGGCGGCTGCTGCGCGAAGAGGGCAAGGCCAGCCCGGACCTGATGGAGATGCTGGACCTCGTGGCGCTGGCGACCGTTGCCGATGTGGCACCGCTGACAGGGGTCAATCGCGCCTTTGTCCGGCAGGGCCTCACCGTGATGGCCCGGCGCAACCGCCCGGGTCTGACGGCACTGGCCGATGGGGCGGGGCTTGATACCGCACCAAGTGCCTATCACCTGGGGTTTGTGCTGGGCCCGCGGGTCAATGCAGGCGGGCGGATCGGTGCAGCCGATTTGGGCGCGCGCCTGCTGTCAACGGACGACCCGCATGAAGCCGCCGCCCTCGCCGAACGGCTCGAACAGCTCAACAAGGAACGCCGCGAAGTTGAAGCCGCTGTGCGGGCCGCAGCATTGGATCAGGCCGAAGCGCGCGGGATGGATCAGGCTCTGGTCTGGGCCGCGGGCCCCGGCTGGCACCCCGGTGTGGTGGGTATCGTGGCCGCGCGCCTCAAGGAAACCGCGGGGCGCCCGAGCATTGTGATCGGTGTCCAGGAAGGCATCGGAAAAGGATCGGGCCGCTCCGTCACCGGCATCGATCTAGGCCAACCCATCCAGCGGCTGGTGGCTGAGGGTCTGCTGCTGGCCGGTGGTGGCCACAAGATGGCGGCAGGCCTGACCGTCGAAGAAAGCAAGATTGACGCGGCGATGGAACGTCTTTGTGCGCTCTTGGAAAAGCAGGGCGCGCATCAGATGCAGACCGCTGCATTAAAGGTCGACGGGATGCTGATGCCGCAGGCGGCCACCGTGGACCTGACAGAGATGATTGAGCAAGCAGGCCCCTATGGGGCCGCCGCCCCTGCCCCGCGCTATGTCTTTGCCGATATGGCAATCCGCTTTGCCAAACGCGTCGGCGAAAACCATCTCAAAATCAGCTTCAGCGATGGCAAAGCGACCCTGGACGCGATCTGTTTCGGGGCGTTCGACACCGCACTAGGCCCGGCACTTGAGGCGCATGGCGGGGCGCGGTTCCACCTTGCCGGGCGCCTCGATATCAATACATGGCGCGGACGTCAAAGCGTGCAACTGCGCCTCGAAGACGCGACTGAAGCCTGATCCCAGGGCCCATGAAATTTCTGCCGCCTGCCTGAAATTTCCGCTTGCGCCGCCAGCCCGGATTGCATAATCACCGCTCACGACCTTTGTGGCCCGTTCGTCTATCGGTTAGGACGCCAGGTTTTCAACCTGGAAAGAGGGGTTCGATTCCCCTACGGGCTGCCACTCTCCCCCTTTAAGTATCTGAATTGATCTCATAAAGCCACAAGGCTGAATTTCTGTAAATTCTATAATGCCATGGTTGTTGAGGGCTAGCGGACGCCGGAAAGCACCTTGCACACTCACGAAGACGTGACCGCATATCGAAGGCGGTGCAGTCGGTTGATTTCCAGCTTCGCCGGTAAAACGCTACACAAACATGCTATGCGTGCTACGGTGGAACCCCTGCATCGTTAACGAGAACAGAGACTTGGACGAGAATTCTGCGATTGTTGTGATATTGGTGCTTGCTTCGGTCGTGTCGTTGGCCGGGGTGATCTATCCGTTCAAGCCGTTCAAGAGGCGTTGGGCTGCGCTGGTATCCTTCTTCGCGTGCTTCATCCTTATCGGCGCCCTTGGGCCGTCGCCGGGACCTACGGAAACCGCCCTGCCGGAAGTGAATGAACGCCGTTGGGCTGCACCCGAAGGCAACGAACGGCTTTGGGTCACTTCCGAACGGTTGAACCGCCGCACGTGCCCGTCAGAAAGCTGCGGTGTCGTCGGGCAATTGTTCTTCCGCGAAGAGGTGACCGTGCATGAAGAACGCGACAGGTGGGCACGGATAACGCAGCCCTATGACGCGTCGTGCGTCGGCGGTCGAAGCGAATACGTCGATACAGGCAACGCCGCTTGCGATCCTGCGAACGGGATTACTGACGGGCAGTTCGCCGAATGGGCTTCGGTTGAATACCTATCGAAAACCCGCCCACCTGATCCAGCTGCGGGTGCGTCGGGGATTGAAGAATTGGTGGCCGGGTCCGACGACTTCGCACGATACCGAACCGCGTTTGTGGAAGCGACCCAATCGCTTATCTCGCAGCGCCACTGCACCGAACGCGACTTTCGCGACATGGGCGGTTGGGTGAAGTCTTCCAGTCATCGCAGTCAACCTATCTACTTCACTTACTGCGGCGGCGCGACGGTCGCCAACCGCCTATATTTAAACGCGGATACGGGAGAGATATTTAAGTAAAAGAAACCCCGGCTGCGTCGGTGAACGCAAACTGGGGTCAGTTACCCTTAGCACGGAGGAAACCTTTGTCAGGCGGCGACAGCGTAGGTGCTGCGACAGACTTATAAAGTGCGGGCACGATCCGTCGCGGTGACGGTGTAGAGCGGCACGGCAATCAGGGCGGTTTCGGTCGGGTATACGGCCAAGCCTTCGGCGGCAAAGACGACGTTGATCGTGGTGGCCGGCGAAGCGATGCCCACAGCTACGACACTGAGCACGTCCCATCAGTTTTCAGGAACATGGTACAAGATGTGGTGCAGGTGCTTGGAGACGCTGGGCAGGGCCGCACAGGTCCAACCTGGGCGCTGATGATCTATCACCGGGGCGGTTAGTGGGGCCACTGTGGGCACGCACAGGGGCAACTGGCGCTCCCCTAGCCCGCTCCCAATCAGGTACAGGGTCAACCGGCCACAGGCACGCGCAAGGCGGCACCTGCACATATCCCGCTGGGCGCATTGGCAGAGATCAAGGTGGGGGAGGCGAAGCGACAACATGCAGCCCGTCAGAATGTTCACCGCGCCCCCCCGAATCTGTCAATCGGGCGCTACAAGGTGTAATGGCGCGGACTGGCAGATGAGGGCCACCCGATGCAAGGCGCGTTTTCCTTCGAAGTGACCGAGTAGCCGATAATGCTGGACGCGCTCGTATCGGCGAACGGCATCACTTGGCTGTCAATCTGCGTCAAGGCAATGGTTTATGCGACCACGCTTTGGGTTGTCGCAGGTCTCTTTCTCGCCGGGCTTGCAACCCTGATGTTTTTGACGGAAGATATTTTTAAAGCAGATGCAAATTCCTACACGCAGTTCTTCATGATAAAGCTTGTCCTTTTCGCCGCCGTGCTGGGATTGGCAGCCCGGAACAAGCTGCAGCTGACCCCCGCCCTGCGACAGCGCGCGCCTGGTGCCGCAGCACGTATGGGCCGCGCTTTGCGGATTGAGGCGGCCTTTCTTTTCGCAGTTCTCCTCGTCACGGCAGCGCTCAGCACCGTCAGTGCCCCGAACCGGGCAAGCGGAACTGCAACAACCGACAGGGCCCACCCGCCGGTTGTCCATCTTCACATCATCACCCGGGAGGGGCGAGCATGAGACACGTAACACGCAGGCAGTTTTCCGGAGGGTTGACAGCCCTGGCCGGCGCGTCGGCATTGCATCCGATGACCGCCAAGGCAAGCAATCCGGTCGATCTGATCGCCCGACCGGGATCTGTGCAATTGGCACCCGCGTCCTACCCGGAAACGCCAATCTGGGGCTATGACGGTGACGTTCCCGGCCCGGTGATCCGCGCAGTTCAGGGCACGCGGATCACGCGGCGGTTTGTCAATCGGTTAGCCCAGCCCTCCAGCGTCCACTGGCACGGGATACGGATCGCCAATGCCATGGACGGGGTAGCGGGTCTGACCCAACCCGCAGTCGCGCCAGACGACAGTTTTCTCTATGACTTCACGGTGCCTGACGCGGGCACCTACTGGTATCACCCGCACAATCGTAGCTGGGAGCAGATGGCCCGGGGTTTATACGGGGCACTGATCGTTGAGGAACCCCAAGACGGGCCCGAGGTCGACGCTGACGAGGTTCTGCTGATCGATGACTGGCGTCTGAACGATGACGCCCAGATTGCCGGTGGTTTTGGCAGCATGATGGACTGGGCCCATGCCGGACGGATCGGCAACTGGATCACAGTGAACGGCGCGGCCGCTTGGTCGCGCCCGACCCCGCGCCATGCCCGTATGCGCCTGCGGCTTGTGAATACTGCCAATGCACGCATTTTTTCCCTTCAATCGCAAGGTCTGGAGGGGTGGGTTATAGCCCTTGATGGTATGCCGCTGGAGGTCCCTCGCCCCCTGGTCAAGCTCACCCTTGCCCCCGCACAGCGCGCTGATCTCATCGTGGATGTTACGGCCAAGGAAGGCGCCGAAGCTTTTCTGATCAGCCAAGAGCGTGACGGCGGCTACGCGCTTGCCAGTTTCCCCGTGACCGGGGCCGCCCGCACCGTCAGACTTGAACGCCCCGACGCTCTGCCCGGCAATCCGGTCACCCCACTTGGGCCTTTGGACGGGGCGCGACAAGCCACGCTCATCATGGAAGGTGGCGCCATGGGAGGCATGCGCGGTGACATGATGGACGGGCGCATGACGGGCATGCGCGAGATGGCCGCCGTCGGCAAGGTCTGGGCCTTCAACGGGATGGCTGACATGCCAGAGACACCGCTGGTCGAAGCCAAACGCGGCGAGACGGTGCGCATCACACTGCGAAACGAAACCGCCTGGCCGCACGCCATGCACCTGCACGGAAATCACTTCCGGCAGATCGGCGCGGATGGATCGCGAGGACCGTTGCGCGATACGCTGCTGATGGACCGGAACGAAACAGCCGAGATCGCTTTCGTTGCGGATAACCCGGGGGACTGGCTGCTGCACTGTCATATGCTGGAGCACTCGGCCGGCGGAATGATGACCTGGCTCAGAGTGAGCTGACGAAAGCCTGCGGCAAAATCAAGACACTGCAAGGATGACAGCAATGATGGCAGGATCAACCCGCATTCTGTCATCGCTGCAGGTCAGGCTTTCACCACCGCACTGCGGTTGTCTCTCCTTTGTTTCTGCAATTTCTTTCACAGGTTCCACTTCTGTCGGAAAATCGCAACACCAAGTTCACGGTTTTGATCTGGTATCGGTGAGTTTTCCCTTAAAATGCGCCATCAAGGATTTCGCATCCGAACGCGCCCCGATCAAATTCGCGACCGGATTTCCTCAATAGATCTCTTGCACGAACCGACTGACATAATTCCGCGGACGATATTGACCGGCCGCACCTTGGGACGTCCGTCAATTCTGGAGGGATTGGAAAAAGGGAATAAACGCCGCCGCGTTCACCAAGGCATGACTGACAGCCGGCCAGCCAACCGATCCGCTCACCCTTGTGAGCTTTAGCCAGATAAACCCCATCGCGAAGGCCCCGCCAAGCAAACCAATTGCACCGAAATCGTATGATACACCTGCATAATACAACAAGGGAACGTGCCAAAGCGTGAACATCAACAGGCCCACACCTTCAAAACCGAAGCTTCCAAATGAATTCGATCTATAAGGCCGCCGCCACGCAAACTCTTCCAAGGGGCCATTGATCGCCCCCACCAAGATGGCCAAAACGACGAATTCGACGTGTCCGGACACAGCATGACCTGTTCCCGCAGCCCAGAAAACAAGGACCGGCAGCGCCAAGGCACCCGCAATCACAAACCACCGGGCCCCCGAAAGCCTCGCTGACACCGGTGGGCTCTTTCCAGCGAAAAGGATGGCCGCAGGAATACAATAGCAGATCCAATAGATCGCCAGAATTGCGACGTAGCCATAGGGAAACGCGATGGTCTGCGAGAGGGGCGGAACGACAAAAGACATCAATATGAAGAGAGCACCACCAAACGCCAGGAGCCTGATTTGCTTGGGGTGAAGCGGGCCTTGCCCGAAAAGTCCTCCGGTAGGTTCAAACCTGGTCAATTGATTGCTGCTCCGAACTCAATACCTGCCCCTGCAAAACGTTTTGATCCCCGCGCCTTTCATGCACGCAAGACATTGGCTGTGGATCTATAGTCCAACGCTGAAGGTTCAACCGCAAGCCAAGTCCGGGATGCACCCCTGCTCACCGGTTTCGACATTCAAACTCTGAAGCCAGTGTCTGTCATGCCGACGCGCGACAGCGGCTGCGGCGATCCTTTCAACCGCACCCATGACCGTGAGGAAGCAACAAACTCCAAATTGTACCGGAAAGCTTTCGCAGTCTGAAGGATCCGGCCTGCAGGGATCTCCTTCACCAAATCGGGGTGCAACGCAGGGCGATCCAAGAAAAGAATTCGTGTCATACGCGAACTTTCCTCGTTTGTTTGTTTCGGCGACGACGGGCTAGAAAATGACTGAGCGGTACCTCTTTGCCAACGCCATGTGCGGTTGGTCCGGAAATGAGCCGCCCGGAAAACATTTAGAACCTTGATCGCAGGAGAAGTCATTATGAAGTTTGTTTACAGACCAATGATCGGACTGGCCGTTGGGCTTTTTTCCGCCAGTACAACGGCGTGGGCGGCAACGATCTCTTTGGATGGGGATATGGTCAGATTCAGCGGCCAATTGTCCTGGACACCGGGTTCCGAGACCCAGCCTGCGCGAGAACGGACCGATTACCAGATCAGCATTCCCGTTGCCGGCTCCCCTTTCGATCCCAACTTTGCACCACCCCCCCCGGTTCGTGACCAGCCAACACCGCCGGTGATTGGCCGCGACGTCATGGTCTCTGCCGGGGCGCCCAATACGGAGAGCATCACGAATGAAGGCACTGTCAACGTGCAGATGGTCGACTACGACGGGGACGAGATCCAATGGCCCTCGCGCAGCAGCGGTGTATTCAACCCACAGCCAGTCCTCAACGACCAGTTTGCCTGGCTGAATACGCTTGAGACCGTCACACCGGCCAATGAGGGGACGACGGTTCAGACCTTCTTCAATTTCTTCGTGAACTTCAGCGACGACTACAGCCAGATTGAATCGATTGCCGCCACCTACGAGGCCGAGTCGTCGCTCTTCGTACCGATTCCAGGCGGCGATCCCATCGTGACCTTTGTGACCAACAACTGGCTTGGGGCTGACATCCTCGACACCCCAGTCAATGTCGCCGATGTGTTGGGCGGCGGTCCAGTGGGGCCGGGGCCTGGTGAGCCCCCGGTTGGGCCAACAGTAATCCCACTGCCCCCTGCAGCAGCACTGATGATCGGCGGATTGGGGCTTCTGGGTCTGCTGCGGCGGCGCCGAACGAAATATCTCTCCCCAGAGACTTAACGAGTGAAATGGTTTAACATCTTTGCGGTTCCCTCACCTGAATGAGGGGACCGCGCGATTGATGGGGCGACAATCTGCCAATAGCTTGCGTCGGTTAAGTCCCCGTTTTGCGCTGCACCGGCGGCGCGTCATTGAGGCAGGAAAATTCCGCTACCGCATCCCGCAGGATCGACACGAATGTGAGGACCACCTCGCAGGTTTCCTCGCACTCCCGGTAACCCAGCACCAGATCGACGGAGGAGGTGCCGCCCCCTGCCACGTCGAGCTTGCAGAGTTTCCGCGCCGCGATGTCTTCCTGCACCAGATGCAGGGGCAGCCAGGCGTACCCATCCCCCTCAAGCAGCAGTTCCTTGGCGCGCCAGAAATGTGTGGTGTTCCACTGCCTGCTGTTGGACAGAGCATGCTCCTGATGCGCAAAGTCCCGCACAATGATCTGCCGGTGCCACATCAGATCCTGGGGGCGGATACGGGACCGACCCACCAGCTTGTGCTGAGGGGCGGCGACATAGAGAAATGGCACCGGCCCCAGCGTTTCGACCGCCTCCATCCGGGCGGAGCCCACATCAATCGCAATGCGAACATGGCCCTTGGAAAGCAGATCCTCGGCGGCCTTTCCCTCTATGTCATGAAACTCGAAGCTCAGATCAGGGTAGAGCTGCGACACGTCCTCCATGATTCCGAGCAAGACGTTGGTGGGAAAGGCTGTCGTGACCGCGATGGCAAGCTTACCCTGCCCTTCCTCACATTCCATGCATGTCAGGTTGCACAGGCTTTCCGCTTTCCGCGCGTCCTCCAGCACGGTGCGCGCATGGGGCAGCAACAGCTTTCCGACCCGCGTGATCCGGGCTTCGCGCTCATGGATGGAGAAAAGCTGGTGGCCCAGCGTATCTTCCATCTTCCGAACCGAATGGGCGATGGCAGACTGCGTCTTGTTCAGGTCCTCAGCCGCCTTTCGGAAGTTGCCCTGTTCTTCGGTGGCGACGAAGGCCTGCCATTGGCTGAGTGAAATTCTAAGCATAACCAAACTCCTCTTTGAGCCTAAAAGTAGTTAACGTCGGCATTTCATTGGGGCATCGGGCGCGCCCAGATCGGGCAGCTCCCGCCCCGCTTTTCACCGACGCGCCGGACAGGCGCGACGGCGGGTCTCAAAAACAATTGAAAGTATCGTGCTGATGCCGGACAGAGCAATGATAAATGAAAACGGCAGGGCCCCGATGATCATTGCATCGCGGATCGAACCGGTCCCGCCTGCCGCAACGAGACATCCGATCATCACCGTCATAACCCCGCCCCAGAGCCAGATATGAGAGGGCACGCGGCGTGTTTCATCGCCCGCCGCCGAGATCGTGTTGATCGCAATCATCGCAGCGCTGAGGGTCGTGACAAGCAAAAGCAAAAGCAGCAGCGTGACCAGCGCATTCCAGACGGTCGCAAGCGCCGGGGGCGCCACCTGCCGGATGGTCTCATAGATCTGGGCGGAAATCGGAACCTCCATCAAATCCGTCATGGCATCCAGATCCAGTTGCACATCCAAAGCGGCGCCTCCCACATAGGCAAACCAGACCGTGCAAATCCCCACCGGTGTGAACATGCAGCCCAGGATGAATGTCCGCAGGCTGCGCCCGCGCGAGACCCTTGCCAGAAACAGGGCGACAAAGGGCGCAAAGGCGATCCACCATGTCCAGTAAAAGATCGTCCAGTCCGTCTGCCAGGCGACCATCTCGGTGCTGTTCCGGTTCTGATCTGATGCTGCCAGGAAAACCGAGGCTTGCGGCAGGCTGATGATGTAGGTCCAGACGGACTGACCAAACCGCCCCAGGCTGCTGTGGAACTCGCCCACGAGCACGAAACAGGTTAAGACCACGAAAAAGAGCCATGCCGCGAGGACCGATAGCCATCTGATCCCACCCAAAATGACCGACCCCGTCGCGATCACCCCAACGAGTCCCAGGGCGGCCAGTTGCCAGATCAGCGCGGGTCGCCCCGCGTCGCAGACCAGCACAGAAAGACCCGTCACGCTGTGGGCGCCCGAAACGAACTGGGCAACGCCGTAGCCAAGGGTCGTCGCGATGCCGACAACGATGGCGAAAATCGAGAATATGTCGACGCAGTTGCCGATCAGCCCCCCGTAGGATTTGCCCAGCAGGGGCCCCAGCGCGGTTCGGACGGTCAGGGGCATCCCGTACCGATAGCTGTAAAGCGCAATCGCCAGCCCCAGCACGGTGTAACACGCCCATGCCGACAACCCCCAATGCAGGTAGGTGTAGGCCAGCGCGACTGAGGCGTTGGCCTCGGAATGGGCCTCTACCGTGCCGTTGATGACCTGCGGATTCATCGCAAAATGCGCAAGCGGTTCGCTGACAGAGTAGATCAGCACACCCGCACCGATCCCGGCACAGAACATCATCGACAGCCAGGAGCCGACCGAAAACTGGGGTGTTTCGGTGTCTTTGCCCAGGCGGAGCCGGCCTGCGATCGGCAGGGCTGCAACACCGAGGCAAAAGACCACAAATCCACCCGTGGCATAGACGAACCACCCGCGGAACAGGTCGAGCATCAGAGACTTGCCGCTCGCCAGGGCGGCCATCGCACATTCAGGTCGCAGGACAATCCAAAAGATCAGTGCCATTGCAGACCCCAGCGCCCCCAAAGTCACCGACCGATTGAACCCCCGATAAAACCCCGATGACGCCTTGGCGATCACGCGGTCAGACAGACCGTCTGGAGAAAAACTCATACCATTTACACTCTTCACAACTTGCGGCCCGGGACCGCTGTTTAGGACCTGTCGTGCCGGATACTGTCGTCTAGGAGGACCCGCCCCCCTTGTATTGCGCCCAGGATGCGGCCCTGGGCCTGCTGCTGCCTTTCCCGGGTCTCGCCGGTAGCGCGCAGATGCGCTTCCCAGAGCACAAAGCCCACCTGCCGGTCGATGGCGAAAAACCACCCAAACAACCGGCCCGGATAAGACCGGAACCTCGAGATACCAAGCCTGCGCACATCCGCGACAATTGCCCGTACACGCGGCTTCAGCCCCTGCTGAACGCGTCGCCGTTGCCAGCCGTGCTCTGCATCGGCAATGGCCGCATCGACCTGTGGTTCGCGGGAATGACAGACCCGGTTCAGCCCTGACTGGCGCACCAGCCAGCGCAGATGCCCCTCGGCCGAGGTGGCCCGGATCGTGCCGCAGGCGCTGGTGGCGCAATTGCGCGGATCGGACCATGTCGCCACCCAATCGGAGCGATCAAACGCCAACCTGTCAGGCAGGGTCTCAAGGGACCGCACCGGACTGGGCGGGCTTGGACGCTGGGTGCGCAGCGTGTTCTTGTCCCGCCATGCGCTGGGGTTGATCGTCGCGCGGGCACGGGAAAGAACATAAAAAAATCGCGCCATCAAGCCTCCTGTCGACCTCGGCGCCATCAATGTTTTGAAGGCAGCGTATCGTCGGGTAAATTAAAGTCTCAATAGCCAAAGCATGACGTCACAGGATGCGCTGATCCTGAACGTTTTCTCCTATTTTTCTGATGTTTTTCGAAAGGTACTGCCATGGATGCCGCCCGAAACACCTCAATCAACCGCCTGGTCATTGGCCCGTGGACCTTCGATGTGGCGCTGCGTCGGTTGTCCTGTGGCAAAGATCGGGTCACGCTTAGGCCGAAAACCGCCGCCCTGCTGGAAATCCTCGCACAGGTTGCGCCGCAGCCCGTTTCCCGCGATGACCTGCTGACAAGCGTCTGGCCGGATGTCTATGTCGGCGATGAAAGTCTGACCCGCGCGGTGGCCGAACTGCGCCGGGCCTTTGGCCAATCCGGACGTGGCAGCGGCCCGATTCAGACCGTGCAGAAGACAGGCTATCGCCTCGCCCTCTCCGCCATCGCTGGCACACCCCAAACACAGAGCACCACGCGACTGGACAACGATCACTCACTGAACGTCATCGAGGCGCGGCTCACCTGTGATGAGGCCCGAATGATCCGCGAGAAATCTGGAGAATGGGCCGCGAACAGGGCCCTCGAGCTCTGTGTCGAGGCGGCGAAGATGGTGCCTGACTTCGCCCTGATCCAGGCTGAATATGCACTCAGCGCGGCAGATTGCCGGCTTTATGCGCCCGAAGGGTTCGATGATCTCCAACATGCCGTCGCCGCTGCGGATCGGGCCATTGAGCTGCGGCCCGACCTTGCCACCGGACATATGGCGCGCGGCGCGCTGTGCGATGCCGCAGGGGACATGGCAGGCGCGTGCCGCAATTTTTCGCAGGCCATTCTGCTGGATCCGAAAGATCCGGAATGTCACCTGCTCCTGGCCCGCGCCCTTTATGCGGGCGGCGATATGGCGAGGGCAGCACGGGTTGCAAAGGTTGCGGCCGCACTCAAGCCCCACGATTACCGCCCGCACTATCTCGCCGCTGGCGCGCGTGCGGCAAATGGTGACATTGCGGGGAGTATCCGGGCTGCGCAACAGGGACTTGCCCGTCTGGCGCGATACGACCTGCAGGATCCTGCGGAGCTGCGGGCGCAGAATATCAAAAGCTCGATGCTGGCGCGTGCCGGTCGCCGTTCCGATGCGATCGAGGCGCTGGAGCAATATGAGAAAGACGGCGGGCGCGTCACCTACTACAACGTTGCGACGCTGGGCTGGCTTGGTGAAGTCAGTGCCGGCTTTGAGCGTCTGGAACAAGCCATCGACGGCGGTTTTCGCAACATCAGATGGGCCCGGCGCGACCCGGCGCTCGCATCCCTGCGGCGTGACCGTCGTTTTGAAAAACTGCTGGGCGCATTTGGGGCATGACAGGGTCCAGGAGCTGCTCGTGCTGGCGGCAGCGGACTGTCCTAACCGGCGAAGCTGCCCGCAGGTATGGTTGGGAACCAGCGGATCGGATATGGCCGTCAAGCAGCAAAAGCCAGAGGAGATGGGGCAAAGGTACGGCCGCTTGTGGGGCTTTGCAGGCAGGGTGTGCCGCTTTGATTTAAACCGCCAGGTCCGTCTGGAGCAGGCCAATCGATCTCACCGTCCGCACGCGCGATCTGTCCTCATATTGACACTTTGTGAGGCGATAGCCTGCCGCCGAAGCATAAAGAAGCGCGCGTATTCCCTTTTTGCCAATGGTTTGTGTCCACGAACTTTTTAGCGATTTTGGCGCTCACCGCCGCTTGGACAAAAAGGACTGATTCTGTTGAAAAACTCGTAAGTCTAACAATGGCATTTTTCTGCCAGAAACCGTTGCAGCAGCCAAATTGGAACTGAGTGTCCGGTTAGGCCTCTGAGAGCCTCAGATATTGCCAACTCTGGTCTTAGGCCGACCCCCTCGACGAATTTCCAGAACGGCTTTCTATGGGCAAGTTTTTCAGCTATTTCCACGATAACCAGAGTTTTTCAACAAAATCGACTCTTTGTGCCGCATAGGTATTGGCAGGGGGTTTATGTCCGTTGTGTGGGACGAACCCATCACTGTCGATTTGCTAGTTCTGCGGCGGCAAACTCCGCCACCCCTTCATCTGTCCCACCTGTGAAACAGGCAATCGTCATCGGATCGGCTAGGTCAGGATAGTGATAGACTGCATTTACGCTGAATGGTCCTCCGCCAGAATGTCCGACAGCTCGTCCCGCCCCGCTAATCTCACCGGACATCAGACCCAAGGCATACCCGCATTCTGCCCATGGGCGACCGGGAATGGCACCACCGAGCGACCGTCTGTGCAGCATCTCCGCCAGCGTGTCCGATCTAAGCAAATCATCTGAGAAGAGAACATGCAGCAAGCGTGATGCGTCCGAAGCCGATCCAATTAGACAGCCATGGTATACCCACCCCGGATCATAGCCAGTTGCAGCATCCCAATGCAGTGCAGCCGATTGTTCAAGACTGTCCCAAAACGTGACGCTTTCCAAACCCAACGGCTTGCAAATCATATCGGAAATGGCATCACCAAGAGGCTTTCCCGTTTTCTGTTCGATCAAACCTCGTGTGAGCAGATAACCGATGTTGGAATATGACCAACCGTCACCCGGCGCGAACAGCATGCCTTGCGCCAGCGTTGCATCAAGCAACTGTTCGTGCGACCAAGGTTCATCTGCTCGCGCAACAGCCGCGTGGTATTCTCTGAGTGACCCATAGTCAGGGAGGCCAGAAGTATGACCGAGTAGCTGGCGAAGCGTGAATGGTTGATCTTCGAGCAACGCATCTAAAGTCAAGACTTGTGCTTCGACCAACTTGAGTGCGCAGATCGCAATCGCGGTTTTTGAAAAGCTCCAGTAAGGGAAACGCGCACCTTTGTCGCCGTCCCCGCCTTCGCAACCGGACGTAGAAATCCAATGCGTCCTTATTTCTTGATCACTCATCCTAGCAGAGTCTGTGATCCCCGGAGCCTTGTCAATTTGCGCACAAACCCGATCTCAGGGTCGGCGAAGTATCTGCCAAAACTCATACGTTTGTGTCACCGGCGCAAACGACGGATTTAGGTGAAAAACTCGCCATACCAGATGTTGTGTTTGGGCTAGCCATGGCTTCCCGACCCGCTTTGAATGCGGGCAAAGCTAGTGTTTTTGGCTGGTCGTGTGGGGATGGCTGTGCCCCTCAACTTGGAACCATTTTGGCAAGACGTTTTAGGTTCTGTGCGGTCGCTGCGAGGAGAAATTCTTCTTTGGCTCCTTTGAGGCCTCTGAGGCCGAGATGTCGTTTCAAGTGGGCGAACAACATCTCGACTTTCTTCCGTCGTCGTCGGCTCTCATCGTTTTGCCATGTGTGTTTCAGATCGCGGACGGTCTGGCGCGCATCTTCATCCATGTGCCGCGTGACCGTTCGGAATGGCGCGTCGGTGCAAGCCTTTCGGATCGGACATGCGCCACAGGTTTCCTTGCTGGCGAAGTAGCTTTTGATCCGGTCGGCTTTCTTGATCCGCCGCAATGGCATCTCGTGCCCCTCAAGACAGGTAAAGCTGTACCGTTCTGCATCACACTGGAAGTGGCTGATGTCGTATTTGCCATTCGTTTGATGCTTACGGTCCAGCACGGGAATGTGCGGCGTGACATTGCGTTTGAGCAGCCATGCCAGAAAGGAGCCCGTGCCGTATGATCCGTCCGCCGCGATCCGGTCGGGCTGAAAGTCATGCTGTTTCGCACTGCGTTCCAGCATTGTTTTGGTTGCAATGATTTCTTGTGAAAGGCGCGCGGGCGTTGCCTCGACATCCATGATGATCCCGTGATCGGTGTCGATCAGGTAGTTAGTCTCATAGCTGAAGCGCCCGGGCCCGTCTTTCAGAGACCAGGCGGCCTCTGGATCAGTCTCTGACAGGTATTTGGGCGGCTTCTTCTTTGGTCCGGGCGGTGCTGTCTCATCTGTATCGGCCAGCTTGGCCAGATACTCTGCTACGGGGCGTTGCACTTGTTCCTTGCCGGACCACAGCTTCTCAATCTCCTGCGGCGCATCCTTGCGATCCATATTGGCATCCGCTTTGATAGCGCTGCCATCGATGGCGGCGTCAGCCCCGCCGACAAAGCCGAAACCCACACATTTCTCGACAACACTTTCGAACAGACTGCGCATGATGTCGCCATCTGCAAAACGGCCGTGCCGGTTCTTCGAGAACGTCGAGCGGTCTCGCACACGGCCCTCCAGCCCCAACTTGCAGAACCACCGATATGCCAGATTGAGGTGCACTTCTTCGACCAGCCGCCGTTCGGATCGGATGCCATAAAGATACCCGACCAGCAGCATGCGCAGCATCAGCTCGGGATCGACGGACGGGCGGCCCGTGTGTCTGTAAAGGTCAGCCAGCTCATGTCGAATGGCGTCAAAGTCCAGCAACCAGTCAATCCGGCGCAGCAGGTGATCTTGGGGGACGTGATCCGCGATCCGGAACTGATAAAACAGGTTTTCCTGTGTTTCCAACCGTCCCATCATCGCCTGATCCTCCCTACAGATGTAGCTAGTGAATCAATCATTTGCTGGTGGATCAAGCGCCTGAGCACCGATAGCATGCGATAAATGAGAAGGTATTTGAGGGACCGCTATGCGACGTGTTGGAGCGTTGATTTTTCCAGGCTTTGAGCTGCTCGGTCTGTACGGGCCGCTTGAGATGTTCGGGCTGCTCAAAGATGATTTCGACCTCCAGCTGGTTGCAGAGACCTTCGAACCCGTTTCAAGTAATCAGCAGGTGCGCGCTAACCCGGACGTGACGTTCAAAGATGCAGCTCAATTCGATGTCTTGGTCGTTCCCGGAGGCATGGGAACGCGCCGCGAGGTGAATAACACGGCTCTCTTGGATTGGATTAAGACCGCGTCAGAACCGGCGGAGTATGTCTTGAGCGTGTGCACTGGCAGTCTGCTACTTGCAGGCGCGGGCCTTTTGGATGGACGGCGTGCAACGACAAACAAGGCGGCATTCACCACAATCGCGGATCAATACCCCAAAGTTGATTGGGTGAAACAAGCTCGATGGGTCGAAGACGGCAAGTTCATAACCTCATCCGGCGTCTCAGCCGGGGCGGATATGGCTCTGGGAGCTATCGCGCTCATGCACGATCACGAGACAGCCGAAAAGGTTGCAATTTGAAGCGAATACGACTGGCACAAAGACAAAGACTGGGACCCGTTCGCGAAGGCCCATGGCCTCGTCAGATAAGGGTCGAGTTTTTCACCAGTATCGACCGTTTGTGCTGCGTAAGTTCTGACAGGGGTTTGTGTCCTACAGCTGTCGCTCACGATATACGCGACAAGTGCGGAGTATCCGTTTGCCAATAACGTGCCAATGCTAATATTTCAGCAGAAATAAACTGTACGTGTCCGTCGTCAGGGTTTTTGGGACCGATGGCGGTCTAAACTAAGAGAGAGTTTGGCTCATCTTGTTGGTTTGATTATGCAGCGTGCTGGCGGTGATGCAAGCGGCGGACCTTGAGTGTCTTCCGTTTGATCCTTTCGCGTTGTCTCAGAATGGCTTTGTCACGCCCTAAGTAGACGTCAGCGGGTGTGACGTTGTTGATGCTCTCGTGATAGCGCCGGTGATTGTAGTGGTCGACGAAGGCAGCGATCTGGGCTTCAAGATCGCCGGGCAGAAAGTATTTTTCAAGCAAAATGCGGTTTTTCAACGTTTGGTGCCAACGCTCGATCTTGCCCTGCGTTTGGGGATGATATGGCGCGCCGCGCGCGTTCTTCATGCCTTTGTCTTTCAACCATACGGCCAAGTCGCCCGAGACGTAACTTGAACCGTTGTCGCTGAGCAGCCGCGGCTTATGAGCGACGTGAACCTGATCGCAGCCCGATGCCTGCAACGCGAGTTCCAGCGTGTCCGTCACGTCTTCGGCCCGCATGTTTGTGCAAAGCTTCCATGAGACGATGTAGCGGCTGTAATCATCGAGGACTGTACTGAGATAGAACCAGCCCCATCCCAACACTTTGATATAGGTGAAGTCCGTTTGCCCGCTGCCCGGCAGTCGCCGCTTGCGGCGATGAGAGGGGGAGTTGGTTGATGGCTGTTGTTTTGTCTTTGAACTCATTGGCTGCCTTGAGCACGATGAAGGCGGGACTGGTGATCAGGTCATGCGCCTTGAGCGTGCGATAGACGGTGGCTTCCGAGACAAAGTAGCGTTCTTGATCCGTGAACGTCACCGCCAGCTCGCGCGGTGACAGTTCCGTCTCCTGCAGCGCCAGCTTGACGACCTTATGCTTCACTTCTGTTGGCACACGGTTCCAGACGTGCTTTGGATTGGGAGATTGATCTTCAAGGCCAGCCTCACCCCGCTGCAAATACCGATCATACCAGCGATAGAACGTCGTCCGGGGGATGCCCAGTTTTGCCAATGTCCGACGGGCAGATAGATGGCTTTCCTCGACCAGCCGGATGATCTCAAGCTTTTCTGATGCAGGGTACCTCATTCGTGGTCGCCCCCACCGTCGAACATGCTTTTTTTGAG